>NZ_FXDJ01000009.1:1415000-1608793 GCF_900178525.1 Massilibacteroides vaginae
GCGGCAGCTGAAATTGTTGAAAGGAATGGATTAACGAATGATGATATTGACTGGGTTGTTCCGCATCAGGCAAATTTACGTATTATTGATGCTACGGCGAAACGTCTTGGTGTTCCGGAAGAAAAGGTAATGATTAACATTCAGAAATTTGGAAATACAAGTGCAGGTACTATACCCCTTTGCCTTTGGGAATGGGAAAGTAAACTCAAAAAAGGCGATAATTTAGTACTGGCTGCATTTGGAGCAGGATTTACTTGGGGAGCAATATATCTGAAATGGGGATATGATGGAAAAAAAGCATAAGTCTGGTTTTGTAAATATTGTAGGAAATCCGAATGTTGGAAAATCTACGTTAATGAATAAGTTGGTGGGAGAACGTATTTCAATCATCACTTCAAAGGCGCAGACTACACGGCATCGAATATTAGGAATAGTGAATACGCCTGATATGCAGATTGTCTATTCAGATACTCCAGGAATATTACGTCCGAACTATAAGCTTCAAGAGTCCATGCTTAATTTCTCGGAATCCGCCTTAGGCGATGCTGATGTTCTTCTCTATGTAACTGATGTGGTTGAAACTGTTGATAAGAACGAGGATTTTCTGCGAAAAGTTCAGGCTTTGGATTGTCCGGTGCTTTTATTAATTAATAAAATAGATCAGACGGATCAGAAAAATCTGGAGTCTCTTGTAGCTCATTGGACAGAACTGTTACCTAAAGCAGAAATTCTTCCTATTGCAGCGTTGTCAAACTTTAATATCGATTATATCAAACGAAGGATAGAGACATTGATGCCTGAGTCTCCGCCTTTCTTTGAGAAAGACGCTTTGACAGATAAGCCTGCCCGTTTCTTTGTGACAGAAATTATCCGGGAAAAAGTGCTACTTTACTATCAGAAGGAAGTTCCTTACTCGGTAGAAGTAGTTGTTGAAGAATTTAAAGAAGAGAAGTCTTTGCTTAGAATCAAAGCTTTGATTGTAGTAGAACGTGATTCCCAAAAAGGTATTATCATAGGTCATCAAGGGCAAGCGCTGAAGAAAGTGGGTGCCATGGCAAGAAAAGATATTGAGAAATTCTTTGGGAAGAAGGTTTTTTTAGAAATGTATGTCAAAGTAGAAAAGGATTGGCGTAATCGCGATAATCTTTTAAAAAACTTTGGATACCGAATGGAATAATATAGTATAAGGAGTTTTATGGGAAATATAGTAGCGATTGTTGGAAGGCCTAATGTTGGTAAATCCACTTTGTTTAATCGTTTGACACAAACACGTCAGGCGATTGTAAATGAGGAGGCCGGAACAACACGTGATCGGCAGTATGGAAAAGTAGAATGGACAGGACGTGAGTTTTCTCTGGTTGATACCGGAGGTTGGGTTGTTAATTCGGAAGATGTATTTGAAGGAGAAATTAATAAGCAAGTTCAGATTGCGATTGAGGAATCTGATTTGATTCTTTTCGTTGTAGACGTTGTAAATGGTGCTACAGATTTGGATAATGAAGTTGCATCGATTCTTCGTCGTAGTAACAAACAAATTATTGTTGTTGCAAACAAGGCGGATAACTATGAATTACATCCTCTTGCTGCTGAATTTTATTCTTTCGGACTGGGTGATCCGTCTTGTATTTCCTCAATTAATGGTTCATACACTGGTGATTTGTTAGATAGGATCATTGAACTTCTTCCCGTAAAAGAGGAGGAGGAACTGGAAGACTTCCCTCGTATTGCCGTTGTTGGACGACCTAATGCAGGTAAATCCTCCTTAATAAATGCTTTTATTGGAGAAGAAAGACATATTGTAACGGATATAGCCGGAACAACACGTGATTCGATATACACACACTACAATAAATTTGGACTAAACTTCTATCTGGTGGATACCGCAGGTATTCGTAAAAAAGGAAAAGTCAACGAAGATTTGGAGTATTATTCCGTAATACGCTCTATCAGGGCGATAGAAAATTCGGATGTATGTGTCCTTATGTTAGATGCGACTCGTGGTGTAGAAAGTCAGGATCTTAATATATTTTCATTGATACAAAAAAACAGAAAAGGATTAGTTGTTTGTATTAATAAATGGGATTTGGTTGAAGATAAATCACAAAAGGCAATCGAAACATTTATCGGTGCAATCCGTAACAGATTAGCTCCGTTTGTGGATTTTCCAATTCTCTTCATTTCCGCACTAACCAAACAGCGTATCTTAAAAGTGCTTGAATCAGCGAAGATCGTTGATGAAAACATGAAAAAAAGAATACCAACGGCTAAACTGAACGAGGTTCTACTTCCATTGATTGAAAGCTACCCTCCTCCCGCTTGGAAAGGGAAGTATATTAAGATTAAATATGTAACACAATTACCTGCAGGAAGAGTACCATCTTTTGTGTTTTTCTGTAACCTGCCTCAATGGGTGAAAGATCCTTACAAACGATTCTTGGAAAATAAGATCAGAGAGAATTGGAGCTTTTCAGGTACGCATATAAATATATATATACGGGAAAAATAAATGAAAAGGATTACGGAAACGTAGTCCTTTTTTTATTTTAATCAAATCAGTTTAATCACTATCCTTAGGTAGCACCGCCTTATTTATACTTATTTTTAGGTATTGTACACTCCTGCACAGCGCCTTATCTTTGCTGATGTAAAAAGTAACACTATTAGTATAATCGCTATATCAGAACCTTATGCTGATTATGTAAGCATATAAGATGATTAACACCGTATAAAGAGAAGAGTTATTGGTTACTTCTCTTTGTGAAAAATATAGCCTCCTTGTGAAGGGTGGCTATTTTTTTTTGCACTTGAAAACGTAATTCACAAAAAAAGAGAATGTGTGCAATAATATTATAGATCGTGCACATAAAATGAATATGTGTGTTATCTTTGCTTTCAATTACTAAAATATAACTGAATGAAAGCATTAACAATTGGAGATTTAACAGCTCGTATACCAATAATACAGGGTGGTATGGGGGTAGGAATATCTCTTTCTGGATTAGCCTCAGCCGTAGCCAAAGAAGGGGGTATTGGTGTGATTTCGGCAGCAGGATTAGGTCTTTTATATAAAAAACTCTCTCCTAATTATACCGAAGCCGGAAACCTCGGACTTATTGAAGAGATACGGAAAACGCGCGACAAAATGCGCGAGACAAGAGGTGTGATAGGTGTGAATATCATGGTCGCTTTATCAGACTTTGCAGAACTTGTGAAAACGAGCATCTCAGAAAAAGTAGATATCATATTCAGTGGAGCAGGACTTCCGTTGGATTTACCCTCTTTTCTGAAAAAAGATAGTGTTACAAAACTTGTTCCAATCGTATCAAGTCCTCGCGCGGTACGAATTATCTGCGAAAAGTGGAAAACAAACTACGACTATCTTCCTGATGCCGTAGTGCTGGAAGGTCCTAAAGCAGGCGGTCACCTTGGTTATAAAGAAAACCAACTGGAAGATGAACGATTCTCTCTGGAAGAACTACTTCCCCAAGTAGTTCATGAAGTATCTCTTTTTGAACAAAAATACCATAAAAGCATCCCTGTTATTGCTGCCGGTGGTATTTATACCGGAGAAGATATCCTCCGGATTATGGAATTAGGAGCATCCGGTGTGCAGCTTGGGTCACGCTTTGTTACCACTACGGAATGCGACGCGTCCGACACCTTCAAGAATAGCTATATTGAGGCGCATGAGGGCGATATTGAAATAATTAAAAGCCCTGTAGGTATGCCCGGCCGAGCCATTCATAGCTCGTTTCTGGAAAAAGTAAAAGCAGGAGTAAAACAACCCAAAAATTGTCCTTACAACTGTATCAAAACCTGCGATATAAGTACAAGTCCTTATTGTATTGTAATGGCGTTGTATAATGCTTGTCGTGGAAATTTCGAAAATGGCTATGCCTTTGCAGGAACAAACGCATTTAAAGCAAAACGTATAATGACCGTAAAAGAAACTTTTATGGAATTACTGGATGAATGGAAATCATCCATGAAGAAGTAAGTACAGCTACTTACTAAAAAAATTAAAGCGCGTAATTCAGGTTTTTAATCTGAATTATGCGTTTTTTTTGTTGGAAAAACGCCCTTTTTAAACCCTATGAAAATCAACGCCTGTAGAGGCCGAAAAACATAAAGGTTATTTTTCGAAAAATAAAGGATATATTTTGAAAAATAAAGGATATGTTTTAAAAGATAAAGGATGTGATTTTTTTATGGTAGCTCCGAGGGGAATCGAACCCCTATCTAAAGTTTAGGAAACTTCTATTCTATCCGTTGAACTACAGAGCCGTGTTCGGGTTTGCAAAAGTAAGACCTTTTCCTTATATGAGCAAACAATCCTGCCGCAAAGTAATTTAGTCGAACAGGCTTTGCATTACTGAAATAGACTTGATTTCAGGGAATTCCGGTATGTGCAAACGATAATATTCTATGATGCGGTTAATGATGGATACGCGTTCGCGGCGAGAAAAGGTATACAATGACATGTTTTCAAAACTTATGCGGAAAAGTGTATTGAAGGCTTCGCTCTCTTCGCGATTTAAGAAATGACGGTGTGCCGGAATTGAGCTGACAAATGTACCGTTGAGCATATCAAAATAGCTGTTTATTCTTTTTCCGTCCGTATTCGGATAAATCCCTAAGTGCACCAGCAGTCGAAGCAGGAAAACGATGTGAAAGTTTGCCACCCCTTCTTCCGCGATTTCGAATAGTTGAATAGACGAAAAAAGATAATTGAAAAGATGCGGATCGGGCTGGGTGTCTTTTACTGCCCTGAATAAAACCTCGGCAAGGAATAGGGCTATGATGTTTTTTACCGGATTGCAATAAATCTCGGTTTGAGGAAAGCACATCCGGGTTTCCTTTATACGATGGAGGTCTCTTTTATTCAGGTGCTCCACGTCCATTTCTACAACCGACAAGGGGATGAATAGGGCTTTAGACAGGTTTGTTCTTTTTCCTTTCCTTCGGGGAACGAGAAACGATGCGCGACCAAATGCCTCGGTGTAAATGTGTGTTATCGAGTATGTGTCGTTGTAGGCTATCGTATGCAATACGATTCCCCGTGTTTTAACTAACATACTCTACCTGTATTTAGAATGGTCAAAAACTTCATCGGGCTTGAAGAAATTGCCTATTTTTTTTATGGTTGCACAGCGTGTGTAGGCATCATGACAAAAGATAACAACCTGGTTTTCTTTTACGGCGTAGTCCAACATTCTTATTTTTTCGTCGTAAGATAACATCGGGTTCGTGTCATAGGCCGATATCCAATGTGGAGAAACGCTCGCGGCTAAGGGGACAACATCTCCGGCAAACAAATAGGTATTCTTTTCTCCCCTAATATAAGGAACAAGCTGACCTTTTGAATGCCCGTTGTAGAGCTTTAGCATAATGCCCGGATAAATGGATGTGTCGTCTTGTATTAGTTGAACAACGCCTTTTTGGATGGCCAGGTCCAGATTTTCACGCATGAACGAAGCGCTTTCTAATGGATGGGGATGCATGAAGCTTTGCAGCTGAGACTCGCTGAGCCAATGTTTGGCGTTTGGAAAAGCAAGCTCTAATGTGCCCGTTTCTTTATTTTTGAGAGTTACGTAGCCGCAATGGTCAAAATGCAGATGAGTTAATATTACATCTGTTACATCATTACGGGAAATGCCTCTTTTCTGAAGCTCTTCTGCAAGGTCTGTTAGGCCATAAAACTTATAATAACTCAGCAGTTCGAGTTGTTTATCTCCCGCTCCGGTATCGATCAGAATAACCCGTCCGCCGGGAGTTTTTACCAGCACGGTGCGCATAGCCAAGACGCAGCCGTTTGTATCGTTCGAGGGGTATCTTTTGCTCCAGGAAGTTTTCGGGATAGCCCCGAACATGGCGCCACCATCAGCATAAAAAAAACCAGTGTCAATTAACTCTATTTCCATTGCGACTGTATGTTATTACCCAAAGATACGGAATCTGTAGAAAATATAAAAAATGAGCAGAATTTAAAAATCTGATCGGGAACTTTTGTTATCTCTTTTTTCATCGTATTTTTGTTGCAAAATGGGAATAATGCGAAAGGTTCATTTAGTGTCCGGTACGGAACCATTGTTGTTTGATATAACTTTGGCCATCCGTGAGAAAGGATACGAAGTATCTGTTTCCGGAAATAATTTTACTCCGGAGATGATTGATCGTCTGGAACAGTCGGGCTGTACTTTTTTTGGCGAAGGCTGGTTTCCGGAAAAAATGACAAAAGACATCAACTTCGTTGTCTTAGGCTCAACTGTTGATAAAGACAATCCGGAATTGATAAAGGCTAAAGAATTAGGTCTTCTTGTTCAATCAATCCCTGAATTTATATATCAGCGAGTGAAAGAGAAAACCCGTGTTGTAGTTGCCGGTACGCGAGGGAAAAAAACGATTCTCTCCATGGTCAGCTATGTGCTGTTAAAACAAAAGGTGGTGTTCGACTATGCATTCACAAGTAAAACTTCGGTGTTGCCGGATCAGGTGAAAATGAGTTACGAATCACGAATCGCATTAATTGAGGGAGACGAGTTGATAACCTCTGCCCTTGATCCTCGTGTGCGTATGGAGTTTTATCGTCCGCATATCGGAGTGCTTACAAATATTTTGTGGGAGCCATCTTCAGAATATCAATCGCTGAAAGATTACACGAAGACATACCGTTCATTTATCGCTTCCATAGAACGCGAAGGCAAACTTATTTATTTTGGTGGTGACCAAACCGTTAGCTCTCTGGCAGAAGAAACAAGAGAAGATATTACCGCAATACCGTATGAACAACATGTGGTTGAAGAAGAAGACGGAAAAATATATCTTTCCACCCGGTATGGGAAATTTCCGGTAGAGATTCCTGATACCTATTTCCTCGTAAACATGAATGCGGCGCGACTGATATGCCGTCAGTTAGGTGTAAAAGACGCCAGTTTTTATCAGGCAATATCTGAATATACCTTATCTTTGCAACCATGATTGTTGCAAAGCAAAAAAGAAAAGAAAATATAGTTGAATATTTATTGTACATGTGGCAGATCGAAGATCTGATACGTGCGAATAACTTCAACTCCGAACTGATCAGTAAAAACATCCTGTCAAAATACGATCAGCCCGAAAGCGTGAAGAGGGAAATCCTTGTATGGTATGAAGAGTTAATCGAGATGATGAAGCAGGAAGGTGTAACCGAAAAGGGGCATATTCAGCTCAACCGAAACATCATTATCACACTTACGGATTTACATCTCCGCCTTTTGAAAACACAGGATGAGATGGTATATGCCGCGGCCTACTACAAAACACTTCCCTATATTGTAGAGTTGAGAACCAAATCCGGATCACAGGAAACTCCCGAGTTGGAAACTTGTTTTACGGCCATATACGGCTTTCTGCTTCTGCGTATGCAAGGAAGAGAAATTAGTGCGGAAACAATGGATGGTATCAAACAAATTAGTTCATTCTTAGCTATTTTGGCAGAGAAATACCGTCAGGATATGAACGGCGAACTCAAACAAACTGATTAATATGAAACAGGTTCTTGTTACGGGATCAAACGGACAGTTAGGTAATGCGTTGAAGACTTTATCTTCCGGCTATCCTTCTTTCAGGTTCATCTTCGCCGATATCGACGTGTTGGATTTAACAGACCGGAATGCTGTTTTCTCGTTTGTTGAAACCAATAAAATAGACTATATACTGAATTGCGCGGCCTATACCGCTGTAGATAAAGCCGAAGAAGATCAGGCGCTTTGCACATTGGTAAACCATGTGGGGGTTAAAAATATAGGAGAAGCAGCGTCTCAATTTAAAATAAAGGTGATTCACGTTTCAACCGACTATGTGTTTGACGGAACGAACCACAAGCCCTACGAAGAAACCGATGCAACAAATCCGGTTTCTATATACGGGAAAACAAAACTCGCAGGAGAAAAAGCATTGTTCGAGGCATGTCCCGGATCAATCGTTATCCGAACCTCCTGGCTTTATTCAGAATTTGGAAACAACTTTGTGAAAACAATGTTAAGACTCGGAAAAGAGCGAGACCAATTGTCAGTTGTCTACGACCAAGTCGGTACACCGACATACGCAGGAGATCTTGCGCTTGCCATGCTTACAATTCTACAGTCCGGAGAGTTTATACCCGGCATATATCATTATTCAAATGAAGGAGTTTGCAGTTGGTATGATTTTACAATCCGTATCCACCAACTCGCCGGCATAGACTGTCGCATATATCCGATCGAAACAAAAGACTATCCAACAAAGGCCATTCGACCGCATTATAGTGTATTGAATAAGAGAAAGATAAAAAGTACGTATCAAATCTCGATCCCTCACTGGGAGGAGAGTTTAAAAAATGTAATTTTCCAATTAACGAAATAAGATGAGTCAGTATTCAGAAGAGATAAAGAGAAGAAGAACTTTTGCAATTATTAGCCACCCTGACGCGGGGAAGACTACATTAACTGAGAAGTTATTGTTGTTTGGAGGTGCTATTCATGTGGCCGGAGCTGTAAAATCAAATAAAATTAAAAAAACGGCTACGTCCGACTGGATGGAGATCGAAAAGCAGCGCGGAATTTCGGTCGCTACTTCGGTAATGGCTTTTGATTATTCTAATCATAAAGTAAATATCCTGGATACGCCCGGTCACCAAGACTTTGCTGAGGATACTTATCGTACGCTTACGGCTGTTGATAGTGTGATTATCGTTATTGATATAGCGAAGGGTGTGGAGATACAGACACGTAAACTGATGGAAGTGTGTCGTATGCGCAAAACTCCTGTGATTGTCTTTGTTAATAAAATGGACCGTGACGGGAAAGATCCTTTTGATTTACTTGATGAGATTGAGGAAGAATTACAAATCAAAGTTCGTCCTCTAAGTTGGCCGATAGATATGGGACAACGTTTTAAAGGTGTTTACAATATATTTGAGAAAAAACTGAATCTTTATACTCCGAGCAAGCAGTATGTTACCGAGAATATAGAGTTCAAAGATGTAAATAGTCCTGAACTTGAAAAGCATATCGGTGATCCGTTGGCGGAAAAGCTTCGTTCGGACATTGAACTGATTGAGGGAGTTTACCCTGAGTTTGATGTGAATACCTATCTGAAGGGAGATATTGCTCCGGTGTTTTTTGGATCGGCACTTAATAACTTTGGGGTGAAAGAACTCTTGGATTGTTTTGTTCAGATTGCTCCTTCACCTCGTCCGATACAGGCTGTAGAGCGTGTTGTTGAACCTGAAGAAGATACTTTCTCCGGCTTTATTTTCAAGATACATGCGAATATGGATCCGAACCATAGAAGTTGTATTGCGTTTGTGAAGATCTGCTCCGGACGTTTCGAAAGAAATGCCAACTACAAGCATGTGCGATTTGGTAAAGGTATGCGGTTTAGTAGTCCGACGGCTTTTATGGCACAAAAGAAAGAAGTGGTAGATGAGGCCTTTGCCGGTGATATTATCGGTTTGCCGGATACCGGTAACTTTAAGATTGGCGATACACTTACTGCAGGCGAAGAACTTCACTTCAAGGGTTTACCAAGCTTCTCGCCCGAAATGTTTAAATACATTGAGAATGCTGACCCGATGAAGGCAAAACAATTAAATAAGGGTATAGAGCAATTGATGGACGAAGGAGTAGCTCAGCTGTTTACCAACCAATATAACGGACGAAAGATTATCGGTACAGTAGGGCAGTTGCAGTTTGAAGTGATCCAGTATCGCTTGCTTCATGAATACGGAGCCCAGTGTAAATGGGAACCGATCAGTCTGTATAAAGCCTGTTGGATAGAAAGCGACAACAAAACCGTGCTGGAGAACTTTAAGAAGAGAAAATCTCAGTATATGGCCATAGACAAAGAAGGGCGGGATGTTTATTTGGCCGATTCAAACTATGTGTTGACTATGGCGCAACATGATTTCCCCGAAATAAAGTTCCACTTTACTTCGGAGTTCTGAAATACTAAAGAATAGAACGAATATCAGCTAACGAGCGGACGTTGAACGTGGGTTCAAATCCGTTCGTTTTTTTGTTGTCCGGATTAAACCATAGCTGCTCTATGCCGGATTGGTGGGCACCAATAATATCGGCCTCCCAACTATCCCCGATCATTAGCGATTCTTTACGGCGGGAGTTTGTGTTTATCAGAGCAAAATCGAAGATGCCTTTGTGCGGTTTCTGAATGCCGGCATCTTCAGAAAGGATTGTCTTTTCAATGTAGGGCGCAAGACCGGAATTGTTTAGTTTGTTGGCCTGTACTTCGCGAAATCCGTTTGATAAGATATAAAGTTTATAACGTGGGCTAAGGTATTCTAATAATTCGATTGCCCCCGGAACGAGACGGGTTTTGCGACCTGTTCTTTTCAGGAAGTCTCTGTTGACAGATAAGATGGTTTCTTTATCATTGATACCCATCGGACGCATAACATAGGCAAACCGTTCCAGAATTAAAGTCTGTCTGTCTATTTTATGTTCTCTGTATTGCGCCCACAAATACTCATTGTTAGGCATATAGAAGTCAAAGAAAGCCTCGAATGAGGCGTAATGCCGATCCCAATGGTAATCGGCAAAAAGCTCTTCGAGGCATTCCTTATTGTTGTGATACGTATCCCAAAGCGTATCGTCAAGGTCTATAAATAAATTCTTATACTTCATTATCCAATTTCAATCACCAGATATTTTCCTAAGCTCCAGAAGTGCGTGTCGTCTAAGATCTTGAACGTAAGATTTCCGTCTGCGTCTTTTACAAACTCAAACGAGCCTTCCGGATGATTTGATCTCAATTTAGCTTTCCCGGCGAACAATGGAATTTCTTTTACTTCACGTACATCGATCGAGATAAAATAATCGCGATTGAAACCACTTTGAAGTACTTTTGATTTTGAGAAAAGACCACCACCGGATAAGATATTCTGATCTTTCAATTCCTTAGAAGTACCAAAGCAGTAATAAGCAGTGTGTAACGACTTATCCTGAGCGTGTATTTTCTCTTTCTGTGCAGCACTTGTTGTTGATAAATTCTCAACATCTTCGTTCAGTGCAACAACCTGATCGTCCAGTTCCTGGATGCGTATATTCTTTTTAGCTAAATCTTCCTGAAGCACTACGATCATAGACGTTTTCTGGTCTATTTCAGAAGAAAGACGCGCAACTGTTTTGCGTAAAGAGCTTGATTCGATACCACTCTTTTTAACTTTCTCTTCTAATAAAGCCAGCTGTTCTTTGTTCTTTTTGAGTGTTTCCGAGATCAGCTGAACATTCTGCCGGATACGTTCCTGATTTGTTTTGTTCATTTCAGCACCGGGTTGTTGCTGTATGTTCAGGTAGTTTTCCGCATCACGGATAGATTGGAAGTCAGCTTCTACTTCGTTGAGGATAGACAAAACTTCATTAATTTCAGAAGATTGCTTCGCGTTTTCAATTTTTAGAGAATCATTCTCAGCCTTTAGTTTTTTATATTCAGTAGATTGTTGTCCACACGATACTAATATGGCTACGGTAATAAATGCTAATAATAACTTTTTCATTTTGTTCATTTTTTTTATTCGACTTCAGTCCTTTTGTCTTTTTGGCTTTTTAAGCCCGACAGTATAATAACAATTTCACCTTTCGGTTCGTTCTGCGTGAAATGGGTAATTACTTCTTCTAAAGTACCACGTACGGTTTCTTCGTGCAACTTAGAGATTTCGCGTGACACAGAAACCTGTCTGTCCCCTCCCATGTGTTCGCTGAATTGTGTTAGTGTTTTCACCAAACGGTAAGGTGATTCATAGAAAATGATCGTTCTTGGCTCGACGGCTAATTCCTGAAGGCGCGTTTGACGCCCTTTTTTTTGCGGAAGGAAGCCTTCAAAGCAAAACTTTTCATTCGGTAACCCAGACGCTACAAGAGCCGGAACAAATGCTGTGGCGCCGGGTAAGCACTCAACCTCTATGCCTGCACGTACACACGCTCGTACAAGCATAAAGCCGGGATCAGAGATGGCCGGAGTTCCGGCGTCGGAAACAAGCGCAATATGCTCACCGCTTTTTATACGTTGCGCAATTTGTTCAACAGACTTGTGTTCATTGAACTTATGATGCGATTGCATCCGGTTCTGAATCTCAAAATGTTTCAGCAAAAAACCGGTAGTTCGTGTGTCTTCGGCCAGAATTAAATCTGCTTCTTTCAACACACGAATGGCCCTGAAGGTCATATCTTCCAAATTACCGACCGGAGTTGGTACTACCGTTAGTTTTGCCATAGTTTTTATATTAAAGGAAACGTTTTTCCAGATGACTTATAAAAGCAGCAGCCGTACTACTATTAAAGTCCCAGTCCATTTCGTTTCGAAGATAACGCATTGCACCCTCCAACGAAGATTCCTGATTTAAAGAATCCACTACCCGATGCATAACGCCTTCATCCCCTTTAAATAATTCTTTTTTAAATAAAAAACGATCATTCACGCTGAACGATTTTCGTAAATCAGAGACATTTTTCCGTTCTAATGTTTCTTTCAGAGAAGTAATACTTTTTTCTTCAACTTTAGATGAAATTGTTTTCGGTTCTTCTTTTTGAATAATTATCGGTTTCTCATTAAATGCTTGAACAGGAACAGAAGCAGGTTCTGCCGGAGCAGCTACTGTCGCTTTCGCTTCTTTTTCTTCGGTTAATTCTTTTACTTTTTGTTCTTCAGCCTTTACGCGAGCACTGATTGCTTCAATACACGAGCGTTGTTCTTTCAGTTGATTTTCCAAGTCTGAAATTCTGATTTGCTCTATCGTATAAACAGACCGGGAAATTCTTTGGATTAGTTCAAAGGATTCACCGAAAAACGAAACCGATGCTTCATTATTTTGAAGTCCGGAAACGAGCTGTTCCAACTCATGAAGATGAGTCAATAGTTTATCAACTTCTACCCTGTCAGTCATTTTCTATTAATTAATACAACAAATTTAGGCGTTTCTTTAAATAAAAACGTATTTGTTAATGAAAAAGTGTGTAATTGTCAGTCTTAAACACTTAATTTAAGTTATCAGAAGGCGTTTTGCCCTCGTATAATCCTTTCTTATTAAGGGAAAAGCCTACTTAAACGCAAAAATTAATACCTTCGCATGAGATTTACTATAGATTATGGATTATACATCTCCTGAATATAAAAGACTCGATCATATTGCCACCCTTGCGGTTGATGTTGGCACGTTTTTACTGGCATGCGGTGCTCATTGCGGGCGTATCAGCCGTAATGTTAACCGGATTGTAAATACATGGGGTGTTAATATTCATATGCATTTTTCGTATACCGGTATTTTGGTAACGGCTTGTTATGACGAATATCCGGAAATGCCTGTCACAATTTATAAACGTTCGCCGGCACATGGCGTAAACTTCACCGCGATTAATGAAATCAGTCAACTCTCCTGGTTGGTGCAAGAAAATAAAATTTCAGTCAACGACGCCGCTGAGTTGTTTACCCAGATTAAAAACAAAAGAGCTTATCCGAAATATGTTCTGCTGGTTGCTATCGGGGTGTCGTGCGCATGCCTTTGTGTAGTTGCCGGCGGCGATTGGCGTGATGCTGTTGTTGCTTTTGCTGCTTCTATTGCCGGAATGCTGGTACGGCTTGAAATCATCAGGCATAAATATAACCCGATGATTTCCTTTATTGTGGCCGCGTTCGTAACTTCACTGATCACCGGATTGAATGTGATCGGGGCGTTTCATCCGGTTTGGGGAGAAAGTTTAGCCCCGGATCGCGCATTAGCTACGGCTGTGTTATATCTTGTACCCGGTGTGCCGTTGACCAATTGTATTATCGACCTGATAGAAGGCTATATTCCGTCGGCAATTGCGCGTGGTGTATTTGGCGCTTTTATTTTACTCTGCATTGCCGTGGGGATGTCGATCAGTATATTGTTGTTTGGAATCAATAAATTTTAGCCGATGCTACCTGAAAGCCTGATATTAGCTACTTTGTTCGACATCCTGATGGGTGGTTTAATTGCCATAGGGTGGGGGATTCTCTTTAATACACCTCGGCAAGTTCTTTATGTAGCCGCCCTGTTGGGCGGATTGGGGCATAGCATTCGTTTTCTTATGTTGGAAGCCGTTGGCGCACCGCTTGTGCTGGCTACCCTGGCCGGAACGGTGTTTATTGGTTTTCTGGGCATTGCTTTTGCCCGTAAAGTAGATACGCCCCCCGTAGTGTTTACTATGCCTGCTTGCATAACGATGATACCGGGCATGTACGCTTACCATACGATGCTTGGGTTTATTAAAATGGCAGGTGCTGATATTACAGTGCAAGATCCCGCTTTAGTATCGCAAACAGCACAGTATTTTGTAATTACGATATCTCTATTGTTTACCCTGTCCATCGGAATTACAATCGGGTCGTTGCTGTTTCGTAAAAAAACCGCCCGCGAAATAAAACTGAATCTGCCGAGTTTGTTTTTCTTTAAACATAAGTCTTAATTTTCCCGTTTTTTGAACCTAAAATCAGGGCTTTTTTACTGCATTTTTACCGTTTTTTATATGGCTTAAAATCAGCGCATTAGGCTATCGTAAAAACATAAAGGTTATTTTTCGAAAAATAAAGGATATCTTTTTAAAAATAAAGGATATCTTTTTAAATAGATAGTAATGCAAAAAAAACTCACTGATTTCAGGCTGATTTTTTTATACTGATCCGTGGCCGGAACAACATAAAAAAACGACCAACGGTGAAAACCATTTGACTCTTTTTGTGCCGGTTCAGGGGTATAATTAAATCTTAATTCGTATTTTTGTTTTTTCCTTTATACACAGTCTATTGTATTTTATCATCTTTTGTATAAAATTTAAACGAATACGAATGAAATCAAATTTTTACTCCTTGTTTAGTGCCTTATTTTTACTCTCCGGATTTACGCTTAATGCCCAAACGTACAATGAGCACGACTTATCGAAGTTGAAAGCATTTGTGGAACAGACAGCCGATGGTGTTAGGAATATCGATCTTCTATGGGATGAGGCACCCGAAAAATTAGCAAAAGACGGAAGCAACTGGGTGTCCGGTCTAAAAGAATATTTATGGTGGAGTGATGATCGCTTAGTGGAAATCGACGCGATGTACAAGAACCTTACCGGGATAGTTGATTTCGAAGGTTGTACGAAACTTTCAATGGTCTCACTTCGAAACAACAACTTTACGGAAGCAAATTTGAAAGGTTGCACCAATCTTAAAGCGATCTATCTTTGTGTGAACAAGATTACGTCGATCAATATTGAAGGTTGTGATAATATACAACGCTTTTCGGCCAACACGAATGAGTTTACAACCCTCGATGTGGCAAACAAAGCGAAACTAACACACCTGTATATTACCTATAATAAGTTGGCCTCTCTTGACGTGACGGGTTGTTACTCACTAAAAGAATTGGCTTTCACGAAAAGAGGTACGCTTACAAGTATAGATCTTTCCGACTGTTCGGAATTGACCTTGTTGGAATGTCAGGGCAATCAGCTTACATCGCTTGATTTGAGCAAGAACCCTAAAATTAAAAAGCTGATACTCACACAAAGTGGTTTTACAAACCCACTGACCGCTTTGAACATTAGCGGATGTAAGCAGCTCGAATCTTATGACTTTATCAGCTTATTGCCCGATTTGAAGACACTGAATATTTCGAATTGCGGTTTAAGTAGTATTGATCTCAGCGAAAACACAAAACTAACGAAGCTGGAAGCTGGAGGGCAACAGTTACAGGTGGAAAAGCAGGAAACCGATAATAGCGAACTCAAACTTGAGGTGTTGCCTATTGATGATATTCTTGTTACGCCTTCGGACGAAGGTGTTTTTGAAAACGGAGTCATCACCTGGAGCAATCTTCCTGTAGGCGAAGGCGCATATTCCTATAACTTTACCACTACGCTACCCGCAGGTGCTACCGGAACGCCATTTGGCGGAACCGTATCTGTGCCTTGGAGCAACCATGACACGCCTGTTTCTAATGTAGAAGTAGAAAATAACCCTATCGTGATTTACGCTGCAAATGGCGCGGTTTACGTTCGTGCAGAAACCCCGCAAGCCGTTCGGGTATTTAATTTAATGGGACAATTGGTTAAACAAGCGACGGCAGTAACCGAGGCTTCGTTTTATTTGCCTAAAGGTATATATATCCTGCAAATAGGAAACCAAACGATTCGAAAGGTAATTGTAAAATAATTCCATCCTATCAGTTTTTTCCGCATAAGATAGAAAACGGATAGAGGGTGTGCTTCGTCTGAAGCACACCCTCATTCTTTTTGTTTAAAAACTTTTGCAGATAGACTAGTTCTTTAACAACCATTCCTATTATAAATAGGAAAAAGGAGAGTAATGGTTAGAGGAAAAAGAACATAGTGATAAAAAATGGAATAATGTTTAAAACGGATCTCAAATAATTCATATGTTTATTGATTCTGACATTTATGATTTGGGTTTTGTTCGGTCAATTTTTCGTTGTTAGCATCCTCTTCCCATTGTTTGCAAGCATCCTCCTCGTTGGGTGGCGGAGGCAATTCAAAATTTATTTTGCTACATGAAAAAATAACAAACGAGGATGGAAGAGCTGATAGTTTCATTTTAATTTTCATTTTTTCTTTATCAAATAAAATTTGTCAATAAAGTATATCTTGTACAATAGAGAAATAAAAAAACAGTCCAAATGGTTTGGCGAAGATATTAGATGCAGGCGACAGGCGTGTTAACTTAATGCAGAAAGTACTCCCGTTGATGCAAAAAAGTTCTTACCTCCGCAAATAAGATTCCTGTTTTAGCAATACCACGTAATTTAGTGTTTCCATCTGATTCTTAACAGTGTGTAGCTATTTCTTTTAAGTTATTTGCAATGAAAAGGGAAATGTTTAGTTCTCAAGATATGCAAAGGATCAGATGCTTAATTATTGTTTCACTATGCTGTTTTACTATTTCAGGAATAAAGTCTCAGGTTGAAAAGCGCGATTCACTACTTATAAAGGTTCAGCAATCGTCGGGTGATGAAAAATTAGAGTATATAAGACAGCTCGCCATTTCGTGTCAGGATACCAAAGAGTTACTCCCGTATTAACGGAACCTATACCATGACTGTTTCCGCTTTTTTAATACCCTATTATTACTATCTGCCGGACATGGATATAAAACGGCTAAGTTTAGATGTGCAAGTAAACTTATTCAGTTTGTGTGAGGCTGAGTATTATTATCTGCGGGCATTAAATATTTATGACTCGGACGATTACGACGAAGCCTTTAATCCACCGGTACGATTTCCATCCAATGTTAATGGAGGTGTTGGCATTGTTGGCATAAGTAATCGTACAAGTCAAACTATCGAACGGGTTAGCGTGATGGACATATTGTATTAAGAAAGTATCGCAAAGTCCTTTTTATTGTGTGGGGTTATCGGTGGATATACCTATTTTATGTACATTTGTAGTGAATGTGAGGTTTTACTCTATTAGGATAACACATAAGAACATAACTAATAATATCATGGCTTTAAAATTTATTACTGCAGAAGAAGCGGCTTCGTTCATTAATCATGACGATACAGTCGGGTTTAGTGGATTTACCGCGGCAGGCTGCCCGAAAGTAGTGCCCGCAGCAATTGCCAAAAGAGCAAAAGAAGAACACGAAAAAGGAAACCCTTTTAAAATCGGAGTATGTACAGGTGCTTCTACCGGAGATAAGATCGACGGTGAGTTGGCACGCGCGAACGCGGTTAAATTCCGTACACCTTACCAGTCCAATAAAGATATGCGGTTGGCTCTTAATGGGCATGATGCTCATTATTTTGACATGCACTTGTCTGAATTGGCGCAAACACTGCGTTATGGTTATCTGGGAAAAATTAACGCCGTTATTGTGGAAGCAGCCGATGTAACCGAAGACGGAGAGATTATTTTGACTGCCGGTGTGGGTATCGCACCGACTCTTTGCGGATTGGCCGACAAAATTATTGTTGAGCTGAATGCTTTCCACCCGAAAGAAATTCGTGGAATGCATGACATTTACGAACCGGCAGACCCTCCTTACCGTCGTGAAATTCCAATTTATAGTCCTTCCGATCGGATTGGAACGGCTTATGTAAAGGTAGACCCGAAAAAAATCGTGGGTGTGGTTGAAACGAACCTTGAAAATGAAGGTGGCGAATTTTCTCCGCTTGATGAAACTACGATGGCAATCGGAAAAAATGTGGCGAACTTCCTTGTGCAAGAAATTAAAAACGGACGCTTGCCGAAAGAGTTTGTTCCACTTCAGAGTGGCGTAGGGAATGTGGCCAATGCTGTATTGGGTTGCATGGGCGAAAATCCGGAGATTCCTGCGTTTAATGTTTATACGGAAGTAATTCAAGACGCCGTTATCTCATTGATGAAAAGCGGACGTGTGAAATTTGCCAGTGGTTGCTCGTTGACAGTTAGTAACGAGGTAATGAAAGAAATTTACGCCGATCTGGCTTTCTTTAAAGATAAGATTCTGCTTCGTCCGCAGGAAATTTCCAATAATCCGGAGGTGGCGCGTCGTTTAGGTTTGGTAACGATCAATACCGCGCTTGAGGCAGATATCTTTGGTAATATTAACTCAACCCATGTTACAGGTACACGTATGATGAATGGTATCGGAGGATCGGGAGACTTTACCCGCGCCGCCATGCTGTCTATCTTTACGACGCCTTCTACGGCCAAAGGTGGCAAGATCAGTGCTTTTGTGCCTATGGTGTCTCACCTGGATCACAGCGAACATTCGGTTAAGATCATGATCACCGAATATGGTGTGGCAGACTTGAGAGGAAAATCTCCTATTCAACGCGCGCGTTGTATTATTGATAATTGTGTGCATCCGGATTACAAACCTCTGCTCAACGAATACCTTGAAATGGGAATTAAAGGACACACTCCTCAAAATCTTAAATGTTGTTTTGCTTTCCACCAGGAACTTGTAAACAGCGGCGATATGCGGAATGTAAATTGGGAAACTTACAAATAAAAACACATCCCAAATAACGCTTAAAAAGCATTCGCCTGTGAACGCGAAAATCAGGTAAAAAAAAGACATTACTATGTCTTTAAAAAGATAAAGGATATTTTTCGAAAAATATCCTTTATCTTTTTATGTGCCTTGTAGGCCCTCCAGACGGGGTTCCACAAGGCTCTTTTTTTATGTAATATTTTTGTAACTAAAACGTAATCTCTACTTCAAATTCGTTTAACACGTTCTTAATATAAATGCACGTCTTTTGTAACAGAAATTAAAGGCTAAAGACGTGAGAAAATTTATAGAAAAAATAGTGGAGGGAGGATTTCTGATCAGCGGTAGCGTGAGCAGTCTGGCAATCCTTCTTATCATATTATTCCTTTTTAAAGAAGCCGGCGGATTATTCAACAGTCCGGTTGTAGAAGATGGTTACGTTGTTGCCGTTCATAAGGATAACCCTGTGAAGCATCTTTCCGCTGAAAAAATCATGGATATTTTTGATTCCGAGATAACGAACTGGAACGATGTAAGCGAAAGTGAGCCGGGCATTGACCAGGATATTCTGGTGTTTCGTTTTTCAGACCTGACAAACTATTATGCTGAAGAAGAACTGGGCGATGAATTTCAATACGTGCCCGATAAAATAAGTGAATTGGTATCGAAAGAGCCGGGCATTATTGCTTTCTTTCCGGCGCAATATGTGGCGAAAGATTTTCAGGGTAGGGTGCTGGCTGATGATAAAATCTCTTTAGGCGATTTTTTTGGAGGAACGGAATGGTATCCTACCTCTACACCGGCTCCGATTTTCGGGCTGCTTCCCTTATTGCTTGGAACCTTGTTGGTTAGCTTTGGCGCCATCCTGCTTTCCCTGCCGTTTGGTTTGGCGGTCGCTATCTATCTGGCCGAAATAGCCAGCAAACGAACACGTGATTTCCTGAAGCCGGTTATCGAACTGCTGGCCGGTATTCCTTCGGTTGTGTTTGGTTTCTTTGGCTTGGTTGTAATTGTGCCGTTAATTCAGAAAGTACTGAATCTCCCGGTGGGAGAGACGGCTTTTGCCGGAAGTGTAGTGCTGGGAATTATGGCTTTGCCCACGATCATCACCGTGGCCGAAGATGCCATGCGTACGACTCCTTCGGCTATGAAAGAGGCAAGCCTGGCACTCGGAGCTTCGAAATGGCAAACGATCTATAAAGTAATTATCCCGTATTCAATATCCGGCATTACCTCGGCCATTGTGTTAGGAATAGGTCGTGCCATCGGTGAAACAATGGCTGTATTGATGGTTACCGGAAACGCGGCGATTATCCCGACTTCATTCTTTGAACCGGTGCGTACCATCCCCGCTACTATTGCTGCTGAGTTGGGCGAAGCTCCTGCGGGAGGTGCACATTACCAATCGTTATTCCTGCTCGGTGCGGTGTTGTTTGTAATTACCTTATTGCTCAGCTTTACGGTCGAGTATATTTCATCTAAACGAAAGATATAAATACAATGATAATCTCAGAACAAAAAGAAAAAAAGATAGATAGCCGGAAACGTCTTACCGAACGTGCTGTGTTTGGATTTTTCACCTTCCTCAGCTATCTGGTCGTAGCCATTCTTTTCACAATTCTTGGCTTCATAATCATAAAAGGCGCGGGAGTAATCAGTTGGGATTTTTTGACCAAGGCGCCCGAAGATGGAATGACCGCCGGAGGTATCTTCCCGGCTATCGTGGGTACGCTCTACCTCGTGTTGGGCAGTAGCCTGATTAGTTTTCCGATCGGCATTATGAGCGGAATTTATATGAATGAATATGCTACGAATGGAAAACTGATCCGCTTTATCCGGATCATGACGAACAACCTGAGCGGTGTTCCGTCTGTTGTTTTCGGGCTGTTCGGTATGGCTTTGTTTGTGAACACCATGGGATTTGGCGATTCAATCATTGCCGGATCATTAACGTTGGCTTTACTTTCGCTGCCGCTTGTGATTCGCACCACGGAAGAAGCGCTGAAGAGTGTAGACAATAGTTTCCGGCACGGTAGTTTGGCATTGGGGGCAACGAAGCTGCAAACCATCCGCCGGGTAGTGCTTCCTATGGCTTTCCCGAATATTATCACCGGGCTTATCTTATCTATCGGCCGTATTTCCGGAGAAACTGCCCCGATCCTGTTTACCGTAGCGGCCTACTTCTTGCCTCAATTGCCGGATAGTATTTTTGATCAGGTAATGGCGCTGCCTTACCACCTGTATGTTATCTCCACGAGTGGAACAGATATTGAAGCGTCACGTGGAATGGCGTATGGCACGGCCCTTGTGTTGGTTAGCATTGTTTTAATTGTTAATTTGCTGGCTAACGCGTTACGTACCTACTTCGCTAAAAAAGTAAAAATGAATTAATGTCAATCAGCTATGTATAAAATAGACACACAAAACGTAGATTTCTATTATGGAGACTTTCATGCGTTGAAGAACATTTCGATGCAGATTTCGGCAAACACCTCGGTTGCGTTTATCGGACCGTCTGGTTGTGGGAAATCTACTTTTCTCCGTCTCTTTAACCGAATGAATGATTTGATACCGGGAACACGACTTGACGGTAAAATCTACATTGACGAAAGGGATATATACGACAAAAACGAAAATGTTGATCGCCTGCGTAAGAATGTAGGCATGGTTTTTCAAAAGCCGAATCCTTTTCCTAAATCGATTTTTGAAAATGTGGCTTACGGACTTCGTGTAAATGGCGTGAAAGACCAGTCGTTTATTGAAGAAACAGTAGTGGATACGCTTAAAAAGGTTGTGCTGTGGGATGAGGTAAAAGATAAATTGAAAGAATCAGCATTTGCCCTTTCCGGCGGACAGCAGCAGCGTCTTTGTATTGCCCGCGCGTTGGCTATTTCTCCGTCAATTTTGTTGATGGACGAACCTACTTCCGCGCTTGATCCGATCTCGACCGGCAAGATTGAAGACTTGATTCACCAACTCAAGCAGCAATATACGATTGTAATCGTGACGCACAACATGCAGCAGGCTGCGCGCGTGAGTGATAAAACCGGTTATTTTTACCTTGGCGAATTGATTGAATACGGTGATACGAGAAAGATATTCACCAATCCGGAGAAAGAAAGCACTCAAAATTATATTACAGGAAGATTTGGGTAATTAATAAAGAAAGGAATCCTATGAAAGTCATCGATCAGGAAATAAGATCACTAAAAAACAATGTGAGCGAAATGTGGTCGCTCGTTCGTCAGCAGCTTTTCAATGCAGGTGAGGCTATGCTTAGCGGAGACAAAGAACTGGCCTATAAAGTAATCAGCCGTGAAAGACGTGTGAACGCTTTTGAGTTGAAGATAGACAGCGATTGTGAGGATATTATTGCCCTGTATGCACCTGTGGCAATTGACCTTCGCTTCGTTCTTGCCATGTACAAGATCAATACCAACCTCGAACGGTTAGGTGATTTTGCCGAAAGCATTGCTCGCTTTGCAGGCAACCTGCCGGAGGGCGAACCCGTTGATCCGGACTTGATAAAAGAAACCCGGGTACAAATAATGCTCGACGAATTATTGGAAATGCTTTCGCTTGCACAAGAAGCTTTTGAAAAGGAAGATTCGGAAATTGCCTCCCGCATTTTTCTGAAAGATAATCTTGTAGACGAAATCAATGTTGCCTCTACTAAAATTATCGCTAATTATATAGAAACTCATCCCGGTAGTGCATTGATCGGGTTATATATGGCGGGAGTAATTCGTAAAATGGAACGCTTCGGCGACCATTGTACAAATATCGCCGAAGAGCTTATTTTCTATCTGGATGCCAAAGTGATGAAACATATAGGCAAAGCCGATCCGAAAGCTTAAGTAAAGATCAGTATCTTCAGAATTTAAGCAGAACGCTATCTTCTGCCCGCATATCCAAGGTAATGATACCATCTATTACCGGAAGAGATGCGGGTTTTTTATTGATAAGGATACTTAGCCCTGTGGACTCTGCCGGAATTTCGATGTTGAATGTTCCCGGAATCGTAGCCTTGAGTCCGGCTTCGATTAGTTTTCCTTGTTTCCATTTGGCCGAAACTTCTCCACCTCCACGTACTTTTAATCCGTTGAAGCTTCCGTCCGGCCAGGCTGTCGGTAAGGCAGGGAGGAATTTAATTCTGTTGGTATGGCTTTGTATAAGCATTTCGGCAATACCGGCACTACCCCCGAAGTTGCCATCTATCTGAAATGGAGGATGCGCGCAAAAGAGGTTGGGGAAAGTTCCGCTGCGTTTGGCTTCTGTTTCTCCTTCGGGAATGCAGGGTAATAGCAGATCGGATAATAATTTATAGGCGTGATCACCGTCATACAGTCTTGCCCAGAAGTTCATTTTCCAAGCCATGGACCATCCGGTACTTTTGTCTCCACGTACTTCGAGAGACTTGCGTGCGGCTTCAGCTAAAGCCGGGGTATTCTCCATGCTTATTTCGTCACCGGGGTAAAGTCCGTACAAGTGGGATACATGGCGGTGTGTAGGTTCGGCTTCTTCAAACGCTTCGAGCCATTCCATAATACGTCCGTCTTCTCCGATGGTAGTCGGCATCAGTCTGGAACGCTTGGCGGTTAACTCTGACGAAAAAGCGGAATCAATTCCGAGTATGTGTGCTGCATCAATTGTGTTTGTAAACAATTCGCGTATAATTTGATTGTCCATTGTAGAGCCGGCACAAACATGTACCACCTGACCGGAAGGCATTCGATAGGCGTTTTCGGGTGATGTTGTCGGGGCTGTAACTAAATACTTACTGCGCGGATCCTGTACCAACATATCAACAAAGAATAGCGAGGCTCCTTTCATGGCCGGATAAACCTGCTCAAGATAAGCCTTGTCTTTTGTAAAGAGATAGTGTTGGAATAAATGCTGGCACAGCCAGGCTGCTGACGTATTGGTTGCTCCCCAAGATGGATGCTCGCCGGGCGCGGTAAACTCCCATACGTTTCCAAGAATATGAGTTACCCAACCGCGTGCGTTATAAAAAGCTTTAGCTGTACGTTCACCACTTGGAAGTTGTTTTAAAGTCCAGTCGATCAGTGGTAAATGCAGTTCCGAAAGATTGGTGACCTCCGCCGGCCATAAATTCATTTGCAGATTTATGTTCAGGTGATAATCTCCGTTCCAAGGTGTGTTGATTGTGTTTGCCCAAAGCCCCTGCAAGTTTGGCGGTAAACCGTTCTCGCGGGTTGAAGAGATTAGCAGATAACGACCGAACTGAAAATAAAGAGCAGCCAACGCCGGGTCGTTTCCTTCTTTTGCAAACAACGCCAACCGTTTATCCATCGGTAGTTTCTCCCGATCACTCGATCCCAGATTCAGGTCTACGCGTCCGTATAGTTTTTGGTAAGCCTCAATATGTTCTCTTTTCATATCAGCATAACTTTTCCTTGTAACCTGACTAAGTTGTGAAAAGGTTTCTGATTCAATATCTTGCCCAAAATAATCTGTAGCCATGCTTACTAAAACAATAGCTTCGGAAGCATTCTTAATGGTGAGCGTGCTGTCAATAGCCGCAAGTTCCCCTCCTTTCGGCAGTAAAACCCGTACACGAGAGATATATCGCATGCCGTTGCCGTCTGTGCCGTTGTTTAACTGTCCTTGCATGATCAGGTCGTTGCCATCAACCGAAACGCTATAGTGCTCCGGTCTGTCCATTTTTAAGGAAAAGTGCAGCATCCGATCAATATCTGCCGTAAGATAAACAACTCCTAAGTCGGAATTGAAAGAAGTAAAACTTTCCCTTGTATAACGCGTATTTCCTTGTTTGTAGCTTACGGTAGAAATCGCATTGTTTAAGCTTAGATTACGGTAATAGTCCTCTATTTTATCTGTGTTGTCGGAGTGATGATACGTAATATTCAGATTACCCAATAACTGATAGCTTCCGTAAGGCGCATTCGCTCCATTTCCCAAAGCACTGCCTTCGCCCTTACAAACAAATGTGTTGTACATTAACTCCTGTGCTTCGTCATTACGTCCCTCAAACAGCAGCTGGCGTATACGAGGCAGATACCATGAAGCCTGTGGATTATCTGCATCCTGTTTGCTACCGGACCACAGGGATATTTCATTAAGAACAATCGTTTCTTGTGTTGTTCCTCCGTCGGGAGTCATTCCGATTCTTCCATTTCCTAACGGAAAAGATTCCTCCCATATTCTTGCCGGACGGTCAAAGAAATAAGCTTGTGTCTTTTCAATGGTAATGTCTGTGTTTGTACAGGCAGATAGCGTAATTAGTAACAAAAAAAATAAAGGGTATAATTTTTTCATCGCACGAGGATTTATAAAAGCTGCGAAGCAAAGATAACTAAAAAAAGAAGCCCCAAACAAATCCAACTTGATTGTTTGGGGCATTTATAGTTGTGTTCTGTAGCTTTACTTCGCGTAACTTACTGAACGAGTTTCACGTATAACCGTGATCTTAACTTGTCCCGGATAAGTCATTTCGTCCTGAATCTTTTTCGCGATTTCATTTGACAGATTCTCCGTGTCTTTGTCGTCGATCTTGTCGGCTCCTACTATTACACGTAATTCGCGACCTGCCTGAATAGCATAAGTCTTAACAACACCCGGATAAGAAAGTGCCAATTGTTCCAGATCATTTAAACGTTTGATGTAGGCTTCTACGATTTCTCGACGAGCACCCGGACGAGCACCAGAAATGGCATCACACACCTGAACGATAGGAGCAAGCAATGTTTGCATCTCAACCTCGTCGTGGTGAGAACCTACTGCGTTGCAGATGTCCGGTTTCTCTTTATATTTTTCGCAAAGCTTCATTCCTAAGATCGCGTGTGGCAATTCCGGTTCATCATCGGGCACCTTGCCTATGTCATGCAATAAACCGGCTCTTTTTGCCTTTTTTGGATTCAGACCTAACTCAGATGCCATTACAGCACAAAGATTAGCTGTTTCACGGGCATGTTGCAATAAGTTCTGACCATAAGAAGAACGGTATTTCATTTTTCCGACCATACGGATCAATTCCGGATGAAGTCCATGAACACCTAAGTCGATTACCGTACGTTTTCCGGTTTCGATCACCTCTTCCTCTATTTGTTTCTTTACCTTAGTAACAACTTCTTCGATACGCGCGGGGTGTATACGTCCGTCTTGCACTAACTGGTGCAATGCTAAACGTGCTATTTCACGACGTACGGGGTCAAATCCGGAAAGAATAATTGCTTCAGGCGTATCGTCTACTACGATTTCAATTCCTGTAGCTGCTTCCAGCGCGCGGATATTCCTACCCTCACGTCCGATGATACGTCCTTTGATTTCATCCGATTCAATGTGAAATACGGTGATTGAGTTTTCAATTGCTGTTTCCGTGGCCACACGTTGAATAGACTGGATCACTATTTTTTTAGCTTCCTTATTTGCCGTCATCTTCGCTTCTTCGATGATTTCGCTGATGTAGGCCGATGCATTAGATTTTGCTTCGTCTTTCAGTGATTCCACTAAGCGTTCCTTCGCTTCTTCGGCAGACAATCCGGAGAGAGTCTCTAATTGTTCTACTTGTTTTTGATGTAGCTTCTCTAATTCCGCTTTTTTCTTGTCCACAAGATCCAACTGTACGGCTAAATTTTCTTTAACAGTGTCGATCTCCGTGTTTTTACGTTGCAATTCGTCCTGTCTTTGATTCAGCGTTAATTCTCTTTGTTTTAATTTTGTTTCAACAGACTGGATTTTAGAATTACGAGCAGACACTTGTTTTTCGAGATCTGCTTTCAGGTGAAGGAATTTCTCCTTAACCTCCAATAGTTTATTCTTCTTTATTACTTCTGATTCTTTTTCAGCTTCTCTTAAGACAGCTTCGTATCTTGACTTAAGAATAAAGCGCATACCAATCCAGGTTAGTATACCGCCAAGTAATAAAGCAACTATCGATATGATTATATACATTTCCATATTACTTTATTTATTAAAATTCAAACTTTAGTACAAACAAAAAAGCACCACGTTATGAGGTTTCTCTCACAAGGCAGTGCGGAATTTATATAAAAGATAATTGACTACTGTTCTTTTAAGAATGCTTCCATTTTATTGGTCAATTCCTGTATTTTATCAGTAAAAGGTACTGTATCGTTTTTATCTTTTAATTGCAAATTATATATAGACAATTGCAAAGCAACCATGGCTAACAAATCTTTTACATCCACATCGGATTTAGCATATCGTTGACGGTACTGAAGCATTTTATTACGAATAGCTTTAGCGGCTTCACGAACAATCTGTTCTTCCTCCCGCTTGATCCAGATACCATAGCTTTTTTCTGCTATTTCTATATGTATAAGAAATTTATCATCGTCCATCGCTTCTATTCATTTAATAGTGCAATGCACTTATCTACTTCCCGCACTAATTTAGATAAACGCATTTTCGCATTTTTTAGTTCTCCTTCATCGGCCGAAACTACTTTTGCCGTCAATACGTTATCGTATCTGGTATTCAATTCCTGGATCATCTGCAATGCCTGTTCCAGCTCTTCCTCTTTCGTGGCAAGAACTTTGTTAAGCTCCGTAATAGTTTGCATCCGTTCCTCACATACTGAAATCAGATCATGAAGCCTAACTTCAAATACAGCCATTAATCTTTTGTGATCTTCGGTCATATCTTACCAAATTCTTTACAAAAGTAAACTTTTGGATTGTAATTCGCAACAATCTACAATATATAAATGTGGAGAAGCGAAACGAAAGGATATAAAAAAAGCTGTCCAATAGAAAAGTTGAACAGCTTCTTGCTTCTTTTTACGTGGTTGCTTCTCACAATAGAAACACCAGAATTTCCCCCTCGTTTTCTTCAAAACCTAATTTACCTTCTTTTGACAACCAGCCAAATGAGGCATAAAGGTCTTTGTCAGATTTGATTTTAGTAGCTTTCTTTAGTTCTTTCAAGCTTAGTTTTCCCTTTTCGTTCAGGGCATGCCATACTAGTCCGGCATTTGTACCTATTAATTCAATCATACTCTATAATTTGAGTTATTATATGACACAAAACTAAGTAATATTTTAATAAAACAAAAATAAAAGTATGTTTTTTAGCATAAATGTCGAGTATTCGCCAAAGATTGGTTCAAATCGGACTATAATGGTTATTTAGAGGCGATTATTGTTGAGCTAATTTGTGTGGCAGCGGCATATTTCTGTAAAACTTCGATAGTCCACGCTGCGGTATCTTCTAATCCGGATATGCCTGAGTAGGCATTGACCAGCATCAGAAGATCAGCCGTGTTCATTTCTATTTTCGTTCTTTCTTCATCGCTGGTGGGGGTTCCGATTCCGCCGATTTTATCCCGGTATACGGGCAGGCCTTCTATGTTTAGTTGTCCGCGGCCAATGCCTTGATATAATTCGTCGGCACGACCAACGCCCAACACTAAATCGCCTTCTATTTTATTTGCGTCGAATCCACCGATGGAATAACCTGTTTTGATCGAGATGAGGTTAATCAGATCGACTAATGTGTTGATCTGGTAAAGCGGAAGTCCGCGGTGTATGCGCCGGTGTAATGCTTCTGCTGAGGGGCGATAGCGATTCGGGTCTTTCCCGAGTTTCTTGTATGCTTGCCTTGTTGCCTGTATGGTTGGAATTTTGTTTATCCCTTCGAGTTTGTTTTCCGAACGGATATGTTGTTCTAACCGGGCGATTTCTTGCCAGAGTTCCGTGTCGTATGGGGTGTTTTTAACTTGTGCCCGGATGATGAGTACATGCAGATCCGGACAGGCTGTCTTTATTTCATTGGATAGTTCTATTTTCATTGTGTTGGTTGAGGGGCTAATAAAATTCCGGTGAGAAAACGACCGCTATGTATGCTTAATCGGCGCGCGGAATAGAAATCGTTGTTCATCGTATGTGTGCAAATCCCCGATACGTTGATCTGCCGGGCGTTTACTCCGGATTGGATTAATTGTTGGCGGTTGGCTTCCGCAAGGTCGATATGCGGTTTGCCGGATGCTTTATTGTAACAACATATTGCGGAGATGTCTGCCTGGTTTAAGGAAAAAGCGTCGGCCACTTCCCGGCCTACTTCAAATGCCTTCTGACCGATTGCCGGGCCTATACCTACGCATAAATCGGACGGATCTACATTGAACAAGCGCACCATCTCTTTGATCGTTTTAACGGCGATACTGTTTACCGTGCCGCGCCATCCCGCGTGTACTGTAGCTATAACCTGTTTTTTAGGATCGTAAAGCAGTAAAGGAACACAGTCGGCCGTAGTAACGGCAATGCAGATGTCCGGAACAGTGGTGATTAACGCATCTATTCCTGCTAATTCAGTTGTTTGAAACGCTTTGTCTGCCGAAAGAAAAGCCTTGTCGATTACGCGAATTTTTGTATCGTGTGTCTGATGCGGCACAAATAAGGAAGAAGGAGAGATGCCGAGTGCATCGCACAGGCGTTTGCGGTTCTCGGTAACGTGTTCCTTTTGGTCGCCGCAATAAGCACCCAGGTTGAACGAAGCGTAATTGCCTTCGCTTACGCCACCCCGGCGCGTTGTGATGAAATGAAAAATGTTACAATCCCGGGCAAGGCCTTCAAATTGTAACATTTCAATGTTATTTTTCCGTATCGTTTTCATCGTCTACCTCGTCCCAATCGTATTCTTCGTAGTCTTCCTCGGAGAAATCATCATCGTCATCTTCCATTACAGGAATTACAAATCCGTCGTCGTCATCCAAATCCAACGTCGATATGTCCAAATTCTTATGAACAATCCGCTCTACCTCGTGAAAGTTCTCTTGATTCAGTTCTTTCCACAGTAAATCCTTTAGTTCGACAATGCCCTTGTTGGTAATGGAGGAGATAAAGACATAAGGAACACCTTCCGGCAGTTCCGCCTTTAAGGCTTCTTCCAGTTCTTCGTCCAGCATATCGCTTTTTGTAATCGCCAATACGCGTCTTTTCTCTACCAGGTCGGGGTTGTAGGTAACCAATTCATTGTGCAATATCTCGTATTCTTTTGCGATGTTGTCTGCATCTGCCGGAACCATGAACAGGAGTAACGAATTGCGTTCGATGTGGCGAAGAAAACGAAGTCCTAACCCTTTACCTTCGCTTGCGCCTTCAATAATTCCGGGAATATCTGCCATAACAAATGAGCGGTTGTCGCGGTAGCTTACAATCCCCAGATTCGGTTCTAAGGTGGTGAACGGATAGTTCGCTATCTTCGGTTTGGCGGCAGACACAACCGACAGCAATGTTGATTTGCCCGCGTTGGGAAAACCTACAAGACCAACATCTGCCAGCAATTTTAATTGCATAATAACCATTCGCTCTTGCGCCGGTTCGCCGGGTTGAGCATAACGGGGAGCCTGATTGGTCGATGTTTTGAAATTCCAGTTGCCTAAACCTCCGCGTCCGCCTTGCATCAGCATAACTTCCTGTCCGTCTGAGGTTACATCGCAAATGAATTCGCCGGTTTCGGCATCAAAAACCACCGTGCCGCATGGTACTTCAATCACGCGGTCTTCACCATCTTTCCCGCTACTTCTTTTTCCGGTTCCCGAAGCCCCGTTTGTCGCCATTACATGGCGGTCATACTTTAGGTGAAGTAAGGTCCAGTAGTTACGGTTGCCACGTAAAAAGATATGGCCTCCTCTACCACCGTTGCCACCGTCGGGACCTCCTTTCGGAATATATTTTTCCCGTCGGAAATGCGTAGATCCGCGCCCACCTTTTCCGGAGCGACAATAGATCTTTACGTAATCTACAAAGTTTGATTCAGCCATTTTATATCTTTTATTTAAACGTTTTTAACCGCGTCTTTAATGCGTCCGAAGATTTCTTCCACCGTGCCCATTCCTTTGATGGCAACGTGTTTTCCTTCTCCGATATAATAATCCGCTAAAGGTGCGGTTTGATTATGATAAACTTCAAGGCGAGATTTGATCGTTTCGAGGTTGTCGTCTGAACGGCCGGAAATTTTTCCGCGTTCCAGCAAACGGTTTATTAGTTCCTCTTCGTCAACCTGCAGGTTCAACATAACTGATACGTCCGTGTTGCGTTCGTTCAACATCTTTTTCAAAGCCTTAGCCTGTGGAATAGTGCGTGGAAAACCATCGAAAATAACACCTTTAGATCCTTTTTTCGAATCTAACACTTTCGCTAAGATGTCGATGATCAGCTCGTCCGGAACCAGTTGTCCTTTTTCGATATAGCCGGAGGCTATTTTTCCTAATTCAGTTTCTCCTTTAATCTCCGCGCGCAAAACGTCGCCGGTCGAGATATGATCCAACCCATACTCTTTAATAATCAACTCGCTTTGTGTTCCCTTTCCTGAACCGGGAGCACCGAAAATTACGATATTCAACATGTTCTGTTCGTTTGTTATTCTGTCTTATTCTATAATTGTATATATGTCGCGATAAGCGCGTCCCATTTCATCATAGTCTAATCCGTAGCCCACAATAAAGTCGTTCGGAATTTCGATACCGATATAGTCGGGCCGTAAGTCACATTTCAGCGCGTCGGGTTTAAGCAGCATGGTTGCCAGCCTTACCTCCGCGGCTCCTTCGTTCCGCAGCTTTTTCATCACGTGCTGCATGGTGTAACCGGAGTCGACAATGTCTTCCAGTAGAACAACAACACGCCCTTCTATGTCGCTTGTGAGGGGCATTACTTCGTGTATCTTGCCCGTTGTGCTGGTGCCCTGATAAGACGAATAGCGGGCAAATGTCAACTGGTAAGGACCGTTTAACTGCCGCATGAGTTCGGCCACAAACATAAATGCTCCGTTCAGTACTCCTACAAAAAGCGGGTTCTTGCCTTCCATATCTTCCTTAATACGCGCTGCCATCTTCGCGATAGCTTCCTGAATCTCTTTTTCGGGAATAAAAAGTTTGAATTCTTTGTCCCTTAACCGGATTTTGTCCATTTACTTATATGAAAATATTGAAGCAGCAAAGTTACGTTTTTTTCAGCGAAGCGGCAACAAAGAGATTGTTTAAAAAAGACAATCGGGAATGCGCCCACAGCAAACCAAAATACGGAAACAAGAAGCCGTTAATACAGGGTAAAAACCAAGGCTGTATGTTCAATTTTAAGTTAAAATCGGGGCTGGATTGCCTTTTTTTATTTGTTTTGTAAATGCCTGTTTATCAGCAGATAAGATATGCAAAAAAACATAAAGGTTATTTTTTTAAACATAAAGGATATTTTTGGAAAAATAAAGGATATCTTTTTAACTATATAGTATTGTAAAAAATAGCCTTTGGCATACGCCGGAATTTGAAATGTTAATTAACTCCGGATAAAACGTAAATTGCCGGATAGCTGTATTTTATGTGCTATCCGGCAATTGGCTTCGATTCTTATTTTACAGGAATATACCCCACTTCTTTTACCATGGCTTGCCCTTCGGCCGAAAGCACATAGTCGATAAATGGTTTTACGGATCCTTCCGTTGTTACGTCATAGTAGTAAAACAGCGGACGAACAATCGGGTAGGAGCGATTCGTGGCGTTGGCCATTGTTGGCTCTATGGCCGTTTTACCCCCATCGTAAGAAATGTGTAATGCTTTTACTTCTTTGTTCAGGTAGGCCAGACCAACATAGCCGATGGCTCCTTTTGTTTGACCTACACTCTGAATAATTGCTCCGGTAGCGGGCATGCTTAAAATGCCGTTCATGTAGTTTTTATTTTTCAGTACGCTTTCTTTGAAAAACTCATACGTTCCGGAAGAGGTCTCGCGCGAGTAGGCTACTATCTTCAGATCGGCACCGCCTACTTCTTTCCAGTTTTTGATTTTTCCGGTAAAGATTCCTTCCAACTGTTCACGGGTAAGCTTGTTTATCTTGTTGGACGGGTGGACAACCACGGCCAGTGCGTCATAGCCAATCACTACTTCCTTTATCTTTTTCTTTTCTTCCTGAAATTTTATTTTTTCATTGAATTTTATCTTGCGCGAACTCATCGCTATTTCTGTAGTACCTTCTCTTAATGCGGAAATACCCACCCCGGATCCGCCACCGGTTACCGTTATTTCGGCATCTTTGTTTTTCTGCATATACTTTTCGGCTTCCTTCTGCGTCAGAGGGAGGCACGTATCGCTTCCTTTGATTCGTTGAGCAAACACAGACGTCGTAGCTATTCCTAACATCATTACGACCAAAAAGATTATTTTCTTCATTTTTTACAGCATTATAATTATCTGATACAAAGAAAACAATGTCATGTTTCAGCAACGTGAAACAGGTATTACATTTCTGTTAATGCTGTTAGAATTTGTATTGAAGCCTAACGGTTAGTACGTTGTCTTTACGGTCTTTTTCATAGCCAATCACCGAATCGCTCGTTTCGTTGGAGTTGAATTCGTAATAACACTGAAGGCGGATATGCTTGCTGAACCGGTATAAGGCGCCAACGCCCACTGTGCTTTGCGCAAGATCTGCGGAATGGGTAAGACTTTCTTCCCGGCCAACTTCATCTCCCTTGATCTTGGTGTTCGGGTCATAGGCATCATATTTCAAAACGAAAGAGAAAGGACTGCTGCCAATGTCTTGTATAAAGTAAAAGAAATAGCCTAAGAACGGACGGGCATAGAGCGCGTTTTCCTCCAGGTTGGTTGGTCGAGAGCTGTAGTTAGGGCTTCTGCTGCTTGTGGTGATTCCCGGTTGTGTTCCCCACAGTCCTTCGGCGCGTAGTTCTGTTTTCCCCATAGCCGAAAGCAGACTGAACTGGGCATCCAATCCGAAGTATTCTCTTTTCATGAAACTGCCTGTTTTGCCTTTGTCTACGGGTCTGAAATGTTTATCTTCCATCTCGAAAGCGGTTGAGGTAGGATTGTAAACGCTTCCGTTGTAGTACGAAAACCCGAGCCCCCATTGCATATCTTTGCCTATGTTTTTAGAAGCTCCGAGGCGTCCGATGAAATCTTTCCGGTTGTCGGTTTCCCGGTTGATACTGTTTCCGGCAAATACTCCGGCATCTAAACGCAGAAAATTCAAGGGCGATTCAATCGGTGTGCGTAAAGAAAGCATGGCGCCGAGATCACGTTCGTCCGGAAAGAAATATTGAATAACGGTTGCACGCTCCGGCGATTCCAAGCTGGACGTAGAAAAGGTAACTTCGTGTCCGAAGGGTCTGTTAAACACCCCTGCCATTAGCTGATTGCGTTTTGTCCAAGGGTCTTTAACGCCGATATACAGGTCTCGAAAACTAACCCCTTTGTCATTCACTTCAATCTGTACAGCTCCTGTGCCAATTCCATCGTCATAGGCGAACTTCATACGCCCTCTACGAATGCCGATGCGGTTAAAGCCTTTCTCCGGATTCTCGTTACTATCGCCAACTTTTAGCGTAGCGTCTTTCTGACCGTATTGATACTGACCTTGTATATACGCGGAAACTTTGAATTTGCTTAGATTCCGTACGATCTTATCCAGCGTTTCCACCTCATTAGACAATGTGTCAATACGCTCATCTAATCGTTCGATTTCTTGCGCAAAAGAAGTTGCGGACAGTAATGATACTGCAAGTAAAAGCGTAAATTTTATTTTTCTCATCCCTGATAATCTGTTTAATATGAACAGAACTTTTATTTTGCCGACAAAATAACGACATATATATTACAAATATAATTCAAAAAGATTAAGAATATAAAACAGAAGATGTAGGGAAAGAAAAATAAAGGCGCTACTGCAGGTAAATGTAGTCGGCCTTAATAACAAACTTGATCGTTAATTCGTCTTCATCCGTTATTTTTCGCGAGGGAGTAAATGTAGAGCTGATCGTTAATTTCTTCTCTGAAACCATCCTATTGAAGAATTTCTTAACGTAATCCAGGTTGTCTGAATTATAGAGCTCCGTATTATCTACGGTTAGGTTACCTAAGTTAAGGTTCATTTTGTTTACGGTCAGTGTAAAGTTTTTCAGTTCAAGGTTGCTGTTTTTAGCACTGACAATAATAGATGTTTCACTTGTCAGGTTTAATTTTCCCGATTTTATGGTGCCGTTATAGGGATATTCCACTAAAAGGGCATCCAATGTAATGCTGCTCTCAGGTGTAGTAATCTGTCCGCCTTTATTAGCTACACCCAAGTCATACGTATATTCGAAAACAGCATCCTTCAGTGTGAATTCTTGTCTATCGTCATCTTTTCCGCAAGACGTTAGTGTTATTATACAAAACAGCAGAAACAGCTTGCTAATACCCTTAATTGTCCTCATGTCATTATGTCTTTGTTTAATAATCAACTCGTTTAAGTCGCCAATAATGTAAAAGTAATGATTTTTAGACCTAAAGGGCACTCAATCCATATTATTTAATATTTGTTAGAACCTCCAGCCAAAATTAATCCGGAATACGCTGTTGTTCCCATTTTCGTCATCACCGACATAACCTCCAGTGATATTTTTTGCTTTATCTAAGTCCATAACGCCAATAAGTCCGTAAGTGTAAGATGCCGAAAGCTGAAGCCCCATGTCGAATTGATAGCCTGCGCCAATCTGCAAACCGGTGTCGAAACCTTTGATCAGACCACTTGGCATATCAACAGTTACAGCGCCGGTTTTTCCTTTAGCACTTGTTTTGAAACTCAATTGCGGACCGGCGAAGAAATTCAGCCCCTCATAAGCATAAACTTTAGCCAGAATAGGGAGGTTGATGTAATCAATGTTGAGTTTGATGTTGTCTTCTTTAGCACCCTGCATCGAATAATATAAGCCCGATTCGAGTGAGAACTTTGGTGTAAGCACCATTTCACCGGCAAAGCCAATATTTAATCCGATACGGCTATCAGAATCAGAATTAGTTACGTTGGCGATGTTCATGCCTATTCTCGGTGCGAAATGAAATTTTTGTGCACTAACTTGTAAAGCGCATAAAGTGAAAAATAAGAGGATTAACTTTTTCATAAGACTTATCATTAAAAATGGTTGTTAAATTGAAATGCGAATATAAACAAAAAAACGTCATTGGTTAACTGAGTTAATCAATGACGTTTTTTTTAAATGTTTGTATTTAGCCTTTACTTATTTTCTTCAATCCATTTTCTGGCGTTGACGTATGCCTCTAACCATGGGGTTATTTGGTCATTGTCTTTGCGGTCTTCAGGATAGTAACCACATTGCCAGGGGAAGATGGAGCGTTCGGGGTGAGGCATCATTGCCAAATGACGTCCGTCTTTCGAACATACACCGGCAACCGACCAAGGTGAGCCGTTCGGATTGGCAGGATAGCCATCGTAGTTGTATTTGGCAATTACATTGTATTTCTTTTCATCGTAAGGGAAAGAGAACTTACCTTCTCCGTGAGCTAACCAAACGCCTAACTTCGTGCCGCTTAGTGAACCAAGCATTACAGAGTTGTTTTTGGGAATCTCCAGTCCTACGAAATTAGACTCGAACTTATGCGACTCGTTATGAGTCATCTTGTGCTTTTTCTCATGTTCAGGATAAAGCAACTCCAGTTCGGCCATTAATTGGCAGCCGTTACAAATACCCAGACTCAACGTGTCTTTACGAGCATAAAACTTATCGATTGCCGTCTTCGCTTTTTCATTGTATAAGATGCCTGCTGCCCATCCTTTAGCCGAACCCAATACATCCGAATTTGAAAAACCGCCGCAGAATACGATGAAGTTTACATCTTCCAAGGTTTCGCGCCCGGAGGCTAAGTCCGTTAAATGAACGTCTTTTACATCGAATCCGGCCAAATACATGGTGTAAGCCATTTCACGTTCGCCGTTCGTGCCTTTATCCCGAATGATAGCCGCTTTGATGCCCGAAGGTTCCCGGCGGTCGGCAGACACACCGTAAGACGATAATTTTCCGGTGAATGACTTGTTCAGTTTGTATTCAATCGGCTGCATCTTGTAGTTTTCAAAACGATTACCTGCGCACAAGCTACCACTTTGCTTGATATCTAACTTGTATGAAGACTGATACCATACGTCACGCATATAATCGATACCGAAATGATATTGAGCATTGTCTTTCGAAATTAGGATATGGCGTTCGCTGGTTGGTTTAGCGATGATCGCGTATCCTACACCTGCTTCCTCCAATAGCTTTTCAAAAGCTTTCTTTTCTTTTACCTGAACGAGGATTGCCGGGTTCTCGGCAAACAAAATCTTGATAAGGTCGGTTTCCGCCAGCTTATCCAGGTTTACTTCCAATCCACCCTCTACATTCGCGAAACACATTTCCAACAGAGCCGTAAGCATACCTCCTGCGGAAATATCGTGTCCGGCTAAGATCAGTCCTTTCTCGATTGCTTCCTGCACAGCGTTGAACGCGTCGTGGAAATATTCCGCATCCTGTACGGTAGGAACCTCGTCGCCCAATCTGTTTAGCGTTTGAGCAAAAGCCGATCCACCTAACTTCAATGTGTCAAATGAAAAATCTATATAGTACAGCACGCTCGCTTTCTCTTTGGATAGTACGGGCGAGACGATCTTCTTTACATCACTCACTTCACCGCCGGCCGAAATGATTACCGTTCCCGGAGCAATCACTTTTTCGTCTCCGTATTTCTGCGTCATGGAGAGTGAGTCTTTCCCTGTAGGGATATTGATGCCCAATGAACAGGCAAAATCAGAGGCTGCTTCCACCGCTTTATATAAACGTGCGTCTTCGCCTTCGTTACGGCAAGGCCACATCCAGTTCGCACTCAGCGAAACACCTTCTATTTTGTCGCTCAAAGGAGCAAACACTAAGTTTGTCAATGATTCGGCGATTGCCATTACTGATCCTGCGGCCGGGTCGATCATTGCCACTTGCGGAGCATGACCGATAGACGTGGCGATTCCGGCTTTTCCCCGGAAGTCTAATGCAACAGCACCCAAGTCGCTCAGCGGTAATTGTAGTTCACCCTGGCATTGTTGGCGCGCGATTTTACCGGTTACCGAACGGTCTACTTTGTTGGTTAACCAGTCCTTACAAGCAACAGCTTCTAACTGAAGCACGTTTACCAGATATTGGTGTAACTCGGATTCTTTATAAATAACCGGTTGATAAGATACCTCAACCGTGTTGTCGGTCATGACTGTTTTGGGCGGTTTGCCAAACATGTATTCCAGCTTAATATCAATTGGACGAGTGCCATCTGCCTGTTCAAAAACAAACTGCATGTCATTGGTCGTTTCGCCAACCACATAGATGGGAGCGCGTTCACGTTCTGCGATACGTTTTACACGTTCTACGTCTTTTTCTTCCATTAACAGCCCCATACGCTCCTGACTTTCATTCCCGATAATTTCTTTCGCGGAAAGAGTAGGATCGCCAATCGGCAGCTTGCTCATGTCTATTTTGCCACCGGTAGCTTCAACTAATTCCGATAAACAGTTCAGGTGTCCTCCTGCGCCGTGATCGTGTATAGAAACAATCGGGTTTTCGTCGGATTCAGCTATGGACCGGATCACATTGGCCGCGCGTTTCTGCATTTCCGGATTGGCGCGTTGTACGGCATTTAGTTCAATACCGCTGGTGTATTGTCCGGTGTTTACCGACGAAACAGCACCGCCGCCCATGCCGATACGATAATTGTCACCTCCGAGAAGTACCACTTTTTCACCGGGTTTCGGTTCGCCTTTCAACGCATCACGCATATTTGCGAAACCAACACCTCCGGCAAGCATGATCACCTTATCGTAAGCATATTTCTTGTTGTTTTCTTCATGTTCGAAAGTAAGTACCGAACCACAGATAAGCGGTTGGCCGAACTTGTTCCCAAAATCAGATGCTCCATTAGAAGCCTTGATCAGGATTTGTTCCGGCGTTTGATACAACCATTGGCGCGGATCCATGATCTTTTCCCATTCACGGGAACCTTCCGTACGAGGATAAGCAGTCATATAAACAGCCGTTCCTGCGATAGGCAAGGAAGCTTTACCGCCACCCAAACGGTCGCGTATTTCTCCTCCCGTACCCGTTGCAGCTCCGTTAAAAGGCTCAACGGTAGTTGGGAAGTTATGTGTTTCGGCTTTCAGCGAGATCACCGTTTTAATATCTTTAATAGCGAAGAAATCAGGCTTATCGCCACTCAAAGGGGCGAATTGTTCCACAACCGGACCCTCGCAAAACGCTACATTATCTTTATAAGCAGAAACCAGTTTGTTCGGATTTACTGCAGATGTTTTTTTTATCAGGTTAAAAAGAGAACTTTCCTTTTCTTCTCCATCAATTACAAAAGTACCCCCAAATATCTTGTGGCGGCAATGCTCTGAATTCACCTGTGCGAAGCCATACACTTCGCTGTCGGTTAGCTTGCGATTCAGCTTTTCGCTTACCTCTTCCAGATAAGACACTTCATCTTCGCTCAACGCTAAGCCTTCCTTTATATTATAGGCAGCAATGTTGTCGATGTAAATAATCGGATCCGGCTGCTTATTGATCGTGAACAACTCCTGATCCAGTCCGTTGTAAATACGTTGCAGCATAGGGTCGTGATCTGCTTCGGCAGAAGAAACCGGGAAATACTCCTCAATACGGGAAATACCCGAAAGGCCCATGTTCTGCGTGATTTCCACGGCATTTGTGCTCCACGGGGTAATCATTTCCCTGCGCGGACCTACGTGCCATCCGGCAATGTTTTCCGAATCAATTGGGGTTGCTTCACTAAACAACCAGACTAACTTTTGAATATTTTCGGAAGAAAAAGGCTGAGCAGTTTCCACCGCCAGCAAACTTTTTGTAGATGATCTGAAGAAAAGAATCATATCGTCGTTTTTTATTATATAGTAATGAATACGATAAGTTCTGCAAAGATAATTAAAATCCCGAAGCCAACCCCCGGAGCAAGCAAATCTTTCACCCTTATCAGCTATGTGGCTGTGTGTTTGCGTGCTAACAATAAAGGCTCAAAGAATCAGAAAAAAAGAAAGCCTAAGCGAGCAGAAAAAAAAGATAGCTCCGCATCACCTCGAATAATCCAGTCCGGAATACGAGTCGTAAGAACGGTTCCGTTTATTGACAGCATGATTGATCAACGAATCAATTGAAAAACGCCCCGGACCAATGATCAATAAAAAAGTAAACAAGGCCAGGTATAGAAATGAAAGTTCACGTATCGCAAAAGGATCTCCGCCATGAATAACGAAAAAGGCCATCAGCATGGTAAAGATCATCGGGACTAAAGCCAAACGATAAAGAAAGCCCAGGATAAAACCCAACGGACAAACAATTTCGGCAAACAAGGCCAGCACCAACGATGCCTGACTTCCTACCCCTAACGGATCGGGGAAAGATTGCAAAAGAGACTCTGCCTGCGTCCATTTCTGCCATCCGTGAGACATGAACGTGCAGCCGAAAACAAGGCGAGCCGCAAGCAAAAATACAGAACTGACCTTATTTACAGGTCTGATCCCAAAAAGTATTTTATTTAAAACAGACATAGTTCAAGTAAAAATTAACAGGGTGGAAAGTTAGGAACTATCTGCCAATATCGCAAGGTTTTTTTTATTGTTCATCTTTTGTACGTGTTTTTATAAGCTCGTTAAGATTAGGATTATTAAAAAAATGTCAAAAGGGAATAAAATAATGTTATAAGCTAATAGACAATGCGTTAATACGGATAACGCTTGAATTATAAAATAAATCGATTAGAATAAATTTGCTTATATGATAAATAAGTGTATTTTTGTTTCCAATAGTGCTGTTTTTTTGTTATTATGAAAGAGAATAGCATTGTCACGGTTTATTTTAGAACTTTATTACCGTGCATAGTTTAGAGCCGTTTGTCTGTGACTGACGAGCTTTGTTGTGTAAAGATATTACTTTATTTTGACGCTTATGTTTACTTTTCTTATCCGGATATTTTCGGCTAAGTACCTCAGTAGGTGGTTAATATTGCTGAATGATCTATTAATATCCACGCTGTCCAGCGTTGGAGCTTTCCTGCTTACCTGTTTTGTGTTTGCAAGGCTGCTTACGTGGCAACAGTTCATCTGTATCGGCCTTTTTTCGGCATTCAGCAGTTTGGTCAGTTTCTATTCCTTTAAGATATATAAAGGAGTAATCCGCCATTCTTCGTTTTCCGAAACCGGACGTATTGCATTGGCAGTCATCCTGAAAGTTACACTTTTGGCGGTGATCGTTTTCTTCTTACTGCCACATGTACCTGCTCCCTTTATTTACATTACTATCCTGCTCGATTTCCTGATTACCTTTTTCGCGCTGATCACCCTTCGTGCCGTGATGATTATGAGTTATAATCACCTGGTTCGTACAATAAGTATATCCAAAGGAAACATACTTGTCTTCAAAAGTGACCTGCATGAAAAGGCATCAATGCACTCTTCATTTCCTGATACGATCGGCGAATACCACATGGTCGGTTTCCTGCAATTCGGAGGGAAAGACCTGTACCGGATCAACAGTTATAATGTATTTGTCGCTTCCGGCAAAGAGGAATTTGCCGCTTTGCAAAAGAAACATCAGATAAAGGCCGTTCTTTTTCAGAGCGACCGGGAGGTGAAAAACGAACGTGATCGGTTGGTGCGCTACTGCGAGGCGCTAAAAGTCCGTATGCTGATCCTCTCACCCATTAATGAGTTCAATAAACACAAAGGCTTCAACCGTCCGTTGGCTGAAGTTCGGGTGGAAGACCTCCTTAGCCGGGATGAAATCGAAATTAACCTGGAAGAAATAGGGCACGAACTCAACGGTAAAATTGTGATGGTTACCGGAGCCGCGGGATCTATCGGCAGTGAAATATGCCGTCAGCTCTGTTCATTCCCGATTAAGCATCTGGTACTGTTCGACAGTGCCGAAACCCCTATGCACAACCTCCGCTTAGAACTCAACGAGCTTTTCCCCCAATTAACATACTCCGTAATCTTGGGCGATGTGCGCAACGCTACGCGGGTCAACTCCATTTTCAAATGCTATCAACCTCAGATTGTATTCCATGCGGCGGCCTACAAACATGTGCCCCTGATGGAAGAAAATCCTTGTGAGGCTATACGTACCAATCTTTATGGTACACGCGTAGTGGCGGATGCGTCCATTAAGCATAAGGCCGAGAAATTTGTAATGATCTCCACCGATAAAGCCGTAAACCCCACAAACGTAATGGGTGCCTCAAAGCGATTGGCCGAAATGTATGTGCAGAGTCTGAACGGCGCGTTAAAACAAGGAATCTTGTCCGGATCCACTCGTTTTGTAACCACCCGTTTCGGCAATGTGTTGGGAAGCAATGGCTCGGTCATTCCTTTGTTTCGTGAACAAATAGCGAAAGGCGGACCGGTAACCGTGACTCATCCCGATATTATCCGTTACTTCATGACTATTCCGGAAGCTTGCCGCTTGGTGCTCGAAGCCGGAACGATGGGGCAAGGGGGCGAAATATTCGTATTTGATATGGGCGAACCGGTAAAGATCGTAGACCTCGCCAACCGGATGATCTCCTTGGCCGGATTAGAAGCCGGAAAAGACATTCAAATAAAATTCTCAGGTCTCCGACCGGGAGAAAAACTATACGAAGAGGTGTTGAGTGCCCAGGAAACAACACTACCAACACCTCACGAAAAAATACGTGTAGCCAGTGTCCGGGATTGCTGTTACCAACAGCTACTTCCCGAAATCGACGAATTAATTCAGGTTGCGCATACAACCGAAATCGTGGATACCGTACGTAAAATGAAAGAAATCATTCCGGAATTTATCAGTAAAAATTCCGTGTTCGAAGAACTGGATAAAGAACTGAAAGGAAAAGCAGTTTAATCCTGTTTTCCGGCACAAGGTGCTTTTACCAATTTTTTCTGAAAAGATAAAAAACAAGCAAACCGGCTAAGCCGATCCAAACGAAAGGACGAACAACCGCAAACGGAGAAACCTCCCGACTGTGCTGAAATTCGCTTTCTAAAGCCTCCCTTTCAACCAGCTTGTTTTGTCGCAACATGACGGAACTATCCGTTTCCGCCCGAATAAGGTGAGATTCAGTCACCGAAACAACCGCTTGCTTACCGGAACTGTCCGGAGGAGCAAAACGAACATTACGCGTCAATAACCGTTCAGAAACAATCCGGTTTACCGAACCGCGAAACAACGAACTGTCCGTTAGCAAATACGATTGCATCCGGTGCTCACTTTGCTTTCTGCCGGTTGCGCAAGCAGATAAAAACAACAAAAGAAAAAGTACACATCGACCATTCATACATAAATAAGCTGTTGCCGGTTTATGCCGGTGGATGAATAAGAAAGATGAACAAAATTCCTGTTAACATAATAGATCGCCTGATCGAACTCCGGAGAATTAACCGAACGGAGAGTGCGGATCAGAAGTCCGAAGTCGGTCATATACAAATCCGCTGCTTCACCGGTGAGGTGTTGAGACGAGGATACACCTCCCACGCGTTTATTCAACAGCGAACATCGATACCCACTCAGGATATGCATCGGACAATTACCGCAACAAACCCGGAGCGGCTCCAGCAACCGGACACAAAGATTACGCAAAGCCTCAATCACCTGAAGCGGCGGCGCGTTCTCGATACCATTTTCAATAGCCACCCGGCTGTAGGTAAACTCCTGCAAGCGAAAATGTTCACTCAGGCGAATCTCACCGTTACTCAACTCATTACTCTTTTGTTTCATTATTATTCTGTCGTTCTTTTAATTTGTACGTATAGTCAACACCAAACAACGCTCCGGCAAACGTGGATATCTCGCCGAAAGCGACCAATACACTCTGATGGATCATCCCCGGTGGATCAATCCAAAAAGAGCAGAAAATTAAAACGAGACCGGCTACAGTTAGTAGCACGGCCATCGTTAATTGGATCCGCATTTTATGCATACGCTCCGTTCAGTAAAACCTTACAGGTCACCCCCGATTTCAGTCTGATCATTATCCTCCTCAGTCTGATTCTTCGGTTTCCCCTCACTTGTTTGGCTAAAGCGCGTTGTTATACGCGTTTCTCTCAAAGACGCACCGGGAGTGAACACGATCTTGGCACCACGCAACATGCTCTGCGAGAAATCTTTTTTCTCCGCGGCACCTTCACTTCTTACTGTCATGCGGAAGTTGCCCAGTTCACCAAGTTTGACCGTACGTCCTGCTTTCAAGTGATAATCGATCACATAGTTAAGATTGTCGAGAACCGCTTTCACGTCAGCACTGGAAACCGTACTTCTCGCGGCAATCAAGCTACATACATCCGGCATCGTTGCGACACCGTTACTTTTAGCACTTGCGTACCATTTCTTTTCAGAAGTTGTGTCACCAGGTTTTGAATAACGTTGAACTAATTTAAATTGATGTTCCATAAAAAATAAATGTTTAAAATGTTAATAAATAATTGTTTAAATAAGACATTGCAAAGGTAACGGCAGCGAAGAGGGACAAATTGGGCTGAATAGGAGCAAGCAAAAAGCTGGAAATCAGAAAGAACAGACAAAAAACACCTGTATATTTCACCAAATTCCCGACAATTCACCCCAATTCAAAAAAAACAAGAAGAGCGCACACAAAGGGCAGATTAAAGATGAGTACAGAACTTTTTAATATTTGTTCAAGAATCAACAATAACGATTCAAACATTTCCCTTCTGTTATCACGCCCACCCTCTCTGTCATCCCACCCTCCCTGTCATCCCACCCTCCTTGTCATCTCGACCGAAGCGGAGAGATCTCTGCATAGAGGGTAATGAAACGATAGGAGAGAGTATAAGAAAGTATGAGATAATATATATATGATATGAGATGTTTCGACAAGCTCAACATGACAAGGGGTTGGTATGAGATCCTTCGACAAGCTCAGGATGACAGTGGATGGGACAGGGTTTTAAGGGGTTTCACCCCTGCGACCCCACATCATTTTTTGGCTTGATCCAAAAAACGAAGCAAAAAAGATCAAGGCTGCACTTCCTTCGCTAAAAAACACTGCGCTTTCGCTAAACAAATCGAAAACTCGCTACGCTCAAACAACGATTTGTTTTTAACGCTTTCGCTCCGTGTTTTTTTTAACGCTCATCCAGTGAGGCCGGTTTTTTCACGGCTCGCCGCTTTTCGCGGCATCGCGCTCTTTTCCGGGTAGGATCCGCTTTTCTCTCTGTCATTCCGACACCTTCCTTGTCATCTCGCCCACCCTCCCTGTCATCTCGACCGAAGCGGAGAGATCTCTGCATGGAGGGTAATAAAACGATAGAAGAGAGTATAAGAAAGTATGAGATAATATATATATGGTATGAGATCCTTCGACAAGCTCAGGATGACAATGTGAATCAAATAATCTCGCCCACCTTCCTTGTCATCTCGACCGCAGTGGAGAGATCTCTGTATGAAGGGTAGTAAAACGATAGGAGATAGTATGAGAAAGTATGAGATAATATATATGGTATGAGATCCTTCGACAAGCTCAGGATGACAAAGGGGTTCCTGCTCCGAAAAAAACGCATTATTAAAATAGTAAAACACGAAAATAACTTTTCAAAAAGCTAAAAAAAGAACAACTTTCACTTTTCTATCAGTGAAAACGCTATAAATATCGAAATGCTGTCATTAGAAACGCCTATTCGCGAACATTATATATTTAGAATACCTGTTTGAAGTAGGAGGAAAGAGTAAAACATTCGATCAGATAAAAGAACAACCGGCCAGCTATCTGGCTGTAGACGATATAGAATTAGGACGCAAAAACCGTATTCCATTATGGATGTTCGGTTTATTATACTAAACAGGTGGAACAAAAATATGATGATAGTCCCGTTGGTACAGGGCGAAAGTTTTTTCGCCCCTACGAACACCGACCGACCTGTTTGTCATTGCGACCACCCTCCCTTGTCATCTCGACCATCCCTCCCCTGTCATCTCGACCGAAGCGGAGAGATCTCTGCATAGAGGGTAGTAAAACGATAGGAGAAAGTATGGATGGATAGTATATATGGTATGAGATACTTCGACAGGCTCAGGATGACAAGGAGTAATTGGATGATTAATAGATAGTTTTGTTGATGAGGGCGATAAAATCGCCCTCATGCAAAAAACGAAAATCAATCGAAATCTCCGGTGATTTCAATAAGTCCGGCCAATTGGAGCAATTCGCCGGCCACGGGCTGCTTAGTACGCAAATACTCAGCCAAGGTTCTCAACGTGTACGGATACCGGAAAGCGATGAGAAGCGAAAACGCCAGATGCAGATAAGATTTTCGCCCATTCACCTTACTTTTCTCCAAAATATGCAACAAGGTCAGCAGCAAATCCGGCTTATAGAGCGGACACCGTAATTCACCCAACGGCGTATCCTCTAAAAGATAACAAAGCAAAAGCTCACGATCCTGAATAAACAAACGGACCAGGAACCGGCGAAAAAACAGTGGAAGATCCTTCCAATGCACGAACGCCAGAAAAAAGAGATCTTTTCTCAAACGATTACGCTTTGTTTCCGACAGTTGATTAAACACCTCCTTGCATAAAGGAGCAGTAGGGCGAGAAGAGCCCAGAACGGCAAAGACCCGTTCCAATGTAGTTTTCATAAGTTAAGTATACGAGAGGGGATTGGTTTGGTCCTCCCGGCATTCCGGGAAGGCAGCCAATGAAGCCCGAACACCTATAAAAAAACGCGTTCAAAAAGCCCTGTTGCAAATCATTGTGTTTCAGGAGTTTAAAAACGGTAAAAACATAAAGGTTATTTTTGAAAAAATAAAGGATATTTTTCCAAACATAAAGGATATCTTTTTTTTTATATAGTAATGCAATTAGAGGCCCGAAATAAAGTCGGATAAAAACCCTCTAAAAGCAGCACAAAAACAACTTGAAAAACGAGGGGCAAAAATAGAGAAAAGATATTGAAAGGTAATGGAAGATCACCCTTTGAGAAAATCTTTTTTTACCCTATCTTTTAGCCCTTTGGTTTGGTAGTTCAACACTGCAATGCAGGATGAGCAAATTAGTTAGAGAACACTTATAATTAATGTATATCATATTTAGAAGAAATGATAACTTTGAAACAATCAAAAATTTTAGTCACCGGTGGTGCCGGATTTATCGGCTCCAATCTGTGTGAAACACTTCTCCAGCAGGGACATTCTGTTGTCTGCTTAGATAATTTTTCTACAGGCAAGCCTGAAAATATCACCCCTTTTCTGGAGAATAAAAATTTTAAACTGATAGTTGGCGACATTCGTAAATTGGAAGATTGCCAAAAAGCCGTAGATGGAGTAGACTATGTACTGCATGAAGCCGCTTTAGGATCAGTACCTCGTTCTATCAAAGACCCGATCACCACTAATGACGTAAATGTCTCCGGTTTTCTGAATATGTTGGTCGCTGCCCGAGACGCAGGAGTAAAACGCTTTGTCTATGCTGCCAGTTCTTCAACCTATGGCGACTCCGCTTCTCTACCCAAGGTAGAAGACGTGATCGGTAAGCCGCTTTCCCCTTATGCTATTACAAAGTATGTGAATGAATTATACGCGGATGTCTTCTCGCGTACATATAATATAGAATGTGTCGGACTTCGTTACTTTAACGTCTTCGGACGCCGTCAAGATCCGAACGGAGCCTATGCCGCTGTTATACCTTTATTCGTAAAACAACTGATCAATCATGAATCGCCGGTGATTAATGGTGATGGCGAATACTCCCGTGATTTTACCTATATAAAGAATGTAATTCAAATGAATCTCCTGGCTTTGAGTACAACAAAAACAGAAGCCGTCAATACGGTATATAATACCGCTTATGGAGAAAGAACAACGTTGAATCAACTTACAGGTTATCTGAAAGAATTTTTGGGTGTTTATGATCCTGAAATCCTGAATGTAGAGATCAAACACGGGCCGAACAGATTAGGCGATATTCCCCACTCGTTGGCGAGTATTTACAAAGCAAAAGAATTATTAGGTTATGATCCGACCTACAGCATGAGAGAAGGATTGAAAGAAGCAGTTGAATGGTATTGGACTAATTTGAAATAAAATGCAAGAGATACGTATTGCTATAATTGGCTTAGGTTATGTAGGACTTCCCTTAGCCCGTCTTTTCGCAACCAAATACCCGGTTGTAGGTTTCGACATTAACACGAAACGCGTAAATGAACTGATGAGTGGTAAAGACCATACCCTCGAAGTAGAAGATAATATCTTACAAGCAACACTTAAGCCCAAAGCAGACAGCGCAATAGGCTTGTATTGCTCATCCGATCCGGCCGATATTAAAGCCTGTAATTATTATGTGATAACCGTTCCCACTCCGGTGGATAAAAACAACCGCCCTGATCTTACTCCATTAATCAAGGCGAGTGAAACCGTAGGAAAGGTAATTCAGAAAGGCGACATTGTAATTTATGAATCGACCGTTTACCCGGGAGCAACGGAAGAAGATTGTATTCCCGTAGTAGAACGGATATCCGGATTAACGTTCAATGAAGATTTCTTTGCCGGCTATTCCCCCGAACGGATTAACCCGGGAGACAAAGAACATACGGTAGAAAAAATAAAAAAAGTAACCTCCGGCTCTACACCCGAAACCGGTAAGAAAGTAGACGCCTTGTATTCATCCGTAATTATTGCCGGAACACACTTGGCACCAACAATAAAGGTAGCAGAAGCTGCAAAAGTAATCGAGAATTCCCAACGCGACATCAATATCGCCTTTGTGAATGAACTGGCAAAAATATTCAATCGTATGGGAATAGACACCCACGACGTGTTGGAGGCAGCCGGAACCAAATGGAACTTTCTGCCTTTCAAACCGGGATTAGTAGGCGGACACTGCATTGGCGTAGACCCATATTACCTGGCACAAAAAGCACAGGAATATGGTTATCATCCCGAAATCATTTTGGCAGGAAGAAGAGTGAACGACAGTATGGGCGAATACGTAGCTTCTCAGGTTGTAAAATGTATGATTAAGAAAGGTCTCTGCGTTAAAAACTCAAACATTCTGATTCTGGGAATTACGTTCAAAGAAAATTGCCCCGACGTGCGCAACACAAAGGTGGTAGATATTGTTTCAGCATTAAAAGGATACGAAGCGAATATTACAATTTACGATCCTTGGGCAAACCCAAAAGAAGTGATGCACGAATATGGACTTGTTACAACGAAGGAATTTCCTGAAGGGAAGTTTGATGCCGTGGTACTGGCTGTGGCGCATGAAGATCTTTTGAATATTGATCTTTTAAAACTTCTTAAAGAGGAGAGCGTTCTTTACGATGTAAAAGGGATTAGTAAGAATAGTGACAATCGATTGTAATAAAACAGTGTCAGAGCCAGGGCAAGTTCGGAAAAATCTTATTTTTAATATTCTAAGTTTATTAGCTAATGTTGCTGTTGGGATATTCTATACTCCCTATTTAGTTAAGAATTTAGGACTTATTGCCTACGGTATTATTCCTTTGGCGCTTGTTATGAATCAGTATATCAGTGTGGTTACAGGTTCGTTAACGGGTGCTCTTACTCGCTTTTATGCCATTGCTTTGCAGAAAGGAGACAAAGAAAAAGCTTCTAAATGTTTAAGCACTTCTTTGATAGCTATGTTTGGAATTATATCATTCTTGGTTATTCCTATTTATCTTCTAATCCAACATGTAGATAAAGTATTTACAATACCCATCGAACTGATTTCTAATGCCAAATTATTGTTTCTTTATACTTTCTTGAGTTTTATATTTTCCCTTTTCTCAAGCGTTTTTAATGTAACTTTATATGCTTTTAATCGCTTAGATATTCTAAATATCATTAAAATTATCAGAGTAACCGGAAAATGGTTGTTTGTTTTCTTTCTGTTTACTGCTTTTAGTAATAATATTTCTTATGTAGGTTTAGCTAGCTTTATAACAGAAATGCTATTACTGTTATATAGTATCTTGATATTCGTGCGGTTTTCTAAAGGGAAAGTAAGCCTGTCTTTTTCAAAATTTAATGGAACTGTTTTGAAAGCTGTTGGGTTTATGGCTCTCTGGACAATGCTACACCAATTTGGAGATACGATGCTTTATAGAATAGATAATATTTTGGTAAACATATTTTGGTCGTCAAAAGAATCTGGAATTTTAGGAGCTTTTACAGAGTTAGGGAATTATACAATGATTGTAGCTTCTGTTGTCGGAAGTTTATTTGGACCATTAATTTTGATTGCATATGCAAATGATAGACATGATGATGTCAAACAGATGACTTTAGATCGATCTGTGAGTGTGGGAGTGATGGTTGCGGTTATGATTGGCGTACTTGCTGGTTTTTCTCCTATTATTCTAAAAATATGGATCGGAGAAGAGTTTGTAGAATATAATAAGTGGCTTATTGTAAAATTAGCATTAGTTCCTTTTTATTCTGCTGCAGGTATTTTTGCTTTTGCAGCAAGAGCCTGGAATAAAGTTCGATTCCCAGCTTTGATGACAGTTTTTTTAGGAGGAGTTAATTTCATTATTCTATATTTTTTAGCGTCTCAAGCTGATAAACGTATGGAATTTATAGATTATATTCTTGTTGTTGGGCTTGTTATAGGTGTTTTGCAAAGTTATTTTTTGAATGGACTCTATTTTTCAAGATTTTACCCCAATACCCGGAAAATTATAGTACAGAACTTTCTTAAAATATTTATTGTTATGAGTGGCGTTGCTGCTATAACAATACTATTGACTCCTGTTATCAACGCATTAGATAGCCCAGTTTGGTCGATTTTTATTATTATGATCATATCTCTAGTGTTGTTTATTTTCTGCATAAAAGTTATATTGAATAAGAAACAATTGAACTCAATTACAGAGTTAATATATAAGAAGTGAGCTTATGAAAAAGAATGATCAAGATATAATTTCTGTATTAATACCTTTATACAATGTTGAAAAATATATAGCCCGGTGTTTAGATTCAATTTTAAATCAAACATATCAAAATTTTGAAATTATTGTTGTCAATGATGGAAGTTTAGATAAATCTATTGATATCGCAAAGTCATATGCTAAACAAGATAAGCGTCTCAAAATTATCGAAAATGGTAATAATATGGGACTTGCTTGGACTAGAATGGTCGGTTATTCCAATGCGTCAGGAAATTATATCGTTTTTTGTGATAGTGATGATTATATGCCTGTGCATGCTTTAGAAACTCTTTATAACGCAATCAAAGACACAAAAGCTGATATTGTTGTAGGGAATTATTGGTTGGCTTATTCTAACGAGCAATATGGTAATGTGTCAAATAATCAACTTCTTTATGGAGGTGATCAACGGGCGGTCTATCTATCTCTATTAAAAAAAGAAATGAGTCATTCTTTATGGGGAAAAATCTATAAAAAAGAATTGTTTGAACAAAAGCAATATCTTACCCACAAAGATTTTATAAATGCTGAAGATGCATATTTGTTTTATCAAATAGTTAAGAATACATCAAAAATAGAGGTCATTTCTGAAGTTGTATATAATTATTTTCAAAATATTGAATCTTCAACTAAGGTTCAGCTTTCCGAAAAAGCTCTTAGTTCTATTATTGCATTTTGGAATTTTAGAGATAAAATGTTTATAGAAGATGAAGAGTTGTATAAACTGACTATTAAAAGGAGCATAGACACATATTGTAATTTATTGCAAAATGGGCATAAAATATTTGTCTTAAATTCATTTATTGATATACCTAATTTCAATAAATATATAAGTATAAATAGTCTTATTAAATTATACCCAATAAGAGAAGCAGTGATTAAGCTTTTAATTATAAAACTGAGCATGATAAATAAAAGTCAATTTTGGTTAACAGTAAACAAATGTTTTAGGTTGTTAAAAAATAACAAAAAGAAATGAAAATAGCAATACACGATAGTCCTGGTAGCTTTTCAGACCATTGGATAGAATATTGTAAAGAGAATAATATTGATTATAAAATAGTCAATGCGTATAATTTTGACATTGTTAGGCAAGTTGAAGATTGTGATGCCTTTATGTGGCATCATCATCATGGAAATTATAAAGACGTTTTGTTTGCTAAACAACTTCTCTATTCGTTACAAATTGCTGGAAAAAAAGTCTTTCCCGATTTCAATACAGGATGGCATTTTGATGATAAATTAGGACAGAAGTATTTGTTAGAAGCAATTGGAGTATCTATAGTGCCAACTTATGCTTTTTATAGCAAACAAGCTGCTTTAGAATGGGTTAATAAAACAACCTTCCCAAAGGTTTTTAAGCTACGTGGGGGAGCTGGTAGTATGAATGTAAAGTTAGTTAAGACCCCAAAAGAGGCTATAAAAATGATAAATCGTGCTTTTAGTAAAGGTTTTACTCAATTTGATAGATGGGGAAGTCTCAACGAAAGGATACGGAAATATAAAGATGGAAAGGATTCTTTGTTGAGTATATGCAAAGGAATCGCTAGACTTTTTATCTCTACTGATTTTTCTAGAATGCATTGTCGCGAAAAAGGTTATATTTATTTTCAAGATTTTATTCCAGATAATAGTTTTGATACAAGAATAGTTGTTATTGGAGCTGAAAAGGCTTTTGGTGAAAGACGTTTTGTTCGAAAAAATGACTTTCGAGCATCAGGTAGTGGTGATTTTTCTTATGACGGGATTGACCTTGGTGCAGTTCGAATAGCTTTTGAGGTTTCTAAAAAGTTAGGCTTACAATCTGTTGCTTTAGACTTTGTTACTGATTCATCGAATAATCCTTTAATTGTAGAAATGAGTTATGGCTTTGGTACTGATGGAATAAAGAACAGTTTAGGATATTGGGATGAGCAGTTGCATTGGCATGAGACTACAATTAATATACCTGCTCATTTGGTAGAAATTTTGATGAAAGGATAATTTTTTTTCATTCTTGTGCGAAAGAGTTTTAAGTCTTGATAGGAAGTCTTGTTCTAAGTTCAAACAATAAGATTTATTTAGATGTTTAAATTATCAAATACTCGGAATTTATTATTTCTGCTTTTCCCTATCTATTATTTGCAAGGAGTAGTTTATCCTAAAGGGAGTACTATTTCACAACTATGTCTTTTTCTTATTTTATTAATATGTAGCTGGCTCTTTGTAAAGACATTACTGTTAAAAGAGAGAAAGCCTCTATTTTATAAAGCATGGACAGCTTTACTGCTGCTTAATATCGTTGGTTTTATTTTTACTGCAAATTATAGTGATCCCATGCATTTGGGAGCATTTAAAGAAATATTAGGATGTTTACTCCCTTTTTATGCTTTTTACTATTTCTCAAAAAAAGGATGTTTGGAATCTAAGCATTTGATAACTTTTTTTTTAATCATTTTGCCAGTAACTATTCTGTTTTATTTTGCAAATCGTTATCAAATATTACTTAATAGATCAATGGACGGTGATCTTGTAAATAATGTTGCTTATTCATTTGTTAGACTTATACCATTTGTGTTTTTGATAAAAGAGAAGAAGTTACTTTCCTTATTATCCTTTATGTTACTATTTATTTTTATTATTGCGGGAGCAAAGCGGGGAGCTTTTATTGCAGGAGGGATATACTTTCTATTGTATTTTTATTATCAGTTGAAGACTATTGATAAAAGACAGAGAAACTACTATTATTTTTTAATCATTATAGTTTTAAGTGCCTTTTTATATTATGTCTATAGCACAGTTGTATCAAATGAATTTTTTATGGATCGGTTGGTTTCTATGGCGGAAGGAGATAGTAGTGGAAGAGATTGGATTTATCAAAGCATTTGGAATGAATGGTATAAAAGTGAATCTTATTTAAACATATTATTGGGTTATGGTTTTGCTAGTTCTTTAGGTATGACAGGAGGTTTTTTTGCACACAATGATTGGTTAGAGTTGCTCTCAAGTTTTGGGTTGATAGGGGTTGCTGTTTATTTATTCCTTTTCTATGCTGTTTTTAAAACGATTCGGAATAAGCAATTGGCTTTGGATAAACGTTATTTATTGTTTTCAATTACTATAGTTTGGCTTTTTATCTCATTTTTCTCTATGTGGTATACTACTATGGGAAGTTATACACAAGCAATTCTATTAGCTTATCTGACACAGCAGACATCTTCCCACTCCCCCCAAAAACACAATAAGTTATCTGATGAAGGAGAATAATGTTCAAGTAATAGTTTTTTTAATACCTTCTTTAGGCTCTGGAGGAATGGAGAGGGTTATGAGTGAGCTTCTTAATTATATTTGCGAAATTCCATATATAGAATGTCATTTAATTCTATATGGTAAGGAGCGTAGTATTTTTTACCCAATATCTTCTAAAATTATAGTTCATAAACCGTCATTTGACTTTAATAATGAATACAGGAAATGGATGACTTTAAGAACGATCTTTTTTCTTCGTAGAAAAATAAAAGAAATAAGGCCTACTGTAATTTTAAGTTTTGGAGAATTGTGGAATTCATTAGTTCTATTGTCTTTGTTTGGATTAAAGTACCCTATTTATATCTCTGATAGATGTCAACCTAACAAAACATTTGGCTATAGGCAAGATACATTACGTAAAATATTATATAAACGTGCGGATGGAGTAATAGCTCAAACGACTAAAGCAAGAGACCTATATGAGTCGCAATTTTGTAATACGAATGTAAGGGTTATTGGTAATCCTATACGACATATAGTAAAAAAGAAAGAGGATATAAGGGAGAACGTGATTATCTCTGTCGGTAGACTAATATCGACAAAAAATTTTGATCGACTTATTGATATTTTTACAAAGATCAATAATGAAAATTGGAGGTTGATTATTGTTGGAGGGGATGCTGATCAACAGAATAACAGTATAGCTTTAGCTAGTAAAATTAAAGATTTGAAGATGGAGAATTTTATTCAACTTGTAGGAAACCAAAGAGAAGTTGACTCTTTTTTGTTAAAATCTTCAATTTTCGCTTTTACTTCAAGTAGTGAAGGCTTTCCGAATGTGATTGGTGAAGCGATGAGTGCCGGCTTGCCAGTTATAGCATATGATTGTATTGCAGGTCCTTCTGATTTAATAGAAAATGGGCGTAATGGGTTTTTAATTTCTCTTTTTGATGATTTTGAGTTTGAAAACAAATTACGTTTTCTAATGGAACATAAGGAAGAACGAGAAAAAATGGGTTTTTATGCGCGTGAGAGTGTTAAAAAATTCTCGGTGGAGAGTATCTGTTCGGAATACTTTACTTTTCTATTATCCCAATAAATTCTTATTTATAATAAGTTGAATATTTCTGAAAAAGAATTGATTATTATCAAAAAAGTAATTTAGACATTTGAAATGAGCATCCTTATCCAAATAAACTCCGTTATTAATTCTGGATCAACCGGACGAATCGCGGAGGAAATAGGTCAATTAGCAATAACACATGGTTGGACAAGTTACATAGCTTACGGTAGGAATGATAGTGAAAGTAACTCTCGTAAAATTAAAATAGGAAACTCTTGTTATATTAGATGGCATGGAATACAAACGCGCCTCTTTGATAAACATGGATTAGCTTCTAAATCAGCAACAAGGCAATTAATAAAGCAGATTGAGATAATAAAACCTGATATAATCCATTTGCATAATATACATGGTTATTATTTGAATATTGAAATTTTATTTAATTATTTAGCATCAATAGATACACCCATTGTTTGGACATTACATGATTGTTGGCCTATAACAGGACATTGCTCGCATTTTTCTTATGTTGAATGTGAAAAATGGAAAACTCAGTGTTTTAGTTGTCCGCAAAAACAGGAGTATCCAGGAAGTCTTTTTTTTGATCGTTCCAGACAAAATTTCATATTGAAAAAAAATCTTTTCACATCTGTTAAAAATCTGACACTGATACCAGTTTCCAATTGGTTAAATCAAATCGTCTCTGAGTCTTTTCTGAATGATGCATCAATTAAAACCATCCATAATGGTATTAATACAGATGTTTTTACCCCACTGGAAAACCATTTAGCACTTCGAAATAAATATGCTATACAAAATCAAACGGTTTTATTGGGAGTGGCAAGTGTTTGGAGTAAAAGGAAAGGTTTCGACGATTTTATTAAATTGTCAGAAAGACTTCCCAATAATATAATTATTATTCTGGTGGGATTGTCGAAACAACAAATAAAAGGATTACCTCAAAATATAAAAGGAATACAACGAACAGAAAGTGTTCAGGAGTTAGCTGAACTTTATAATGTTGCTGATCTATTTATAAATCCGACATGGGAAGATAATTTTCCTACTACAAATTTAGAAGCATTGGCATGTGGTACACCTGTGTTAACTTATCGTACCGGAGGAAGTGTTGAATCAGTAACTGCTGAAACAGGTTTTGTTATAGAACAAGGTGATATTAATGCAATATTGCAATGTGTTGATGAAATAGAGCAAAGAGGAAAGCGGTTCTATAGTGAAGCGTGTAGAAATAGTGCCCTTGCTTTTTATAAGAAGGAAGATCGGTATGCGGAATATATAGAATTGTATAATTCTCTTTTAAGGAAATAACGTAGATAAATAATGAAAGTATCCATAATAACAGTTTGTTATAATGCAGAAAAGACCTTAAAAGACACAATAGAGTCAGTCTTGTTGCAAACTTATGCTAATATTGAATACATTATTGTAGATGGAGCATCTAATGATAACTCTTTAGTAATTGTTAAAGAATGCGAATCGCTTTTTGAAGGACGGCTAAAATGGATTAGTGAACCGGATAAAGGAATATATGATGCGATGAACAAAGGGATTAGATTGGCAAGCGGAGAGATTGTTGGCATTCTAAACTCGGACGACTTTTTTGCAAATGAAGATTGTATTGCAAAGATTGTAGAGACCTTTAAAGATAAAGATATACAGGCTGTATATGGTGATGTTCGTTTTGTTTCACCTAAGGATTTGAGCAAAACGGTTCGTTATTATTCTTCCCAAATCTTCTCACCCAAGTTGTTTCGTTTTGGGTTTATGCCTGCTCACCCTTCTTTCTATACTTATAGGAAATATTTTGAAGAGTTTGGTTTCTACCGGATTGATTATAAGATTGCTGCTGATTATGAATTGTTGATTCGATTTTTATACAAACAAAAGCTAAAAACAAAATATTTACAGTTTGATATTGTAACGATGCGAACAGGAGGAGAAAGTACACGTTCGTGGAGAAGTAATTTAATATTAAATCAAGAGATAGTTAGAGCCTGTAAGTATAATGATATTTATACAAATCTACCATTACTTATGCTGAAATATTTATATAAAATAACGGAGTTGTTCGGAAACAAATAATATAATTATGTCAAAAATTGCATTAATAACCGGAGTGACCGGACAAGATGGAGCCTATTTAACTGAGTTTTTAATAAAAAAGGGTTATGTGGTTCATGGTTTGAAACGGAGATCATCTCTATTTAATACCGAACGTATTGATCATTTGTATCAGGATCCCCACGAAAAAGATCGGAATTTGGTTTTGCATTATGGCGATTTGACGGACTCGATGAATCTTACCCGTATTATTGGAGAAGTGCAACCGGATGAAATCTATAATCTGGCAGCTATGAGTCATGTAAAAGTGAGTTTTGATACGCCTGAATATACAGCAAATGCGGATGGTGTCGGAACGCTGAGAATCTTGGAGGCTATTCGTTTGCTGAATCTGACAAAAAAAACCCGTATCTATCAGGCTTCTACTTCGGAACTGTACGGATTAGTGCAAGAAGTTCCTCAAAAAGAATCTACTCCTTTCTATCCTCGTAGTCCGTATGCAGTAGCAAAGCTATATGCATACTGGATTACCGTAAATTATCGAGAAGCGTATGGTATGCACGCAAGCAACGGCATATTATTTAATCATGAGTCACCTCTTCGCGGAGAAACATTTGTGACCCGCAAAGTAACCCGTGCGGTATCTCGTATTGCGTTGGGTATACAGAAAGAGTTGTTTATGGGGAACTTGTCCAGTAAACGTGATTGGGGGCATGCTAAGGATTATGTTAAAGCAATGTATTTGATCCTTCAACAGGAACAACCGGATGATTATGTCATTGCAACGGGTATCACCACTTCTATTCGTGATTTTATTCGAATGACTTTTAATGAAATTGGTATTGAAGTGCTGTTTGAAAAGGAAGGATTAGCTGAAAAAGGTATTATAAAAGCGGTTGATGAGATCATATTCTCTCAAAAGGTAGGTGCTGAATACTTGAACGCATTCAGAGAAAGAATAGGAGAGTCGGTTGTGGGTGTAGATCCTCGATATTTTCGACCAACGGAGGTCGAATTGTTAATTGGGGATGCTTCCAAAGCCCGTAAACAATTAGGATGGAAGCCTGAGTATGACCTTTCTGCCTTAGTTCAGGATATGCTCCAAAGTGACTTGAAACTGATGAAGAAAGAAACCTACCTCAAAGAGGCAGGATATCAGATTTTGAATTATTTTGAATGAAAACAATCCTAATTACAGGGGCCTATGGCTTTGTTGGCTCAAACCTTGCCGCTTATCTTAAAGGGCGATATACACTTTGGGCATTAGATGTAGAAGATCGAAGTCCCGGTCTTTATGCTCGTTTTTTTTCATGGAAGCAATTTGATTCTATTCCATGGGAAGAAATACAGGCTGTAATTCATTTGGCCGGAAAGGCGCACGACACAAAAAACATGAATGAGGCACAGGTGTATTTTGATGTGAATACCGGTCTGACTCAAAAAATATTTGATTCATTCTTAGCTTCAAAAGCAAAGCAATTTATCTTTTTTAGCTCGGTTAAGGCTGCGGCTGATAGTGTAACTACTGATATATTGACCGAAGATGTTATTCCGGCTCCTGTTGGTCCTTATGGAGAAAGTAAAATCAGGGCGGAAGAGTATATACTGTCGAAAGATGGAAAGGGTAAGGGAGTTTATATTTTTCGTCCCTGTATGATACACGGACCGGGTAATAAGGGGAATCTTAATTTACTCTACGCTGTAATTAATAAAGGTATTCCGTATCCACTCGGTGCGTTCGATAACAGACGTTCATTTACTTCAATTGACAATTTATCCTTTATTATAAACAAGGTCATGGAATCGGAAATTCCTTCGGGTGTTTATCATATAGCAGATGATAAACCACTCTCGACAAAGGAGCTGATTCGCATTATCTGCCGGGTGCTCGGAAAGAAAGAACGTGTTTATAATTTGCCAAAAGGATTCGTTGAGTTTGCTGCTAAATGTGGAGATGTACTTCATCTTCCTTTGAATACATTTCGGTTGAATAAGTTGACGGAGAATTATGTGGTCAGTAATTTAAAGATAAAACAAGCTATTGGCGTTGAGGAATTACCCGTATCTGCACACGATGGGTTGATTAAGACGATACGGTCATTTGGTGATAGGGCTACGTAGCGACGTAGTCTGGAGACTACGCCGAGCGTTGGAGATAAAATATTAGGGTTGCATGGTCTTTGTAAGAGGGTGTCCCATAAGTCTGTTACACATGCCGAGAAATGTTGCTTGTCATCCTGAGCTTGTTGAAGGATCTTTTTTAGTGCTCTGTAGAGATCCTTCGACAAGCTCAGGATGACAAAACGATCAACAAATAAACTTGCCGGACACTCTCTTGTTAGTTAGGGTAACTGAATGTCTTTTATGATTTTAACACTTGATATTAATGATTAGTTATTTGATTATTCTGGCATTATTGCTAGTCTTGGAGTTATTGTATTTTAAGGTAGCGAACAAGTATAACATTATAGATAAGCCGAATGAACGAAGTTCGCATACCCGGATAACCTTACGGGGCGGTGGTGTGGTATTCTATTTTGGCATACTGCTTTATTTTCTTTTTTTTGATTTCAGTTATCCCTGGTTTTTCATCGGGTTGACATTGATTACCGTAATTAGCTTCGCGGATGATGTTCGCTCTGTTCCGAACAGGATACGTTTGGGAACTCATATTATAGCCATGTTACTGCTGTTTTATGAACTCGGACTTTTTTCGGGCGTTCCACTCTGGTATATACTTGTTGCATTAATCTTCTGTACCGGAATTATTAACGCGTATAATTTTATGGACGGGATAAACGGAATTACCGGAGGGTATAGTCTGGTAGTTTTGTTGTCGCTTATCTACATCAACCGGATGGAAGTGACATTTATTGATCATGCGTTTTTGTATGTGGCTTTTCTTGCGGTGTTGGTGTTTAACCTGTTTAACTTCCGGACTAAGGCTAAATGTTTTGCCGGGGATGTGGGGGCAGTATCCATTGCTTTTATATTGGTGTTCGCCATCGGAAAACTGATTTTGCTGTCAGGAGACTTTGCTTATATTTTGTTGTTAGCTGTTTATGGTGTGGACAGTATACTGACAATACTTCATCGTTTACTGTTAAAGGAAAATATCTTTCAACCCCATCGAAAACATGTCTATCAGCTTTTAGCAAATGAGTTGAAGGTTAAGCATGTGGTTGTGTCGGGTGCATATTCGATTTTACAACTGTTGATAGCTGTCGGACTGATTTATTTGAATGACCGGCATCTGGTTTATTCTATATTTATTATTGGAATACTTTCAGTTGTTTATGTTTTAATAAAATGGAATTTCTACAAACGGTAGAATAAGTAAAAAATACCCCTGCCAACCAAACTAAGTGGGTGGTGAAAATGTTTATTGATAAGTAAGTGATTTTTTAACGTTTTAAGCAGATATTAATAGGAAAGAGAACGAATAAAATGTTATTTTTGTGGTTGAGGATCACTTTATTTTAACGCGATTATAGTTTGATTTATAAATGAGATTATTTGATTATGGAAGTTGAATGCCGTTTTGCGACGGGGAAAATCCTTGTTTCCCGTTTTTTTGCCGCTTTGCTTTTAGGTGGACTGATTATGTTGGCCGGGAGTTGTGCTTCTCCGGAAAAGGTGTTGTATCTGCAGGATGTAGCGCAATATAAGCAACAAGATATAGCTGAAATTTATGAAGTGCATATCCATAAAGATGATTTGTTGTCCATCATGGTCAACAGTAAAGATCCGGAACTGGCGCTTCCGTTTAATATGCCCATGGTAACGTATCAGTTAGGAACGAATATGGGAGCGGCTGGTCAGCAGCGTGTGTTGGGTTACTTGGTAGACAGTGAAGGAAAAATAGACTTTCCTATTTTGGGAAAGATAAAGGTGGACGGACTGAGCCGCTTGCAGCTGACGGAGCTGATCCGGAAGAAACTGATCGATGAAGATCTGATTAAAGACCCGATTGTAACGGTGCAGATGCTGAACTTCAAAATTTCGGTTATGGGAGAAGTGGCACGCCCGGGTAGTTTTTCGATAACGAGTGACCGGGTTACCTTATTGGAAGCGTTAAGTATGGCCGGCGACCTCACCATTTATGGAAAGCGTGACCGCGTGGCTGTGATCCGTGAAGTGGATGGAAAGCGCACCATCTTGTATCACGACCTGAGATCTGCCGATGTGTTTCGTTCGCCCTGCTATTATCTCCAACAAAACGATATTGTTTATGTAGAGCCGAACAGAGCGAAAATAGGGCAAAGCGAGATTAACCAGAACAACTCGGTTGGCGTATGGCTGTCTGCCTTATCCGTGCTGACTTCTATTGTAAGTATCATTATAGTATCCAGAAAATAATCCTTTTTTAATTGTGGAGCAAAACAATAATTTTAAGTCTTCGGCAGAAGAGCAGGAGATAGACTTAAACGATCTGTTGAATGTGTTGGTGGTGAACTGGAAATGGTTTGCTTTATCTGTTCTTGTATGTGTGGGGCTCGCGTTTTTGTATATCCGTGCAACCCCCAAAGAGTATAGCCGTTCGGCAACGGTGCTGATTAAAGACAACTCGAAAGGAGGTGCGCCAATGGGCGAGGCGGCAATGTTTCAGGACTTCAGCATGTTTAACATTAAGAGTAGTGTAGATAACGAAATGCTGGTGTTTCAATCTAAACGCTTGATGCACGACGTAGTGGTCCGTTTGAAATTAGACAAGAGTTATAAGATACGCGAAGGTTTAAAGAAAGTAGAACTTTACACCCAATCTCCCGTAGCGATACAATTTGCCGATGCCGATCATCCCAATGAGTTAGGACTGAGTATAACCCCTTTGACGGAAACCGAAGTTCTTTTATCCGAATTTACGGAAGAAGGCGATGACATGATCGTAGCATTGCGGGATACGGTGGAAACGCCTGTGGGACGATTAACAGTCGTTCCTACCTTATATTATGGAGAAGGCTATATAGACCGGAAAATAGAAGTGAGCAAAGCGGAGGTAGCCGAACTGGCACTGACCTATCAAAAGAGATTGCAGGTGGCCTTAGCCAATAAGCTGTCCACAATCATAAACCTGAGTATTGTAGATGAATCCATTCCGCGTGCGGAAGACTTGCTGAATACGCTGATTGCCATTTACAACGAAGACGCCATTAACGATAAGAACCAGATTGCGGTAAACACGTCGGAGTTTATCAATGAACGCTTGATCATTATTGAAAAAGAACTGGGTTCGGTGGATTCGGATATCGAAGCCTTTAAACGTGAGAACCAGTTGACCGACATCCATTCCGAAACAGGCATGTACCTGCAGGAAAGCAGTTCTTACAGTAAAGAAGCACTCAGCTTAGAGAATCAGATCACCCTCGCGCGGTTTATCCGGGAATACCTGATGGACCCGTCGAAGAACGCTGACCTTATTCCTTCGAATACAGGAGTTTCTGATGTAAATGTGGAGAGCCAGATCAGTGAATACAATGAATTATTGCTCAGGCGAAATAAACTGATCAGCAATAGTAGTGATCGGAACCCGGTGGTGATGGATCTGAACAATTCCCTAAATGCGATGAAGCAAACGATCATCCGTGCGGTAGACAACCTGATTGTAGGGTTGAACATTCAGATTCGCAATACGAAGGAACGGGAAGTTCAGACAGTGAAACGTATTACAGCCGTGCCTTCACAACAAAAATATGTGCTTTCGGTAGAACGCCAGCAAAAGATCAAAGAAGAATTGTACCTCTACCTGTTGAATAAACGCGAAGAGAACGCCTTGACACAGGCCATTACGGAAAGCAATGCCCGTATTATCGACCCGGCAACGGGAAGTGATAAGCCGGTGGCTCCCCGATCGATGATCATCTTATTAGCCGGATTAATGATCGGCTGTTTGATACCGGCGATGATCCTTTGGCTGAAAGAAACACTCAACCAATCGATCCGCAACCGCAAGGATGTGCAAGACGTAGTGACTATGCCTTTCTTAGGAGAAATACCTTTGCGCGATAAGAAAACGAATGGCGAAATTTTAGTACACAAAAATGGGCGTGACGCCGTATCCGAAGCATTCCGTATTGTGCGTACGAATATGGAATTTATGCGGGTAAAGAAAAAAGACATGAAGGTGCTGACCGTTACATCTGCATTCCCGGGATCAGGAAAGACATTTGTGGCTATCAACTTAGGAATGAGTCTTGCCCTAACGGGTAAAAAGGTTATCCTGGTGGATTTGGATATTCGTAAAGGAACGATGAGCGAGCGTGTGCATCAATCGGCAAAAGGGGTTACTTCTTATCTGTCCGAACAAGTAAATAAGGTGGAGGATATTATAGCACCAAGTGGATTAGATGAGAATCTGGATATGATCTCTGTTGGTCCGGTTCCACCTAATCCGGCGGAGTTACTACTCAGTGAACGTTTGGATTCTATGATCGCGTACCTACGTGAACATTATGATTATGTGATATTAGATAATGTGCCTTCCCTACAGGTGGCGGATTCATTTATTATTAATCGTGTGGTGGATATGACGATTTATCTGGTTCGCGTAGGGAAGTATCCTCGGCGTATGCTGCCCGATCTGGAGCAGATGTACAGAAATGAACGATTTAATAACATGGCTGTTTTGTTAAACGGCGTTGATTATAAGAAAGGTGGTTACGGCTACGGTTATGGCTATGGTTACGGTTATGGCTATGGCAATGACGAAAAGAAAAAATGAAAAAGAAGAATGCATTCTTTGATCGTTTTTCACCGAAGAAATCATTTGTAGAGGCCGGCTTTTTGAACGGCTTAACAGACATCCACTCCCACTATTTACCGGGGGTGGATGATGGTTTTCAGACGGTTGAAGAAACGGTTCAGGCGCTGAGCACGATGGTAGAGCATGGTGTGAAGCGTATTTATTTCACCCCGCATATTATGGCGGACATACCCAAAAACCGTCCCGGATTTTTACAGGAACGGTTTGCCGGTTTTCAAAAAGAGGCCCCTGCGGGAATTGAGCTGCGGCTGGCTGCTGAATATATGTTGGATGTTGGTTTTTATGCTCAGCAGGAAGAAGGCTTGCTTACCTTGGGAGGCAGGCATGTATTGATTGAAATGTCTTATCTGTCGCCTTCTCCCGAGCTTATCAATGTTATTTATGACCTGCAGCTAAAAGAATACGTGCCCTTGCTCGCGCATCCGGAACGTTATCTGTTTATGGATAAAGCGCAATACAGCGAGCTTAAAGCGAAGGGGTGTAAATATCAACTGAATCTGATGTCTCTTTCCGGACAATACGGCCGTCGGGCGCAAGATGTGGCCTGGTTCTTACTGCAGAATGGGATGTATGATTTCGTAGGATCCGATATCCATCGGCTGAATGTATTTATGCACCATGTGAATCGTATTAAACTAACCTTAAAAGAACAAAATTTGCTGCAAGACCTTATCCGACAAAATGATTTGTTGTGGTGATAAAGAGAAATTATTTTTATCTTTGTGGGCATTTAGTAAATGTAACACTAAAATAAAAGCTTAAAAGTATGGAAATTGTAAAAGTAACAGGTAGAGAAGTGTTGGATTCACGTGGTAACCCAACGGTAGAAGTCGATGTGACTTTGGCATCAGGAGTTATCGGACGTGCAGCTGTACCATCCGGAGCCTCAACTGGAGAAAATGAAGCTATTGAATTACGTGACGGAGATAAAGGACGTTATTTAGGTAAAGGTGTACAAAAAGCCGTTGCTAACATTAACGACGTGATTGCTCCTGCATTGATCGGTGTGAGTGCGTTGGAACAACGCGCGATCGACCACAAAATGATTGCCCTTGACGGAACAAAAACAAAATCAAAATTAGGCGCGAACGCTATTTTAGGTGTTTCTTTAGCTGTGGCAAAAGCTGCTGCTGCTTATTTAGATCAACCTCTATACAGATATATCGGTGGAACAAATACATTCGTATTGCCGGTTCCTATGATGAATATTATCAATGGTGGTTCTCACTCGGATGCTCCTATCGCGTTCCAGGAATTTATGATCCGTCCGGTTGGCGCACCTTCATTCCGCGAAGGTTTGAGAATGGGTGCTGAAGTGTTCCATTCATTGAAGAAAGTACTTCACGACAGAAACCTGAGCACTGCAGTAGGTGACGAAGGTGGTTTCGCTCCAACATTGAACGGAACAGAAGACGCTTTGGAATCTATCCTGAAAGCTGTTGAACTGGCCGGTTACAAACCAGGTAAAGACGTTACTATCGCATTAGACTGTGCTGCTTCAGAATTTTACAAAGACGGTGTTTACGACTATTCTAAATTTGAAGGCGCAACAGGCGTAAAACGTTCTTCTGCCGAACAAGCTGAATTCCTTGCTGAATTAGTAAGCAAATACCCAATTGATTCAATCGAAGACGGTATGGACGAAGGCGACTGGGATGGCTGGAAAGTGCTTACGGATAAGATTGGCAGCAAATGTCAGTTGGTAGGTGACGACTTGTTTGTTACTAACGTAGAATACCTGAAAAAAGGAATTGAATTGGGTTGTGGAAACTCAATCCTGATCAAGGTAAATCAAATCGGTACATTGAGTGAAACACTTGACGCGATCGAAATGGCACACCGTCATGGCTTTACTTCAGTAACTTCTCACCGTTCAGGTGAAACTGAAGATGCTACAATCGCTGATATCGCTGTAGCTACAAACTCAGGACAGATTAAGACCGGTTCTTTGAGCCGTTCTGACCGTATGGCTAAATACAACCAATTGCTTCGTATCGAAGAAGAATTGGGCGACCTGGCCGTTTATGGTTATAAAAGAGTAAAATAAAACATCTTTTAGAAGATGAAAGGCAGCTGCGTCGGAAGGTGCAGCTGCTTTACTTTTATTTTAACTGTACGCGGTGTTTTTTTTGTGAAATGTTTTGGATATTCGGATAGATCGTCTATCTTTGCACTCGCAATCGGAAATCCGGTGCGCCGGTTCGCAATAGAGCGGACTTTTTAAAACATGATGGCCCATTCGTCTATCGGTTAGGACGCAAGATTTTCATTCTTGAAAGAGGGGTTCGACTCCCCTATGGGCTACAATAAAATAAAATTAAAGAATTTAAAAAGAGGATAGCTGAAAAATGGCAAATCATCAATCATCAATCAAAAGAATCAGACAGACCAATACTCGTCGTCTACACAATAGATATTATGCGAAGACTGCGAGAAACGCGGTGAAAGTTTTGCGTGCGACTGAAGATAAAGAAGCTGCAAGAGCATTGTATCCAAAAGTGTCTGCTATGTTGGATAAGCTGGCTAAGAAAAATATTATTCACAAGAATAAGGCCGGTAACCTGAAATCAAAATTAGCGAAGCACGTAAATCGTCTTGCGTAAGTAAAGGATTAAGGTACTGAGTGTAGCCGGACCCAATTAAGCCCGGCTTTTTAATGCAAATTTGGCCCATTCGTCTATCGGTTAGGACGCAAGATTTTCATTCTTGAAAGAGGGGTTCGACTCCCCTATGGGCTACAGTGTTTGGGTTAGACTTGATAAGTTTAGCCCTTTTTTTATTTGTGCTTTTTTTGGCTAATTTGCCTGTGTGTTTCTCGAAACGCGATACCGGCAAAGTCAATTTTTTTTACTATATTTGTTAGGATTTTTAAGAATAAGGTAATTACAGGTTTAAAATCAGATAAACTCATGAGCGAAGAATTGAAGAATATGTCCGGAGACTATTCGGCGGATAGTATTCAGGTGCTTGAAGGATTAGAAGCGGTTCGCAAGAGACCTGCCATGTATATTGGCGATATAAGTGAAAAAGGACTTCATCATTTAGTGTATGAGGTTGTAGATAACTCTATAGACGAAGCGCTGGCCGGTTTTTGTTCAAATATCCACGTGACGATCACCGAGGATAATTCTATCATTGTATCGGATGACGGACGTGGTATTCCGGTGGATATCCATGAGAAAGAAGGACGGTCTGCCTTGGAAGTGGTTCTGACGGTGCTTCATGCCGGCGGAAAATTTGACAAAGGCAGTTATAAGGTATCCGGCGGTCTGCACGGGGTGGGTGTGTCTTGTGTGAACGCGCTCTCTTCTTATCTGAAAGCTGAGGTACATCGCGGAGGTAAGATTCACATGCAGGAGTTCTCCTGTGGAAAGCCGCTTCATGATGTTGAGGTTGTCGGAGATACGGATAAAACCGGAACGACTGTCAGCTTTACACCGGATAATACCATATTTGCTGTTTTAGAATATAAATACGATATATTAGCCGCTCGTTTACGCGAACTGGCTTTCTTGAATGCCGGGATTACCCTGCACCTGACTGATAAGCGCGTTAAGAAAGACGACGGTAATTTTAAAACGGAACTGTTCCGTTCTGAAGAAGGGCTGAAAGAGTTTGTTCGTTATATAGACAGAGCCAAGGAAAAACTAATTCCTGATGTGATTCACATCGTAACCGAAAAGCAGAATATCCCGGTGGAGGTAGCTTTGACTTACAATACATCTTATAACGAGAGTGTATTCTCTTATGTTAATGATATCAACACAATTGAAGGGGGAACGCATTTGGCCGGTTTCCGTCGTGGATTGACCCGTACGTTGAAGAAATACGCGGAAGATTCTAAATTGCTTGAAAAGGCGAAAGTGGAAATTCAGGGAGATGACTTCCGTGAAGGTCTTACCGCTGTGATCTCCATCAAAGTGGCTGAACCTCAATTTGAGGGACAAACAAAAACAAAATTAGGGAACTCGGAAGTGACCGGAGCGGTTGATCAGGCGATTGGCGAAGCTTTGGGTTACTACCTGGAAGAGCATCCTAAAGAAGCGAAAATCATCGTTGATAAGGTTATACTGGCTGCTCAGGCAAGACAGGCCGCTCGTAAAGCCCGTGAACTGGTGCAGCGCAAATCTCCGCTTACGGGAGGTGGGTTGCCCGGAAAACTGGCAGACTGTTCTTCCAGAGATGCTGCGATTTGTGAACTGTTCTTAGTCGAAGGGGATTCGGCCGGTGGTACAGCGAAACAAGGTCGCGACCGTAATTTTCAGGCCATCCTGCCTTTGCGTGGTAAGATTCTGAATGTGGAGAAAGCGATGGATCATAAGATTTTCGAAAGTGAGGAAATCCAGAATATTTTCCGGGCGATGGGCGTAACCATTGGAACGGAAGAGGATCCGAAGGAATTGAATTTGAGTAAACTGCGTTATCATAAGGTAATAATCATGACCGATGCCGACGTGGACGGAAGCCATATCGCGACGTTGATTCTTACGTTCTTCTTCCGCCGTATGCGTGCATTGATTGAAAATGGTTATGTGTACTTGGCTACTCCGCCGTTATATCTTTGTAAAAAGGGTAAAGCGGAAGAGTATTGCTGGACAGAACAGCAACGACAGATGTTTATTGACCGTGTTGCCGGAGGAAATGAATCGCAGATACATACGCAACGTTATAAAGGTCTTGGGGAAATGAACGATCATCAGTTGTGGGATACGACTATGAATCCGGAAAACCGGACACTCAAGCAAATTACAATCGATAACGCGGCAGAGGCAGACCAGATATTTTCCATGTTGATGGGTGAAGAAGTAGGTCCTCGTCGTGAATTCATTGAAGAAAACGCAACCTATGCGAAGATAGACGCTTAAGAATAACAAATATAAATCTGATGAACACGAAAGTCCGTCATCCGAATTTAAAAGACCTGATTCAGGAGGTTGATCATTTTATACCACAGACAAATAGTCCGGGATCTCCTAAAATTGGTTTGTCTGCAAATCGGAAAGACGGTCTTTCTTGTATCGCGGAAACCTATATCCACTCCGTTCTGAAAGCGGGAGGAACTCCTGTTCTGATTCCGGTAATGACAGATATCGACGCGCTATCTGCAATTGTATCAAGTCTGGATGGCTTGTTGTTTAGTGGCGGCGGCGACTTTAATCCGCTCTTTGTCGGAGAGGAACCGATTCCACAATTGGGGGAAGGTGATCAGATCAGGGATGAATACGACCTGATGTTAGTAAGGTTGGCTGTTAATCGCCAGATTCCAATACTTGGTATCTGTCGGGGGCACCAGCTAATAAATATCGCTTTCGGCGGAACGATTTATCAAGATATTTATGTTCAGCATGACCGGGCGTTGTATCAGCACAGTCAGCAGACACCACGCGAGTTTGCTTCTCACACTGTTCGTATAGCGGACGGAAACCATTTTCTTAAAGAGATATTCAAAGAGAAGGATAGCTTGTATGTAAATTCTTTTCATCATCAGGCCGTTAAAGACGTAGCTCCTGAATTTGTTTCTGTAGCGGAAGCAGGCGATGGAATAAATGAAGGTATAGCTCACGTTGAAAAACAAATATACGGTGTGCAATGGCATCCGGAAGCCATGGCGGCAGCAGATAATAAAGACATGCTTCGACTGTTTTATTATTTTGTGGACAAAGCGCGTGGATTTGCAATGGCAAAAGACATTCACCGACAAATTGTCACCATAGATTCGCATACGGATACCCCCATGATATTCCCGGGCTCTTTTGATCTGGGAAAGAAGGAGGGAGGAAAAGTAAATCTTCCGTTCATGGAAGAAGGAATGATTGACGCGACGTTTATGGTGGCTTATATCCCTCAGGGTAAACGTGACGATGCTTCCTTAAAACAGGCGACTGCTTATGCGATAGAGCGCCTGAATGAAGTAAAAAGACAAGAACGTATAAATTCTTCCCGAATGGGAATTGCCTATACTCCTGCAGATATATACCGATTAAAAGGTGAAGGAAAAAGAGCGATTTGTCTGGGTGTGGAAAATGGATACGCGATAGGAAAGGAACTGAACAACCTGCAGTTGTTTAAAGATATGGGGGTTTCTTATATCACGCTATGTCACAATGGAGCAAATGATATCTGTGACTCTGCCCGTGGTGACGCGGAATGGAATGGTTTAAGTCCGTTTGGTAAACAAGTGGTGGCTGAAATGAATCGTTTGGGAATAATGATTGATCTGTCTCATGCGGCTGAACGTACTTTCTATGATGTGTTGGAACAAAGTAAAGTTCCTGTCATTGCGTCACATTCTTCTGTAAGAACGCTTTGTGATCATCCACGAAATCTGACAGACGAACAGATTAAAGCGATTGCCGGTAAGCACGGTGTAGTACAGGTCTGTCTGTATGCCGGCTTTATAAACAAAGAGGAAGATAAGGCTTCTTTGACAGACGCCATTAACCATATTGATTACATAGCGAATCTGGTTGGCATAGATTTTGTCGGTATTGGCTCAGATTTTGATGGTGATGGCGAACTGATTGGATGTCGGTCATCAAATGAACTGATAAATATAACTGTTCGTCTTATGCAAAAAGGGTATGACGAGATAGATATACAAAAAATATGGGGTGGAAACTTGCTGCGGGTTATGACCGAAGCACAAGCATATACCCGGAATAATTCATGAAGATTATGTCGAAAATAGGATTATTACTTATTGCTTTCTTGTTTACGTCATGCGGACAAAGACAGAATGTTGAGAATAGTTCAACTGCAATGAAGGAAGAACAATCCGTGACAAACAATACGCCTGACTTTAACGCTGACAGTGCGTATCAGTATGTAGCAAATCAAGTTAGTTTTGGACCGCGTGTGCCAAATACAAAAGCACATAAAGATTGTGCGCTCTATCTGGAATCCGAATTGAAACGTTTCGGAGCCAATGTGTTCATTCAGGAGGCTTTGCTGGAAGCCTATAACGGCGAAATGCTGGAGTCTAAGAATATAATAGGTGCATACAACCCGGAGGCTACTAAAAGGGTACTTCTGTTCGCGCATTGGGACAGCAGACCTTTTGCCGACAGTGATCCGGATAAAGCAAATCATTATACCCCGATAGACGGTGCTGACGATGGAGCCAGTGGTATAGGTGTGTTATTGGAAATAGCACGCCAGCTACAACAAAAAAGTCCGGCGATAGGGATAGATCTCATTTTCTTTGACGCGGAAGACTATGGTACGCACACCGGCGAAGTGGAACGGAAGGACCATACTTGGTGTTTAGGATCACAGTTTTGGGCGAAAAACCCCCACGTTCCTAACTATAAAGCAGAATATGGTATTTTGTTGGATATGGTTGGACATAAAGATGCGCAGTTTTATAAAGAACTAACCTCGCTCAAATATGCTGCACCGGTTGTGGAAAAGATATGGCAAACAGCCAAGGATTTAGGTTATGGAAGATTCTTTATTAATGCCAGAGGAGGCGGAGTGGTAGATGATCACGAATATGTGATAGCCGGAAGGAATATTCCTTGTGTCGATATCATAAATTATGATCCGAACCGAAATGGATTTGGTGATTACTGGCATACAATGGATGATACAATTGATAATATCAGTACAGCTACCCTAAAAGCTGTTGGGCAGACTGTGCTTGAAATTATATATAATTAAAGCACTGAGAATGACAATTAACGAACTACAAGATAACATTATCGAAGAGTTTTCCGTATTTGATGACTGGATGGATAAATATGCCTTACTCATTGATCTTGGGAATTCTCTTCCGGAATTAGACGAAAAATTTAAAACAGAAAATAACCTGATCGAAGGATGTCAAAGCCGTGTGTGGTTACATGCTGATTACGCAAACGGCATCATTACGTTTCAGGGAGAAAGCGATGCAGTGATTGTGAAGGGAATCGTGTCTTTATTGATTGGCATCTATTCCGGACATACTCCGAAAGAAATTCTTGATTCGGAGCTATATTTCATTGAAAAGATAGGTTTAAAAGAGCATCTTTCGCCGACGAGATCAAATGGATTAGTCGCAATGGTAAAGCAAATGCGCATGTATGCACTTGCTTTTCAGGCAAAAGGGTGATTGATCAGAAGTCAAAGCTCAACTGTTCGGGCAATAAAGTAAAGGTTTTTCTATGATAGGAGGTAATACCAATGTTGCGGATAGCTTCCCGATGAGCCTTTGTAGGATAGCCCTTGTTTTCTTTCCAGTGATAACCGGGATGCTTGGTGTCTAATTCCATCATATAATCGTCGCGGTATGTTTTTGCTAAGACAGATGCGGCGGCAATGCTCAGGTATTTACCATCGCCTTTTATAATGGTGCTATGTGCAATTTCAGGATATGGAGTAAAACGATTTCCATCTATCAGAAGGTGTTCAGGGCGGATAGATAGTTGATCTATTGCTCTATGCATGGCAAGGAAGGAGGCTCTAAGGATGTTGATCTTATCGATTTCTTCAGGACTGACAATACCTATTGCCCAACTTAGTGCTTCTCTCTCTATAATAGGGCGAAGCTCATATCGTTTTTTTTCGCTTAACTGTTTGCTGTCATTTAGCAATTCATTACTGAAATCCGGAGGTAGAATAACGGCTGCCGCAAAGACTGCTCCGGCTAAACATCCTCTTCCGGCTTCATCACATCCGGCTTCAATTACTCCTTTTGAAAGATAAGGTAATAACATAAATACTATTGCTTCTTTAAGATTCTGGGGCGTAGTAGAAAATAAGCGATCAAAGTAGCGATAATAACACCGCAAGTGTTTGCCAGGAAATCCAGCCATTCACCTCCGCGATAGGAAGTGAGGTATTCCTGTCCTATTTCAATTCCCCCACTTAAGAGGATCGGACAAAAAACAGCTCCGATCCAGGCATGAATCAGTTTGGGTGAATCATTGAATCTGTGATTGCGAAGGAATTCGAGCCACAACATACCTGATAAGCCCCCATACATGCAGAAATGGACAATTTTATCGAAATAGGCAATCGGCGGTATGTTGATTGACGGGGGCTTGAAGAACGACAAATAAATTACCGTTACGATAATAAATAATGAAAAAGGATATTTTTTGAGATAATAGAACATTGATACACGTTTAAAACATTTTACGAACTCTCTCTATACCTTCTATTAACGTGTCAATTTCCTTTTTCGTATTGTATAGAGCGAAAGAAGCTCTTACAGTTCCCTCTATTCCTAACTCGCGCATAAGCGGTTCAGCACAGTGATGTCCGGTTCTGACAGCAATACCGAGCCGATCTAATAACATACCCATATCGTAATGATGGATATTCCCGACAAGAAACGAAATAACGCAACTTTTATGCTTAGCTTCTCCGAAAATGCGCATGCCTTCAATGGCTTTTAGCCTTTCCGTAGCGTAACGAAGTAATTCATCTTCATAAGCTGAAATGTTATCAATGCCTATGTTTGTAACATAATTAAGTGCTTCGGCAAGGGCGGTACTTCCGATGTAATCCGGGGTTCCGGCTTCAAACTTGAAGGGTAATTCGTTGAAAACTGTTTTTTCGAAAGAGACAGAAGCGATCATTTCGCCACCACCCTGATACGGAGGTAGCTTTTCCAGCCATTCTTCCTTTCCATAGAGAATACCTATGCCGGTGGGCGCATATATTTTATGTCCGGAGAAAACGTAAAAATCCACATCTAAAGCCTGTACATCCACTTTTATATGAGGAACGGCTTGCGCGCCATCCAATAAAACCGGTACACCGCGCTTGTGAGCCTCTTCGATAATTTCTGTTACAGGATTTACGGTGCCCAGAACATTAGATACATGAGTGACGGAAACTAATTTCGTTTTCTCGCTGAATAAGCTCTTGTAGCTATCCATGCATAATTCGCCCTTTTCAGTGATTGGTATCACTTTTAAGGAAATCCCCTTTCGAGCAGCTTGTATCTGCCAGGGCACAATGTTGGAATGATGCTCCATCGCGGATACGATTACCTCATCACCCGCTTCCATGAACTCTTCCGAAAACGAGGATGCGATCAGATTGATAGCCTCTGTTGTTCCTCGTGTAAAGATGATTTCATTGGATGATTTTGCATTTAAAAACGATTGTGCCGTTTTTCTTGCTTCTTCGTGTGCTTCCGTTGCTTTTTGGCTGAGGTAATGAACACCACGATGAATATTAGCGTTCAACGTATAGTAGCCTTGCTCAATCTTTTCAACAACTCTTTTTGGCTTCTGAGTTGTAGCACCATTGTCCAAATAAACTAAGGGCTTGCCGTATATTGTCTCTTCAAGAATGGGAAAATCCTTACGGATAGTATCTATATCAAACATCGTATCTTTCTTTTTTATATAACAAAAACAAAGATACGATGTTTAAGGCATTTTTCTTTACAGTGACGGTGGAATCGATTCAGGACTTGTTGCCCATAATTTGTTCGGGGTGTCTCCCATGATAAACGAAAGCACTCCGCCCTTCATGATGTCTTCATGAAGAATGTAGCTTTTATTGTAATCTTTGCCATTTAAACGGGCGGATTGGATATAGATATTCTTATCCGAGGCGCCTTTAGCTTCAATTGTAAATGTTTTTCCGTTTTCCAGTGTAATTGTACTTTCTGCAAACGTGGGACTGCCAATCACGTAAAGAGGCATTCCCGGGCAAACGGGATAAAAGCCCATCATTGTAAACACTAACCAAGCAGACATTTGTCCGGCATCTTCATTACCGCAGTGTCCGTCCGGTGTTGTGAAATACTCGGTGTTGATAATGTTATGCACCCATTGCTGTGTTTTCCAAGGTTCGCCGGCGTAAGCATACAGGTAGGAAATGTGGTGTCCCGGTTCATTACCGTGCCAATAATATTTTCCCTCAAAAAATGTATCTAACCTGTTGATAAAATGATCTTTGCCGCCCATTTGCTTAATCAGACCCGCCACGTCTTGTGGAACATACCAAGTGTAATGGTAAGGCGTTCCTTCACAAATGTAGGAGACAAACTTATTCGGATCAAAATCTTCTATCCAGCTACCATTTGCGTTTCGTCCCCGTGCATATCCTGTTTCAGGATCAATCACATTGCGATAGTTTTGCGCACGTTTAACAAGCACTTGATAATCCTCTTGTTTCCCAAGTTTCTTGGCTACCTGCGCAAGCACATAATCATCGTAGGCGTATTCCAGTGTGCGGGAAACCTGTTCGCGTTTATGAAAAGCATCCAACACCTCGTCTTCCAGTGGAATGTAGTTATACTTGAGGTACGACTCTAATGCTCTACGACCTTTGCCATCACGATAGCTGGCGGAGTCGGTGTTTACTTCAAACGCATTCTTGCGCATAGCCTTGTATGCCTTTTCGTAATCGAAACCGGGAATGTCTTTCATAATAGCATCTCCCAACATAGCGATGCAGTGATCGCCAATCATTGCCGCGGTGTAGCTATTCCACGATGGGAAGATCGGTAGCCAACCCCCTTGTTCCGCTTTTATAATTAAAGAGTTTGCCATATCACCATTTCGTTTCGGATCAAGAATCGTAAAAAGAGGATGCACGGCTCTGTACGTATCCCATTGGGAAAAGTCGCAATAGTAAGTAGAGCCGTTTGTATTCAGAATTTCCTTGCCCGTGTCAAATCGCGGATAAGAGCCATCTACATCACTAAACGTACGAGGTAAAAAATGTGTGCTGTAGAGGGCCGTGTAGAATTTAACTTTTTGCTCTTCTGTTCCCCCTTTTACCATTACTCGGCCTAATGTTTCGCTCCAAATTTGAGAAGATTCTTGTCTGATATATTCAAAAGACTTGCTTCCAATTTCAGCTTCAAGATTTTTCCTTGCGTTTTCTATACTTGTAAAAGAGGTTCCAATTTTCACCTCCGCGCTTTTAACACCGGAAGGAAGTTTTACCCAAGCCCCCGTGCTTAACTCATTTTGCCATACGTCCGAATCAAGAAACTCATCATCAAGTTGAATAATGAAATGTCCGCTGAAACCCGTCTCCATTCCCCAGCCCTGATAAATACGGTGAACAGGATTATACCCCGTGATTTCTTTTTTCTTAACATCTATTGAAATATAACCTTGACCTTCATCGCTGTTAGGTTCAATAATAATGTAGCGATCTCCCTCTCCGTCAAACGTAAAGCGCATAACTGAAGAGCGTGAAAGCCCGGCAAGTTCAGCGTTGATCTTATAATCCTCCAGGAAAACGCTGTAATAGGAGGGGGAGGAGATTTCCCTATCATGACTGAATCGAGAGGACCGTTCTTTTGTGTCGGTAATTAGTTTTCCACTTAGAGGCATGATCGTTACACTCCCATAATCTTGCGTACACGATCCATTCATCCAATGACTTGCCCTGAATCCCTGAATCCGATCTTGAAAATAATAGTATGGAGGATGACATTTCTGTTCAGTTTCCTGAGTCTGTGCAACCCAGTTAGTCATACCATGTGGTACACCTACCGCCGGCATAATCTGTCCCCGTTCTTCCGTAGAATTATGATCTTTCCCCTCAACTACGCGAATATCCGTACCAATAAGCGGATTCACATAGATTTCAGGATTATACCTCTGTTTACTACAGGAAAGAAAAACCGTGATTAGTAATGCTAATATGAGATTGTGCTTTTTCATAAGTATACTGATAACCCTATTGTGTCTGAATTGTATGCATACATTTCTAACAAAATGTAAATATAGAGGAATGAAATGTGAATGCAAAAGATTTAGGGATTCGTTTCGGTGTTTCGTAGATAGATTATATGATCTGTTACTGAGAATGAGGTGAAGACGGGGTGAAGTAATAAGGCGTCTTCTTCAATTTGCAGATCAAAATTGTTGGTTTCGGGTCCGCGAAGGAAGATTATGTGTTTTGTGTGGGTAGGGATTTTAACGCTTGTGTTGGCCGGACCTTCAGGCGAAATTGATATGCCGGGTTTTACTATGTCTTCCAATCGGATCAACAATGTATCGCCGGTCTGAAATGTGCTTCTGAGAATTCCATAATTGCCATACGGGTATGTTTTTGTGGTTTCAATATGTAGGTAAATACCTTCTTCATCGGCAGGTATCGAGTCGGTCGATGAGGTCTGCTCTGTCAGCGTTATCGTTATGTCAGACATTAATGCCTGGGGGGTGATGTATTTCGCAAACAGATCATCTGTTTCATCCTGACTGCATGCCGTGAATAAAACCGATAAAATGGTCAATATGTAGAATAAACGACTTTTCATATACTATTGTATATATATAAGACGTAATTGAGGGTAAAATGTTGCATTAAAGAGTAAGTTTTTTTTCACTGCTGCTTTTTATTTTCGTTTAACAACGCAGCGTTTTTTCCAATAACCGGTTTTGTAATAAATAAAGGTAATGGTGAATGCAATCACAATACTTAATCCGATGGCCCACCAGATACCGATACGTCCGAATGTTTCGCCTAAATAGTAAGCAAGTGGGATTCGGATTAGCCAAAGGGAGAATAGGCTAACCATCATCGTGAAGAAAGTATCCCCGGCTCCACGAAGAGCGCCATTATAGATGTTTAATGCTCCGTGGAATACAAGGAAACCGGCTGTGATTACTAAGAATTCCCGGCCTATCTGTATTACCTGACGGTCATTGGTGAAGGCTTGCATAATAACATCTCCCCAGAACCATAAAACCGTAAACATCACCAAGCTGAAACAAACATTTATATAGAGGGAGAAGCGCAATCCTCTTCTTACACGATTGAATTTCCCGGCACCTATATTTTGTCCGGCAAAGGCCGCTAAAGCACCGGAGAGTGTAAGTATAGCTTGTGTAATAATGGTGTCTATTTTTCCTGCTGCCCCATAGGCCGTCAGCGTATCTGTACCGAAACTATTTACAATGCTAAGTAAAGCGATGAGGCCAAGAGCAATCGCGCATTGTTGTATGCTGGTTGGCAGTCCGATTTTTAACCCCTCCTTGAATAACTTCATATTGAACAGCAGGTCTTTTTTCTTTATAGAGAGTAGAGGGTGCGTGTTGTTTACATAGATAAGCGCAATACACATTCCGACTCCTTGAGCAATTACTGTCGCTCTGGCTGCACCTTCAATACCCCATTTAAGGATGAGGATGAAAACGAGGTCGAGCGCGATGTTTAGCATAGTGGTAATCAAAATAAAAATCATAGGTTTGATCGATTCGCCTATGCCGCGAAGTATGGAAATGATGCTGTTAAATGTAACAAATAGAAACGTACCTCCCACATAAATTTTAAAATAGGCTACCGCTTGTGGTATAACGTCTTCCGGAGTATTGGTCAGCCGGAAGATCGGTTCTGCGAAAATAATCCCGCCAATAGATAATACAATGCCAATGCCCAACATGAAAATAAAGAAAGACGAAAAAGCACCCTGCACCTTATCATATTCGCGTGCTCCGAAATACTGTGAAACTACAACCGAAGTACCGCTACCTATCCCGATCACCAATGAAATTATGAAGTAATAAATAAAAAAAGATGCCGAAATTGCAGCAAGTGCCTCTTTGCCAAGAAACTGCCCCACGATGATGCTGTCCGTTATCGTGTATGTCTGTTGTAATATGTTACCTATTAATAGCGGGATGGCAAATCGCAGGATTACTTTCCATTCTTTGCCTTGAGTAAGGTCGTTATGTCCATTCTTCTTTTTAGAATTCTCCGCCATGTCGATAAATCAAATGTCTTTCAAAAGAATAGACGAATTCTCTTTCATCATGTCTGCTCTGGTCTTTAAAAGCGCTTCCCATTCTTTTTTGAGTAGCTCAGACGTGTCGATCTTGAAATTTTCGGATCCACGTTCGTCTATTTTAGAGAAAAGCAAACCGATACTCAGTTGGTTGATGTCTAATGCCGGTTGATAATGAACAACACGATCGTCGTCTCCGTAACGGGTTTCCGCGATAATATTCAGCTCGTTCAGCAGGTATAAGATTTCAGTTGTAATTCGAATGGGTATGCGGTAAGTCTCAGATATTTCATCCGCTGTATAAGGCTTTTCCCCTTTTGCAAAACGCTTGGCTATTAAGGAAGCGATGAGTAATGTGAGAAAGTCTTTGTACCGGCGCGTAATATGTTTGCTGTCCCGGTCGAAACTGAATTTGTTTACATTTTGTGAAGCATAAGAAATCTCCGCACCGAAGAGACAGATCAGCCAGGAGAGTTGTAGCCAAAGTAATAATAACGGTAAGGCGGCAAAACTACCATAAATTGCATTGTATTTACTTACCCAAATCTGACCATTTATATAGAGGTATTGAAACAGCTGAAAAGCTGTGCCTGCTAAAACGGCAGCGAGCAAACCATTTATAAAACGTACTTTCGTGTTTGGAAGAAGCAGATATAAAACGGTAAATGCCAGAATTGTCATAACAAAAGGCGAGATGTTGAGAATAAACTCGACAACAGGAGTGAAAAATACATACTGATTCAGAAAAGTACCCCTCAACGTAGAAAGAAAGATCGATATACCACTCGATGCGGTTATCAGTATAGGTAATAAAAGGAATAGCCCCATATAATCCATGATCTTGCGCGTCCAAGACCGGGCTTTTTGTATTTGCCAGATATTATTGAACGTATCTTCAATGGATGAAATAAGATTAATAACGGTGTAGAATAATAAGATCAGACCGACACCGATGATTATCCCTCCTTGTGCTTGTGCCAAATAGCTTTCTACATACTCGAAAGCCTTACTCAGTTCCAGTTCGTGACCGGGAAAGAAAACAAACAGTTGTTGCCTTACCGCCCCCTGAAAACCAAAACCCTTAGCAATACCCACAAGAACGGCTAATAGCGGTACGATAGCAAGCAATGTGCTGTAGGTGAGTGCTGAGGCTTTTGTTTGTAGCTCCTGACTTTGAAATCCCCTTACTGCCAGAATAACGGTTTTAATCGTGTTTATATAAATCTCCTTCAGGCCGCTTACTTCGTGTTCTGTTATCCTCCAGATATCGTAAGAGACAAACCGGATCAGTCTGGAAAAGAAATTTCCTATCCGTTCTATAATTGTTTTCTTATGACTATCCTCTGTTTGCATAAGCTGAATTTTAAAAATATAACAGTCTGCCTGTAAGCCGGGTTCTGTGCTTCGCGCTTTATTAAGAGCGGAAGTGTCTGTCATTTATCTAATCTTATTGTCGCCAATAAGCTCAAGCGGTCTACCCCCCGGCATCGGGCGGACAGCCCTACATGCGCCGGTATACATGACCTTACAACCCATAAGGCGTACGGCATCTCGTATTGCTACGAAACCCGGTAGGCTCTTACCCTGCCTTTTCACCCTTACCGAACGAATCCGGCGGTACTTTTCTGTTACGCTTCTCTACCCTCACGAATAGCTTCCCGTTAGGAAGTATGGTGTCCTTTGTTGCCCGGACGTTCCTCTTGCCCGAAAGCAAGCGACAGACCGGCAGACTGTATCTGACAAAGATAATATAAAAAAACCGGCTGCAAAGAAATGTATCCCTAACGAAACACTACTATTTGTTATCCATGCTGACGAAGAGAAGCAATTTGTAAGTTGTTGATAAACGTTTATGACTTATCAATCGCCCTTGTTCGCGCTCATTTCAGCCTGTGTGCGCTTTATATGTATGAACCAATATAAACAACCGATTAAAACCCCTCCACCAATCAGATTGCCTATTGTAGACGGAATCAGATTCTGAAGAATAAACGTGGTCCAGGAAATATCGGCTCCGGAATAGATTGCTGCCGGAATAAAAAACATATTTGCGATAGAGTGCTCATAGCCTAACGTAACAAAAATCATGATGGGGGTCCATATTCCAATGTATTTCCCAATTACATCATTGGACGCGCACCCCAGCCAAACTCCCAGACAGACCAACCAGTTTGCGCCTATACCTTTAATTACTACCGTGAGGAAATCTTGGTTCACTTTGTTCTCGGCTAAATGAAACAAATAGCTTTGCCAGGGATCTTTATCAAGCAACCCTACATGATTAGACAGTAAAAAGGCGATAAATTGCGTACCCACAAAATTTAAAACGTAAGAGAGAAAAAGGTATTTCAAAAAGGTGCCAACACGGATCTGTTTCCTTAAAAGCGGGATGGTCAACGTAGCGCAATTACTTGTAAAAAGATCAGACCCTGTAAAAATGATCATGATTAATCCCACGGGAAAAAGTGCGCCGGCGGCAAACTTGATCAAACCTATACTGTCCGTACTCATACCCCCGGCCACCACAACACTCAGTAAGCTCCCTAATGCGATAAACGCACCACCTTGTATAGATAAGAACACAAAGGTAGATAACGGGTATTTCGTTTTTTGCAATCCAGCGTCACTGAATAGCAAAGTTGTTTTCCGGGGCGAATTATAATTCTCCATTATTTTTTTTAACCGCAAAGGTATATGTTTATCACTAAAGAATAAATAGCCCTTTTAATCAATGTAATATTGTCTGGAAATATTAATTGAGTGAGTTTTCTCATTAATTTGTATTAATGAATATTTATTGATTGCTCAGAGCCAAATGAGTTATATACTAAAATTTCACTTTTTGCTGTAAAATTTCAGCAAATGGAAATCTGGTTAATTTACTTTCTATCCATGAAAGAAAATCAAAAGTTTTTAGTAGTAGTCGTTCATATTTGCTATTCTCTATTTTTTCGATTTCTTTTCTGTATTTTCGCCATAGCTTCATTCGAGTCTTTTCATATGAGGGTAAAGGATAGTCCTGTACAAACCGGAAGATGAGTTTTTCTGTCATGTAAACTTGTTTTTCATATCGGATATTTCGTTTGATTGCGCTGATCTCATTTTCTAAGAAATCATAATTGCCTAACTCTGCTTGCAAGACAAGATTAACCAAACGAGCTGTTTTGTACGAAGGAAGTGTGTGAAATAGCTTGCCTGAATAGAATATTTTCCGCATATATTTTTTTGCAATAACTAATTCATGTGAACATAAATAGAGTATAGTTGCATTAAGATACAATTTGAGCTGATCTTCTAATCCCATTAAATTGATCTTCTTAAAGAGGTTATTATCGTATTCAATCATCAGTTCTTTTGCTGAATCGAAAGCACCGGTATTTAATTGTCGGTAAGATTCATATAAATAGAACGATGAACGAACTTTCAGTATAAATTCGCTTGGATAGTCTTGTTGTTCGAGGTTTTTTAATCTCATCAGAAAAATTGACATTTCATGATATAATCCCGCAATGCTCAGACTATCTAAAACGCCATGAATAGCTCTGAGGTAATAAATAGGAGGGTTAAGAAGCAAATGAGGATTGTCATCAAAGAGAGAAAGTAGATCATGATAATGCCGTGTTGCTAACTTATAATTACCTGAATTCAAATAATAGGTAGCTTGAAACAATAAATGAAGCTTGTTGGCTTCAAAACCTTTGTAAGAACTGTTCGCGATCAAATGCAGTTCACTTAAGACTAAATCATTCAAGTCTTCTTTTTGTTTGTCGGAACGAGCATATCCTTTATGTGTTAGACGGTGTCTTAAAATATCGTAAAGTTGCATGTGCATATTGATATTTTTAGTGTATTTCATAATCTCATTGATTTTTAATTGCTTTTTGATCAGCTCTCGTTCAGTTACTCCTTTAAAATCAAGGGCGCTTAAATAGAGAAGTTCAATTCTTCGGATTAGCTGCTGAAGCAAGTCACTTTCGAAGTCGGACGCCAATCGTTTGGCTTTACTTAGTTCTGTTAGTGCATCGTCATACAGTTCTCTTTCGAATAAAATATCAGACATCGTTATTTTGTTGAATATATCTGTTTGTACATTTTGATTTTTACGCAATTTTAGTAAAGTTTCCACAATAAGACGGTATAAATGTTTAGCTGCCATTTCAAAGCTGTTTTTGCCAAATGATTCAATAAATCGAGTGTAAACCTCTTCGGGAGAGTCGTGTTTTTCAAATAAACTAAACAATCCCATATATACTTTATTACCACATTGAAGATTCGCTTGTAGACTTAAATGACGCTTTTCTGCTTTAGAGAGTGTTCGTATTAAGATATGTAATGATTCGATTTTTGACATGATATTGTAATATATTGATTATGTGTGGTGTATGTTTCTTTGAGGTAGGTGTTTGGATGTTTTGGGTTTATCCAAACAGTCTTATTTTTGTACTTTTTTGCGTATTATATCTGTTAATTTTGTGTTGTCGACAAACTAGAACAAGAGTGTAAACATAAAAAATAGAATTAACGTGAAGAAACTACATCAGTCAAAAATACTAGTGGTAGGTAGCAGTAATACCGATATGGTGATTAAAACCAAACATCTTCCTCGTCCAGGAGAAACCGTTCTTGGAGGAACTTTTTTTATGAATCCCGGAGGAAAAGGGGCTAATCAGGCTGTTTCTGTAGCTCGTTTAGGAGGGCAGGTTTCTTTTGTCTGTAAAACCGGGAATGATATTTTCGGTCATCAATCTCAACAACTGTTTGAAGAGGAAGGTATTGACACTTCTTATGTCTTTTCAGACAACAAGAGCCCTTCTGGTGTAGCTTTGATTACTGTTGATGAACAGGCTGAAAATTGTATTGTTGTTGCTTCAGGAGCTAACGCAAATCTTCTTCCAGTCGATTTGGCGTCGATAGAGACTTTCATAGATAAATTCGATATTGTATTAATGCAATTGGAGATACCAATGGATACCGTTGAATATGTAGCAGAACTTGCTTACAAAAAAAATAAGAAAGTAATCTTGAATCCAGCTCCGGCCCATCATCTCTCTTCTTCTTTACTGAAACATCTGTATATTATCACTCCAAACGAAACAGAGGCTGAAATGATATCGGGTGTAAAAATTATAAATCAAGAAACTGCGGAAAGAGCTGCAAAAGTAATAATAGAGATGGGAGTGCAAAACGTTATAATTTCTTTAGGATCAAAAGGTGCTTTAGCTTATTGTAAGTCAGAACAGAAGTTGATACCGGCTTTTAAAGTTGAAGCAGTAGATACTACAGCAGCTGGAGACATTTTCAATGGTGCTTTAGCATTGGCATTGTCTGAAGGACGTTCAATTGTAGAGTCTGTGCAATTTGCTTGTAAGGCTTCCGCAATATCAGTAACAAGAGTGGGTGCACAAGCATCTGCTCCTTATCGTAATGAAGTAGATGTTTTTACTAAATAAATATATAGTTATGAAAAAAATCGCATTGTTAATTATTCTACAAGCAGTAACATTGTTAAGTATTGGTTGTACGATGAGTGTCTCTGAAAAACAAAAGAGTATGCCTTCTGAAGTTGTAATGACAAAGGAGAAGTTAATGGACAAAATAAAAGGAGGCTGGGCTGGACAAACGATTGGTTGTACATATGGGGGTCCTACCGAATTTCAATTTAATGGAACTATGATCCAGGACTATGTGCCAATTGAATGGCCGGAAGGATACATAAAATGGTATTATGAGAATGTTCCAGGTTTGTATGATGATGTCTATATGGATTTGACATTTGTAGATGTTTTCGAACGTTTGGGGTTGGATGCGCCTGTAGATTCATTTGCAATAGCTTTTGCCACGGCCGAATATGTATTGTGGCATGCTAATCAGGCTGCACGTTATAATATTTTGCAAGGGATAATGCCGCCCTCTTCTGGGCATTGGCTGAATAATCCTCATGCCGATGATATAGATTACCAGATTGAGGCGGATTACGCAGGGATTATGTCGCCAGGAATGCCAAACACGGCATCAGATATTTCAGACAAAATAGGGCATATAATGAATTATGGTGATGGTTGGTATGGTGGTGTTTATGTTGGTGCTATGTATTCACTAGCCTTTGTTTCCGATGATATTGAATTTGTTGTGACGGAAGCGTTGAAAACTATACCGGAACAAAGTACATATTATAAATGTATGAAAGATGTGATTGACTGGTATAAACGATATCCGAATGATTGGAAGCAAACTTGGGCAGAATGCGAGAAAAAATGGAGCTCTGATATTGGATGTCCTGATGGTGTATTTGTTCCATTCAATATTGACGCAGTCATAAATAGTGCTTATATTATTATTGGATTGTTGTATGGGGAAGGCGATTTTTATAAGACAATTGATATTGCGACCCGTTGCGGACAAGATTCTGATTGTAATCCAGCTTCGGCTGGAGGTATTTTAGGAACAATGATTGGATACAGTAAAATACCAGAATATTGGATGAAAAATCTTTATGAGGTGGAAGATATGGATTTTGCCTATACAACTATTTCATTGAATAAAGCATATCAGATGAGCTATAATCAGGCTCTGAAACTGATTGAGCGTAACGGAGGAATGGTTAAAGCTAGTGACGTTTCAATCAAATATCAACAACCAAAACCGGTACGTTTTGAAAAAGCATTTGAAGGACATTATCCTATAGATAAGATTAAAGTCAATAAACAGATTAATGAAGTAAATGAAATCTCTTTTGAAGGTATTGGAATCGTTTTTAGAGGGATGGTTCGTTCTAAAGATGAAAACTATGTCGCAAAAGCTGAGATGTATATTGATGGTAAGCTTGTTGAAACGGCAAATCTTCCGGCTTCTTATATAACCCGTCGACATGAATTGTTCTGGAAGTATCAGCTCCCGAAAGGCAAACATGTAGTCACGTTCAAATGGTTAAATCCGGCAGATGGAGTAACCGTAAAATTTGAAGACGCCTTAATCTATTCGGATATGCCTCATCAGATAAGGCACCAGTAAATTCTTTATGTGTAAAATATATCTCTTAAAAATAATACTATTATGTTTATTGTCTATAATTATCCGCTAGCTATTTTCTTTTGTTTTGTCACAATGCTTTGCTGGGGATCTTGGGGAAATACGCAAAAACTTGCGGCAAAAACTTGGAGATATGAATTTTTCTACTGGGATTATGTGATAGGCGTCTTGTTGTTTTCTATAATCTCAGCCTTTACATTAGGTAGCATCGGATCAGAGGGACGCAGTTTTCTTGCTGATCTAGCACAGGCCGATTGGATTAATTTGGGAAGTGCTTTCCTTGGAGGCATCATATTCAATGCGTCTAATATTCTCTTGTCGGCAGCAATAGCCATTTGTGGTTTGTCTGTCGCTTTTCCGTTAGGTGTCGGAATAGCATTGGTGCTTGGCGTATTGGTAAACTATTTTGGTGCTGCCAAAGGCGAGCCTTTGTTTATTATTACTGGTGTTTTACTAATTACTATAGCGATCATTTTGAATGGGCTTGCTTATAAAAAGGCTTTAGTTGGGACAAAAAAAGTTTCTGCAAAAGGGATTCTTGTCGCTGTTTCTGCTGGTGTGATCATGTCTTTCTTTTATCGTTTTATAGCAGCCTCTATGGATCTTACTAATTTTACAAATCCGGCTGCAGGGAAACTAACTCCCTACACTGCTGTATTCATTTTTTCCGTAGGAGTTTTTATCAGTAATTTTGTGTTTAATACAATTGCTATGAGGAAACCTGTAGAAGGAGAACCTGTCTCTATTAAAGGCTACTTTATGGGTAAATCTGTTACTCATATGGTGGGAATTTTGGGAGGTATCATCTGGTGCGTAGGACAATCATTTAGTATGATAGCTTCTGAAAAAGCCGGCGCCGCTATTTCATATGGTCTGGGACAAGGTGCTACCTTAATCTCTGCACTTTGGGGGATTTTAATCTGGAAAGAATTTAAAAATGCTCCCATAGAATCAAATTATCTTAATATAGGAATGTTTGTCCTGTTTATCATTGGACTTGGCTTTCTGATTTACGCAGGAGCCTGATTTAATTTATATTTTGATGACTTTTGTTGGTTATGTTTTTTAGTCAACATAAGGGAGTATTGTGTCTTTTTATTACTAATCTTAATAATGCGAATTATGAAAACTTGCGTATTACGGAAAGTACCGGAATCGGTATTTTTAAAGATTTTGGTATTTTGTGTTTTTTCTTGGTTATCTATAGGGATATGTGCAGCAGATATTACTTCTTCGCTATTTACGCAGCAAAACAGACCGATTGAAGGTGTTGTTAAAGACTCAAAAGGCGAAGTTATTATAGGTGCTAATGTTTCTGTAAAAGGAACTACTATTGGAACAATTACAGATATTGATGGACATTTTGTGTTAAGTATACCTGCAAATGCGACTTTGTTAGTATCTTATATTGGATATATTACATTGGAGGTTGCTTCTGGTTACAATTCCAGTCTGTCAATAACATTGCTGGAAGATACACAGGCTCTGGAGGAGGTAGTTGTGGTCGGATATGGTGTCCAGCGTAAACTGAGTGTTACTAACGCAATAAGCAGCGTAGGGGCTGATGATATTTCCGAACGTAATGCAACAAATACCAATCAGGCATTGCAAGGAAAACTTCCTGGGTTGACTATTATAGATAGAGGTGGTGCTCCTGGCGCGGAAGAACTAACTATGCGTATCCGAGGAGTAACTTCTTTGAATGATAATAATCCGTTGGTGTTAATAGATGGAGTTCCCGGAAATTTATCGCAAGTAAATCCTATTGATATAGAGTCTGTTTCGGTTTTAAAGGATGCAGCCTCATCTGCAATATATGGATCAAGGGCTGCTGCTGGAGTAGTTTTAGTTACAACAAAAGCTCCTAAAGAAGGACGGCTTTCAATTACATATAATGGATATTTGGGGTTTGCTCGCTCTAACAATCTTCCGGAACACATGGATGCTGTAACTTATATGAAACATCAGAATGCAGCGTATATGAATACGTATGGGTATAAATTTTATACAGATGAATATATTCAACAATGGCCTGCTAATCATGCAAAAGAACCTGAAAGGTATCCGGAACCGAATACTTGGGCTGATGCAATGTTCAAAACAGCACCGCAGCATAGTCATACATTAACATTGGGAGGAGGAAATGAAAAAATCACTAATAGAATTTCTGTTAGATATATGGATCAAGAAGGCGTTCTTCCTAATTATGAGTTCAATATTACGGAGTTTAGAGCAAGGAATGATTTTAAAATAAGTAGAAAGTTAACACTGGGTTCTAATGTTAATATCCGTTTTTCTGAACGTCAGGGGCCTTATAATGAATGGGAATCATATAATCGGATGTGGCAAAATAGCCAATGGGGAGTTCCTGTATACAATGATGGTTCATATGGATTATCCGTTGATAGTTATAGTCCGCTTATAAATGCGAAAGAGAGAGGGCTTTCGACTTCAAAGAGAACGAATATTACAGGTATTTTTAGAGGTGAATATGAACTCTTTGATTGGCTGAAAATTATTGCGCAATACTCTACTCAGCATTATTTTAGCAATCGTACATCATTTGAAAATAAATATGACTTTACAGACAAATTTTATCCTGAAAGAAGGAACTTTAACACTATCAATAGGATGACGGATAGAAGAGACTGGTCACGGGAAAATCAAATTGATATGCAACTGGTGTTTGATAAAAAAATTGCGAAACATAATGTCAGTGGAATCTTAGGTTATTCTGAAATAGATTACGTAGGAAATAATCTGGAAGGATATAGGCAAAATTTTCATAATAATGATTTGCAATCTCTTTCCATGGGAGCAAATGATGCGACAAGAAATGGTACCGGAGGATATTCTGAATGGGGATTACGTTCGTATTTTGCTCGTGTTAATTATGAATATGATAGTAAATATCTTTTGGAAATGAATGCAAGGTATGATGGCTCTTCCAGATTTTCAAAAGGGCATCAATATGGGTTTTTTCCTTCTTTTTCTGTTGGATGGCGAATTTCAAGTGAGAGTTTTTGGGATCCATTAAAAGAAATAGTCAATGAACTTAAATTTAGAGGCTCATGGGGAGAGGTTGGTAGTCAACAGGTGGGATTATACTCTTTTATGAAAACCTATAATCAGAATAATTATATATTTAATGAACAACTGGCTACCGGTTATCGAATTGTAAATTTGGCAAGTGAAAAAATTTCTTGGGAAACAACTGCTCAGACTAATTTTGGATTGGATAGTTATCTGTTTGATAGTAAAGTGAATTTTTCTTTAGATTATTATAAAAAAAGGACTGAAGATATTCTGCTTAGCGCACCTATTCCTACAGTTATGGGACTTAATCCTACAAACACTAATGCGGGGATTGTAGAGAATCGAGGGTGGGAGTTTATAATTGGAACTCGTCAGGATTTTGGCGACTTTAATGTGGCGATAACTCTTAATGCAAATTACAATAAAAACGAAGTTATAAGTCTAGCTGGTACTGGTCCTCATATATCTGCTTTTGGAAATAGTGACTATCGAACGATAACAACAGAAGGTCAACCTATTAATTCTTTCTATGGATTTGTAACAGATGGTTTTTTTCAGACACAGGAAGAGGTTGATAATTATGCCAAATGGGATGGGTCTGTGGGGCCAGGAGACATTAAGTATGTTGATCAAAATAATGACGGTGAACTTACGCCTGAAGACTTTGTCATTTTTGGAAACGAAATGCCTGACTGGACATTTTCTTCGAATATGTCTGTTTCGTGGAAAAACCTGAGATTGGATTTGTTTTGGCAAGGTGTGGCTGGCTCAGATAAACTTATGACCGGTGCAATTTTAGAACATGGAATCTGGGGAGGTTTTACTCATAAAGTATGGGCTGATTATTGGACGCCTGAAAATCGTCAGGCTAAATATCCTAGACCAACTAAATATACAATGAAAAATGCACAGATTTCTGATTTTTCAATGCTTAATGGGAATTATATACGATTGAAAAATATCAGACTTTCTTATGATATTCCGAAAGAGTGGTGTGCGAAATTCAAAATAAATGCAGTTAATGTATATATGTCAGCAACAAACTTATTTACATTCTCAGCTTTAAATAAATATAATATTGACCCGGAAATGATAGAGAGAGGTCAAGAATCAAGTTTTCCGCAAACTTCAGTAACTACTATAGGTCTCAATATTAACTTCTAAAAATAAAAAGATGAAAGCTCTAAAAATAATAATATACATTAGCTTTTTAGCAGTAATGTTTGCCTCTTGTGCTGATTTGAATCCATTGCCCAAAGACAGATTGGCAAGTGAACTTTTTTGGAAAACTACAGATGATGCAATTTTTGCTTCTAATGGTGTTTATTCAATACTTGGCGGACAATGGAGGTACACTTCTATGGATGCATATTCTGATATTTCTCACTTTGTTTTACAATGGAGAGCAGAGTCTCAGATGGAGAAACATACATTTGACGCTAGTAGTAATGTTGTGGCTGATGAATGGAGCCATTATTATCGGATTGTTCAAGCAGCAAATACATTTCTTGAAAATGTTGATTTGGTTGAAGAACTGGAAGTAGATCTTAAAAGTCGGCTGATTGCAGAAGTAAAGACATTGCGTGCATTCGCTTATATCAATTTAGTAATGTTTTACGGAGATGTTCCTTTGTTAATAACAAACCCGGATATTCAGGAGGCGAAATCGATAACCAGAACTTCAGCAAATGAGATATGGAATTTTATATCTGAAGAGTTATCTTCATCCTCAGTCAATCTACCAATCGAGCAAATTGAGCGAGGTAGAGTAACCAAGGGAGTGGCGTTAGGTTTGAAAGCTAGAGCTATGTTGTATGCAGGAAGGTATCAGGAGGCTAAGCTTGCCGCTAAAGCTGTAATGGATATGGAGGCATACAAAATATATGAGTCGTATGCTAAACTTTTTGATTACGAAGGAGAAACCGCATCGGAGATAATGTTTGCAAGACAATATGCAAAGAATTTGAATGCACATGAGATTTTTAATTTTTATGTACCTAACAGTCTATATACCCAACGATGTCAGGCTGTTCCGACAAAAAAACTTGTTGATGCTTATTTGATGAAAACAACAGGATTGCCCATTGAAAATCCTGCAAGTGGATTTGATCCAAAAAATCCATATACAAATAGGGATCCTCGGTTAAATCATACTGTTTATGTGAGTGGAGATAAGTTACCCGATGGGATGATTCTTAATACTTTGCCAGGGAATGGATCAGGTGATGATATTTCTATATCGGCAGAGAATGTAACACCTACAGGTTGGTATTTTAAAAAATATGTTAATGATGCTGATTATGTAGACCCTTATAACTGTGGTGTTAATCTTGTTTATTTACGATATGCTGAAATTCTATTGACTTATGCCGAAGCAAGTGTTGAACTTGGAGAGATTAATCAATCAGTGTTAAATGCACTAAATGAAATAAGAAAACGTCCGGATGTTAATATGCCTGAAGTAACAACATTGGATCAGACAGAGTTAAGGGAAATTATCCGAAGGGAGAGGATGGTAGAGTTGGCGATGGAAGGGCACCGTCTTTTTGATATTAGAAGGTGGCGTATTGGTGAAGAAGTGATTCCAGGGACAGTAAAAGGAATGACTTATGAAAATTCAGGTGGCGTTTTAGTAACAGTTGAACTATCTGGCTATGTTAAAGAATTTAAGAAAGACAGACATTATTTATGGCCCATTCCTTTTAGGGAGATAGATTTAAATCCTAATCTGATACAAAATACTGGTTATTAGTCAAATTAAGAAGAAATGTGAATAGATTGTTGTCTGTTGCTTTTCTGATGCTATTCATTGTAGATAGTTTGTGCTCAGAAATCAACTCAAGAAGCATTAGGTATTAATTATATAGCCTACCGGCCACATTAAACATAAAAATAATTTGTGGTCGGTAGGTTTTATAATTAATACTTAATTGTTGGAGTATTAAAAAAATCCTAACTTTTAATAATAACCTTCATTTTGTTCTTCGCTTATTTCACCTGCAGGACTAAGCCTGTCTATATGTTTTTGTGGAATTGGACGAAGTTTGTGATAAGGTTTTATGAAAATCGCATCCGGGTTGTGTTTTTTTACCCAGTCATATAAAAGCTCACAACGTACTAAATCTTCCCAACGATTGGTTTCACCTAATAATTCGCGACCACGTTCATCAAGAATGAATGAAATGAAGTCATTGCTTAAGTTAGCTGGTGTAACCATTAGTTTATCATATGTGCTTTCTGTATCATTTTTTCCTCCTTCAAACATCCATATTTGTTGATCTTTTTGCTCTCCATTAGCCCATGCTGCGCGTTTGCGAACAACGTTTATATATTGAGCTGCTTTGTCAAAGTCATTTTTTCGACCTGCAGCTTCTGCAGCTATCAGGTAAGTTTCTCCTAAACGCATACGAACCCACTCCCGAGAGCCCTTTTCTTCTGATACGGATGGTCTGGAGGGATCAAGATATTTTATTAATGATGGGAAATAGCGGATTGAATGTGTTTCACGCGGAAAATAAGCGTATTTATAATTCGCACGTAGTTTACGCATTTCGTTTGTGTTTGTTTCTAAACCAACTTTCTGCATGGTGTAATAGATAGCTGTGTCACCCAAATCAAATTTTTGTTTGCCTTGGACCTGTCCTTTAGAAGGATCAGGTGTGAAATAGACTGTTCCGTCAAAAGATAATTGCTCCCATTTAGGCAAAGTTTTCGCATTGTTTGCAAAATAAACCCATTTGAAACTTTTATAAAAACGAGAGTCATTCAGGCGATCATATAGATTCTCCATTGTCTTTTTTGTGGCTACATGACGACGGAAGGGACGTCCGTTTTCAATATCCCGTAACATACCTGCCTGATCTTCATACCAAGATAACCAATAGAGATGTTGTTTATTTCCATCCCCATTATATATTGGTGATATTGTAAATTGAATTGCAAAAATATTTTCTGAATTCCCTTGGTTTTTAATATCCCATAATGATGAAAAATTTTCCTGAAGCTTATAATATCCGCTATTGATTACTTTTTCTGCATAAAACAATGTGCTATCTATATCTGTCGATTTCTGTCCACGATCTTCTGTTACCGCACTACCACGCGTCAGATACACTTTAGATAGCAAATGTGATGCGGAGAAGCAAGTTGCTCGTCCTGCATTTGACGCCTTTTCCGGCAAATACTCAACAGAATTACGTAAATCGCTGATGATTTGATTATAAATCTCCGGGATTGCAGTGCGTTTAAAGTCTGTGCGGATTTCGAAACTACCCTCAGTGACTAAAGGAATGCGCCCAAATTGTTGTACCAAATCAAAATAAAGGAAAGCACGGATAAACTGCATCTCGGCATAGCCTTTATTCTTGATATTTTCTTGTAAATCGGAATCAAGAATTTTCTGCATAGCAATATTGGCATCACTGATACCTTTATAGTGATTTTCCCACATACTATATAAAATACCTTCATCCGGATTTAGTTGTGTTGCATATTTATTGTATGATTCGCGATAACTTCCGTCTTCTCCCTCTGTGAAAAGATCAGTACCATGTTCTGTCAGAACATCAAAGCGTTCACCACCTACACCCCAACGAAGAAAACCATAGGCTGCTGTGATTGCAGCGTCAACGCCTTGTTCTGTTTCATAATAATCATATGACATTATGGGGGCATCATCTTCGCTTAGCCAACTGCTACACCCCGAGGTCGTTAATATTACGCCGGCTAATAAATAATAATATATTGTTTTCATTTTTACTTTTATTTATCAGATTATTAGAACGTCATATTTACTCCGAAAATCCAGGAGCTTATACTTGGTGTGCCAAAACCACTACCATCTGTTTTTGGGTTTCCTGCATCATCCACTTTTGCTGCTTCCGGGTCAATTCCCGTGTAATTTGTGAAGACAAATGGATTCTGAGCAGTGAAATAAACACGTAGTTTTTCTGTAAGGAACTTCTTTGTGAGATTTTTGGGCAAAGTATATCCCAGTGTCATTGTTCTTACTCGTAAATAATCTGCTTTTTCGTAATAAGTCGTTGTTACATAAACCGGACGTTCTTCGTCAATGCTTGGACGTGGATAAGCATTTGTTGGATTAGTAGGTGTCCAGTAATCTATTTTCACACCTCCATTTCGAGCGGAATGTTCTACAGCGTAAATATCGTTATAAAGCATAGCACCAAAACTGGCATATAAGAAAACTGATAAGTCAAACCCTTTATAGTTAAAGGTGTTTACCATACTGGCAGTTAGTTTTGGACGTGGATTGCCTAAAATCTGTTTGTCTTCATCTGTAATCTTATAGTCTCCATTCACATCTTGTATTTTAATATCACCCGGAGAAAATTCTGTTCCGTTTGTTGCGAATTTTGCTATTTCAGCCAGATCTGCTTCTGTGTTTTGCCAGATGCCGATTTTCCGGTAATCGTAATTCACATTAACTGGTTGACCGATAAACCACTTACTTCCTATGTCATCAATCTTTCCGTTATACAATTCAACAATTTCTTCTTTGTTTGCAGAAAGCATAAGGTCTGTATTCCACTGGAAATTTTTTGTGTCTATGTTAACTGTATTTAAGGACAACTCCACTCCTTTATTACGTGTTTTTCCTACATTGGAGAGTACTTCAGGGAAGCCTGAGACAACGGGAAGTTGACGTTTTAATAATAAATCGTGTGTGTTTTGTAAGTAAAACTCGACTGTTCCATTAATACGTCCTCTCAATACACCGAAGTCAAGACCTATGTTCCAGGAATCTGTAGTTTCCCATGTTAATAGTTTGTTTGCCATTACGCTGGGAGCATATCCGATTGTAGGGGTTGATCCGTTATCAAACGGATACCAGCTCTGTCCCAGACTACCTCTTGTCTGATAAGGATCTACCGCTGAATTTCCTGTCTTACCAAAACCAAATCTTAGTTTTAGATTATCCAACCAATCAGCTTCTTTAACAAACGCTTCTTCATTGATGCGCCATGCTAAAGCGGCAGATGGGAAAAGTACCCATTTATGACCATCAGCCAGACGGGAAGAACCGTCATAACGAGCTGATACAGTAAGTAAATATCTACCTAAATAATTATAGTTAATACGTCCCATAAAAGATGCCATATTCCATTTTATAAGTCTGCTTTCAAGTGCTTTGGGTGTTTGACCGGAAGCCATGTTGTAGTATTTCAATTGATCAGAAGGTAAATCTTCCACCTCAATTTTATTGGTTTCTGCCATATCTTCTTGGACTGATTGCAATAATGTTACGCCTAAAGTATGCTTGTCGTTGAATGTCTTGTTATAAAATAACATATTCTCTAATGTGAACATCGTGTATTTGCCTGTTTCATTTTTTGCGAGAGATGTACCCATACCACGATTACTGGTTCGGGCTGATCTGAACTCATAATCCTGAACTGTTCGGGAATCAATACCTAGATTAGAACGGAAATTCATTCCGTCAACAGGTAATTTAATATCAAGGAAATAACTTCCCAGATAACGAGTTGTTTTAAGAGGTCGATCCACTGCGCCTGGTTCAAGATCCATTAATGTGTTGTAAACATTATAAGAGCCGGGAAGCGGGATAAGCTCACCGTTTTCGTCACGCAATGCCGCCAATGGGCTTAAACGCCAACCTCCGGCTAAACCTGCTCCACGATTTTGGACAGAACGCGAGTATTGTGTTTGCGCTCCAATTTTTACATAGTTGTTAATTTCATGATTGAGATTCAAACGAATAGAGTAACGTTCATAATCTTCGTCTTTGAAAATACCTTCGTTTTTATTATACGTAACTGATGCTAAGAAGTTCGTGCGTTCTACACCACCGCGAATGCTTAATTGGTGATCCGTCAACATACCCGTACGTGTTACATGATCCATATAATTAGTTGTAGGTATGCGGGAAGGATCATAAACGCCGTCTTCACCCCAACCCATCATAACTGCCTTCATTATTGAAGCATCACGCGTAAAACCCGGACTGATCATGTCTTGCTCCTTGGTAGGGACATTTGAATTGTAACGAATGGCACTATTGCTGGTATTGCGATAAGCTTCACGAGCATATTCAGCGTATTCTGCTCCATTCCAAAATTCTAATTGATTCAGAATCGTTTGTGCGCCCACATATCCGTTGTAATCAATTTGAGTTTTTCCTGATTTTCCTTGTTTAGTGGTGATCAAAATAACTCCATTTGCTCCACGAGCACCATAGATTGCTGTAGCTGAAGCATCTTTCAAAACTTCCATTGATTCTATATCCGCCGGGCTTATTTCGCTTATTCCTCCGGTAACAGGTACACCATCAATCACGTATAGTGGATCGTTACTTGCTGTGATGGATCGTTTGCCACGGATCATTACGCTTGGAGTTGATCCGGGAGACCAGTTTGAATTAGAAACGACAACACCCGGTATGCGTCCTTGTAAAGCTTCAGACGCAGTGGTGGATGGAGTAGACGTAATAGCATCTGCGCTTACGGAAGCCACAGAACCCGTTAAATCACGTTTTTTTACTGTACCATAGCCAATCACCACAACCTCTTCCAGTCCCTGCGTGTCTTCTCTTAATAGAATATCTACTTTGTTGGTATTTGTAACCGCGACATCCATTGGTAGATAGCCAATATAAGAAATAGCCAATAATTGTCCGGGGGCTGCTTCGATAGAGAAATTGCCGTCAAAGTCAGTAATTGTTCCATTTGTAGTTCCTTTTACAACAATATTGGCTCCGATAACGGGAATGCCCGCTTCGTCAAGAACTACACCTGTAATTGTTTTAGCTTGTAGTTGAGGTACTGTTGCTTTGGTTTCTGCCTTAACAATCGCAATGGTTTTGTTGCTTACTTTATACGAAAGCCCTTGTTTCTCGAGCACTTGTGTCAAGATTTCTCTTAAAGGACGATTTGAAGATGTTACGGTTACCTCTGGTTTTTCGCTAAGAATAATATCTCGATAGACAACCGAAAATGACGTTTGAGCTTCAATAGTATTAAAGAACTCTTTTAGGGTTACTTTTTGTAGATTTATTGATATCTTTTGCGAAATGTCTTGTGCATATGTCATAGCACAAAATAGCAGGAGTATAAGACTCCAAAATATTTGTCTCATAACTAATCTATATTAGATTTGGTAATATATTTGTTGATAAATTTTTGTGAAAAGAAAATCTCTTTTATAAATCATGGTGTTATTTCATAGGCATATTTGTTATTTTAAGTTTACTTTGGTGATTATTACATTGTTTCCTGTTAATTCATAATTAAATCCGTATTGTATTTTTAATGCTTCCATAACATAAGGTAGTTGTTCATCTTTGAACGAGCCGGAAATAAGATCATTGGCTATTTCAGGACACATTAGAGTGATTTTTACACCATACCAACGCTCTATACGATGGAACACGGTACTTAGCCTTTCCGATTCGAAAACCAAGTGGTTTTGCAACCAGGCTGTTTCCTTTATATTATCTGTGTCTTGAAAACGAATCTTTCGGTCGTTTCTGGAGTAAATAGCTTTTTGAGAAGGTCTTAGCATATAAGTTTCTGTAGGATTTTTGGAATCGAAGAGGCGAATAGAACCTTCTATTAAAGACGTTTCAATAACATCTGAGTCAGAATAAGAATAAATATTAAAAGAAGTCCCTAAAACTTCGATGTTTAAATCTCCAACTTGTACGATAAACGGGTGTTTTTCATCTCTTGTAACTTGGAAATAACCTTCCCCATTTAATTTTGTAATTCGTTTGCCTTTTTCGAAGTAATAGGATAGAGAGCTTTCTGAATTCAATTTAACAGAGCTCTTATCTGGTAAAGTCAGTTGAACTTTGCTATTTCCTGATGCAATAGCTTGGAATATATCTGGAGTATAAGGTTTGTTTGATTGAATGAAGTGCAATGAAGATACTATACAAAATGCGACTATTGCAACAGCTGTTGCCATTCGAGTCCAGAATGTCGAACTCAATTTTTTGCGATAAATGATCTGTTTGTATAACTTTTCACGAATTCGTTGTTTTCTTTCTGAATTTAGTTTTGGGTAATCATTATGATTTAGCCAATAGTCTTCCATATGTCTGAATAGCTCCTCATCAGAAAGTCTGTTAATAGAGTTTTTTAATTCTTCAAACTTTCCTGATTTTATTTCCCCTTTTAGGAATTGCGTATATAATTTTTGAAAAGAATTTTCCATAATTTATTGTTACTATATATTACACGAAAAAAGACTAAAATAGTACTATGGAAAATTGTGTGTTGCATAACATGCTTGTTAGGGGGCGAAGTGAATTCCTTTGTATTAAGGAATAAAAGAGAATACTGAAAAGTGTAGATGTTATGTTCTAAATAAACAAAGCGAAAAGATAATTGTATTTCCTAAGTTCGATGCGCAATGTTTTAAGTGCCGCTGAAAGATGGTTTTTGACTGTTTGTTCTGATAGATTCGCAAGTGAGGCTATTTCGGAATTGTTTAAACCTTCTTCTCTACTTAATTCAAAAATATTTCGTTGGGCTGGCGTTAGTTTTTGCTTTGCTATTGCTAATTTCTCAATAAGTTCATCATAATATATTTTCTCTTCCGATGTGTTGTCTAATAAGTTTTTATCTTCACAAAAACGGATGTACTCTTCAAAATCAGGACGATTGATCTGTTGTCGAAAAATATCCGTAACATGGTTTTTTGCGATAGTGAACAGCATAGCCTTAAACGAACCTTCTACGGAAAGCGACGCACGCATACTCCAGACTTTCAGGAACGTTTCTCCTACGATATCCTCTGCTTGAACACGAGACTTAGTGTGTAGTAGTACAAAGCCATATAAGGAATCTGCATATAAGTTATATAACGCATCAAAGGCCTCGTATGAACCTTCTTTGAGCTTTTTTACCAGATCGCTATGTATGAATAAGTTTGGCATTAATAACCTTTTAAACTTTGACAAATATAACGAAAATAATTAATACCAATTCGAATACGAAAAGCGTTCGTTCTTTATACTAAAGCATTGTGTTTCTATTTTGGTGTTAATGAAATCATTTAAATAGCCCTTTTAATCCTATATCTTTTTTAAGAAAACCTTTGTTTTGCTTTTTCTATATATGTGGAAAAAGCTTTCTATAGATATAGAAAAACTTTACTACATATATGGAAAAACATTACCACATATATGGAAAAAGAAAAATATCCTTTGTTGAAATTATTATGTACTTTGTTGGGAGACTTTAATTACTACCTGAATTTTAAAATAAACGTATTCTGTTTTTGAGTCCGAACTCTCTTCGTCTGAGGTTTAAATGTAAACTGAACTTAAACTGACATGAAATAAAAACAATCTGACATAATTGCTGTTATTAAGTTAGTAATATATGTCTATAATGACACTTAAATTTATTTACAGGGTACTTGGTATAGCACGGTACTGTTAAACGCCGTTAAGTTAATTGTGCTTGTCGTTAAAAGAGATGAAAAAGAGGTCATAAATAAACTATTAGCACATTTTTTGAGTTTAATTTGCTGCAGTTTAAATGTTAAATTTAAGTGTTTAATTAAAAATAACAGATATGAAGAAGACATGGAAAAATGTATTTGGTTTTGTGCTGATCGCGGCGGTAAGTTCTGCGGTGGCAGTTGGAACAAATACGTATTTGATGAACAAAAAACAACATGCTGAACAGGCTTTAGCCGAGGGAGTGTTTTCTCAGCCTGTGCGTATGACTAATTTTGCCTCTGTTGCGGCCGAAAATATTGATTTTACTACCGCGGCAGAAGCGACTGTGCATGGTGTGGTTCACATTAAATCAACATCAACAGTTCAGGCAAGCGGAGGTCAATATATGGATCCGTTTGAGTTTTTCTTTGGAAATCGTGGTTTTTCGCGGCCAAATCCTCAACCGCGTGAAGGGGCAGGATCCGGTGTGATTATTTCTACCGATGGTTATATCATGACCAATAACCATGTGATTGATGGTGCGGATGAGCTGGAAGTAACGCTAAACGACAATCGGAAATATCCGGCTAAAGTAATTGGTGCGGATCCGCAAACAGATATCGCGCTTATTAAAATTGAAGAAAAGGGTTTGCCTACCATTCCTTTTGGGGATTCCGAGAAAATTAAAGTAGGAGAGTGGGTGTTGGCTGTTGGTAATCCTTTCAATCTGACTTCTACGGTTACCGCCGGTATTGTTAGCGCGAAAAGTCGCTCGATATCGTTTGATCGTACATCCATAAATCAGATTCAATCTTTTATACAAACAGATGCGGCCGTTAATCCGGGTAATAGTGGTGGTGCGTTGGTGAATACGAAAGGAGAATTGATTGGTATTAATACGGCCATTTATTCGCAAACAGGAAATTTTGCCGGTTATTCTTTCGCGGTGCCCATTAGTATAGCAGGAAAGGTGGCTGCAGACTTGAAACAGTATGGTGCTGTGCAGCGCGCTGTTTTAGGTGTGATGATTCAGGATATTCAAAATATTCCGGAAGAGGCGAAGAAAGATGTGAAAGTGCTGGAAGGAGCTTACATCGCTTCTTTTGCAGAACGCAGTACCGCTAAAGAAGCAGGTATGGCGGAAGGAGATGTTATTGTAGCCGTAAATGATGTTAAAATTAAATCATCGAATGCGTTGCAGGAACAGATCAGTAAATATCGTCCGGGAGATAAGGTTAAGCTGAAAATAAACCGCAAGGGAACCGAAAAAATATTGACTGTAGAACTTAGAAACGCACAAGGAAGCACTGAGGTGAAGAAAGGTGGCGATACGGCCGAAATACTGGGCGCAGCATTCAAGGCGCTTACTGATACACAGAAAAAACAGTTGAATGTAAGCTATGGCGTAGAAGTTACCGGAGTAACAAATGGAAAATTGCGTGATGCCGGTATCAAAAAAGGGTTTATTATAATGATCATAAATAATCAGAAAATGTCATCAGCGGATGATATTGAAAAAGTGGTAGATAAAATAGTAAAAGGAAACACCGAAGATCAAGGGCTGTTTATAAAAGGCTTCTATCCAAACGGACGTACCAGATACTATGCAATCGACCTGTCTGAGTAAATAGTGAAAGTGTTTTCTGAGCAAAAAGATTGTTAAAGGTGCTTAATTGGCTGGATGTGGGATGCTTCCGGCCAATTGTTGCAATAAAAAGTGTTATCTTTGCATCCCGTATTTCTCAATAAAATCGTTGGATGAGACAATTAAAAATTACGAAGTCCATTACCAATCGCGAAAGCGCTTCGCTTGATAAGTATCTCCAAGAAATTGGACGTGAGGATCTTATCACAGTTGAAGAGGAAGTAGAATTGGCACAGGCAATTAAAAGAGGAGACCGTAGAGCATTAGAAAAATTGACTCGGGCTAATCTTCGTTTTGTTGTTTCAGTAGCAAAACAATATCAGAATCAAGGACTAAGTTTACCCGACTTAATTAACGAAGGTAATCTTGGTTTGATTAAGGCTGCTGAAAAGTTTGATGAAACAAGAGGGTTTAAGTTTATTTCTTATGCCGTATGGTGGATTCGCCAATCCATTCTGCAGGCCTTGGCAGAACAGTCAAGAATCGTCCGTCTTCCGTTGAATCAGGTAGGTTCGCTGAATAAAATCAGCAAAGCCTTCTCGAAATTCGAACAGGAAAACGAACGCAGACCGTCGCCGGAGGAATTAGCAGAAGAACTGGATATTCCCGTAGATAAGATTACCGATACGCTAAAGGTGTCGGGAAGGCATATCTCTGTGGATGCTCCGTTTGTGGAAGGTGAAGACAATAGCCTCTTAGACGTGCTTGTTAATGATGATGCTCCTATTGCTGACCGATCGTTAATGAATGAATCACTGGCGAAGGAGATTGATAGGGCACTTGCTACATTGACCGAAAGAGAATGTGAGATAATCAAAATGTTCTTCGGTATAGGCTGTCAGGAAATGACATTGGAAGAGATTGGCGACAAATTTGGCCTCACAAGAGAGCGCGTCCGCCAGATCAAGGAAAAGGCAATCAGAAGATTAAGACAAGGAACACGTAGCAAGCTCCTCAAATCGTATTTAGGTTAACTTGGAGTAAAAACTCTGAGAAGACAAAAAGGTAATCCTGCCCGGATTGCCTTTTTTTTATTTAACTAAGCGTATCCCGTTGCTTTCGATGATGATGCGTTTTTGTTTGTATAAAGTGCCAATTGCCTGTTTAAAACTTTTTTTGCTGCAACGAAATAAGGAGTAAATCAATTCCGGTTCACTTTTGTCGTGTACGTTTAAGAAACCTCCCTGGGCTTCAAGACTATCTAAAATTATACTTGCTACACCCCCTACTTTTTCAAAACCTAATTTAGTGAGGCTGACATCAATCTTTTCATCCTCCCGTATCTCCTTAATATAAGCTTTAAGTTCCTCCCCTTTCTCAAGTCTCTGGAACACCTCGTTCCGATAAATTAACCCCCAGTGGCTGTTGTTGATAATTACCTTATAACCGATTTCCGTTTCGTCGGCAATCAGAATATTTACCTCTTCGTTGATTTTGTATGGTGGTGGAGTGTTGTTCAAAAATTTTTCGATCCGCGCAGAACCCATTATGCGCTGAGTAACATGGTCCAATCGTATATAAACCAGGTACCAACGGCCCTCCTTCATCTCTGTTTTTTGCTCTTTAAACGGCACCAGAATATCTTTCATAATGCCCCAATCGAGAAACGCGCCCATTTGATTGGCCGACCTGACCTCCATAAATTTAAATTCACCCACAGTAGCATACGGACGAGCAGTTGTAGCAATCAACCTCCCCTCATTGTCGTGGTAGATGAAAACCTCAATCTCATCCCCGGGCTTAACATTCTTAGGTACATACCGAGCCGGAAGCAGAATCTCCAGTTCATCACCACCATCAAGATAAAGACCAAAATCAAGATCTTTAACAACCCTGAGCGTATTATATTTTCCGATTTGAATCATGTCCGTTTATTTATCTACACAAATGTACGCCATAAATTAAGAAAAATGAGAAATGGAACATTAATTTAAGATAGAATGCAGCAATATACCGTAAATTGCATCGTTATTATAGTGATTAAAATAGCAGACCGGGAAAATAGGCTTTTCACTTACCGGGAAATATCATAACTTTGTAATTAATTTTGAAAAACAGATATGAGATCTAAAATTGTTTCTTTTATACTTTTCTTATTTGCAATGAGCGCATGTTCAGTACCCAAAGACGTAGCCTATTTTCAGGGAGTGGATGATCTGACTGAGCAGCAGTTGGAGCAAATGACCCAATCCTATGCCTCGACAATTGTTAATGATGATCTGTTAACCATTACAGTTACTGCTTGGGATCCTACCGTAACGACACCGTTTAATCCGCCTGTTTATTCTTTCGCAGCCCAGGGAGAAGTTAATGTAGGGACTGCTTCCCAATTACATACTTATTTGGTCGATAAGGATGGGTATATTAATTTTCCTGTTCTGGGAAAACTGCATGTTGCAGGATTGCAAAAGCAAGAGTTAAGTAAGATGATGGAAGAAAAAATATCAAAATATATAAAAGAGCCAATTGTAAATATACAAATCGTTAATTATAAAGTCACACTAATGGGTGAAATCTCTCGTCCGGGGGCACTTACCGTTAGAAACGACAGGTTGTCGATATTGGATGCTATAGGTCAATCCGGAGATTTGACAATCAATGCAAACCGTAAGAATATAATGGTAATACGTGATAATAATGGAAAGAAGGAATACGGGAGAGTAGACCTTACCAATCCGGCCTTATTTGCGTCTCCTTATTTTTATTTGCGACAGAATGATGTAGTTTATGTAGAACCGAATGATGCGAAGAAGAAAAATGCTAATTATAGTCAGGCAGAGCAATACAAACTAACTATTTTCTCAACTATACTTAGTACCGTATCAGTCATATCTTCAATAATAATTGCTGTAACGAGATAAAGACAGAACAACGAAAGAGCGTATAAATATAGAATTAAAGAGCATTTGTATTTTTTTGATAATGGTTGCTTCTGAAAAACAGCTGTAATGCAACTTAATAAATAAACACGAACAATGATTTTAGAAAATAATATGAATCAGCAAAACGTAGATAAAGAGGTTATTAACTTAAAGCGAATAATTATCAACTACCTTCATCATTGGAAATTGTTTCTTGTCTCATTTCTTATCTCATCGGTTTTTGCTATACTTTATTTGGTCTTATACCCAACTACTTTTGAAATTATTGCCAGTGTTCAGTTGCAAGAAGATCAAAGTGTTGGTCCGGCTTCTATAGGTATGGGAGAGGCGTCAGGATTAATGAAGTCTTTCGGACTTGGTAGTATTGGAAGTGGCGCAATAAACATGGATGATGAACTGGCGAAGTTTCTATCTGTCGATATGATGGAGAAAATGATTTTGGAACTTGGCGTTAATGTAAAGTTCCTAAAACCATGGGCGTATAAACATTATATGTATAGTGATGTTCCAATAACATTGGTTCCTGATTCTGCAACAAATAAAACACTAAGAACCTATGTTGATTTTGATATTGATATTAAAAAAGACGGAAGTGTTGTTGTGAAAACAGAGGCAGATAAAGTGCGGAATAGATTTGATTTTTCAGCTCTACCTGCTACAGTAGATTTAGCCCAAGGACGGTTTACAATAGGGTATAAAACGGATGCTGTATTCCCCTATTCTGTAGCAGTGCAAGTTCAACCTGCGATTTGGATGGCTGAAGGGCTAATTGAAGATTTTTTGATTGAAGAATATTCGAAAACATCAAAAGTGATTGAAATTACCTATAGGGATCACGAGAAAATCCGTGGAGAAAATATGATAAACACCTTGATATCTGTATATAATGACCAAGAAAGGGATTTTAAAATAGAATCAGGTAATACATCGTTAGTGTTTCTGGATGGAAGGATAGTCTCAATAATGGATGAGTTAAGTCTGCTTGAAATAAAAATTGAACAATATAAAACAAAAAATAAAATGACGAATATTGAGGCTGATATTCTGTTTTATGTTGAACAAATGAAAGAACTTCAGATTAAGATAATTGAAGCTGAAACGCAATACCGTTTAATCGAATTGATGGCCAATTATATTAATGATCCGATGAATGCGAATAAACTTATTCCCGCGTTAGTTTCTACATCAGAAAAAGGAGAAAGTAATCCGATAACGATATATAATGAAGCATTACTGGAGAGAGAACGTCTTATGCAAACCTCAGAAGAAGAGAATCCATTGCTTAATTCTATAAATACGAGGATAAGCCAACTCAGACAAAGTGTGTTTCTATCAATTGAAAACACCCGGAAAGGGGTGAAAATGCTCATTGATGACCTAAAGTATAAAGAAAATGCCATTCTATCTAAAATGGGAGATGTGCCACTTCTTGAACGTGAATATCTGGACTACAGACGGCAACAGGAAATCTTACAAGGAATGTATTTAATTCTTTTGCAAAAAAGGGAAGAAGTGCAATTCTCTGTAGGAGATGTACAAGATAAGGCACGTGTAATAAATGCTGCTTATGTGAAAGAAAATCCGGTAGCCCCAAGGAAACTTTTTGCAGTTTTAGGGATATTCTTTTTTACTATAATTGTGCCTATCGGCTTTTTATTTGCGAAGGAACAAATAGTTGATTTTGTCAAAGAATATAAAGGAGAAACAAATAAATAGTTGTTATCTTTATTGCTTAAGTTTTAATTAAGTAGTGTGTATGAAAAAACTTTTATTTCTTACTTCTTTATTGTTTTTCATCGGTTGTAACAAAGAAGCTAATTTAGAGGAATATGAAATTTCTCACCTTAAAATTATAGCTCATAGAGGAGGTGCTGCGGCAAAATTTCCTGAAAACAGTTTGTCAGCAATTGAGAAATCTGTATCCTTAAAAGTAGATGGGATAGAGATTGATGTAAGATTAACGAAGGATAAACAAATCGTTTTATGCCATGATGAAACAATTGATAGGACTACTACCGGTACAGGTAAAATCCAGAATTTGACACTGGAAGAGTTAAGACAGTTTAAATTGATCGGAGCCAATAATGAAGAAACTGATCAATTAATCCCTACGCTGGATGATGTTGTAAAACTTATAGATGGGAAAACTGACTTATTCGTAGAACTAAAAGATAATTCAGAGAATCTCTCTTCTGCTTTAATGGCTTATATCAAAGAGAATGATTTATATGAACGGGTAAAAGTCTTATCATTTGGCAAGAACGTTTTGTTAAAGATGAATAATATGGAAGCGAAAATCCAAACGGGAAATATCTTGTATAGTGAAACTGGAAGAATAGAATTAAGAGCTGCTGATATATCTTTTTTAAAATACTTATTTGTAGATTATAGAACGTTAGACAAAAGAAACACAACAGAGCTTAGTCGTAGTTCAAAACTAGTTTATCTCTATTCTTTGAATAATATTTATGATGTTGCTAAAGGTAATTATTTGTGGATTGATGGTATTGTTACTGATGATCCGGAATACTGGCTTGATTTAAAAAAGAGAAAATAAATGGGAGGATTGTTCAACTTTGTCAAATCTACGGGGCTTTACTTTTTGGGAAATGTATTGTCAAAGTTAATCTTGTTTTTTCTTCTTCCTGTATATACACATTTTCTTAGCCCTGAAGATCTCGGTTATTATGATGTAGCCAATACCTTCCTTAATTTGATTATAACGTTTTTATTTGTAGATATTTATGTCGGGGTAATGCGTTTTATTTTTGATGAGAAAGGGCATTCCCTATTTCGTCCAATAACAAATGGTTTTGTCATTTTTTTTGGTTCTTTATTCCTTTATACAGTTGTTGCTTTACTCTTATACTTTTTCTCAGACATAAAATATTTAGTTTATATTTATTTCTATGGAGTTTGTCTCGTTCTAAACAATATGTTTAGTTATATAGCCCGTGCTTTAAAATTTAATACACTTTTTGCTATAACGGGCGTGTTAGGTACTATTGTCACTTGTCTTATTAGTATTTTGGGGCTTGTAGTATTGAGGCAGGGTGTAGAATTTCTTTATATTGCGGCAATTACTGGTCTGTCCGTACAAATATTTGTATTGGAGAGTAAAGTGAAAGTCTTGTCGCGTTTGTCCATTTCTTATATAGATAAATCGTTATTGAAAAACTTGTCCAGATACTCTTTACCTTTATCATTAAATTCTCTTTCTTACTGGTTACTGACAGGGTATACAAGTGTCGCAATCGCTCATTTAATAGGATTGGAAGCAAATGGTTTTTTCCTGATTGCTGTAAAGTTCGGAATTATTATAACCTTGTTTGCTTCTTGTTTTAATTTTGCCTGGCAGGAACTCATTTTTGAGAAAGGGAATGATGAAAAGAATGAATTAAGCTCTTTTTATAGTAAGGCAATGAATATTCTTATTTCAATGTTGTTGTTAGGGTGTGTACTTATTGTTTGTGTGACGAAGATTGTGTTCCCAATCATGGTGGCTGATACTTATGCGGAATCATTCTTTATAATACCAATTTATATTGTTGTTGCGATTTTGAGCGTTTTGAGCGGTTTCTTAGGACAAATCTATGCAGCATTGAAAACAACTACAGTTTTGACGTACTCAACAGCTGTTGCTTGTCTTTTAAATGTTATATTAGTTCCTTGCTTTATTAAGATTTGGGGATTGCAGGGCGCTGTTTCCGCAATGTTAATAAGTTATGCCGTAAATGTAATATTACGACTTTTATTTCTTCGGAATCAAGTTAAAATAGCTTTGGATTATTCTCTTGTCTCTTTGGGCATTATACTAATCGGAGCTTCTTTCTGCGTGTATTATATGATGGGAGTGTTAGCTAACTTATTCTTTGCAATGCTTGTAACTTTATACTTTAGTGTACGTTACCGGCTGAGCGTTATAAGCTTTTCAAAACTCGTATGGGAAAAAGTCAAGAAAAGATGAATGATATTAATAATTTTAATGCGACTGGTACTACATTGCGAAAGCATCAACTTAAAATGTTGGATATGCTTATCTATGTTGATGATTTATGTAGGAAAAACGATATAACATATTATTTATCCGGAGGAACATTGCTTGGTGCTGTAAGACATAAAGGATTTATTCCGTGGGATGATGATTTAGATATTATCTTGACGAAAAAAGATTTAAATAAACTCCATAAACTATTGATAAAGAATGATTCAAATATATATGTACTTCATTCTAATGAAACAGATAAGAATTATGTGGCTCCATATAGTAAGCTGAGAATGAAAAATACACGTGTGGAAGAATCGAATGGTGCTGATTATAATTATAAATATCGGGGCATATATATTGATCTTTTTTACATAGAGCCGGCAACTAAATTTTTTCATAAAATCGCCAATGTATTACAAACTCGCTTGATCAAGTTGTTGCAGAAAAAAAATAATTCTTCAAAAGTATTAGGATGTATATGTTCAATATATTCAACGTTTTTGAATAAACTTCTTTTTCCTTTTTTTAGTTTGCTATCTTTATGTATAAGTTCTCGTAAAATAAGTTATCCTTTAGGTTCATTTTTCAATACTCAATTTGATAAAGTATGGCTATCTCCTCCTATTGAAATAGAGTTTGAGGGTAAATTCTTTTTTGCTCCTCAGAATTATGATGAAATGCTAAAGGCTCAATATGGAGATTATATGAAGTTACCTCCTTTGGATACAATTGTATATCATATTACTCATGTAGAATTTAATGAATAATCGTATGAAAAAAATAATGTTGGTATTTGGCACACGCCCTGAAGCCATAAAAATGGCTCCGTTAGTAAAAGAACTTCAATCACGCAATGATAAATTTGAAGTACTTGTTTGCGTAACAGGACAACATCGGGAAATGTTGGATCAAGTTCTTTCCTTATTTGGTATTAAAGCTGATTATGACTTAAATATAATGAAGCCGGGGCAGGATTTGTATGATATTACTTCTAATGTTTTATTGAAATTAAGAGACGTAATAAAAGAAAGTCATCCAGACATTGTTTTAGTACATGGTGATACAACAACTTCTGTTTCTGCTGCTCTTGCGGCTTTTTATCAACAAGTTCCTGTTGGGCATATAGAAGCCGGTCTTAGAACATATAATAAATATAGCCCTTGGCCAGAGGAGGTTAATCGCCAAATGACTAGTCGTATAGCATCGTTGCATTTTTGTCCTACTACAACATGTTATGATCATTTATTGACAGAAGGGGTAGATAAGTCGTCTTTACATATTACAGGAAATACTGTTATAGACGCACTGCATTTAGTTTTAAATATGATTGAAGAGAGACCTTCTTTGCGGAAAGAAATAGAGTGTCTTTTGACAGAAAAAGGACTCCCTGGTAAATTGTTTCAAGAATGGAATGGAGCAAGACGCCTGGTTTTGGTAACAGGCCATAGAAGGGAGAATTTTGGCGATGGTTTCCTAAATATTTGTAGGGCATTGAAAGAATTGTCAGAACGTTATCCTTCTGTTGATTTTGTGTATCCAATGCATCTTAATCCCAATGTGAGGAAGCCGATAAATGAAATTTTTGGCGAAGATGAGCTGAGAGCCCACCAAAATGTATTTTTTCTAGAACCGTTAGAGTATCTTCCTTTTGTTCATTTAATGCGCTTATCTACGCTTGTGTTAACCGATAGTGGCGGTATTCAGGAGGAAGCTCCGGGCCTCGGAAAGCCAGTACTTGTGATGAGGGATACAACTGAAAGACCTGAAGCTGTTGCTGCAGGAACGGTTCTGTTAGTTGGAACTAATCGTGAGAATATTGTGGCAAATACTTCGAAGTTATTGGATGATGTAACATTTTTTCAAAAAATGTCTAAGGCTGAAAATCCGTACGGTAGTGGTAACAGTAGTGAATTAATAGCTAATATTTTAGAAGCAAATTGACATGAAAAAACGGATTTTGGTACTTCACAATGGCTATCCAATGTTGTCTGATAGTGGAGATAAAACCCGGACGATAAGTATGTTGCGTTCCTTATGTAAGGATACGGATGAACTATTCTTTCTGGCCTTTTATAAACGAGGAGGGAGGTTTGTAAATAGAGAAAGAAGTAAACTTCCTGGTAATGTAACATCTTTCTTTTTCTATACACTGCCGGATCGTTTCCCATTTTTCCGTTTTTCTCTTCTCTTAAGGAGTATTATTACATGGTGGGTTGTTCGTTGTAACCATATTGATATTATTCAGGCTGAAACTTCCTTATCTGCAAAATCTACGATGTTTGTACGTGGTAAAGTTAAATTGATCACGGACTTTCATGCAGATCCGGTACCTGAGCTCTCCCTAAATAATGCATCTGTTTCTGCTATAAATAATGCGGAAAATGACATTACTTATGCTTTGAAAAATTCTGATAGCATAATTGCAGTTTCGGAAACGTTATATAAGAATCTATCGAAGAAACAAGATAACAACTTACCTGTGTCTATTCTCCCTTGCTGTTTTAATGCTGAGTTATTTGAGTCAGTTGAACAGAAAAAGATAGAACAGCTGAAAGAGGAGTACGGTTTGAGTAATCGGATTGTACTTTGTTATCTTGGAGGACTTCACAAATGGCAATGTGTCGAAGAAACTATTTTATTGTTTCTGAAATTGAGGAAATTAAACCCTGATTACTTTCTTTGTCTTTATACAAATGATGATATTTCGATTTATGCAGACTTATTAAAAGAAGCAGAAGGACATTATCTCTGTAAAAGTTTGAAACATACGGATGTGCCTCTCTACTTATCTATAGTGGATGTGGGCTTTGTACTGCGAAGTGATAGTTTGGTTAATATAAATGCATCGCCTACTAAAACCTCGGAATATATGGCAGCAGGTGCTATGGTTGTTACTACACGTTATGCAGGAGATGCGCCTGAAATTATCAATGCATGTGGTTATGGTGTAGTTCTTGATGAGGTTGAAATAGAAAAAGAAGACATTCTTAATGTGTTAAACTCAAGTATTCATTTATTTGTTGAGAATAAACCTCAAAGCTCCCAACAGGTAAGGCAATATGCCTTTGAACATCGCGTATGGCAATCAAATGAGCAAAAGCTAAAGGTTTTATATAATACTATTTGACTCTTATTTACGCAGGGTTTGTTTATAAACCTCTTCAACTTGTTGAGCGATATCTGCCCATGAGTAGAAATCTATTGCATAATCTTGCTCTTCGAACGCTTTGCTCAATGAACAATCTAGTTTTTCAACTAAAGAATTAACATCCCCTACAGGGAAATAATTCTTTGAAGGTAGGCCTATCTGCATATTGGCAGAAATATCACTAGCTAAAATAGGACGTTTGTAATTAATAGCTTCGACTAAAACCAAAGGGAATCCTTCATTGAAAGATGGAAGAACAAATAATGCGGCTGATGAATAAAGTTGTCGTAAGTTTTCCCCTTCTACAAATCCCACAAATAGGACTTTGTTTATTTCTGCTTTAGAGAATAGCTGCTTTGAATATTCAGAAGAATGATCAATACCCCCGGCAATAACTAACGTGTAATTAGAGGATGAAGAGCTTTTAGTAAAAGCGTCAATAAGATAATCAAAGCCTTTCTCTTGTGTTATTCGACCTACAGCTAAGATAAATTTGTGTTTTTCCAGGTTTAGGGAGTCTAAATATTCGGTGTTGCTTGTTATGGATTGTTTATCTACTCCATTGGGAATGAGACTGGCTTTTCTCTGTGTTTTTTCAGGAAAAGTAGCTAACAAACTTTTGTTAATGAAAATTAGACTATTTGCGGTTGATGTTGCGAATAACTCCCCGCATTTTAAGATAAAGCGTCCAAATCGATTCCATTTTTTGTGTTCATAATTCGGACTATGGTAGGTAACAACTGTTTTAAGTCCGAAAATGCGCAATAGAGGCGTAAATATTCCCGGTCCGATATTATGAATATGCACTATGTCAGGGCGAGAAAATAAACACCAAATAGCACAAAGGAAAGAATGTAAAAAAGCCTCTACTCCTTTTATTTTTGTAGAAGGCAAATCAATAAAAGATATGTTTTTGTAATGTTTGTTTACCGGAGAAGAAAGATAACTTTTTCTTCTGAAAACTGTGATTTGTTTGTCTTTAGACATATTGGTGTATAGATTTTCACAGTGTTTCTCAACCCCTCCCTGTATGTTAGGGAAACCTCTTGTACCAAACACATATACCCTCATATTTTAGTTTCGTTTAGCAATTACCTCTTCATAGATGCGGATAAGTTTGTTGTAATGGCTTGTTTCTGAAAAGTTCTCATCGGCAAATTTAATTGCTGATTTAGACATTTCCTGATAAACACCATTTGGAACGTCGTTTGCTTTTTGTATAGCATTTTTAAGACTTTCAACAGACTTAGTCTTGAATAAAAACCCTGTTTCATTATCAACTATTAACTCAGGAATTCCACCGAGATTACTGCCAATAACGGGCTTGCCTAAAGTATATGCTTCAATAATCGACATGGGATTGTTCTCGTAACACTCAGATGATACAATGACAAATGACGCTTTTGCAATACAATTCTCCAATTCTTTTCCGGACATAAAACCAAGAAAATCCACATTTGGAATGTTTTCTTGTGTCAACTCATCCCAAAGCGGCCCTGTACCGGCAATTTTTAAATTTATATGTGGCAAACCTTTAATCGACTGAATTAATGTTCTGAGTCCTTTCTCTTCGGAAATGCGACCGAAGAACAGCATATATTCTCCTTTTTTTATGTTTGTATCCTCTACTGTAGGCGTGAAGTTATATAAATATACAGATTTGTCTTTAAACATAGAGTTAACCTGAATATGTTTGTTTCTTGAAAAACTACTGACGAAAATAAACTTATTTATGTACGCTATAGGAGGAATAAATAAAGCTCTGAAATAACTATCAAGAGATAACATAGTGCTGTTAAAGAAGCTTTGTTTAGAGCATTTATTTGTAATACAGTGATAGAATTTCCCGGTACTACACTTTTCGCAAAAATTACCTTTCCCGTCGGTAAATGTATATGCAGGGCAGACAAGTCTGTAGTCATGTACGCTCATAACAACCGGGATATTGTGTTTTCTTAATACAGGGAGTATAGATACTGATAGACTGTTGAATAATAGGTGTATATGCGCAATGTCCGGCTTCTCTTTAATGATAAGCTTTTCTATCTTTCGTGCAGCTTGCTTGTTGTAAATGAATCGAAAAACATTCTTGATCTTTGTGAAGAGGTTAGACTCTGATAGTTCCGGATAATCTACAAAATAAGAGCTGTAAGGCGATTCCTGATTTTTTTTATTCTGCAGACAAAAGGGAATGACCGTGTGTCCTTTTAATTCTAACAAGGATATTGTGTTAAAGAAGACGGTTTCAGCTCCTCCTTTTTTATAAAAATATTTATTGATTTGTAATATCTTCATGTTTGGGTAACTGTTTTTTTTCGTTTAAAGTAGAAGTTAGTATCCTTTTCATATCGCCCAATAATAATCCTAAAAACATCAGTATAAAGAAGCCTCTATGAGTTGTGAAGGTTGAATCTGCAACTCCTTCAATGATAAAGAATACAATAATCAAAATGACAAATGTTGGATAAAAATTGTTTTTAGTTACTTTATAGAAGTTGAACGCTTTTTTTGCAATGTAAAGCCAAAACAAAACATAAAGTAACACCCCTACAATCCCGAATTGTGCAAGTGAAGGATAATAAGTATCGGCTACATAATTGTAGAAATCTTGACTGATACCCCAAACTTTCTCAATCCCATACTTGATATAAATATCAGAATAATATTGACCTGACGCAAATGTACCAAAACTTGCAAAACCACTACCAAAAGGAGCATAATCAACAAGGATATCCGGTGCAGTACGATATAGAACAAATCGAGCTAAATTGTCTCGGTCCACTTCTCCTGTGAAAGTTTGAAAGAAATAGAACGATATTTTTTCCCAAGCAACTAAAATAACTACAGCAACAACCGCAAGTAAAATAGAAATACTTTTTAGGTTTAACTTGAAGTTGTCCAGTTTTACAGAGAGAAATAAGACAAGTATAGACGCGAATGCGTAAAAACCAAAGAATTTAGATCGTCCGGATATGAGTCCTAAGGCAAGGATTAGTAAAAATGTAATTTTTGTTTTGGTGGTATAAGGTGAAGTATACAGATAGCATAAAGAACACATAATTACAGCAGCGGCATAATAGGTAGCATGTCCCATAACAACAACAAGCGTGTTAGGTACGAAAATTTCAACAATTGCCAGGAGAAAGAGAAAGAAACTAAAGATCAATGCCGTTAATCTTAGTCTGATTTTTTGATCATTAGAGAATAAAGGAGCCAACGAATAAGTGCAAAATAAAGCGAGATAAGGTTTTATCTGGATTATTAGATCTGTAATTATGGCCTTTGTTATATTACTCCCTATAAAAATTGAATAACAAAAATAAAATCCAAAAACGAGTAATGTGAAAAGGAAAGCCTTGTTTATAGTCCATTCAGGCGTTTTAAACAGTTGGTAGCCAAATAAAAGAAACAACACAGATGCACATATTTCATCGGTATAGTCAAATCCTATTAAATCGTACAATAGAATCCCAAAGATTAATGTAATTACAAAAAGTGAGAAAAAGGATTTGTTAATAAATTCTTGCATAGAAACATGTATGTATTTATTCCTAAAATAATAAACGTAAACCATATCCGGTTTAGTATTTTTTTAAGAATACGAATCTTATTTTAAAACTGCTCTGTTCTGATTTACAAAAATATAAAATAAAACATGAATAGATTCGTTTCCTCATAGGAAAATAGATGAATGGAAGTGATTCTACGCTGCATCTTATGAAGAATTGTGGAGCTAATAATCTATATTTGTATCAGATAAAAGGAAAACATTATGAAAATAGCAATCGTTGGAACGGGGTATGTTGGTTTAGTGACGGGTACTTGTTTTGCGGAAATGGGGACGGAGGTTTTTTGTGTGGATGTGGATACGCGGAAAATTGAAAATCTTAAGAAGGGGATTATTCCTATTTATGAGCCCGGACTGGAGGAAATGGTTAATCGTAATTTTCATGCGGAACGGCTGCGGTTTACTACTGAACTGAAGGATTGTGTTAATGAGGTGGAGGTGCTTTTTACGGCTGTGGGTACGCCGCCTGATGAGGATGGTAGTGCCGACTTGCGTTATGTGCTGGAGGTAGCGCGAGAGATTGGACGGAATATTAATAAGTATGTGCTGGTGGTTACGAAAAGTACGGTTCCGGTGGGAACTGCGCTTTTGGTGAAGCAGGCTATTCAGGAAGAACTGGATAAGCGTGGGGTGGATGTTGAGTTTGATATTGCTTCTAATCCGGAGTTTTTGAAAGAGGGGGCGGCTATTAAAGATTTTATGAGTCCGGATCGTGTGGTGGTTGGTGTGGAGTCGGATCGCGCCAAGGAGTTAATGACGCGGTTGTATCGTCCTTTCTTGTTGAATAATTTTCGTGTTATTTTTATGGATGTGCCTTCGGCCGAGATGACTAAATATGCGGCCAATGCGATGTTGGCTACGCGTATTAGTTTTATGAACGATATGGCTAATTTGTGTGAATTGGTTGGCGCCGACGTAAATATGGTGAGGAAAGGGATAGGGTCTGACAACCGTATCGGTGGTCGTTTTCTTTATCCCGGTTGTGGTTATGGTGGCTCTTGTTTTCCGAAAGATGTGAAGGCGCTGATTCGTACTGCTAAGGAATACGACTATCCGATGCGTATATTGCAGGCGGTAGAAGATGTGAACGACCGTCAGAAAACCGTTTTGTTCCGAAAGTTGAACGATTTTTACGGTGGTGAGCTGAAGGGTAAGTGCATTGCCCTATGGGGGTTGTCGTTTAAACCTGAAACGGATGATATACGCGAAGCTCCTTCGTTGGTCTTGATCGATTTGTTGTTGAAGGCCGGTTGCCGTGTTAAGGCGTATGATCCGGTGTCGATAGATGAGGCTCGCCGAAGATTGGGCGATGCTGTTGAACTCTGTAAAGATATTTATGAAACCGTGTTGGATTCGGACGCATTACTTGTTGTAACCGAATGGAAAGAATTTCGTTTGCCCTCCTGGGATACCATCAAAAAACTGATGCTAACGCCCTTGATTTTAGATGGGCGAAATATCTATGATATTGAGGAGTTGGAACAGAAAGGATTTACTTATTCTTGTATCGGTCGAAAAATAGCTGAAAAAGAACATCCTTTATAAATAAAAACATATCCTTTATTTTTCGAAAAATAAAGGATATATTTTGAAAAATAACCTTTATGTTTTTTGCCTTTCTAAGGCCTTGATTATCAGCGCCTACGGAAGGCATGTTTTTTGCTCAAATTCCGGGATTCGGCATGTTGAGGCTTGTTGTGCTGTAAGTCCTTAAAACACAACAAGTCAACTGCCGCAACAGCTTTTCTTTTGCTTTTTCAGCTCGTGATGCAATGAACAACCTGTACATCCACCGCAAGGGCTGGATGCTGTGCTTTTGGGGGCAACGATAAAGCTGTAAACTTTCCAACCCACATAAAGTAAGGTGGTGATTCCGGTGCATGCGACTGCTATTTCTTGCCACATAATTTCTTTTTTTGTTTAAGCATTCCGGTGATTGAAACCGGGCTTGTGAATGTTTTAATTGTGTTAACCTCCAATTATTCCGTTAATTACAGCACCTGTCTGGTAAACGATAAACGAAATAAGCCAGGCTAACGAACAGGAGTATAGTATGAGAAATCCTCCCCATTTCCACGAACCGGATTCGCGGATAACCGCGGCAACGGTAGCGATACAGGGAAAGTAGATCAGTACAAATAGCATGAGAGAAAAAGCGACTAAGGGGCTGAAAACTAATTCGCCATTCTCGTCGCGGTCTTGTTTGAGTCTTTCCGGCAATGCCTGACTTTCTTCCGATTCTCCGGTGTAGAGCACACTCAGGGTGCTGACAACCACTTCTTTGGCAGCCATACCGGTTAAAATACTTACGCTTATTTTCCAGTCGAACCCAAGGGGTGCAAGTACGGGTTGTACGGCTTGACCGAGTGTTCCTATATAAGAGTTTCGCTGTAAGTCCATTGCTTTCAGGTGTTCTAATTCCAGTATCTGCTCGCTTTTTTCATCTTCATCAAGCAGGGTGTTTTCCACCTGAGCTATTTGTTGGTCGATCATATCCGAACCGACAGAATGGCGAGGGTAATAACTCAGAAACCAGATTATGATAGACGCGACTAAGATAATCCCGCCCATTTTGCGGAGATATTGATGGGCTTTCTCCCACATGTGTATGATGATAGACTTTGCCGTCGGCATACGGTAGGGGGGTAGTTCCATTACAAACGGAATATCTTCGTCGCTGAAGAGGTATTTCTTAAAAATTCGTGCCATGACCACTGCCAGCAATATGCCTACCGAGTAGATGATGAGCATCATCAAACTGGCATTTTCGGGAAAGAATGCGCCAATCAGCAATACATATACCGGCAAGCGCGCGCTGCAACTCATCAACGGATTGATGAGCATGGTTATCATTCTGCTGCTGCGGCTTTCGATGGTACGTGTGGCCATGATTGCGGGAACTGTGCAGCCGAAACCCATCACTAACGGTATGAACGACTTGCCGTGCAGTCCCATTTTGTGCATGATCTTGTCCATGATGAAGGCTGCTCGGGCCATATAACCGGAGTCTTCCATGAAGGAGATAAACAGGTAAAGGATCAATATGTTGGGCAGGAAAACAATAACACCACCTACTCCGGCAATGATTCCATCCACCAATAAATCTTTAAACGGACCGTCTGCCATGTATCCGCTGATTAAATCTCCCAGAAAAGCAACACCACTCTCAATCCATCCCATCGGATAATCTCCCAGACGGAAGGTGGTTTCAAACATCACCCACATGAATGCGATAAATATAGGAAAGCCCCAAACTTTATGTGTTACCAGTAAGTCTATAAATTGAGTAGGCGAGGCGTTCTTCAGCTTGCTTGGCTCGAAAGTTTCCTGCAAGGCTCCGGCAATAAAGCCGTAGCGGGCGTTGGTAAACGAGGTTTCACTATCTTCCAGAAGCAGGTTTTTGATATGTGCCGTGTTTTTATCTCGTTCGGCTAATATTTTTGCGTGATTGCCACTGGGAAGTGCGCGGATAAGGTCTTCCACCTCCTTATCGCCTTCGAGCAGCTTTATAGACAGAAAGCGTTTGGATACCCCCCGGGAGATGTATTCATTCCCCTTTAACTGGTTGCGCACGTTGAGGATGGCTTTTTCCAGCGTTTCTCCGTAGTTGATGTGGATATGACGCAAAACGGGATCTTTTTCTTCGTATACCTGAATAACCCGTTTGAACAGTTGTTCTATTCCCTCGCCGGTTTTGCTAACAGTTGGTACTATCGGTATACCGGTCATACGGGAGAGGGCTTCGTAGTCGAACTTGTCTCCGCTCTTTATCAGCTCATCATACATGTTCAAAGCCATCACGGAGCGTACGTCCATATCGATCAATTGACTTGTTAGATACAGGTTTCGCTCTAAGTTGTTGGCGTCTACAACGTTGACAACTACGTCGGGATGTTCTTCGTTCAGGTGTTTTCTTACATAGAGTTCTTCCGGCGAATAACACGAAAGCGAATAAGTGCCCGGCAGGTCGGTAATTCGGAATGTGTAGCCGTCTTGTCGAAACACGGCCTCTTTGGCATCCACCGTAACGCCGCTGTAGTTCCCTACACGTTCGTGCGCGCCGGACGCGAAATTAAAAAGTGATGTTTTTCCGCAATTCGGATTGCCAACAAGTGCGACGTTGATTGTTTTCCCTTTTTTAATAGCCAGTTCGTACAGAAAGTTTTCCTGACTTTCCGAGATGATGGGTTCGCTTTCATTGTTGGCGGCTTCCTGAAGCAGGGATTCTTGATATGTAGCTTCGCTGACTACTTCGATGAGCGCGGCTTCGCTTCTTCGTAATGAAACGTTATATCCCATTACTTTGTAGTGAATAGGATCTTTCAGAGGTGCGTTTTTGATAACTTCAACCGACTTACCCCGGATAAAGCCCATCTCAATAATGCGTTTTCTAAAAGCACCCTTCCCTAATACCTTTACAATTACGCCATTCTCACCTGTCTGTAATTCCGATAGTCTCATGCCTGCTTAAATATGAACTAACAAAATTACCCTGAAAAGCGCGCTTACCCAATACCTACTAATAGGTATTTACGGGGTGGAATACCTATGTTTGCAGGCTTATAGGCTGATTTTGTTGCGCTAATATATTTTTGTGCGGAAAGTAGGAGTCTTCTTGTGCGATTTCTTTTTGTTTTGAACCGGTATTTAGCAGACTGTATTTTTTACAAGTTCCACAACCTGGGGTATCACCGCCTCTACCTGCGGTGAAAGTTTCATTCCAACAGAACTGATGTCGACTACCGAAATGACGATTAACAGAATCTCCGGCAGTTTGCCGGCAGTGAGTTGCATAACCTCAACCATGTCTTTCAGTCCTATTTCGTGTGCGCTCATCAGTGGCGGAAAATCAGACGCGTATTGCGGCTTGATCATTCGTATGGTGCCCGGAGTATTCGCATCCAGCGTGGCGTCTATCATAATAATCCGGTCGTATTTTTCCAGCCAGCTTATCAAGTGAAACCCACCTGTCCCACCATCCATAAGATGGACGTGAGACGGTAGTGTTTCTTTCTCTAATGCTTGTATAACGTGGATTCCCACTCCTTCATCCCGTAAGAGTAGATTGCCGACACCAAGGATCAAGGTCTCCATATTTTTCTTCTTTTTTCTCTTCTTCTCCTGGCTCTTTTCTGCTTTTCCATTTCTTCGTCTTTCAGTTCCAGTTGCTCTACAATATCTTCTTTTACAAACTTCCATCCGCCGATCATGGCCGATGTTTCTCCGCGCCGCTCGATATAATCATGATACAAAACAAGGTACACGTGTACCAACATGAAGAGAATAAAGACCCAGGTGATGCAATGATGTATGTCTCGGACAATGAATTCTCCCCCCAACAGCGGGATAATCCAGGTGAAGAGTTGTGGAAAGGCAGCCTGGCTCATTTTCGCATATAAGGCAAAGCCAGTTATAACTTGAAGACCGGAAATCAGGAACAGCACAAAGTAAGTAGTAGCAGCCACCGCATTGTGACCAATACTTTCTACCGGCTTGGTTTTGAGCATTAAGATATCTACCTTAATAACCTCGAACAGTTCCTGCCATTGTTCCTTTTTGAGCAAAACGAAATTGTTCCATTTGGCAAAACGATTGCCTGCAAAGCTCCAGTAAAGGCGAAAGATCAGGTTCACGAAGAACACAAATCCGGCAATGAAATGAATCAGGCGGATGTATCCGAATCCAAAACTATGCGTAGCCTCCGTAGCATCAATAATTGCTAACGGATCTGCTATCATAAATCCGGTAGAAATAAGCACAACGATGCACAGTGCGTTAAGCCAATGGAATATACGTACAGGTATTTCCCATACGTACACTTCTTTCAGATTTTCTTTACGTACTCTCATACTCCTAACAGTTAGAATGTATCTAATGCATGAACGTATTTTCCGCTTTCGTCATACAGGTGTACGGCACAAGCCAGACAAGGATCGAATGAATGTATCGTGCGTAATATCTCCAACGGAATGTTCGCGTCGTGAACAGGTGTGCCTATCAATGCCGATTCGTAAGCAGACAGTACGCCTTTTTCATCACGCGGCGAGGCGTTCCATGTTGTAGGTACTACCATTTGGTAATTTTTGATTCTGCTTTTTTCAATAACTGCAAAATGAGCCAAAGCACCGCGAGGAGCTTCTGTTAAACCAACTCCCTGACATTTGTCCGGCCATTGGGTTTCTTTCCACTTTTCCGGTTCGAACATACGGGAGTCTCCTTGCAGATTGTCCATTAGTCTGTCGAAGAACTCCAATGCCCAATCCGCGCATAGTTTAGATTCCAATCCGCGGGCCGCAGTTCTTCCTAAGGTGGAAAACAAGGCGTCTGCCGGCAAATTGAGCTCTTTCAATACGCTGTCAATTAAATCTTTCTGAGGTTGTTTTCCTGCCGCGTATGCAACAAGCATTCGGGCCAGTGGTCCTACTTCCATAGGCTGCTCTTTCCAGCGTGGGGTCTTGATCCAACTGTACTTGTCATTGATATCTAAAAAGTCATACGGAGGTTTCGGACCGGTGTAGTTCAGTTCCGTTTCTCCCTCAAAAGGATGGAGGCCTTCGCTGTTTCCTTTGCTGTACTTGTACCAGGAGTGATAGATATACTCTTTTATTTCTTCCGGAGAATTAGCGTCAACAGGATGTACTTTCGATAAATCCCTGTCAAGAATAATGCCCCGTGGCATTTTATACGTTTCCGTTTCACCATAGTTTCCTATAGGAAAATCTCCGAAAGCAAGGTAATTGCTTACCCCTCCGCCTATCTTCGCCCAATCGTCTTTGTATACGTCTGCTATCATTAGCAGATCGGGAACATAAACCTGATCGATGAATGTCTTGGCTTCAATCAGTTTCTTTTTTACGAAAGCGAGTCTTTCCGCATTGATGGCGTTCGGCTCTTCAAGGTTGATACTGCAAGGCATACCACCCACCACATAGTTGGGATGCGGGTTTTTACCACCGAAAACGGCATGCACTTTCACGATTTCTTTCTGCCATTCTAACGCTTCCAGATAATGCGCTACGGCGATGAGGTTTTGCTCAGGAGTTAGCTTGTAAGCCGGATGTCCCCAATAGCCATTCGCAAATATGCCGAGTTGTCCGCTGTCAACAAACTTTCCCACCCTGTCTTGTATCGCTTTAAAATAGCCGGTCGAACTTTTAGGCCAGTCTGATAGTTTAGCCGCCGCAACAGACGCTGCTGCCGGATCTGCTTTAAGAGCCGATACAACATCTACCCAGTCGAAAGCATGAAGATGGTAGAAGTGAACAACGTGGTCATGCATAAATAATACATTGGCCATGATGTTTCTTACCATTTCTGCATTGGGAGGAACGACGGTATCTATGGCATCCTCTACCGCCCGGACCGAACAAAGGGAATGCGTAGAGGTGCAAACTCCGCAAATACGGCCCACAAAGGCCCATACATCCCGGGGATCACGGTCACGAACGATTGTTTCTATTCCTCTGACCATTGTTCCGGAGCTGAACGCATCTTTAATAATGCCGTTTTCAATTTCCGCTTCAATTCTTAAATGCCCTTCAATACGTGTGATCGGGTCAACTACAATTCTTTTTGTCATGGTTTAGATTTTTAGCATTAATGATCCGTTCCTTCCTCTTCGGAACTTTCGTTATTTATTAATCTTCTCTTTCGGATATTCGTTGCCACGGCATGAGCCGCCAAAGCACCGGTGGTTGCTACTCCTAAAGCCAATCCGATTTCATCGGCAGTTGCTTCCACACCGAAGGCATTAATGGTTGCTTGTCGTTTGTAGAAAGGAGTTCTGTCCCAGAATCCGTCTTCGCTGCAACCAATGCATGGGTGTCCGCTTTGAATGGGAAAGCTGGTGCCTTCATTCCATTTGATAATACCACAGGCGTTGTATGTGCTGGGACCTTTACAGCCCATTTTGTATAAGCAATAACCACGTTTCGCATTCTCGTCATCGAAGCTTTCCACAAAAAGTCCTGCGTCGAAATTAGCGCGGCGATAGCAGGTGTCATGTACCCGCCGGGAGTAAAATACCTTCGGCCGTCCCAAACGATCCAATTGAGGTATTCTGTTAAAGGTAAGCAGGTGGACAATAATCCCGGCCATCACTTCGGCAATCGGCGGACAGCCTTGTACGTTCATTACCGTTTTTCCCTTGATCACCCGATGCACTGGTGTGGCCTTTGTCGGGTTCGGATAAGCCGCCTGTACGCAACCCGATGAAGCGCAATTACCCCATGCGACAATGGCTTTAGCTCCTTCTGCAGCTTCCTCCAGTATTTGTTTGGCACTACGCCCACCAATACAACAATAAGCCTCATTTTCCAACGGAATGGAACCTTCTATCATCAGGATATACTCCCCTTTGTATTGCTGCATGGTGTCGTGCATACTTTTTTCTGCCTGAAAACCGGCCGGAGCCATCAGTGTTTCCGTATAATCTAATGAGATCTGGTCAAAAATCAAGTCCGCCAGAATAGGGTGTGAGGTGCGAATAAATGATTCGCTGCAACAGGTACATTCTTGTAGATGAAGCCAGATGATAGGCAAACGGGACTTCTTCTCTAAAGCCTTCACCACTTGTGCTACTCCCGACGCTTCTAATCCTAACAAAGCTCCCATTGTGGTGCAGAATTTAAGGAAATCACGTCTTGAGACACCTTTGCTGATACAGTCGTCATAAACTGTTTTTTTCTTTGTCCCCATATTTTATACTTTTAAGTAAATAATAGTATTAACTATTTTATTCTAACAAATCCTCGGTAGCTGATCCCCGTTTAGCATGGTAACGATCCGCCGTCCTCCGAAAAGCGTTTTCAGTTTAACAGAAGCTCTTTCCGACGACTTAACCGTGCCAATAATTACAGCTTGTTTCCCCTCCGGAAAACTACGCATGATTTTTAAAGCCTCTTCCGATACTTCGGAAGGTAAGATCACTAAAACGACTCCTTCGTTGGCGATGTAAAGCGGATCAAGCCCCAGCAGTTCCGATGCCGAACGTACCACTTCAGGCACGGGCAGTAATGCTTCTTCTATCTCAATCTCTACATGCGAAGTTTGCGCTATTTCGTTTAATGTACTGCTTACTCCGCCTCTTGTCGGATCTCGAAGCACATGGATGTCTTTTATTTGCCCGCAAAGTTCGTTAAGCATTCCGTTCAATGCAGCCGTGTCGCTTTGCAATGAGGTTTCGAAGCCCAAACTCTCGCGTGTAGATAGAATGGTAATCCCGTGTACACCAATCGGACCACTACAGATAACCACATCGCCGGCACAAGCCTTTGCGGGTGAAATATTAATATCATCATCCAAAACACCGACACCGCTGGTGTTGATAAATATTTTATCACATTTACCCCGTTCTACAACTTTCGTATCGCCGGTAACGATAAATACACCGGCTTTATCAGCAGCTTTTCGCATTGAATTCACAATCACTTTTAAGTCGGCGATCGCAAATCCTTCTTCCAGAATAAATCCGACTGTTAAATATAATGGTTTTGCACCGCAACAAGCCAGATCATTTACCGTTCCGTTTATTGCCAGATCGCCGATGTTTCCGCCCGGGAAGAAAACCGGATCGACAACATACGAATCGGTTGTGATAGCCATACGTTTTTTATCAACAGCAAATACCCCACCGTCATGATCCTGCTCTAAAATCGGATTTCGGAATGCCGGATAAAAGACTTCATCAATCAATTTCCGGGTAAGTCTGCCTCCACTTCCATGCCCCAATAAGATGTATTCTGCCTCAGTTACAGGTAGCGGACAATTTAACTCCATGCTTGTTCTTTAAAATTAGTATAACTATAATAAGCAGCGCAAACGCCTTCTGTCGACACCATTGGTGCTCCGATGGGATATTCCGGAGTGCACTTTACACCAAAGAACGGACAATCCGCCACTTGTTTATTCCCTCTCATGATATCACCCGCTATACAACGGGTTTGTGTTATTGTTTCTATATCTTGCGTATGGATAGAAGCACCAAACTTTTCCAACGCGTCAAAATCTTTAAAGGCATCAGCTAATTTCAGACCGCTTTTATCAATCTTACCAATGCCTCTCCACGCTTGGTCAGCAGGTACGAGCATCTCTTTCATCAGCTCCTGCATTTTTAAATTGCCGGCTTCAGTGACAATACGTTGGTAAGCGTTCTCTACTTTTCCTGTTTTATTTTCCAATTGCACTATACATTGGTAAATACCATACAACAAATCTACCGGCTCAAAACCTGTAACCACAATAGGCTTTCTGAATTTTTCCGCCAGCGGATGGTATTCGTGGTATCCCATTACCGCGCAAACATGTCCGGCAGCCAGAAACCCATCTACTTTGCAATCTTTTTCCGCCAGAATGGCATCTATTGCGGCAGGAACGGTGAAAAGAGATGTGATGACGGAAAAATTAGTCAGTTTCCTTCTTTTCGCTTCTTTTATGGCGGTGAGATGAAGCGGTACGGTAGTTTCAAACCCTACAGCTAAAAAAACAACTTCCCGTTCCGGGTTTTTCTCCGCCAGATCAATCGCGTCTAAAGTAGAGTAAAGCACCCTTACATCGGCTCCTTTGGCTTTTGCATGCAACAAATCGAATTGACTTCCCGGAACCCGCATCATATCCCCGAACGAGGTCATGATTACATAGGGTTTAAGGGCTATCTCAATCGCCTTGTCAATTACGGTTATAGGCGTTACACAGACCGGACACCCCGGACCATGTAGCAATGTAATCTTGTCAGGAAGCATTTCATCAATACCATACCGGACTATGGAATGGGTTTGTCCGCCACATATTTCCATAATATTCCAAGGGTTAAGCACAACTTTGTCAATAGCTTGTATTAACCGCTTAACCTGTTCACTGTTCCGATATTCGTATAGATGCTTCATCCTTGAAGAAATTAAACGATTAGTTAAACTTGGCCAATTTCTCAAAATCAGCCAGTGTTTCTTTTGCGTATTCTTCGTTTACTATCGATATGGCCATACCGGCATGAGCCAGGATATAATCCCCTATATTGGCATCAATCCACTGTATGCACACATCTTTTATCATTCCTCCGAAATCTACCTTTGCCATCTTCAGGTCGGGAACAGAGTTGTCTATACGTAAGATTTTCCCTGGTATAGCTAAGCACATAATTTTTTTGTTTTTGTAATTAGTAGATCAGCATGAACCGCCCCAAATGTATTGTTTTTTATAAAACCATAGCCCATTTTGCCCTAAAATAAAAAAAGAAAGTGCTTAAAATCACTATAAATGATTTTAAGCACTTCCAAATACAGACGTTATTCTGTCTTATTCTCCGCCGCCGCCTAATGCCCGGTAGAGATTTACACTATATTGAAGTTGTTCCAGTTTATCGTTTACCTGACTTAGTTGAGCTGATAAAAGACTTTGTTCAGCATTTAATACCTCTATGTAGTTTGCTTCAGCTGCTTTAAGTAATTCTTTTGTATAGTCGACCGAGTTTTGAGAAGCTTCAACTTGTTTAGCCCTGATTTCATTCTTTTTTAGTGATGATTCAAGGGAAAACAAAATGTCTGACACTTCTTTACCGGCAGAAAGAACCGTCTTTTCAAATGTCAACAGCGCTTCTTTTTGTTGCGCTTTAGCAATCTGGTAATTGGCGATTAACTGCTTTCTGGCAAAAAGAGGTTGAGCTAAACCGCCCACTATACTGGCAAAGATATTTTCCGGTTTGAAAAAGTTAGACAGTGTAGCCGCGTTATATCCAATCATCGACGAGTTTAACGTAATAGACGGATAGAAGCTGGCCTGAGCGGCATTTGTCAATTCAAACGCAGATCGAAATGAAAGCTCAGCTTGCTGCACATCGGGGCGTTTGGCCAACATTTGCACAGGCAAACCATACTGCAAACCGGAAATTACTTCCTGCTGCTGAATAGGAGAACGTAGCACAACGCCGGACTTTCTTCCAATCAGAAAACAGATGGTGTTTTCTAATTCTCTAATCTGGCTTTCCAGATTAGGAACAGTAACTTGCGTGCTGTATAAAAAAGCCTTGCTTTGTTCTATCGCAGCCCCATTCTGCATGCCGGCTTCTTTTAAAGCCTCGATTGTTTCTACACTTTCTTTCAGCAGTTCGATCGTTTCATTCGTTACCTTCAATTGCTCATCTAAAGCAAGTAGCGTATAATAAGATGTCGCAATATTAGCGATTAATGAAGTTTGAACCAGATTCTTGTACGCATGGCTGCTCAGGAACTGAGCGTATTTAGCCCTGTGTTGCCGGTTTATTTTACCCCAGATATCTGCTTCCCACGAAACAGCCACACCTAATCTGTAGTCAGTCGCATCATAACCTAACACATCCTTGCCGTTAACACCGTTGCTGAATCTGTTGTGAGAAACTTGACCGACAAGTGCCAGATCAGGGAAATAAGCCGCTCTGGCCATTCCTAAGCTAGCTTCGGCTTGTTTTATGCGCGAATGCGCTATCTGCAAATCGAAATTATGTTTAAGCCCCTCGTCGATTAACGCAATCAATAGTTGATCATTGAAAAACGCCCTCCACGGATAGTTGGCAATGGTGGTGGTATCAGTCGAATTATTATCCCGGTAAAGATGCTCAAGGTCTATCTCCGGACTTTTATATTTATTCAAAACCTGACAGGAGGATAACCCGATTGAAAGGAAAACACTCAACAGTACTACACCTTTTATATATTTATACTTCATCATTTATTTTTATCGTGTTGATGTTTAATAAATTCATCATTAGTGTTGATTAATCCCGAATCACTGAATTTATCTTGTATCGTTTGGAAGATGATATAAAGTGAAGGGATCACCAATATCCCGATCAGTGTTCCGATCAACATACCTCCGATGGCACTGATACCGATAGACCTATTGCCTACTGCTCCCGCTCCTGAAGCTAACGCCAAAGGAAGAAGTCCGAAAATGAAAGCAAACGAAGTCATCAGGATAGGACGCAAACGAGCCACTGCCCCGTTTACCGCAGCCTCAATAACACTCATGCCTTGCTGTCGTCGCTGAATTGCGTATTCCACAATCAAAATGGCATTCTTGGCGAGCAGCCCGATCAACATGATTAAGGATATCTGCACATAGATGTTGTTCGTTATACCTTGTGACGAACCAAATATATAGAGGAAGATAAACACACCGGCCAACCCGATAGGAAGCGAAAATATAACGGATAGGGGGAGTATATAACTTTCGTACAGCGCGGCCAGCAAGAGGTACACAAAGATAAGACAAAGCGCAAAGATCAAAAGCGTCTGACTACCACTTGTTACTTCTTCTCTCGTCATACCGGAATATTCATAACCGTAGCCGGAGGGAAGGGTCTGGGTCAATTCTTCCTCAATAATCTTAATAACGTCTCCTGTGCTATATCCGGCTGTCGTGTTCGGAATAATAGTCAAACTCATTGACGAATACATATTGAAACGAGCCAAGCTCTGAGGTCCCATCACATCGCTAATCGTGATAAACTCGGTTACAGGAGCCATTTCGCCGGAAGAAGTACGGATATACAGACCCTCTAAATCGTCCATCATCTTTCTGTACTCCGGAGATGCCTGTACCATCACCCTGAATTGTTTTCCGTAAATATTGAAGTTGGAAATATACATACTTCCTATATACGCTTGCAATGTCGACATAACCTCTCCTAAAGTAAGTCCGGATTCCTTTATTTTTGCAATATCCGCTTCGATTAATTTCTGCGGAAATTTGGGGTCGAACGTCGTCATAGCCATCAACACTTCTTCCCTGCTGTTTAATTCACGGATAAAGTTCTGCGCCACACCATAAAATTGATTAATGTCTCCTCCCATTTTATCCTGCAACTGTAGTTCCACACCACTACTAACACCAAAACCCTGAAGCGTGGGAGCACCCATGAACAGGAATGTGGCGTCGGTAATCGACCTTGTTCTTTGCGTCATCATGCCGGCAATCTGGTCCGAAGTGATGCTGCGTTCGCTCCAAGGCTCCATTTTCATCATTACCGTTGCGTACGAACTACCCACACCGCTCATGAAGTTAACACCGGTGATATTCAGTACGTGAGCCACATTTGGCATCTCGTTTGCTATATCGATCACCTCTTTCACAAGAGAGTCCGTACGTTCAAGAGAGGCGCCCGGAGCTAACGTGATCATTCCTATTACACCGCCGCTATCCTCTTGAGGAACAAATCCGGAAGGTGTGGTTTTCATCAATAACGCAAAGATGAAAACCGCCAGAGCTATCATGGCTGTCGTTATCCACCTGTGTTTTTTCTTACCTAAAAAGAGAAGCGATTTCCTGTATTTTTGCGTGCCCAGATCAAACCAGAGGTTGAATGTAAAGTAGAAACGCTGAAGGAAGTTCTTCTTTTTGTGTTCTTCATCGTGCGATTTCAGGAAGAGCGCGCAAAGAGCCGGACTAAGTGTTAACGCATTAACCGCCGAAAGCAGGATGGAGATAGCCAATGTCAAACCGAATTGTCTGTAAAACACGCCGCTGGTTCCTCCGATAAAACTTACCGGAATAAAAACGGCTGCCATTACGAGTGTGATCGACACGATAGCCGGAGCAATCTCCTTCAAGGCGTTAATTGTTGCCTCCTTGGCATCTTTTACCCCATTGTCCATTTGGGCATGAACGGCCTCGACGACGACTATGGCATCATCCACCACAATCCCAATTGCTAATACCAAGGCGAAAAGAGTCAGCAGGTTAATGGAGAAACCCATTAGTTGAAGGAAGAAGAATGTACCCACAATAGCTACGGGCACGGCAATTCCGGGAATAATCGTTGACCGCCAATCCTGCAGGAAGACGAATACAACTAAAAACACCAGAATAAATGCTTCAATCAATGTTGTTACCACCTTACTGATTGACGCATTTAAAAACTCACTGGAGTCTGAAACATATGTGTATTTTAGTCCGGGAGGAAAATCGGCAGAAGCATCAGTCATTACTTTCTTCACATTCTCGATTACTTCCTGTGCATTTGAACCGGCGGTCTGGCTAATAGCCATAGCAACCGATTCGTTTCCATCCAGCCCTGAAACCACCGTGTAGTTTAGAGCACCTAATTCAACATCCGCTACATCTTTAACGCGCAGAATCTGTCCGTTTTCCGATCTGATGATAACGTTTTCAAACTCTTCCGCGCTTTTCAGGCGCCCCGTATATTTTAAGGTGTATTGAAAAGACTGCTCACTGTTTTGTCCCAATTCACCGGGAGCAGCTTCAATGTTCTGGTCTTTCAATGCCGCGATTACTTCAGTCGGATTGATTTTGTAAGAGGCCATTACAGCAGGCTTGAACCAAATACGCATAGAGTAGTCTCTTGCCCCGTAAACCATGGCTTCACCCACCCCGTAAACACGTTTTATCTGGGGAAGAATATTAATATTCGCATAGTTCTGTATAAAAGAGCCGTCATAATCCGGGTTTTCCGAAGAGAGCGAAACCATCAGGATCGTACTACTCTGTTGTTTTTTTACCGTTACGCCGGATTGTACCACCTCCGAAGGCAGCAAAGGTTGAGCGCGGGCAGCCATATTCTGTACATTCACCGCCGCGATATCCGGGTCTGTTCCCTGTTGAAAGAACACCCTGATCTGTGCCATACCGTTGTTGCTGGCAGATGAGGTCATGTAAGTCATACCCTCAACGCCGTTTATTTGTTCTTCCAGTGGAATAACAACGCTATTCAGTACCACATCCGCGTTTGCACCCGGGTACATGGCTGATACCTGAACCGTAGGCGGAGCTATGTCCGGATATTGTTCTACCGGCAATGTTGCCAAACCAATTATCCCCAGTACTACAATGATAATCGATATGACTGTGGATAATACCGGTCTTTCTATAAATGTTTTTAACATCGTTGTTTGCTTAAATAAATTAGACGCTTACTTTATTTTCTTACCATTAAATAAGGTGGCTACACCACTTTCTATAATCACATCCCCTTCTGTCAGCCCATTGGTTACAGCATAACTCTTTCCGTCGTTAAGCGTCAAAACGGATACAACTTTCTGTACAACAGAATCTCCTTGTACTATAAATGTCAAAATCTTATCTTGTTGTGCGAATGTAGCAGCCTGAGGAATCACGAACACATCTTCCAATATTCTCGGTATTTCTATTTTGCCGCTTGTTCCGCTCTTTAAAAACGCTTGTTGGTTAGGAAAAACAGCTCTGAAATTGGCCGAACCGGTTGTAACATTTACAACTCCGGAAATGGTTTCTAATTTTCCCTTTTCAGCATAAATGCTTCCATCGGCCAACTGAAGTGTCAGTTCCGGAGCATTTTTAATCTTCTCCGCTTGTGATTCACCTTCCAGAGAACTTAGAAATTCAAGGAGAGCTTTCTCGTTCATGGAGAAATACGCGTATATACTGCTGGTGTTGGCCACGGTTGTAAGTGTGCTTGCGCTATTAACTAAACTACCCAACCGATAAGGAATTGTACCCACGATACCATCAACCGGACTGGTTACGGTAGCCCAGCTTCTGGTTGCCTCCGCATTTGCCAATGTAGCCTTAGCCTGTTCCAATGTAGCTACAGCTGATTGGTAGGTATTTTCATACATTTGCAGTTGCACATTACTCAAAATCCCTTTTTCCGCCAAAGGGCGAATACGCTCAACATCTAATTTGCTGGTATTTAACTGAGCCTGGGCACTGTTTAACGCCGCCTTAGCCGATAAATACATCTGCTCGGAAGAAGGAGAGTTTATTTTGAAAAGAACCTGACCTTTTTTTACCGTAGTTCCCTCGTCAATGTAAACAGCATCAATAAAGCCATCCACACGAGGTTTAATATCAATATCCTCTTTCCCTCTTAGGGTAACAGGATAAGTCGTGTTTAACGTCGCGGTCTGTTTTGAAAGAGTCAATTCAGGATAACTTTGCATCGCGAATCCTTTATGTTCCGCACCTTTTTTACCACATGCGGAAAGGAGGAGCAGCACAAATATTCCGTAATAAAAAAAACCAATCTTCATTGTCTATAATTTATATGTATGTACAAAAACTAATAAAACCACTATTAAGCCTTAATTCTTCTAGATAATTAAAAAACAACAAAATCAGACATCTTGTTCTATCTTCATTTAATCTGTTTAGTTAAGAAAAAAATGCAACAAACATCTGTGTTCTGTTTTTCAGCGTTCTGGCATATTTTACGATTAATTATTTTCTTATTGTAATAATAAGACCGTTTAACCTATTGATAAGGATGAGTTTTGGATAAACAATGTAAAATTACGTATTTTTTGCGTGCTAATACATCTGTTTATTTGTGAAAAACACTTAAAAAGACAGGGGTGGGTTTTCTTTGCTAAGTTTTGCGCACTTTTTTATGGTTCTGTTTTTATTGCTTCCGCTGATAAAACCTCTGCTTTAATGTAAACCCGGTTGCAAGTACTGCCTACAGCTTTTAACGTACGGGTAGTTATTAAATGATGTAAATCCGTATTGGCAATATACCGGGTTACTTTGTTTAACTCCTGGCAGGCTGTTCGTGTTGTATAACCATACTTTTCCACATTTTTTAAAATACGTTTTAACCGTTCTTCCTGCGTATATTGATTTTCAGTTTTTCTGGATTTGTGTGTCAGCTGAAATCCCCTAATCTGTTCTTTCAGTTTAACAGAAGGCCTGAAATGGATGCCGTTAACCTTAACCGATAATAAATTTCCGGCTGTTTCACCTTGTTCCTTCCGGCTTTTCAGTCCTAAAGAAAATATTCCAAGATCGTCTAACTCAATATTATATCCCTGAGCCAGATAATAATTAAAGCAAAAATTGAGCGAATCCAGTGTCGCTTTCACATCTGCGGCAGAAATAGAACTTCGAGCAGAGATCAGCGTACACAATTCTTCTGTTTTAATAGTTCCCGAAGAATTAATCCTTGCCTGATGCGTTTCTTCGTTATTTTCACTTTGCAGGTTAGGCACTTTATGAATACTGTAAGAAATTTTCATAGTTAATTTGGTTTATATATTATTCGTGATAAAAAGAATGCAATATCCGATCAAAACTAATTTTGAAGCGCTTCGGCAAACATTTCAAAGCCCTTCAACAAATATTTCAAAGCGCTTCAGCAAACACTGTCAAGCTCTTCAAATTACTTTTCATTCGCTTACAAATATACTATCACCAATATACCTTATGCAAGTTGTTAGCGTGTTTTTTTTTGAATAAAATTATTCATTGGTTGTTTGTTCCGAACAAAAGAACTCTTAAATATTAGTAAGTAATTTGTATTGAATATAATGAAAAAAAACTATATTTGTCCGTAATTTATTGAAATGCACATAATTTGTCATATTATCCCATATTGCGTGAGAGCAATTTTCATGATATGATTAACGCAACCAGAACACAACTAACTAAAAATTCTATGAAAGAAGTCAAAAAAAACTTGAAAATCTTTTATTCTATTATTTTAATCTCAACCTGTTTGTTTGGGTTTATGTCTTGTAGTGACGATGACGACAATGGTAATACTACTTCCTCTCCAAGTTATCGGGATCGTATTTATTCGGGAGATAATCTTTCCGTTTATATCGGAAACGAAGTGATTAAGGGTGTTACGGCTAATGTGGAATCGGAACAGAAAGATGGTGGTGATTCGGGTATAAAAACGGATGAAAATGGAAATACCGTGTATCATTCCGATTCAATTTACGATATGACTATTACCCTGACCAACTTTCCAACAAATTCCGAGAAAACAACTCTAACAACAATTTTGTTGGAGCATCGTGATTTTTCCGGAACAGTAAAGCTTAATGAAAAAACGTATAAATATGTAGGTGAGTTCACCAATACTCCGTTGGATCCACCGGAAGAGCAGGGGTGCATTATTCGTTTCACTGCTGAATAGATTCTAAATTAATGACTTATTTGATAGCCAAGGTAGAGTGGTTAAGAAGAATCCATTTGTCTTTTATGGTAATTGTATTCTTCTTTTCCGCTGTATTGATCAACGCGCAAACACAGAAAGATACCACAACTATTAAGTTGCAGGAAGTGGTTGTATATGGAGACGAAGCGGGAAAGAATCTGACTGATCCGCTAATGGGACGCGTTTCAATAAAGGATAAGTTGATATTGAACCTTCCGGTTATGTTCGGCGAACCGGATATTGTCAAAACGCTTCAGACTTTGCCGGGAGTATCTCCGGGAGTTGAAGGGTTTACCGGACTCTATGTACATGGAGGAGACAACGATCAGAATCTTTTTCTGTATCAGGGTTTGCCGCTTTATCATGTAAGTCATTTGGGTGGTATTTTCTCCTCTTTTAATGTGTTTACAGTGAGAAGTCTTGATTTTTTTAAATCTTCTTTTCCTGCCCGTTACGGAGGGCGTATCTCAAGTATTACAGACATAGGGATGAACCAACCTGATTTTGAGAAATTTACCGGAAAATTCTCGTTGGGCTTATTAGGCGGAAATGCGTACATCTCTGCTCCTTTAGTGAAAGAAAAGACAGCGTTTTCTGTAGGATTACGCCGATCATGGATTGATGCCATTTCAATCCCTACGTTGGCTATAATGAATCAGGTACAAAAGAAGAAGGGAGAAAAACATATTGCCCAATATGCATTTGTCGACTTTAATATGCGTATTGATCATCACTTCAACCAGAAATCAAAAATGTATTTAGTAGGTTATTACGGATACGATAATCTAAAAATCGGAGAAAGATTATTCGAAAGCAGGGAAGACAAAAATGCAGTGATGAATTCGGGAGATAGTGACGAACCAAGCCGTTTTTTTGATGAGGATATAAACAGACTATCCTGGGGGAACTGGGGCGTTTTAGGAGCTTTTGATTATCGCTTGAATAATGGATTATTACATGCTTCTATTTATCATTCAAACTATTCCTCCTCTTATAAACAAGAAAAAGAATACCAGGCGAACCTTAGTGATCCGTCAACTTACGGCTATAACCGCAGTCATACAAAAAACAAAATTAAGGATGTTGGATTTAAGGTGTCTTACATGGGTGAATTTGGTGAATTCTACCTCTTTGAAAGTGGAGCAGGTTTCATTCATCACGCGTATCTTCCTGAAGGCCTTTTGAATGAATCAAGAGAGGGAGAAGAGTTATTCTCCGATGATAACAATAGTCCGGATGTTTCTGCTAATGAAGGTTATTTCTACATGGACAATACATTTAATATAACTGACCGGGTGGCATTTCAGGCCGGACTTCGCGGGGTTACTTATCATATTCAATCTCATAGCCATAACCGATTAGAACCACGTGCTTCTTTACGGATTAATTTGTCGCCTGATTACAGTATAAAAGCCGGTTATGCCCGCATGTATCAATTTGTGCAGCAGATATCGAGTAATTATATTAATCTTCCGACTGATTTGTGGCAACCCATAACGGCTGAATTAAAACCACTGCAAAGTGATCAGTATTCTCTGGGCCTTTATGGAAATTTACCTCATTCCATGTATTTCTCTGTGGAAGGATGGTATAAAGATATGCAACATCTGTTAGAGTATAGAGAGGGTATTTCTTCTCTTAACCCCAATTTAAACTGGGAGGAAAAATTAACGGCTGGAAAAGGATGGTCGTATGGTATAGACCTAAGTGTTTCTAAAACTGCAGGGAAATTTTCGGGCTCTGTGGGCTATGGATTAATGTGGAACCGGCGGAAGTTTGATGAATTGAATCAAGGCGAGACCTTCCCTGCTAAATTTGATAACCGGCACAAGCTAAATATCAACGCAAATTATAGTTTGAATGAGAAGATTGAATTTAATGCCGGATGGACGTATATGACGGGAAATCGCTTAACCCTTTCGCTGTATAACTACGACATACCGGGAGATCAGTTTCCCGATGCCCCCTCGGTAGGCGCTCCGAATCTTGATGAAATTACCGGAGTAGATTATTACTCGAAAAGAAATAATATCCGGATGCCTGCCTATCATCGCCTTGATCTTGGAATGAGTATTCATAGGCTGTTAAAGAATGGGAAAAAGGGTATTTGGAACGTTAGCCTATATAATGCTTATTGCAGAATGAATCCTATCACAATCAAAAAAGATGATGTGAATAAAATTTGGGAGGCAAAAGGAAATCAATGGAACCGTGTGTTCAAAACGTTTAGTTTTATTCCGGTTATCCCATCCGTATCGTATACTTATATCTTTTAATCTGATAAATATATGAAACGAACAGGTAAAACAATTGTTTACTCCAAAGTGAATAATCCGGTTAATTCCACACCACCTGAACGTATAAAATAAATTATAATCGCATGAAATATGTATACTTCATAATCATAGCTTTACTGCTTAATTCGTGCTATCGCGACATAGACCTGAATAAACATCGTGAAATGGAAGGGGAAAACCTGTTAACGATAAATTCTATTATTAATCCGGATTCAACGGTAGCTGTTGCTGCAACACGGATGTTCTTTTTTTCAGATGTTCACAATGAGCGCGTAGTTGTTTCGGATCTTGATATTGAACTTCATATCAACTCCGAATTTATAGAAAAGATGCGTTTCAATGCTCAGCGTAAACTATATGAATCTGTAAGCCGACCGGCAATAGGAGATGTGGTTTCTCTGCAAACTACATTTAACAATACAAAAGTGCAAACTGCCGATATCATTCCTGAAAGTGTTGCGATAGAATCGATTAACGCTGAACGACAAGGGCCAATGCATATTTATTCCGGCAATGATTACTTACTCACTTACCGAATTACTTTTTCTGATAATCCGGATGAAGAAAACTTTTACTTTCTGCAATATGATGTCGTAGATAAGCGATATGACGTTGATATGGGGGAACGGGATTTTACTTCTGAATTTGTGTTTCAACAACTTGCAAAGCAGGTAAATGGAACATTGCCGGGCTGGGAACCTTACTCGTTTTACGGACTCCCATTCTCTGACCGGGGGATTAACGGAAAGACACACACACTGGTAGTAAAAGAAAAAATTCAGGGAGAGTTTTCAAACTTGACAGCCCAAAAACAAATGAACCGTGAGTTCAAACTATACGCGATCTCTAAATCTTACTATAATTATCTTGTCAGTTTACTTTGTAATCGTTCCGATGATGGAGGTATTCACGGAGGTATGATCGATATAGGAGTTGCAGACCCAATTAAAGTGTATAGCAATATTGATGGAGGTATTGGCATTTTGGGTAGTTATGCGGTTGAACCTAAAGTAATCGACATATTCTCCTTTACCGGTAAGTTTCCCCAATAATTAACATGGAATTCATGTTATAAAAGTCAGCATTAAGCTTTCGTGTTTTTCGTGAATCGTCCTTGTCTAATTCAGTTTTAATTAAATAAATAATTACATTTGTTTCTTATCTTAACTGTTATACAATTTATATAACAGTCATCTTGGCTTAATAGATTTGATTCAGCTGTTTCAAGTTGAAAGGCGTTAACTATATCGCATTTGTGATGATTTTTTTGAAGACGTTTTTTTTAATAAAAAGGTCAAGGTGAATAACAAATGATCGTAGAAATTAGTATACAAGGATTGGTGCAGGGTGTTGGCTTCAGACCATTTATTTTTACATTGGCTAAAAATATGGGTGTGAAGGGGGAGGTGCTGAATTGTGTCAATGGGGTTGTTATACGGGCTGAACTTACGGAACCGCTGCTTGAGCTGTTTATACAAAGAATTCGCCTGGAATGTCCGCCTGTGGCTTTTATTCATCGTGTTGAGGTGAATAAGGGAATAAGCCGGACGGGAGTTTTTACTGATTTCGAAATTGCTAAAAGTATAGCCAACGAAACGCATATTACGCAGGTTGCTCCTGATATCGCCATCTGTGATGCTTGTTTGAACGATCGTAAAACTCAGCCTTTTCGCATGGGGTATCCATTTATTAACTGCACAAATTGTGGTCCTCGCTTTTCTATCGTAAAAAGTCTGCCTTATGACAGAGAACAGACAACCATGTCGGTTTTTACTATGTGTACGACCTGTCGTGAGGAATATATGGACATTGCAAACCGCCGGTTTCATGCGCAGCCTGTAGCTTGCACTCATTGTGGTCCGGTGTATTACGCTACGTATAAAGGAAAATATATCGCTGATTACGAACAGTTACTTGCCGAAACGGTGCATCTGATTGATGCTGGTGAAGTTGTGGCGGTAAAAGGGATAGGGGGGTATCATCTGGTATGTGATGCCTTAAATGAAGATGCAGTCAGGAAGCTTCGTGCCATTAAGCACCGGGACAGCAAACCGTTTGCCGTTATGTTCAACGGTATGCAAACGTTGCGCGAGTTTGTTTGTTGTAATGAAAAAGAAGAAGAGGAACTGACTTCATACAGAAAGCCTATCGTGCTACTTAAGCAGCGCAAGAAATTAGCGGAAGATATAAATCCGGGAATGCATACAATTGGTTCCTTTTTGCCTTATATGGCTGTTCATTACGATTGGTTTGAGCGTGTATCAACGCCTGCTTTGGTTATGACGAGTGGAAATCTGAGCGACTGTCCGATCGCCATATCTCCGGAAGAGGCCAATGAACAATTCGGTGGAAAGGTTGCGCTTATACTTCATCATAACCGAGCGATTTATAATCGGGTGGATGATTCGATCGTACAGGTTATCGGTTCGGATGCCTGTATGATTCGACGATCGCGAGGGTATGTGCCTGAACCACTCTTCGTGGATGAGGATATGGAAGGGATTCTTGCCTTTGGTGCAGAGAAGACAAACGCATTTGCTTTAGGTAAAGACCATACCTGCATCCTGAGTCAATACATTGGCGATCTGAAAAATTGGGAGACTTACTCTTTTTATCAGGAATCCATGTCGCGTTTTCAGTTTTTATTCCGTTTTGAACCGAAAGTCCTGGTTTGCGACCTGCATCCGGATTATTTATCTTCGGGCTATGCCGAAACAATTCATCAGGAAAAGGGAATACCGTTAATGCGGGTGCAACATCATCATGCGCATGCGGTGGCCTGTATGTTGGAGTATAATCTGCATGAGAAAGTGGTTGCTGTAGTTTGGGACGGAGTAGGGCTTGGGGAAGATGGAAATGTGTGGGGAGGTGAGTTTTTTCTGTGTGACAGATCGGGCTATTCACGTCTTTCTCATTTTGAATATATCCCGATGCCCGGAGGTGATTTGGCAGCAAAAGAACCCTGGCGTATGGTTGTGTCCTGTTTTCATCATTTTGGTTTGACTTTGCCTGATTCTTTTGTTGAACGAATAGGGGGAGAGAAAATAAATCAAATAAAAACGATTATTGATAAACGGTTGAACAGTCCGCTAACATCGAGTGCCGGACGATTATTTGATGCTTTTTCCTCGTTGTTGGGGCTTTGCGATGTGGCGACTCATCAGGCTCAGGCAGCTATCCTTTTGGAGCAATCGGCTGCGGAAGGAGTGACGGAATTGTATCCGGTACATTGTTCGGCCACTATTTCCATACGTGAGATGCTAGAACATATTGTTGTTGATATGGAAAAGAAAACCGGCGTAAATGAAATTGCTGTTAAAATTAATAATACATTTGCCGACCTGATTTTTCGGTTGGCAAAGAAACAACTGAAAGAAACAGGTGCAAACAAAGTCGTTTTATCCGGAGGATGTTTCCAAAATAAACGGCTGACAGAACTATTATTGGATTTATTTTCGAGGGAGGGAATTTCTTTGTACATTCCCCACCGCATTCCATGTAATGATGGCGGTTTGGCAGCCGGGCAATTAGCTGTTGCCGCCGCGCGGATGAAAAGTTGAATTGTATGCATGAATTAGCTATTGCGCAAAGTATTGTTCAACTCGCTGAGCAAAACGCGAGAGAGAATCAGGCACAAGAAATTGAGGAGCTTGAACTTGAAATAGGAAGTTTGGCAGGAGTGGAGATCGCATCACTGGAATTCGCCTTGCAGTGTGCCGTAAAAGATACAATGCTGAACAACGCGCGAATTATCCGGCATGATATCCGGGCGGAGGGGCGATGTGGCGATTGCGAAACACGCTTTTTTGTAGATACGTTGTTTTCACCTTGTCCGCGATGCGGATCGTATGCTGTGAATATCTTGCATGGAAAAGAATTAAGAATAAAATCGATTATTGTTAAATAAAGTAGAATAGTATGTGCGGAACTTGCGGATGTAGCAATCATGATCACGGGCATAGCCACGATCATAGTCATGACCACAGTCACAGTCATTCTCATGACCACGGAGATGGTACGAAAATAACCATAGAGCAAGATATTCTTCAGAAAAACAACCTGCTTGCCGAACGTAACAGAGGTTATTTTGAGGCGAAGAATATCTATTGCCTTAACTTAATGAGCTCTCCCGGAGCCGGCAAAACAGCGCTGCTGGAAGAAACGATCAGACGTATAAAAGGAAAGTCTTCTATCTGCGTAATTGAAGGAGATCAGCAAACGAATAACGACGCGGATCGTATAGCTGCCCTCGAAGTGGAAGCGTTTCAGGTAAACACAGGAACGGGCTGTCATTTGGATGCTGCCATGGTGAACCACGCTATAAAGCATTTGAAGCCGGAAGAGGATTCTATTCTTTTTATTGAAAACGTGGGAAATTTAGTTTGTCCTGCTATGTTTGATCTGGGAGAGGCAAAGAAGGTCGTTATTATCAGCCCGACTGAAGGGGATGATAAACCCTTGAAATACCCTTATATGTTTCAGGAGGCTGATGTCTGTATTATTAACAAAATTGACCTTGTTCCGTATCTGAATACGGACGTTAATAAATTGCGTGAGAACGCGCTTAAGGTAAATCATCACCTGGAGCTATTTGACGTATCGGCAACAACAGGTGCCGGAATGGATGCCTGGTGCGAGTGGTTGCTAAAAAAGAACAATCAATAATAAAATAACTATGGAAGCGACAGTTAAACTCTACTCTTTGTCTTATAATCAAGTAAAGACATACGCGTTTGCGGTTTTGTTTGTAATTGGTAATATTGTTTTTCCTCAGTTGTGTCATCTTGTTCCTAACGGAGGATTGACGTTACTCCCTATTTATTTCTTTACACTGATAGCGGCTTACAAATATGGGCTGACTGTAGGTTTACTTACAGCCGTTCTTTCTCCGTTGGCAAATCACCTTTTGTTCGGTATGCCTCCTGCGCCGGTGTTATTGTCCATATTGATCAAGTCGTCTATACTTGCTATTGCAGCGGCTCTGGTTGCTAACCGCTTGGGGAAGGTTTCTTTTTGGGGATTGTTAACGGCTGTGCTGATCTGTCAATTTGCCGGAACAATGTTCGAGTGGGCGATCGTAAAGGATTTCTTTGTAGCAATTCAGGATTTCCGCATTGGAATTCCGGGTATTCTTCTTCAGATATTTGGTGGATATGCTGTCTTGCGTGCAATTACCCATTGACCCGGCACTGTATCAGGACGACGTAAGACCGATTGTTTCAAAAACCATAGAACGTTTCGGACTGGAAGAATGGAAAGCCGGTGTGCTGACTAATTCGTTGCACGGTCATTTAGGTATATACGCCATTATGGGAGTAAAGATGGGATTGGCTGCCATTGAGTATCTTGGGGTTGAACCCGGAGCAGTCAGTATTCGGTCGTACGCAGGCATGAAACCGCCTGTAAGTTGTATGAACGATGGTTTGCAAGTAAGTGCCGAAGCTACTTTCGGGCATGGTCTGATCAGTTCTCCACCAACGGATATGCCGATACCTATGGCCGATTTTACGGCAAATGGTCGTGTGATTCAGATGCGGTTTAAACAAAACGTAGAGTCCATGATCAAAAACGAGATCAGGCAAGCTTTTGATAAATATGCGCATACTCCTCCCTACTGGGAATATGTTCGTAAATTGGCTATTCAATATTGGGCTGAACTGGATAGGAAGGAACTGTTTGATATAGTAGAAATTACTTCCTCGCGTTGATTGAAAGAATGAAACTGACAGAAACATTGATCGCTTTTATCGAAGACAACAGTCAGACGGATACATCCCGTTTACTGTTGAATGCTTCCCGTTATCCGGGGATCAATATCCCCTTTGTGGTTGAGCAGATCAATGCCCGCCGACAGATTAAAGACAAACTTCCCGGATGGTATGCCAACAAAGCATTGGTCTTTCCGTCAAAGATAGCTGCAGAACAATGCTCGTCAGAACAGACAGCCTATTATAAACAACAATTGGTTAAAAACACGGATCATGTATGCGATTTAACCGGTGGATTGGGTATCGACTCCTACTATTATTCGCTTAAAGCAAAGAAAGTCACTTACATAGAACGCTTTGAAAACTATGTTGAGGCTGCCCGTTCGAACTACGAACTACTTCACGCCGGCAATATTACGGTTATGAACGGTAACGGAGAAGAACTAGCGAAAGCAGTGGAAGACGTAAATGTATACTACCTTGATCCTGCCAGACGAGGTGGTGGAAACAAGCGGGTTTTTGCCCTGTCTGACTGCGAACCAAACTTAGTATCCTTGTATCCTGAGTTATTGGAATATGCTCCGAAAGTTATTGCGAAAATCTCCCCAATGGCGGATATTATGCATACCCTTACTTTGTTGCCCGGAACGACTGAGATACATGTTGTTTCGGTGAGAAATGAATGCAAGGAATTGCTTTTTGTGATCGGGCGTGAAAAAGAAAGTCAATCTCCGGTCCGGATTGTCTGTGCTAATTTCCTTACCAATGGAGAAATGGAGCGTTTTGTGTTTTCGCCGGAGGAAGAGCGAAGTGCCACGGCTACCTTTGCCCATACAATAGAACAATACCTTTATGAACCCAATGCCTCACTGCTGAAAGCCGGATCTTTTAAAGTGATAACGACCAGATACCCGATAAAAAAACTACATGTCAATAGCCATCTGTACACTTCGGATGAGCTTATCCCCAATTTCCCGGGACGCGTATTTCATGTCGAAGAAACCATTCCCTTTTCATCCTCACGCTGTAAACATATCGTTAAAACTATTCCTCAAGCCAATATTACTGTTCGCAATTTCCCTTTACGTGTGGAAGACTTGCGTAAAAAGACAAAGATAGAAGAAGGAGGAGAGCTATATCTTTTTGCAACAACACTGTTTGATGATAGTAAAGTGTTAATTAAAACAAGAAAAGTATAGAAAACTGTATACTCTTTTGTATCTTGTGTGCTTATTTTCAACTATATAAACTGTTAATCTAAATATTATGAAAGAAATGGAGCAATTATCCCGCAGGAATTTTTTTAAAAGTTCAATTGCCGCAAGTGCTATGGGAGTAGTTGGAGGAATTCCGCTATTTACATCTTGTTCATCACAAGCTAAAAACTCAAACAAGGAATTGCAACTTCCACAGCTGCTCAACCAGGCTCCTGATGGAAAGATACTTAAAGCCGGTCTAATTGGATGTGGTAGTCGTGGCACAGGTGCTGCCGTTGATTTCCTGAATGCCGGTCCTAATTTGCAAATTGTTGCATTAGGCGATGTTTTCCAGGATAAAATGGATGCATGCAGGGATATTTTAAAAAAACAAAAGAATGTAGAAGTTCCCGATGAGAATTGCTTTATTGGCTTTGATAGTTATGAGAAAGTGATCGACTCCGGAGTCGATGTTGTGCTGTTATGCACTCCTCCACATTTTCGTCCGGCTCATGTAGAAGCTGCCGTGAATGCGAAGAAGCATATTTTTATGGAAAAACCAATTGCTGTAGATCCGACCGGGGTACGCAATGTGTTGGCTTCAGTGAAAAGAGCGAAGTCACTTAATCTTAATGTTGTTAGCGGAACGATTCGCCGTTCTCAAAAAGATTATATGGAAACACGGCGCAGGGTGTTGTCCGGAGAGATTGGAGAGATCGTTGGAGCAAATATTATCAGAAACGGAGGTGCGTTATGGTATCGCAGCAGAAAGCCGGAATGGACTGATATGGAATATATGCTAAGAAATTGGGTGAATTTTTGTTGGCTTTCAGGTGATCATATCGCAGAACAATTTATTCATGAAATAGATGTGATGAATTGGTATCTTGGAGATTATCCGGTGAAGGCAACCGGCTGGGGCGGACGCCAAAGAAGAGTAACAGGAGATCAATACGACTTTTTCAGTGTTGAATATCTCTATGAAAGCGGAATGAGAACGCATTGTGCGGCAAGGCAGATCAGTGGTTGTTCGGATGGTAAGGTTGAGCAGATTAATTGTACTCAAGGATATGCTGATGCCGGTGGAAAACTATATGACCTAAAAGGAAATGTAATCTGGGAATACCCAATGCCGGCAGAAGGCGATACGAATTCGGAATGGCATGTGACTAATCCTTTTGTACAAGAACACATTAATTTTGTTACAGCCATAAGGACAGGAAATACGATTAATGACGGTGAAGATCAGGCCAATTCAACACTTGTAGCTATCATGGGTCGAATTGCTGCCTATACAGGTAAAGATGTGACACGTGATGAAGTGCTAAATGCCGATCTGTACTTGGGTCCTAAAACCTATATAATGGGTCCGGTTGAGGATATCCCCGAAATAATCCCTTTAGCCGGAGTTCAGCATAAAGAGTAAGTCCGGGAATACCCTGAAATAATATTTACTTGGATGTAATGAACTTCAGACAAACAGGTTTCTCAATTGTTGTAATATCCTGCTTTGTGTCTGTCAGCAAGCCTGTATTTGAATCGATATGGAATACCTGTATCAAATTGCTTTGTTGATTCGCAACCAAAAGAAATTTGCCATTGGGTGTGATAATAAAACTACGAGGATGAATACCGGTTTGCTGATACCCGACAGACGAAAGTTCGCCTGTTTGTTCATTGATCTTAAAAATCGCAAGACCATCATTTTTCAGACGATTGGAAGCGTATAGAAACTTGCCGTCAGGAGTAATATGGATATCAGCACTACCTTTGGTTCCTTCATGTTCAACTGTGTCGGAAGCAATGTGTTGAAAATTTGTAAGTTGACCGGCTGTATAAACAAAGCCGGAAACCGTACCGTCCAGCTCGTTGATGCAATAGAAAAACTTTCCATTCGGATGGAACACCATGTGACGCGGTCCGGCTCCTTTCGGAACGGCAAAGAATTCCGGCTCTCCTTTGGTTAGAACTTTACCGGAAGGGTCAGCCATAACATCAAATTTGTATATCCTATCCTTACCTAAGTCGGTTGCAAAAATATAACGTTTATCAGGTGAGGTGATAGCCATGTGAAGGTGAGATTCCGGAAAGAAGTTCAGTAATTGTGATACCGGCTTTAAAGACCCGTCGTTGTCTATAGGAAACACACTGACGCTTCCTCCTGTATAATTCGCGGTCATAGCAAAATTGCGTTCCGTATCCGTCAGAATATAACAAGGTCCCGGACTTTGGGTCTGTTGCTTATTGATCTTCGTCAGCTCTCCTTTCTCTTTATTAAACTCAAAAGCCGCTGCCGAAGAAGTTTCACCACTTTCACTTACCGCGTAAACAAACTTCTCATCTGAAGATATCGCCAGATAAGAAGGATTTGCCAATCCGGGTGTACTGCTTACAAATTCCGTGTTTCCTGTTTCCGTATTCAAATCATAAACGAAAATACCCGCCTTATCCTCCGGGCTATATGTTCCTATCAATAAATAAATCATGATCGCTTCTTTCATATCGTGTTGTTTTATGTTTTATTTTCCTGTGAAAATAAGCATAAAGTCTTTACCGAATATTTTTGTATGATTAAAAATAGAGTTAAAAGTGTCTTTCCCTTAAATAATTTCAAGTTAGATAAACAGATGATAAATCTGTTATTATTTTTCGACAGTTTCTTTTGTCTTTTGAGGTGTTTCAAATGGCAAAAGAAACTGTCAAATTTATTAATGATAAATGATGATCAGAGTTTAATTCCTTTATTTAGAAATATCCTCCTTTTTCTTTTATTTCTTGTATGCTTTGTCCTTCATGAACCCAACTGAAGATTTTTTTTTCGTTTTCTCTTATTTCTTCTGCCCGGATAAGGACATCATACGCCACATCACGTGGAACCACTAAAACACCGTCTATATCACCTATAATAATATCGCCCGGGCGTACAAGTGCTTCTCCGATAAGTATTGGTACTTGATAGTGTGTTATCAGACAGCGCCCAAGGCTGCCATTGGATATACGATATTTGTAAAATAAAGGAAAGTCTGCTGAAATAATCTGATGTGTATCCCGTATACCTCCGTCTATACAGGCAGCTCTTACTTTCTTACCTTTAGCAGTAGCGGTCATTACACCACCCCATAATGTAGCTTTTTCGTCCTTGTTCGTATCCCAGATCACAAAGGAATCTTCCCCCATCTCATCAAGCATCTGTGATCTGAAATCCATTTCTCCGGTGATTAATACATTCGGGCTACTCTTAACTGTAAAAGCAAATCCAGCTACTGTATCGTATTCTCTCAAAGGAAGTATATGGCCGGGAAATGCTTGATTCAAGAAACAAAATTCTCTTAATACATCGTTTACTGCTCCAGTATATAGTTGTTCGAAACGACTTAGTAACTCTTTGTCTGGAATTGGAAATTTTGCTTTTGAAATATACTCCCTGGTTTCAATTAGTTTCTCCAGATTCATCATCCCGATTTCTTTTTTGAATTGATCTACACTCATGATTTTTATTATTAGTTAAACAAACTCATTCCTCCGTCAACGTAAAAATCTCCACCTGTAATGTATCTTCCTGCGTCAGAACTTAGAAGCAATGACAATGCTGCACAATCTATAGGATGTCCGGCATGTCCTAGTGGTATTTTTTGTAATACAGTTTTTCTGTATTCAGGATTTGCTAACGCAGTTTCGTTGCGTGCAGTAGAAATAACTCCCGGAGCCAGATTGTTGACATTTATTCCAAAAGGAGCTAGTTGTACAGCTAAATTTTTTACAAGGTTGACAAGTCCGGATTTGGATGCGGCATAGATACACATATCTTTGTGAGGACTAGTCTGTTGTACTGATCCAATATTTAATATCCTTCCCCATTTCTGTTCTTTCATGTAGGGGACTACTCCTTGAATGAGGTTGAGGGTGGAGCGCAAATTTACGTTTATCTGTGCTGCAAACTCATCACTTGTTACTTCATTCCAGGGTTTACGGAATTGTACAGATGCATTGGCGATAAGTATATCTACTTTGCAGTTATTCGCTGAAATAAATTCATTGAACTTCTCTGTGATATTGTCTTCTATCAGGTCAAGCGGCCATAGCCAACATTGCACACCATATGCCCTGACTAAACGAGCTGTTTCTTCTGCAAGTACAGCGTTGCTTCTGTAGTTTATAATAATATTTGCTCCGTATTCGGCTAAAGCTAGGGCAATAGCTCTTCCGATGCCCTGCCCTCCTCCTGTGACTAAAGCCGTTTTTGAAGATAAGTCGAATAAATTCTTTATACTCATATTTTTTTCTGTTTATTTATTGTTATGATCCGGCGTTATTCAACTGTTCTGATAAAGAATGTGCCGAATCGATCAGCTTTTGGACCACCATTCTTTTTAAATCTCCCACAAACCTGAAGTCAGGAAGATATATTCCTAAGCTGCCTATTACTTGGTTGTCATAAAATATAGGGACTGAAATACCGACAATGTGCGATAAGGCTGTCTGATAAGCAATCCCTTCGTTTTTAATTTTCTCTAGTTCTGAAAAAAAAGATTCTCGTGTCGAAGCTTCTTTCCATATGATAGGAGAAGGAATGCCGAATTTATTTACAATCATCTCCTGATCATTTCTGTTTAGATAGGCTAAGAGTAATCTTCCGGTAGAGGTATCGTAAGCATTCTTCTCTTTATTTGATCTGACTTGAAGCTCGTGATCCGTATATTCCGTATGTAAAATGATACGTTTATGACTATGCTTGTTGTATATCGCGATGATCACGGTCTCATTGAGTAATTCACAGAGCTCTTTCATTATCGGTTTAGCTAATTTAGTCAGACTTGTTCGCGAAGAGAAATTGCCTGTCAAATAATAAGCCATACTACCCAGACGATACCCTTTCTTATAACCCATCTGCTCGATGTAGTTTCGTGCTACTAATGTTTTCAAGATATTGGCGCATGTAGCGTGGTTTAACTTTGTTGCATCAGCTATTTCTGTTAGTGAATGGACTTGTTCCGGATGTTTTGAGCAATATTCCAAAATATCAAAAGCTCTGTGTATTACTTGTATCATAATTATGGATGTAAGAATTGTTCTTTAAAAGTAATAAGAATATTTATTTTGAAAATCATATTCCTCCTACTATTGGATACCAGTCTTCATTATACGGGTCTTGATGGAACTTGGCATAATAATCACCTTTCTCTTCGTAATAACGCTCGTATTTAGCCATTTTATCTTCATCAAGTTCGACTCCTAATCCTGGACCTTCAGGAACTTTAATTCCGCCGTTTTCATATTTCAGTTTCCCACCTACAATTATATCGTCTTCCAGATAATGATAATGGGCATCTCCAGGCATAGTCATTGCCGGGATTGTAGATGCTGTATGCAACATGGCTGCCAGTTCAACTCCAAATTCAGCTCCTGAGTGCATCGCTACACCAAGATTGAATGTGCGACATACTGCAGTTAGATCTTTCACTCCCTTCGGACCTTCCCAATAATGCAGGTCCGTGAGAATAATGTCAATCGCATCCTGACGGATAGATGGTCCTAGATCATCAAATTTATTCGGATACATATTAGTTGCTAAAGGAATTCTGATTTGTTGACGTACAGCTCTCATGCCTTCTATTCCCCATGAGGGATCTTCGAAATATTGAAGTTCGAGTTCTTCCATTCTCTGTCCGGCTTTTACAGCGGTAGCAACGCTCCATACGCCGTTGGGATCAATACGCAATCCAAAGTCATCCCCAAGGCGTTCTCTGCATAATTGTAATACACGTATCTCTTCCATCGGATCCATAACACCCGCTTTCAGTTTCATCGCCTGAACTCCTAAAGTATCGTTTAGTTCTACACAAAGATCAGCCATGTCTTCTGCGCATTTATCATGTCCCCCACCGGGGCGATCATATCTCCAAAACAGATAGGCTATCATAGGAATAGAGTCACGCAATTTACCGCCCAACAATTGATGCATCGGTACGTTACAAGCCTTACCCTGTATATCCAGACACGCGATTTCAATTGCTCCATAAAGGCGTGAGTTTGATAGATAATAAATACTCCTTAATACTTTCAACTTAATAGCTTCCAGATCGAACGGATTCATGCCGATAAGTCGTGGTTTCAACTTCAATAACGCACCACGTTGATCTCCTCCACCAACTTCACCAAGTCCTACAATCCCTTCATCAGTGATCAGCTCCAGAATCGTCCTCATCAAATAACCCGGATGTACTCCCGTGTTATGCCGTAACATACAATTCATAGGAATTGCTACAGTACGGACTTTCATGTCAATAATTTTCATTTTTTCTTATTTTAAATAATACTCTTTAATCTGTGTGTTTCCTGTCTTATCCTTCCATGTTATACGATAGTTACCCTTAAATCCACGGAATTGAATCTCACCATCCTTATTTGGTTTAGTAGTGAGGGTTGTTTTCCACTCGTTGTTGATCAGATTATTAAGGGCATAATAAGCTGGTTTTGCAACCATTTCCCGAGTGAATATACCAGAGATAGAAGGTTCGCCAGGGGCTCCACAATCATCTACAACATTCCACCAGGTGATACCCATCATATATTCTAAACTGAACCATAGACGGTATAGATTCTGTGTTATAATAGCTTGAATTTGTCTTCCTTTTTCATCGTTTCCCGGTGCTGTGATTGTTATCTCACTTAAATGAATAGGAAGTTTCGCTTCACTCAAACGTTTATCCCATCCCCAGATATGGTCAGGAGTTTGTATCTCTTTCCCTGCGGCAATGTCAAGGCATTGCTGTGGATTGAATAGGTGCATTTGTGAACCCATAATATCGACCTTGCAATTTCTATCTAGTAAGTCTTTTGTTTGATCGGTATAACTTTGACTCAGATTGTAGTCATTAATGTTTAAAAGAACATTTTCAGGAAAAGCCTTGGTTGCTACCTTAAAGGCTTCATAAGTATAGTCGCCTGGCATAATTCCATAGATGCTCTTTGCAATTGTACTTCCGGGTATCAATAAACCTCTCTGATGATCTGTCGCACTTTCGTTAACAACATCCCAGCTATGAATGCGATCTCCGTAATAGTTTGCTATATCAACGATCCGTTTTTCAAACCGGGATTTCAGTGTCGTTGTGAAATAGGGGAACATCTCTTCTAATTGAACGGCAGTCATCTGATTATATTCTTCTGAATATTTCTCGCTATCTAAATAGTTTTCTACATTTCCGTATTCAAGAATCAACTTATTCATCTTAGCTTTTTCTTCATCAGTCATTAAGTTTTGTATCAACCAGTTTGGATTGTGCCATTTTCTGTTACCCCAGATCAACGGATGTCCATGCATACGAATATTTTTACTTTCGCAAAATTCCACAACAGGATCCGTTGCCGGACGACGCCAATGCGGCTCTTTTTTAGGTTCCGCTACATTATTCCAATATGCTTCCGTATCCCAATATTCTTCTTTAAAGCGTGGACGATTGGTCTGCATTTCAAATACCCTCCAATAGAAAGCTATAGTTGCAGAATTAAATAGAGTGCCATATAGCTCTTTATACTTTTCGTTATATTCCGTTTTGCCTAACTGATTGAAGTTGAAAATATGTGCGCCGAAGATAAATTCATGTGAAATCTGTTCGATCTTAACTTCTGAGTCAGTAGCAAAATCGGTTAATGAAATTTTTCCATCTGCTTTCCTGTTTTTCTCAATATCCTTATCAATCTGTGCCTGTACCTGAGGATTCCAAATCTTCCAGTAGGCACTACTCATCGTTTTGTCTTTGTCTTCTTTCTCGCTTTTGGGGAATGAATGTTGTGCTTGCAATGCCCCAGAAAACAACAACGCGATTAGTATACTTAGTGTGTTTCTCATGATGTTAATTGTTTAAATAGTATTCTTTTGTTTGTGTTTTTCCTTCTTTATCCTTCCATGTAATTCGATAATTACCCTTGAAACCACGGAACTTTATCTTACCTGTTTTATCACTTTTAACCGTAATGTTTGTTTTCCATTCATTATTAACGAGATTGTTTAATGCATAGAATGACGGTTTAGGTTGCATTTGTCTGTTAAATAAGCCAGATGTTGTAGGTTCACCTTCTGCTCCACAATCATCAACTACATTCCACCAAGTGATCCGGAATATACTTGGCCATGAAAACCAGAGACGATATATGTTTTGCGCCATTATTGCCTGAATCTTTTCAGCCTTTTCGTCTTTACCCGGAGCAGGTATGGTTATTTCACTTAAATGGATAGGGCGTTTAAATTTATCAAGTTTTTCTAAATAACTAATCACACTTTTGGGTTGCCATGAGGTGCCATTTGCAATTACATTTTCTCCTTCAGCTATACGTAGACATTCTTCATTTGAAAAAATATGCATCTGTAAACCGATTACATCTATCTTGGCTCCTCTGTCGATTAAATCTTTGATGAATGGCGGATAGACTTCTCTCCATGAGTCATTTATGTTGAATGTAACTGTAGAAGGGAATTTTTTTTCAGCGGTTTTGAACGATTTGTAAGTGTAATCTTCCGGAATTACTCCATAGCGAGGTTTACCAAGTGTTGGATCTACGCTTTCATTAACAATATCCCAACTAGGAATTCGATCTTTATAATAGGTTGTTATTTCGTTAATTCTTTTTTCGAATAAGCATTCCATCTCATCAACTTTGTCTGGATCTTTGGATACCCACTCAGGATGATTCCATTTTGTGTTTCCCCAAATTAGAGGGTGTCCATGCATTTCTATTCCTTTTGCTTCACAGAATTCAATGATTTTCTCTGGTGCTGGTCGTCTCCAGTGGAATTCTTTCCATGGCTCAGTTAACTGATTCCAGTAAGACGGCGCATCGATGTCTTTTGTTTTATAGCGTGGCTTGCCAGCCTCAGGTTCAAATGTTTTCCAATAAAAGGCGATTGTTGCTGAATTAAACAATGTCCCGTATAGGTCTTTATATTTCTTATTTAAATCATCTGCGCCCAATTGATCGAAGTTGAAAATATGTGATCCAAATAAAAAGTCATGCGATGTTTGTTCAATTTTGACATTTGCACCGGGTGAAAGATCTTTCAACAGAATTTCTCCATCGGCTTTTCTATGTTTTTCAATATTCTCATCGATCTGTAATTGTAGTTGGGGATTCCATAATTCCCAATAAGTACTCCCCATAATTTGGTCTTTGTCTTCTTTTGCGCTTTTGGGAAAGGTTTGTTGTGCTTCTGCAGCTACACAGAAAAGAACGCTAAAGAAGATAATTGTAAAAGTCTTCATGATAGTGATATTTGTGTATTTAATTATTTACTTTTTCATCATAATAGTTCTCATTGAAGAAGAACTTTAGCCCAAGGAACACTAATATTGCCCCTAGAAGATAGGCTCCTGCTAATAAAATAAAACCTACCTCTAGCCCTGCAATAGTTTTGATCTGTCCTAGTATTACTGGTGCTAATGCTCCGATAATAAAGGCGAAAGCAAGCATAATGCCCATAGAAGATGCCCGGTATCGCGGCTCTATCACATCAAATAATGCGGCAAATAAGTTAGAGTCGTAAATCCCTCTGAATATGCCAAATAACCCCATTGCGATATAACACCATAGTTTGTCATCAGTAAAGCCCATCCAATAAATAAACGGAGCTCCTAGTAATAAACCGAGTATTTCTATCTCCATACGTATCTGTTTACGCTTAAGAGCTAATTTATCAGAGATTCGCGCGCCAACCATCACGCCGAAAAATGCAAATAAGAAATGATATAATGTAGAATGTAATCCAGCTGAGGAAAGAGACATATTAAATTTTTCATGTAAAAAAGTAGGCATCCATGTTAAATAGCCGACATTGACAAAACACATACATCCAAAAGCTAGACTTAGAAAGTAGACTGTTTTTCTGGAAAATATAGCTTTAATGATTTCTGTAAAACGAGGATTCTTATCATGTGTATTTGTTTCTTTTTTAGGCATAGGTGTATCTTTAATACCCCACAGGGCAACAAATGCCCAAATAACCCCGATAAGGCCGAACGACAAAAAAGCCATCCTCCAACCATAATTCTCCCCGATATATCCGGCAATAAAACCACTGGCAACAATACCGGTATAAAGAGAAGTTTGATGTATAGACATGGCCATAGCACGAGTTTTTTGATGAAACTGACCTATTAGTGATGTCGCAGCAGGATAATAAAAGGCCTCTCCACCACCTGTAGCTATACTTCGGAAAACGACTAATAAAATGATCCCGTTTGCAAATCCGGTAAACAATGTGCCTACACTAAAAATCAGTAAACTGAAAAAAATAATCCATTTTCGTCGGAACAGGTCTCCCGCAAAACCAGCGATAGGAACCATAATACCATAGAATAAAGTAAAAAGAGTAGCAACCAGACCTATCTGAACATCAGATATCAGAAGATCCTCTTTAATTAATGGAATAACAACATTAAATATCTGTCGATCTCCCTGATTCAGGAAATAGGCAACCCAAAGGATGATAACCAATCTCCATTTGTAGTCTAATTTAAATATCTTCATTATGAATATTGATTTTTATAATTGTTGTTTTTGTATTCCAAGATGTAACTGTCAGGTTAAAGGACTTGCTAGGCTTACTTTCTCTTAATTTTATATCCATTGTTATTTTTTGCGACTGCCCAGGTTCAAGCCAGAAAAAATTATCAGTTGCAAAGAATATTCTTTTCACTCCTTCCAGTTCAATCTGCGTCATGAAAGACGGGATTTTTCCCGTATTCTCTATTTTAAATGACAATATACCTTGTTGATTTGTAAACGATTCTAGTTTTACGTTTGAAACTTTGATTGATGTTTTTGATTGAGCTACTGAAGGCTTAATCCAAGGTCCAAATTCTAAGGTAGGCCAAGGCATAGGTTCATTGCTGAACTTCTGATAGAAAGCCGTATCTTCCATTTGTTTTATTGTCCTTGGCCAATAATCAGACTGAGATATCTTTTGGCCAGATTCATCATATAAAGTCGCAATAGCGAAGAAATACTTTTCTTTATAATTATCTGGAATATGGAAAGAGCCTAGCTCTGTGCCGGAAACAGATGTTCCTGCACTAACATGAATGGGGCTCTCATGTTTCCAGAGTTCTTTAAACTTATCGTCCAAAATTTTCACTTTGATTTTCCCCGTAAACCCTCGTTGATTTACTCCATTTAAGACTTTAGCTTCTACTGGAAAAACTTCACCCGGAGCCCATAATAAACGTTTTATATCAATCATAACACGGATGGGATTGTAGGTTCGTTTTAGAAAATAATATGTTGCAGAAGGATGACCAAACCCATCAACTAGATTAATTGCCGCTACTACCGGCCAGGGACGTTTGTAGACCCAAGGCATTAGACCGGATGTTACCGGATAATTACTTTGGAATCCTTCAGACATTACTTGATAAAATTCTCCTGCGCCAATTTGAGTAGCTTCGGCAATTGCTTCGATTGTCGGTTTTGACATATCATCAATATGAGATGCACGACTTAACATACGAGGGACACGTTCCGGATTGTATTCCGCAAAATGAAGAACAAATTCCGGATGATTTGTAACGAACTCTTTCTCATACATGCCACTTAGATTATTTAGTTCGTCAGGATTGACCACTTCACGGATGTTTTTTGCATCAGTAATACAATGGACTCCAGTTTCTGCAACGTAAGGAATTAAATCAAATCCTTTATACCAAGCAGGGTCAAAGTCCGGATAAGAATGGAATGATCCTGCGTCAGGAGAGGTACGGAGGAAACAGCGAGTGGGGTCAAAGATGTTTATGTTACGTTCTAAAATCCCAAGAGTTGCAGCATTGCCATATGAATAAGGATTGAACTCATTTCCTCCACACCAAACTGCTAAAGAGGTTCGATTGCGAAGCCGGAAAATATTCTGGCAAACCTGTGCTTCCCAGACATCTTGCGGCCAATCTGGAGTGTCGAAATTGGCGATGTTGAAGTCCTGCCAAACAAGAATACCATATTTGTCGCAGGCATCGTAAAATTCTTTACTCTCTAATAACGCACTACCCCAGATGCGAAACATTTGAATACCAGCATTTTTAGCCATACGAATAGCCCAATCGTATTTATCGGCAGTTAAATCATATAGTGCGTCAACTGGCATCCAGTTGATACCCTTAACGAAGAATTTTTTGCCATTCGCAACAAACTGCCAACTTTGCCATCTGTCTCCGGTGCGTACACCTGCTGTTCGTTCTTGCTCAATTATCCGGATTCCAAAGTTCAACTCTATTTTATCGACAGGTTGATTGTTAACCTTAAGCGTAATTCGTGTCTGATAAAGTTTTTGTTCTCCCAGTCCATTGGGATACCAAAGTTTAGGATTATCTAAAATGAACTCTTCTTCCATAAAGCAACGTCCTTCTATGACATAGGGAGAGAATTCTTTTACATAAGCTACTTTATTGTTATCGATAAATTCAACAGAAACAGAAAGATTATCTTTTACTTTTATATTTTGAGGAGCTTGTTTAGGAAAGCTAAAGTTTGATATCTGTGTGCTATGCCATGGATGTAGTTGATAATCTCGTGAGTTTGTTCCGGAGAATATCTCCATGGTAAATCCTATTGTTGCTTTTCCATTATCAATTGTTTTTGTAAACAAGAAAGGTCGTTCGATATGATAAACAGGAAGAATTTCAATTCGCACATTACGCCATAGCCCCAAGTTAAAGTATGGCTCCATAGCACTACCTCCGGTAAGGAACCAACCTTTTACAACAGTGCCAGGTTTATGAGGATTAAAATCCTGTTTTTGAAAATTTGCGGAGATTACTTCAACTATCAGTGAATTGCTTACTCCATATTGGACGTCATTACTGATATCAAGGACAGGCCCACCGAAAATACCGGAGTGATTTCCTAAAAGCTTACCATTTAACCAGACTTTTGCATAATAATCAATACCGTCAAAATTCAACATAATATTATTTCCTTTTGCTTGAGAAGGAAGTGTGAAATCTTTTTTATAGTACCAGATTTTTTGCTCTAACATTTCATGTTCCAATGCATTCAGATTTTTATATGGATCGCCTAATTTCCCAGCTTTGAAATGAGCCATTTGTACAGACGTAGGATATTCGACGTTGATCCATTCAATATTACTTAGCTCTGAAAGCGAGATTATTGGATTTTCTTTAGAGCCAAGTTGCCAGTCGGCAGAGATATCAATATGTTGATTCCCTGATCTGGGAAAAACATAATAGGGGAATTCTAATCCTGCAGTTTTCTCCTGAGCTGTAATGTTTGAGGGAGAAAAAAGGGAATATCCGATAAAATATAGTAATAATATGATTGATGTTTGTTTCATGATCTTTTGAATATTGAGAATCTGGTTTAATACCCTTATTTATCAATTCGAACAACTACAGAACGTTTAAAATCAAAGTTGATTAATCCGTTCTCTGGAATTTGATCTGACCAGTTGTTTGCCCATGGATTATATAGTCGTATAGAAGAATAAGAATCCAGTCCGATTCGACTTAAAGACAATATTAACTTTCTGTTTTCGGGAGCTTTTTGTTCTACTAATTCTGTACTCCAATCAGAAAGGGCATCTCTGCACCAGAGTAGAGTATTGGATTGCCCATTCAAACCATAAATTCGTATATTATCTATTTGTAAGTAAAAAGGGTGATAATTTTCTCTCACTGGGTCAGTGTTCTTTATTGCTTCTGTAAATCGCCCAAAATGCCACCAGAGATTATTTTTTTCAATATAATAATCCCAATGCCAGCTTTGTCCTGGCCCGGCAGCTCCTGAGAAGTAAGGGGCAAAAAGGAGATCATGAAGTAAAATTCCATCCGTGTCTCTCTCATAAAGTTTGGACGGTCCTGCGTGATTTGCTTCTACTGCTCCAACTTCTGATAATAGCACAGGTTTGTCTGCAACAATGCTTCGGATTTCTGTAACTGCGTTTGATGCTAATGTATCCATGGCGACACGACAAATATCCCATGAAGCTCCAGGATCTAAATAGCGATGTACTTGCGCTATTTCGTTAGTTGGGATTGTCATAAAAGAGCGATAGGTGTCGATTCCCTTTAGATTATCGAAGCTACCTAAACTCTGCATAACTAAATGATTTGGAAAGACGGACTTGACACATGGAAGCATATCTGTCGTCCAATCTAATATACACTGTGTGTTGCCTGAAATATTTACTGTATTAATCTCATTCCATAATTCCCATCCGAAAACTATAGGATTATTGGTATAACGTTTGGCAAAGAAGTTAACTTTATTAATAAATAACTGTCTTCCTTTGTCACTATTGAAATATTCCTCCATGCATCGGAGCGATCCTTTATTTTCTGTTGAATAGATCGGTTTGTCAAAAGGTACAGACGTAGAGAAAGGGGCTGGTTGATTAGTTAGTTGCCTGAAGTTCTCAAAGCAAAACTTAACTCTAATACCATATTTCTCTGCATGTGTTAATAACTTATCTATTCTTTGTGCTATTCTTTCATCATACTCTTGTTCGGCGGTATGTTCAACTTCAAAGAAAGGAGCACTTAACCATATTCTTGTATAGTTGCCTCCGTTCTCCGAAAGAATTCGGAAACGTTGTTCGTATAGTGCTAAAATTTTTTCTTCATCTGTTTCAAAACGCTCCCAACAGATATTTAGTCCTATCGGGATGTATGCCCTGCCATCCTGATATTCGAAGTATCTTGAGTTAGAGGAACTTACTCTTATAAAGCCTCCTTTTTTTGTTTCTGAACAGGAAAACAAAAAGAAGAGAGAAAATAAGGGTAATACAAAGAATTCTTTCATGGTATAGTTAATCTTTATTAGAATTGGCAGTTGTTAAATAATCAACTGCCAATTCTTAATTATTTATTAATATCCCGGATTCTGATCTTTTATCGGATCTAATCCTTTATTATAATCAAACTCAGTAGTTGGTATTGGAAATAGAAAATGTTTATCGGCAATATCTATTCCTTTTGTTTTTTTAATAACCTCTTTCGCAATACCTAACCGTACAAGAAACTGCCAACGTTTCCCCTCATTGTAATTTTCATAAGCCTGTTCTTGAACCAATAAGTTCAAAAATTTTTCTTTGGTATTGTAATGTTCTAACTTGAAATCGACAGGGGAAACTGTCGTTGGTGAATATCCATAAGCTCTTCTATGAACCATATTTAGCTTTTCCATCGCTTCTTCAGTGGGTGAACCTGCTGTTTGTGTCGCGGCTTCTGCATATAAAAGCAATATATCAGCGTAACGAATTAAGGGATTAGAGACATTTGCTGCACCAGCTCCTGTAGCCTCTGAATCATAAAATTTAGTCGATAGATATGTATTGTCCCCCAAACCAAAATCATAATGTAGTAGATTGTATTCTTTTCTGAGATCTTTAACATCCCATTCCGAAATGAGTTTGTTGGATGTTGTTGTATATAAACCATACCAACCTCCCCCACCATGCATTTTCTTTCCGTCTATTGTAGCTCCTGGATGAGCGCACATCATAGGAAACTCCCAGCCCATATTATTTGTCCGTGAAGATTTAAAGTAAAATATCTCCTCTGTAGTATTTATTACATCAGGACCAAATATTTTTGCGAAATCTCTGGATGTCGTTACGGTTACTAAAGAATAAGTTCCACTATTAATAACTTCTTCTGTTAGTCGTTCTGTTTCAGAATAATTCCCTATGTAAGCATGGAATTCGGCTAATAAACATTTCGCCGCGTTTTTTCCAGGTGTTCCAATCAATCTAGGAACATCCGGGGCATTAGCTATGGCATATTCCAGATCAGTTTTAATAAGATTATGCACCTCCTCCGCAGAACTTTTACCCAAGTCCCATTCGGACATGTTTTCCTCTGTTCGTAAAGGAATATCATTCCAGAATTGAACCAAATTATAATAGCTTAAGGCACGCAAAAACTTTAATTCCCCAATATAGCTTGACTTTTGTGTGTCACTCAGTCCGGTTGCTCCCGATAAGCGCGAAATAGGAATATTGCAATCGCGGATAGCCCTGTAAAAGGTAGTCCAGATACCATCAGTTCTTCCCCTGTTTGTTGGATTTAATCCGGCATATTTGCTACCATCTTCCCAACTTCCTCTCCCATATTGATAGTCGGAAAAACATTCCATTAATGAATGAATATCTCTTCCGAATCCTCCTGTTTCTCTTAACCTGCTAATAGGAGCCATTACAGCTGCATCTGCTTCTGCAACAGTGTTATAAAAGGTTTCAGCAGCAATCGCTTTAGGTTTTTCTTCTAGCCAATCTTGACATGCTGTAAACAGCAGTATCCCGGTTGTTAATGTGATTATAGATGTTATTTTGTTCATAATTTATCTAATTGTTAAAATGATACTTTAGCACCAAAAGAAATTGTTTTGTTGTTCGGATATGTTAAATAATCTAGCCCGAGATTAACCGAATTACCTCCTCCCCATGAATTAACTTCAGGATCCATGCCGGAATAGTCAATATGTTTTGTGCACTTACGTAGATTTGAACCTGTTTCAGGTAGCGATTTAACCCCCATTTTTGGACAGGCAAATTATAGGCAAATGCTATGTTTTTTAATCGTAGATAAGAACCATCTTCAATAAATCGATCAGAATGTACCAGATTTTGATTTGCTGTAAGTTTAGGATATTTGGCTACTGTGTTTTGCTCTGCGGAATTGGAAGAGGACCAATGGCTATATAGAACATCTCTTTTAAGATTTAATCCCATTCCGTAGTCATAATTCGAAATTTCTCCAACATTGTAAATATCATTTCCTTGACTTCCCTGTAGAAAGAAAGAGAATTCAAAATTTTTGTATTGGATCAATGAATTTATGCCATAAGTGAAATCAGGATGGGGATTACCTAAAATTGATCGGTCTTCGTTTGTTAAATTCCCATCCTGATCAAAGTCTATATATTTTAGTTGTCCATTTTCATCATATCCATCATTGGTGTAAACATAAAAAACACCTAAAGGTTCCCCTTCTCTGATAAGGTTGATGGTTCCAGATACATATTGCAGATTTATATTACTTCCGAAAATATCACTTCCTTCATACAGTTTTTCCACTCTATTTTTGTTTACGGCAAAATTAACGGATGCATTCCATAGGAACTCTTTAGAGCGAATCAGATCTGCATCTACCTGTAATTCAAATCCCCGATTACTCATTTCCCCAATATTTTGGATTGTATTACTATAACCGGTTGAAGGAGGTAAAGAAACGGAGTTTAATAAATTTGTTGTATTTTTATAATAATAATCAGCAGTAACACGTAAACGTTGATTCAGTAGACTTAAATCAAGCCCTAAATTCCATTGAGTTGTTGTTTCCCATTTTAAGTTGGCCGGGAATGTTGTACTTGCTGCATAGTACGTATAAAGATCTCCACTAGCAGGAGCTTTTCCCTGACTAAGCATATTCATCGTAGTGTATGGTGAAATAGCTGTTGAACCGGTACTTCCCCAGCCAAGCCGAAGTTTTAAATCTGAGAGAAATGAAACCTCCTTTAGAAATTCTTCATCTGATATACGCCAAGCTAGAGCAGCTGACGGGAAATAACCCCATTTATCGCCTTTGCTATAGCGGGAAGATCCGTCAGCTCGGATGCTTGCTGTCGCTAAGTATTTGCCTTTATATGAATAATTAGCACGCCCTAAATAAGACATTAAGGTCCAATTAGTGAATGATGTGGAAGGAGTACCAAAACTTGATGCCCCCCCTAATTGATGAGATTCTGGAGCATCACTTAAAAAACCGGTACCGCTTGCGCCTAATGAAGTTCCGGTATACTCCTGATAAGAAAAACCACCCATAAAGTTTAAACGGTGACTTTTTGCTACTGTAAGATCATAGTTAACAATGTTTTCATTTATAATTGTTGTTTGCTGATTGCTTGATACTGATGTGTTAGAAGCATTATATAGATATTTTGAAGTTATATAATTATCTGTGCGATAGTTAAGTGATTCAATTCCTAAGGACGATTTTAATGATAATCCTTTCACTGGTTTCCATGTGATAGCTGTATTCACATTCGAAAGATCGGCTTTCGTTTTATCGCTGACCTCATTAATTCTGTTAATTGGGTTACGAATATTGTTTGACATGAAAGGGTAGGCTAAGCGAAGATCTTGATAAGAACCATCATCGTTATATGGTGTTAATGTTGGAGGGCTTGCTATAGCTGCTCCTACGATGGAACCACCTCTATTGTCTCCACCTGAATCTTTTATATGTTTATCTGTTCTTGTATAAGATGCGATTAAGGATAAATCAAGAAAGTTGCTGATTGCATGGTCAATGCTAGAGCGAATATTATATTTATTATATAAGCTTGTAGGAATGAGTCCGTCTTTCAACATTAAGGAACCACTTGCAAATATTTTTGTTTTTTCATTTCCACCTGTAATAGAAATGTTATGATTCTGAATTGGTGCATTTTTAAACACTAGCGATTGCCAATCTGTTCCTTTGCCGAACGAAGCGACTTGATCATTTGTGAAATATTCTTTTCCCGTGGCTATTAATCGTTGCTCATTATATAATTTTGCATATTCTGTAGCGTCCATCATATCCACTTTTTTAATTTGCGACTGTATGCCGTATTCAAAATTGTAATCAACAGATGTTGCTCCTGTTCTTCCTTTTTTTGTAGTAATAAGAATCACACCGTTTGCACCTCTGGAACCGTAAATAGCTGTTGCAGAGGCATCTTTTAATACTTCAATAGATTCTATATCATGGTTGTTTATAGAAGATGCGTTAGCTGGTATACCGTCGATTACATATAATGGAGTGTTATCTCCTCGGATAGAATTGGTGCCTCTAATACGGATGCTGAAATTTCCTTCTGGAGATCCAGTGTTAGATGTTATGCTAACCCCAGGTACACGTCCTTGTAAAGCTTGTATTGGGTTTGCTACAGTAAATGCTGTTACGTCTTTAGATTTTACAGAACTAAGCGACCCAGTCAAGTCACTTTTTCGCATCGTTCCATATCCAACTACTACAACTTCATCCAGAACCTCAATGTCGGGAGACAAAGAGATGGTGACATTGGTTGCTCCGTTAAGCGGAAAATCCAGCGAGTTATAACCAATGAAACGACATACCAAAATAGCGTTTGGATCACTTACTTCTAATGAAAATTTTCCATCAAAGTCAGCAGCTGTACCTATTGAGGTTCCTTTGATAACGACTGATGCTCCGATAAGAGGTTCGTTTGTTTGCTTATCAAGTAAAGTTCCTGTGATTGTCTTGTTTTGGGCAATGGAAGGAAGTGCACCAAAGACTAACGGAAAGAGCAAACACAAAATGAAATGATTTTTCCTGATTAACCATTCTCTCATAATAGTCATGTTTTAATTTTACAATGTGAAATTAGATTTACTATTGCAAAATAAGAAATGGTTTTTATAAAACCAAACAATTCAGAACAAATATTTTTTTTCCTCTTTAAGAAAAGGACGATATGGCTATTATATGAACGTTATTTTGACAACTAATTTTATTAGAAAACATAAAGGATATTATCTAATTACTGTTGATTATAGTACTTAAATCTGTAAAATAGCAACCTATTGTATTTTTGAGATATCAAAATGGGCTGATATTCAGCATGTCAATTTGTGTCAGGCTTGTTTTGTGGGAAAAGACTTTGTTATTTACAAAAAAGAAGGAAACGGCATGTTAAAAATGCGACTCTTGAATTTTATAATAATAGAATGACTTTTATGTTTTATTTTCCAATAATTTCAATTGCGCTTTTTCCGCTTCCTTGGCGGTTGACTTTAATTTGAACGGGGATGCGTTCGGTCATTTCCTGGACGTGGGATATTACGCCTATTTTTCGGCCTTGTGTGCGAAGGTTTTCGAGGGCGTCCATAGCTATGCGCAGCGTTTCGGAGTCTAATGAGCCGAAGCCTTCGTCGATGAAGAGACTTTCTACTTTCATGCGATTTGACGATAGGGAAGAGAGTCCGAGTGCTAAGGCTAAGGATACGAGGAACGATTCCCCTCCGGAAAGACTGTGTACGGTACGGATCTGGTCGCACATTTCCCGGTCGATGACTTGTAATGCAAGTGTTTCGGGAACGCGTTCGAGGCGGTAGCGGTTTGTTAGTGATTGCAACTGCACGTTGGCATAGTTCAGAAGTAAGTCTAAGGTGTATGATTGCGCGATTCTGCGGAACTTACCTCCGTCTGCCGATCCGGCCAGTTCGTTTAGTTTAGCCCATTGTTCGCTGGTCTGTTGTTTTTGCTCCGCTTCTTCTTTTAGTCCGGCTACTTGCTTTTTGTTGGCCTCTTGTGTTTGCAGGCGGAAATCGATGCCGGACTTAAGTTCTAACGCTTTCGACCAGCGTTCTTCCGGAAGTATACCCTCCGAAGTTTCGTGATACTTCTCTAACCATTCCGCTAAGGCTGTTCGCGCTGTTGTAAGCGTGGTGCTTAATGAAGTCAGGTCTTTGGCGATCTGCTCTTTCTGTCCGCGCGCCTGTTCGGCTATTCCGGCCTGTTCTGTCAGCGTACGTTGGAGTTGTTCTACTTCTTTCTTCTTTTGTTCGATTAGTTTATGCTGATCGGCTTCTACCGTGTCTGCCTCTTTTCCACCGAGAAGCAGGCTTCTTTTTTGTTTTAAATCCTGAAAAACAGTATGCTGCTTATGGTATTCTTCTTTTACGATCGTTAGTTCGTGCTGTAATGTAATGGCAAAGTCGTTGTATGACTTTTGTTCGGATTTCAATCCGCTCAACAGTTGCTCCAATTCTTGCGTTCTCTTTTCTTTTGATTGCCATTCAGCGGCAAAGGTGGTCAATCTCTGACGAAAACTGATTGGGTTTTCTTGCCATTTTTCTTGCCAGAAATCATTTCCAAAGAGGTCATTAGTGGCAGATAACACTCGCTCTAATTCGATCAGTTGATCCTTTTTTCCTTCCTGAATCTGTTGGATACGGCTATGGAGCAGCTTGATCGTGTTGTTCTGTTCATCACGGGATTTTTCGGCATCTGTTAGTGCTTTATTTGCCGTAACTATCTGTTCCCGTAGCTTGTCTACTTGTTTACGCTTATCAACCGTCTCTTTCAACAGCTTGTCTAAAGCGTTTGTTTGCTGCGTTAACTTGATGATTTCGGTCTGGATCTGCTGCATTCTCTCATGTACCTCTTTCGAAGCATAAGGGTGCTCGGTGCTTCCGCAAACGGGGCAAGGGGTGTTTTCGGTAAGTTTTGTCCGCAATTCTTTGGCGGAACTACCGGCCGAACTGAACATAAGCTGTTCCTGAAGGAATTGCTCACGTTGTGTCAGGATCGTGTTTTTTTGTTGCTCAATGCCGGTGGTATCCACCTTGCTTAACGCCTCTTCAGTTTGACCGCATTGCGCAGATAACGTTTTCAGTTCTTCTTCTTTTTGAACGAATAGCTGATTGGCTATTGCTGTTTGTTTGGTTCGTTTTTCTACCTCTTCCAACAAGTTTGTTTCTTCCTGTCTGACTTTTTCCAACGTAGAACGTGTTCGTTCTGCGGCATCCAAGTGGAGGAGGAGAGAAGGCAATTGCCGGGCTGTTTTTTCTTTGTCTTTATAGTTGACGAACCACTTTTCTATAGCGGCTTTTTCCGCTTCACTTGTTTGCAGTGAAGCGGCAATGTTTGCAGTTCGCTTAAGCGTTTCCTTGTTTTTTGTTTCTGCTTCGGTCAGGCGCTTTCTGTTGTCAGCCAATAATCGTTCAGCGTTAATCAGTTCCGTGTCTAATTTTCGGGCATCACGAAGCTGCGGTTGCAAATCCTTTAACGCTTGCTCTAAGGCAACCGATTCTTTTGCTTTGGTTTCCAAAGCCATTTCTGCCTGACCTCTGAGCTGCAACGATCGGATTAATTTTTCTTCGGCTTCCTTTTGTTCGCTTTCTTTCTTACGAAGTAATGAGGTTGTTGTGTTTACAGCTTCATTCAGCGTGTTCCAATCTTTCTTTGCCTGTTCCAGCTCTTTAAGTAGCATTTCTGTTTCCTTACGTTGCTGCTTCAGGAATTTTTCTTCTTCTTTCGGGAGAAGTTCTATTCTTGAAATTTGCGTTTGTATTAGTTCAAAAGCCGCACGCGCTTCGGCGTTCTTTTCATAGATCCGTTTGGATATTTGCGAATATAATTCCGTTCCCGTCAGTTTTTCGAGCAGGGCGGCCTTTTCGCCTTGTTCTGCTTTAAGAAAGGTGGAGAAGTCGTTTTGCGCCAATAAAACCGAACGGGTAAATTGTTCGAATGTAAGGCCAATCAGCTCTACGATTCGTTGTTGAAGGTCGGAGCGCGTACCTTGTTCCTCGCGCTCTTTATCTATGTTGAAGAGGGTAAGGCGCGGATTTTGCAAACGCCCGCTTTCTTTTTCACGGGCACGACTTACCGACCAACGCGCACGGTAACGATGTCCGTTCAGGGCGATAAAGTCTGTTTCCGCATAGCCCGTTGCCGTTCCTCTTCTGAGCAGGAACCTCGGGTCACTTTGTACCAACGCATCTTCGCTGATATCTTTTAAACGTACATTCAGTTCCTTGGCCTGATCGGTTCGGGGGGTACGGGCAAATAAAGCCAGACACATGGTGTCGAGTAAAGACGACTTTCCTGCTCCGGTAGGTCCCGAAATTGCGAAAATATTGGCGGAGGCCAAAGGATCGGACGTAAAATCGACTTCAAATTCCCCTTCTAACGACGCGATATTTTTTCCTCTGATAGCGACTATTTTCATTGCTGCACCTCCCGTACTACATTATTAAATAAATCTTTTATTTCTTCCGGTAATTCATTTCCAAACTTTGCGGTGAACGCATGCTCCAGCATGGTTACCGGCGAAATATTTTGTAGGTCACTGAATGTAAGTGGCGAGAAAGTATCATTCACCTCGTTTTTGGGATAAGAAGTAACAATGGAGGTAAGTCGTACGGCTTTGTTCTTAATTGCTTCCTCTACCCGGTGGCGAAATCCCGGATCGGGGGCTGTAAGTAGTACCCTTACTTCCAGATACGGACAGGATTGTACGTTATCGTCTGTTTTATCCGGAAGAGTCGATAAGGAGGAAAGAACCTCCTCCGGAGTTTGCGGTGTTGTGGGTATTCGCAATAACTCCACACACGTGGGGATTGAAACAGGACAAATGCTAACCGCTTTCCCCTTTTCTATTTGAATGGAAACAACCTGGTGGTTGTATTTTGTTTCGGAAAAAGACATGGGCAAAGGACTACCGGAATAGCGAACGCTATCTCGTGCTCCGACACGTTGTGCTTTGTGAATATGCCCCAACGCTGTATAAGCTAAGCTTTCGTCGAAAGTTTCCGGCGGGATAGATTCCAAACCTCCTATAATAATCCGTTCGCTCCGGTCGTTTTCAGACAATTCCGCGCTGCCTGCGTATAAATGCCCCATGGCTATGAGTGCATGTTCCGGCATCAGTTGCTGTTTCGCATAATTGGTAAGTTTTTGATACAAACGTTGCACACCTGCCATAAAGCTGTTCTCCTCTGCTTCTTCGGCCGGAGGATAATCTCCCTGTCTAAGATACGGCACACAAAGGCAGAGCGCTTCTTGTTTCCCTTCCCTATTATATAGCGGACACAGCAAAGAATCATAATCGATCTCGCCCGTTTTTGTCCGTTTTACCATACCCACAATCGTTGTGTTCAACTCTTCCAGCAAAGGCAACGGTGCCTCTAACCGGGCTGCCGAATCGTGATTGCCGCCGATGATTACAATCTGCAGGTGCGGGCATCCGGCTTTTGCCTCCCTCAGAAACCGATAGAAACGATGTTGGGCGAAAGCGGAAGGATTAGCTACGTCAAAAATATCTCCCGCAATCAGCAGGATATCAGTTTGTTGCTCTTTAAGCGTGTTGGCCAGCCAGATGAGAAAGGCGTCGTGTTCTGCTTCCCGGTCGTAACCGAAAAAAGTTTGTCCTAAATGCCAATCAGCTGTATGTATTATTTTGAGGGACATATTGTCTTGATCAGGTGAAATACAAAAATAGGAAGATTCATTGGAACTATAGGAATTTCCGGTTGACGAATATGTAGCTTCAAGCAAATTAACAATTCAAATTTTACGCTGAAATGGAGGTTGTTTTTTACCATACTATATGTTTGAAAATATATCCTTTATTTTTCTGAAGATATCCTTTATTTTTTCAAAAATAACCTTTATGTTTTTCGGCACACACAATGTGTTGATTATCAGTGATGTATAGGGCCGTCAAAAAACGAGAAGAAAAGTGCCGATTTTAACTTAAAAAAGGTGTAAAATTATTGTTGCCAACCGAATTTCCCGGTTGATCCCTGTTATTCATGATAAAGATTATATCTTTGTGCCATATTAAAACTATATTGTTCCGTTTCGAAACTATCAGATGAAAGCAGCAGGAAACCAAAAACTACAATTAAAAGCCGCCAAGAGCAAGGTAGGCTGTTTATCTTTATCTATAATTACATTTGTTGTTTTATTGTTGGCGTTTTGTGTACTTCTTTTTTTTCGATATAACACCTGGTTTGGGAATATTGAAGAAGCACCATATACTACACCTCCGTTTATTGACCGGATAACGCTTACTCCGGGTGAAAACTTTATGAGTGAACGAACCGTCAGCTGGCGTTTTGATACCATACCACATGAATCACGTGTAGAGTATTTTCGTGTTGACACGTTAAACACGGATACTCTTTTGCTCAATAGTGCTGTTATCCATGAAAAAATAAAGAGTCGTGCCGGTGATGCTTATTATTATCATGCCCGTTTGCCTAAACTGGAAGAAGGAGCAGCGTACAAATACCGGATCGTATCGGATAAAGAAACGACGAAGTGGATAGATTTTAAAATGCCCTCGTCTCCGGATACATTGCGCTTTATCTATATGGGAGATGTTCAGGATAAACAAGGGTTTGTAAGCGACTCGCTGTTTGATCTGTTGCGGAAGAAAGAAGTAAATTATGATTTTATTGCATTTGGAGGAGATCAGATTGAACGACCGATGGATAGCTACTGGACTATATGGTACGAATCTCTCCGGGAATGGGCAGGGCAGGTGCCTTTTGTTACGGTTCCCGGCAATCATGAGTATTTAAAAGGTATTACCTACCGTTTGGATTCCCGTTGGATTGCGCAGCACAACTATCCGGAAAACGGTCCCGAAGGTTTCAAGGGAAAATCTTATTACATAGACTTCCCACTTATGCGTATGATTATTTTGGACAGCAATACAATTCATTGGCCGCATGCCATATTGAAACACTATAATTGGTTGGAGAAAACACTGAAAGATGCCCGTCAACCTTGGGTAGTCGTGATGTTTCATCATGGTGTTTATACGGTGCGCGACGGAAGGATGCACCCTTTTATGCGTTATCTTTTTCTCCCATTATTGGAGAAATATAAAACAGATCTGGTATTGCAGGGGCATGATCATGCCTATTCGCGAATTACTACTAAAATAAGCGGAGATACAATTACGCCGGTTTACGTGATCAGTAATGCGTCTCCCAAATTTTATCGGAATGGATTTAACCCCATACATGATCGACTGGGTTCGGGCATCTCGCTGTATCAAAAAATTCAGCTGACACAAGATGAGTTAACCTATAAATCGCTCTTCTTTGACGGAGAAGTTTACGACGATTTAATGATTAAACGAACGCGCGAAGGCGAGAAAAAAATAATAGATAACGCGCGTAACCAGGCTGAGGTGTTTAATTTTGACGGCTTTGGAGATAACCCAAAAGGGATAAAGAAAAAAGACGCGTATCTGCAGGCAGTGAAGGAGCGAAAGGCTAATCGTCCGGAAAATTAAACTACTTTTGCAGTCAGTTAAATAATTATTTATGAGGAATAAGTATAGATGGACCTATAATACGGGTTTAGCCGCCCTTTTCAATTTGTTTTTATCGGTGATGAGTTTTATGCTCTGCCGTTTGATTTTTGTTTTGGTTAACTATCGTTATTTTACCGATCTTACTATTGACCGGTTGTTGACGATGTTTAAAGGAGGATTGACCTTTGATATTTCGGCCGTTCTATACACCAATATTCTTTATATCGTTTTCATGCTGTTTCCTGTTCATTATAAAGAGAACAAACTATATCAGCTGTTTACAAAAGGACTGTTCTTGTTTGTAAACACGGTCGCTATAGTGGTTAATCTGATGGATACAGTCTTCTTCCAGTATACCAACCGGCGTACCACTGCTTCTATATTTTCGGAATTTCAGTCGGAAGGAAATATTTTAAGTATCATAGGGATAGAAGCCGCGCGGCATTGGTATTTAGTGATAGGGGCTATCGTGTTGATCTATCTGCTATACCGGTGTTACAAAACTCCGGTTACAGCGATCCAAATCCCTAATAAATGGGCCTATTACCTTGTTCAGGTTTGTGTTTTATGTGTGTCGGGCTATCTGATTGTTTGCGGAATGCGCGGAGGAATCGGACAAAGTGTTCGCCCGATTACAATAAGCAATGCCAATAAATATGTAGAAGCACCTATAGAAACGGCGATTGTGTTAAACACGCCGTTTTCCCTATACCGAACTTTTGGAAAGAAACCGTTTAATGTTCCTGCCTATTGGGCGGACAGAGAGGCAATGGAAAACACGTATTCTCCACTGCATCAACCCGGAAAGAATAAGGATTTTACGCCGTTAAATGTGGTTGTAATTATTCTGGAAGGGTTTGGAAAGGAGAATTCCGGCTTCTTAAATCCTCATTTGGAGAACGGTCTCTATAAAGGATACACCCCGTTTCTTGATTCTTTGTTAAAGGAAGGACTTACCTATAAATACTCTTTTGCAAATGGGCGTAAAAGCATAGACGCGATGCCTTCTGTGTTGTCGAGTATCCCCATGTTTGTAGAGCCTTTTATCCTTACTCCGGCCTCGTTGAACGAACTGTCCGGAATTGCGGGCGAGCTAAAGAAAAAGGATTATTACACTGCTTTTTTTCATGGTGCGCCAAATGGATCCATGGGATTTGATTCTTATGCGAAGACTTCCGGTTTTGTCGATTATTTCGGCATGGATGAATATGGAAACAGAAATGATGATGATGGCAATTGGGGTATTTGGGATGAGCCGTTTCTGCAATTCTTTGCTAAAAAACTGAATACATTCCGGCAACCGTTTATGAGTTCGGTCTTTACTTTATCTTCTCATCATCCATATATTCTTCCTCCGGGTTATGAGGGGAAATTTCCTAAAGGAAAAATTCCTATACATCAATGTATAGGTTATACCGATTATGCTTTGCAACGGTTTTTTGAAGCGATTTCAGGCGAAGAATGGTTTAAAAATACCCTTTTTGTTATTACGGCGGATCATACCAATGCTAACGACCATGCGGAATATCAAACATCGCAAGGCCTTTTCTCAATACCGGTCTTGTTTTACAGGCCAAACGGCGAACTGAAAGGTTATGATCAGGAACGTATCGCTTCACAAAACGATATAATGCCAACCGTGTTGGAATACTTAGGTTATGACAACCCTTACATCGCTTTCGGAACGGATTTGCTGCAAGTTGAACCGGAGGAGACATTTGCCGTAAATTACTTTAATGGAATTTATCAATTCTTTAAAGGAGATTATCTATTGCAGTTTGACGGAGAATCAGCAGTGGCGCTCTATCGCTTCAAAACAGACATTATGCTGACCGATAATCTGTTGGCCGTTACGGATGAGGATACATTAGCACCTCTTTTGTCGCAGCTAAAATCAATTATCCAGCAATATATGGAGCGGATGACTGAAAACCGGATGATTGTAAAATAAGTTAGTATTTAAACGGTATTTTCAGCTGGATATATTTACTATCCTCCGTAGTTGCGTTGCTGATTGTGAGTCCCAGTAATCTGACTTTCTTTTCATTCAGATCAATAAGTTGTAATAAGTCCTCCGAGATACCGATCAACGTGTCTATCGTTTTGATTTGATAAGGAACCGTAGTGCTACGGGTGATTTGTTGAAAATCCGCGTACTTTATTTTAAGCGTGACGGTTTTGCCGTAAAATTCACTTTCTAAAATACGTTCCCAGAGAGTCTCCCGTATTTCGTTAAGTTCTCTCCTAAGGCTGTGTATATCTCCAATATCCTCCAAGAAAGTATTTTCAGCCCCTAATGATTTGCGTATCCTCTCCGGTTCCACTTCGCGGTTATCTATACCTCTCGCGTATAGGTAATAACTCAGACCTGCTTTACCGAAGGCTGCTACTAAATCTTCTTCTGAATGTTGTTTTAAATCAGCACCCGTATAGATACCCATTTCGTGCATTTTAGTTGCGGTAACTTTTCCTATTCCGAAAAAACGTTCAATTCGAAGTTCTTCAACAAATTTTTCGGCATCCTCCGGTTTTATCGTGAACATGCCATTGGGCTTATTATAGTCTGACGCTATTTTAGCCAGAAACTTATTAAATGAAATACCGGCAGAAGCGGTCAGGTTTGTTTCTTCCTTTATGCGTTGTCTGATTTCACGGGCAATCAGCGTGGCAGAAGGGATGTTTTTCTTGTTGATCGTTACATCTAAAAATGCCTCATCAAGAGATAGTGGTTCGACAAGGTCTGTGTAATCGGTAAACAGTTGATGGATTACGTCGGAGACTTCGTGGTAAACATCAAATCGAGCGGGAACAAAAATCAGGTTGGGGCATTTTCGAAGAGCTACAACAGACGGCATGGCCGAACGCACCCCGAACTTTCGGGCTTCATAGCTTGCGGCAGCTACCACACCTCGCTGACCGGAATATCCAACCGCAACAGGTTTCCCTCTTAACGCCGGATTGTCTCTTTGCTCTATGGATGCATAAAAAGCATCCATATCGATGTGTATTATCTTTCGTGTCAAGGTTGTTTTGCCGTATCAGGCTTCGGGCGCCTGATACAGATAGCGTTTAATACTTCTTTTCGGTGTCTTTTCGAATTCATGTTGCTGGATATCGAATCCGGAAATCTTTGAATAAGCCGGAATCTGTTTGTTCAGTTTATTGATATTTTCCTGTATCAGTGAATTAATTGAGGCACGATCAATATGATTTTTATCTATAGCTTCCCAATCCGGGTAGATCAGTGCGAGAAGTTTTCCCTGGCTTGAAACGATCAATGACTCGGCTACGAAGTCCATGTTGTTCAGTTTGTCTTCGATCTCCTCCGGATAGATGTTTTGTCCGTTACTACTTAGTATCATCGTTTTGCTGCGTCCACGGATATACAAGAAACCATCATTGTCAATGATTCCCAGATCGCCTGTACGCATCCAACCGTCTGCTTGCATAACAGCTGCTGTAGCGTCTTCATTCTTATAATAGCCAAGCATGAGATTTGTGCCTTTCACTAAAATTTCACCTACGCCTTTTTCATTGGGCGAATCGATTTTCATTTCCATCCGGTCAACTATCCGTCCAACAGATCCTTGCTTGAATGTGTCCCATTGTTCGTAAGCAATCAAAGGACCGCATTCGGTCATGCCGTAACCAACCGTGTATTTGAAATTTATTTGACGGAGGAATGTTTCCACCTCCTTGTTTATCGCCGCGCCACCAATCACAAGCTCTCCTAAATTACCGCCAAATGCCTGATACAGTTTGTCGGCTATTTTTTTCTTTATGATTTTGTTAAACAGCGGTGCTTTCCATAAGAAGTTAATAACAGGCTTCTGAAGCTCAGGAAATACCCGGCTTCTGATAATCTTTTCAATAACAAGAGGAACTGCCAGTATCAAGGTGGGACGTATTGTCGCGAATGCCTCTCCGATTATCTTCGGACTCGGAGTACGGGCAAGAAAATGAACATGACAGCCCTTATTGACCGAATTTAATATATCAAATGCCAATCCGTACATGTGTGCTATCGGCAGCATACAAACAATATTATCACCCGGAGAAATAAAAGGAAGTTTGTCGTAAGCGAATTGTGTGTTACTCCACAAACTGCGATAGGGGATCATCACCCCTTTTGAATTGCTTGTTGTTCCCGACGTATAGTTTAAAACGGCAAGTTCTTCAGGTTCTTCGATGTGGTATTTGATATTTTCAACCGAAAACGAATCTGGGAATTTATTTTGAAAATAACTGTCGATGTTTTCCTTTACTTCCTTCACTTCGGGGGTTGCAGAGGCGATAATGGAAAAATCATCCAGTAGCATAAACAGTTTTACACCCGGCATTTGTGCTTGGTCTAAATGCTCCCAGTTGCTTCCGGCTACCAATAACGCCTTTGCTTCCGAATGGTTAACGATATTGTGTATGTTTTCCGGAGTGAAATCATGCAATATAGGAACAGCTACGGCACCATAAGCCAGCACGCCAAAGAAACTGATAGCCCAATGAGAGGAATTACGCCCTACTAAGCCTACCTTATCCCCTTTTTTTATTCCGGCATGCTCTAAGAGAATGTGTAACTTTTCAATTTGAATAGCCACCTCCGCAAAGGAGTATGTGCTGCCATTAAGATCTGAAAAGGCAGGTAAATCCTTGTGATTTTTAAAACTATTCTCTATAAGTGCTAAAAAACGATTGTCCATGATTGTCTGTATTTATACAGCTGTTAAACTGTTAGTTATAAGAGCAAAGATAATAAAAAAGTGTATCGCCTTCTATTTATTCTCTATCTCTATTTCTCCTGAAGGACGTTTTAGTTCTCCTCTGCCTTTAGGCGCTCCGAATATTGGATTACCATGCTTGTCGAATGTGAATTTTTGTAGGTAAACTTCTCTGTTGTCCCAGCCTCCATCTAACGCTTTTTTTGAATGGTAGTATATCCAATGTTCTTTATCGTCTGGAGAGGTTGTTACGCTGGCATGTCCTACTCCATGAACTGTTGCTGTTCCTTGAAATACAGGTTCTGGTGATTTTATCCATGAATCAGCAACTAACGGATCGCTGTCAGAAGATTTCAACCGGAGTTGCCCCATTTTATAATGTTTTGTCCAGGAACCTCGCGTAGAATAAAAAATAAAAATATCGTTATCATGTTGAAGTATCTGAGGACCTTCATGCAATACAATATGATCTCCCTTTTCCCAATCCAGTTCAGGTTTGGATAATAATACTCTTTTTCCTACAGTCCAGGGATTGATCAGTTCGGCTATATAAAGGTATTGATCCACATCATGATGGTCGTGAAGCCTTTCCCAGCCTGACCATACCGCATAATTTTTCCCTTTATGTTGTAAAACGGTCATGTCTATAGCCCAACAATTATCTTTCTTTTGTTCGGGATCATCTCCGGTATATACTTTTCCTTTGTCTATATAAGGACCGAATGGGCTGTCACTTTCCAATACACCGGTACGTTGTGCGTAAAATGGTGCTCCATTATGGACGGACGCGGCATAATAGATATACCATTTTCCGTTTATCGGATGGATCTCTGGTGCCCATAAGTTGAAACTGTTCCATGCGTTTTGTGGGGGAGTCCAAACTTTCTCCTCCCGTTCAAACTTCGTGAGAAAACGGGACTCAGTGACCGTGAATCCATTGTCCTTGCTGAAAATCGTATAGTATTTTCCTTCCTGCTTAATCATGAAAGGATCTGCCCCATAGCGTAACGGATTCGTGAAGTTTTCCGGAGTATTCTTTTTTAGTCCTTGTGCCGATAAACAGGCAGACAATATAAAAATAGAGATGAAAAGAATGATTTTATTACCCATAATTGCACTTTTATTCTTCGCCTTTTTTCTTGTTACGTTTGTATTTGTATTTTTCGAAGTCACTCATTTGTCTTTGTTTTACCTTGTCGGGGCGTTGTTTGCCAATACGCGGACCGGACGATTTGCTTTTCTTCGATGTGGCTTTAACTCTGCTATCCTTCTTTTTATCCGTGTTTTCCTCCCCTCTTGCTTCTTTTGGTGCGGCATGATGTTTAGGCGGTTTCGTGTAGTCCGGTATTGTTTTTCCTTTTGGCGGTCTACTGCTCTTTTTAACCTGAGCCTTAGGCTTGCTTACTTCCGCTTTATTGTCCGACTTTTCCAGCAGATCGAAAAGCTCTTCCAGTTCAGTTAGCGTAAGCTCCCGGGTGTTTCCTTGGCCCAATTTACCCAGTTTGATATTCATAATTTGAGTTCGCTCAAGTTTGGTTACTTCATAATTAAAGTACTCGCACATTCTTCTTATCTGCCGATTTAAACCTTGGATAAGCGAAATTTTGAACGTATAAGGATTGACTTCTTCCAACTCACATCTGCGGGTTACCCTGTCCAGAATAGGTACACCTGCAGCCATTTGAGTCAGAAACTCTTTAGTGATAGGTCGGTTTACCGTTACAACATACTCTTTCTTATGGTTGTTGCCGGCTCTTAAAATCTTGTTTACGATATCGCCGTCATTCGTTAGTAAAATTAACCCCTGCGAATCTTTATCCAAACGCCCGATCGGGAATATGCGCTGCTCATGGCTGATAAAATCGATAATGTTATTTTTGTCCGTCCGATCAGTCGTAGAAACCACGCCAACAGGTTTATTAAACGCGATATATATAGGTTCAATCTCGTGGCTGATCAGGTTGCCATTCACACGAACCTTTTGACCGGGGAGCACACGGGCTCCGATAGCAGCACGAATACCGTTGACCGTTACATTGCCACTCTCAATAAATCTGTCTGCCTCGCGTCTTGAACAATAGCCCGACGCGCTAATATATTTGTTTAATCTATATTCCATAAAATACTATGCCTGTAAATGGGTTTGGGCGGTAAAGATACGAAGATACAAACAGAAAAGATCAGTATAGCTTCGAGTTAATGCTATAAAACTGATTATTCATCCTTTATGATTAAATATTTTACTGATAACTATCAGAAATAATTTATCTTTACGAAAAATGTATGCTTACAAAATGCAATCATTTTTGTTTAGCACGAAAATTAATGTTGGCTGATTATTTTTTTTATAAACTGTATGAAAATGAGGGTTTTGTTATTTGTCCTTTTTATAACGGTTGTCTTTTCAGTTTCTTCTTCCGGACAACGTAAATACTCGGTAGTGCAAAAAGACACAACCGGAGTGAGTCTTAAATATAAAGATCCATTTTGGAAAAAAACGATAGCACCCGTAACTCTTTTCGGCTTATCGGCCATTAGTTGGCAAAAAGATACCGACGTAAGATCTCTTCGTAACCGTTACGTGCCTAACTTTAAATATAGATTGGACGATTATATGCAATATGCTCCCGGGGCAACGGCCTTTGCCCTTAAACTATCGGGAGTAAAAGGGCGAAATAAACTCGGACGATCAGCGATAACATGGGGTGGGGGCATGCTGATTATGGGCGGATTGGTTAATTCAATAAAATACTCCGCAAGGGTGATGCGTCCGGATGGTACCACCCGAAATTCATTCCCGTCGGGACATACCGCCACCGCATTTATGAATGCTACGTTTCTACATAAAGAATATGGTCTTGTAAACCCGCTATATAGTATTTTGGGCTATTCGATGAGTACGTATACAGGTGTGAGTCGCAGTTTAAATAATCGTCATTGGCTTTCCGATATACTGGCCGGTGCCGGTATCGGGATTCTCTCAACCGAATTAAGCTATTTAATCGTTGATAGCTATTATAAGAATAAAGGCGATTTCTTTACCGAATTTGATGCCGTTGAGGAAATTGAAAATCCGTCATTTGTATCTGTGAAAATAGGTCAGTCGTTTTATATTGAAGCAACAACAATTGAACGATTCGGTTTAGAAAGTGCGATTGAAGGAGCTTACTTCTTTAATAAAAGATGGGGGATAGGAGGAGAAATCGGCTTTCTACACATGCCTTTCGAAAATGAGAATATTGAAGATTGGGATGAATTAAACGAAGTGGTAGATCATCCTTATCTTGATGTAGAATCTCAGGGAATGGCTACACTTCTGGCCGGAGGATATTATTCAAAGTTTTTAAGTAGAAAAGTCATATTTCAGAGTAAGGTGCAAACAGGCATTGGCATTGGAATAGGAGGACGTATGGATATTAAAGGCGATGCGAAAAATACAGTTCCACCGGTTGAAACAGGAGTTCCCTTCCTGAAGTATGATGTGAAAAATACTTGGGTTGTAGGTTGCGGGGCTTCTGTTACAATGATGATGGCACCTACATTAGGTTTGTCATTGTATGCAGACTACAAGTATGCCGACCCCCGGATTAAAATAACAGTATCAGACTATTATCAGGATTTACCCGAAGAAGAGAAGTTTGTAGACGATGGGCATCTTCGGGTAAGCGCAATGTCGCTTGGTCTGCGGCTGACATCATTTTTCTGATAAACACCTCCTAATTATCAGACCTGATTATTTCTTTTTTTTAGCTGTTGATTTGTATTTATTTGACTACTTTTGGAATATGAATTACCTATTTTAGTAATACCATTAATGAGTTTAATAATTATGAGTAACAGACGTACGTTTTTAAGAAATGCTTCGCTTTTCGCGGCAACAGGATTGTTGGCCGGAAAAGGAAATTTGATTCAGGCAGCACCCGTACAATCTCCGGTTGCAACGAGTGCGAAAAAAGAATTGGGATTACAGATCTATTCCCTGCAGAAAGAACTTTACGATGACTTACCAAAACGGATGAAGCAACTGAAAGAATCCGGGTATACGAAATTTGAACTTGCCGGATATGACAAGGGTAAAATTTCAGGTGTTGAAATGGCTGAATTCAAGAAAATTGCCGGAGATAATGGCATAAGCATCGATAGTTCTCACGTAATGGCTCCACTTGGCGAAGGCTTTATCTTCAAGGAATACACAAAGGCGTTGATACCACAATTTAAAGAATTCTGGAAGGTGGCTGCTGATGATCATGCAAAGATTGGTTGTAAGTATTTAATTCAGCCGATGATGCCGCAGTGTAAAACAATTGAAGACGCTTCGCTGATATGTGAAGTTCTCAATGTGGCAGGTGAGATAGCAAAGAATGCCGGTTTACAGTTTGGTTACCACAATCACAATATGGAATTCGAACGGTTGCTTACCGAAGAAGACAAGAAAAAAGAATTTAATTTCTTCCAGAAACCGGGTACACAGATATTGGATCTCTTCATGCGAGATACAGACCCCTCCCTTGTTGTCTTTGAATTAGACGTATATTGGACGGTGATGGGACAAAATGACCCGGTGGAATACATGAAGCAGAATGCCGACCGGATAAAAGCCCTACATATAAAAGACCGCGCGGTGTTGGGACAAAGCGGCATGATGAATTTCGAAATGATCTTTAAGCAAATGTATGCGAACGGAATAAAAGACTTCTTTGTGGAATTAGAACAAATGCCCGATGGCCGGACTCAATTCGAAGGAATAACAGACTGTGCCACCTACCTTCAGCAAGCTTCATTTGTCAAATAACGAACAGAAAATAATCAAAGTAACAAGGCGCTCAGAAAAGTTGTTTCTGAGCGCTATTTTTTTGCATTACTATATGTTTAAAAAGATATCCTTTATTTTTTCAAAAATATCCTTTATTTTTCAAAAAATAACCTTTATGTTTTTAGGGCTTTTTAAAGCGTTGAATAGCAGCAACATACAGGTTCGGTTTTTTGTCGTCCCTTCCCACCTCTTTTTTCACCCCGACCGAAGCTAAACTCTGCGCAAACAAGCCGGACCACAATCCATCGAATCGTATTGAAAAAGAAATTGGATTTTTTAGAAATCTTATCAAAAGAATACGTATAATTTTTCGGTGCTGACGGGGATGAGTGGATTATTTATTAAAACAACAATTATTATTATCTCATACGCGCTTTTTCTTCTGCCGCGCCTGATTCTACGTTCTTCACCTGTATTTTCTTTCCGGCCTGGAAGTTGTAGGTCAGCGAGACGCCGAATGTGCGGAACATGAAGTCGCTGCGTAAGTTCCGGCGGAAATCCTTTTCGTCGGAGGTTACCTTGGCGGTGCTCATATTCAGCGGGTTGTTTACATAGAGTTTGGCAGAAAGTTTCTTGTCCAGGAACTGCTTGCGCAAGGAGAGGTATAGCTGCGGATCGATTTCCGTTTTTACGCTTCCGTCGATGAACGGGCTTGAATAATAGAACGTGCAGTCCAGCATGATCTCTTTCGGCAGCGTGAACATATTGGACATACTTCCCTGAAAGGTATTCATGGAACGTTTTCCGTCATATATTTCGACGATGTTCCTGCGGCCGGACAGGTTCAGGTTGACCTGCCACCATTCGAACGGCTTCAGGGAAGCATTTGCTGAAAGGTAATAGGTCTTGTTGCTTTTCATATTGGCCATGCGTTGAACCAATATTTCCGGGTTTTGTGAATCAGGCTCAATGACCTTACCGACTGCATTTTCCGTATCCGTTATTCCCACTGTCAGGTTATAGCGGTTGAACAAACCCAGTGCGAGCGAGTAGTTATTAAACAGAATCGGTTGTAATTCCGGGTTGCCTTCGATATATAAGAATTCGGAAGCAGGCAGGCGGAACGGGTTCAGTAAACTGAACGGTACTCGGAAAATATTTCTATTATAATTCAGTACAAGCGAATGCTTGTTGTCATTTCCAAAAGGCAGCATAATATTGGCTGAAGGGAATAACTTGAAATAACGTTGATCTTTTGTTTCGTCCGATTTGTTTGTCTTTGGTGAGACATAGGTGTACTCACCGCGCAATCCGACGGAATAGCTGATCTTTTTCAGGCGGGAAGAGAACGAGGCGTAGGCCGCGGCAATATCTTCGGTAAAGAGGTTCTCGCTTGTGTAAGGTTCGTTCCTGAGCCAGTTGCCTTCATGCTGGTACTCATACAGGATGTCGTTGTCCATTTTGCTGTGCGAATATTTCAATCCCGTGGCAAAGGTTGTATAATCGTTTTTTCGAATCGTCAGGTCTGTGCTTGCAGAATAGAGATCGTTCGTCGTATACATACTGCTCCGGTAGACGGAGTCGTAATCCAGATATCCCCTGAAGCTGGAATGATAGTTCTGCTTGTCGTCCGCCATGTTGTGGAAATAATCCAGCAGGATTTTGAAGTTCGAACCCGATTCGTCGAGTTGAAGCAGGTAATTGGCAGCGGCGGAATAGCTTTCTATTTTGTTCTTTCCGTTATAAAAACTGTTGATGTCTGTCCGTTTCTCGTTCTCGATCTCCACCAGGTCTGAATAACTTTTGTTCTTACGCTGGCTGGGAGACAGGTATCCTTCCAGTCCGATGCTCTGCTTTTCATTCAGTTCATAGATGCCGCCGATCCGTCCGCTGAACGTGCGCTCAGAGATTGGAAAATCAATGACGCTGTTGACACTCCTGTCCGGAGACCACATAATGACTTCTTCCGTGACATGCTCGATACGGCGACGGCCGTTGAAGTTCAGTTGGGTGTACAGGCTGAATCCGTTATTCTTATAATTCAGGCTGAATGACGGGTCGAATGACGAGACTTTTTCGCCGGGAGCAAACTCGTATGATGCGCCTGCATGTCCGTAAATCCCGTCGTCGCGGTGACGTTTCAGGGTTATTTTGATAATCCCTCCCTGGATGTTCGCGTCATACCCCGCGCCGGCTGTCGGCAATACTTCGATCCGCATGATATCCTCGGCTTTCAGGTTTTGCAGGTAACGGATCAGCTCCGCTCCGGATTCCCGCATCGGTCGTTCGTTGACGTAGACCTGCGTCCCTGTCTTTCCGTTTATGGAAATTGAACCATCTCTTTCTTGTACAAATACACCGGGAGAAAGATTTAATACATCACTACCTGATTTACCAAATACCGTGGGGTCGTTTGCTAAATTTACAATAAAGCGGTCTGCAGACCGGACAATACGATCAGCCTTTACCACTACCTCATTCATCTCAACAGTAGACTCTGCCAATTTTATTGCTCCCAGATTAATATTACGCTGAAGGACTATAGTCTGTTCATGGTTGTTATATCCAATTACAGATATTTTTAGCACATAATTACCCGGCGATGCCTGAATAGTAAAGTTTCCCTGTTCATCAGAAATTGCGCCATAAAATTCCTCTTCGGATTGAAGTACAATATTAGCAAACTCAACAGACTCTTGTCTCTCATTTATTAAATTGCCATTTATTTCAACTTGTGCAAAACCATTTAATACAAATAGGACAAGAAATAGGGCTATTAGTAGGAGGGATGCTTTCATAATAAATATATTTAATTATTGTTGACTACTTATGTCAAGTTTTGATATTTAAAAATAATAACCAATAGAAATACGTAGTTTCTGACGTTTAAAATTAGTAATGCCCTTTTCTATATTGGTAAATCCACGTTGATATGTGCCAGAGATAAAATAGCGATGATAAGATAAACCAATCCCGAAATTAAGTCCCATGCCAAACCTGTTATATACATCAAATGGGGATTTGTCTTCTAACCGACCATCAGCATATTCATAATCTTTTGAACCGAATAAATTATACCTTGTGTATAATCCCGCATCTGCAAGAAGCACTGTTTTTCCAATATGTGGTCTATAAGAAAACACCAATGGAATTTCTACAGCATACATTGAAATATCAGCTCGTTTTATCGCAGCATTAGATTGGTATGAGAATCCATTACTCGAAAAAAGCACACTGGGCTGGAATACGATTTTTTTTGACAGAGCAACATCATACGCCCCACCCAAATGAAAGCCTGTTTCTGATTTAACATTTCCAGTTGTAGCCGAAGAAAAATCCACTCCTCCTTTTACACTAAATTGCGCAAAAGAAGACAACGTAATAAAGCTGCAAATTACTAACAGTAAGAATTTTTGTTTCATATTTAAGTTTGTTTTTATTATTAATAATTCGAATAATGATCTAAGAAAAATAGTGCGAAAAGTATCATTTTTTTATGTAAAATATTATGTTTCAATTATATCTTCCCATTCTATGTTTAGGCTTTGAGAATTATTATGAGTTAGGAACTCAATTAATCCGTCTCTTGTTGTACAGATCGGTATTGTAGTAGAGCCCAAATATGTTTTTCCTTCGCTAAGTGCAATAGGTAGCTTATCTTCTCTATTCCATTTTATTATACGATTATCACCAACGAGATCTCCTCTATCATTTTTTGCGTTGAAAACTTTTGAAAGTTTAAAAAAATGTTTTTCTTCGCCGTAAATTTGTATGATTCCATTATTACAAATAATCGGAACAAGTAATGTTTGTTGGTGATGTTTATAGTTTTCATATACAATAAACCTTGCAGAATTAAATAGACCTGTTTCTGAAAACTGCCAGATTGAATAATTACTATGGGATGAAATAAGTTTATCCATAATATATAATTTGCTAATTAATTGTTAATGCAAAAGTATCCGGGACCATATCATAGAACAATACCCAAAAGGGTAATAGCTTGTTATTCAGAAAAAAATACCCAAATGGGTATGAACGATCAGTGCATCTTATACTATTAATAACCATAAAAGGATATGGCGGAAATAAATGATTTTTTTATTGAGGAAAACTCAATTAATTATATCCCGGAAGAGAAATATGTAACGATACAAGATATCGTTGAAGACATTGACGCTATTGCTCGTACTACCTATATGAGTTTATACGTGATTGATTACTATAAGCAGAATTTTTTATACGTATCTGATAATCCTTTGTTTTTATGTGGCATGGCAGCAGAAACAGTAAAAGAGCTGGGTTACAACTTCTATATGAATCATGTGGTTCCTGAAGATTTACAACTGTTGCTTGAAATAAATACCGCTGGATTTAAGTTCTTGCGGAACGTTCCGATCAATGAGGTACGTGATTACACAATCTCATACGACTTCTTTTTGAAGAATAAAGATTCTCGTAAAAAACAACTAATAAATCATCAGATTACGCCCCTTCGCCAAATTGAAAACGGGAAAGTGTGGTTAGGACTTTGCGTAGCATCAATTTCCTCAAGCAATAAATCCGGGAACATAAAGATGCTTAAAAACAAATCAGGTGTATATTGGAACTACAACAGAGAGAGTAAAAAATGGAAAGAAGCTATACGTCCGGAATTAAAACCCGTGGAAGAAGAAGTTCTTAAATTATCGGCAATGGGATATACTATGTCTGAAATCGCAAACGAAATAAATCGTTCTTTTGATACTGTAAAAGCCTACAGGAAAAACATTTTTGAAAAATTAGGTGTAAATAATATTTCAGAAGCTATAAGCTACGTTATGAATCACCGGTTATTTTAATACAGCTACCTTGTTAAGGTAGATATTTTCTAATAGTAAGCAGTTTAGTTCCTATCATCTATAATCGATGACAGATAAAACTTAGGATACCTTTTTACTTTTTGTCCTGTTACAATATTAAACAATATATTGGTGCATAATCCTCCTACAATCCAGGACGCAATTGCGAGTTGTGGAGGAGGGAGTACTGTCTTTTCATTTTTATAAGCTGTAATAATATTTTCTATCCATGGTTTAGGTTGTGACCAAAATTTAAAATAGTTAACGATGTGTTCAATAAGTCTTACCTCGAAGTTTTGCCAGTTATCAGAAAAGTCTTTTAATTGAGGCCCGGTTGGTTCTACAACTATTACCAAACCACCCCAGCCAATATTATAAGGATGTAAAACCGGAATATTATACCTTTGGCAAGCTTCGTCAAACACAAACGGAATTTCTGATTTAAAATCCAGCGCATTTATTGCTATGTCATGTTCTTTGATAAGTTCTTCTACATTGTTTTTATCAATAAAATCCTTTATAGCTGATATTTTTGCGTTCGGATTAATACTCAACAAACGCTCTTTTAAAGCATGAACTTTGGGTTTCCCAATATCTTCCATACAATAATTCTGTCTGTTGAGGTTGGACTCTTCAACTATATCATTATCAATAATCGTTATCGTTTCAAAACCCAATCGCAAGGCACATTCGGCAATAATACTTCCAATACCGACTCCTCCTAACAAGATACGATAATTCTTAACAAGCTGCTGCTCTTCAGGTCGAATGTAAATTCTGTTTCTAATATATCTTTCTTCCATATAGCGTAATTTCTTATACAAAAATCAGGATGAATTATAGAATAAGCAATACCCAAAAGGGTAGATATCTGTTTTTACGGATCTGTGGTTTTTTCCGTTGGAAAATAAACAATATACATTAGGAATATCGTTTATCTTTGTTGGTATGGAATTAGGAGGTTTTTAATCCTCAGAAAGTTGCACTCTAAAATAATAATGAACAGGTTTTCTCCTGTAGGGATAGCAGCTTGAAATCAGAAATAATATACGGAGAATAATTCAGTGAACCCAAAACAGCAATAAATATTCATTATGGCAACCAATAAACAAGCGCAAATCAGATATCAAACTTTAGATCGATGCTTCAGTAACCACGGTAGAAGATACTATATCAAAGACTTGATAGAAGAGTGCAATCAGGCCCTTTTTGATCAAACAGGTATTGTTGATGGTGTGAAGGAACGTCAGATACGTCAAGATATCAGTGATATGGAAAGTATTTGGAATATACCTATATGTAAACCACGTGATGGCAGAAAAACATATTACCACTATGATGATTCGCGTTATTCCATCAACAATCAACCATTAAATGAAACTGAACTCAACCAGCTGAAAGAAACAATATATATGCTCAATCGCTTCAAAGGAATGCCTCAATTCGGTTGGATGGAAGAGATTCTTGCACGATTTGAAACGACATTCAAATTAAGAGGGGGCGCAGCAAATATTGTTGGCTTTGAGCAAAACCCCTATTTGAAAGGTTTAAATTTATTCTCCGACATTTTTAATGCTATTTTAAATCAGCAAACACTTCGGATTATTTACCAGAAATTTGGAAAGGAATCAAAAGAATATCTATTTCATCCTTATTTTCTGAAGCAACACAACAATCGTTGGTTTCTGTTTGGTTTCTGTGATCACTTAAAAGAAAAACGATCTGTTACCAGCTTAGCCTTGGATAGAATTGAACAAATAACTTATGCAAACACGCCCTATATTGCAAATAATGAAATTGAGTTCAATGAATACTTTGAAGATGTAATAGGGGTTACTGTTCATGAAAAAGACGCCGAACGCATCATTTTGGAGGTAGACAACACGCTCTATCCTTATGTGGAAACGAAACCATTACACGGCTCTCAAAAAAAGAAAGCACGAAATGAACATACAACAACTATTGAGCTAAGCCTGATTATTAATTATGAGTTGGAAAATCTCCTCTTAGGTTATATTGATAAGATAAGAATTGTCACTCCTGACCATTTAAGAGAAAAAATGCTGACAAGAGTAAAAGAGGCGATACTAAGGAATTCATAACTATGCAGATAGGCTGCATAGTTGTATTTTACATTTGTATCATAACATAAAAACTAACAGTTATGATTAGCCAACATTATGCTACATTCCACATTGCCGGATTTACTTATTGGGATGGTCTGGACGTTTTTGATGAATTGAAAATCGGAACAAAACTCACACTTGAGGCCGAACCAACAAACGGACACGACCCGAACGCGGTGAAAATTCTTTTTGAAGAAACGCTGCTCGGTTATATTCCGCGAGGTGAAAACGAAAAAATATCGAAATTCCTTCAATTGGGATATACTGATTTGTTTTCTGCGATAATTAATCGGGTTGATCCCGAGACTCACCCCGAAAAACAAATCAGTGTAACGATTAAAATTAATAAAAAAACGGAGTTTTAATCGGTTATTATTGTTCGTTTTGTCATTGTAAAATGCAAAAAGTCCCAACTATTTCTCAATGACTTAGTTGGGACTTTTGGGGTTCTTATTCAGTCTGTTCCTGATTAGCCAATAACTCCTCTCACGCGATCGTCGAAAGCGGAAAGGGCAGCTTTGGCGCCTTCTCCCATGGCGATGATGATTTGCTTGAATGGAACGGTCGAAACATCTCCGGCGGCGTAAATGCCGGGCACATTGGTGCGACAATGTTCGTCGATGATGATTTCTCCCGGACGATTGGTCGCTACAATATTTTGGAATGGACCGCTATTGGGTGCTAAACCTATCTGAACGAAGATGCCGTCTAAATCTATTTGCCGGATTTCTTCCGTGATCCGGTTCTTAATCTGTATTCCGCTTACTTTCTCTCCGTTTCCGATTACTTGTAGTGTCTGTGTGGAAGTGAATACTTCTGTATTTGGAAGAGCTTTAACTTTTTCCTGTAATACCTGATCCGCTTTCAGTTCATCCAAAAATTCAAGCACGGTTACTTTTGAACAGATGCCGGCTAAATCAATCGCGGCTTCTATCCCTGAATTTCCACCACCAACAACGGCAACATGTTTTCCCTTATAAAATGGTCCGTCGCAATGAGGACAGAAGGCTACTCCGTGACCAATATGTTCACTTTCTCCCGGCACATTTAGTTTTCTCCAGCTTGCACCGCTGGCTACGATTACTGCCGGAGCCGAGAAACGTTCGCCATTTACAGTCGTGAGGATTTTTTGTGTTTCGTCGAGTTCTACTTTTTTCACCTGACGATGTTCCAGTATATCTATAGGGTATTGAGCCATGTGCGTTCTCAGGTTGTCTGCTAAAACACTTCCGGTTGTTTCCGGAATAGAAATGAGATTTTCAATGCTTACCGTGTCTTTTACCTGTCCGCCGATACGTTCCGCGAGGACAGCCACTTTAAGTCCTTTTCTGGCAGAATAGATAGCAGCGGCAGCCCCGGCCGGACCACCTCCCACAACGAGTACGTCGTATGTTTTGATGGAACTATCTATCGCGCTTTCATCGATGCCGTATTCAGCTTCTAATTTAGCTAAGAGTTCGCCGAAATCGGAACGACCGGAATGGAGTAATTTACCATCCGCGTATACAGCCGGAACACCATGAAGTTTAAGCGCGTCTACTTCTGCCTGATTGATAGCGCCGTCAACCATTTCGTGGCTGATGCTTTTATTTAGTGTAGTCATCGCGTTAAGCGCCTGCACTACATCCGGACAGTTTGTACAAGTTAAAGACACATAAGTAGTGAGATGAATAGGCCCTTTCAGTGCCTGAACACGTTTGGTGATTGTTTCGTCCGGCAAGTTTTTTCCTTTGCCGTCCGCATTTAGAATAGCCAATAATAAAGAGGTAAACTCATGTCCGTTTGGTACACCCCGGAATTTAATATCCGTGTCAATGTCATTTTTCAGAATAGAAAACGCTAACCCGTCACCGTCATTAACCAGTAGATTTATTTTATTGCTACTATCGGCCACATCGCCCAACAAGCCGACTAACTCCTCTTTGCTCTCATGAGCAGGAGCAATCTTTACATCGAATGTGTAATGCGATTCTAAGGTGGCGAAGATAGATTTTAATTGTTCTTTAAGTGCTTGATCTAACATGTGGTATCTGTTTTTATAGTTTTTAGTAATAAAAAAGACCGGCAAAGATAATCTGCGCCGGTCTTCCTTCCTTTTGTTTAAATTTAGATTTTACCGACTAAATCGATACTTGGCTTTAATGTTGCGTCGCCTTTTTTCCACTTTGCTGGACAAACTTCTCCATCATGACTTGCTACGAACAATGCAGCTTCTGCTTTACGAAGCAACTCGTCTGCGTTACGTCCGATGTTGTTATCATGAATCTCAGCGATTTTAATTTTACCTTCCGGGTTTACAAGGAATGTTCCGCGGTAAGCTAAACCTTCTTCTTCAATCATTACACCGAAACCACGGCTTAATATACCGGTTGGGTCGGCAAGCATAGGGTATTTTATCTTACGAATGCTTTCAGAGGCATCATGCCATGCTTTGTGAACAAAATGAGTATCTGTACTTACAGAATAAATTTCTACACCCAACTCCTGGAATTTCGCATATTTATCTGCCATGTCTTCCAGTTCGGTAGGACAAACGAAGGTAAAGTCTGCCGGGTAGAAAAAGAAAATTGACCATTTCCCTTTGATGTCGTCACTGCTTATCGTTTTAAAACTGCCATTGTGATAAGCCTGTACTTTAAAGTCTGTTACTTGTGAATTGATAATAGGTTCCATAAATTTTATTTTTTTTGTTCGTTTAATTTATTTGTTGCAAAAGTATGGACAAAAAGAAAGAATGACGAAAATTCTCAATCGGTAAATTCTATATAGTGATAGATGAGGGATGTTTCCTTTTCATAAGTGAATAATAATGTGTACTTTTGCGCTATAAATCTTATAATTAAATATGGAATATAATACAGCAGAAAAAAAGCTGGCTTTGCCCGAATACGGTCGTAATATTCAGAATATGGTAGATTATTGTGTTACGATTAAAGAAAGGCAAGAACGTAAGCGTTGCGCAGATACAATAATAAATATAATGGGTAATATGTTTCCTCATTTACGTGATGTGAATGACTTTAAACATATTCTTTGGGATCATCTTGCCATTATGGCCGATTTTAAACTGGATATTGATTATCCGTATGAAATCGTGAAAAAAGAAGATCTGCATTCAAAACCTCCTAAGGTTGCTTATAGTAATTCGCGCATTCGTTACCGCCATTATGGGAAAACGCTTGAACAAATGGTGACAAAGGCGATTGAGTTGGAAGATGGCGAAGAGCGCAACCAACTGGTTAGACTGTTGGCTAATCAAATGAAGAAATCATTCCTTACCTGGAATAAAGAATCGGTTGATGATGAAAAGATATTCAAAGACCTTCATGAGCTTTCTAAAGGAAAAATAGCGTTGTCTACAGAAGATTATAAGCTGGCTGAAAGCAGGGATTTGCTGGCGAGAACGAATACGAACACTAACCGCAAAAATCATTCGCGCAAGGGAAGATGAGTTCATTTGTAATAGAAGGTGGCTGTAGATTGTCCGGAGAAATAACTCCTCAGGGTGCTAAAAATGAAGCACTGCAGGTGATTTGTGCTACTTTACTTACTTCTTGCAAGGTCCGGATATCAAATGTTCCCGATATATTGGATGTGAACAACCTGATTCAACTCCTTCGTGAAATGCGTGTAAAAGTGGAGCGTTTGTCATCTGATACATATAGTTTCCAGGCAGACGATGTGGATTTGGATTATCTGCAAACAGAAGAATTCCTTCGGAAGAGTGGTTCGTTGAGAGGCTCGGTGATGATTGTAGGTCCATTAGTGACTCGCTTTGGCATTGCTTTGATCCCTAAGCCGGGAGGTGATAAAATTGGTCGGAGAAGATTGGATACCCACTTTGTCGGTATTCAGAAACTTGGTGCTGATTTTAACTATGATGCGGAAAGGCAAGTGTATGAAATTAAAGCGAAGAAATTACACGGGGCTTATATGCTTTTAGATGAAGCATCGGTTACGGGTACAGCTAATATTTTGATGGCTGCCGTTTTGGCAAAAGGTACTACCACAATCTACAACGCCGCTTGTGAACCTTATCTTCAGCAACTGTCTGCCATGTTAAATAAAATGGGCGCCCGTATTTCCGGAGTCGGTTCTAATTTATTGGTGATTGAAGGCGTTGAGGAATTGGGCGGAGCCGTTCACACGATTTTGCCGGATATGATAGAAGTAGGTAGTTTTATCGGTATGGCGGCGATGACCGCTTCGGATATAACAATTAAAAATACCGGTTACGAAAAGCTTGGGATCATTCCCGAATCTTTTCGCCGTTTAGGTATAACCGTAGAACAAAATGGGGACGATATACATATCCCTACGCATGAGACTTATGAAATAGATACATTTATAGATGGATCTATTATGACAATTTCTGACGCTCCATGGCCCGGATTAACGCCTGATCTGCTAAGTGTTTTCTTAGTAATAGCTACACAGGCTGTAGGAAGTGTGCTGATTCATCAGAAAATGTTTGAAAGTCGTTTATTCTTCGTGGATAAATTAATAGATATGGGTGCTCAGATTATTCTTTGTGACCCACATCGTGCTACCGTAATAGGCTTGGGGAATCGGTTTAAACTTAGAGGAGCTACCATGGTTTCGCCGGATATACGTGCCGGTATTGCACTGTTGATAGCCGCAATGAGCGCCGAAGGAACAAGTCGGATACATAACATTGATCAGATTGATCGTGGATACCAGGATATTGACAAGCGATTGAATCAATTAGGTGCTCGTATTACCCGTCTATAAAGTATATTTCGGAATGATCAGAAAAGACGACATTGTTAAAATCGGATACTTTGCTAAACCACATGGGGTAAAAGGTGAAATAGCATTGGTTACTACATTTGATTTATTTGACACGCAAGAGGATCCTTTTATTCTCTGTGAATTAGATGGTATTTATGTTCCTTTTTTCGTGGAGGAATACCGTTATAAATCGGACACAGTTATTCTTGTTAAAATAGAAAACCTGCATTCGGAAGAAGATATCAGACCATTTACCAACAAAGAGGTTTTTTGCCCGAAAGAGTGGATTGATAATTCAGAACTTGATGCCGGCATTACCTGGGATAACTTTATCGGATATAAAGTCTACGATACGAACCGGGGGTATCTTGGAGAAATTTCAGATGTCGACGATAGTACATTAAATGTTCTTTTTGAGGTTTCAGACGGCGAAAAATCATTGCTGCTTCCTGCCGTGGAGGAATTTATGGTGGAGTTGAAACATGATGAAAAGAGTATATTAATGACTGTGCCGGATGGTTTGTTTGAGTTATAGCAAGTTAATAAGCGTAAAAGCCCGGCCTGACATATACTGTTTTTATTACTTTTACGTTTCAAATTTTTAGAATGGCGAAAAAACAACGAAACAAAGCGAAGAAATCATTCTGGCACAGGATTCGATTTAAGTATAAACTTTCCTTTTTCAATGAAACAACGTTGGAAGAGGTTTGGTCGTTTCATCTGTCCCAGTTATCCGCTTTTGTCTCTTTGGCTCTTTTTGCCTTTTTCCTTATTGGAATAACTTCGTTTATAATTATTAAAACCCCGATCCGAAATTATTTGCCGGGCTATTTGGACGTGGAAATTCGTAAGGATATTGTGCAGAATGCGCTACGAGCCGACTCGCTGGAGCGGATGGTTACCATTCAGACTTTGTATTTAAATAATGTAGCTGGTATATTAGCAGGCACAATACCTGTAGATTCAATAAACAAAATAGATTCGCTGGCTCAGACAGATGCTAATTTTGAAATACCCCGTTCGGAAGCGGAAACGGAATTTCTCAGAACGCTTGAAGAGGAGGAGAAATATAACCTGACAGTGTTGAATTCTTCGGCTTCAATTGCCGATGGATTGTTTTTTTATAAACCGGTTAATGGTATTGTGTCGTCTGTCTATGAGGCCGATATAAGGCATTATGGTATTGATATTGCTGCCGAACCGAAAGAAAGTGTAATGGCCACCTTGGATGGAGTAGTTGTTTTCACGGGCTTTGATCCGAATTTCGGAAATATCATACAAATTCAGCACAAGAATGGCTTTTTATCTATATATAAGCACAATGAGTTGATATTGAAACAGCCTGGAGATCAGGTTGTTGCCGGAGAGGCGATAGCTCTTGTCGGAAATACGGGCAGTTTATCTACCGGTCCGCATCTGCATTTTGAATTATGGTATAAAGGATTGCCGGTAAATCCGGAAGAATATATTGTATTTTAATGAAAAGGAAATTAGCGATATTAGGCTCGACCGGTTCAATTGGGACACAGGCTTTAGAGGTAGTAAACGAACATCCTGAACTATTTGAGGTTTATGCGATAACCGCCAATAATCAGGTGGACTTGTTGATTAATCAAGCACGAAAATTTATGCCGGAGGTTGTGGTTATTGCCAATGAGCAAAAATATCCGGAACTGAAAGAGGCATTAGAGGATTTACCTATTAAGGTTTGGGCAGGTGATGATGCGATAGAGCAACTGGTCCAGATGCAACCAATTGATATGGTGCTGACAGCAATGGTCGGTTATTCGGGGCTTAGGCCAACGATAGCGGCTATTAAAGCGAAAAAAGCAATTGCTTTAGCCAACAAAGAAACATTGGTGGTGGCCGGAGAGTTAATAACAGCTTTAGCTACAGAGAATAAAGTGCCGGTTATACCTGTTGATTCCGAACATTCCGCTATTTTTCAATGTTTGGTTGGAGAGTGGGAAAATCAGGTTGAAAAGATACTGCTTACGGCTTCGGGCGGTCCTTTCCGTACATTCTCGCTGGATGATTTGCAGCGAGTAACAAAGGTTGATGCGTTGAAGCATCCGAATTGGACTATGGGAGCCAAGATTACGATAGACTCTGCCTCTATGATGAACAAGGGTTTTGAGATGATCGAGGCGAAATGGTTATTTGGTGTAACACCTGAACAAATTCAGATACTTGTTCATCCGCAATCTGTAATACACTCAATGGTTCAGTTTGAGGATGGGGCCGTAATGGCGCAAATGGGAATTCCGGATATGAAACTGCCTATCAGTTATGCATTTTCGTATCCCAAACGTTTACCTTCAAAAATGCCTCGTCTGGATTTTATGCATTATGCGTCGTTAACATTTGAAGAACCGGACATGAAGCGTTTTAGAAACCTGGGATTTGCTTTTGAGTCTGTACGTAAGGGTGGGAATATGCCTTGTATCTTAAATGCCGTGAACGAAATTGTAGTGGCCGCCTTTTTGAATGACAAAATAGGCTTTCTTCAAATGAGCGACGTGATAGAGCAGGTAATGCTGAAGGCAAGTTTTGTTGCCGTGCCGACTTATGATGATTATGTGGCAACAGATAATGAGGCGCGTAGGATCGCATTGGAATTAGTTTGATATAAATTCATAATAAAAAGACATAAAAAACAAATGGAGACATTTTTAATTAAGGCGTTACAGCTTATTCTTAGTTTATCTATATTAGTGATTGTCCATGAATTCGGACATTTTATATTTGCTCGTTTATTTAAGGTGAGGGTTGAAAAATTCTATTTGTTCTTTGATCCTTGGTTTTCCTTATTTAAGTTTAAACCTAAAAATAGTGATACGGAGTATGGTATAGGTTGGCTTCCTCTCGGTGGTTATTGTAAAATTTCCGGTATGATAGATGAGAGTATGGATAAAGAACAAATGAGCCAACCGGCCCAGCCTTATGAATTTCGTTCAAAAACGGCCGGTCAGCGTTTGTTGATCATGATAGGAGGTGTTCTCTTTAATTTTTTGTTGGCTTTGTTTATCTATTCCATGGTGCTTTTAACTTGGGGTGAAAGCTATATGCCGATGAAGAACCTGAAAATGGGACTTTCTTACAGCGAAACAGTAAAGCAGGTTGGCTTTCAGGACGGAGATATTCTTTACAAAGCAGACGGAGAGGTGTTGGAGCGTTATAACCAGGATGCTATTCGTAAAACAGTAAATGCCAGTACGGTGACTGTTCTTCGTGATGGTGTAGAGACTGTAATTCCTGTTCCGGAGGATATGATGCAACGTCTTATGCGTGATAAGGCCTTTTTTGCTTCTGCAGACAGGTTTCCTATGGTTATTGCAGGTTTACCTGAAGGCGATACGCCCGCAAGAACGGCTGGATTAAATGTGAACGACAGTATTGTTTCGCTAAACGGACAGCCGGTTGTTACTTTTTTAGAAGCTTCGGCAATACTTGAGCAGAGTAAAGAAAAAGAAATAGAAGTTGGTTTTTATCGTGACGGTGTTTTGCAATCGGCAACTTTAACCACTACCGCAGAAGGAAAACTTGGTGTTCAGGTTAAATCTTTGAATGATATTTATCCTTTGAGTAAAAAAGAGTTTAATCTTTTAGGTTCGATACCGGCAGGGATAAACCTGGGCGTGAATACGCTCAAAGGGTATGTCACGGATATGAAGCATATATTTTCTAAAGAAGGAGCTGCCAGTTTAGGCGGATTTGGTACAATAGGTAATATGTTTCCTGCTAAATGGAATTGGAGAAGCTTCTGGCAACAAACGGCTTTTCTATCTATTATTTTAGCCTTTATGAATATCCTGCCTATACCTGCGTTGGATGGAGGACATGTTATGTTCCTGCTTTATGAAGTAGTTGCACGAAGAAAACCAAGTGATAAATTTCTTGAATATGCACAGATTACAGGTATGTTCATTCTGCTTGGATTATTACTTTATGCGAATGGAAACGATATTTTGAGAATGTTTTCAAATTAAGACTGTTTTATCGTTTGTTTTATTGCGATGATATTCAGTGAATAATACGTGAGCCGACAAGAAATAACAAAAAAATAGCAAAAATAGTCTCCATAATATTTGGATTCTATGTTTTAGAGCACTACTTTTGCACCCGCAATCAGGACGAAGGTTGGGTTGCAAAACGATCTTTGAAAGAATTACATATCAACTAAAAAGTAGTACAGTTTTGTCTGTCTGTTTATAGTGTTGTATATATGTTATGTATATATATGTATTATAGAGCAGATGGTTCAAGATTAAAAAAGGAAAAGGGAATTTGATAATAAAAAAATTGACTTCCGTTCAAAGACTTAAATACAGGTACTATTCAATAAATCATTATTTAAAAGGAAGATATCCTAGAGCAAAGATATAACAATTTATAA
>NZ_FXDJ01000007.1 GCF_900178525.1 Massilibacteroides vaginae
ATCTTTGCTCTAGGATATCTTCCTTTTAAATAATGATTTATTGAATAGTACCTGTATTTAAGTCTTTGAACGGAAGTCAATTTTTTATTATCAAATTCCCTTTTCCTTTTTTAATCTTGAACCATCTGATCTATACAATATATATACATAACATATATACAACACTATAAACAGACAGACAAAACTGTACTACTTTTTAGTTGATATGTAATTCTTTCAAAGATCGTTTTGCAACCCAACCTTCGTCCTGATTGCGGGTGCAAAAGTAGTGCTCTAAAACATAGAATCCAAATATTATGGAGACTATTTTTAAGAAAAAAACAAACTATTTTAAATCAATGCTGAATATCTGATAGTTACAGAATGAAAAAAAACTACTTTAAAAAAACGACCTGATACCTTGAAAATTCTCCTGTACCATATATATAACGATAAATTAATGAAAAAAACCGAGCGGTTGATATTTGATGTAACTTTGCTGTAAATAGATGAACGTTAAATAGAATTATGAATGTAGAGATTATTACGATCGGTGACGAGTTACTGATTGGTCAGGTAGTGGATACAAACTCTGCCTGGATGGGACAGCAATTGGAAAGCGAAGGCTTCCGGGTAATTTGGAAAACAGCTGTTGGTGATGTTGAAGAGGATATGGTAACAGCGATAGATGACGCTATGAGCCGGGCGCAAATAGTATTAATAACCGGTGGCATCGGTCCTACTAAAGACGATATAACCCGCAAGACGCTTTGCAAGTATTTCGACAGCGGATTACATTTTTCTGATGAAGTATACCAAAACATTGAAGAGATATTCAACCGAAACGGACGAGTTATGAATGAGCTCACCCGCAATCAGGCAATGGTGCCCGATAAGGCAATAGTCATACAAAATCGCGCCGGTACGGCTCCTTCTACCTGGTTTGAGAGAAACGGGAAAATACTTGTTTCTATGCCCGGAGTGCCTTACGAAATGAAATGGTTGATTTCAAATGAAGTTCTCCCCCGCTTAAAAAAGCAGTTCAAGCAAGATATACATATACTACACCACACTATATGGGTGAATGGGTTCACAGAATCGATGCTGGCCATTCATCTTGAAGAATTCGAAAATGCGCTGCCTGCGAATGTAAAACTGGCTTATTTGCCGCAACCGGGATTAATCCGCCTTCGTTTAACGATCCATGCAAATTCGGAAATCGAAGCAAAAAACATGCTGAACAACCAGCAACGAAAGATGCGCGAATTATTGCAGGGACACATATTAACAGAAGAAGACAAGGCACCGGACGAATTGATCGGTGCGATTCTGAAAGAAAAACAGTTAACTGTGGGGACAGCAGAAAGTTGCACCGGAGGGCGTATCGCAAGTATCATAACCTCCACACCCGGTTGTTCCACCTATTTTTCAGGAAGCATTGTCTCATATAGTAATACGGTGAAGGAAAATCTATTGGGTGTACACCCTGAGGATATAAAAAAACACGGTGCGGTTAGTCGCGAAGTAGTAGAACAAATGGCGTTGGGTGCTATAAAACAACTTGGGTGCGACTGCTCTGTGGCAACTTCAGGCATTGCAGGACCCGATGGTGGAACACCGGATAAGCCCGTAGGAACAGTCTGGATTGCTGCGGCCATCGGCTCCGAAGTAGTATCCGAGTGTTATCGATTCAGTTCTATCCGCGAACAGAATATACTGCGCTCTTCAAACATGGCGCTGCTCATGCTGCTTAATCTGCTAAAGAAACAGGATCCTCAGGACAAAGTTTGTCGGTAAACAAAACACCTTGCAAATGATCAAATTCATGCTGGAAGATTACACCTACAAAATTATCCTGTCGGCTGTATCCTTCCAGCCTTTCTTTTATTCGAACACCTTGTTCATTTGTATATTCTACATCAATCCAAGGGTAACGGATTGAATTTCCCGACACGCCGGGTATAGATAAACACCCGTCGCCTTCAAAACAGATTGTTTCCTTCGGATGATTAACGATCCGAGGATTAATGGCTACCTCTACCGGTTCTCCCTCTTTATCGATGCGAACAAATAAAAACAAGTTGCGGTTAATCCCTACCTGAGGAGCAGCGATTCCTACGCCTTGTTCTTCTATTAAAGTAACCTTAAGGCGATTGATAAAATGCTTTAAAACCAACTCATCACTCAGGTTTAAGTCTTCACTCTTTGTTCTGAGTATTTTCAATTCTTCAGGGACGGACACTTTCAACACCTGAAATGGCGTGTGTTCATCAAATTTCCCTATAAATTCTAACTCTTTCTTTTCCATAATACGTTTTGTTCCACAAGATGCTAAAAAGCTCCCTATACATAAAAGTATCAAAATTCTTATGATTGCATTCATTAATCATCTATTTAATAGACGAAGATACAATAAAATCCCTATTTTTGTTTTTCTCATTATCACTTTAATACTTAAAAGGCTATGATTAGATTCAGAACAAATTTCCTTATTGTAAGAGATATTGAAGCTCACGATCTTGATATATTACTGGGATTTTACACACAGAAAGCCAATATGCGATTTATTTCAGATGGCAAATACGACTGGACGCGCCCTGAACTGGAAGCAAAATATCAAAAAATAAACAAGGATTATGCATTGGGGTTTGGTGCTTTTGTCGTTGAATTGGCAAGTACCGGAGAAGTAATTGGCGAAGCCGCTTTGTTTAATTCATTTAATGAACCGCAGATATTAGAGATCGGATATATAATCGATTCTCCTTTCTGGCGTAAGGGTTATGGCAGGGAAGTATGTCAGGGGTTGATTGACTATGGATTTAAGGAACTCGGAGTGAAACGCCTGGTAGCCCGGATGTATGCCGATAATACTGCATCTGTGATGTTAAGCGAAATCTGTGATATGACGCACACCAACACGGGCAGAGCGGAAAATGGCAAGGTAGTGTTCAGATATGAAATAAACAACCCGAACTACCAATCGCGTATCTGATCAATTATTTTTTAAGGAAGCAGGTTTTAAGCACAATACTGCTTCCGTCAATTTTACAATCCACTTCTTCGGGGTTCTCGGTAAGACGAATACTCCTTACTTTTGTTCCTCTTTTAATAACCATTGAGGAGCCTTTTACTTTCAGGTCTTTAATTACCGTAACAGCGTCACCGTCTGCCAGTTCAGCACCATTACTGTCACGAGCCACATCATTTGCCCCGGTTTGTTCTTCACCCTCTGCCCATTCATGATTACAGTCCGGACAAACATTAATTACTCCATCAAAATACGTATTGTCCATCTCGCATTTCGGACAATTTGCAACTTCACTCATTTCGTTTAATTATATAAATAATTGCGCAAAGGTAATACATAAAAAAACAATTCCCAGTGAAACGAGAAAAGATGGCTGATTAACAGGGCAGTGTGGGGGATTTTACAAACAGGCAAATCCCCAACGCAAGTGTCACACAGGAAGAGCCATACACCTACATATCTTCTTCTTTATTATCGTAACCACAGTTACCGTAACCGTCATTACGATAAAGCAAATCTAAGTTTTCAACGCATACCCGCTTTCTTAAATACAGAAAAAAGCAAAAACGGGGTGTTATTTTGGGGAAGAACGGGTAGCGTTTTTCATTTTTTCGGGTCATCATTGCGACAGATTCAGGAATCATCCGTAACTTGCATCCCGTTATGAAGGAGAAGTGCGTAAGGTTTATGAGATTTACGTTACCCGTATTATTTATTTTATATACGGGAATGATCGTTTCGTTTACGCACGTACATATTATTAATGGCGTAACCATCGTACACTCCCACCCGTACGATAAAAAACCTGCCGATCATGAACATACCGGCACGGAACTACAGTTACTCCATCAACTTTCCACCATACAACAAGCGGGTTCCTGTTCTTTTGATTATGTTGTTAACTCGTTCTACACTTACGAAACAACACTGAACGCGAAACCTGCGCTTCATACCCCTATTTCTTCACTAAGTAAAGCAACCCGGCTGCGGGCCCCTCCTGCTTTAGGTTGACATAACACGGACTAAGAAGAATCTTTGGCTCGAAGCCAACCATCGACGGCAGTTTTTTAACATTTCGGTTTTAGGACTAAACAAGGGTGCGATTGTGATCGCATACTTTATCTTTTAAAAAATATCCTTTATTTTTCGAAAGATATCCTTTATTTTTCCAAAAATAACCTTTATGTTTTCTGCTTGATTTAACGATTGATTTTCAACGACTTATATCAGTGCTGCATGGAGGGTTGTTTTAACTCTTTTTTAACACAAATAGTCAAAAAAAGCACCGTTATTCTTCTTGCTCCTTACGTTATTTTAGCACTTTTTTCGTGTGATTATATCAAAAAAAACAGCTTAATAATTAATTGTAAACTCAATATGAACAAGTATATTTTCATGTTTATCGGCTTGTGTCTGATGCTGACACAGGCAAATGCCGTAGAACCTCAAAAGAGAGGTACAGACGCCAGTATTATCGGTCATATCTTAGATAAAAAAACGAAAGAACATATCCCTTATATTAATGTATATCTGAAGGGAACCACCATAGGTACAACAACCGATGCTTCGGGGCATTATTTTCTGAAGGATCTTCCGGAGGGTAAATTCACTGTAGAGGCCAAGTTTATCGGTTACAAGCCCGAGCAGCAGGAGGTGGTTATTGAGAAAGGTAAAACGCTTGAAATAAATTTCGAGCTGGAAGAGGATAATATATCGCTGAACGAGGTGGTTGTTTCGGCAAACCGTAATGAAACGGAAAGACGAATGGCGCCAACTTTGGTTAGTATACTCGACACAAAGACTTTTGCCCGTACAAACGCAACTACACTTTCGCAAGGACTGAATTTTCAACCTGGACTTCGTGTTGAGAATAACTGTCAGAACTGTGGCTTCACACAGGTGAGAATGAATGGATTGGATGGACCGTATTCGCAGATATTGATTGACTCCCGCCCTATTTTCAGCGCGCTGACTGGCGTTTACGGACTGGATCAGATCCCGGCGAATATGATCGAGCGTATAGAAATCATACGGGGAGGCGGGTCTGCTTTATTCGGCTCTTCGGCTATTGCCGGAACAATTAATGTAATCACGAAGGAGCCTTTAAGGAATTCGGCCGAATTGGCGCATACGATCACCGCGATAAACGGAACAAATGATTTCGAGAATAACACGAGCTTTAACGCGTCGTTGGTTTCCGACAACCAGAAGATGGGTATCATGGCTTTCGGACAGAAAAGGGAAAGAAGTGATTATGATCATGATGGCGATGGTTTTTCCGAATTACCTAAATTACAGAACCGAACGCTTGGTTTCCGGTCTTATTATAAAACCGGTACTTATTCAAAGATAAACTTAGAGTATCATAACATGCATGAGTTTCGCCGTGGCGGAGATCGGATGAAAAACGAACCTCACGATGCTTATATTACAGAACAAGTGGAGTCGAATATCGACGGAGGGGGTATTAGTTACAACATGACTTCGCCCGATCTGAAACATCGCGTCAATCTATATACTTCAGCACAATTAACCAATCGCAAAAGTTATTATGGCGGCGGACAGCCTGTTTCCGTAATTCTGGCAAGCGGCATGACGGAAGAAGAAAAACTCGCGGCAATAGACGGACGTTTAAATTCATACGGAACAACTAAGGGAGTTACTTATATTGTAGGAGGACAGTATGCTTATGAGTTCGACGAACTGTTATTCATGCCTGCCACGTTAACTTCCGGACTGGAGTATAATAACGACAGATTGGAAGATCGTAGCGGATATCGCGCGGAGGCCATTGATCAGAAAATAAATATCAAAAGCGCCTTCCTGCAAAATGAGTGGAAAAACGCGCGTTGGAGTTTCCTTGTCGGAGCTCGTTTGGATAAACACAGCCTGATGAAAAATGCGATTGTAAGTCCGCGGGGGAATGTTCGCTTTAACCCCACTAAAGATATCAATATACGTGTAAGCTACGGACAAGGTTTCCGCGCTCCGCAGCTTTTTGACGAAGATCTGCATGTTGATCTGGCCGGTGGTGGTCATATTATCTCTGTAAGGGATCCTAACCTGAAGGAAGAAAGATCACACAGCATCAGCACATCGGTAGACTGGTACCATCAGTTCGGTGCTACCGAGGTTAATTTCCTTGTTGAAGGATTTCATACAACACTAAAGAACCCGTTTACACCTGTTTCTGAAGAGCAGCCCGACGGAACAACAATCAAGCATATCGTTAATGCTTCCGGTGCTAAGGTTTACGGCGTGAACATGGAAGGGCGCGCGGCTTACAACACACTCGTAGAGCTACAAATAGGGGCAACTATTCAAAAAAGCCGTTACGACCAAGCCCGTAAATGGTCTGACGATGACACCGATGAGGTTGCTGCCGAAAGAAGAATGATGCGCACGCCGGATGTATATGGCTACTTTGTGGCAACGTTAACTCCGCTCAAGGCTTTCAGCACCTCATTATCCGGAAACTATACCGGTTCAATGCGTGTGCCTCACGAAGCCGGCGTAATTGAGAAAAACCGCACGGAAAATTCTCCTTCATTTTTTGAATTCGGTTTGAAAGTGGCTTATGAAATTCCGCTTTACCGGGGTTCAATACTTGAAATAAACGGAGGTGTACGTAACCTGTTCAATGAATTCCAAAAGGATTTCGACAAAGGTCCTAACAGGGCATCCAGTTATATATACGGCCCTTCTATGCCAAGAAATTTCTATGCCGGAGTAAAAATGAGCTTTTAAGAGGGAAGCCTAAATACAAAAAAACAATTACCTTTGAACCAATGCTCGCAATAGTGCGACATTGGTTCTTTTTAATTTACCGGCTTATGGAAAAAACACTCGTTATCTTAAAACCCGGATGTATTTCCCGGGGATTAATTGGGGAAATTGTTTCCCGCTTTGAGAAAAAAGGGCTACGCCTGGCAGGTATGAAAATGATTCAGCTAAATGATGCTGTTCTAAATGAACATTACGCTCATTTGAAGGACAAATCTTTTTTTACACGAATTAAAAACGGCATGATGGTTACTCCCGTCGTTGTTTGTTGCTGGGAAGGGATTGACGTAATACGCGTGGTACACGACATGGCCGGAAAAACCAATGGACGGGATGCTATACCCGGAACTATACGAGGAGATTATAGCGTGAGTGTTCAGGAGAACATCGTACATACTTCAGATTCGCCCGAAGCCGCCGAAAAAGAGATCAAGCGCTTCTTTCTTGAATCCGAATTGTATGCTTACCAACTCCCCTACCTCCACAGTCTATATTGTAGCGACGAATTGGAATAGAAACATAAAATTTACAATTAATTTTAAAGAATATGCATAATTGGTTTGAATGTAAGGTTACTTATGAGAAAGTGCTTGAGAATGGAATGCAAAAGAAAGTAACCGAACCCTATTTGGTGGATGCCTTATCGTTTACAGAAGCGGAAGCGCGGATTATTGAAGAAATTCGTCCTTTTATCTCAGGTGAGTTTACCGTTACCGGAATTAAAAGAGCGCGTCTTTCGGAATTATTTTTTAATGAAAACGGAGATCGTTTTTACCGTATCAAAGTATATTTCGTTACATTAGACGAAAAGAGCGGTGCCGAAAAGAAAACGGCTGCTCAGATGTTGGCACAGGCTTCTACCTTGAAAGAGGCAATAGCCGTGTTGGAAGACGGAATGAAAGGAACAATGGCCGATTATATAATCGCATCGGTGGCAGAAACCATGTTGATTGATGTTTATCCTTATTCCGCGGAAACAAAAGCACCTAAATCTCCCGAAGAGTTAATTGCCGAACAAAGACAATGAGCATCAGCGAAAACATAAACTTCTTTAAGCAAACGCTACCCGCGAATGTATCGCTTGTTGCCGTATCAAAATTCCATCCGGTTAATGACCTGATGGAAGCGTACAAGGCAGGACAGCGTATATTCGGGGAAAGCAGGGCACAGGAACTCGTACAAAAAAAACAGGCCTTGCCAAATGATATCGAATGGCATTTTATCGGACAGTTACAGAGTAATAAAGTAAAAGATATTGCGCCGTTTATCCATACAATACACAGTATCGATTCGTTGAAGCTTATTGAAGAGGTAGAAAAACAGGCGGCCAAACACGATCGTACGATCCGGATCCTGCTGGAGATCCATATTGCTCAGGAAGAAACAAAGGCAGGATTCTCCCCCGGCGAATGCAGGGATTTACTATCCTCCTTATCACCGGAAAATTATCCGCACGTGCAATTCGGTGGATTAATGACTATGGCTACCAACACGGATGACACGGAGCAAATACGAAAAGAATTTCGTATGCTAAAATCCTTATACGACGACTTAAAAAGAACTTATCTCACTGATCCACACTTCAATGTGTTATCCATGGGCATGAGTTCGGATTACGAAATAGCGATAAGCGAAGGAAGTAATATGATAAGGGTAGGCAGCACTATATTCGGAATAAGAGAGTAAAGAACGGTTTTTATCTTAGTTTATGAATGAACATAGACATAGGATGGAATATTTATCTATTTTTGTGTAGTTAAACCAAATTAAATCGGACATGATTGATATATCTACGGAATACGCAGGACTTAAACTTCGAAATCCTATTGTTGTAAGTAGTTCAGGTCTTACGAACAATGCTGTTAGAAATAAAGAATTAGAAAAAGCTGGTGCGGGAGCCATTGTTTTAAAATCTCTTTTCGAAGAACAGATTGAAATGCAGAGTGCTTCTCTCATGCAGGAATCAGACTTTCCGGAAGCTTCCGACTATATTCGCGGATACATTAAAGCGAATCAGCTTAACACCTACATCGAGCTCGTTAAAAAAAGCAAGGAGCTTTGCACTGTTCCAATTATTGCAAGTATCAATTGTTATAAGGCAGATATCTGGACTGAATTCGCACATCAAATACAAGAAGCAGGAGCTGATGCGATTGAGCTCAATGTTTTTTCTTTAGAAACAGACCTTGTTTATCAAAACGACAAACTTCGGAATAATTATGTTTCTATCCTCAGAAAAGTAAAAGATGCCGTTTCGATTCCGGTAATTGTTAAGCTGGGAAAGTATGTAGACAATCTTCCGGCTCTTGTGCATGCTTTGAAGCACAATGGTGCAGATGGTGTGACTCTTTTTAATCGTTTCTATCAACCGGACATTGACATTAACTCGATGCAAATTGTTTCAGGCAATGTGTTCAGTAGTCACGCCGATTTAAGCGACACGCTACGATGGACAGCTATTATTTCCGGTAAAATTCCGGGTATTGACATCGCTTCTTCTACAGGAATACACGATTGGGAAGACGTGGTTAAATGCCTTTTATCGGGAGCTACAACCGTGCAATTGTGCAGTTCAATCTATAATCAGGGAAGTGAGGTTATATCACAAGTTATTACCTGCCTGGAAGAATGGATGCAACAGACTCAATACAAAAACCTCGAAGAATTCAGAGGTAAATTAAGTTATGCTAATATTGCTGATCCGGGTATGTATGAACGTGCTCAATTTATGAAATACTTTTCAAACCGAGATTAAACAGTCCAAAAGGATATAAAAATCATAATCAAACCGGATAAGCGCAAGTTATTCTTGAACGCTTATTCGGTTTTTTTTCCGAATAAAACAATATTCCTGAAATTATATTTTCCAAAAGATATAATATATACAAGAAACTTTATATCTTTGTCTGATAATAGTAAATTAACTACATAAAAATAATTGATAATGAAATATTTAATAGTAGGAGGAGTTGCAGGTGGAGCAACTGTTGCAGCGAGATTAAGACGATTAAACGAAAACGCCAACATCATTTTATTCGAACGTGGCCAATACGTGTCCTATGCTAATTGTGGATTACCTTATTATATAGGAGGTACAATTACGGAACGGGATAAACTATTTGTACAAACAGCAGAAGGCTTTACCGAACGTTTTAATATTGATATTCGCACGGAGCAAGAAGTTCTATCGGTTAACCCTGAGCTTAAGGAAGTTCTTGTACGGGAACTGACTACAGGCAAAGAATACGTAGAGAGTTACGACAAACTAATCCTGTCGCCCGGAGCTGCTCCTATAAAACCTCCTATCGAAGGTATTAATAGCGACAAAATATTTACACTTCGCACCGTACCGGATACTGATCGTATTAAAAATTACACCAATAAAGCAAAACCCCGTAAAGCATTGGTTGTAGGAGCCGGCTTTATCGGTCTTGAAATGGTTGAAAACTTACACGCGCTTAATATAGAAGTAACTGTAGTTGAAAAAGCGAATCAGGTAATGGCTCCGCTCGATTATTCCATGGCTGCGATCGTACATCAGCACTTGAGAGAAAAGGGCGTAAATCTTTTATTGGAAGATGGGGTTTCTAAGTTTGAAGAAACTGAGAAAGGTATAACAACTTCTCTGGAAAGCGGTAAACGTATCGAGGCTGATATGGTTATCCTTAGCATTGGCGTTAGGCCGGAAATCAAATTGGCTAAGGAAGCGGGCTTAACTATCGGTTCATTAGGTGGTATTGCTGTTGATGAATACATGCAGACTTCCAATCCTGATATTTACGCGTTGGGAGATGCTGTTGAAGTAAAACATTTAGTCACAGGAAAGCCGGCATTGATTCCGCTTGCAGGCCCTGCGAACAAGCAAGGTCGTATTGTTGCCGACAATATTGTATATGGCAATAAACAGATATACGCAGGAAGTATCGGTACATCTATAGCCAAAGTATTTGATCTGACAGTTACCGCTGCCGGAGCAAATGCCAAGCTGCTGAAAAGAGAATCGATTGCTTACATCTCTTCATACACACACTCGGCTTCGCATGCCGGATATTATCCCGGTTCTATCCCGCTCAGTATAAAGATAATATTCAGTCCGAACGACGGGCGTTTACTTGGTGCCCAGGCTGTGGGTGTAGACGGTGTAGACAAGCGTATGGAAATGCTGGCTCAGGTTATCCGAAACGGAGGAAATATAAGCGATCTGATTTCTATAGAGCAAGCGTATGCCCCGCCCTACTCTTCTGCAAAAGATCCGGTTAATATGGCGGGATTTGTTGCGGATAATATCTTAACACAAAAAGTAAGAACTATTCACTGGAGAGAAACGTTAGCGGTGCCGTCATCTACCTTGTTTGTCGATGTCAGAACTCAGATGGAATACAGTTTAGGCACTATTCCCGGAGCTGTAAATATTCCTGTTGATGAATTACGCGGAAGATTGAACGAACTGCCCAAAGACAAAGACATTGTTTTATTCTGTGCCGTAGGTTTGAGAGGATATCTCGCCTGGAGGATATTAGCGCAAAACGGTTATTCAAAGATCAGCAATCTGTCCGGAGGGTATAAAACATGGAGCATAGCAACTGCCAAAGGAGAAGAACAGAATCTTCCGCCGGTAAGCACACCGACTTCCGAGGATGGACAAGTAGAGAAACTCCCGACAATCAATATTGATGCCTGCGGAATGCAATGCCCCGGTCCGGTTATGCAACTGAAGAAGCACTACGCCAATCTGAAATCAGGCGAACAACTTAGCATTTCAGCAAGTGATCCGGGCTTTGGCAAAGACGTTGCCTCCTGGTGCAATATGGTAGGTGCTCATTTAGCGTCTTTGGATAATAAAAACGGAATAATACGTGCGGTTATCGAACATCGCGATGTTTGTCCTGTTACAAAGCAAACCGGCGGAGAGAACAAAACATTTATTGTTTTCAGTGATGATTTAGATAAGGCTTTAGCCTCTTTTGTGCTGGCAAACGGTGCTGCTTCAACCGGAAAGAAAGTAACCATGTTCTTTACCTTCTGGGGACTGAATGTAATTAAGAAGAGACAAAAACCGGCTGTACAAAAAGACTTGTTCGGCAAAATGTTTAGCTGGATGCTCCCGGCTCATAGCGGCAAACTCTCGCTTTCTAAAATGAACATGGCAGGAGCAGGAAGCAAAATGATGCGACTGATTATGAAGCGTAAGAATATCGAAAGTCTGGAATCGCTTATGGCAATGGCCATTGAAAACGGTGTGGAAATGATTGCCTGCACCATGAGTATGGATGTAATGGGTGTTAACAGAGAAGAGTTGATTGATCATGCTACACTTGGCGGCGTTGCCAGTTATATGGAAAGAGCGGAAGAGTCAAATGTAAATCTGTTTATATAACTATATTATAACGAAAATATATTAGTATATGCTTGAATAAATGCACTCAAAAGATTAGTTTTGTCTCAAAAATCACACGTTAAACGATTATCAACAAACATATTACAGAAATCGTTATCGTATAATGAACAATATCAAATCATTAATAACATGAGAATGAGACATCTTACCATGAGTGCATTTATTGTATTGCTTTCTTTTGCATCATGCAACAAGAAACAATACGACTATCCTTTCCGCAATCCGGATCTTCCTATTGAAGAACGAGTAGACAACCTTTTAAGCCTGCTTACTACCGAAGAGAAGATAGCCCAGATGATGAATACAACACCGGCTATCGAGCGATTAGGCATTCCTGAATACGATTGGTGGAACGAAGCGCTGCACGGAGTGGCACGTGCCGGAAAAGCAACCGTTTTCCCACAAGCTATCGGTATGGCGGCTACCTTTGACGATGAGGCATTGCTGCAAACGTTTACCATGGTAAGCGATGAGGCACGCGCTAAATATCATCAATATCAGAAAGACGAAGAATACGATCGCTATAAAGGATTAACGTTCTGGACTCCAAACATCAACATTTTCCGTGATCCCAGATGGGGACGAGGTATGGAAACGTACGGGGAAGATCCTTATCTGACCGAACGAATGGGAATTGCCGTGGTAAAAGGTTTACAGGGCGACGATCCCAATTACTTTAAAACGCACGCCTGTGCCAAACACTACGCTATTCATAGCGGTCCGGAGTGGAACAGACATGAATACAACGCGGTAAGCACACCGCGCGATCTTTGGGAAACCTATCTGCCTGCATTCGAGGCATTAGTAAAGAAAGCAAATGTACAGGAAGTAATGTGTGCCTACAATCGTTTCGAGGGAACGCCTTGTTGCTCGAGCGATAAGTTGTTAGTTCAAATTCTACGTAATGATTGGGGGTTTGAGGATATTATTTTATCAGACTGTGGCGCGATTGATGACTTTTGGCGTAAAGATAAGAATACACCTCGCCACGAAACTCATGCCGATGCGGCAAGTGCCTCGGCCGACGCTGTTCGCAATGGTACGGATCTGGAATGCGGAGGTAGCTACCGTGCTTTGAAGGAAGCGATCGACAGTGGTATTATTACTGAAGCCGAACTGGACGTTTCCCTTCGTCGCCTATTTCGTGCCCGTATTGAATTGGGAATGTTCGACCCCGATGAGCGCGTTCCTTTTTCCAAAATTCCTTACAGTGTAGTTGAAAGTCCGAAACACGTGAATCAGGCATTGGAAATGGCTCGTAAAAGTATCGTTCTGCTAAAGAACCAGAACAATACACTTCCGCTAAACAAGGAAATTAAAAAAATAGCGGTTGTAGGACCTAATGCGGCAGATTCTACCATGTTGTGGGCAAACTACAATGGATTTCCGTCTCATACGGTAACGGTTCTTGACGGTATCCGCAAGAAAGCACCTAATGCTGAAGTGATCTACGAATTAGGTTGCGATCACACAAACAGCACCATCTTAACAGATTACAGCTCGTTTGTTACATCAAGTGCCGGAGCCGGTTTCTCGGCGCAATTTTTTAACAACCCGGACTTCGAAGGTACGCCTGCTTATGAAGGTTTGGTTAAGAATCTGCATTACACCACAGGAGGAAACACACAGTTTGCGCCTAACGTAGACCTGATTAACTTCTCCGCTCGCTTTACCGGCGAATTTATTTCACCGGTTTCGGGCGAAGTAGAATTTCACCTGTCCGGAAATGACGCTTATCGTCTGCTTATCAACGGAGAAAAAGTGGCGGAAATGTGGGAAAGCGAATACACCAACGGACGAAAATATGTACTGAAAGCGGAACAAGGCAAGCCCTATTCTCTCGTAATTGAATATATGCAACGCCTCGGTAGCGCAGACCTGAATTTCGATTTCGGAATAAGGGAAGCTGTCAACTTCAAGCAAACGGCAGACCGTGTGAAAGATGCCGACGTGATTCTGTTCGTTGGAGGTATCTCTCCCCGTCTTGAAGGCGAAGAAATGCCTGTAGACGCCGAAGGGTTCAGAAAAGGCGACCGCACAAACATCGAGATACCTAAAGTACAACGTGAAATGGTACAGGCTTTGAAAGCAACAGGCAAGCCGGTTGTTTACATTGTATGTACAGGAAGTGCGTTAGCACTGAATTGGGAGGATCAAAATCTGGATGCTATCCTCAACGCATGGTATGGCGGACAGGAAGGTGGAACAGCTGTAGCTGATGTATTATTTGGCGACTACAATCCGGCCGGACGCCTGCCGGTTACGTTCTACAAATCGGCAGATCAGTTGCCCGACTTTGAAGATTACAGCATGAAGGGGCGCACCTATCGTTACATGACGCAAACACCTCTTTATCCATTTGGATACGGATTAAGCTATACCACCTTCAGCTATTCAGACGCTCAACTATCCAAAAGTACGATTGGAAAAGAAGAAGGAGTTACCATTTCTTTTGACATAACCAATACCGGAAAAGCAGATGGCGACGAAGTTGCACAGGTTTATATCAAAAACCCGAACGATCCGCAGTCTCCATTAAAAACGCTACGCGCATTCAAACGCGTAAACATAAAGACCGGAGCAGCGCAAAAGGTTACCTTGGAACTTGATAAAAAAGCGTTCCACTCATTCAATGACGCTACACAAGCTTTCGAAACCCGTCCGGGTAAATATCAGGTTCTTTACGGCAGCTCATCGCTGGATAAAGATTTGAAGACGGTTGAAGTTACCATCCAGTAAACCTACTAAACCAATATATATCAGAAGAGGCGATTCCAACCAGAAATCGCCTCTTTTTTTATGCTATACTTCCCCCCCTTCAGAAGCCTTAAAACATGCATCCTTTATTTTTCAAAAAATATCCTTTATTTTTTCAAAAATAACCTTTATGTAAAAAAATATAACCTTTATGTTTTTTGGGGGATATTTTATCTAAGAATTAACACCTATAAATATACAATATTTTTGCTATTAGTTCCTTATTATTCAGATTATTCGGATTCTTTGAATATATTTACCGGATGAACTATTAATAAAAACCGTATAGACAAGCAGACTTTGATGATAAAACGTCAGTTAACACATTATTTAGAATCAATTAAAGTTATGGCATCCGGCATGCCCTTACAACGTTTAATTATTATATTAAGTCTGGTTATCGGTACACTTTCCGGACTATCTGCCGTTTTATTGAAAAACATGGTTTTTAGTTTTAGTGAGTTTCTGAAAAACAGCCTGGATATTCACTCCGTCAATCTTATTTATTTTGCTTTTCCACTGCTTGGACTTTCACTCACTTACGTTTTTGTGCGCTATATCCTAAAAGAAAAGAAACTACAGGGGATCACCCGTATTCTACATGCTATCTCGACCAAGAAAAGCAAATTAAAGAAAGCCGACACGCTCTCTCCGGTTTTAGGCGCGACACTAACCGTTGGAGCTGGTGGATCGGTGGGGTTAGAGTCTCCTATTGTATTGAGTGGATCGGCTATCGGATCTAATCTGGGACAATTTTTCAACCTGAACTATAAAACGACCACCCTTCTGGTTGGTTGTGGGGCAGCCGGAGCAACCGCAGGTATATTCTCTGCACCTGTTACCGCAGTACTGTTCGCGCTGGAAATACTGATGATCGATCTCACCACATGGTCAATCATACCGCTACTGATCTCGGCCGTTGCCGGAACAGCTATATCCTGGTTGCTGCTAAGAAGCGGTGCCGCTTTCGATTTTACGATTATGGATCCCTTGGTTATCTCCGATTTACCCTACTTTGTTCTTTTGGGGATTTTTGCCGGTTTTATCTCTGTCTATTTCGCACGCGGAACGAAGAAGATTGAATACTGGATGGAACTTTCCAGTCTGATCGATTGGTATTACGACAGCAAGAAAAAGAAATTTACCGTGAGGAGGACAAGAAACAAAAAATGGGCTTCCGTTCGGAGGTTATTGATTGGCGGCGTTATACTCGGAACCTTGATTTTCATTTTCCCACCGCTTTACGGAGAAGGCTACGACGCACTGAATATGATACTGACCGACCGGTCTCATGAACTGGCAAACAGTAGTTTATTTTACAACAGTTCGCACGACAATATCGCTTATCTTATTCTATTTCTTTCGTTGGTAATGATAGTAAAGGTTATTGCCATGGCAGTAACCACAGGAAGTGGTGGTGTAGGTGGTATTTTTGCCCCTTCTTTGTTCATGGGTGGGCTTAGCGGCTATATACTGGCATTCTTATTCAACCTATTCCCCTTTTGCAATGTAAGCAGCAAAAATTTTGTGATGGCAGGAATGGCAGGCGTTCTTTCGGGCGTTCTGCACGCCCCGTTAACGGCTGTTTTCCTCATTATTGAAACAACTGGAGGGCATGGATTATTCCTTCCCATCAGTCTTTCGTCTGCTTTTGGTTTCGTTATTTCCAAATACCTTGAGCCGCATACGATTTACACCGACCGTTTGGCAAAACGTGGGGAGCTGATTACGCACAACAAAGATCAGGCGGTACTGGTGCTGCTACAAACAAACGATCTGATTGAAAAAGATTTCACCGTGCTTCGCATAGATCAAACTTTGGGAGATCTCGTTTCCCGTTTTCCGGATTCAAAGCGTAATATATATCCGATAGTTGACGAAAACGAAATTTTTAAAGGAATCATTCAGCTGGACGATATCAGACATCTTGTTTTCCGATCCGAATTCTATGATACAATTAAAATTAAAGACCTGGTTCAGCCCTGCGAAAGCATACCAACCTACTCACGTATGGAGCAGGTAATGGATATGTTTGAGACTTCCGGCAAATGGAATCTGCCAATCACCAACAACGACAAGTATATAGGTTTCTTTTCCCGTTCCCGTGTTTTTTCTGCTTATCGTAACAAGTTAAAAGGCTTCTATGAATAGTCCTTTTTCTACTGTTGCCTTATATCAGAAAGGAACATCCCTCCATTTTCCGCCTATCAATTCTCTGGTAGAACGAATTCCGTATTCCTTTAGCAGGTCATAGCCGGTCTCTCTCCCATCATTTACAAGATTAGGAAAATGACAATCGGAATTCACCATTACGGGGATTTTCAATTCCTTTATTAACGGGAAAAACATAGCATGAGGGTAAGTGTGTTGTTTACGCGATACGTTTTTCGTATTAATCTCTATCATCAGACCTTTTTCTGAAATCAGATGCAAGTAGTCATTAACCAACTTAGTGTACCACTTCTCTTCCATCGAAAAGCCGGAACATCTATGTCCGTTCATATACACTTTGTCCATGTGCCCTACAATATCAATTCCTCCGGCTTCAACCATCGACATAGACGATTGGTAGTAGCTTTTCACAAGCTGCTTCACATCCCCTCCAAAATGTATCTTTACCGCCTTTTCGAATTCATCAAACGAGCCATCTATAGTTGCCATATTTTCCTCGGCCATACCGGGCAAAACGGGTATATAGTGAACAGATCCTATTCGGTAATCGAGCTGTAAATCACGGAAGTAAGGGATTGACGGATTATAGGTCTCGTCTAAATAATCGATCTCCAAGGCGAGATATAATTCGATTCTGCCTTTATATTTTTCTTTCAGATAAGTAATGTGATCTAAGTAGATAGGCAAATCAGCGGCAGTCATGTTCCAGTTTGTTTCAAAAGGTAAGGGGGCATGAGATGAAAAACCGTAAGCCTTAAAACCGGCAGAAAGGGCAAACTTCACAAAGTCTTCGGGTGTGCCGCGTCCGTCACAAAACAGACTATGGCTATGATAATTGCTTAAATACATAATTCATTTTAGTTGTTACATCAAATAAAAAGGGTAACCGGCAGAAATGTTCTGTCAATTACCCTTTTTTATGAGTATTCCGGTACTTATTTTATAACATTAAGTTCTTTACCCACCTTGATAAACGCGGCGATCGCTTTATCCAGATGTTCGCGCTCATGTCCGGCAGAAAGCTGCACACGGATTCGCGCCTGATCTTTCGGTACTACCGGATAGTAGAAGCCGGTTACATAGATACCTTCTTGCTGCATCCGGGCGGCGAAATCCTGCGATAATTTAGCATCATAAAGCATCACGGCACAGATAGCCGATTGAGTGGGTTTAATGTCAAAACCCGCTGCCAACATTTTATCACGAAAATAGCTTACGTTATCCACTAATTTCGTATGCAGTCCGTCCGACTCATTGAGTATCTTAAACATCTCCAGACTTGCTCCGACAATAGCAGGAGCCAAAGAGTTAGAGAACAGATAAGGACGAGAGCGTTGACGCAACATAGAGATGATTTCTTTCTTTCCGGTTGTAAATCCACCCATAGCTCCACCAAAAGCCTTTCCGAGTGTACCGGTATAAATATCGATCTTATCGTGACAATTAAATTGTTCGGCAACTCCGCGTCCGGTTTTACCAACTACGCCTGCCGAGTGAGATTCGTCTACCATTACCAACGCGTCATATTTTTCGGCTAAAGCGCATATCTTATCCATAGGAGCCACATTCCCATCCATAGAGAACACACCGTCGGTGGCAATTATACGGAAACGTTGTGCTTGTGCTTCTTTCAGGCAGCGTTCAAGATCATCCATATCGGCATTAGCATACCGATAGCGTTTTGCCTTACATAGTCTTACTCCATCAATAATGGAAGCGTGGTTCAGCGCATCGGAAATAATAGCATCATCCGCACCCAGCAAAGGTTCGAATAATCCGCCGTTCGCATCAAAACAAGCAGCATAGAGGATCGTATCTTCAGTCTTGAAATAAGCAGACACAGCCGCTTCCAGTTGTTTGTGTAAATCTTGTGTTCCACAGATAAACCGCACAGAAGACATCCCGTATCCGTGTGAATCCATAGCATCTTTAGCTGCCTGAATAAGGCGTTTATTGTCTGACAAACCCAAATAGTTGTTAGCACAAAAGTTCAGTACTTCATTGGTGTGGTTCACCTGAATAGCAGCTCTTTGCGGCGTTGTAATAATACGCTCTTCCTTGAATAATCCGGCCTCTCTGATACCATTCAGTTCGGTCTGAAGGAAGTCTTTAAATTTTCCGTACATAAGTGATTGTCTTTTTTTGGTTTAGTATAATAATTTCGCGTCACTAAAATCTATTTATTTTCACATACAAAGGTGACATTTTTTATTTATTCTCCATACCTTTGTTCCGAAAAAACTAAAAACACAAAAACAAAAAGCTTAATGAAGAATGTATTAGTGATCGGTGCAACCGGCCAGATTGGTTCAGAATTGACTTTGGAATTACGCAAGCGTTATAGCGGCAATATCGTTGCAGGCTATATTCCCGGTGCGGAACCTCAAGGTGAGTTATTAGAATCAGGACCATCTGCTTTGGTTGACATAACCAATGATCAACAAATCGCCGAAACTGTGTCGAAATATAATATCGACACTATTTACAATCTTGCAGCCTTGTTATCAGCAGTAGCCGAATCCAAGCCTCAGTTAGCCTGGAAGATCGGTATGGGTGGTCTGTTCAATGTATTGGAAGTTGCCCGTGAGAAAAACTGTGCGGTTTTTACACCCAGTTCTATCGGTGTATTCGGGAATAATACGCCTAAAGACAAAACGCCTCAAGACACGATCCGCAATCCACGTACCATGTACGGTGTAACGAAAGTGTCCGGCGAATTACTCAGCGACTACTACTTTATCCGTTTTGGTGTAGACACTCGTTCGGTTCGTTTTCCTGGATTGATTTCTTACGTTACCCCTCCGGGTGGCGGAACAACTGATTATGCCGTGGATATTTATTACGAAGCGGTAAAAGGTAACAAGTTTGTTTGCCCGATCGCGGCAGGTACATTTATGGATATGATGTATATGCCTGACGCGCTCCATGCTGCAATTCAGATCATGGAAGCCGACCCTACACGCCTGAAACACCGCAACTCGTTCAATATCGCTGCTATGAGCTTCGATCCTGAAATCATTGCCGGCAATATCCGTAAATACATCCCTGACTTTAAAATGGAATATGATGTAGATCCATTACGCCAGGCGATCGCGGAATCATGGCCAAACTCACTCGACGACACATGTGCACGTGAAGAATGGGATTGGGAACCGCATTACACACTGGATATGATGACGCAAGACATGCTTGCCAAATTGAAAGCCAGATTGAATAAATAAGATAAAGAAGAATGCCCAACTCAACCGGAGGGCATTTTTCTTTTATTTACATAGTCTTAAAAACTCATCTTTATAACTCGGCGATATTTCTATTTCCGTATTGTCTTCGAGTACTACATAACCGCCCGAACTTTTATGATAGGATTTCACTTTATAGAAATTAATGATATGTGATTTATGCACCCGCACAAACGGAAAGGGTAATATTTCATTAAAGTATTTCAGGAAGCGGCAAACCATCTTCTTTTGTTTATCCACAAGATAAATATCCGTAAAATTTCCGTTTCCCTGTAAGCGGATAATGTCTTCCATCCGGATCACTTCAAATCCTTCCAACGTAGGCAATATAACCTGGCGCCGCTCCGGATGTTCTTCTTTCAGATTTTCAACCAATATACGGTTCCTGTTAAACAATTCTTTGTTATATATATGCTGTTGCACTTTATTTACGGCAAGAATAAGTTCTTCTATACTAACAGGCTTCAGCAGGTAATACGCCGCGCTCTGATTTAACGCTCGAAGCGAATATTCCGAGAAAGCGGTAACAAAAATCGTTTCGAAGTACATATCACGACAACCTTCCAACACATCAAAGGCATTACCGAAAGGCATCTCTACATCCAAAAACACCAGTTGCGGTTCCAACTGGTGCAACAATGGAATGGCCGTTTTACAATCTCCGGCCTCTCCTATCACTTCTACCTGCGGACAGTATTTCGACAGATAACCTTTTAGGGCTTCGCGGGCCGCTTGTTCATCTTCGACAATTACACTTGTAATTTTTTGTATCGTATTCATCGCATAACCGGTCTTATGGGAAAACATAATGTAACGACTACACCCGTATCAGGTGCTTTCTTCTCTTCGATATTCAATTCGATATGAGCTTTATACAGGCTATTCAGTAAGCATACGCGTTCGTGTGTATTTGTCATTCCCCGTGACGAATGTGTTTTTTGATGCTTGGTTTTTAACAAAGCACTTTGAGTAAGTCCTATACCATCGTCATCAACGCGTATGCAAAGCTTTCCTTCCTTTTGCTGAACCGACAGCAGCAGAGTGCCTTTCGATTCCCGATAACGCAATCCATGCCAGATCGCGTTTTCCAGATAAGGCTGTACAAGCATGTTTGGCACAGCAACAGATTCCGCGTCAATCGAGTCATCCAGTTCGATACGGTAGACAAATTTATCCTGAAAACGCATCTGTTCCAGATCAAGGTATTCTTTCAATTGCTCTAATTCGGTAGATAGCGGCGTAAAATCTTTATTCGAATTTTGCATCATATTACGCATCAGTCGTGAATAAGAAGAAAGGTATTTATTCGCCTCTAATTCATTATTCTGAGCAATATATTGATTCACACTGTTCAGGCTATTGAATATAAAATGGGGATTCATCTCACGGCGAAGTGACTGAAGCGCAATACGCTTGTTCTTTTTCTTAATAGAAAAAAGAGAACGTATGATCAGAAAGAGAGAGATCAGAATAAAAACCACAAATACAGTCAATACATTATTAAATAAACTTTGCTTACTGATCAGTTCATCCTTCAACAGCCGCTCTTTTTCCAACTGCTCGATACGCTGTTCGTGTTCTTCAAAGAAGCGACTATCGATCAACGTCGAATCCTGCCTTACCAATGTATCGAGTTTTACCAAAAAGTCAGTATAAACAGCTAATGCTTTACGAGGATTGTTCTCTTTTGTGTAAAGATCGGCCAATAGTTCCGCGTTTTTCTTTGCCTCCATTGTGTTGCCTTCCTGAATTGCCAATTCGTAAGCCTTTTCTAAAGGAACGATGCCCTTTTCATATTGTTGATCCGCGGTATAAACATTCGCTATTTCGCGTTGAATTTTCATTGCTTGCATCGGTTTGTCTTTCACCTCATCCAGTACAACTTCCAGATTTTCCACTGCTTCTTCTTTTTTATTCATCGCTACATTGGCTGCGGCCATTTGCCGCATAGCGTTAATCTTGTCGGATTGTAACTCCTGTCCTCTCGACAAATCAATATTTTGTTGAATATATGAAGCCTGGGCAACCGGGTTTTCTCTATTTATCAACCGGTTGGCATCATTTGTATTCAACAATCTCACTTCAGGAGATTCGGCTAATTCTCCTGCTTTATTGTAACTGAATATAGCCTCATTGATCTTATTTTGTGCTTCCTGCGCGCGCGCTATCTGACGTTCTATCTCTACTAATTTTTCTTTATTTTTGGTTCGTTCATAGATTTGTTTGGCGCTTTTTAAATAAGCTTCCGCTTTATCGTATTCTTCTTTGTCGTACAACTCCAAAGCCAGTTTAATATAATTGCCGGCTACTAACGTATCGATCACTACTTCCTGATCCAAAGATTCGGACAAGTCTTTTGCCGCCTTCTGCAAGCTGCTCTTTGACTTGGACTGCCGTTTCTCCAAAACAGAATTCTGTCCGTAAATAAGAACGGAGCAAAAGACCATGAATAATATATAAATGTATCTCATCGTGTATTCTTTTATTCTGAGTGTAAAGTAAATACTTTTTAAACACTTAACCCCGGTATTACACCAAGTGATACTACCGGTTCACCCATTCTTAACGAAATGTTAATTTCCAAGACCCTACATTTGAAACATAAACCTATTAAAAAATTCGCATATGAAAAAGATTATTTTATCCGCAGTTCTTTTGCTTGCTATTTCAATTGTATATGCAGCTTGCCGAAATAGTCAAGCAACAAATGAAAAAACAGCCAATACAACAGCTCAAGTAGCCGAAGTAAGCAACAACAAAGAAACACGTATACAGGTAGCTATTCTTTTAGACACATCTGGTAGTATGCACGGACTCATTGATCAGGCTAAGTCGCGCCTATGGAACATTGTAAATACATTAACTACATTAAAATACAATGGCAAGGAACCTGTAATCGAAATAGCGCTTTATGAATATGGAAGCTACAACCGATACAAAGGTGATTATATTCGTCAAATTACGCCATTAACAACGGATCTTGATCTTATCTCTCAAGAACTGTTCAGACTTGAAACCGGAGGAAGCGAAGAATATTGCGGAACAGTAATTCATAGAGCTGTTCGGGAGTTGGAATGGGGAAACCTGAAATCAGATATGAAACTGATTTATATCGCCGGAAACGAAGTTTTTGAACAAGGCAAAATTTCTTACAGAACAGCTATACCTCAAGCTTTAGAAAGAGATATCTATGTAAACACAATTCACTGTGGCAATAGCCAGACAGGCATAAGGGATCTCTGGAAAGATGCCGCGAACTTAGGCAAAGGTAAATTCTTTAACATTGACCACAACGCGAAGGTTCGCTATATCGAAACACCTTTCGACGACGAGATATCAGCATGCAACACAAAACTGAACAACACTTATATCGGCTATGGAGAAGTAGGCAATGAAATGAAGATACGACAAGTACAACAAGACGCAAACGCTCAATCGATCTCCGCATCCAATCAAGCCGAAAGAGCTGTCAGCAAGTCTAAAGCCGCTTACAAAAATTCTTCATGGGATTTGGTGGATATGGTCAAAAAAGACAAATCAAAAATTGCTGAGTTAAAAGAGGAAGCTCTACCGGCAGAACTTAAAAACAAATCCAAAGAAGAAATCAAAGCATTTATTACCGCAAAAGACAAAGAGCGTGAATCTATAAAAACAGAAATCAACGAATTAGCGGCTAAGCGCCAGGCTTATATCGACAAAGCAATGGCTGAAGAAGAGAATGAAGACGACCTCGGAAATGCCATCAGCCAATCGGTTATCTCCCTTGCCCAAACAAAAGGATACAGTGTAGAATAAGAACTATAGTCATCTTCGGATAATTAGCAGTATAGCTATTGAAAAAGTTAGGATTGAAAGGATACTTATATCCATTAAATAATTTATGTACTTTTGCTGAAAAAAAAATAAATTATGAAATTTCGCTTTCAATCCTTACTTTTTCTTTTTTCTGTGTTATCGTTAACCGTACAAAGCCAAGACTGGCGAGACGGAATGGAAAATATCATTTACGCTCCGCGCTATTTCGGACCAAGTGGATTCCCTATTCCTGAACTAAGAAAAAGTACTGTAACCAATCGTTTTGAAATGGAAGTTCGCGGTGAATACCACAGCTACAGTGGAGACAAGACAAAAGATCTGTTCGCCCGCATCATGATTCCGATTGTTAAGGAGAAAGCTGCCATTGAAATAAGTGCTGTAGTATTCGAAGATTATAAACTGACTCCGGAGACAAAAGAAGAACGGTTTGCCGCCGATACCGAAAGCCCCATCAGTTATAATGGCGATGTTATTGTCAGCACGTTCTTTCAGCTACTGAAAAAGCCGGAGTTAATGGATATCATGGTCAGTATGAATCTGAAAACAGCCAGCGGAGGTCGCCTTGTGGATGCGCGGTTTACAGATGCAGCCAGCTATTGGTTTGATCTTACAGTAGGCCGGAAATTATATAACAACGAAGAAGAGAATGCGTATATCTCTATGCAGGGAATGGCCGGGTTCTATTGCTGGATGACTAACGATCGGGTTCATCGCCAAAACGATGCTTTTCATTATGGAATCGGATTTACCGCCAACTATAAAAACCTCTCATTACAATCTGACTTTTCAGGCTTTCATGGTTATAAAGATAACGGAGACCGCCCCATGATCCTCAGAAACAACCTCACATACGAATACAAGAAAAACGGCCTTTCGTTCCGTTATTATCATGGAATGAAAGACCGTCTATATGAAACGTATACACTTGGGTATATACGTTATCTCTAAATCATCAAACAAATAAGAGAATAAGCAACTGGGCCGTCAACACACGCATGAACATCGTCAGCGGATAAACAGTTGCGTAAGATACAGAAGGAGCGTCGTTTCCGGCTGTTGCATTTGAGTAAGCTAACGCAGGAGGATCGGTTGTACTTCCTGCTATCAGTCCCATCAAAGTAAGGTAGTTTAATTTACAGAAGTAACGACCTATAAAACCGATTATTAATAACGGAATTACTGTGATAAGGAAACCATATCCAATCCAGGCATAACCACCGTTCACCACTGTCTCTACAAATTTCTCTCCGGCTCCAAGACCTACACAAGCAAGAAAAAGCGTAATACCTACTTCGCGAAGCATCAGGTTCGCGCTTTGCGTGGTGTAAGTTATCAATTTCAGTTTATAACCAAAACGACTAAGGAGAATTGCGACAATCAGCGGACCACCGGCCAACCCCAACTTAACGGGCTGAGGTATTCCGGGGAATACAAAAGGAATACTTCCTAAAAGCATACCAAGCGCAATACCGATAAAGATCGACATCAAATTAGGTTCGTTCAATCGTTTCATGGAGTTACCCAGCACCTTTTCAACCCCGGCAATTGTTGAATCCGTACCTACTACAGATACCGTATCACCCACTTGTAAAGCAAGAGAAGGAGTAGCCAACAATTCTACGCCGGCACGTTGAATACGGGTAATATTAATACCATATAATTTACGCAACTGAAGTTCGCCTAATTTCTTTCCATTCAGTTTCGGGTTTGTAATAAGAATCCGACGATTAATTAACTGACTTTCCAAACGCACCCACTGTTTACGTTCCATATTTACTTCCTCACCAAGTAAAGTAACAATAAAGTCAATCTCATGCTCGGTCGTGATTACAAATATTTTATCGTTTTCGTGTAAAACAGTATTCGCGTCAACTACTTCAATACGCTTGTCCGAATGCCTCCACACACGTGAAATAACAAAAGAGCCACGCTCTGTTGCCGCGGATATTTCATTAACCGATTTATTAAAGATCGCAGGGTTTTTAACAACCAGTGAAATGGCTTTCGCACCGCTGTATGACTCTTCGTCCGCTTTTTTCAATTGCTCATGTTCTTTGTCCATTGAGATACGGAAAATGCCTTTCACAGCCAGGATAGAAAGGATAATACCAACTACCCCTAATGGGTAAGCAACGGCATATCCAAGAGCTATTGTGTCGTCTACCGCACCATGCACATCAGAATAAGCCTGCTGAGCCGCACCAAGTCCCGGAGTGTTTGTTACTGCCCCGGAAAGAATACCAACCATTGTAGACATAGGTATTCCCGTTGAGTAGTGAATAATAAGCGTCACGGTAACGCCAAGCAATACAATACCCATTGCCAGCATATTCAACGTTATCCCTCCTTTTTTAAAGGAAGAGAAAAAACCCGGACCTACCTGAAGGCCTACCGAATAAACGAACAAAATCAACCCGAATTCTTTAAAGAAATGGTTGATCTCATGGTCAATCGTAAAGCCAAAATGTGAAAGAATTATACCAACAAACAACACCATGGTGATCCCCAACGATACACCCAAAATTTTAATTCTACCAAGCAGTATACCACTCGCGATAACTACCGACAAGAGGAGGATAGAATGTGCAATTCCATGTCCCCACAATAACTCATTAATCCAATCCATTTTATAAATACTTTTTAACCTTAAGAATAACCTATACCTCGTCTTCGGGCGGCAAATATAGATATTAACTTTGTGCTTTACAACATATTTTATACCTTTACAAGAAAATAAAAAGAGCATGAAATTTATACTCTGCACATTTCTTGTGCTAATATGCAGTTATCCGTTGACTGCACAAAAAAGAACCGCTGAAATAAGAACAAGCGAAGGCACCATAAGGATTTCACTTTACGACGATGTACCGGGCCACGTTAAGGCTTTTACCGAACGTGCCAACGCAGGTACGTTCAATGGCACACTCTTTACACGCGTAATAAAAGAATTCATGATTCAAGGAGGTTCTCCCGATTCTAAAAACGCTCCCGCCGGTGCTCGTGTAGGTTTTGGCGACAGGTTCGCCGAAATAGCACCGGAGTTCAAATCTCATTATTTTCATAAGAAAGGTACTTTGGCAGCTCCACGCCAGCCCGACGACGTTAATCCCGGTAAAAAATCGGATATATCTCAGTTCTTCATTGTTCAGGGAAAGGTGTATCGTGGCGGTGAATTAGACACGTTGGAGAAAGCGACTAATCTACCGATGCGCAGAAAAGCAATGGCCGAATTTTACACGCCGGTTAAAGAAGAAATGGAACGACTTAAAACCGAAGATCCGAAAGAATACAACAAACATGTGATCGATATAAACAATAAAGTTGATTCCGTGATCCGATCAACACCGGGTCATTTGTTTTTCACGCAAGAACAGCGTGAGGCATATACAACAATAGGCGGAGTGCATCATTTAGACGGACATTATACTATCTTTGGTGAAGTAATAGAAGGATTGGAGATAGTAGACAAGATCGCGTCGCAGCCGAAAGACAGCTACGACCGTCCGAAGAAAGATATCAAAATCATTTCTGTTACTGTCAATTAACACAGACACGCAATGCTAAGAAAAGATTTTATATTAGTGCAAATCGAAGCTTTAGGAAAAGCTATCGCCCAACTAATCAACAACAGGAAAGAAGGAGATCCAGATAAGGCGGAAATATTATTGGAAGATATTTATTCATCCCTTCATATTAACAAAGACTATCTTCTTTCGCATGCTCCGGGCGATATTCGTATTGCTTTAGACGGGGAAGACAATGCCGGTATTCAACGTATGGAGATAGCGGCTAAAACACTGATTGAAGACAGTTATATTTACAAAGACAAAAACGCGCTTTACAAAGCACAGGAAATACTTCTTTATATACAAAAGCATGATCTGACTTTTTCTATTGAAAGAATGAACTTATTGGATGAAATACAGGATGCACTTTTGAAACAGTAACCGGATATGAATAAAAACCAGAAACGTTCCGCTCTGCTATTAATAAACCTTGGCACACCTGATGCGCCAACAATTACCTCTGTCGGACGTTATCTGGCCGAATTCTTAAACGACAAATACGTTATTAATATCCCCTGGTTATTCCGGAAATTATTAGTCAATCTGATAATCATTCCTTTCAGAGTAAAAAACTCAACCAGATTATATCGGCAGTTATGGACACCGGAAGGCTCTCCGTTGTCTGTCTATATGGAACGTTTAAAGCAAAAGTTACAAGCAAAATTAGAACCGAAGGTAACCGTATTTTCCGCTATGCGATACCGCAATCCTTCCATTGGGTCTGTTCTTGCCCAAATTAAAGCACAAGGATTTGAACAAGTAATAATACTCCCCCTCTACCCCCAGTTTGCTGATTCGACCAGCACCTCCACCTTAGAAGAAGTAAAACGAATTGTAAAGCGATGGAATAACGCTCCCGATATACAATACATAGCGCAATTCCATGATCACCGGGGGTATATCGACACGTATGCAGAAAAGATTCAATCTTATAATCCGGATCGCTATGATTTTATTTTGTTCTCCTATCACGGTCTACCGAACAATCATATTGATAAAGGACATGCCAAGGCAAACATTGAAACCTGCGATTGTAAAAACGGAACACCGGAGCATTGCCAAAAATGCTATCTGGCAGCTTGCTATAACACAACAAACTTATTAGCCGACCGATTAAACTTATCGACCGATCGCTATACAATATCCTTTCAATCCCGTTTATCCAAAGATTGGCTCGAACCTTTCTCGGACAAGACATTGATTGATCTCGCCAAGAAAGGACATAAACGTGTGCTGGTTGTAGCACCGGCATTTGTTGCCGACTGCTTAGAAACGATTATTGAGATAGGTATTGAATACAAAAAATTATTCATCGCTAACGGCGGACAAGAATTAACCTTAGTAGAAAGCCTGAATGCCGACGACAACTGGGTTAGCGGCATACAAGAAATCATTGCCCCCCAACTCCTAACTTCTAACTTCTAAGAAATTCCGCTGCCCCTTCCGCACAACGTTCGCCATCGATCGCTGCCGAAACAATGCCCCCGGCATAGCCCGCGCCTTCACCACATGGGAATAAACCTTTCACCGTAAGGTGCTCATACGTTTCCCTATCACGTACAATACGGACAGGAGAAGAGGTACGCGTTTCCACCCCGATCATCACAGCTTCGTTAGTGAGAAAACCGGAAGATGTTTTACCGAAAGCCCGAAAACCATCCTTCAGTCGTGAGGTAATAAACTTCGGCATCCAGCGGTTTAAATCTGAACTTAACAATCCCGGACTGTAAGAGGTTGACGGCAGATCCTGTGACAAACGACCGGACACAAAATCCGTCATACGTTGAGCCGGAGCCGTTTGCAGCTGATTAGCTTCCAGCCAGCATTGTTTTTCCAAACCTTCCTGAAGCTTCATCAAGGCCAACTCTTTATATTGAGCATATTCGGGAAAATCTTCGGGATGAATTTCAACAACCATGCCCGAATTTGCCCAACGGGAACCCCGGTTTGAAGGAGACATACCATTTACAACAAGCTGTTCCGGACCACTACCTGCAGGCACAACAAATCCGCCGGGGCACATGCAAAACGAATATACACCTCTATCCTTCACCTGAGTTACCTGAGCATATTCCGCTGCCGGCAGGTATTCACCCCTTCCGGCTTTGTCATGATACTGTATCTGGTCTATCAACAACTGCGGATGTTCTAAGCGAACACCCATAGCCAAGCCTTTCGCTTCGACGGTGATTTGGTTATTATACAGATAATAATAGACGTCTCGGGCAGAATGTCCGGTGGCAAGTATAACCGGCCCCATAAATTCTTTTCCGGTATTGGTCTCTACCCCGATCACACAATTCTCTTTACGGATCAGCTTTTCCATCCGGGTTTGAAAGTGTACCTCTCCCCCACAATCCAAAATACGGTTTCGCAGCTTTTCAATCACTCCGGGAAGTTTGTCTGTTCCTATATGCGGATGCGCGTCTGCCAAAATAGACGGATTAGCACCATGCTGACAAAACACATGGAGTATTTTATCAACCGAACCGCGTTTTTTACTTCGCGTATACAGTTTTCCGTCTGAGTACGCCCCTGCCCCTCCTTCGCCGAAGCAGTAATTTGATTCCGGATCGATACGATGTTCTTTCGTGATCAATGACACATCCTTGCGTCGTTCACGTACATTTTTCCCTCTTTCCAGTACGATGGGTCGAAAACCAAGTTCTATTAATCGCAAAGCGGCAAACAAGCCTCCCGGACCTGCACCAACTACGACCACAGCCTTAGCGGCTGACACATCTTTATACTCGATTGAAATAAATTCGGCTTCCGTAGGTTGCTCATCAATAAAAACCCGAAGTTTCAGATTCACAAAAATCGTACGCTGACGGGCGTCTATTGATCTTTTTAGTACCCTTACGGCTTGTATGGATTGAAGTGATGCGCCTGTTTCACGAGCAGCAACAGCTTTTATCGCCTCTTCATTGGCTGCCTCACGAGGCAATACGCGGAGTTGTAATTCTTTTATCATATTTATTTATACACATCATGTAGTATATAACAATTCAACCGAACAATTGTCTGAAGGCTTCTTCAACTTTTTTTACCTGAACAATCTGTATTTTGCATTTAGAAGTGTCAAAACCTTTCAGATTATTATAAGGAATCAGTATGCGGGAGAAACCTAATTTTTCGGCTTCCAGTATGCGTTGTTCAATACGATTGACCGGACGAATTTCGCCGGACAAGCCTACCTCGCCCGCCATACACACCCCCGCCTCAATGCTTATGTCTAAACTAGACGATAGCACGGCACTGATCACCGCCAGGTCAATCGCCGGATCGTTCACCTTCAACCCTCCAGCGATATTCAGGAAAACATCTTTTTGCGCTAATTTAAAACCTGCCCTTTTTTCGAGTACGGCCAACAGCATATTCATACGCCGTAAATCAAAGCCGGTAGCGCTTCGTTGCGGATTTCCGTACACAGCCGAACTAACCAACGCCTGGGTTTCAATCAAAAAGGGACGAACGCCCTCTATAGCTGCCGAGATAGCCACTCCGCTAAGTCCTTCGTGGTTTTGCGTAAGCAATAGTTCCGAGGGATTACTCACCTCACGCAAGCCGTTTTGGCGCATCTCATAAATCCCTAACTCAGCCGTGCTGCCAAAACGATTTTTGATGCTTCGCAATATACGATACATATAATGCTGATCACCTTCGAATTGAAGAACCGTATCTACGATATGCTCCAATACCTTGGGACCGGCAATGCTGCCTTCCTTATTTATATGTCCGATCAGTAAAACCGGAACACCACTTTCTTTTGCATACTTCAATATCGCCGCACTGCATTCCCGTACCTGCGAAACACTTCCGGGAGATGATTCCACCAACTCCGTAAACATCGTCTGAATAGAATCGATTACAAGCAGATCCGGTTGTATATTTTGCGCCTGCACAAAAATCTGTTCCAGATTCGTTTCGCAGAGAATAAAGCAATCCGGCGTATCATGCTCCACACGATCAGCACGAAGTTTAAGTTGGCGACTGCTTTCTTCGCCGGATACATACAATGTTTTTACCCCTTTCAAGCGCAGTATGGTTTGCAAAACAAGCGTAGACTTTCCGATGCCCGGTTCGCCGCCTATCAGCACAAGCGAACCTTTAACCAGTCCACCTCCCAACACGCGATTCAGCTCTTCGTCATGCAAATCCAATCGAACCTCTTCCTGAGAAGTAATGTCTCGAAGAAGCAAAGGCCGAACCTTTTCCTTGTCTGCCAATCCGGGAATAATTCGTTTCTGAGCCACAGATTCTTTAACAGAAATTTCTTCGACATACGAATTCCATTCCCCGCATGACGGACATTTCCCGACCCATTTAGGAGAATCGGCTCCGCAATTCGAACAAACATATATTGTTTTAGCTTTTGCCATCGCTTATTATTTTGATGTAAAGGTAGGAAAAAGAAGAGTAAGTAGAATAGTGATGATTTATATCAAGCCACAAGATAGGTTCATTATTATATATAAAAGGATATTATTTAAGCTACAAAGGATATATTTCTTTTTCTACAGATGTAGTAAAGTTTTTCTATAACTGTAGTAAAGTTTTTCTACAACTGTCAAACTGTTTTTCTATATATATAGAAAAAGAAAAAGATAGTATATAAATACAATATTGTAGTAATAAGAATGAAAATATAGCCTATACGTTTTTATTCTCATACTTTTTAAAGCAGAAGAAACATAAAGGCACAAAAAAACCCTACCATAAGCATGATAGGGTTTAAAATTTAAGCTGTTTTAATCGTTTTTTAAAAGTTCGGCCAACTGCTTTGGGTGCACATTTACTGCGATAATTTTTCCGGCATCATCTATCAGAAATGTTTTCAAACCCTTGTCAAGCTTATACGCTTTGTGTAGCGCTGACTTTGAATCAGATCCTTCCCAAAATTGTCTGGTTTCGTTCAACTTGTCAATTTTAAGGGTTTCTTCGAAGATTGACCGGCTCTTGTCTAACGACACAGAATACATGGCTATCTTCTCCGGATCCAATTTATTCACTTCATTCGATAACGAAACATTACGCGCACGGGATTCCGCGTCATAAGCGGCCCAAAAACTAAGTAATGTGTAACGTCCTGAATGGTTTGGGAAACTAAGATCACTCTTATTTTCCAAAGACTCTATTCCCGGTGCAAGATCTCCCGGATTAATTCCGGTTGTTAATCTTGTTTCTTTTGTACTTGCCGATACGGTTAATAAGGCTATTAATAATACCGTAAATACAACAGGAACATAAGTTCTTACTCTCATAATTTTGTTATTTCGTTTAACCTAATCGGGCTGTTTTCCGGTAAAGAAAACGTTCCGACTCCTGATTTTCAGGAAAATAAGCACCCCCTTCTCTAAGGCGTAGTAGCTTATTCGAACGTGCAAATATAAAATTAATCAAGAAACCGACCTAATTAAATAACATAATAATGACATCAAGCAACTTTTTTTATATGTTATATTGCACTTTTGAAATAAAATTAAAGCCTATTGACTTTATTAACAGAACTTACGTACATTTGCATAGTAAACGCATTACAATGCTTCATAATGGGACAAACAAACGAAATTATTCTTATTACAATAAGCGGTACTGATAAACCGGGAGTTACCGCTGCCCTTACAGAGATTTTAGCGAAAAACGATGCCGTTATTTTAGATATCGGACAAGCGGATATACACAACAACCTTTCACTCGGGATATTATTCCAATCTCCCTGCGTTGACTCCGGACTTATCATGAAAGATGTTCTTTTTAAAGGATATGAGTTAGGCGTAAACATTCGCTTCAACCCGATTACGGAAGACGAGTACAGCCAATGGGTTGGCATGCAGGGAAAGAACCGCTATATCGTAACGATTTTAGGTCGTAAAATGACGGCTAAACAAATAGCGGGTGTTTCCCGGATTGTCGCAAATCAAGGAATGAACATCGATGACATCAAACGACTTACCGGGCGTGTTCCGCTGGACGAAAACGAACGTACTCCGAAAGCCAGTGTCGAGTTTTCTATTCGCGGCACACCAAAGGATAAGGAAGAAATGAAATCAGACTTCATGAAACTGTCTTATGAATTGGAAATGGACATTTCGTTTCAGGAAGAAAGTATGTATCGCAGGATGCGTCGTTTGATTTGTTTCGATATGGACTCTACATTGATACAAACAGAAGTTATCGACGAATTGGCCGAACGCGCGGGTGTTGGTGAGCAAGTAAAGAAAATTACGGAAGCTGCCATGCGGGGCGAAATCGATTTTAACGAAAGCTTCAAACAACGTTGTTCATTGCTAAAAGGACTGGATGCGTCGGTTATGCAGGAGATAGCAGAAAACCTTCCCATTACCGAAGGGGCTGATCGCTTGATGCGTATTCTTAAAAAAATCGGTTTCAAGATCGCTATTCTTTCCGGAGGATTTACTTATTTCGGCAATCACCTGAAGCAGAAATACAATATAGACTATGTGTATGCCAACGAGTTGGAGATTGTTGATGGCAAATTAACAGGAAACCATATTGGAGATATTGTAGATGGTAAACGAAAATCGGAATTACTGCGACTTATCGCTCAGGTTGAAAATGTAGATATCCGACAAACTGTTGCCGTTGGTGATGGCGCAAACGACCTGCCCATGATCAGTATCGCGGGGTTAGGCATAGCGTTTCATGCAAAGCCTAAAGTAAAGGCAACCGCAAAACAATCTATCTCAACAATCGGATTAGATGGTGTTCTCTACTTTTTAGGATACAAAGACTCTTATTTGGACGAAGAAATTTAAACTATAAAACAATGATCAGACATATTGTGCTATTCAAATTAAAAGAATTTGAATCGGAAGCTGCTAAAAAGAAAAGCATGCTGGATATTAAAACAGGGCTTGAAGGCTTATTAGGTAAAATTGAAGTGTTAAAATCTATTCGGGTAGACTTTAATTGCAACCCGGAAGAAAGTTGGGATATCATTCTGACAACAGAGTTCGACTCGCTTCAGGATCTGAACACGTATGCCATTCATCCGGAGCACGTGGCTGTAGGCAAAGAATTTATCGGCCCGGTAAAAGCAAACAGAGCCTGCGTAGATTACGAATTCTAAAATCAGGCAAGCAGCTTTATTTGAGAGATATATCCGAATTTGCGTATTTCCTCAAATAAAGCTGAATAAGATGAATTCATATCCACATTTACTTTATAGGTAACTATAGACGTGTTGGTTTCATAATCCTGCTCATAGGAAACACTTACGATATACACATTATTTGATTCGAGCGTTTTACGAATCAGCTTTAAATTCGGGGTAGACACCGAACAATGAATAGATAATATTTTATTTACCCCGTCTAAATACATCCGCTTCTCCAACCTTTCCAACGACACAAGCACGAACAAAGAAAACAGGGTAGTCATAAAGGCTGCCAGATACATGCCTGCTCCTACGGCCAATCCTACTACAGCCATCACCCAAATACAAGCTGCCGTAGTTAGTCCCTGAACGCTACCGTGACTCTGAATAATAGCTCCGGCTCCCAGAAAACCGATACCAGTCAACACTTGTGCCGCAATTCGCCCCGGGTCGCCATTCAGAAAATCAGGGTAACACTGCGGAATCCATATTGAAATCAACATGGCCGTTGTTGAGCCCATACAGATCAAAGTAAATGTACGCATCCCGGCATCCCGGCGTCGCATTTGTCTTTCTATACCAATAACAGCTCCCAACAGAAAGCTGATAAATAATTTGATCGCGGCCGTATAAGGCGTGATTTGAGTGTCGTTCAACAACTCAGTTATATAATCGATAGAATACGCTAGCATAGTTTTCTTATTTTTAGACAAAAATAGCTAATTATTTGTAGATTAACCAACATAGCAAACTATCTAAAAGATATTGTATATTTGACTCCTTTATAAACTAAACAGCATCAAATTGAAAGTAATTACGTATAACGTTAACGGACTACGGGCTGCGGTAACTAAAGGCCTGCCCGATTGGATTAAGGCGGTACAGCCTGATGTGCTTTGCATACAAGAAACGAAACTACAACCGGAGCAATTTCCTGCGGAAGCTTTCGAAGGCTTAGGTTATAAAGCCTACCTCTACAGTGCGCAAAAGAAAGGATACAGCGGTGTAGCCATCCTGACCAAAAAGGAACCGGACCATGTTGAATATGGCATGGGTATGGATAGATACGATAATGAAGGTCGTTTTATCCGTGTAGATTTCGGAGATTTATCGGTTGTAAGTGTTTATCACCCTTCGGGTACAAGCGGTGAGGAACGTCAAGGTTTCAAAATGGAATGGCTGGAAGATTTCCAAGGCTATGTAGAAAACCTGAAACAATCTCGCCGGAAATTAATTCTATGTGGCGATTACAACATTTGTCATGAGGCTATAGACATTCACGATCCAAAAGGAAATGCCAAAAACAGTGGATTTTTGCCGGAAGAACGGGAATGGATGAGTCGTTTTCTGAATGCGGGATATATCGACACGTTTCGTTATCTGTATCCGGAAAAACAACAATACACCTGGTGGAGCTACCGTTTTAATTCGCGCTCAAAAAACAAAGGCTGGAGAATTGATTATTGCATGGTGACCGAACTAATGAAGCCAATGATCAAGGATGCGTATATTCTGAATGACGCGATTCATTCAGATCATTGTCCGGCCGTTTTGGAAATCGAGGAGTAAAATTGAAGGATAGGCAAAAAAAGAGACGCAAAATTTTGAGGGCACTGAAAAAGTCCTGTCCCTAGGATTCGTATTTTGATTTATCAGCACATATCCAAAAATCGCTTTGGATATGTGCTGATTTTTTTGCATCTTTATAGGTAGAAATCAATTCGATATGCTACCCATTCAACAGACCATACAGTTTAGCAATTACTCAAGTTTATATGATCTGATAGTTCCTGTCGACAATCTATTACGCCGTATTAACGATCTGATCGACTTTTCTTTCATCCACAAGGAACTTTTGGACAAGTACTGTCTTGACAATGGACGAAGGGCTGAGAGCCCTGTACGTATGTTCAAATACCTTCTGCTCAAAACCATCTTTGATATTTCAGATGTAGACGTAGTGGAGCGTTCGCGCTATGATATGTCCTTTAAGTATTTTCTTGGTTTGGCACCAGAAGAGACCGAACTGATTAATCCCAGTTCCTTGTGTAAATTCCGCAAACTCCGGCTCAAGGACAAAGATCTGTTGAGCCTTCTTATCGGAAAGACCGTTTCCATAGCAATTGAAAAAGGCATTATTAAATCAAAAAGCCTTATAGTTGATGCCACCCACACGGGTTCTCGCAGTAATCCTTACTCTCCCGTTGAGGTTTTAAGACTCCGTTCAAAGCAACTTCGAAAGAGCCTTTATGATACTGATGAGTCCATAAAAGACAATCTACCTGATAAAAATGAGGATGACAATTTGGAACATGAGCTTGATTACACCAAGGCTTTGCTTGACGCCGTATCGGCAGATATAACATTGATTAATGTTCCCAAAATCAAGGAGCGCCTTAATATGCTCAAAGAAACTCTTTCGGATATAGAAGATCACTACGTTACCTCCAAGGACGAAGACGCACGGGTGGGACACAAAAGCGAAGACAGTTCGTTTTTCGGCTACAAGACTCACATAGGCATGAGCGATGAGCGCATAATTACAGCTGCCATAGTTACTTCAGGAGAAAAGGGCGATGGCCCTCAATTGCCTGAACTCATTGAGCAAAGCCGCAATAATGGTATGGAAGTGGAAACCGTCATTGGTGATGCAGCCTATTCGGGAAAGGACAATATTAAACTCTCTGATGATGACGAAAATGGATTTGAACTAGTGGCCCGGCTTAATCCAGCTATAAGTCAGGGATTTCGTAAAGAAGAAGATAAGTTTGAGTATAATAAGGATGCGAGAATGTTCATCTGTCCAGCAGGTCATATGGCAGTGCGTCGTGCTCGACAAGGAAAGAAGAATCAGTCAACAAATCAGGTTATGACATACTATTTCGATGTTAATAAATGTCGAACATGTTCACGCAGAGAGGGATGTTGCAAAGAAGGAGCAAAAACAAAATCCTATTCAGTAACCATAAAATCCGACGAGCATCGGCGACAGTTAGCCTTTCAAGGTACAGAAGAGTTCAAGACAAAATCCCGTACAAGATACAAGATTGAAGCGAAAAATGCGGAGCTAAAGAATGTCTTCGGATATGATAGGGCTTTGTCATACGGAATCTCTTGTATGCAATTGCAAGGGGCCATGGTTATCTTTGCCGCAAATATCAAGAGAATCCTAAAATTAATCTAAGTGAGGGGCTATTTTGCTGCAATTGATCAAAAAAAGAGCTCGGCTAAAACAGATGAGCGGTTCTAACGACCGTTTCAATAGGATTCTTCACTAAAAATAGAAAAGTCGCTAAATCCGAAATCCGGATTTAGCGACTTTGATTTTTTGCTCACTCAAGGGGGAATGCTGAAAATATAGATGGTTTTTCAGCGCCCTCAAAATTTTGCGTCTCTTTTTTTTATTACAGCTGCGTCAGCACTACATTTCTGAACAGAATGTCTTTGCCTTCACTTTGCAGACCGATATGTCCAGTCTTGATTTTGTTTGTACCTGTGTTCTGATATACACCATTGACGAAGACTGTTATTACTCCGTCTTTGACATAAATCGTTGCTTTATTCCACTCCCCTGCAGGCTTTTCGCTTGAAGGATTTGTTCTTTCCACAACAGGGAAAGCAGGACGTTCTGTTCCCGGACGTTGATGAAACTCTACCAGATCAGACCCGCCGAGCAAAACAAAGTCGCCGGCTTTTCCTGCGGCCAACTGACATTCAATGCCATTCGGGAAAGGGTTCTTTGTTTCTTCAATCAGCAGAAAGATGCCACTATTCGTTGCTTCTCCTTCCCAACGCCATTCTACATTCAACTTATAGTTGCCGTATTTTTCCTTCGTATACATATAGCCGAAAGGTTGCCCCTTAATGTGGATCATTCCATCACGCACGGAATAAACCTGATCAGCAGGAACTGAATTTTTATCTACAATAAAATCCCAGTTAGAAAGATCTTTGCCATTGAATAGTTTCACTGTTTTTTGAGCTTGTGCAGATGTTGCCCCTACAAAAATGGAGGCAGCCATCAGTAAAGCGGAAAAAAGTTTTCTTCTCATGATAGTTTAATTTTATGTTATTAGTCAACAATTAATTTGCGGTAACGAACACGTTTAGGCTCTTCATAGCCCGACTGTTTTCTCTTATACTCTTCGTAGTCGGAATAGCTTCCTTCGTAGTAAACAACTTCCGAGTTTCCTTCAAACGAAAGAATATGCGTACAAATACGGTCAAGGAACCAACGGTCGTGCGAAATAACAACAGCGCAACCGGCAAAGTTTTCCAAACCTTCTTCCAAAGCACGAAGTGTATTTACGTCGATGTCATTCGTAGGCTCATCGAGCAACAATACGTTGGCTTCCGCTTTTAGTGTAATCGCTAAATGCAAACGATTTCTCTCTCCTCCGGACAAGATGCCGCAAAGTTTTTCCTGATCAGCACCGGCGAAGTTAAATTTGGAAAGATAAGCTCTTGCATTAATTTCCTTTCCTCCTACACGGATAAACTCATTACCGCCCGACACTACCTGGTAAACAGTCTTTTTCGGATCAATATCTTTATGTGTTTGATCAGCATAACCCAAAGCAACAGTTTCTCCTACTTCGAAAGTTCCTTTATCAACACTCTCCATTCCCATGATCATTTTGAACAGGGTAGTCTTACCCGCACCGTTCGGCCCTATTACACCCACGATCCCGTTTGGAGGAAGCATGAAGTTGAGGTTGTCAAATAACAGTTTTTCGCCAAAAGCCTTTGCTACACTTTGAGCTTCGATTACTTTATTACCCAGACGAGGACCGTTAGGTATAAATATCTCCAGTTTTGATTCACGCTCTGTTGCGTCTTCATTCAATAGCTTTTCATACGAATTCAATCGGGCCTTACCCTTGGCTTGTCTGGCTTTAGGAGCCATATTAATCCATTCCAACTCCCGTTCCAACGTTTTACGACGCTTACTGGCTTGTTTCTCTTCCTGAGCCATACGCTTTGTCTTCTGATCCAGCCAGGAGGAATAATTTCCTTTCCAGGGAATACCTTCACCACGATCCAGTTCAAGAATCCAACCGGCTACATGATCAAGGAAATAACGGTCGTGCGTAATACAGATCACCGTACCTTCGTATTGTTGTAAATGCTGTTCGAGCCAATCAATTGATTCCGCATCTAAGTGGTTGGTCGGCTCATCGAGAAGCAACACATCCGGTTGTTGAAGCAAAAGGCGGCATAAAGCCACACGACGGCGTTCGCCACCAGATAACGTATCAACTGTCTGATCTTCGGGAGGACAACGAAGGGCATCCATCGCTCTTTCTAAACGACTATCCAGATTCCATGCATCTGTCGCGTCGATCTTATCTTGCAATTCTGCCTGACGGGCAATCAGCGCATCCATTTTATCCGGATCATCAAGCACTTCCGGATCGCCGAACTTCTCGTTCACTTCTTCATATTCCCGAAGTACATCAACTGTTTCCTGCACACCTTCCTGTACGATTTCTTTTACAGTTTTGCCTGACTGTAACTGAGGATCCTGCTCCAGATAACCTACCGAATAACCGGGTGAAAAGACCACATCCCCCTGATATTCTTTCTCGATACCAGCGATAATTTTAAGCAAGGTAGATTTACCCGAGCCGTTCAAACCGATAATCCCGATTTTAGCTCCATAAAAGAAAGACAGGTAGATGTTCTTTAAAACTTGTTTTTGAGGAGGAAATGTTTTTGACACCCCCACCATTGAAAAGATAACTTTCTTATCGTCCGACATAAATAATTAGAAGTATAAATTGTAAATTACGTTTGCGAACAAAGATAGTAAAGATAAGTAATCAGTAAAAGCTTTAAAGAGTGAGTAATATACTTTTTAAATACATCGAACTTAAAATGGAACTTCGTTACTGCTACCTTGATTCAGGAAGTCCTCTCCAACAGGAGGTATCGGTTGCATAGCTCCACCGTTATTGATTGAGGAAGAGAACTCTCGTATTTGCACATCTTCTTCCACATTCATAAACTTAGCGAACTCACCTTTAAATCGAAGTCTTACATCACCTGTCGCACCATTACGGTGCTTGGATATAATAATTTCAGCAAGACCGATAAGCGAGTTTCCTCGTTCATCTTCTGTAATTTTATAATACTCCGGACGGTGGATAAAGCAAACCATATCGGCATCCTGCTCGATAGCTCCGGACTCACGTAAGTCGGCCAATTGCGGACGCTTTCCTTCTACTCCCTGGCGACTTTCCACTCCACGATTCAACTGGGAAAGCGCGATGATCGGAATATTCAGTTCTTTCGCAAGCCCTTTTAATGAACGGGAAATAGTACTCACCTCCTGCTCACGACTACCAAAGCTCATACCGCTTGCATTCATCAGCTGAAGGTAGTCAATAATAAGGCATTTAACATGATGCTCACGCACCAGACGACGAGCTTTAGTTCTCAGTTCAAACACCGAAAGACTTGGCGTATCGTCTACAAAGATAGGCGCGTCATAAAGTTCTTTGATCTTAAAGTCGAGCTGCTCCCACTCATAGCTTTCTAAGCGTCCGCTTTTAATCTTCTCACCCGGAATCTCGCAAACGTTTACAATCAGACGATTCACCAACTGAACGTTACTCATTTCAAGCGAGAACAATGCAACAGGAATATTATGATTTACCGCCATGTTTTTCGCCATAGATAATACAAACGCCGTTTTACCCATTGCCGGACGAGCAGCGATAATCACAAGATCAGAATTCTGCCAACCGGAAGTTATTTTATCCAGCGCCTCGAATCCGGTACGTAAACCGCTCAGCCCCTCTTTCTGATTAGCTGCCTTCTGGAGTAACTCCATCGCATCCTTAATTACAGGATTGATTTGGGTCACATCTTTCTTTACGTTCCGTTGAGAAATTTCAAACAGTTTTCCTTCCGCCTCCTGCATCAGGTCTTCCACGTCAATTGTTTCGTCGAAAGCTTTACCCTGTACATTGGCTGTAAAAGTAATCAGTTCGCGTGCTAAATACTTCTGCGCTATAATACGGGCGTGATATTCAATATGCGCACTACTGGCTACCTTTCCGGTTAGCTGTGATATATAAAAAGGCCCGCCGATTAAATCAAGTTCGCCTCGTTTTCTTAATTGCTCGATAACGGTAAGCATATCTACCGGACGTTGACTGATCGCCAAATCAACAATCGCACCATAAATCATTTCGTGCGATTTTTCATAAAAACATTCCGGTTTCAGGATTTCACTGACAATAGAATAAGCGTCTTTTTCAAGCATCAGTGCACCCAACACAGCTTCTTCCAATTCCGGCGCCTGAGGCTGCAATCGCCCCATTTCAGGTACAACCACAGGTGTTTGTCTCGATTTTCCAGTATTTTTTCTTGCTTCTGCCATCTGTTCGTAATCATTTTAGGACTTCAAATGTAGTACTTTTATTCGTACCTTTGCATATAAAAACTGCTTAGCAATATGATTAGTCAGGATACCATTTGTGCTATTTCAACTGCTCCGGGTACCGGCGGAGTAGCCGTGATCCGTGTGTCAGGGTATGATGCCCTTTCTATCTGCAACCACATTTTCCGTCCGAAGAAAGCGGGTAATGATCTCCTTTCGCAAAAGGCGTATACATTAAAATATGGAAGTATTTTAAACGGAGAAGAGGTAGTAGACGAGGTTTTAATCGCCGTTTACCTTGGTCCAAATTCCTTCACCGGAGAAAACACCGTAGAAATAAACTGTCATGGTTCTATTTATATCCAGCAAAAGATTCTTCAATTACTAATAGAAAACGGTTGTAGAACGGCCCTACCCGGAGAATTTACACAACGCGCCTTCCTCAATGGAAAAATGGACCTGAGCCAAGCCGAAGCAGTAGCCGATCTGATTGCCTCCACATCTGCGGGAATGCACAAACTGGCTTTAAATCAAATGCGGGGAGATTTCAGCAATCAATTAATGAAACTACGCGAACAGCTACTAAACTTTACTTCATTAATCGAACTTGAATTAGATTTCAGCGAAGAAGATGTGGAGTTTGCCGACCGTTCGCATTTAAAAACGTTAGCTACCGAAATAGAATCACTAATCAGTAAATTAGCAGACTCTTTCAGTGTTGGAAACGCAATCAAAAATGGCATTCCTGTGGCCATTATCGGTGAAACAAACGCCGGAAAATCCACGATACTGAACCAACTGGTGGGAGAAGAAAAAGCCATTGTTTCCGATATCCACGGCACAACACGCGATGTTATTGAAGATACAATAACTATAAACGGTATTCTTTTCCGCTTCATCGATACCGCCGGAATTCGGGAAACAAACGACACAATCGAAAGCTTAGGCATTGAGCGTTCATTCCGGAAAATGGAAAAAGCGACAATAATCCTTTGGGTAATCGACTCAACCTCACCAACTACACATACTGAAGATTTATCCAAAACAATCTTACCAAAGACAGAAGGCAAAAAACTGATTATCCTTTTCAATAAAACAGATAAACTAACACCCGAAGAATTAAAAAACAAAGAAGAGTTATTTAAAGAACAAACCTCTCCCCGACTCTATATATCCGCTAAATCCGAAAAAGACATCGAGGCTCTAAGACAAGAACTGATTCAAACAGCCAACTTGCCCGACCAATCAAAAAACGACATTATAGTAACAAACATTCGTCACTACGAAGCCCTATCCCATGCCCGTACCGCCATCCATCGTGTCCGCGAAGACCTGGAAGCCAATATTTCCGGCGATTTCCTCAGCCAAGACATTAGAGAATGCATGCACTATTTAGGCGAAATAACCGGACAAATAAGCAACGACGAAGTACTCGCCAATATATTTTCAAAGTTTTGTATCGGGAAGTAATAACTAATCGTTATTAATCGAAAATAATTATCAAACATCACAAAGTCACTATTTTATAGTGGCTTTTCTTTTGCCATGTTCTATCTTTGCTTATCAATAATGATGGTTGTTTTGATAAATTTTGACGCATTCTTGTACCGAATAGTTAAAATCCAGAATCAACGCATTGTTTTAACACCAAGATTATATACATTTGCAATACTATGCAACATCGTGATACATGAAGCAACAAAAAATAGGCGAAATAAGAAAATAAAATGTCTGTAAAAAGAGAAATAATTAAGTTGTGTGAGCATTGTGGTAATACTTTTACTGCACAAAGAACAACGACTCGATTTTGCTCGCACCTGTGTAATTCTAGATCTTACAAACAACGTAAGAAAGAAGAGTTGAACACTCCTACAACTTCGAATAGAAGTTTTAAAATGGTAGGTATTAATTATTCTGCCATGCAAGAGATGGAACGCTTGAGTGCAGAGTATAAAAAAATAGAACATAAGGAATTTCTATCAGTTATAGAAACAGCTTTTCTACTTAGTGTGGAACGCACTACTATTTATAGGTATTTGAAAAGAGGAAGATTGAAAGCTGTACAGATGGATGGTAAAACTTTTATTCGCCGTTCCGATATTGATGCCATGTTTGATAATGCTCAAGAGTATCAATCAAAAGCTAAACCAAGTGTGGAGCAGAAACCTTTGACAGAGTTCTACACAATAGAAGAAATAAAAGAGAAGTATAATGTCAAAGAATCTTGGCTGTACAAAATTATTCGAGAGAATGAAATTCCTAAAACATTGATAAGAGGCAAGTCTTATATCAGCAAATCACACATTGACAAATATTTTGAGAAAACTGGTTATAATGAACATCAAGATATTGAGGAATGGTATTCGGTAGAAGATATTATGCAAAAATATGGATTGACGACAAACGCAATTTACAGTTTTGTTTCCGAAAATCAGATTCCCAAGAAACGAGATGGACGCAAAACTTTCTACGCTAAGCATGACTTTGAGGTTGCTAAAGGTTACGCTAAACCAGTGCAAGAGGAATATTATTCAGTGCAAGAAGCGATGCAAAAGTTCGACATTACTCGTGATGCTCTCTATCATTATATCAAATATCACAACATAACCAAAATGAAAGAAGGTCGATATATAAAGATATCAAAAACAGAATTAGACAATTTGTTCAACCCTCAAATAACACAATAATATGGCTACAATTACGAAAGTTCATCTCAGACAGAGGGATATGACCAAAGGTCGGATTAGTTTATACCTCGATTTCTATCCTGCAATTCGTGACCCTCATTCGATGAAAATGACACGCAGGGAATATTTGGGGATTTACATTTATGCTAAGCCAGCCAATGAGATTCAGAAAGAATACAACAACGAAATGTTAATGAAGGCAGAGGCTATCAGAAGTATTCGAGTTCAATCCATTATCAACGAGGAGTTTGGTTTCTTAGATAAGAATAAAGCGAAATCTGATTTTCTGCTCTATTTTAAAGATAAGGCAGAAAAGAAAGACCAAAAATGGATGAAAGTATATATGCATTTTTCGAATTTTGTGAAAGGAAAATGCACTTTTGGTGATGTAACTGTTGATCTGTGCAATCACTTTAGAGATTTCCTATTAAATGCAAAGCAATTGAAAAACAAGAATATGAGAATTTCTCAAAATTCTGCATCAGGATATTTTTCTACTTTTAGAGCTTTGTTGAAAGTAGCATATAAGGAAAAATTCTTTAGAGAAAACTTGAATGACTTTTTGGATGCTATTGAAACTACGGATGTAAAGAAGGAGTATTTAACTTTGGACGAATTGAAAACTTTAGCAAATACACCTTGCGATATACCAGTTTTAAAATCTGCATCTATCTTTTCGTGTATGACTGGTTTGCGAATCAGTGATGTGCTGAAATTGACATGGAATGAGATTGAGCCAGCCTCAGAGGGTGGTTATTGTATGCGTATCAGAACAGAGAAGACAGAAACGGAAACAACACTTCCCATCAGTGACGAGGCTCTTCAATGGTGTGGAGAGCGCAAAAAAGGAAAAGTATTCAAAGGATTGCAAAGAAGTATGACTCAACAACCACTAAAAGCATGGGTGGCAAGTGCTGGAATAACAAAACACATAACCTATCATTGCTTTCGGCACACGTTTGCAACACTTCAAATAGCCTTAGGTACAGATATTTATACTGTGAGTAAAATGCTTACACATAAAAATGTATCTACTACTCAAATTTATGCAGATTTAGTAAATTCGAAGAAAAGAGAGTCAGCAAATAGAATTAGTTTATTGTGATAGTATTATTTGATAGCATCAATAAATATAAACAACTGTAAAGTAAAACTTGACAGTGCAGCGTCTGGGTAGAATAGTAATAATAAATTTGAAGTTATATGATTAAAGAATGCACCCAAACAAAGCATCCATATACCTTAGAAAAAAGTGATGGTTCTCTAAGATTGATTATTGAGGCTCAAAGAGATTTACCACTATTTCATCTGGGTGGACTGATATTATTTAGTAGTTTACTCATATTTCATATAGGCTTTCAAGTGTTGGTGTTTTCAATACTTGAAATAACAATGGGATATATTATTGCTAATACTATCGTTCTTATTCTTGAAGTTTTCTTGATTCTTTACTTTTTTTCAAACTACTGGTGGAGAAAAAGAGGAACGGAAATATTAACATTGCATCCTAATAATCTTGAGTATGAACAAGTCAACAAACCATTTAAATCAATAAAGACGATTAATCATTTTGATAAAATTCAATTTTGCTATCAATCAGGAGAGGATTTTTATTCCAAAGAAGAAGCTCTAGAGCTAGGTGTAGAGTTGGACTTAGACAAAGCAACTGGTAACTACCCTATACAATTCTACTTGAATAATGGAGAAAAGGTAGTCGATTCAGATAGGGAGATACCGATTGATGTGATTAAGAAAATGAGAGATGAGTACAATAAATCAATATCACATAAAGATTTATAAATGAACTTCAAAACAAAATTATCCACACGCATTGGAATGGAAGATATTTATGAAATAGGATATCTCACACAAGGCAATGATGCTCGAAAACAAGAATTGTTCGATTTGATTTTTGACGAAGATGAGTATGTAGCATATCAAGCGACGTGGGCAATGACGCACTTTTCACTTACAGAAAATTGCTGGCTATATTCCAAGCAAGACAAATTGATTGATGAGTTGATGCAATGTACTCACAATGGTAAAAAGCGAGTTTTGCTCTCACTTATTTATCGTCAGCCAATGGCAAATCCGCCACGTGTCGATTTTCTCGACTTCTGTTTAGAGAGCATGATCTCAGCAAGTGAGCCTTATGCCGTTCAGGCTACTTGTATGAAAATTGCCTATGAACTTTGTCGCCCAATTCCTGAGTTGTTGCAAGAATTGAGAATCACTTTGGAAACAATGGAGAGAGATTTATCGCCTGCAATGAGTGCTACCAGAAAGAACATTTTGAAAGCAATGGTAAAGGGAAAATCTTTACAAATAATATAATATTCGATGAATTACAAGGATATAAATAACATAACGCTAATAGTTTGTGGCACTATGGGAATAGCAGTTTTGGCATTGCTTAGTCGCTACTTTTTCCTTTCTCAAGGGTTTGATGACTTTGGGGCTAATACTATATTTTTCATTGTGTTAGTTATTGGTATTCTATTTTTCATTTCATATATCGAACTACTTCAACACATTGTAAGCAAGCCAACTGAAAAAAAAGACATTTCGGAAGAGGCAATTAATCAAACAATAGAAGATGAGGAGCAAACTTTAGATTCAATACGAGAACAATACCAGTTAGATCAACACCAACAAAACATACTTTCACTTGACAATGCTATCAAATACACCCAAGAAACCTTTGCTCCTTACACATCTGACGAAAATATAAGAATCATTTGTTCTGCACTTTCAGATTATCTCTATAATGTTGATTTTAAACCTTCTAAAGCAATATCAATTAAAGAACTATCGAATATCGATCTCTATCATTATGGCTGGAATATTTGGAATCACTTTAAACCCATCAAGAAAAACAAACAGGAAGATATTGTACATTTTCTAAAGATCGTTTTCAATAAACAACTTTCAGATATTGAATCAACAACTATCAGAAAGAAGCTAACTTTTGATGAAGGAGCTTGTATAATCGAGTTGAAAAAGGATATAATCCTCTAAAACAGCACTTGCCACAGCAGATATTGGAGCAAAGTTTGTCAAAAATGTATATCTCCAATCAATCACCACTACTACACTACTGATTATCAATACCAATATCACTATTAAGCACCAACTAAAAGAGACTTTTAGGTGATGCTTGTCCCCTTTATATCACCTCGTACACTTGCGCATCATTAATTAAAACCAAAAATTATGACGTGTACAGAAATTACATTTGACAAGTTGCCCGAGGCGGTGGCTTATCTAATTCAATCGGTATCAGAGTTGAAAACTTTGATTGCTGAAAAGAGAATTACTGCTCCCGAAAAAAGGATACCTATCGACATTGACGAAGCGTGTCGCATTATCCAAAAAGCAAAACCGACCATTTATACTTTAGTCCGAAAAGGATTGTTACCAAGTTACAAACGAGGGAAGAAACTTTTCTTCTTTGAAGATGAGTTGATAGAGTGGATTGCCAAAGGCAAACGCAAAACACTGGAAGACATGAGAGCCGAAATAGAAGCCGAAATGTATCCTAAAAACAGAAGGCGATGAATCTATACGAATTACTAAACAACTTTTGGCGAGTAGATGAGCAAGAATCTTTCACTGGAAATGAAGCCAAATTGTACTTCTTTTTGATCTATCTCGCCAATCGCTCCTATTGGGCAGAATGGTTTGAATATGCCGATTCGAAGATGATGGCAAATATGGGTTTTTCTACTCAAGTTTTACGAACAGCGAAGCAAAAATTGAAGGAAGCAAAGCTCATAGACTATGCGACTGGGGGTGGATATAGGTGTAAGGCTAAGTATCAGATTCTAACACCTAGCCTCATTCCTAAACTCTCAGAGTATATAAAGACTAAAGATAAAAATACTAATACAAAGACTTATGGAAAAAAGAAAGGTTTTGTCTATTCGGGAAGTGACTTCGATTAGTGGCAGTTTTTATGATATGTTGAAAAATGACATTGAAGAGAAACTATCCCATGAAAAGAAAAAGATTGAACAGCGGTTTGTTCCGCTCCCGATTTCGTTTGATGAGTTTTGCAATTTGTTTTTGTCTTTTGGGACACACTTTCTGCTTCAGCAAAATCAGAATAAGAGTTTTGAGTTCGACCAATACAATGAGCCCATCATCAAGCAACTGTTTTTGTATCTCACCAGAGATTCATCATTTGCTGGAGATCTTGAAAAAGGAATCATGCTTCAGGGCAAATATGGTTGTGGAAAAACTGTCCTGATGGGAACATATTTACAGATTCACAATTACATCATCAAGCGATTGGCTTGGCATATTCCGAATATCACATTTATCAAGTCGAGCCAATTGCAAGAACAACTAATCAAACAGAGCCATAGCAGTTTTGAGTTCCGTCCACTCATCATTGACGAGTTTGGGAGGGAGGCGAAAACAGTGCAAGACTTTGGAAATATTCTTCATCCTGTGTCTGAATTATTGAGTATTCGAAGTGATAATAATTCAATGACTCATGGTACTACAAACTTCACTTGGGAGACTTTATCATCCAACAAATACTATGGCGGAATGATTGGCGACCGACTTAAAATGATGTTCAATTTCATCCCCATGAGGGGCGAAAGTCGAAGAAAATGAAGAGTAAAATCATGATAGGTGGAACACCCTATCTCATTTCAAATTTTAGCGTAGCAAGTTTATGTTTTGGTATGTCCAAAACTACTTGCTTTCCACTTCCGATGGGTGCAGAAAGGGCGAATCCCGTTGGTCTGAAATTAAAAACTAAGAGTAAAAATTATGATTCAAGATAGAGCAAAAGGAGGTCGCCCAAAGAAAGAATTGGGAAAGAAAAAGACCTACCGAATCAATGTGAAATTAGAAACTGGCGAGTATTATTCGTTGCTCGCCAAGGTTAAAAAAGCAAGTAGCAATATCAGCGAATTTGTCAGAAATTGTTTGTCGACTGGCTACATCAAAGAGAGGCTTTCAGTGGAGCAAGCTGATTCTATTCGAAAGTTATCAGGCATGGCAAATAATATCAATCAGCTTGCATATCGTGCCAATGTGCAAGGTTATTCGATGGTACGAGATGAGTGTAAAATGCTAATGGAGCGTATCGACAATTTACTAAAAGAGCTACGCCAATGATAGCGAAAATTGTAAAAGGCAAGAGTTTTAGTGGTTGTGTGAAATACATTTTGGATGATAAGAAAGGTACAAAGCTATTGGATGCCAAAGATGTGAGGTTGAAAGATAAAATATCTATTATTCAGAGTTTTGTAGCTCAAGCAAAGTTGAAGCCCAATTTAGCCCAATCAGTTTGTCATATTTCACTTAGTTTTTCTGCTCGAGATATTGGCAAGCTCTCGGATGAATTGATGGCAAAAGTGGCAAGAGAGTATATGCAGAAAATGGGAATCGTGGATACACAATATATTTTAGCTATGCATTTCGATAAAGAACACGCACATTTGCATCTATGCTTTAATCGGGTTGATAATCAGGGCAAAACTATATCTGACAAGAATGACAGACATAGAAGTAGCAAGATTTGCAGAGAGTTGACCAAGAAACACGGACTCTACATCGCATCAGGTAAGGAACAAGTAAAAACACATCGTTTGAAAGAGCCTGATAAAACGAAGTATGAAGTCTATAATACAATTAAAAGCACTTTGCCCAAGTGTAAGAACTGGGATGAGCTGACCAGAACTTTACAGAAACAAGGTATTGAAACACAGTTTAAATACAAGGGGCATACTGATGAGAAACAAGGAGTTATCTTCAGTAAGGGCGAATACTCCTTCAATGGTTCAAAAGTAGATAGGCAATTCAGTTATTCAAAGATTGATTATCAGCTAAACCAAAATAGCCAAGAGCAAAAAAATAGTATCTCTCAATCTACATCAATGGATTCTTCTTTAGAGTCTGTGGCGAGTTTGGCTACGATGGAGCAACATGGGGAAGACTTTGATGAAATAGCATTTGCCAACAGAATGGACTACGAGGAAAAGCAAAGACAACGCAAGAAAAAACGAGGACTAAGATTTTAATAAATTAATAAAAACAAGATTATGAGTGAAATAGGAACAGTAAGCATCATGTTTGAAGAGTTGAAACAGATGCTCAAACCATTAGAAACAAATTTAACTAACAAAGCCAACCAAGAGCCAAGTATTAGTACAACTGATATTCAAAAGATTACAGACCACTTCTGCCAATCAGAGGAAGTTATATTGGCAAAACTAGAAGGTATCGAGCAAATTCAACTTGCTCCTAAAAAGGTAAGTCACAGATTGACAATTGACATTGCCTCATCATGGGTATTTTTCAGCATGATAGGAATGGGTATATTGATTCTCATATCTTTCTTTTTTCACTATCAACAACGAGAAACTATAAGCCAATTATCTGACAATGATTTGAAATATAGGTATATCAAAGCTTTCAACAAATCAGACTCAACTAGCATCTATAAACTAGAGGATATATTTGGATATAACCGAAATCCTAACAAAATCAGAGAAATACGACAAGCGACAATCCAATATGAAGAAGATGTGAAAGCTAGAGCTGAGCGATTGGAGCAAGCAAAGTTGAAAGAGGAAGAGGCGAGGAAGCTACAATCTGAGGCTAATAGATTGAAGCAATGATTGCATACACTCATTCATGCGTTCATGCGTTCATGCGTTCATGCGTTCATGCGTTCATGCGTTCATGCGTTCATGCGTTCATGCGTTCATCAAACTACATTACAAAGGTATCCACCAAGAATAAACAAACAAGACCAAGCCTATCGGTTTTCCACAAAATCTTCCTAGTTTGCGACTAGTGTATTTTGTGGAAAAGTCTTGCTTGTTTATTCTTTTGGTGTAAATGGGGGTATTGTAGTTGAAAGACGAAAAATAGATTTTAGTTTAGAGCAGAGACACCATAGAATTTCTCTTTCCTTTCATGATGCAAAGATTTAACAGAATATGTATCTTTAACCGCAATCAATTTATCTACTATGAAGTTTAATGAAGATTCGAGAGTAAAGATACCAGCTATCCTCCATTTAGTGAGGTTAGGCTATACTTACATTCCTAAATCAGAATGTGATAGAAACGTGGATAGTAATATATTTCCTGCTATTTTCAAGGAGAGTATTGCTCGTATCAATCCGACTCTCACAGAAAGAGAAATCAACGCTATGCTTGACGATATTCATCTAAAACTAGATTATGATGATTTGGGACGAGAGTTTTTCAAAATTCTATCTTCAATATCAGGGATAAAGCTTTTCGACTACGAAAACTTGAATAACAACAGTTTTCATATTACTACTGAATTGACTTGCAAAAATGGTGATGAGGAGTTTAGACCAGACATCACTATTGTTATTAATGGAATGCCTCTAGCTTTTGTAGAGGTTAAGAAGCCGAACAATAAGGATGGAATCTTGGATGAAAGAAGGAGAATAAATGAGCGATTTCAAAATCCAAAATTCAAACGTTTTGCTAATATCACTCAACTGATGATATTCTCAAACAATATGGAATATGAAGATGGTGTAATAGAGCCAATATTAGGAGCATATTATGCCACATCTGCTAAATCAGATCTTATTTTTAACTATTTCAGAGAGGAGGAGAACTTGAATCTCACCCAACTGCTTTCGCATGAAAGTGAACTGATTGAGAATCAAATTTTAAAAGATAATAACCTTACAGTTATAAAACATTCACCCGAATTTGCCCTCAATAAACATTATAGCACTCCTACAAATAGGATACTAACTTCTTTGCTCAGCAAAGAACGACTTGCATTTATTCTTCGCTACGCAATCACTTATGTAGAAGAGGAGAAAGATGGAAAGAAAACCTTACAGAAACACATCATGCGATATCCTCAACTATTTGCTACTAAGGCAATAGAACAGAAGTTGGATGAGGGTATAAAACAGGGAATAATTTGGCATACTCAAGGTAGTGGAAAAACTGCCCTGGCATATTACAATGTTCGTTTCTTGACTGATTATTTTCAGAAAAAGAATATTATTCCCAAGTTTTATTTCATTGTAGATAGAATAGATTTAGCTGACCAAGCTTCCAAAGAGTTTAGAAACCGAGGACTTGTTGTTCGAAACGTTAACTCTAGGCTTGATTTCTTCAATGATATGAAAACGGTTAGTGCAACTCACACTAACTCTGGCGAGAATGAAATTTCTGTTGTGAATATTCAAAAGTTTACAGAAGATTCAACTGTAGCCACTGATCTATCATATGATATAAATATTCAACGGATTTATTTTCTTGATGAAGCACATCGCAGTTATAATCCTAAAGGAAACTATCTTGCGAACTTGATTAACTCAGACAATAACGCAATAAAAATAGCTCTCACAGGCACACCTTTATTGCGTGAAGTAGCAAAAGAGTATGATTCTAAAACTCTCTTTGGCGACTATATTCACAAGTACTATTACAATATGTCTATTGCCGATGGATATACACTTCGCCTTATTCGTGAAGGTATAGACACTGCATACAAAATGCAAATGCAAGAGATATTAGATCAAATAGATATCCTTGAAGGCTCATTGAGTAAAAAGCAGATTTTTGCTCACCGCAAATTTGTATCTCCAATGTTAGATTATATTGTGCGAGACTTGAGACAATTTAGGCGTAATGAGAGTGATGATAGTTTGGGGGCAATGGTGGTTTGCGATTCATCTGAACAAGCTAAAATGCTATTCCAATGTTTTCAAGAAGAATTTGGTTATCAAGGTTCTGGAAGTACATTAATAGCTGCTGAACCAAGCCCGCAGTATGGCAAAGTAGACAACACCCCACTTAAAGGAGCTTTAATTCTTCATGATGTTAATACTAAAGATGATAGGAAAGGACAAATTAAGGACTTCAAGGATGGGAAAATTGACATCCTATTTGTTTACAATATGTTGCTTACTGGCTTTGATGCCAAACGCTTGAAAAAACTATATCTAGCAAGGGTAGTTCAAGATCATAATTTATTACAAACACTAACACGTGTCAATCGTCCTTACAAAAATTTTCAGTACGGATATGTTGTTGATTTTGCAGATATTACAAAAGCATTTAACGAAACTAATGACAACTATCTAAAAGAATTAAAAGGTGAACTGGGTGATGACCTTGATTTGTATAGCAATTTATTCAAATCGCAAGAAGAAATAAAAGAAGAGATTGAAGGAATTAAAGACAACCTTTTTAGATACGACACTCAAAATAAAGAAATCTTTAACTCTCAAATCAGTTCTATCAAAGATAAAGAACAACTTAGGCTCTTACTCAAATCGTTACAAAATGCGAAGGAATTGAAGAGTTTAATCCGTTTACAAGGTTATGAGGACTTATTAGAAAAATTAGATTTTAATACGTTAAACATCCTACGACAAGTTGCTCAAGCAAGATTGGATACATTAAATCTTGTGGATAGTGTAAACAATGAGGCTGACACAACTAATTTGCTCAATCAAGCTCTTGAGGATATTGTTTTTGTCTTTACTAAAACATCGGAACATGAACTTAAACTTGCTGATGAGTTAGCGTCGAAAATAAAACAAGTTAGAGAAGCACTTCTAAATAACTTCGACACCAAAGACCCTCAATTTGTATCTCTTAAGGATGAATTGGAGCGCATCTTTAAGAATAAAAACTTGGAAGAGGTGAGTCAAGAACAGATGCATGAACACATCCAACTTTTACAAGCTATTTATGATAGAGTAGCTATTCTCAATAGAGAAAATAGTTTACTAAAAGCCAAATATCAACAAGACGAAAAGTATGCTCGAATTCATAAACGATTGATGGAGAAAGGAAGTCTCACAGCCAAAGAACGACAATTGCATGAAGCATTAATGGCTGTGAAAACTGAAATGGACGAACAACTACAAAATAAACAAACACTGATAACTAACGAACAATATTTCAAGAATGAAGTTATGGAGTCTGTTATCAAGTATTTTGTAGATAACAATAAACTAGTAACAGAAGATTTCAATACTGTTCAAAACATAAATGATTTGATAGTTTCTGAATATTACAATCAATATAGAGGATTAAGACAATGACAGATATAAAATTTATAACCCAAACTAAAAGCTTAATAGACAATCTAAAAAGCGTATGTGCCAATTATGGATTGGGTAATGATGGAAATGAGTTCAAAATCATAACTCAAGTTTTTTTATACAAATTCATCAACGACAAGTTTGCATATGAGGCAAAAAAAGTAAACAAAACTTTGAACGAGGCTGAAAACTTTCAAGAGGCTTTTGCTGGTTTGAGCGATAATGAAACCAGTTTTCTATTCGCTCGCATAGGGAATAATGCTCCCAAACTAAAAGCTGAACATACTATCTCCTATCTTTACAACAGATCGAATGAGGGAGATTTTGCAAACACTTTCGACGATACTCTAGCAGCTATCAGTGCTGAAAATGCAGCAATATATTCAGTCAAATCGAGCTCTGGAGCTAAGGACACAATGTTTGATAGATTGAGTCAGTTTATATCTGACCCATCACAACGTGATGCCTTTTGCAAAGCATTAATAAGCAAACTGGTAGAATTTAGCTTTGAGCATATGTTTGAATCTAAATATGATTTTTTTGCTACTATTTTTGAGTATCTCATCAAAGACTACAACACTGATAGTGGAGGAAAATATGCTGAATACTACACTCCTCATGCCGTAGCACGCATTATGGCTGCCATATTAGTTGGCAAGGATGAGGATATAAGAGATGTGAAGTGTTATGATCCAAGTGCTGGCTCGGGAACATTGTTGATGAATATTGCTCATGCCATTGGCGAAAAAAAATGTAGTATCTATTCTGAAGATATTTCGCAGAAGTCGTCTAATATGTTGCGACTAAACTTGGTGTTGAATAATCTTTCGCAATCTATACCCAACATCATCAAAGGGAATACAATTTTAGAACCATCTTATTTTGACGAAAAGTTTGACTTTATAGTTTCCAATCCTCCTTTCAAATTAGATTTCTCTGATTTCAGAAACGACTTGGATAAGGATTCTAATAATGAACGTTTCTTTGCTGGATTACCTAATATACCTAAAGCTAATAAGAATGGAATGTCTATCTATTTGCTATTTATTCAACACATTATATTCAGTTTGAATAAAGAAAGAGGTAGAGCAGCCATTGTTGTTCCTACTGGCTTCATTACTGCACAAAGTGGAATAGAGAAAAAAATACGTGAAGCTCTTATAGAGCGAAAAATGCTTCGTGGTGTGGTAAGTATGCCAAGTAATATTTTTGCAAGTACGGGTACTAATGTGAGTGTACTCTTTTTAGATGCACAAGCTGATAGCGAAAATATTGTTTTGGTAGATGCTTCCAAGTTGGGCGAAACGGTAAAGGATGGAAAAAACCAACGAACTGTGCTAACTCCGAAGGAAGAATCTCGCATTGTAGATGCAATGAATAATAAACAACCTGAAGATGACTTTGCGGTAGTGGTTACTTCAGATGAGATAAAAGAGAAAAATTATTCTTTGAGTGCAGGACAATATTTTGAGGTGAAAATAGAATATATCGACATAACACCAGAAGAATTTGCCGAAAAGATGAATGCCTACAAAACTAGCCTAGATACACTTTTTACAGAATCTCATAAGTTAGAAGAGGAAATAAAAAAACAGTTGGGAGGGTTGAAGTATGAGTGATTTACTTAGAATCGAAGATGTTGCAAAATTAAATGCTAACTCAATTACGAAACGCGACAAATATAGTGAAATCAAGTACCTTGACACTAGCAATATTACAAGGAATGTAATTAATCAACTTCAACTATTAACTGAGGACTTTCCTAGTCGTGCTAGGAGAAAGGTTAAAGATAAGAGTATCATTTATTCCACAGTACGACCTAATCAAGAACATTATGGCATATTTGAACATAGAGAAGATATTGATGACATTATTGTTTCTACTGGATTTGTGACAATAGATGTAATCTCGCAAAATATTGATAGTAAATACCTGTATTACAAGCTAACACAGCCTGATGTTACACGTCACTTACAAACAATAGCTGAGAATTCTGTTTCAGCATATCCTTCCATCAAACCTGAAAGCATTGGGAATTTGAATTTCAGATTTCCAAAACTTCGTTTGCAACAAAAGATAGCCTCTGTTTTATCTACTTTAGATGATAAAATTGAATTGAATAATAAGATAAATGATAATTTAGAGCAACAAGCAAAACTACTCTATGATTATTGGTTTGTTCAATTTGAGTTCCCCAATGAGGATGGAAAGCCCTACAAGTCGAGTGGCGGAAAAATGGTGTATAATAAGCAATTGAAGAGGGATATTCCTGAGGGCTGGGAGGTGAAAGAACTAAGGGAGATAATTGAATTTAATCCTAAATTAGACATAAAGAGGAATACAATTGCAAATTATGTAGACATGTATTCTATACCTAATGAAGGATATATGATAACTGATATTCAAAAAAAAGAATATTCTGGGGGAATTAAATTTCAAAATAATGATGTGTTATTAGCAAGAATTACACCATGCTTAGAAAATGGAAAAACTGCTTTAGTTAAAATGTTAGATGATATGGAAGTTGCATTTGGTTCTACTGAATTTATAGTAATGCGAGGAATAAACAGGGATTTTAGTTCTTTTATTTCATGCTTGGCTCGCACAACTTATTTCAGACACTATGCAATAGCAAATATGATTGGTACTTCTGGGCGTAAAAGAGTAGATACAAAGATTCTTGAATTATATAAAATTGCTCTACCCAAATCAATTAACTTATTGACATCTTTCGAAAAGATAATATCTAAATCATTTGATATAATGGGTACTAATCAAGAACAAAACCAACAACTCTCCTCTCTCCGAGACTGGCTTCTACCTATGTTAATGAATGGTCAAGTAAAAGTGGAGTGATTCGTTTGGTAAATTATCATTTAGTTGAGAATTCAAAGATTCAAAAGATCTCACCCAACTCATCAATATCCAACAATCGAAATCTAACATCACCAATAAATTCGATATGAGAGGCGTGGAAGTGCCCATAACACCAATCTTTAATCGGATGATTGTCTTTTAGCAATTGAGAATGGAGTGCTAATAATGTTTCTCGTTCTTTCTTTACATCTTCAATCAGCTGAGGGTCAAAGAGAACTCTTCTCTCCATATTTCGTTTGATTTGTGGATAGCAAAACAAAGGAGCTGAATGTGTTACAACAGTATCGACCTTAACACCACTATTAGCAATAAGTGCCAACTTCTCAAAATCACAAATCGGATATTCATCTGTCCAGTATATTGGCAATTCTTTTTTACGAGCTAATTGACGATTAATTATGTCTTGTTTTCTGTCATATCTATCCAGTGAAATTGCACCACCAACACACAAAACATTTCTGTTAGCCACTAATACAATAGAATAATCAGAAAGAGTTTTCATCCTTGGAAAATCTATTAACTTTTCTCTAAAGAATGATGGATCATCATGATTACCTCTCACTAACAATAGGATGCAATTCTGTTTCTCAAGAGTATTTTTGATTCTGTGATAGATATTTTCATAGTGTCCTAGTTTTTCAAACCCTATTCCACAATCACCAGCCACAATTACAACAGTATCCTTAGCCTCCAGTCTGCGAAGATTATAAACTAGAGCACGTATTTCACCATGAATATCACCTGATATCCAAAGGTGTTTGTAATTGTCAGAGAGGTTGTAAGAATTCATAGCTTAAAGATAGTAAATAGTTGGTCTAAGCAATCAAGCAATAGTAATATTGCTGAAATTGCACTCTTAATATTCAAAAATATGAATATATTGCACTATCTAAGTGCATTTATTCTTATCTTTGAAGTAAAATAAAATATATGGAACGATTATTTGAGTATTCGAACAAACTGATAAATGAAACAGAAACTAGTTTCTTGAGATATATGTACGACGAAATCAATTGGAAAAATCGTATGATAGGACTGATTGGACCACGTGGTGTAGGTAAGACTACACTTGTTTTGCAATACATAAAGCAAAATCTTAATCATACCGAAACACTCTATATAACTGCGGAGGACTTCTATTTCGTGGATAATAAAATCATTGAGTTAGTTGATACCTTTGTCAAGTTTGGAGGAAAACATCTATTTATTGATGAAATACATAAATATAAAGATTGGGCGAAAGAACTAAAACTCATTTACGATTACCACAAAGATTTAAATGTTGTTTTTACTGGTTCTTCTGTTTTGGATATTAAAAAAGGAGCTTCCGACCTTAGCCGAAGGGCAGTCATTTATAATATGCAAGGCTTATCTTTTCGGGAATATCTAAAGTTGTTTCACAATATTTCAGCAAAAACATATACATTGGAAGAGATTTTGCAACATAAGGTTGATATCCCAGAGATGGAGCGACCTTTGCCCTATTATATTGATTATCTGAAGAGAGGTTATTACCCTTTTGCTTTGGAGGAAGATTTTGACATTCGTTTGGCTCAAATTATCAATCAAACTTTGGAGAATGACATCCCAATATATGCCGAGATGAATGTTGCAACTGGTCGAAAGCTAAAACAATTGCTGGCTATTATTTCAAAGAGTGCACCATTCAAACCAAACATGAGCAAGATTGCTGAAATGTTATCAGCTAGTAGAAACAATATTTCGGACTATTGCCTATACATTGAAGAGGCTGGAATGATTGCTCAACTTCGTGATAATACTGGAGGCATTAGAGGATTGGGCAAAGTGGATAAAATCTATTTAGACAATACTAACCTTATTTACAACCTAGCAAACGATACTTCAAACATTGGAAATATCAGAGAGACATTCTTCTTGAATCAAATGCGAGTGAAGCACAATGTTGTTTCATCTACTGTCTCAGATTTCTTGATTGATGATATTACTTTTGAAGTTGGAGGTAAAAACAAGGGACAGAAGCAAATCAAAGACATTGAGAATGGTTATGTTGTGAAGGATGATATTGAAAATGGGTTCTTAAATATTGTTCCTTTGTGGCAATTGGGGTTGACATACTAAATTTGTGTATCTTGAACAATAAATAGAGATGGGAAAAACAATAACAACATATTTGATAGATGAGAATCCTCAAGGATCTCAATATTCATTCATAAGTAATAGAACTTGCAAAATGTATCTCATTCCAAGGGCTAATATAGCTTTGGTTAATGAGCGTGAAGAATTGCAACGACCAGCATTTTATATTCTGATTGGAGAGAATGAAAAACTTGATCCTAAAGCATATTTAGGAGAAACCGAGAGTTTCAAAGATAGAGTAAAGGATCATGATTCAAAAAAAGACTTTTGGCAAAAGGCACTGATCTTCATTTCCAAAGATGGAGATATAACAAAAGCTGATGTCCAATATTTAGAATATCTAGGAATTAATGAAGCCAAGAAAGCTAAACAATATGACATTGAAGAAAACAAGCAAAAGCCCAATGCTCCTAATCTTCCAGAACATCAACGAGATACTATGGACAGTTTTTTTGAAGATATAAAACTCTTAACATCTTTCACTGGATACAAAATATTTGATATTGTAGAACAGAAGAAAAATAATCATATTTTCATGACCAAATCTAGAGATATTGATGCAAGAGGTTTTTATTCCGAAAATGGATTTACAGTGCTGAAAGGTAGTATTATTGCTAACACTGTTACTCAATCCTTTTCGTGGAAAGAAAAAAGGGAAAAGCTAGTAGAGAGCTTAGCAAAAGAGGAAAAGGGAATCCTGATTTTACAGCAAGATTACACTTTTTCGAGTCCAAGCACCGCATCCGACTTTTGCTTAGGCAGAAGTAGTAATGGATGGACAACGTGGAAAGATAAATCTGAAAAGACATTGGATGAAGTTTATCGAAATAAATTAGAGTAAGATTTTCATTAGATGAAATACTCGAAAACATTTATCAAACATATTACCCAATATCTCATCCAACTATTATATCTTTACAAGAACAATCTAACTATTTAACATACAAAAGAATGCATATAGAACCTATTTCGAAGGTTGTACCACAAAAAAACGACATAGTGTTGATTGCATGCAAAGTATGCATTCTGTATCGGCAACCAACAACCAACAACCAATCACTATTAATCGAAAAAATGGGCATTGACATGGAAAAGATTTGAAGGAATATCCGGTTGAAAGCAACTGTTTTTTCCTTTTTTAATGCTAATAAAGGGGGTGTTTTTTGGGCTTTTCTACATCTCTGGTAATCAGCATATTATACCGACCAAAAACATAAAGGTTATTTTTTGAAAAATAAAGGATATTTTCGGAAAAATAAAGGATATCTTTTTTTTTATATAGTAATGTAAAAAAATCGCTGCTTTTGTATGCTCGGATACGAAGTCGGAATGGGCGCTCTTCTTTGTTGATTTTTTATCATTTTTTTTGATGATTTTTATATCGTTTTCATACTGTTTTTCAAAATTATCTTATATTTGTTCATGTTGTTTTCTGAAAGACACGTGGACTAAATAATAAAGGGCTCTAAATTTAATAATATGGATTACCAAAAGAAATTTATTGATATTATATCCAGATATGTTCCTGAAGATGAAAAACTTGTAGATTTTATTTCTAAGTTGATAAATCTTGGAAAAGAGGCCAGTTACAGACGTATTAGGGGTGAAGTAGAATTTACGCTCTCTGAAGTAGTAACGATATCTAAGAAGTTGAATATTAATTTAACTTCTTTAATCATCAGAGAAGGAGGAGAAAAAGTAACATTCAATTTACGCCTTCCGGATAATGTTAATCCGGCAAATAGTCACATCAAAAAAATTGAAGCCGACCTCAATGTATTGGAGGGAATCAATAAAAAGGCCGAGTCCACACTGTTTTCTGTATGTCGCTCCATACCCAACATTTTCTATTTAGATCATCCGTATTTAACAAAACTAAAACTATTACAGACTCAATTTAATACCGGCATAATGCAGCCCTCTCCATTATCACATATTGACATACCCAATAAATTATTGAAGATACAAGAGGAGTATTGGGAAGAACTTAAATCTTTTAACCTTATATATATCCTAGCTCCAAATTTGTTGACTTCTATTACCAGTGACATTCTGTTTTTTCATAAACTCAATCTTATTTCCGATCAAGAAAAACAACATCTGAAAAAAGAACTGCTTTCTATTCTAAATGTAATAGATGAGGCAGCTCGTTCAGGACTGTTCCGCCGCAAAGAAATATCTATGTACGTATCTCATGTCATTTTAGATCTGTCTCATTCTTTAATAATCTCCAAAGCCCTCGAAGCATCAGTCATTGATCTGCATTTTCCGAATTCTCTTTTATCTTTCGATAAAGAAATGTGCCAGGCACACATGAAACGTATCCAGATCATTAAAAAATGTTCTTCACTTATAACTCAGTCGGGCGAACTTACCAAAATATCATTTCTTACAAATCAAAAAGAAATTATAGATTCTCTATAGAGACGATATATTCGCTATAATAATGTTCTATCCTATTCATTCCATCGTTATTGTATAAGGATGAAATGAACTGTGCCTTATTTTTTTTGTGGAATTCTGCAGCATGTAATAAGTGTAAATACATGCTTTTTTATCGCTTATTATAAGATAAAACATGAAATTTAAATGCGAACAATCTATTTTTTGTAAAATATAAAACATACATACATCCAACACAATTTCATTCTAAATAAGAAATATCTTCGTCTTTTTTTTCGTTTTAAGAAAAAAAACGACACCCTGTTTTTTTTCCTAATTTCTAAATTGTCCCCATGTTAATCAAGTTAACTTTTAAATCTTAAAAAATTTAAATGACCTTAAATCAAGAACCGATCCGCATCTGGCAATTTTCGACAGATGAACCTTCTATGAAATTTTAAGCACGTTTTCCTTAGCATTTAATTGCTAATAATCTTAATACGGAACACACATGAAAGCATCAAAATGGTTCAAGTTTTCTTTACTTTATTTAGGCGCAATGATATTGTCTATCAGCCAAATGAAGATTTCTCCAACAGACTTACGTGAGTCTTTTATTTCTTTATTAAACATTAATCCGGTTGAGGTTTCAATCTATGTCTCAATCTTTGCCTTCGCCCCTGTTTTTCTCGCAATACCCGGAGGCAGTTTGGTGAAAAGATACGGAGCAAAGCAAATTAGCATAGTGATTATGCTGGCTTTATTCTTAGGAAACATTATCGGATATTTTACAGATTCTTATCCGATTATGCTGATTGCCCGAATTATCGAAGGAGTATCGTTCTCTTTCATTATGGTAACCGGAATGGTCTTGATTACCCATTGGTTCAAAGATGGAGGATACGGACTGGCTGTCGGAATATTCGGAACATTTTCAGCATTTGGTTATGCGGCGGTTATATATGTGCTGCCTATGATATACGAAAGCTATGGTCTGAAAAGTATTTGGCTGTCGCTTGCTGTTTCTGCGGCTTTGATAGGTTTGTTGTTTATTATATTATTTGATAATCCGCTCGGCGATTCAACATCTGCTGAAAGGGTAAAAAAAGCATCGCTCAGAGAGGCGTTTAGCAATTCCCGTATAATAATGTTAGCAATAGCTATGTCTACCGTTAGCTTCATTCTGTTTACATTCTTAGATGGCTACCCTACTATATTTAAAACTGTCTATAATTTATCGCTTGAAACTTCGAGCTTCAACTCTATGATATTCGGTCTGATAGGTATCCCGGTAGGGCTTATTATCGGATTTCTTATCGAAAAAACAGGCAAACCGCTCACTATTGGATTTTTCTCTTTCATTGTAATGACCATAGCCTGTTTTGTAACAAACAAAACCCCGGAAACCCTATTGTTAGTACAAGTCATTATTTTATCTACTTGTATAAGCTTTACTTCAACCGCTATTGCTTCTTCGGTTCCAAAGGTTGTACATCATTCAGGATTAATAGAAGACAGTTTTGCAATTGTATATTTATTCTATTACATCGGCGCATTAATCGGAATTCCTATTGTTTCAGGTTTGGTAAGTAGCTACGGATGGGCTATAGGAGTTCTGCCTCTTACAGTAGTTGCATTGTTGGGTGCAATACTATCATATCCATTTTACAGACGTGAAAACAAAGCAATCAAAAGTAATTAAAACATTATTAACTATAAATATAGGAGAAAATAAAAATGGCAAACAAAAATTTTAACCCCGGATTAGATTACGCACGCGAACTTGATCAAAAAGATCCTCTCGGAAGTTTTAGAGACAGATTCTACCAATTGGAGAGCGACAAAATATATATGGACGGAAATTCACTTGGCCTTGCATCGAAAGATGCAGAAGAAGCCTTGCTGGATATGTTCAATGTATGGAAAACAGAAGGTATTTTACTCTGGAACACTAAAGGTGGTTATTATTTTCAATATGCACGTGAAATTGGTAATAGATTAGCAAAACTAATATGCGCGGGCGAAAATGAAGTTATTGTTACCGGAAATACAACCATCAACGTTCATCAGATGATTGGTACATTCTGGCGCCCTACAAAGGAAAGATATAAAATATTGGTTGACGACCTGAACTTCCCAACCGACCGTTATGCTGTAGACAGTCAGGTTGAGTTGAAAGGGATGAAAGTTGAAGACGTAGTAAAAGTTGTAAAAAGCAGAGACGGTATTTTCATCAATGAAGATGATGTTATTGAAGCTATGACCGACGATGTTGCAGTTATTCTGCTTCCGTCTGTTCTTTATCGTAGTTCTCAGCTTGTTGATATGGAACGTGTAACTAAAGAAGCTCATAAAAGAGGCATTTATATTGGTTGGGACCTTTGCCACTCGATAGGATGTGTTGAGCACGATTTCGAAAAGATTGATCCCGATTTTGCGATTTGGTGTAATTACAAATATCTATCAGGCGGACCGGGAGCAACAGCTGGATTATATGTGAATAAAAAGCACTTTGGCAAACCTGTCGGACTTGCTGGATGGTTTGGAAATAGAGACGAAACACAATTCCAACTTCGCCATAAATTCGACCAAGCACCCGATGCTATTGCATGGCAGACAGGTACACCCAGTCATTTTGCAATGGCTCCGTTAAATGGTGTTTTGAATATTTATGACGAAGCAGGTTTAAAAAACGTACGGGAAAAATCGCTTAATCTAACCGCATATTTAATGTATTTGATTGATACAACTTTGTTAGAATACGGATATTCGTACAACAATCCTACCGACGACACAAAACGCGGAGGACACGTATCGCTGGTACATAACGAGGCTTACCGTATCTGCCTGGCATTGAAAGATCATAACGTAATTCCCGACTATCGTGAACCAAACGTTATCCGTCTGGCACCAATCGCCCTTTACAATAGCTACGAAGATGCGTACAAGCTTGTTGAGGCGTTGAAAACAATCGGCGAAAACAAAGAGTGGGAAAAGTACAGTGCGGAGAGAGCAATGGTAATGTAATTAATAATTGTGTTTAATAATTGTGTTTAGAAAGAAGAGGTTAGCTAAGTCCAATATAATTAACCTCGACTTTCTATACCTCGATTGTTCTTTACTCAGCACCAATATAAGAGATCAATTTCAATCCATATTTCATTAATGATAAAGATTCGACTATGAAAAATATTTGGATTCTAATAGGGTTTATGTTTGTATTTGTCCCTTCCTTTTTTGCTAAAGGAGAAAATATCAGCAAAGATAATGATAATTTAAACACTCAAATTCAAGAAGATACAGTCACTAAAAACGATGTTGAAACATCTCTTACTAATATAGCTAAAAATATCTATTTCTCTGCCTATTTCCAAGGTCAGTATCAACATGGACAAAAGGATGTGAATAGAATGATGGTTGGATCGACAAATGAAAATTATGGAAAAAAATCATTCAACAGATTTGGTCTTAGAAGGGCGTTTTTCAGTACAATGTACGAAACAGGTATTGTTCAAGCATTGCTGACAGTGGAAGTTAAAGACAATAAGGAAATGTGGTTCAGTGATGCTTTTTTAAATATTTCAGACCCTTGGACAAAGCGCTTCAGTCTGTCTCTGGGATCATTGAACCCAAACTTCGGGTACGAGCTAAGTATTTCGCCTTCGGCATACGAACTGATAGAAGGAACATCATTTCTGTATAGCTTACTGCCGGATATTTACGACATCGGGGCACAACTAAATTATAAAGCTCCGGAGAAGTATGCCAATTTGAATGTTAAGCTCAGCCTTATCGGAGGTAACGGTGTGCAAAGGGAAACTGATAGTCGCCGCGATTTTGTAGGAACAATCACGGCCTCTACAAGCAAAAAAATGCCCGTTCGTTTATCGGGAGGTGTATCTTACTATTATGGTTCGGTATATCAAGGAAGCGAAGATATTTATAAAATGGAAGGAGAAAAATTTGTACTAAACAACAACTCTGATAATATCGGGAAATATGCAAAACGCGAATACTTCGATGTCAATGCTCAACTTGCCTTTGATACGTCATTCGGATTAAGTCAACTTCGGGGCGAGTATGTATTCGGAACACAACCGGCAGGTAGTGATTTTTATGACAGCCCTAATTCGAAAGACAGACCGACAACGGATACTTACATCAGAGATTTTAATGGCGGTTATGTATATTACCTGCAACAAATCGGAGCAAAAATACCTTTGACGTTTTGGGGTGGTTACAGTTGGCACGACCCAAACACGAAAGTTTCAAATGATGAAATCGGAAAATACAATACCAATGTGACCGATATTCGCTATCAAACAGTAAGTTTAGGTTTAATCTGGCTGCCGTATCCCGGAATCCGCGTACAAGCATTTTATGAAATGCCTATTAATGAAAAATCGATAAATCTGGCAGAACAAGGCTACAACAGAAACAGAAAAGACAATGTATTTTCACTAAGAGTTCAATATAAATATTAAACAAACTAACAAAAAGACAAGTATTATGATTATTGGAATACCAAGAGAAATTATGCCTGGAGAAGCTCGTGTGGCAGCAAGTCCGGAAGCTGTGAAAAAGTATATCACAGATGGTGCAACAGTATTGGTTGAACAAAGTGCAGGAGTGGGATCATATTATCTCGACGAGCACTATATTGATGCCGGAGCGCAAATTATTAATTCAGCCGAAGAGGTATATCAGAAAGCTGATTTGATATTGAAAGTAAAAGAGCCTCTTTTCAATAAAACCTACAATAAGCACGAAGTAGAACTGATGCACAAAGGTCAGTATCTGATCACGTTTATACATCCGGCATCACCGGTAAACCACGAAATGGTAAAAAAACTGGCCGAATATGGTGTAATAAGCATGACGTTAGACAGCGTTCCGCGTATCTCTCGTGCGCAATCAATGGATGCGTTGACATCTATGAGCACCTGTGCCGGATATAAAGGCATACTGATGGCGGCCAACGAACTTCCTAAGTTCATTCCACCAATGTTCACTGCCGTAGGTGCTATACAGCCGGCAAAAGTCTTGGTTATTGGTGTTGGAGTCGGAGGTTTGCAGGCATTGGCTACAGCCAAACGTTTGGGAGCTACAACCTATGCAACCGATATTCGCCCTGCGGCCGTTGAACAAGCACAAAGTCTCGGAGCAAAAGTTGTTGACTTAGGGATTCCGGCTGATATGGCAATCGCTGAAGGTGGATATGCCAAAGAGTTACCGGAAGATTGGCTTGTAAAAGAACGTGCTAAACTGACCGAAGTTATCAAAGAAATGGATATCGTATTCTGTGGGGCATTGATTCCGGGTAAAATTGCTCCGATCTTGCTTACAGAAGATATGGTCAAAGAAATGCCACACGGTTCTGTGATTGTCGATATTTCAATCGATCAAGGAGGTAACTGTGAATTAACACCTCCGGGAACTACCGAAGTTAAACATGGAGTTACAATTATCGGAGTAAAAAATATACCCGGAACGTTAGCAACAAGTTCAACTTGGATGTTTGCACAGAATGTATACAATCTGGTAAAATTCTTAACCAAAGATGGTAAAATAGAATTGGATATGGCCGACGAAATCGTAAAAGCTATTCTTGTTACGATAGACGGAAAGATTGTGCACACAGGTGCATTGGAAGCGATGAGCAAATAAATTTATCACAACTAAGGCTGCTTTACCCTTTCGATAGAGCAGCCTTTTTTATAATAATGACATTATGAATCCTATTTTTTTAATTGCAATATTTTTAATTGCCTCGTTTGTAGGTTATTTAATAATAAAAAATGTACCGAGTTTATTACACACACCGCTAATGTCAGGAATGAATGCGTTGGCCGGGATATGTCTGTTAGGAGCGATAGTTGCTGTGGGCTATTCCTACCAAGACGGTGGCGCGGGACTAATAGCCGGACAAATATTCGGAGGCTTAGGCGTATTGTTAGCAACGGTAAATGTTGTTGCAGGATTTGGAGTTACGCACCGCATGTTAAAGATTTTTAACCCTAAGAAGAAAACTACAAAATGATGACGGAAACTTTATATTATATTATCTGCGGCGTATTATCTCTTTTGGCTATGTATGGCATAGCTATGATGAGTAAAGTACCTACTGCCGTAAGGGGTAATCTGTTGCTCTCTTTCTGCATGTTTGCAGGTATTATTTTAACCTTGTTCTACTATAAAATATTCGATGCGGTAACTATTTACGGGTTCATACTTGCGGGCACTGTAATCGGAGCTATTCTTGCACAAAGGGTACAAATGATACAGATGCCTCAGACGGTAGCAATGCTCAATGGATTGGGTGGACTATCCGGAGCAATAGTAGGCGGACTTACAGTAGTAGGCATCGGTGTACACGCATCAGAATTCCCGTTGTTTGTTAATGTAACAGGTGTACTTGCCGTTGTTGTAGGAATGGTAACTTTCGTAGGCAGTATGGTAGCGGCTGCAAAATTGCATAGGATTCTACCGCAACGACCTATTGTATGGAAATATCACGAATTGATTACTACGACTTTACTTGTTGGCTCAATAGTTACAGTTGGATTATCTTTTATTATAGGAAAAGATTTTGGACTATTATCTAACGTAGACTTTATTTTGATTTTAGCTTCTGTATTAGGATCTCTGTTTGGATATGTGTTTGCTATCAGGGTTGGAGGTGCCGATATGCCAATTACTATATCACTATTAACATCATTAGCGGGAGTTGCCGCCGCAATTGCCGGTATGGCTATAGGTGACTTGCTGGTGGTATCAATTGGCGGTATTGTCGGATCTTCAGGATTATTGCTAACTCAAATCATGTGCAAAGCGATGAATAGAAAGCTCATGGTTATATTGACCGGTAAGACGGCAGCCAGCACTACGATAGTGTTGGAACAAGCAATCACAAATAAACCCGAAGCTGCACCGATAGAAAAAAAGGAAGAGAAAAACATCGGAAAAGTAATTCGTGAGGCTAAGTCGGCTATTATTGTTCCCGGTTATGGAATGGCATTGGCTCAAGCCCAGCATCAGGTACGTCAGTTAGCAACTATGTTAGAAGCACAAGGCACCAAGGTGCGTTATGCCGTACATCCCGTAGCCGGACGCATGCCCGGACACATGAATGTACTACTTGCCGAAGCAGATGTGGCCTACGACCAACTCTATGAGATGGACGCCATAAATGATGATTTTAAGGATACAGACTTGGTCGTTGTCATAGGAGCTAACGATGTATTGAATCCAGCTGCGAGAGATGCGGAAGGTACTCCCATATACGGTATGCCCGTATTGAACGTGGATCAGTCTAAGAATATAATTATCTGCAATTACGACCTAAAACCGGGTTATGCCGGAGTGCCCAATCCTCTTTACGACATGAAAGAGAAAGTAACCATGATGCTCGGAGATGCCAAAGAATCATTAAATCAATTAATGACAGATATACGTAGTACATCTTCAGAATCTGCATCCGAACCTATAGCAGAAGAAGTTTCAGAGGAATCTAAATTAGGTGATATATTGCGCAATGCTAAATCTGCGATTGTTGTTCCCGGTTATGGAATGGCATTGGCTCAAGCCCAGCATCAGGTACGTCAGTTAGCAACTATGTTAGAAGCACAAGGCACCAAGGTGCGTTATGCCGTACATCCCGTTGCCGGACGCATGCCTGGACACATGAATGTACTACTTGCCGAAGCAGATGTAGCCTACGACCAACTCTATGAGATGGACGCCATAAATGATGATTTCAAGGATACAGACTTAGCAGTTGTTATAGGAGCTAATGATGTGTTGAATCCAGCTGCGAGAGATGCAGAAGGAACTCCGATATATGGCATGCCGGTATTGAACGTGGATCAGACAAAAAATATAATAATCTGCAACTATGACCTAAAACCAGGTTATGCAGGAGTGCCCAATCCACTTTACGACATGACAGATAAAGTAACCATGATGCTCGGAGATGCCAAAGAATCATTAAACAAACTCATGGAATATTCAAAATAAATAAACAAACTACCTCGTTAAAAACAGACGACGAGGTAGTTTTTTTCGGGTAGCACGCTACTGAATGTAATATGGTTATAAAATTTAATTTTAGCTGGAATATTATCTCAAACAAACTCTAAATCCATCTTATTGTCAGTTTGTACTCTTGTATGTTTTTCAAAAATAAAGAAACGCCTCTTTTAGACTAAGAAATTACTCATATAATCCTGATTTTTAATTGGTGAATAAAAAGTTTTTGTTACCAATACGCGGAGATTGTGTCGTCAGACATAAGACTATTACTTTTAATTTAGAAAAACGGGGAATTTCACTATAATGTGGCATATCTTCCATTTCATTTGTGTATTTCCTTCTATTTTTTTTGCAAACACCTAACATTTTATCGAAATTTGCTTATCTGGTTATGCTTATTACATTAATGTATATGAAAAGCTATAAAACAAAATTACCAATCACGAGTCTGTTGCAACAATATTTGCCAATAGATTATACCGATGCCTTTGCTTTTCAAGTTGATACAGAAAAGAGATTATTTGCAGATGACATTATGATTGATTTCTGGACAGTTGTTCCCGAATGGGTTAGTGCCTTATTCAGGTTAAGAAACATTCTTGTTCGCTCGTTAGGATTGGAAAATGGAAAAAATGGAGCTAATTTATTTGATGAAGTAAAAAAAATTATTCAGACAGATGGAATTAATGATATGGTATCCGTGGCAGGTAAAACCGAAAACGAAACAGCAATTTTGCTTAGCGATAAGCATTTGGATGCTTATATGTCCGTATTTGTAGACAAACAAACTATCACTGCTTCTACTTTGGTTCGTTATCACAATAATCTGGGACGGGTGTATTTTTTCTTCATCCGACCGTTTCATGCAATTGTGGTCAAAGCTATGCTCAAAAGTACATTAGAAAGAATGACCAAATTCAAAATTAGAGAAGTGTCAAATGCCGACATGGGCGCTCTTAAAGAGCTTTATAAAAACACAATCTTAATAATAAATCGTAAAGATTATACTTTGGCTGAAATTGAAGATTGGGTCTCATGCGGAGACGATATTCCTCATTGGGAACAACTTATCAAAGAACAACATTATATTCTCGCAGAAAACAACGATAAGGTTGTAGTTGGATTTGGTTCTGTAAATGAGCTTGGGTATATACACACATTGTTTGTGCACAAAGATTTTCAACGTCAAGGGATAGCTTCTTTATTGTATGCGCATTTAGAAAATTTTGCGATAGAAAAAAAAGCGGAAAGATTAACCTCAGAAGTCAGTATTACAGCAAAACCATTCTTTGAAAGACAAGGTTTTCAGGTAGATGAAGAACAAAAGCGAAAGGCGAATAAATTATGTTTAACTAACTATAAAATGAGCAAATACCTAACTCGATAATATCCGACATCGATTTAGTCCTGATTAACAGTATCGATCCGAAAACATTGGTTTTGTCAGATCATTTCCTCTGCCCAAAAGCAACAAAAAAGCCTTGCAATCAGTACAAAAACTGGTTTACAAGGCTTTATTTTAAGAGCGGTAGGCGAGAATCGAACTCGTGACCCTTAGCTTGGGAAGCTAATGCTCTACCAACTGAGCTACTACCGCAATTGGTTTCGCAAAATTAAGGGATTCTTTTATTTTTTAGTAGTTTTGCATCAAAAAAACACGCAATTATCATGAATAAAGAGAGATTAACACTTATCAAAGTCGGCGGGAAGATTGTTGAAGAGGGGGATTCTTTAAAGGATTTACTAAACGACTTTTCTAAAATAAAGGGACACAAAGTATTAGTGCATGGCGGCGGAAGATCGGCCACTAAAATTGCCGAACAGTTAGGCATTGAAACTAAAATGATAAACGGCCGGCGCATTACGGATGAAGCCATGTTGAAAGTCGTGACCATGGTTTATGGTGGATTGGTTAACAAAACGATAGTTGCTCAACTTCAGGCTTTAGGGATACAGGCACTCGGACTTACCGGGGCCGATCTGAACTTTATGTTGTCCGAAAAACGTAAGGTGGTCGATATTGATTATGGTTTTGCCGGGGATGTAAGAAAGGTGAATGCCGCCCTTCTTTCTAAATTTATCAAAGAGGATATTGTTCCTGTTCTTGCACCGTTAACGCATGACGGACAAGGGGGAATGCTCAATACAAACGCGGATACGATTGCCGGAGAAGCAGCCAAAGCACTTTCAGAATATTTCGATGTAACTCTGATTTATTGTTTTGAGAAAAAAGGCGTTCTGATGTCGGAGACAGATGACGAAAGCGTTATTCCGGTATTGGATGAAGCTTTGTTTAAGGAATATGTTGATAAAGGTATTATTCAGGGAGGTATGATTCCTAAGTTAGTAAACGCCTTTGAAGCTATAAATGCCGGCGTGAAAGAGGTAATCATCACGCAGGCTTCTGAAATACATACAGGAAACGGAACGAAGGTGCTTTAAAAAAAACTACACTCCTATCTTATTCAGCTTGTATGCGAGAAACGATCAGCGTTTACTTTCATGCAAGCTTCACAACAGCAACCTTGCATCGCTGCAGCACAAGCTTCGCATTGAATGAACAATTTATGACAGGTATCATTTTTGCAGTTTGTATGCGTATCGCATGATGTTCCACATTGGTGGCAATGTGCAATCACATCACTCGTTATGCGTTCGCCCAATCTATTATCGAAAACAAAGTTTTTCCCGATAAATTTAGACGATAGTCCCAAAGATTTTATCTGACGGGCATAGTTTATGATACCACCTTCCAACTGATATACTTGTTTAAACCCTCTGTGCTTGAAATACGCGCTTGCCTTTTCACAGCGAATTCCTCCGGTGCAATACATCAGTATTTTTTTATCATTCTTATGTGCCGCCAATTCATCATGAATAATGGGAAGTGATTCACGAAAAGTTTCTACCTGAGGCGTAATCGCACCAATAAAATGTCCTATCTCACTTTCGTAATGATTCCGCATATCAACCACCACTACATCCGGATCATCCATCATTTTATTAAAATCGTTGGCATTAAGGTGAGTACCGTAATTGGAAGGGTCAAAGGTGGAATCGTTTAATCCGTCGGCAACGATTTTATTTCGAACTTTAATGGTGAGTTTCAAAAAAGATTTGTCGGCCTGCTCTATTGCAATGTTAAGTCGGATATCTTTCATGAACGGATAGGTGTCGAGAAACGATTTAAACTCATCAAGCTTAATTGCAGGCAGTGATAATTGCGCGTTGATGCCTTCGAAAGCAACATAGATCCGTCCTAATACATCTAAGCTATTCCATTTGAGAAACAACTCATCTCTGAATTTCCGGGGATCTTCTATTTTTGCATACGTGTAGAATGAAAGAGTTATCCTGTCTACACCTGCTTTATCAATAAGATCTGCTCTTTCTTTAGTGCTTAAAGTGTTATATAATTGCATTTATATACTTGTTTTTAAATAAAACGAGTTCAAAATTATTTCAAGCACTTAAAGAAAAAGCAGATTCCTGATAGATTTAATCTATTGTACAGAACACATTTGTCTATAAAACAATAAACTATCCCTGAAAATTCTGATTTATTTATTCATGTGATGTTCCTTAATATAAAGGTCGAAATTATCACTACCGGCACTTTCCTGGTAAATAACCAAACCAAAGTCGCCAACTACAGAAACCAGGTGATTTACAATTTCGGCAACAATAATTTCATACTCCGCCCATACCGTTGTGTTAGTAAAAGAATATAATTCGACAGGAAGTCCCTGAGTTGTAGATTGGAGTTCTCTGGCTAATAGCGTAAGATCATTGCTTATTTTAGGATGCTGGCGAAGATAGCTTATACAATATTGTATATACAAGTCAATATTTGTAATTGCATTTATGCCTGCCATAAAACGTTCGTTTGGTTTTATTTCTGTTACGCCGTCTGTTTGTTTTGATTCAATATATTTTTTGAGCGCATCATTTTTTTTGAATTTTTCCAATTCTTCATTTGTCATGAAACGCACACAATCGTATCTGAAATGAAAAACACGTTTAAAACGCCTTCCTCCTGCTTCTTTCATACCTCTCCAGTTCTGAAAAGAATCCGAAATAAGAGAATAAGTGGGTATTGTTGTGATTGTTTTATCAAAGTTTCTGACTTTAACTGTAGTCAGATTTATCTCTTCAATATCACCATCAGCTCCATATTTATTCATTGTAATCCAGTCTCCAATGCGTACCATATCATTAGTAGAAATCTGAATACTACCTACAAATCCCATAATCGTATCCTTAAACATTAATAATAGTACAGCAGAGGCTGCTCCCATTGCGGCAAAGAATGCTGTTGCTGATTTTCCGGTAAGAATAGCGTAAATGGCTACAGCTCCAAACAGAAAAAAGACAATTTGTATAACCTGATAATAGCTTTTCATCGGTTTGTTTTTAAATGCCGGTTTTTCTTCCAGCACATTACCAAACGAACGGATTAACGACATGATTGTCCATATAACCATAAACACCATATAAACATCAACAAGTTTATACATGGGGCTTACAAATGATTTAAAGTCATAAAAAACGACAGGAATACTTGTTCGAACAAATGTGTAGGGAACTACTAACGCAAGGTAATGAGGTAACTTATTCGCTATAGTATGATTAAAAAATGAGAGATTAGTGACTTTTGCTATACGTCTGAAAATATACGCCAGTAAACGCTTTACAAGATATTGTAAGATAAAAACAACACCTATAACCAGTATCAGTAGAATAATTATTTTAATGTAAGCTATCCAGATGTGAGGCAACCCCCAATTTGTTAATAAACTGTCCATCCACACCGCGATAGAGTCGGTTAACGACCCATAAGATTGATCTAATTCTTCCATTTTTTCTATTTTTATGAAATTACAAAACCTCTAAATTCATAATATAATCGTTCATATAAAATCCGTTTCCTATAGCATGATCTCGGGTAGCAACCTCTTTAAAGCCGATATGTTTATAGAAGCCAACAGCTTTATTGTCTCGGTTTACAAATAACTCTATGGTAAATGGCGCAATATAGTTTTTTTTCAGATAAGCTATTCCCTCTTCCACTAAATATCGTCCGATTCCTTTTCCATGCAATGAAGGTAGTGTATAAATTTTCTGAAAGTTAAACAACTTTTCAGCTTTCTGCTCTATTGAAAGGTAACCAACAGCAACGTCATCTAACCGGACAACAAAAAAACGATGACCGGCTTCTGTCATTTGCTGATGAAGGCTCTCTAAAGAATACATCATCTCGAACATATAATTCAACTGCTCCGTTGACAATATATGTTTATAGGTATCACTCCATATTTGTGAAGCTAATTCGCGGATAAGCGGTGCTTCATCAACATTTATACTTTTAAAAGAGAACATAATAGAATTAATTTAGACCAACAAAGATAATTATTTATAGAAGAATTGATCTTTTTAGCTACATTTCACATTTATTTTTAGTGTCTTTCAGTTAAAATAATAACTTTGTAGGCGTTTGCTAACAGCTAATAACTAAAATATATATACTGAAATGGATAATAAGATTCATGAACTAACCGAAAAAATCTATCTGGAAGGAATAGAGAAAGGAAATCAAGATGCTGCAAAAATCATTGCAGACGCCAATGCAAAAAAAGAAGGTATAATCGCTGATGCCGAAGTTGAAGCTAAACGAATTATCGCAAATGCGGAAAAACAGGCGCAGGATATTAAGAAGAACACAGATTCGGAACTACAAATTGCGGCAACTCAAGTTATTGATTCTTTAAAGAAAGAAGTGACTAACCTTCTTACCGGAGCAATCGTTGATGCGAATATAAAGCCGGTCGTAACCGACACACCATTCATGCAGAAAACAATCCTTGAGATGGCAAACTCATGGGCTAAAAATGAATCTTTTATTATTCAAACAAGCAAAGCTGAAGAACTTCAAGCCTATTTTGAAGGAAACGCTAAAGAATTGCTTAATAAGGGTGTGAAAATAGAAAAGGTTAACGGCAAGGAAACTTCTTTTACGATTCAGCCTGTTGACGGCTCTTATAAAGTTAATTTTGGAGAAGAAGAATTTACCCTATTTTTCAAAGAACTTCTACGCCCGTTATTAGTAGAAAAATTATTTAAAAAATGAGCAAATATCATTGCCTGATAGCAGGACTTCCTGATATTAAGTTGGATGATAGCAAGCAAGTATTTTCCGTGCTCAGTTTCAAGGAAGAAGTTTATAAACTTCTGTCTCGCGGGGATAAGAAACTTATAAACCTGTTCTTCTTGAAATATGACAACCAGAATGTGCTTCGCTGGCTTAAAAATCCGTTGGAAAGCGACACTTCGGTATTGGATGACCGGGGCACGATTTCTCCTGAATTATTTATGGAGCTGATTGAGGCTTTTAAAGAAGGAGAAAAAATAAAGAATAACATCCCTTCTTATATGATAGATTTTCTGAAGGCTTATGCCAAAGAAAATCAGGAGTCAGAAGAGGAACAGGATACGAATGACGAAGAAGAGACCGAAAGTTCTCCTCTTTCCTTAGACGACCAATTGACTGTTCTTTATTATAATTATGCGATAAAATGCAGTAATAAGTTTTTCTCGACTTGGTTTGAGTTGAATCTTAACATAAAGAACATACTCACGGCCGTTACCTGTCGCAAATACAAACTTGACATTCTACAATATATTATAGGGGATAACGCCGTTGCTGAAAATTTACGCACATCAACAGCCAGAGATTTTAATCTGAGTGATGATGTAGATTATCTTCCCGAACTACTGCGTTTGGCCGAAGAAACAGACCTTGTTTCACGTGAAAAGAGAATCGATGTATTAAAGTGGGAATGGCTGGACGACAATACGATCTTTAAAGTGTTTGGCATTGAAAGTGTATTCGCTTATTTATTAAAGATCGAAATGATTGAACGATGGACTAATCTGGATAGAGAAACTGGAGAAGCTACTTTCAGAGAGTTGATCGGCGCCTTGAAAAAAGAAAGCGGTACGGTACTGAATGAGTTTAAAAAGAAGAACAATAAAATATAATTATGGCTACGAAAGGAATTGTAAAAGGAATCGTGTCCAATCTGGTGACCTTAGAGGTAAATGGACCGGTTTCTCAAAATGAAATCTGTTATATCTCTGTTGGAGGCGTGAAGCTTATGGCAGAGGTTATCAAGGTTATCGGAGCTGAAGCCTTTGTGCAGGTGTTTGAAAGTACACGTGGCATGAGAGTTGGCGATGAGGCCGAATTTGCCGGGTATATGCTTGAAGTAACCCTTGGCCCCGGAATGTTGTCCCGAAATTATGATGGGTTACAAAATGACCTGGATAAAATGGAAGGTACCTTCCTCAAACGTGGTGACTACACATACCCTCTAAACGAAGATGCCAAATGGCAGTTTAAACCCTTGGCTAAAGCCGGTGATGTAGTTCAGGCCGGTGATTGGCTTGGTGAAGTGGATGAAAACTTTCAACCACATAAAATTATGGTTCCTTTCAAATTTGAGGGTAATTACACCATCAAATCGGTTGTTGCCGAAGGAGAATATACCATAAATGATACGATTGCGGTTTTAATCGATGAAAAAGGGAATGAGGCGGCAGTTAATATGATTCAGAAATGGCCGGTTAAACGTGCCGTTACCTGTTATCAATCTAAACCCCGTCCTTATAAACTATTAGAAACCGGCGTGCGAACTATTGATACGGTAAATCCAATTGTAGAAGGAGGAACCGGTTTTATCCCCGGTCCTTTCGGTACAGGAAAAACAGTATTGCAGCATGCTATCTCCAAACAGGCTGAAGCCGATATTGTGATTATAGCAGCTTGTGGTGAACGTGCCAATGAGGTTGTGGAAATTTTCTCGGAATTCCCTCACCTTATCGACCCACATACCGGTCGTAAATTGATGGAACGTACGATTATTATCGCAAATACATCAAACATGCCTGTAGCGGCTCGTGAAGCTTCTGTTTATACGGCTATGACAATCGCCGAATATTATCGAAGCATGGGTTTGAAGGTTTTGCTTATGGCAGACTCTACTTCACGTTGGGCGCAAGCGTTACGTGAAATGTCCAATCGATTGGAGGAACTCCCCGGACCGGATGCTTTCCCCATGGACCTTTCTGCTATCGTTGCTAACTTCTATGCTCGCGCCGGTTATACTGAGTTAAGAAATGGGGCTTCGGGTTCTGTAACTTTTATCGGAACTGTATCTCCTGCCGGTGGTAACCTGAAAGAGCCTGTTACTGAAAACACGAAGAAAGTAGCCCGTTGTTTTTATGCACTTGAACAAGAACGTGCCGACCGTAAACGTTATCCGGCCGTAAATCCGATTGATAGTTATTCCAAATATTTAGAATATCCCGAATTTCAGGATTATATTGCTGATCATATTTCACCGACATGGATCGAGAAGGTAAATGAAATCAAAACACGTTTATTACGTGGTAAAGAAATTTCTGAACAGATCAATATTCTTGGTGACGATGGTGTGCCTGTAGATTATCATGTTATACTATGGAAGTCTGAGCTCATAGATTTTGTTATTCTCCAGCAGGATGCATTTGACAGTATTGACTCGGTAACTCCTTTAGATCGTCAGGAGTTTATGTTAAATCGCATCATTGATATTTGTCATTCGGAATTTTCATTTGAAAATTTCCTTGAAGTAACCGATTATTTCAGAAAACTGATCAATGTGCTCAAACAGATGAATTATTCGGAATATGAAAGTGATAAATTCAATGCATTCAATGTAGAATTGGATGAATTACTGAAGGAACGAATCGTTAAATAAGTAAGATATGGCAACAAAAGCATTTCAAAAAATATATACGAAAATTACGCAGATCACTAAAGCTACCTGTTCATTGAAGGCAACAGGTGTAGGCTATGATGAACTGGCTTCCGTAGATGGAAAGTTAGCTCAGGTGGTAAAGATCATTGGAGATGAAGTTACACTTCAGGTCTTTTCCGGAACTGAAGGTGTACGTACCAATGCTGAAGTTATTTTCATGGGTAAAGCTCCTTCGCTGAAGGTGAGCGATCAATTAGCCGGACGTTTCTTTAACGCCTATGGTGATCCGATTGATGGAGGTTCAGCACCCGACGGCGAGGAAGTAGAGATCGGTGGTCCGTCTGTAAATCCCGTACGTCGTAAGCAACCATCTGAGCTTATTGCTACAGGTATTGCGGGTATCGACCTGAACAACACGCTGGTGACAGGACAAAAGATTCCTTTCTTTGCAGATCCGGATCAGCCCTTTAACCAGGTTATGGCACTTGTAGCCCTACGTGCGCAATCAGACAAGATTATTCTTGGAGGTATGGGTATGACAAATGACGACTACCTGTTCTTTAAGAACACATTTACAAACGCCGGAGCGTTGGATCGTATAGTTAGTTTCATCAATACAACCGAAGACCCATCGGTTGAACGAGTATTGATCCCTGATATGGCTCTGACAGCTGCTGAATATTTTGCGGTTGCACGAAATGAAAAAGTACTCGTATTGTTGACAGACATGACAAACTACGCCGATGCTCTTTCAATCGTATCAAACCGTATGGATCAGATCCCTTCGAAAGATTCCATGCCGGGTTCTTTGTATTCAGACTTAGCTAAAATATATGAAAAAGCAGTGCAATTCCCCGAAGGAGGTTCGATCACTATTATTGCTGTGACTACACTTTCCGGAGGTGATATTACACATGCTGTTCCGGATAATACCGGATATATTACGGAAGGTCAGCTTTATCTTCGTCGTGACAGCGACATCGGTAAAGTAATTGTGGATCCATTCCGTAGTTTGTCTCGTCTGAAACAGCTTGTAACAGGAACAAAAACACGTGAAGATCATCCGCAAATCATGAATGCGGCGGTACGTTTGTATGCCGATGCAGCCAATGCAAAGACAAAAATGGAAAACGGTTTCGACCTGACAGATTACGACAATCGTACTTTATCCTTCGCGAAAGAATATTCCGACAAATTATTGGCTATTGATGTAAACTTAGATACAACGGAGATGCTTGACGTAGCTTGGAATTTGCTTTCCACTTACTTCTCCCCTACTGAAGTGAACATCAAACAATCTTTAATTGATCAATACTGGAAGAAATAATTTATGGCAATAAAGTTTCAATATAATAAAACATCGCTTCAGCAACTTGAAAAGCAACTCAAGATTCGCGAACGTTCTCTGCCTACTATAAAAAGCAAAGAGAGCGCATTGCGTATGGAGGTTAAGCGTATCAAAGACGAAGTGGTAAGATTGGAACTTCAACTGGAAGAGGAGATTAAAAACTATGAAAACATGCTTTCCCTCTGGAAAGAGTTTTCGCCAGACTTAATCAGTGTAAAAGATGTGGAAATCTCTACACGTAAAATTGCCGGAGTGATTATTCCACTTCTCGGTGAGATTGAGTTTGAGATCAAACAGTTTAGTCTCTTTAATTCTCCGGCTTGGTTTTTAGATGGAATTGAGCTACTGAAACAATTAGCAAAAACTGGTATTGAATCAGAATTTGCCGGAGTTAAGTTGGAGTTATTGGAGCATGCCCGGAAAAAGACAACACAAAAAGTTAATCTTTTTGAAAAGGTTCAGATTCCGGGATATCAGGATGCTATCCGAAAAGTGAAACGCTTTATGGAAGACGAAGAGAGTCTTTCAAAATCTTCGCAGAAGATCATGAGAGGCAATCAGGAAAAACGTGAAGCTAAAAAAAAGGAGGCTGAAGTATGATAGTAAAAATGAGTAAATACGCCTTTTTGGTGTATCATAAAGAATACGAAGATTTTCTGCTGAAGTTGAGAGATCTGGGAGTTGTTCATATCAAAGGGAACAATTCTATGCAGGATAACATAGAGGCTCAAACACTGTTACAACAGCGCAAACGCATTGACGATACCCTTAAGGCACTGCAGGCTATCAACAGCAGTACGGAAGGCATTATCCTGGCTGAAGGACGTTCGATCTCGAAAGATGAAGGTTTCCTAATTTTGGACTCTATCGATGAGCTGCAACAAAAAAAGAATGAACTGCAAAACAAATATTCTTCTGTAGAAAAAGACTTAAACTATTTAAGTTCTATATGGGGAGATTTTAGCTATTCTTTGCTGAACAAGATCAAAGAATCCGGCTATACCGTTCGTTTCTTTAGCAGCCCGACTGCCGAATACAAAAATGAATGGGAAGAGAAGTATGATATTATACTTATAAATACAGTACAATCCATTAATTACTTTATTGTAGTTGCCCCATTAGGAGAAAAAATCGAGCTGCCTGTTGAGCCGGTAAAGCTGCCAGCGAATGACGTACAAACTTTAGCTGTGCAACAAGAGAAACTGCTTGCTGAATTAGAACAAACTGTAGAAGCGCTTCGAAACAAGGCTAAAGAGGAATATAATTCACTTATCGAAGTAGACAAACAACTGCAGGATGAATTCAATTTCTCGCATGCAATTACGCAGACGTCGGTTGAGCTCGACGACAAACTGATGTTGTTAGAAGGTTGGGTGCCGACAAAGAAAAGTGCGGAAATGGAACAAGCGCTGGATAAAGAAGGTTATTTCTTCCGAAAGCTCGGCATTGAGGATAATGATCTGGTGCCAATCGAACTGAAGAATAATAGCTTTGCCCGATTATACGAGCCAATCTGCCGAATGTTCTCACTACCTAATTACAGAGAGTTTGATCCTACGCCATTCTTCGCTCCGTTTTTCATGCTATTCTTCGGTATGTGTTTCGCGGATGCGGGTTATGGATTGCTTATGTTCGTGGTATGTACAATACTGAAAAGGAAAGTGAATCCGGACTTTAAGCCATTCCTGACAATGTTTCAATACTTGGGCACATCAGCTTTTATAATTGGTGGTTTATCAGGTTCTTTATTCGGAGTAGAATTAATCAAACTACCTCTTTTTGCTTCCGTAAAAGACTATTTTCTGACAAGTGACAACCTGATGGTTATTTCTTTAGTGATTGGTATCTTCCATATTTTATTTGGTAAGACCGTTGCAGCATTGAAGAAAATGTCGCAGAGAGGCATTAAGTATGGAATCGCTCCTTTCGCTTGGGTATTTGTAATAACCAGTGGGGTATTAGCTTTTGGCTTACCTGCATTAGACATACAGTTATCCGATACAGTAAAGAATATATTATTAATTATTGCCGGAATAAGTTTATTACCTGCTTTGTTTTATAACTCACCGGGAAAGAACATATTCCTAAACTTGGGAAGTGGCATCTGGAGTATGTATAATATGGCTTCCGGCTTATTGGGAGATACATTATCATATATCCGTCTGTTTGCTCTCGGATTGGTAGGTGCAATTCTGGGCAATGTATTTAACTCTTTGGCCATAGCTATGACTGCGGAAATGAGTATAGTTCCCAAAGTATTATTAATGACCTTTATTTTACTGTTCGGTCACTCACTCAATTTTGGTTTATGTACAATCAGTTCATTAGTACACCCACTTCGTTTGGTATTTGTGGAGTACTTTAAAAACGCAGAATTTGAAGGAGGAGGAAAAGCATACGAGCCATTCAAAAAAGCATAATTAAAGAAAACAAATAAAAACAATAAATTAAAAAACAAATTAAATTATGGAACCTATTTTAGTAGCCTATATTGGCATTGCATTGATTACAACACTAGCTTTCATCGGTAGTAGTTATGGCGTTACTGTATGTGGTAACGCAGTGATAGGAGCAATGAAAAAAAATCCCGGAGCACTCGGTACTTATATTGCATTATGTGCGCTCCCGAGTTCAAACGGATTGTATGGTTTTGTGGCCTACTTCCTTCTTCAACCATTCCTCGTTCCTGAAATCCCTATGTTTACTGCAGTTGCCATTTTAGGAGCAGGTATAATTCTTGGATTCGGTGGTCTTTATGCATCTATTCGTCAGGCAGAAGTTTGTGCTAACGGTATCGTTGGTGTAGGCGCGGGTTATAACTTATTTGCTGCTACTATGGTGATGGCTGTGTTCCCGGAATTGTATTCAATTTTGGCTCTTCTTGTAACGATTCTTATCTCGTTCAATCTGCCGGCACCAATTGTTATGTAAAATCTTTCATTTTAATAATAAATAATAAAAGGCGTCTTTGTAAGGACGCCTTTTATTTTTAATTTTGCATCAAAGAATATTCTTAATGGGTAAAGGTGGAAGAAGCATAGCGTTTTATCTGATGATGATTTTGTTTTTCGGATTGTTGATGTACTTTATTATTAAGGCTGGAGAACATCATCAATTGGAAAGAGATATCCCTTTATTTAACAACAGCTCCCATACGCTTAGTGATGGTTTTAATACATTCATCCAGTCTGTTTCTGCACATATCCAATCCTCCCTTGGAATTATCTTACTTCAAATAATAGTTATTCTTATCACTTGCCGACTTTTTAATTGGTTATTTACAAAGATCGGTCAACCATCAGTTATTGGTGAGATTATTGCTGGAATTGTACTTGGCCCATCAATATTAGGCTTTTTTTCACCTGAATACTCAGCCTTTCTCTTCCCTCCTGATTCATTAGACAATATTACTTTATTAAGTCAGTTCGGTTTAATACTGTTTATGTTTGCCATTGGAATGGAATTAGACATGAAAGAAGTGCGGGCTACTTTAAAAGAAACAATATTAATTAGCCATACCAGCACTATTATTCCATTTGCATTAGGTATGCTACTTGCTTATTATGTTTACGACTCCTATGCAAATCCGGAGACTCCTTTTCTTTCCTTTGCTCTTTTTATAGGTATCGCAATGAGTATTACAGCTTTCCCCGTATTAGCTCGCATCATACAAGAAAAAGGATTAACAAAAACACATTTGGGCACAATCTCTCTTGCAAGTGCAGCTAATGGAGATATTACGGCTTGGTGTCTTCTTGCGGTAGTGGTTTCGATTGCTCAGGCCGGGAATATGATCAGTGCTTCATTTAACATCCTGTTTTCCATTCTTTATATACTGTTTATGTTTTTAATTATACGCCCATTTTTGCGTATGATTGGCAATATCTACCACAACAATGAAGTTATCGCCAAAGGAATGGTTGCTTTTATATTTCTATTGTTACTCATCTCTGTTTATTGCACGGAGATTCTTGGTCTTCATGCCTTGTTTGGCGCTTTTATAGCCGGATTGGTTATGCCTTCAAATATTAATTTCCGTAAAATCATGACGGATAAGGTAGAAGATCTTTCATTGTCAATTTTCTTACCTCTATTTTTTGTATCTACCGGACTACGCACTCAAATAGGTCTGTTGGATAGTGCAGAGTTATGGTTGATGTGCGGACTTTTCACGCTTGTTGCTATCGGAGGAAAATTTGGAGGTGCATATATATCTGCACGAATTCTCGGAGAAAATCAAAAAGACAGCCTCTATATCGGAGCATTGATGAATACCCGTGGTTTAATGGAATTGATTGTTCTAACAATCGGATATGAAATGGGTATCTTATCCCCCACTGTCTTCGTTATGTTAGTAATAATGACATTAGTTACAACATTCATGACCGCTCCTTTATTGTCTTTTATTTCTTTTTGTTTCAGAAGAAAAGAAAGAAACGCGGAAGACAGACTCCGATCAACTATTACAACCGATGAATTTCGTTTACTATTGCCCTTCGGACGAGCACACAATGGTCAAACCATGCTGAATGTGGCGCATCAACTGTTTGGCGAGAGCACGAAAGAACTGGATGTTACAGCACTTCACTTTACAGTAGGCACGGATGTTAGCCCCCTACGAACCGAAAATTTTGAAGAAGTTAACTTCGCTCCTATTCTTTCCGGAGCAACCAAACTTGGAATAACAATTACCCCACGTTATCAAATATCCAATAATGCAGGTCAGGACATTGTATCAATCGCTAATAGAGAAAAGTTTGACTTTCTGCTTGTTGGTGCCGGTATTTCCATGAGTAATATTCCCGAAGATATTGAAGCAAATCAGTTTAAATACTTCTTTTACAATCGCTATCTCAAATTATTCAAAGCTCCGGAATCATGGACACCTATTTCTTTGTTAAGAGACAAGACTAAGTTTTTCATAGAGCAAACCCATTGCTCAGTAGGTGTATTTGTGAATCGGGATTTTACAAAAGCTACTAATGTTATAATCATAATTAAAACGGCGGCAGATCTTTCCCTTACAGATTATATATCTTCCTTGCTAAGAAACGCTACACGCTCTGTTGTTTTTCTTGTATTAACGAGCAATTCAAATCCGGAATATGATCAAATTATGATCACTTTGCATGATTTCATAGCCCAGACTGCTCAAGTAACAATCATGTCGGAAAAAGACCTTACGCCTTCACTTTTCCATGGCTATTCATTAATGTTAGTTAGCTATGATACATGGAACTACATCTCCACTAATCGTAAAGAAGTGCTGCGCCGCATGCCCTCAACTTTAATCATCCGCGATCGCGAAAACAATTCTCAAAACAGCATCAACGAGCAAAATTTAAACAAGAACTAAGAGGCAGATCCCCTAAAAAAACATCAACTCCCATAATTTCTTCATTTTCGTCAAGTGTATTTATTATTATATAAGTACTTTTGCTCTATTAGTATATGCCTTTTTGAATAAAGCTAAAAATTACATCTATGAAACTTCTTAAGCATTCCCTTCTTAGTATTGCTATACTCATATTGAGTACATTATCTTCTTGCAGTGACGACGATGATTTACAGTTGACCGGGATCAACGGAAAACCAAGTTATATTGAATGCAAAAACGACTTCAGTAGTGTAACTCCTGTGTATTTTTCTTATCAGGGCGACAAACTCGTGCAGTTAAAAGAAATCGAAGGCTCTATCTTTGAATTTAAGTATGAGGAAAATAAATTAGTATCTGTTTATATTTCTCCCGAAAGTAAAGATGTCGCAGATGGACACGGATCAATTTCATTTAAACATGAAGAAAATAATAAAATAATTATAGAGTCTACAGGTGAACCCTTTTTCTATATTTCACGCTGGACATTAGAGTTGAATGAAAAAGGCGTCCCTTCAAAAATTACAGAAGATGGCATCTTTTCCCACACAGGAGCTAACGGAGAAGTAACTAAAACTTCAGAAGGTCAATATTACGCAACCTTTAATTACGATCAGGCATCACGACTTCTCAAGTTAATAGTTTCTGAGAAAAACACAGAAGAAACAGTTATAACTTACAAATACGAATATGACAACAATACAGGCAGTATATCCAAACTAAACTTACCCCTTTGGTACTATGCCTATACAGCCTATAGAGACAGAAAATCAAGCAACCCTTATGAAAAATTCTTTCTCAACTATATAAACAACATCCAAAAAGAGACTTTTATAACGAAAGATACAAATGAGGAAAGTTTTAAAAATTACACCTACGAATACAACAAAGACAAAACTCCTACTTTAATGGGATGCGATGCCTATGGTCTTTCTTATTTAACAATCTCATATTAAAAACTTTTACGGAGCAATGATTTGGATTTTCAGATAAAAACAAGGTTAAAGGAGTAAATACTTATGGTAAAGAAGCGATTTGCAATACTATTAGGAGCGATTTTTCTGAACATCTTATTTTTAGCTTCGTGTAATAAAAAACAAACAGAAAGAAGAGAAAACGGCTGGTACCACATCCTTGACAATAGAAAAGACAGTCTTTCTATTGAACCTATTGTTACTGTAAAAGACTTTGTGGCGCTTAAATTAGATTCAGGCACAATGTCAGGTCAACCTTTTTACTCAATAGAAGGAAAAATAAGTAAACACAAACTGATCAAGTGGGGTGACGCTACGGAAAAAGCTATTGGCAAGCGAATTGGATTTGTGTATAATAACGAAATAGTTACCTGTCCGCAGGTAAATATGCGATTGGAGAGTGGTCATTTTTCCATATCAAATACAGCCTATGATATAAAGAATCTGTTTTATAAGATCCGCCAGGAAAAGGTAGATTCTATAGAATATTTATTCCGGAATTGGAATAGGGATTCAGAGATATATCCTCTTTCTAAAAATGAAATAGATTCCATTATTATGGAAATTGATTACTGGGAAGCAGCTGAGTTGAAAGATACAGTAACGAATCCGCTCGACCATTTCGGGTATGGGCAATAGCGTTCCGAAGATTACATGAAATCAGCTGCATACCTGAACGATAAAGCCTTAAAGGATTAAAATACATCCGGGAATTAATGAATTGAATCAAAACTAAGCAACAATAAAAAATATTGACAAGCCAATAAAACCTCTGATTGGCAACTAAAATCCCCCATTTTTTAGGTTAAAAACAGGAGTTTTTCTCCCACTTTTTCAAGCTTCATACCACACTGATAATCAAAGGGTTAAGCTCCGATAAAAACATAAAGGTTATTTTTCGAAAAATAAAGGATATTTTCGAAAAAATAAAGGATATCTTTTTAAACATATAGTAATGTAAAAAAATGGGGGGTGTGCATAAATGTAACTTGAGGATTTAAGGTAATGCTTTATACTTCTTGTTTAAGAATTGGAACATATTGAAAGGGATGAACTCTTACGGTATTTATTTTAAAAAATAGAATTCTTTACTCTATGCTTTTATTTGTATTATTTGACATTAATATGCATTTTTATAAAATACAATCCGCATTTAAAGATTTTAATTTGTAAATTTGCATGAATGGTAGATAAATTAATGAACATATGTTGACATTCATAGCAATGAAATACTTACAGTGTTCCTGTTTTTATTTTTTGTTTTCCTATCGAAAACGAACGAAATAGTTGGTAAAAATTGAAATGCTAATTTAGATAATGAATAACCTCAATTAAAAAATAAAGATAATATTAAGATGATACTCGAATTAAAAATAAAAAATTTCCTCTCGTTTAGAGACGAAGTAATATTCAGTTTTGAAGCAACAAAAGATAGATCCTTTGAAGACTATCAGGTTGTGGAAGTCTCCCCGAATACTCGCATTTTAAGGCTTGCTATTGTGTATGGAGCAAACGCTTCCGGGAAAAGTAATTTGCTAAATGTTTTTGATTTCCTCAGAAACTTTTGGTTTGAAATTCCGGAGGACAAGGATGAATCGACAGGTGTTATTCCTTTTTTATTGGATGAAGAAACACCACAAGAACCTTCTGAATTCTCTTTGACATTCTATACAGATGGAATAAAACATCTTTATTCTCTTATCTTGGATAAGCAAAAAGTCATTTCCGAGAAACTTTTTGTATATCCCGGAACACAACCTGCACTTATTTTTGAAAGGAAGTTAAGTGGAAATATTTCCGAAATAACATTCAATCCAAAAAAAGTGAAAATTAGCCAACCAGCAAAAGATGAAATTACAGTAAAATGTTTATTAAACATGTCTGTTTTGGCTGCCTACAATAGAGTGAATGTTGCTGTACCTGAAATAGATAATGTAATTCAATGGATGAAAACTCAATATAGTCTGCCATCTATTGAGCCTCATACAAGGTTAGTTGATTTTGCAGAAGAAATGATTACGAAAAACGAATCAATAAAAAAACATATACTGAATTTTCTATGTAGGGCTGATTATAACATCACGAATATCAATACGGAAAAGATTGAGGAAAACATACCCGATGATATGTTGTCCTTATTATTAAGCAAAGTAGGAAACTTGCCCGATGATGAAAAAGAAAGACTAAATAAGGAAAAAACTATTAAACTTACTAAAACGGAGTTTGAGCATAAAGTCATAAATAAAGATGGAATAAGTAAATTCTATAAAATGTCTAAAGGATTGCAATCGGCAGGAACTATACGAACACTTGGCTTAGCAAGTGCAATTAGTCAGCTGGTTGAAAACAATGCGTTTTTAGCAATTGATGAAATAGAATCATCCCTGCATCCGCGATTGGTTGAATTTATTATTGAAGACTTTTTCAAGCAAAAAGGGCAATCTCAATTACTATTAACAACCCATTATGACGGACTTTTAGAAGAAAACGATTTGTTGAGAAAAGATAGCATTTGGTTTACTAATAAAAAAGAAAACGGTGCTACAGAATTGTATTCTTTGGCCGATTTCAAAGGAGTTAACCGTATCAGTTCTTTGCAAAAGGCATATAAGTATGGTAAGTTCGGAGCCACACCAAATATTTAAGAACTATGGGTGGACGAAAACAAAAAATACGAGAACCTAAGTCCGGCATTTACATAGTCGGTGAAGGAATAACGGAGCAATATTATTTTTCTCATATCAAGAAACTAATTGGCATCCATTGTACCATCAAACCGAGATTTTTTGGTAATACAAGTATTGCCGAAATGAGAAAGAAAATAGAAGAGCTATTACGTGGAGATATTTTTGTAATATGCGTATTTGATGCCGACGTTGCTGCGCATAACGAAAGTGAACGTAAGAAATTAGAGCAACTTCAAAACAAGTATCGGAAAAATAAGAATCTTCTGTTTTGTAATAGCTTGCCTTCTATTGAATATTGGTTTTTACTTCATCACGAACATACAAACCGCTATTTCAAAGATGCTAAGGCCGCCGAAACGACATTGAAAAGGTACATCAATGACTATGAAAAGACAGCCCAATTTCTTGAAAAAGTAAAATGGGTACAAGATCTATGTTCGGAAGATAAGTTAAATCAGGCTATTGGACGTTCCAAACGTTTTGACCCGGAACATGGTTCGTACACAAATGTACACGAAGCATTTGATGTTTTACTAAAAGACATGAAGGAATGAATAAATAATTTGACTGATTTGTTAAATCTGATAACATTAAAAATACGCGCAGATTTGACAATGATTGAGCCGGATCAAAAAGAATATCAGCTCCTGTAAATTTTTGATTAAAATCAATAGTTTTTTTTATTTTACATCGTTACTTTAGCCTCAAAATATATTGACTGACGAAACCCGTCTCTTTTTTAATGAATATTCACCAAACTGGCTACTTATACGTATGAAAACTATCAAATTCTTTCTATTGGTTCTTACAACACTGACAGTTAGCACAATCTTTTATGCTTGTGATGATGATAGATAAAAATCACACATGGATACAAAAAGAGAAGATATTAAAATGTCCAAATAAGAAACTAAAAAGAAATTCGTTATGGCATCCGAAGTGCAAAAATTAGTACCATCAGAACATAATGGGAAATGGGGATTTATTGATAAAATAACTGAAGAAGTGATTGTGCCATACAGATATGACGATGCCCGGTATTTTACGAAAGAGGGCAAAGCAAAAGTGAAATTAAACGGTGAAGCATTTTTTATAGATGTAAACGAAAATAGAGTTGAATAAACAAGCTATGTTAATTAAACAAATAACTGATAATAAAAAGAGGTTTCTTGATCTATTGCTATTGGGCGATGAACAGGAAAGTATGATTGATCGCTATCTTGAATCCGGCGATTTGTTTGCGTTGTATGATGATGAGCTGATAGCTGTTTGTGTTGTTTCAGAAGAGGATAGTGCTACTTGCGAGTTGAAAAACATGGCAGTATATGAACAGTTTCAGAGGCAAGGTTACGGAAGGTTATTGATTGAATACATTTCGGATTTTTACAAAGATCGGTATAAAACAATGCTTGTAGGCACCGGTGAGGTTCCATCAATATTGTCATTCTATAAACGTTGCGGATTTGAGTTATCCCACCGTATAAAAAACTTCTTCACAGATAATTATGATCATATAATGATTGAAGAAGGTGTTCAGCTTATTGATATGATTTATTTAAAAAAGAATATTCTTAAGGCTATGATTAAACGTAAAAGTTTACAAACCAGGTGATTCTGAACTATCCTGCGAGATAAATTGTTTTAACACCATAGAACGTATTTTTTTGAAGTTTGGTTGTTTACAATTTTAAAAGAACCGAAAGATGAGTAGATTTAAGATCACAACAATAATTTTGTTCTCTTTTGTTTATATATCTGCATCTTGTCAGGAAGAACAAGAAAACAAGACAGAAGAACCGCCTAAAGAACAATTGCCTCCTGTAGAAACACGGAAACCGAACACAAGTTATAAACCTGCATTTGACGGACAAACACGTATTTCCGGCGTAAAAACAGCTACTCCTTATGAAGTAAAGATTATAGCCGATGGTTTATCTAAACCTTGGGGCGTAACGGCACTTCCTGATGGAAGATTGATAATTACGGAGAAAGCAGGAACATTACGCATTGCAACAACAAGTGGTGAACTAAGTGCTCCTATAATAGGTTTTCCGGGAGTAGACGACAGAAGTCAAGGCGGATTGTTAGATGTAGCACCTGCTCCTGATTTTGAAACAAGCCGGATTCTCTATTTTACTTTTGCCGAAAAAACAGCACAAGGCTCGCTTACGGCTGTGGGGAAAGGAAAACTCGCTGCTGACGAAAAACAAATAGAAAGTTTTCAGGTTATTTTCAGGGCTATCCCATACTTCGATAACAGCATGCATTTTGGAAGCCGTATTGTTTTCGATAATAAAGGAGATATTTTCGTATCGACAGGCGAACGATCTGATATGGCAACACGGCCTAAAGCTCAGTTATTAAACAATGGATATGGCAAGGTAATACATATTACAACAAATGGTAATCCTGTAGACGGAAATCCATTTATCAATACACCGGGTGCGCTGCCTGAAATTTATACTTACGGACATCGTAATCCGCAAGGTTTAGCGATTCATCCTACAACGCAAGAACTCTGGTTGTCTGAAATGGGACCTCGCGGTGGAGATGAGATCAATTTGATAAAACCCGGTAAGAATTACGGATGGGCAACAATAACCTATGGCATTGAATATAGCGGACAAACTATTGGCGACGGAATTACTCAGAAAGAAGGTATGGAACAGCCCGTATATTACTGGGATCCGGTTTTTTCTCCAAGTGGAATGACTTTTTATAGCTCTGATGTTATTTCCGAATGGAAAAACAACTTATTTATCGGGGGTCTAAACAGTAAACACATCGTTCGAATTGTACTCAAAGACAACAAAGTAATTGGCGAAGAGCGATTGCTAACGGATGAAGATCAACGCTTTCGAGACATAGGAGAAGGAAAAGACGGAGCACTTTATGCAATCACAGACGAAGGAAGGCTTTACAGAATAGCTAAAAAATGATCAGATCCACAAATCCGTATATAAAAATCAGATTAATCATACAGTAAAATATATTTTTTATCACTATCTATCACTTCATGACAGGGCAAACAAAGTTTCACTACATATATATATGTAACTTTATTTATATCTTTGCTCTTCTGAAATTATAATCATGAATCAAAAGCTTCCATCTGTTTTATTGGAAAACGCGGTCAACGAACTGGCGTCATTGCCTGGAATAGGAAAAAAAACAGCTCTACGGTTAGCTCTATATATGCTTAGGAGAGACATTGGATATACAGAAAGTTTTGCCTCTGCACTTGTGAGTCTAAGGCGTGACGTTGTGTATTGTAAAAAATGTCATAATATTTCCGATCACGAAATCTGCTCGATTTGTTCGAATCCGGCCCGCGACCATTCTTTAATCTGTGTGGTTGAGAACATTAAGGAAGTAATGGTGATTGAAAACACGGGTCAGTTCAAGGGTGTTTATCATGTTTTGGGAGGTATAATCTCTCCCATGGATGGTATCGGTCCCGGCGATCTTCAGATCAACAGTCTTGTGGAACGTGTGGCTAAGGGAGAAGTAAAAGAGGTTATTCTGGCGTTGAGCACAACCATGGAAGGCGATACAACCAATTTCTTCATTTACAGAAAACTATCCCCCTACTCTATTCAAGTAAGTGTAATAGCCAGAGGCGTGTCTATCGGTGATGAAATTGAATACACAGACGAAGTAACGCTTGGACGCTCTATTCAGAACCGCACCAGTTTTAATGATTCAATAAAAATTTAGTTGCATACATGTACGAAAAGAAAGTTTCCATAGTTATTGTAAATTATAATGTTTGCTTCTTTCTGGAGCAATGTTTGCATTCGGTACAAGCCGCGATTAGTGGTATTGATGCTGAAATAATTGTAGTTGACAATAACTCTACCGATGGATCTGTGGCCTACCTTAGCCCGAAGTTTCCGGATGTATTATTCATTGAGAATAAATCAAATACGGGTTTTAGTAAAGCAAATAATCAAGCACTAAAGCAATGTCAGGGAGAATATATTTTAGTTCTTAACCCCGACACCGTAATTGGAGAAGAAAGCATTCGTACACTTTGCTTTTTTATGGATGAACACGAGAAGGCAGGTGCTGCAGGTGTGAAAATGATAGACGGGTGTGGCATTTTCCTGCCTGAAAGCAAACGTAGTTTTCCCACCCCCTGGATTTCTTTCTGCAAGCTGTTCGGGCTCAGTAAGCTATTCCCTAACTCACGCCAATTCGCAGCCTATAGTCTACCCTATCTAAGCCACAATAAACAACACAAAGTAGACGTTCTTGCCGGTGCGTTTATGTTTATAAGACATGATGCGTTGAAAAAAACAGGACTGTTTGATGAAGCTTTTTTCATGTATGGTGAAGATATCGATCTTTCATACCGGATAAAACTATCCGGCTATACGAACTATTACCTGCCCGAACGAATTTTGCATTATAAGGGTGAAAGTACTATGCATGGGAATATAAAATACATCCGTGCATTTTATGACGCTATGTTGATCTTCTATAAGAAATACTATCCTAAATCCGGCTGGATAATGCGTTCTTGTATAAGGATAGCATTAGGCTTCAAGTCGGTATGGACTTCTTGCTTTGGAAGAAAAAACGCAACTACACCCAAACTTAAGCATAAAAAAAGACGCGCGTTAATTCTTTGTGATGAGATTCATTTTGAGAAGTTGAAACAAATGTGTGCGACTCGTGTACCTGAACTGGAGTTTATTAATCATTGGAACTTAAATGAAGAGCGCGCCATGGATGCAATAAGCAGACGTAATCAGATGAAAGGATTTACAGATATATTGTTCTCCTATCCTGATATGCGCTTTGAACAAATGCTGTTGTTTATGGACACAATGCCCAATAAAACAACATCCTATCACATTTACAACGAATTGAGCAATCATTTAGTTTCACCGGGGAAATAATATGAAACGAACAGGTAAAACAATCATTTACATTAAAAGTGAATGATTAGATAAATTGCATACTACCTTAATGCGAAAAACAAACTATAATCGTATGAAACTTTTAGAAGACAATATAATCCGTTTGCGTCCTCTTGAGCCGGAGGATCTGGAGTTGCTTTACAAATGGGAAAACGATGCGTCGTTGTGGACTTTAGGGGGTACAGTTTCTCCTTACTCCTATTATATTTTAAAAGAATACATCTCAGCGTCTTACAAAGACATTTATGAGCAAGGACAGCTACGGCTGATGATCACCCTACAAGGTAGTAATACGTGTGTAGGTATGATTGATTTATACGACTTTAATCCACACAACAGCAGAGCCGGTATCGGGATTCTGATTGATACTGATCATCAGAAAAAAGGGTATGCCCGAAATGCGGTTAAACTAATGACAGACTATGCTTTCCTGTTTTTAAAGCTTCACCAGTTATATGCTCATATTCCGGTAGCTAACACGCCAAGCATAAATCTTTTCACTCACTGTGGATTTAAAGAATCAGGGATCTTGTATGATTGGAATTCTGTAATAGATGGTTTTAGTGATATCAGCGTAATGCAGCTGATCAAAAGCTAATTAAGATGTGGATCTTTCGGAAACTTTGTCCAGGTTTCGTATTCTTTTCCTAACAATTCAAGCGAAGACTTCCAAAAAGCCTCTCCATCGGCTAAAAGAGTAAACGGAGGCTTAGCTTCATCGCTTACTAACCAAGAGTCAGCATCAATCTCACCGCCCAACTGCCCTTTTGTCCAACCGGAATACCCCAGGAAAAATTTTATTTTACCCTCAACCGGATTTCCATTTAAAATATACTCCTTAATACTATTAAAGTCACCATCAAACGACAGTCCTTTTGTAATGGGAAGTGTTTTAGGAACAATCGCTTCACTTAATGAATGAATAAAAAACAATCTATTAGAGCTTACAGGCCCTCCTAAATAAATTGGAATATCATCAAATTCCTGTAATTCCGGGAAGAAAGAATTTAATACATAATCCGTTTTTTTATTCAACACAAATCCCATAGAACCATCTAACCCATGTTGAACGAGCAAAACCACAGAGCGTTGAAAATAAGAATCTTGCAAAAAAGGTTCGGAAATAAGAAGACTACCTTGTGAAGGTTGCTGGTTATTATGTTTTATCTTAAACAGGTTATCTTTATTTGCCATAAACTATTTATTTAGAACTTTTTATTTCGCAATATAAAGTTTATCGCAATACAAAACAATAAAAAGCCCCGACCTTATGTTAATATATCCTAACATAAGGTGGGGATTTATGTTAAATCGGATGATTGGAATTAAACAAAGCAAGACGCTCATCCAACAACTGATACTGATTATCTTTTATAAATGAAGTACAAGCCCTCAAACCTTCCTGACCACTACCTGTTGTTGACAAGGAAATGGCACTCACACCATAGTAAATCAGTTCTTTCATCAACTCACCACCGCTCATACCCGGATAGGCAATTGTAAAATAGAATCCATCAGCAATAGGCTCTCCCAAATCAAGATCGTAGACAATCTTAAATCCATGACGAAGAAAAATATCTTTTAATCTTTTTGCTCTCCGTCCATATTCTTTTGTCTCAGATACAAAATCGAATACACCGTCTGAAGCTGCCTTAAACATTGCCGCTAAAGCAAATTGCGCAGAATGACTAGTTCCTGAAGAAAGCGCATAAAGTACCCTATGAGTGTACACAGTACCGAACGTTCCACCACCATAACGCTGAGTTAATCCCGCAAATGATTTATGATATAGCTTGTCGGAAATCGCAGTCACCCCTATTCGCTGACCGGCATAACTAAAAGCCTTAGACCCTGAAATTTGCAAGATATAATTATCCGTATAATGTGCCACCGTAGGCTGAAAAGGAGCTTCAAAAGGCTGTCCTAATTCCTTTCTGAAATCCATTGCGAAGTAAGCCAGGTCCTCAATAACGATCGTATCAAATTTATTTGACATTTCGCCAATAATCTGCAATTCCTTATCTGTCAAACAAAACCAAGCAGGATTATTCGGGTTCGAATAAATCATTGCAGCAATATTGCCCTTAGCCAAATAATCCTCAAGAACCTTACGCAATTTATCTCCCCGATATTCGTAAACATCAAAAGATTCATACTTATACCCCATCACCGTAATTTGCTGTTTCTGAACTGGAAACCCGGGATCAATAAAAAGAATCGTATCCCGTTTAGCATCACACTGACAAGCAGTTAAAAAAGAAGCATAAGTACCCTGCATTGACCCCGTAACAGGCACACACCCCTCCGGAGCAACCGCTATATTTAAAAAAGCCTTAATAAAACGAGAAGCCTCTTTCTTCAACACATCAGCTCCATTAATATTCGGATAAACAGAAGCAATGCCATTCTCCAATGCCGCAATCTCAGCATCCACACCAACTTGTGCCGCCTTCAATCCGGGAACCCCCATTTCCATGTGAATAAACTCTGTATTAGTATCCTTTTCAAGCTGAGATGCGATTGCCACAACCTCGCGAATTGTAGCTTTTCCAAAATCAGAAAGTCCATAACTGTCAATAACACATTTAGCAATCTGATAATCTACCGGTGTATTTTTCATGATCAATATATAATTAGTACCAACAAAAATAGGAATTTTATCCTTCCCCTCCCTTTTTTATCACAAAACTATTGTAAAACCAAATAATCCCCCTATCTTTGCATCGCAATTCAGAGGAATAGCAACAAAACAAAAATGGTGTGGTAGTTCAGCTGGTTAGAATACCTGCCTGTCACGCAGGGGGTCGCGGGTTCGAGTCCCGTCCATACCGCTGGTAGCCTAAGACAATAGGCGACAGAAGTAAGACAAACCCTTCAAATTCAGTGAATTTGGAGGGTTTTTTGCGTTTAAACTGTCTGGGTCGAAAGACAAAAATAAGCCAAGAAACGCCAAATTCGTAGATTCAAAGTGTACCCCTTTTTATTTTTTGCCTTGGGGGTACGGCATTTCAAATACAAGGGGGTACAGTTTGTCCAAAATTGGCAGTCTGTTGTCGTGAATTGGCACTGCATATAGAACTCAAATTTAATCAGTTACAAGTAATTTTGTTTCATTAAAATTTGAGTTTATGAAATCTACATTCCGAATTCTTTTCTACCTGAAAAGAGACAAACAGAAAGCAGACGGCACAGTTCCAATTTGGTGTCGCATTACGGTTGACGGACAAGCAACCCGTTTCAATACCAAGTCAGACATTCATCCCGATTCTTGGGATTCTAAAGCCGCAAAAGCAAGCGGAAAGACAAAAGAGGCAATGGCAATCAATTCTCTTTTGGACACAATCAAAGCAAGTATCTATAAAGTTTACTACGACTTACAGACACGTGAGAACGATGTTAATGCCGAACGTGTGAAAAACATTTTTCTTGGTATTGAAGTCAAACAACAGACCATATTAGAACTATTCAAGCGTCATAACGAAGACGTAGAAAAGTTAGTTGGTATCAGTCGGTCAAAAGGAACACTTCAAAAGTATGAGATTGCCCGTAAACACCTTACCCGATTTATCCAAGAGAAATACAGTGTATCGGACATTTCGCTGAAAGAAATCAATCACATGTTCTTATGTGACTTTGAGATATTCTTGATGACTTCGTGCAACTGCGGCCCGAATACAACAGCTAAATTCATGCAGCGATTTCGCACCATTATTATATCTGCAAAAAATAATGGATGGATTCACATAGACCCATTCGCCAACTATAAAATAAGGTTTCAGAAAGTTGACAAGGGCTACTTGACGCATGAACAAATCGAAACTATCATGCAAAAAGAGTTTACCACTAAACGCTTGGAACAGGTCAGGGATATTTTTGTGTTCAGTTGTTGGACTGGACTTGCCTACATTGATGTTAAGAACTTACGGGAAACCAATATTCGGACTTCTTTCGATGGCAACCTATGGATAATGGGAAAGCGAGAAAAAACGGGCGTAAACTTCAATGTTCCCCTACTGGATATTCCAAAACAGATTATAGAAAAATACGAAGGCAAGTTACCGAACAAAATGGTGCTTCCTGTTCCGAGCAATCAAAAAATGAATGAATATCTCAAAGAAATCGGCGGATTGTGCGGTATTGAGAAAGAGTTAACATTTCATTTAGCACGCCATTCATTTGCTACTCTGACACTTAGCAAGGGTGTATCCATTGAAAGCGTGAGTAAGATGTTGGGACATACCAACATCAAAACAACTCAAATTTATGCCAAAATTACGGATACTAAAGTCAGTAATGATATGGCTTCTTTTGCAGAAAAGTTGGAAAGTACAAAAACAAAATCCAAATCGAAGTTAGACAGCCTGTTTGAATGCCTTTCTTTGAATGAAAAAATGCACCTGTTCAACCTTCCTACCACCCTATCTTCCGATAATGAACGAGAAAAACGCATGTCCTTGATTTGGCAGAGCCTTTCAGAAGAAGAAAAGACTTCTCTTTGGGAAAAGGCGTTTGAAGACAATGAAATGACTGTTTTCAAACCCAAAGCGTTCATCCATAAATTAGTCGTTAATAAATAAAATCATAAAGTCATGGAATTACAAGCAATCAAAAACAAAATTATCACCATTCAGGGACAACAAGTCATCCTCGATAGTGATGTCGCCGAACTGTACGGTGTGGAAACAAAGCGTATCAATGAGGCGGTAAAAAATAACCCTGATAAATTCCCCGAAGGGTACATTCTGTATTTGTCTATGGATGAAGCCATTTCTTCAAGGTCGAAAATTTCGACCTTGAAGAATACGAAGCGTGGTGACAACTTGAAGTACCCACCCAAAGCGTTCAGTGAACGCGGTTTGTATATGTTGGCGACCATCCTAAAATCGCCTGTGGCAACCGAAACAACGATTGCCATTGTTGAAACATTCGCCAAAGTGCGGGAACTATCCCGAAACATTACCGAACTTCAACAGCAAACGGATAAAGAGCAACAAAAAACGATGCTGCAAAAAAGCGGTGAAATCATGTCGGATATTATATGTAGCGATTTTGAAACAACCGATACGGAAACTACGCTCGAACTCAACCTTTTTGTGTTGGGCGTAAAGCATACCATTAAAAGAAAGCCTAAAAAATAATGAGGCATTCGCAAAACATCGCTATCTTTGCAATAGTAATTAGAATTATAACGGTTTGAGTACCGTTGATATATAACATAACGTTCGCTGAACGTCTCACCACGAAAACTGGCACTTTTCAAACAGACGAGACAACAGTTGCAATGTTCATGCTATACGAAAGTATGGCGTGGGCTTGCCTGTTTCGTCTGTGGGTATGCCAGTACCTCGTGGTGGAATAGTGTGAGTTCCACGCTTTTTCTTGGGATATTGGCGAACATCCGTAGATTGTAAAACGTTTATATCTAAAGTCATGAAAAAAGTAAAATTGTTTATTATTGCGTCCATCGACGGTTACATCGCCTGCCCGTGGGATGATGATATGGAATGGTTCGCCGAGTTTCCCAATCCATCAAAGAACGATTACGGGTATAAGGATTTTTTTGCTTCTGCCGATACTGTTATTATGGATGAACTCGTGTATAACGGAATCATGTGCTTAGATGTAATCTGGCCATATAAGGATAAGGAAACTATTGTTGTTTCCAGTTTTGCGCGTGAATCTAAAGAAAATATCCGTTTTACTACCGATGATGCCGCAGCAACTATTACCCAACTCAAACAGCAAGGCGGAAAAGATATTTGGCTGATGGGTGGTGACGTAATCGCATCGCTGTTCGATTTAGTGGATGAAATGCAACTGGTGTACATTCCCGTGATTCATGGTAACAACAAACCACTGCTACCCGAAAAATTGAAACCATCGCAATGGTTATTGACCGAAAATAAAGCGTATGATAACGGTGTAATACGGTTGACATACGAACGAAAATAAAATGGAAAAGGTCAGACGGTAAATCTGACCTTTTCCATTAAAAAAGCGGTCTGTTACGACCGCCTAAAAACGAAACCTTCTTCGTACCAGTAATCGCCGATAAATAAATCGCGGGCGAATTTTTCGTAGTCGAAATACGTTTTTGCAAATTCCGGTAAATCGTAGCATTCATCAACGATTTGCATTGCGTAATCTTCTTCGCTGTCATATTGACCTTGATAATCATCTTCAAACGATGAAATCAAATCGGCAATATCTTCGGAAGCGATATCGCTGCTTGAATTATTGAGCCAAACCGTAAACGCTTCTTGTTGCGTTTCGTTAAGGTTGCCAACGGCTTCGATAACTGCGAAAATATTTGGTGAAAGCCAACTTTCGTTGATAAGACTTTCTGGAATATTTTCATAATCTTGGAACATCAGTTCCGGGTCTTCTTCGTCGGCATGAAGTTCTCTACATGCTTTGTAAAATTCTTCACTGTCGGAATAATCCGATAAATCCATCCACTTTCCGAAGATTGAACCTTCGTTGTACTTGGCATAAGTGCCAACATAAATCCGTGCTTCCGATAAATTTTCCATGACTTCAATTTTTAAAGATTTCCAACCTTGCGGTCGTTTTGTTTTCATGGGCAACTCTCGGTGTAGGCTTTAGGGCTGTCAAGTTTTGCGCAAAAATTACGCTCGCCCAACAGGGAAAGAGGAAGAATATTTGCAGCAACCGCAGGCTCGAACTTTACTGCCCGTTTAGAAGCCGTAAACACCTTTGCCCAGTGAATACAAATGACCCATTGCAGGTTGGATTTAATTGAGAAAAGTTATGGAATCGGAAGTGTCTTTATGTATATATGCCTTGAATGAATGGTTTTCTTTGGGATTGGATTTTACGATTCCGACACATTGATTTTTGCATTAGTAAGACAACCTCTGCCAAATCGAAGCCAACCCCTACCACAAGCTATCAACCCCTTTACCATCAACGTTCATCCACGTACTTTTGAACTGCATTAATAGTGATGCAGAACAAATAAATCAAAAGTATTATGGACGAAAAAGTAAAAGACCAGGATGTTCTGTTGGTCGCAGAAAAAGGAAGTACCGAACTGAAAGCGGTAAAAGGCATGGAAAAAGGCGAATTGCAAACAACGCACCTTGACCCACGGGAAAACAACAGTTTCCTGAAAATTGACAAAAACGGCAACGCACTGGAAAATTTTATGTCGAACTTCATGCGTCAGGCCAAAGACCCTACGCATTTCCAGTTTTTTAAAGTCCCATTGGACTACATTGCCAAAGCAATTACTTTTATTGAAGATGGCCTGAAAAATCCGAAAGACCCCGATAATGCCAATAATTTAGAGCAGTATCGGGTCAAGCCCGAAGACTTTACTAAAAAACAATCGCATGCTATCGACGAAAGCCGTATCGACTGGAAACAGTTGGAACGATTGGGCGTTACGCGTGAATCGCTCGAAAAGAGCAACAGTTTGGATGCGATGCTGAACTTTCAAAAGTCGCCGGGGCTGATTCCCATCGTCGCCAAATTCGATGATGTTACGCTTCGCACCGATGCGCGGTTGTCGTTTCGCGAAACGCCCGAAGGGAACCTGACGGTTGCCATCCACGCCCTGCGCAAAGAACCCGAACTGGAACGCCCCTACTTCGGGATGAAGTTTTCGGACGAAGACAAGAAAAACCTGCTTTCTACGGGCAACCTCGGACGAGTGGCCGACGTGCAATTCAAGCAAGGCGAAAATACGCCTGTGTTCCTGTCGCTCGATAAGTTGACCAACGAATTGGTTGCCGTTCGTGCCGATAAAATCAAAATTCCTGAAACCATCAAAGGCGTTACGCTCGATGACAAACAGAAACAAGCCCTGTCCGAAGGTAAGTCTGTTTTGGTGGAAGGTATGACCGCCAAAAACGGCAAAGAATTTTCCGCACACATTCAGGTCAATGCCGATAAAAAGGGAATCGAATTTCAATTCGACAACAACGGGAAAAAGCAGGAACAGACTCAGAACCAACAGCAATCCGCATCAGGGGAATTGCGTATTCCGTCAAAGTTAGGCGGTGTGGAACTCACCCAAAAGCAGCAAAGCGACCTGAAAGCCGATAAAACGATTTACGTGTCGGGCATGGTAGATAAGCAGGGGCAGGAATACAACGCCTATGTGAAAGTCAACCACGAAGCGGGTAAACTGGATTTTTTCAAATGGAATCCTGATAAGGCAAAGGAAATCAAGCCCGACGAAGCAAGCAAAACGCAGGTGGCGGTCAATTCCGAAGGAAAAACCAACGAAGCCACCAAGAAAGTGGATGAACCACTGAAAAAGGGACAAACGCAACCTACCGAGAAACAGGAAGCCAAACAGGAAAAGAAAGAAGAAAAAAAGCAGGCAGCGGACAAACCCAAGAAATCGCAAGGTCGTAAAATGTAATACCCACCACTAAAATCCAAAGTTATATGATAGCAATAATAGCAGAAAAGCCGTCGGTAGCGCGAGAAATCGCCGCTATCGTTGGTGCAAACAGTAAAGACGAAGGCTTTATGTCCGGCAACGGGTATAAGGTTACGTGGGCATTCGGACACCTCATAACCCTTGCCATGCCCGAAGAATACGGCTTTGCGGGATTCAACCGCGAACATTTGCCGATTATTCCCGAAACGTTCAAACTCATTCCCCGTCAGGTGAAAGCCGAAAAGGGTTACAAGCCCGATGCAGGCGCATTGAAGCAATTGAAAATCATTAAACAAGTGTTTGATAGTTGCGACCGTATCATCGTAGCAACGGATGCAGGACGTGAAGGTGAACTCATATTCAGGTATATTTATCATCACCTGAATTGCTCAAAACCGTTTCAGCGTTTGTGGATAAGCAGTTTGACGGACAAAGCCATTAAGGAAGGTTTGCAAAACCTGAAAGCGGGCAGCGATTACGACAACTTGTACCAATCCGCAAAAGCCCGCAGCGAGTCCGATTGGCTCGTAGGAATCAATGCCAGTCAGGCGTTGAGTGTTGCCGCAGGTCGTGGTGTGTTCTCGTTGGGACGGGTGCAAACGCCTACACTCGCCATGATTTGCAAGCGGTATATGGAAAACAAACACTTTGTTCCCGTTCCGTTTTGGCAGGTAAAAGTTCAAACTGAAAAATCGAGTGTTCCGTTTGCCGCCGTCAGCAAGGAAAAGTACGAGCAAAAGAAATTGGCGCAAACCATTTTGCAGCAATTACAAGAAAGTAAATCCGTAAAAGTCCAATCCGTTGAAAAGAAGGAAGTCAATCAGGAACCGCCCCTGCTTTACGACCTGACTACACTTCAAAAAGAAGCCAATAGCAAGCACGGATTTTCGGCGGATAAAACGCTGTCCATTGCTCAAAAACTCTACGAAGCAAAGTTGACAACTTATCCAAGAACGGGCAGCCGTTATATTTCCGCCGACGTTTTCGACGAAATTCCGCAGTTGATTGACATACTCAAAAAGCATCCTCGTTTTGGCGATTATGCCAAAACAATGGATAATGCCGTCCTGAATATCCGCTGTGTGGATGACAAAAAGGTAACCGACCACCACGCGCTGCTTATCACCGAAAACAATCCGAAAGAATTGTCGGGTGATGACAAAACCATTTACGAAATGGTGGCAGGACGGATGTTGGAAGCCTTTTCAAAGAAGTGTATCAAAGATGCAACAACCATCATACTGACCTGTGGCGATGCCATTTTTGAAACCAAAGGCTCTATTGTCAAGCAAGCGGGTTGGCGAAACGTATTCAATGAAACAGAGGAAAGCAATGAAGACGAAACTGGCAATTTGCCGAACGTTCAGGAAGGCGAACAATTACCCGTCGTCCATTCCGAAGTCATGGAAAAGCAAACCAAGCCCATGCCCTTGCATACGGAAGCCTCGCTGCTGTCAGCAATGGAATCGGCGGGCAAGGAAGTGGAAAATGAGGAAGAACGGGCAGCAATGAAGGAATCGGGTATTGGTACGCCCGCCACCCGTGCCGCCATCATCGAAACGCTGTTTTCACGCGATTATATTCGCAGGGAAAAGAAATCGTTGGTTCCAACCGAAAAGGGATTGTCAGTGTACGAAATCGTGAAAGACAAACGCATTGCGGATGTTTCGATGACAGGGAATTGGGAAAATGCACTCGCCAAAATTGAATCGGGTGAGATGGATACGAATACCTTCCGGCAAGCAACGGAAGTATACACCCGACAAATCACCACGGAACTGCTTGGCACAAGCGTTTCGATAGCAGATAGAACCGAATGCCCCTGCCCGAAATGCAAAACGGGGAAAGTGGTTTACTATCCCAAAGTTGCCAAATGCAGCGATGAAAATTGCGGGTTGATGGTCTTCCGCAACAAAAGCGAAAAGCAACTATCCGACAAACAAATTTCAGACTTGCTGACTACAGGCAAAACCGCCGTTATCAAAGGGTTCAAAAGCAAAGGCGGCAAATCGTTCGATGCCGCCCTGATGTTTGATTCGGAATATAAGGTCGTGTTCGATTTTCCCGAAAAGAAAGGGAAAAAATAAACAAACTCTGTATCTTTGCCACTTAGAATCTCGGTCGTAACGGTTTTGCTGTTTCAACTGCGGATTTTAGTGGTGGCCTCGCCGAAGGGATTCGGCGGGGCTTTTACTATGGAATTTACGGTCTCAATTCGTATTCCATAAGTCGCCTTTTACCCAAATGAGCTTACCTTTTTTTATAAAGAAATGACTACGACAGCCCTCTAATTTATCTATTGAAGGAGATATGGTAGCTTTTCCAAATTTGTCTTGTCTAACTGACCACGATGGATAGTTTATTTTATCTAATGACAGCATTATTATATCGCCGCAACCACAAGGGCATTTCAAATACGCCCATTTTGTGTATTTTTTTCTACCTACTACATAAACAATATTGTCTATCAAGATATCAGGATCAGGATTATCTGGAATTATCTCAACCTTATATTGAAATTTTTTACATGACCAGAGAATTTCTCTGACTTTTCTCATAATAAAATTTAGTTGTTCCATTAGTTTGACATATCTAAAAATGGTTGCATATCTCCTCGCCCCCAATAATTTGATTGTCCACAAATTCGACATTCATTATTGGATTTATTTGCAGGAAATATTTCAGAACCGTCACCACATTTATGAAAGAAAAATAACTTATGAGGAAAATCCAAATAATCTTGATTATACCCCTGTATCCTGTTGAGAAGTTCATTAACAGCCATAGATGCGACTTGTGTTGTAAAAGTAACTACTGCAGGAGAAGGATTTTTTTCACCAATAACATAGGCTTCTTCTTTCAATTTTGTGTATGATTCCGGGTTATTACGCCTTAAGTCGTCTGCGCGAGCTCGCTCTGTATTTATGTTTTCTTTGGTTAGAAGACAATCGCTATCTGGAAAAAGATATGAAATCCGACCTTGTAAATCCTGTATTCCACTATTATCTTCTTTTACCGTAATTATCAATCCCATATCAATAACAGGCGTAAGATAAAAATATGCAAATCGATTTAGCAATATTCGACCTGAATTATCATCGGTACAACCAAAAATCAAATCACTTGTTTTTAAATGGTTTATACATTCTTGGTCTGAAACCCAATCTTTGGCAACAGATACTTTTGTGCCAATGCCAATCTCATTGATATATTGCAGCAAAACATCTACTTTGTATTTGCCAACATCCGATATTTTGGCACCATGCAATCTGTTTAAATTGGATTGCTCAACAATATCCTTGTCAATAAGGCATAACTCGCCAACTCCTAAACGAGTTAATAGCAAAGCAGTTGCAGAGCCGGTAGCACCTGCGCCAACGACCGATATTTTTAACTTCGATAAGTCTTGAACCAAAGCTTTTCCAAATGCCAATTGCTGCCTATTAAATACTTCCGGAGTTTCATAATCAGTTTTCTTATCCGGATAGTTCAATACTATCCTTTTTCCGATAATTCTGACAAGAGATATGGGAGTATTCGATAAGTCTGTTTTCCAAACTCGCCCGATCAAATTTCCATCAGCTAACATAACAAGACTCGCATGAATAGCATTATAGCCATTACGATTGAATGTTAACTGGAAAAGTTCTTTCTCTCCCTTATCATCTATTTCAGAAAAACAATCAAATCCTTCAGGATGGTTATGTACAACCACAACTGAAAAGTTTTTGCTTTCTGCTTTCTTTAAAACTTCAATAAAATGCTGATTATCCCAAACTACTTGGGTTGGCTCTGAACTTATCAGTTTATCATCTGCTAAAGTAACAACTTCTCTTGACAACAATCGTTCTTCTACTCCATCTACCAAAGAACGACCACAAATAACAAAGGCCACATGCTCATTGGAATCACCACTTAATAAATGACCTTTCAATTCTACATAATGTTTTTCTTGTAAAGTTATAGTATATTTCATTGTGCAATTTCTAAAGCGGTTATTACTTTTTGCAAATAAGTGTGAAGGCCATCAATGCCACTTCGCCATTCATTTGCTTGAAAATGTCGAGACCATCTTTGCCACGATTTACCTTCAAAAGATATGCTGCACTGTGTCTGTCTAGCATGCGTATTGTTAGGTTTAAGCAGAATTGCAGGATAAAAATACCACATATCAGGTTTGACATCAGGATACCCTTTGGGAATTAATATCAGTAAATCAGATTGCTCAACATTATATTTATCTTTTGGCAATAGCCAGTTCCGTATAATCAAACCATTCTGATTTCCTTCAACTTTTTCCTCAAAGGTATATCCTTTTTCTGTCAAATATTGCCTGTCAAATTCAGGTAAAAACATCTTATCCCTCAGTTGTAGATTTTGCACCAGTGAAAAACTGTTCTCTGCCTGGTTGACTTAAATCAACCTGCTCATTATCCGCAATCTCTTTGTCCGGATTTGGACCATTAACTTTCAACCAAACTCCATAATTTGAAGGCGCATTTACCAGTTTTTTGATTTCCAAACCTGTGATAACCTGGTTCTCTACATCAAATGGTTTCTGGTCAACCATAATTTTAAAATTCATTTCTTTTGCCATGTTTTTAAATTTAATTTAAATTAATTATTGCTACGCAAATTTTAGTCCAGCAATATTTTACTGCCACAATGACAGCTATTTGAACTGTTTTATTAGATTTGTAAATATTTAAAACAACGTTCCCTTCTTACTCCATCAATTTTGATAAGAAAGCAGGATTGGCAACGCAGATTGGCAATCCTGCTCTTAAAGAGTAATTTTATTTTTCTTTTCTTACTCCCTTGAATGGTGTACCGTCATCTTTTACATCCATAAATCTACCATCTGGGCCACGCTTAACCCATTTCTCTATTTTAGGGTTAAAAACTTGTTCTCTTTGCTTGACTGCACCATTGCGGTGTCCATCACCGACTTTACCATTTCTTGCCATAATAAAAGCATTTTAGATAATTCAACATTAACTACGCATAATTATACCTTTTCCACGGGATTCTTGAAGTGGGAACTTTTGCAAGGAATCTGACAATATCAGGTCTTCCTTGATAAGTTGGCACGCCTCTTGAATCTTGTGCCATCAAAATGATTGGTACGCCCGGAAAAGCGGGGGTAAAACTACGCCTTGCATTTTCACACTCTATTGAACTGTTAAGCACATGTGGCTTAACGATTACGATTGCAAAGGTTACCCCTTGCTCTTTAAGTACAACTCCTTCAAATTGCATTTCATTTTAATTATGATTTAAAACTAATGCCCTTATACATCACGGCGTTAGGACTTACATCCGGTAGGATAGAATTTACTGAAATAGAGCGAAATGCTTGTGAAGTAAAAATAAACTTTTACCTTTGCAGCCTTGTTGGGAACAATTTCAATAAACATGGAATGCCAAAGGGTTACCAGCCCCGTTAAACTCCTACAGTTTTAATACATTCCAAATAAATGCCTTAGAAGTTACCGCTTCCGAGGCATTATTTTTTGTTTCTTTGGTAATCTTATCCGTTTAATCTGATTCGTACTTCTTCTTTTATCTTCACATTGCTATGGATAAAACTAAAATTATCAAGCAACTGTGTTACTTCATTATAGATATTCCCTTTTTTCTTAGTATCCTTAATGGTAATAACAAGACAAAATTCTTGACTGGGAATTCTATCTTCCTTTTCGCATTTCTCTTCAGTAACACTGCGATATTCTCCTTCTAACTTTAAATACCAATGTTTTGGAGAGTGCAAAAATTTCTCTTTATTTGCATCTCTAAATTCATCGAGACTCACATTCCACTTTTTTATTGGTTGATATTTACCGCTATATGCAATAAGCATTCTTTCCGTTGCAAATGGAGTATCTAAATCTTTAGATGCTTTTGTGCTATAATTATCCATCGCTAAAATGTTTTTTCGACCTTTAGCACCTATAGGATTCTTTATCCTTGACTTAGTTGTATCTCTTGTTGTTTTCTCATCATAGGTTCCCAACATAACCTCAATATTTGATTGACAGTATTCCGCCCCTTGTGAAACATCCAATATCGGGTCTGTAACAAGAGTCGCTGATATTTCTCCGTAGAAATAACCGTCATCATCAATCATACTTTGAGGGAAAGGGAAATCCAATATTTCAATAAAATTGCCTCTTTCCAATGTGTCTTGAAGTATGAGAGTTATTTCATTCGGTTCATTAAATAGAATATCTTTAGAGTTGGATGGAAGGCCAAATCCTGTGTATCTTATTTTATCTGCAATTGGCATTTTCATTTCTTCCGGATATTTAGCAGAATGTATGATTAATGCCTTTAGTAGTGTTGGATTAAACGATTCATTTAACATTGCATCAAGTCCTGATGTAATGGCTGCAATTCGAGGTGTTGAAAAACTCGTCCCAACTTGCTTAGCGATTTGACCGTTAGGCGAAAATGACTTTACCGGATTTAGAATAACGTTATTTGAGGCATCAAGTCCTGCATTACCACCAATATGAACAACATCAGGTTTAATTAAATGAGAAGGGCCTCGACCTATTCGAGAAAAAGGGGATGGATTATGTTTGTCTGCAATGTCCGTTTCATTCTTATCGTGAGTTAGTGAACCAACAACAAGCCCACGAACAGTGTCGGCAGATTTAGCAATTCGGCTTACAGGTGCATTCAGTTTAAAATTGGTGCAATTTCCGGCAGACTTACAGATAAGGACATTGTTCTGCTCCTGTATTTCATCTAATGCTTTTGCAAAATCAGAAAACTCAGATATATCGGCTTCATGACTTGTTCCTAATGACAAATTCCACACTTTAACATCATTATTACGACTAATCGCATCTCTTATTTGTTGAATGAGTTCTTCTTCCGTTATTTGTTGCTTTTTTGTATTGGGCATTACTATTGCTTCCAATAACTTACATCCTTCAAAGCCAGTGTACTCTTTGCCTTCTAATTCATCTCCATATAGTAACACTCCGGCAACAAATGTCCCGTGGCTTTTGTCCACATCTTCATCGGGATAATATGTAATATTTTCGTTGTGTAGCCATGGTTGCAAATGTGGAATGTTTGCGATTCCAGTGTCCAATACTCCAACTATGGGGTAATCAACCCCTGCTTTGGGTTGTTTGACAGGGATGGTAATTTCTTCGGTAAGTTCATCTAAAGTAATATCGTAGGTTGGCATTTCTGTTACTAATTGAATACCGTCAAAATCTTTCAAATCTTCAAATGCATCTGTGGACATGCCATTTATTCGATAGATATTTAATTCACTCGTGTATGAAGTAGCGCTGAAATCCAGTTGGTATTTTTTACAGTACTTTTCAAATTCTTTGGCAAGAACAATATTTAAAGAAGTGTCTCCGTAATTAAACAATTTTACCTTATAAATTGTATTTCCACTTGGTTCTATATTTATTTGTGGCTTAAACTCCTCAATACCAATTACGGCAGAAAGTCCTATTATTGTTGATTTACTTGGAAATTTGCTATCTGCATTAGCGATTTTTTCGGCAATTATCTGTAAATCATTTACATTGTCAATTTTAATTAAAACAATATCTTCGCCACTAATACCAATTGTATTCAATTTATTGCTAATATTGAAAAGTGCCCCGATTTCTTTTCTATATGTTTTCGCAAGAGCATTAGAATTTAATTTTAATTTTATTATTGATGGAATATAATTATTCCTCTCCACTTTTTTTATGAGTGATTCAGATAAGTCACCTAAGGCTTGACGGATAAATATTGATTTCTCGCGTGCATTCTGAACATTTACCCACTTAGGAAGATTTCCCCCACCGCCTTCTGTATTTCGTTCATCTTTCTGTCTTTTTTGAAAGAACTTTATCGGAAGATTTTTTTCTGCCATAACTATGATTGTTTATTTAAATAATTCCGTATTTGCCTAATGGAAACATTCATCCGTTCGGCAATGGTGTTTTGAGGAACACCATTTTCGTTTAAAAATTCCACTAGTTTTTCAATGGTAAGATTGCCATGACGATTGAACTCAAATAATTCAATAAGAACATCTTCGTACTGCAATTCACCCCTGTCACTAATGACTGTTTGGGCTTTTGCATTATTGATTATGGTTTTTATGTCCGAGGGTGATTTTTCAGCAAACAACTTTGCTAATTTATCGAGCCTTTTCTCGTCACCATTAAATTCTGTATCAAAATCGCTTGTAAATGTTTTTATCAGTTTCACAATCTCATCTTCCTGTGGTAATCCAATCTCAATTACAGTGTTGAACCTTCTCCAAATTGCTTTGTCTAATAATTCGGGATGATTTGTTGCCGCGATAAGGATATTTTGCCTTGCAAATGAGTCTATATTTTGCAAAAGACTATTAATTACTCGTTTTAGTTCACCCAACTCATACTGGTCATCTCTTGCTTTTGCAATAGCATCAAATTCATCTAAAAACAATATGCATGGCTTATTATCAGCAAAATCAAATATTTTTCGTATGTTTTTTGCCGTATTACCTAACAGAGAAGAAACGATTGCATCAAACCTTGCAATAACTAAAGGCAACCCTGTTTGTTCCGATATATACTTGGCAATAGTTGTTTTTCCACAACCCGGATTACCATATAAGAGCAAGGAATTAGAAGTTTCCACACCCCTTTGTATCAGTTGACTTTGATGTTTGACTACGTTAATGAAATCGGCGATTTTACTGTCGATTAACTTAGGTAAAACTATGGGCGTATCATCTTTTGATGGAACAGCCACATCAACAATACTCAACCGACTTTCTTGGTCAACCGGCGTTGTCAGCAATTCATCCATCGTCACAGTGGTTGCGGTTCTACTCTCGATTGCTTTAAGAATCATCTTGGACATTTTGCTGTCACCATCTTTTTCAATCTTTTCTGCAAGCAATTTAGAGTAATTAAAGACCTTTTTCGTGTCCTTAGCCAAACCACCTTCTATAATTCTTAATATTTCAGTATACATAAAAGTCATTCTTGGAATTTTTATTCGATGCAAAGATATGAGTTTTTAAAATACAAAACAAATATATCGTAATAAATTTCACGCTAACTGTTATTTTAATTCCAAATACCGTAATGCAAACTAAAATAATCGTAATTTTAATTCCGGATAATGATGGTAAAGAACTCCCATTGGGTCATTTGTTCTTGATGTACAGATGGTTATTAAGTCTATCCCCCCTTCTTCAACAACTTCCTCAATTCTGGATCATTCTCAATCCTTTCCAACTCCTCCTTCACAATCTGAATCACATCCTTTTTTACCTGCTCGTAGTTCTGTTGGATTTCCGCCTGCATGGTATCGTTACCCTCAGCATCCGTGAAGTCCACAATTTCAGGTATCTTCTTGTACACCTTCGTCTCCGCTGCAACCGCCGCATTGTCCACCACTATTTCGGCATGGAAAATCTTTTGGTCGATGCGCTCGTCAAAGTTGTCGGACACCGCGCCGACAAACATCCCTTGCGTGAGGTTACTGATTTTACTGGCAGGAATAAGGCTGTCCAACTGTGTGCTGATACTGGTTGATTTGTCATTACGGTTAATCGTCATTGACTGTCGTTTTTGCAGCACTTTCCCGAAACGGTCTGACAAGGTTTTAGCCGTTTCGCCCACAACCTGACCGCTGAAAATATTGCCCACCGTATTTTGAATCACCTTGCTTTCCTTGTCCCCGTAATCGCGGATTAACTGGCTGTAATCCTGAAAGCCTAAGCAAACAGCGACTTTGTTACTTCGTGCTGTGGCAATCAGGTTATCCAAGCCACGGAAGTAAATCGTTGGTAACTCGTCAATGATAACCGATGATTTCAGTTGTCCCTTCTTGTTTATCAACTTTACAATACGGCTGTTGTACAAGCCCAAAGCGGCGGAATAAATATTCTGACGGTCGGGATTGTTACCAACGCACAATATCTTGGGTTCGTTTGGGTTGTTGATGTCCAAGGTAAAATCATCGCCCGTCATCACCCAATACAGTTGCGGACTTATCATTCTCGAAAGTGGAATTTTAGCACTGGCAATTTGCCCCTGCAACTGGTCTTGCGCATTGCTTTCCCATGCGTCCATGAATGGTGAAAGGTAGTTTTCCAAAGCGGGATACGAAGTCAGAATCGGGAAAATATCGGCATAGCGGCGGTTCAACAACTCGATAGCGTGCGGAAACGTGCAGTATTTACCGTCTTGGTAAATTTTGAGATACCAAATTATGGCTGCAAGCAGGATAATCGGCGATTCCACAAAAAAATCGCCTTGCTTCTGTATCCATGTGCGGTTCAAATTGAGCATTATCGTGTAGGCACTCTCGTAAGCATCACTGATATCCGTCATAAATGCAGGATTAATCGGGTTGCACCGGTGGCTTTTGCGCGGATTGTCGAAGTTTATTACATAGAACTTGGGCGGAACCTCATACTTATCAAGATTGTTCAGCAAGGTATTGTAGGCAATCACTGACAAATCGTCGAACTTGTAATCGTAGATGTACATCGAAAATCCTTTGCGGATATGCTGTTTGATGTAGTTGTTAACCACGGCGTAGGACTTTCCCGAACCCGGTGTACCCAACACAATGGATGCGCGGAACGGATTGACCACATTTATCCAACCGTTGTTCCACTTCTTTTGATAGAAAAATCGTGTCGGCAGATTGATGGAATACTCGTTTTCCATCAGGCGTGTTTCCTGCATGAACGATTCGTTTTCGAGGTTGAACACGTCGTCCATCATATTATTTTTCAATAGGCGCGACATCCATAGTCCGGCAACCAACAGTAAAATGTAGCCGATAGTCATTGTCAGAATATACAATGCTGTGTTGAATACCAACGGTAACGGCAGATACAGTAACCACCAATTCAGGAAGAAAAATATAAACCCGAAGGTCAGGAAAGTGTAAATCTTCGCCCATGTGATTTTTTCTTCCTTCACACCCTTAGTTCCTAAACAGGACAGGGCAACGAATACTACGGCAAATATTTTCGTCCAAAGGATGGATGAAAACAGCCCCGCCGTGTTTTGAAAATTCATTAGGATTTTATCGACCACGCCGATATTGATACCCCAATCCTTGATGGCTTGGTAGCAGAACCAATAAATGTTGATTACTACGAACAATATGCTGATTGCCCGCATAAATTCCATGACTTTCGCCAATCCTCTTAAATCGTCTTCGTTTTGCATAACTTTAATGTATTATGAGATTAATATTTGTAACTTTGCTTTCGCTTAAAATTTAATTGATTAATGCTTATTATAAGGCCGTTAAAATCATCCGACAGCGAACTATTGAGGGATGCGACTTATTACAACCTGAATTGGAACGGGAATCGTTTTTCTCGAAAAGAGATAGACGAAAATCCGCATTTTGCCCATTATTTCAATACTTGGTTAGAAAATTCTGACTTCGGTTTTGTCGCCGAAAGGCATGGAAAACCTTTTGGGGTTGTATGGTTGAAATACTTCCCCTCGGATAATCCCGGATATGGATTTATTGCCGAAAATATTCCCGAACTAAGTATCTGCATGTTACCAAACCATCGTGGTTTGGGAATAGGGACAGAACTTATAAAAACAGCCATAAACAAAGCGAAATCATTATCCATTCCTGCTATTAGCCTAAGCGTCGAAATGGGAAATTCTGCGCGAAACCTGTATTTGCGCACGGGATTTAAACCTGTTGATGATATACCTGATAATAGCACACTCATTTTGTATTTATAATTTTCTTGTTCTCTTTTTCTTTTTCATCCGTCGGGCAAAGGCTTCTTCTTGGTAGTCTGTACCATTTGTTTCGGGTGTCAACAGGCTGAATAACCCACCTGCCACCGAATCATCTTCTTGCTTCCTATCGAACGGCTCGAACGATTGCCCTTTGTCCTGCTGTTCCTTCGGCTCTTGTTGCTTCCCGCTGAATAAATCATTGAACATGTTTGCCGAAAATTCTTTACCCAAACGCGAACCATTAAACACGGTTTTCTGCTCGTGGTCAATAAACGTTGTACCATAAATTCGTCCCTGCTCGTTCTCGCGGAACAGAACGCCGATACCGTTCTTTGCCAATTCCTTTTCAAAGCCCGCACGGTCGGGATGGGACTTCATGACCGAAGCGATTACCTTCTTGCTTCGCTCTTTCAGCCCCTTGTCCTTGATAATTTCCGTAGATTTTTCAATCCGTTTTTCCAACGCATCCACGCCAACCGTTTTTCCAAATAAGGAAGATTTGAACGGATGTCCGACTTTCTCGCGCTTGTCATTCATGGCGGAATATACCAAGCCGCGATACGGTTTGCCGTTGGCTTCGCCTCGCACCTCTTCCATATTAATATGGTAGAAAGCAAGCAACGCCTTGTATTCCTTTAAACTCTGAAAATGGTAGGATTGTGAAGCGGGACGGACAACATTGCCAATTTGCCGTTTTACATCGCCGTCGCCGTAGTTGACGGCTTTTAATGGTGCGCCTTCCTGCCGCAACTTTTTATCCGCAGGATGTAAACCGTACTGCTGTTCCAACTCACGGCAGGCATCCATCGAACGCCGATGCTCAAACTTATCGTTAATCTTCTTTCCTGTTTCATCCACCCGCAACGAAACCACATGAATGTGTTGCCGCTCGATGTCCTCGTGCTTATACACGATAAACGGTTGGTCGCCGTAACCCATTTTGTCCATGTATTTTTGAGCAATGTCGGATAACTGCTCGTCACTCAATTTGTCTTTCGGGTCGGGATTAATGGACACGTGCAACACGGGTTTTTCCGTCTTATTATTTGCCAATAAGTACGGCTCGAACGAGCGCATACACACAAGAATATCATACACGCCGTCCTTCGGTTCAATCATTCGATTGGTCAAAAGTACCTTCGCATGGTCATCGTCCACCTTGGTTTGGTTGTACGAAAGCGCACCGTAAAGCGTATTGCTCGAACTCATTTTTGCAACCATTTCTTTTCAAATTCTTCCGTGAGTTGCACAATTTGCTTGTTGATGGCGACCAATTCCATCGTTGCTTTTTCCAGTTTAAAGAGAAACGCAAGGGCTTTTTTCTCGGTAAAAGTGGTTTTGATTGCCTTCGTAATCTGATTATAGTTTACACCAATGGCGCGGAACTGCGAATGAAAAGTTGTCAACCGCATGTAGTAATCCATCGCCGCCTTGTCGATTTTAACGACCGAAACGGGCTTGTCAAAGATGCAAGCGGTGATAAAGTGCGCCTTGTTTTTCATCCCCGACGCATCGAACAGGGACAGGAACTGCGCGTTGTCGGCATCGTTCAGGTTGAACGCATACCGATGGCTGCACGGGTCGGTCTTGGGTTTACGACCGCCTTTAGGATTTTTCTTTTCTGCTTTCATAACAAAATGGATTTTAGTGGTACATCATAGCTGCAAGCCAATACACTCGAAAATCTTTCCAAAAAACGCTGACTTCGGAAGCGTTTTCCCCCGCAAGGGGCAAGTCGTTTTCAGGTACGGAAAACGGTTTTGAGGCACTCAAAACACAACTTGCCATTTGCCGATGCAAATAAAATCCGCCCTGCGGGACGGATTCGATGTTAGCGAGATTGACTTTTGAAGTTGGCATATTGACTTTTCTAAACGATGCTGCAAAGTTACGGGGCGGATTTCAGACGTACTCTATATCGCTGAACGCCAACCAGTGCCAAATCGACGCCAACCAGTGCCACCTGTCGAAAAAGTGAAAAATACGCCTGCTTTTCGTCGTTCTTTTGCAGAAAAATCAAAGATGTAATTCTATAAATACATGAAGTTTCAACGACATAAATCAGGATTGAAAGGAATATTCAATGAAGCAACACTTCGCAAAATTGCAGAAGTACAAACGTCAACAAGCATTGTCGTACTGGTTCAAATCAGTATTGTCGTACTGACGTGCTGTCGTATCGTCGTATGTAAGTATTTCAGGAAACCAGTAAATCATCATCAAAATAAGGACTTACAGTCATAAATCAACAAATAATTATTCACGTAAAAATTCAATGAAATGAAGAAAGAAACAGTATTCGTAGCCTTTTCCACGCAAAAAGGCGGGATGGGAAAAACAGCCTTAACGGTGCTAATGGCAAGCCATCTGCACTATGTAAAGGGGTTGCATGTGGGCGTAATCGACTGCGATTACCCGCAGCATAGCATCGGCGAAATGCGCAAGCGCGATACCGAACTGGTGATGCAGGATGACTACTTCAAACGCTTGGCATACCGTCAGTTTTCGACGCTCGGCATTAAAGCCTATTCCGTGAAGGAAACTTCTTCCGACAAGGCGATTGAGGAAGCCCAAAGCATGATGGATAATTCCGACAAGTATTTTGATGTGATTTTCTTTGACCTGCCCGGAACGCTCAACAGCGGCGGGGTTATTAAAACCCTCGTTTCGATGGATTACATTTTCGCCCCCGTGAGCGCCGACCGTGTGGTACTGGAAAGTACGCTGCAATATGCGGTGATGCTGACCGACAACCTGATTACCCCGAAAAAAGGGAACATCAAGGGTTTATACCTCTTTTGGAATATGGTGGATGGGCGCGAAAAGACTTCGCTGTACAAAGCCTACGAAAAAGCCATTGGCGAATTGGGCTTGCCAATGCTCAAAACGCTACTACCCGATAGTAAACGCTTCCGCAAGGAAGTATCGGACGAACGAAAAACTGTATTTCGTTCCACGCTTTTCCCTGTTGATAAGGCTTTGCTAAAAGGCAGCAACATTGAAGAACTCGCCGAAGAAATTTGTCAAACCATAAACCTGAATAACAATGGCAACGAATAAAAGGGACATCGGGGAAATCGACGAATCGCTATTGCTTTCGTCCATCAAGGAAAAAGAACCGCAAAAGGCGGAACGGGTAAAACCTGTAAAAGAGGAAATACAAGTACAGGAAGCCGAAGCCGAGCCTGTTCTCGAAAAACCAAAAGAAACCGCCAAGCGCAAGCGGAACAATGCGGTTGACTACACTTCGACCTTCTTGCAAAAGAACGAAATCAAAACGCGGCAATGCGTATATATCAGCCAGCGCATCCATGCGACCATTACGGAAATCGTTCGGGTGATTGCCGATAAGGATATTACTGTCGGCGGCTACATTGACAACGTGCTGCTGCAACACTTGGAAGCCAATAAGGATGAGATAAACGACCTATACAAACGTGATAGAAAGGACTTAATCGAATGAAACTCTTTGCCATGTTAGCCATTGTCGTTGCGCTGTACTTCCTGTACCGATTGGCGTTTCCGAAGAAAACGGAACTGCCGAAAAGCAACGAAAACATTCCGAAAAAACGGAATGACGAAACAAGTATTGTCGGTCAAAGCCGTGTTGTCCTCGGTTATCGAAGCCAACCACCGCCAACCCCTGCCACTGCTTCAAAATCTGATAATTCGGAAGAAAAAGCCGATACTTTTGCAGAGGAAAACGCATCGGAACCAATGGAAATTGATGTTCCTGCGGAATACGAAAATGAAAGCGAAGAACCCGGAAATGAGGATGTCGATACCAACGAGGAAGCCGAAGAACTTCGGCAAACCTTGGGAAGCGAAGCGGAACTGGCAGCGGGATTTTCGTATGAAGAAATGGACTTGGCGGTTGAAGCGGTCAGCCAACCCGAAAGCGAAAATGAGGCAGAGGCAGCCGAAGTGCTGTACCGACTGGAACATACGGAATGCGTTGAACAACTCGCCGCCGTCAGTCCCGAAAAAGCCTTGCGGATAAAGAGTTTGATAAGCCTGCACGTGCAGAGCATCGAACTGACGGATGAAGAAAATAGGATTGAAGATACGAGCGATTTCAACATCGCTGATTTTTTAAGTTGAATTTTTAAAAACAAGAAAGATGAAACAAAAAGATTACGGTTAGCGCAGCGGGCTACCACTAAAATCCAAAGTAAACAGTATTAACCCGCCGTGAAAGCCCATCCAACTTTCACGGCACATTTCAAGAATCATTATGACAAAAAAGAGATTATTTCTTTCGGCAGCCCTTATGTTGGCTGCTCTCGGCGCATTCGCGCAAGGCAACGGCTCAGCGGGAATCACCGAAGCCACCAGTATGGTAACCTCGTATTTCGACCCTGCCACCAAATTGATATATGCCATTGGTGCGGTGGTCGGTTTGATTGGCGGGGTAAAAGTGTACTCGAAGTTTTCGAGTGGCGACCCTGATACAAGCAAAACCGCCGCCTCGTGGTTCGGCGCGTGTATCTTCCTGATTGTATCGGCAACTATCCTTCGTTCCTTCTTTTTGTAAGCGGTCATGGACTATCCAATCAACAAAGGGATAGGCAAACCTGCGGAATTTAAGGGCTTGAAGTCACAATACCTGTTCATTTTTGCAGGCGGACTTTTGGCTGTTTTCGTGGTGTTTGTGGTGATGTACATGGCGGGTATCGGCCAATGGGTTTGCATCGGCTTTGGCGTGAGCGCAGCATCAGTCTTGGTATGGCTGACCTTCTCACTGAATGCCAAATACGGCGAACACGGCCTGATGAAAGTACAAGCCCGCCGCTCACACCCCAAATACCTTATCAACCGCAGGGCTATCCAACGATTATTCACCCGTAAAAAGAAAAACGCATGAGGAATACATTAAAAGCCGTTACGCTCGAAAGCAAGTTTCCGCTGCTATCGGTGGAACAGGACTGTATCATTTCAAAGGATGCCGACATCACCGTCGCGTTCAAAGTGGAACTGCCCGAACTCTTCACGGTAACAAGTGTCGAATACGAAGCGATACATTCCGCATGGACAAAGGCGGTGAAGGTATTGCCGAACTTTAGTATCGTGTACAAACAGGATTGGTTTATCAAGGAAAACTACGTTCCCGAAATTCAAAAAGACGACCTTAGTTTTCTAAGCCGAAGTTTTGAACGCCACTTCAACGAACGCCCCTACCTGAATCACACCTGTTACCTGTTCCTGACGAAAACCACGAAGGAACGCAGCCGCCGGCAAAGCAATTTTTCGACGCTTTGCCGCGGCTTTATTGTTCCCAAGGAAATTCAGGATAAGGAAACGGCATTGAAATTCTTGGAATCCGTCGGACAGTTTGAACGCATCGTCAACGATAGTGGCTTCATCAAATTGGTAAGACTCACAAACGACGAAATTGTTGGCACACCCGAAAATGCAGGTATCATTGAAAAATACTTAGCACTCTCGCAGGAAGACACCACCTGTTTACAGGATATATCCCTGTCTGCCGCCGACATGAAAATCGGTGATAACATCATGTGCCTGCACACGCTTTCGGATGCCGAAGATTTGCCTTCCAACGTTAGAACCGATGGACGGTATGAAAAACTATCGACCGATAGAAGCGATTGTAGATTGAGTTTTGCTTCGCCTGTTGGTGTTTTATTGTCGTGTAATCACATTTACAACCAGTGGATTTTCATTGACGATTCCGCCGAAAGCCTGCGCAAGTTTGAGAAGATGGCGCGTAACATGCACTCGCTATCCCGCTATTCGCGCGGCAACCAAATCAATAAAGAATGGATTGAAAAGTACCTGAACGAAGCCCATAGTTTTGGGCTGACTTCGGTACGCTGCCATTGCAACGTGATGGCGTGGTCGGACGATGCCGAAGAATTGAAGCGCATTAAAAATGATGTCGGTTCGCAACTCGCCATTATGGAATGCAAGCCGCGCCACAACACCGTGGATACGCCGACTTTGTTTTGGGCTGGCATTCCGGGCAACCAAGGCGATTTTCCTTCGGAAGAATCGTTCCACACCTTTATCGAACAAGCCTTGTGCTTCTTTACGGAAGAAACGAACTATAAAAGTTCGCCTTCGCCGTTCGGAATCAAGATGGTTGACCGCCTGACGGGAAAACCACTGCACGTGGATATATCGGACTTGCCGATGAAGCGCGGGATTATCACGAACCGCAACAAGTTTATCTTGGGTCCTTCGGGTTCGGGAAAATCCTTTTTTACCAACCACATGGTGCGGCAATACTACGAACAGGGAACGCATGTGCTGTTGGTTGATACGGGTAACTCGTACTTAGGTTTGTGCGAGATGATAAACCGCAAAACCAACGGTGCGGATGGGGTTTACTTCACCTACACCGAAGAAAATCCAATTGCTTTTAATCCATTTTATACGGACGATGGGCAGTTTGATATTGAGAAAAGGGAAAGTATCAAGACATTGATATTAACCCTATGGAAGCGGGACAACGAACCGCCCACACGCGCCGAAGAAGTCGCTTTATCAAATGCCGTAAGCCTGTACATCGACCGATTGGATAACATCATTCCGTCCTTTAATACCTTCTACGAATTTGTCGGTGGTGAGTACCGCGAAATCCTTGCTGCCAAACAGGTACGCGAGAAAGATTTTGATGTGGCGAACTTTCTGAACGTCCTCGAACCGTACTACAAAGGCGGCGAATACGACTACCTGCTGAACTCGGATAAACAGTTGGATTTGCTTTCTAAACGCTTCATAGTATTCGAGTTGGACAATATCAAAGACCACAAAATCCTGTTCCCGATAGTTACGATTATCATCATGGAAACCTTCATTTCCAAGATGCGCAAACTAAAGGGTATCAGAAAGATGATACTGATTGAAGAAGCGTGGAAAGCGATTGCAAAAGAAGGTATGGCAGAATACATAAAGTATCTGTTTAAAACCGTCCGAAAATTCTTCGGTGAAGCCATTGTGGTAACGCAGGAAGTCGATGACATCATCGCTTCGCCCATCGTGAAGGAAAGTATCATAAACAATTCCGACTGTAAAATCCTGCTCGACCAACGTAAGTACATGAATAAGTTTGATTCAATTCAAGCCTTGCTGGGATTGACCGAAAAGGAAAAATCGCAGGTACTTTCCATCAACATGGCGAACAACCCATCACGAAGGTATAAGGAAGTCTGGATTGGTTTGGGCGGCGTGCAATCCGCTGTGTATGCGACAGAAGTGAGTTTGGAAGAGTATTACACGTACACAACCGAAGAAACTGAAAAACTGGAACTGTTCCGCCTTGCTGAAAAGTTGGACGGAAACATTGAACTGGCGATTAAGCAACTCGCCGAAAGTAAACGAAGTAATCAATAATTTAAATTCAAAAAAATGAAAACTAAATTTTTTCTTTTGGCTGTACTACTTACCGTATGCAGCCTTTCAAGCAAAGCGCAGTTTGTCGTTACCGACCCTGCAAACATTGCCACCAGTATCGTAAATACTGCTAATCAGATTGTTCAAACGTCATCGACGGCTGCCAACATGATTAAAAATTTTCAGGAAGTGAAAAAGGTCTATGACCAAGGTAAAGAGTATTATGACAAGTTGAAAGCCGTACACAATTTATTACAGGATGCCAAGAAAGTGAGAAATACCATTCTCATGGTCGGCGAAATTTCCGACATCTACGTCAATAATTTTCAAAAGATGATGGCTGACCCGAACTTCCGCATCGAAGAATTGACGGCGATTGCCTTCGGCTATACGAAGTTGCTGCAACAAAGCGCGGATATGATTTTGGAACTCAAAGACGTGGTTAACGTCAACGGACTTTCGATGACCGATGCCGAGCGCATGGACATCATTAACTACGTGCATGACCGACTGGTGCAACATCGCAATCTCGTATCCTACTATACTCGTAAGAATATTTCCATTTCTTACCTGCGAGCGCAAAAGAAGGGTGATACTGACCGAGTGATGTCCTTGTACGGAACGGCTGACGAACGCTATTGGTAACCCTAAAATCAACTCATTATGGTACTATTAGCCGTTGATTTCGACAACCTGCACCAAATTCTGCGAAACCTCTACACCGAAATGATGCCCCTGTGCGGTAACATGGCGGGGGTAGCCAAAGGGATTGCGGGATTGGGTGCGTTGTTCTACGTTGCCACCCGTGTGTGGCAATCGTTATCCCGCGCCGAACCTATTGATGTCTATCCGCTCTTACGACCGTTTGCAATCGGGCTTTGTATTATGTTCTTCCCAACTTTTGTGTTGGGAACGATTAATACCGTGATGTCGCCCGTTGTAAAAGGCTGTAACCAAATGTTGCAAACGCAAACATTTGATATGAACGAGTATCGCCGCCAAAAAGACCAACTGGAATATGAAGCCATGATGCGCAACCCTGAAACTGCTTATCTCGTCAGCAATGAAGAATTTGACCGCCAACTGGACGAACTCGGATGGTCGCCTTCTGACTTAATGGTAGTGACGGGAATGTATGTCGAGCGCGGGATGTATAGCCTGAAAAAGTCCATCCGCGACTGGTTCAGGGAACTTTTAGAAATACTGTTTCAAGCCGCCGCATTAGTCATCGACACGATACGAACGTTCTTCCTGATTGTCTTAGCCATTCTTGGCCCGCTCGCCTTTGCGATAAGCGTCTATGATGGCTTTCAATCGACCATGACACAATGGATAACGCGCTACATCAGCGTGTATCTGTGGCTACCCGTATCGGATTTGTTCAGTTGCATACTGGCAAAAATCCAAGTCCTCATGCTGCAAAACGATATTTCCGAATTGCAGAACAACCCCAACTTTTCCATTGATTCATCCAATACGGTGTATATCATCTTTATGCTGATTGGCATTGTCGGCTACTTCACGATTCCGACGGTATCGAATTGGATTATTTCGGCGGGCGGAATGGGTAACTACGGGCGCAACGTCAACGCTGCTGCCATGAAAGCGGGCGGTGCTGCGGGGGCTGCGGCAGGTTCGGTTACGGGAAACATATCAGGAAAATTAATGGGGCGGTGAGCCACCGCTGGCAATTATTTATTCATAAAACAGAAAATGTATGGAATTTAAATCATTAAAAAACATCGAAACATCCTTCAAACAAATACGGTTCTTCGGAATCGTGTTTGTCTGCCTGTGCGCGGGAATTGTCGGGTATGCCCTTTGGAACTCGTACAGTTTCGCCGAAGCACAGCGGCAGAAAATCTACGTACTGGATGGCGGGAAATCGTTGATGCTCGCACTTTCGCAGGACTTGTCACAAAACAGACCTGTGGAAGCTCGCGAACACATCAAGCGTTTCCACGAACTCTTTTTCACGCTGTCGCCAGATAAGAATGCCATCGAAAGCAATATCAAACGCGCCCTGTTTTTGGTTGATAAAAGTGCTTTCGGCTACTACAAAGACCTGACGGAAAAAGGTTACTACAACCGCATAATCAGTGGGAATATCAATCAAACCATTGCCGTGGATAGTGTGCAGTGCAATTTTGATTCGTACCCGTACAAAGTGGCTACGTATGCAAGGCAAATGATAATCCGTGAAAGCAATATCACCGAGCGAAGTTTAGTAACGCGTTGTAATCTTATTAACTCGGTACGAAGTGATAACAACCCGCACGGCTTTATCATGGAAGCCTTTGAAATCGTTGAAAACAGGGATTTACGAGTCATTGACCGCTAAAATTTACAATGTATGATAAAGAAACAAGTAAACAGATTTAGGGATTGGATAGAAGACGGGCTTCGCCGTGTATGCGGCGGAATGTCGCCTGAACGGCGGCTGATAACCATTTTGGCGTTTTGCGTCATCTTCGGCAGCCTGTCCATTTACATGACCGTCAGTTCCATTTACAACATCGGCAAGCGCGATGCAGAGCAAAAGTATTTGGAAATTGAGCACATGAAACGATTGGAACTGCAATATTCCAACGACAGTATTAACCATTTAAAACAGCAAAAGTATGAGCGAGAACAATCAAACGGACAGTAAGCAAACGCTTACGCCCGAACAAAAGCAGAAGATGAAGAAGTACGCCATCTTCGCTTTGATGGTCGTGATTTTCGGGGCTTGCCTGTGGCTGATTTTCGCCCCGTCGGCGGATGAAAAAGCGAAGACGGAAGCCACGCAAGGCTTTAATGCCAATATCCCAATGCCCAAGGAAGAAGGCATTATCGGCGATAAAGAAAGCGCCTACGAAGACGAAAGGATGAACCAAAAAAAGAACGAGAAAATGCGTTCGTTACAGGATTTTGCCGACATGTTGGGCGGTGAAAAAGAAAAACCGTCAAGCGATTTGGTGTTAATGGATAACGAACCAACTGCACAAAAATCGGGTGGCTACACGTCGCAAAAGCAACGACCATCGTCCATTCAAACTTCCGTTTCCGCCTATAAGGACATTAATCGAACGCTTGGAAATTTCTACGAAAGTCCGAAAGACGACCCTGAAAAGGAACGCTTGGTAAAGGAACTGGAAGAAATTAAGGCAAAAATGGCTGAAAGTGAAAGCAAGAAAAACTCGGTGGACGAACAAATGGCGTTGATGGAAAAATCTTACCAAATTGCAGCGAAGTACATGCCGCAAATGCAGGGACAATCAATGGAAGCCAACGGACAACCTGCTTCGTCCGGACAAACCAATTCGCGCAACGCATCAGGTAAAACGCAGGTGGTTCCCGTGTCGCAAGTAACGGAACGCACGGTGTCGGCATTACAACAGGATATGAGTAGTGCCGACATTGTAAAGGCGTTCAGTCAGCCCCGAAATATGGGATTTTTAACGGCGACTGCTGAAAAGCAAGCGGAAGCCAAGAATACCATTACCGCTTGTGTACACGATGAACAAACGATTTTGAACGGACAGAGCGTCCGCCTTCGTTTGCTCGAACCCATGAAAGCGGGCAATATCCTTATTCCACGAAATACCCTGATTACAGGAATGGGCAAAATCCAAGGCGAACGGCTTGATGTTATTATCAATTCATTGGAATACGAGGGTTCGATTATTTCCGTGCAAATCATGGTGTATGATACCGATGGACAGCAAGGTGTTTTCATTCCGAATACTGCCGAAGTCAACGCTGCCAAGGAAATTGTTGCCAACATGGGCGCGAGTGCCGGAACGAGCATCAGCCTGACAAGCGATGCGGGTCAGCAGTTGGCTGCCGACTTGGGGCGTGGACTGATTCAGGGAACCTCGCAGTTCGTTTCCAAAAAATTAAGAGAAGTAAAAGTCAATCTCAAAGCAGGGTACAGAGTTTTTCTGTTACCTAACGAAAAATAAATAAACCACTAAAATCCAAAAGTAATGAAACAGTATTTTTTAATGATTGCCTTCGTGGTAATTGCATGTACAGCAAACGCACAAAACAAACCGTCTTCGGGCGACTTCTACGACGGGTTTACCCGTAAAATCACGTATGACAGAATGATTCCGCCGTATGGCTTAGAAGTTACGTTCGATAAAACCGTCCACATTATTTTTCCCGCCAACGTGCGCTATGTGGATTTGGGTTCAACCAACATCATCGCAGGAAAAGCGGACGGCTCGGAAAACGTTGTCCGTGTAAAAGCCGCCGTGAAAAACTTTGAAACGGAAACCAACTTTTCAGTCATCACCGACGAAGGCAGTTTTTATGCCTTCAACGTTCGGTATGCCGACGAACCCGAAAAGTTGAATGTCGAAATGAAAGATTTTATGCACGATGGCGAAGCAGTGAACCGCCCGAACAATTCTTTAGAAATTTACCTGAAAGAATTGGGTAACGAATCGCCCAAAGTCGTGCAAATTATCATGAAATCCATCTACCAAAGCGATAAGCGTAAGGTAAAGCACATAGGCTGCAAACGCTTCGGTATCCAGTATTTTTTGAAAGGAATTTATACGCACAACGGATTAATGTATTTCCATACGCAAACTAAGAACGCCTCGAACGTGCCGTTTGACATTGATTTTATCCGTTGGAAAATCGTCGATAAAAAGGTTGCCAAGCGTACTGCCATTCAGGAAACAGTCATTTATCCAGTCCGCGCCTACCACAACGTAACGCAGGTGTTGGGTAAACGTTCGGAACGCAGCGTGTTTGCAATGGATAAGTTTACGATTCCCGACGGCAAGCAACTGGTGGTGGAACTCTTTGAAAAGAACGGCGGGCGGCATCAGACCTTCATTATCGAAAACAGCGATTTGATACGTGCCGAAGTGATTAACGAACTAAAAGTGAAGTAAGATGAAAAAAGTAACATTTTTACTTGCGTTGATGCTGTGCCTGGTTGTTCAAAACCAAGCGCAGGCACAACGCCGTTTGCCCTCGCAAAAGGGCATTCAACTCACTGGCGGAACAGTCAATGGATTCAACTTCGATACCAAAAGCGACGGTTTTGGCTTCCATTTCGGCGCGGCGATGTCGTCCTATACCAAGCAAGGGCATCACTGGCTATTTGGTGGCGAATACCTGCAAAAGCAGTATTTGTACAACGACTTGCGATTGCCGTTGGCGCAAATTACGGGCGAAGGTGGCTACTACCTGAACTTTCTGTCGGATGGTAGTAAAACGTTCTTTCTGTCGCTCGGTGTGTCGGGCATGGCGGGTTACGAAACCATCAACTGGAACGATAAGTTGCTGCCCGACGGGGCGACCATCCAAAACGCTGATGCGTTCATCTACGGCGGTGCGCTGACGCTCGAAACGGAAATCTACCTGACGGATTTTGCCGCACTCATGTTCAACGTCCGGGAACGGATACTGTGGGGTTCAACGGTCGGAAAGTTCAACACGCAAATCGGCGTGGGAATTAAGTTTATCATCAATTAAAACAACGAATATGAAACGATTTGCATCAACCATTTTATACACGCTATTGCTGTCGGCAATAGTCTGTGCCTGTAGCGACGATTTGGATATTAAGCAGGATTACAGATTTTCTGTTGAAACGTTGCCGCTTCCGAAGTCGCTGCAAAAGGGCGAAACAGTTGCCTTAGAGTTTTCGATTGTCCGAGAAGGGCATTACGAAGGAACGGCGTATAAATTCCGGTACTTCCAAAGTGAGGGAACGGGAACGCTGACAGACAGCAAAGGAAAATCCATCCCGATGAACCGCTTTCAGCCCATCGCTTCCGATGATTTTGTGCTGATTTATACCAACATGGCGGAAGAACAAGCCCAATTGGATTTTGTGTTTGAAGATAACTTCGGGAAACGGATGGAATATACGCTTACGTTTACGGGTAAGCGGACGGATGAGGGGCTGAAATAGAATTTTGAGTTTGGTTTTGGAAAGCCCTCGGCATTTGTCGGGGGCTTTCCTGCTAAATAACAGGAAGATAATTGCGCTATATATTAATTAAGTTGTAGCTTTGCACGCAAAATGTGGCATTTATTAAACTATATAATATGCAAATTCAATCTATTGAAATTACAAATGTAAAAGGAATAAGAAATAAGCTATTTAGGTTAGACCTTGTTCCAAATAAACCTAATATATTGGTAGCACCTAATGGATTTGGGAAAAGTTCATTTGCAGTTGCTTTTGATTCTTTAAGGAGTAACAAAATAGAATTGGATGAGAAAAATCATCATAAAAAATCAGCAGCACACAGACCTATTCTTTCACTTACATTAAGTACAGGGTTAACACTTATTGCAGATGATACTCAAAATACTATATTAGATCATTTTGATGTATTTGTCATAAATAATCAAACAGAGCCAAAGTCCAAAGTTCAGTCTTTTGGAGGAAGGACTTTTGCTAAAACTTCACTTGATATTGTCCCAACTGTATTAGTCCCAACGATTCCTTCAAAGATTGGCTTTAATTATTCTTCTGGCTCTATTAAAACATCCTTTGGAGCAAATGGGAATAAAATACTAAATAATATTTCGAATATTTTTGGATGCGGAGCATTATTTCATAGAATCGAAAATGAGATAGATTTCACAAGATTTAGTCTCAGAAATTATCAAACGACACTTAATAATACTATTATACAGATTAACCAGCAAACTGGAACAGGAGATAATATAAAAAACTGGATAAGGATAAATGTTTTACCTGCAATTCAAGCACTAGATGAATATCAAAAACTTTCTGATATTATCGCTTCATTTAGATTCAGGGAAATAACAAATGATGTCGATTTATTTCTAGCGACTTGGCAAATATTAACTATAAGAAATAACTTAGGTGCAAATTTCAAGAAGGCTTGCAAATATCTCTATTACCTCGATGAGAAAGACGACTATACTCAAACTATAGATTCTTTTAATCCTGTAAAAGATAGATTTGATATAAAACCTAAAGAAGAAAGAAATAGCCTTATTGTTTATTGGCCTAAGGCCCACGAAATTTCTAATGGACAAAGAGACATTTTGACATTCATAGCATTGTTATTAAAATCAAGACGTAATTTCAAGAAAAAGGATTGCATTTTAATAATTGATGAAATATTCGATTACATGGATGACGCAAATTTGATAACATTTCAATATTATATTTCCACTTTCATTGATGACATGAAAAGATGCAAGAAAAGAATATTTCCCATCTTATTGACACATTTAGACCCTCTGTTTTTTAATCATTTTTGCTTTAATGATAGTAAAATCAAAGTCAATTACATAAAAGACATCAACGTTAAGTCTAACCAGCAAATACTTAAACTGATATATAAGAGAGCAGACCCAAGCATTCAGGATAATGTTGATGCTTATTTTTTTCACTTTCATCCAGATATTTCTCAAATCGATTTGACAAATGAGTTTAAAACACTTAGTTTAAATATGGATTGGGCTAAGCCCGAAATGTTTTTAAAAAAGATATCTCGCGAGATTAGAAGATATTTATTTGAAGATAATACCTTCGACCCTCTGGCGATATGTTTTGGAGTAAGAATACAAATAGAGAAATTAGTTTACGATAATATCCCGGACAAAGAAAATAAACGAATCTTTATTGAAGAAGTAAATGGAACAAAAAATAAACTTCATTTCGCTCAAACAATTGGAGTTCATATCCCTGAAACTTATTTTCTGCTCGGAATAATTTACAATACCTCTTTGCATTTAATAGAGGGACAAGATGTGTCGAAACCATTAGGCCTAAAATTAGAGAATGGAACAATTAAGCAGATGATATTGAATATCTTTAAGTAATTCAAAAACGATTTAAACTGGTTTCTTTGCTACTTTCTTTTTCCGCTCACGTCAAGAAAGAAAGTAGCGGGCGGTTTCTCGCCCATATAAATAATTCTAAAGGTCAAAAGAATGACAATTGCACTGCTTTTCTGCCCGTCAGTTCATCAAACATATCTTTCACTTGCCGAACGATTTCACACGAAAATTTGGCGTTGAAATTGCCGCAAGTGTCATCCTTCAGTCGCTCGGCTGCGAGTTGGTGATGCAGTAACATTTCTTTTAAACCCTCTTTTAAACAATCCTTTCGGCTGTCCATCACTTTACCCCAAATACTCAAACCGCTTGAACTGCTTGCATTGCCTGTTGAGCAACTGACCGAATACGTCCATTTGCCGTTTTTACCTCGCCCAATTTGCAGGTAGTTTGAGGAATACGGTTTGTCCTTTACGGTAAACGGAATTTCTTCCTGTTCCAAAAATTCGGGACGTTGCAACCATCCGTGTTCATCCAGTTGCTTGCCGTCAAAGCCAAACAGTAAACCTCTGTCATACGCCCGTTTGTTGGTGATAAACTGATACGGGCGGTCGCCAAACCGCTCGTATTCGTCCATTACCGCTTTATCATTGAGCCATACCGCCTTTAGGTAAACGGCAGCAAAATGTCGTTCGCCCCGCCAAAAGTTGGCAGTTTGAAATTCTGCCAACTTTTCAAATTTCGATAGATTTTTGTAGTCCATGATTTTAGCGTTTTACTTTTGAATTTTCCACCAACCGTAAATTTCCGTATCATCGGGGGCAATGCTGCACAACTGCCCCTGTACACAATCTTCCGCAAGCATGTTGCAAATATGCTCTATATCCGAATCCGATAATGGATGCTCGTATTCCTCGTATTCTGCTTGGTAATCCGACCATTCCCACCAGTATTCAATGGTATGGGCATAAAGTCGGGTAGTTTTATTTCTTTCGTTTGTTTTCATATCCTTATGCTTTTTTGTTTAACCATTCGTCCCGCCGTTCTCTGCATTTTTCCAACGTTTCGGCAACCGTTGAAAACAGTTCGCCGTCTGTGTGTCGGTAGTCGTATTGGAAATATTCTTTACCCCGAAATGCACCTAATACACATTTCACATACTGTTCCTGTCCCTTTTCGGTGGTGGTGCTAACACCGTTTTTAGTAATGGATTCCGTTTCTTCGGGTGTGTAGTTCGCACATTGCCCGTGACAATATCCGCCGACTTTGCAGGTCGCACAATTACTGTAATTCGCAGGTAAATAGTACATACATTTTGCTACTGTTTCCATGATGCTATTATTTAGATGTTTGCTTAATTCCTTTGATTTCCTTTTCGGGATGTACATTAAAATCCCAATCTATATCGTCATCAGGCAACGTGGAATGAATATCACCCCCGATAACCAACCCGCAATGTTTTTGTACGTATTCGGCTGCCTGTTGCCTTGTTTCGGCTTTTACCTTAAAAACGCCCTCAAAAATGAAGCGTGTCTTTACTTCAAACTCTTTCATATTCTTTTGATTTATAAAATGATTAAACCCAAAATCAGCAATAACAAAGCGATGGAAACCAACATTACTATAATCCGAAACGCTAACCGTATCAATGCACGGACAATCAGGAAACCTGCTACAACTGCCAAGCAACTGCCTGTTCCGTAGTTCGCAACCAATGCCACAAGCAATCCCACAACTGCTATCCGCTTCGTCCACCGCCAAATTATATGTAGATTTGAGAGGCGAGGGAATTTTTGTTTCACGTTATGTTTACCGTTCTTCATCGTGCTGACTTTTTTTATATGCGTCATCGGTCGGGTCGGTCATTTTTGTTTCATAGGCAAGCACGGTGAAGGGTTTAGGGTTGTCAAGTTTTGCGCAAAAATTACGCTCGCCCGAAGGGAAAGAGGAAGAATTTTTGTGGCAACCGCAGGCTCGAACTTTACTGCCTGTTCAGAACCCGTAAGCACCTTTGCCGAATGATAACAAATACCGAATCCCGACAGCATTACAGACAATGGGAAGCGTGGGAAAGGAACGGTAATTGTAATTGAAAATAAGACCGCACAAACAAAGGTTTGTGTTTGTCTGTTTATAGTATAAACCAATAATGCAAGAAATTATGGATGAAGATTTGAAAAATATGACCCATGACGAACTTGTCGAAGAAGTCAAAAAATTACGGCAAGGTATTCGTAAACACCGCGATAGCAGCGGACATGATTTGTGTTGGTTTCATCCGCAGTTGTGGAATTTACTTCCTGAAAAATATGACCCGAAACTTTCGGTTCCCGACTGGCCGCAGTTTATGGAAGGCTGTGTCCGTTTTCGCAGGTCGTTGGATGAGCAATTGCCAGACGTTCCGCGTACCAACGAAACGTTTAATCCCAATGAATGAAATTCCGTTGCAAGGGTACAGCCGCCGCATGTACGCTTGCTTTCTCGCCGAGATTCTCTTTGAAGTGTACGGCACGGGAACGGAAAAGTGTATCGCAGGCAGGTATGAAAAAGCCGCTTGGGTAGCGGCTCTGTGAATTACTTCTTGCCGGGAAGTCGCCCGTCATTAAAATGCTCACGGATAAACTTATGTACATCCGATTCCAGATAGTACGTTTTCTGCTCGATACGCTTAAACGGCAATTGCCCCGAACTTCGGTAACGCTGCAAGGTACGTTTTGAGATATTCAGCATAAAACATAAGTCCTGATTGTCCAACAACAGTTCGCCGTTAAGTCGGTGGCGTACCTTTTCCTTTTTGGTAATGCGGTTTTCAAGCATATCGAGCCTATCCATAATGCGTTTCATCCACGCCTCGAAATTATTTTTATCTATAAACATGGTATTTGATTTTAAATATGACCGAGTATGAAATAACTTACATTGGACGGGTCTTTCAGAATGATTTCCTTGTCCCGCATGAATTTGATATAGCTTTTGGCTGTGCGTTCTTTCACGTCCAATATCGCTTGGATTTGCTCGCATAAGTCCACATAGGTGCAATGCCGTTGCTTGCCAAAGATGCCACGGGCAACGCTCACCAATTCGCTTTCCTTGCGTTTTTCCTTTTCTTCCTTCGTTTTTTCGCCGATGTATGTGTGCATCGCCAGTTCCTTGTTCCATGCGAACTGAATCAACGGAACGTCCAACGGGCTACCGTCACGAACTTTCAGGGCTTTGATAACCGAGATATTTGGGTCTTCATCCTTTTCGATGGAAAGGATGGCAGCCGCCTTGCGTTGCAGTTCTGAACCCAAATGCCCACGTAGTTTCATGCCGTTGGGAATAAAGTGAAGTACACATACGATACAGGTTTTGTAGATGCCTGCCAATCGGTAGAGTTCGTCGATGATTCCCACACTTTCGGCTTCGTCGTTGGCGCAACGTACCAAATCGGCAATGCCGTCGATAACGACCATTTGAATACCGCCATACTGGTAGTAGAATTTATCCATGCTTTGAACAATGGCTTGTAAGCGTTCTTTGCGCGACATGCTTGTCAGGCAGTAGGCTTTGAAGTAGTCGGGCATTTTATCCTGACGGCTTCTTCTCAAAATATTGGAAATGTTCTTGTACAGTTGCGTTTCTGATTGCTCTGTATCGTAGAGTAATACGGCTTTGTTCTTCCCGTCCACATTAATGGTTGTTCCCAAAGTGTCGATTGAAAAGTCGGCGTTACGGATGGCTCCGGCAATCAGGCTCCCTACATAGTTACTTTTTCCCGTTCCTTCACCACCCGTTATGCCGAACAGGTTGCCTTCCGTCCCCAATGGGACATCATTAATAGATATTATCATTTCTGCTTTGATTGGCGGATTATTGAAGTCAATCTCACACGGCTTTAGAATTGCCATAGTTTCGCTATAAAGTGTGTCCAAAAATTCGATGAACAACCCGATAAAGTTTTCGCGGGTATTTTCTGCTTTGAAATAATCAGATATATCTTTCTCTGTTTTTGTTCCCGCAAGCGGTAAAACGAGCCGTTTTACGCCAAATTCAGCCAATTGCTGTTGGTGCTTCGCCGAAGCATCCAAACCCGTTTTATCCGTATCGTAGAGTAAAACGATATGTTTGAAGCGGTGTGATAGTTTGCGGATGATGCTTGTTGGAATGGTAGCCGTTTCCGAATTGAAACAGATTGCATGAAAGCCACGTGAAGCCAAGGAAAGCACGTCTTTCTCGCCACCTGTAATGAACAGCGTATCGCCTTTGGCGGGCAGTTGTTCCAGTCCAAAACAATAATTTTCACCAAAGTTTCCGCCATACAGGAAGCGTATTTCAGAAACCGGACGGTAGATTTTTACATGCCGTTTACCAAGGTATCCGAATATTGGTTCTTGTTCCGATGAAGTAAAAAAGAAAGGTTTACCTTCGCTATTCTCGCTCTTAAATTCTTTTAGGGAAACGACTTTGTAGGCTTTCAGTATTTCAGAAGTGATGCCGTATTGTTGCCAAAACGCCAACTCTTTGGATGTGAAGTTTTGCTGAATGGTGCTGTATGGCTTACTTTTCTTTGGTTCAATTGGCTGTTCCTCTTTCGCAACTGGCTTCATAACTGGTGAAACTGAAACCACGAACGAAGTGTCGCCATCATCTAAATTCAGCGATAAGTCCCGATTGATAATTTGCAGTATCTCTACAAAGTCTTTTGAGTTCCGGCAATCCAAGCCTTTCAGTTTTCCTACGAAAAAGAAACAATCGCCACTGAAATCGTCGTTACCAAAATCTTTGATACGGTAACAGCCGTTGCGACGGTCAAAAAACACGTTACACGATGCTTTGCTGTCATCGTACAACGGATTCAAGAAGTTCCGTCCGATTCGCCATTGTCCCGGAATATAGTGTTTGAAAACGTCCAAACCGTTATTTGTTCGCCTTAGCAATTCTTCTTTGTTGAACATATTGTTGGTGATTGTTGATTAAGTTTTGAAGTGCTTCTTCGTTGCTGCGGATGCGTTTTTCATTCAGCATTCGTTTGATTTCCGCAATGGTATAGTAGGTTTTGCCCGATATGAGCGAGTAGGAAATCTTACCTTGTGAGCGCAAGCGTTGCAGCGTGCGTTCGCTGATTGCGAGAAAAGTGCAAACCTCGTAACTGTCCACCCATTCTTCGTCGGGGTCGGTGGCATCTGTTGACTGGTGTTCGACTACGAACTTGGCAATCGAATTGATTTTTGCCACTAAATCTTTATACGCTTGTGATTCGATAGTGATAACATCCATAGCAATAACTGTTTGAATTGCTGCAAATGTCGGTGGATTGCAAATTTTGAACGTCCAAGTTGGTACAACTATTTTTTTTAATAGCGATGAAATGCTTATCAGTAAAGGATTTTAAAATCAAAACTTTTGAGAATGTGCTATGTAAAACTTGGTAGTGGTGCTTTTTGCCACAAAATGACATAAAAAAAGCCTCAAAAACGGACGTTTTGAGGCTTAAATTATCAAAATCTATATGTGAAAACTTGGTACTATACTTGGCAAAAATGCTTTAGCAATCCGTTGAATTACAGCCAATTGAAAAATCAATATTGCCAAATAGTCAAATTGGGAACTTGGTAATTGCCCAATTTTACTACTTACTATCGTCTTTATCCATTTTTGCAATCAATTTGTCTTTCAACTCGTCTAAGAATTGAGTGCGGTTTACGCGCCCACGAAGGGTAAGGTAGGTGTGATATACATCGCCCAAATCAATATTAAACACATTTTCAAAGTATTCAGTCAGACGTATTCGTGATATTCGTCCGAAATTGAAACAATCGGCTTCGCAAATGGCATATATCAACTCTACAAGGTCTGTTTTGTTGCGTGTCCACGTTTCCTTTGCTTTAAGCGATGTATAACAATCGGATTGCGGGTGTTGCGGATGCTCTAATGCCATGAGTTCTTCATTGAAATAGATACGCAATAACTCGTTTGCCAAAATCTTTGCGACTTTGAAATCGCACGAAGTGGAAAACTTCGGGTCGCGTTCAAAGTAAAATGTTTCCAACATCATTTGTATATCGGGCTTGCCGCGCAGAAAATAGTATCTGTCTAAATGCGTACTTTCCGAACGATAATATTTGTAGAAATCTATGTTCTTATCAAATACATATTTCAGATGGTCAAGTTCTTTTTCTATGTAATTTTTCTGAACGCTGATGCTACCGTTTGGGCGCATGGCTTCAAAATTGTAAATCTTGCGGTAATAGATTAACTTGTGAAATATCTTTGGCTTTACTTCTTTAAAGAAGTGTATTTCTTCCGCTTCACTTTCAAAAGTATAGCCATATATAAAGTTTTTCAACTGTTCAAAGGCAGTCTCCAGCAGCAAAACTGATTCTTCTGCTTTTTTCAAAATACTCATTTCCGACATGTCAATCGCCTGAAATTGAGTATTCAACTGCTCCGTTATTTTGTCTATTTTCTTTCTCATTTAACTACTATATATTTATCCAACAATTATTTAGACATGATTATCCTAAATATTGCAACATATCAACTTAAACAAACCAATCCAATTCGACTTTAAAATACACAAAAACAATAATTATCAAGACAAACCGAACCAGTTTACCTATAAGCATAAAGAAAGCGGATGAATAAAAATTAGTGCGGTAAAAACCCAATGCCAATGCAAAAACATCCCCGATTATAGGAATCCAAGTCAAAAGCGCAAGCCAACTACCGTATTTATTCACTCTCTTTTTTTGCTTTTCAAGCGTTTCAGGTTTTACCCTGAACCATTTCTCAATCCATTCCCATTTGCCAACATAGCCCATCCAGTAGGTAACTAATCCGCCTAACCAGTTGCCAGAAACGCCCCAAAACAAAGTCAATGGAATGCTGCCGTCAAGAGCCAGTGCGGATACAAATAATGCATCTGAACTAAAGGGAATGATGGTTGCTGCCAAAAAGCAGCCCAAAAACAAACCTAAATAACCCCAGTCACCAAGTAATTCCATTATATACAGTTCATCATCCTTTATTTTACTCTAAATTGAAGTTCCCCTAACTTCGATGTTATTAGTTTGCAACCTTCCTATCCGTCCCCGCTATCATTATCAGTAAAGCAATTCCGAAAATCAGGTTGGGTTTTTCGCCTAAAATAAGGAATAGGCACTTGTTTTCGCTGCACCTATTTCGCATTCTGTAAACCGCCTACTTGGCGTCAAACGAAGAAACCTTGATAATTACAGCTAAACAGCTATAAGTAAATAGCCTTTGTGTCGCTGTTTAGAAAAACATTGACACAAAGGTTGGGAAAATGCTATTTACCAGCAGTGGCGCCCATTTAATGAAATCAATACTTCAATTTCCTGTCGTACAACAATGCTGCATTCAATACAACCAGTACGGAACCTGCATTATGTACCAATGCTCCGGTAATCGGGTTTAACCATCCCATAAGCGACATGCCTATCGCCACGAAATTGATAACCATCGAAAGGGTTATATTGAATTTTATCGTGCTCAAAGTGGAGTTAGATAACTTTTTGAGATACGGTATCTTTGATATTTCATCGCCCATCAGCGCAATATCAGCAGCTTCAATGGCGATATCGCTGCCCATACTTCCCATTGCCACACCGACATCAGCAGTTTTAAGAGCCGGAGCATCATTAACACCGTCGCCTATCATACAAACTTTTCGTCCTTCTTGCTGTAGTATTTCAATCTGCTCTACTTTCTGTCCGGGAAGTAGTTCGGCATAAATGGTATCTATTCCCGCCTGTTCTGCAAAATAGGAGGCAGCTTGCTTGTTATCGCCCGTCAGCAGGATTACTTCCGTACCCATCTTTTGCAGTTTGCCCACCATCTCTTTTGCATCGGGACGAATGACATCGGATAAGGCGACAAGACCTACGCACTTTCCATTTAAAGCAACTAAGATTGAAGCCTTGCCTTCCTGACGTATATTCTGTAAAGAATCTGTTACTTTATCTTCTATTTGGATTCCGTTTTCTTGTAGTAATGCAGTGTTGCTGCATATTACTTCGTGTTCGTCAATAACGGCTTTCAGCCCCTTACCCGGTATCATTTCAAATGTGGAAGGCTCCCTCACATCAATACCTTTATCCCGTGCATATTTTACGACGGCTTTTCCCAATGGATGTTCAGACCGCAACTCGGCAGAAGCAATAAGGGATAGTAAATCCCGCTCATTCATATCGTCTGAAAACATAAGCAGGTCACTAATTTCTAACTTGCCGTAAGTAAGTGTTCCGGTTTTATCGAATGTAACGCTATTCACCTTACCCATTGCTTCCAATGCTTCGCCCGATTTAATGAGTACACCATGCTTGGTTGCCTGCCCGATGGCTGCAATTACAGACGTAGGAGTAGCCAAGACCAATGCACAGGGACAAAAAACAACCAGTACAGTTACCGCACGGACAATATCGCCTGTGAAGAAATAAGCCAATATAGCGATCAGCAGAGCGATAGGAACAAGCCATGTAGCCCATTTATCGACGATGCGTTCCATCGGAGCCTTTTTATTCTCGGCGGATTTTACCATATCGACCATCTTTTGGAGTGAAGAATCTTTGCCCACTTTAGTCGCTTCGATGTCGATAGAGCCGAAGCGATTGATCGTTCCGCAGAATACATCATCGCCGATACTCTTATCCACCGGCAAAGACTCTCCCGTCATAATGGATTGGTCTATGGAAGTGTTCCCAAAAACAATTTTTCCATCGACAGGAATTGTTTCTCCTGGAAATACACGTAATAAATCATCCCTGTGTATTTCTTCCACAGGAACGATTTCTTCCGTGATGTTGCCATCAACCGTAATAATGCGCCGTCCTTTCTGCGGAGCAAGGTTCAACAGTTTGCTGATGCCTTTTCTGGCTCTGCCTGCCGCCCGTTCTTCGAGCAAAGCACCGATAGCCATGATGAAAGCTACTTCGCCTGCGGCAAAAAGTTCGCCTATGGCAATAGCAGCAACCATCGCGATAGATATTAACAAAGCAGATGATACCCACCGTTGAAAAATCAAACGGGTAAGAGCGAGATACAGTAGCGGTAATCCGCATATAAAAACAGTTACCCACGCGGGATCGATGAGCATTTTTGTGTCTGTCAATAACAACACTAAACTTATGGCAAGGAAAACACCTCCTACTATTGTCATCGGAAGACTTTCGAGAAAACTAAATATTTTTTTCATTTTAATTTTTATTTGTTCGTTAAACATTGATTTGATAAAAAGCGATGTGTCTAACAAACAAAGGGTGGTGCTCTAAGCCCCACAAAAAGCACTATACAGTCAGTATAGTTGAATGCAACATTGGGATTAAATAATGAAAGTAACTTCGTTTCGCAAGTTATGTCCGGTGGATTATCAACCATGTAAGATGGTTGATAATCCAGGACATATTCTTTCTTGTCATTCGTTTTTTTAAGATGTAGCCCTGTTGTATCATCTGAATCAGAATAATCAAACCGATAGCTACAATAGCATTCTTTTGTTTTATCTGTTGTTGGATTATGGTGTTCAAATTGTTCCTTAAAATCCTCTCCCAACAGATCGACTACGGATGAAAAGAAACTGAAATGATGCGTATGGGGTATAACAGCATGAGCAAGAACTAATATCCCTGCCAAAACAAGCAACAGCTTGTTTTCTTTGTACAATTTCATTTTACTGTGCATACACATCATTCAAAACTTAAAGTTCCACCGCCGATAACTCCGCCAATGATAAATTATAATCTCTCTCCGCTTCCAATACCTTGTTGATGGCATCGTAGTAGTATTCCACTTCCATGAGGTAGGTAAGCAGTGAGATTTCGCCTGCGTCCAAGGCTCTTTTCAGCAGCGGTTCGTTGCCGTTAGCCGTAATGGACTGGCGGTATTTCAACGCGTTCTGTTGTAAGCCCGACGCTTTCAGGTGCAGGCTTTGCAGGCGGTTATAAAACTGCACTTTGGTGTCAGCCAACACCGATTCGTCGGCTGTAACCTGTGCACGGGCTTGTTTAACGCGGTTTTTGTTTTCCCAAAGCGGAATGGAAACACCGACCATAACGCCTTGGAAGCGTTCGCCTGTTACCGCTTCGCTCATGTAGCCCGCCGAAAACTTGGGCAAGCCCATTGCCTGATTCAACTTTATTTGCCGCTTGCTGATTTCGATTTGTCCGCTGACGTATTGTAACACGGGGCTTTTCGGTTCGGCAGAGGCGTACCAGTCTTCAAAATTGGCAGGCAGCACGTTGGCAGGGTACACATCATCGGTAAAAGCAATGTCCTTGCCGCCGTTCAACCCTTTGAGTTGGGACAGCAAAGTCGCCTGTTCTGTCCTGATACGTGCCATTTCGTTTTGAACGGTTGTCAGGTTCAGTTGCGCCTTGTTGTTTTCCAATACGTTGGCATCGCCTTTCGCCATGCGCGACTGGTAGGTAGCGGCAATGCGTTCGGCATTCTGCAACCTTGCGGCATACTCTTTCGCTAAGGTATTGTAGTACACCAAATCAACGCAAACTTTTTTGGCTGCCAACAGCAGGTTAATCCGCTCGGCTTTGTACTGCATTTCCGCATTGGCGTTTTGCAGGTCGGCAATCTTTCCCCTGTGGCTGTAAGCCGTTGGGAAGTCGAACGATTGCTTTACGGTAAAGTCCGTGCGGTTGCCTATGACGTTGGGATTACCCCATAGATAGTGAAATTCAACTTCGGGATTGGCAAGGTAGATTCCCGTGCGGTTACCCAATTTTTGCGCTTCCATCTGTTCACGCAGCGCAGTGAGCGTGGAACTGTTTGCTTCTATTGTTTGCAAAACAGTTTCATATCCGTTTTGTGCTTTCGCAGAAAACAGAACGGATACGAACAATAGGCTAATTACTATTTTTTTCATTTTTCTTCTGTTTTCTTTTTTCCAACATTTCGTACACTACAGGCACAATATAAATATTTAATAGCGTGGACGTAAGCAATCCACCCAACACTACAACTGCCATCGGGCTTTGTATCTCGTTGCCGGGCTTATCGCCCTGAAAAACGAGCGGGATAAGTGCCAATGCCGCCGTAAGTGCGGTCATCAGTATCGGGTTGAGCCTGTCCATCGAGCCATGTACTACAATCTCACGCAATTTTGAATCTTGAACTTCGATTTCCGAATCAATCCCTTCTGACTTCAACTCATCGCTCGAAATTTGCAATTCTTCATTGTGCTGCTGCATGTGTTGGTATTTGGATATAAGCAGGATTCCGTTTCGCGTAGCGATTCCGAATAGGGTGATAAAACCGATGATGGACGGAATGCTGACAATATCGGACGTGAAGAACACAGCAAACACGCCGCCAATCAACGCCAACGGTAAGTTCAGCAATACAATGGCTGATAGCGTGAGGTTTTTGAACTCGCCATAGAGCAAGAGGAAAATCACACATAACGCCAAAAACGAGGTGATAAGCAGGGTTCGCGAGGCACTTTCGGCACTCTCAAACTGTCCACCGTATTCCACGCGGTAGCCTTCGGGCAGGTTGATATTTGCACCGATGTTGGCTTTGATATCCTCTACGACACCTTTTAGATCACGCCCCGACACGTTTGCCGAAACTACGATTTTACGCTGTACGTTTTCGCGGGTAATAGTGTTGGGGCCGCCAACGGAAACCACTTCGGCAATTTCTTCCAACGGCACTTTACGCCCGTTGCCGATGTCAATCAGAGCGGCTTTCACTTGGTCGATACTTTGGGTGTAGTTTTGATTCAAGCGAAGCACCAAATCGAAGCTGCGTTGCCCTTCGTAGATGTCCGCCAACTTTTCGCCGCCATACGCTATGTCGATAAACTTATTGAAATCTTCAATGGTGATGCCGTACTTGGCTAACATACCGCGATTGGCGCGTACCTGTAATTGTGGTGTTTCGGTTTGCTGTTCCACCGCCACGTCTACCAGTCCGTCAATTCCCTTGATGGAATTTTGGATTTGGTTACCCATCATAAATAAGCGGCTTAAATCGGGGCCGAATATTTTAATGGCAATGTTGGCACGAGTTCCCGAAAGCATATGGTCGATGCGGTGTCCCAAAGGCTGCCCGACGGTAGTCGCCATGCCCGGAACGCCTGCCAACGTGTGGCGTACATCTTCCATAAATTCTTCTCGTGAACGGTCTTTTAGTTGAAACATCACATCAATTTCGGCACTGTTGCTGCTTTGTGCATGTTCGTCCAACTCGCCGCGTCCCGTGCGCCTTGCCGTTCCCGTTACTTCGGGAATATTCATTAGTTCGGTTTCAATTAGATTACCCAAACGACTGCTTTCTTCCAACGAAACACCGGGTTTGGTTACGGCAGAAATGACCAACGAACCTTCATTAAATTCGGGTAAAAAACTCTGTCCCATTGTAAAAAACAAGCCAAGCGACACAATAAACACGCCGATAGTTGGATACAACACTTTCTTTTTGTTGCGTAGCACCCATTGCAGCGATGAACCGTAGAAGGTTGAAAGTTTGCGGGTCAGCAAGCTGTCTTTTTCGTTTTTATCCAAATACTTATCGCCCGAAAGCATCAACTTACACATGAGCGGCGTTACGGTCATGGCGACAATCAGCGACATGAACAGCGAAACAATATATGCCACGCCGAGCGGTTTAAGCATTCGTCCTTCCATTCCCGTAAGGAAAAACAGGGGAACAAACGCTACAATGATAATGAGCGTAGCATTGAGGATAGAAGCACGGATTTCGCGCGAGGCATCGAATACTATCGTGAAAGAGGACTGTCGGTGCTCTTTGGGCTTGCGATGGTTTTGCCGCAGGCGTTTGTACACGTTTTCCACGTCGATAATGGCATCGTCCACCAACGAACCGATGGCGATACACATCCCGCCGAGGGTCATGGTATTGATGTTCATGCCCAACAGGTAGAGTACGATAATTGCACCCAACAGCGAAAGCGGAATAGCCACAACGGATATAACCGTGGTGCGTAAACTTCCCAAAAACAGGAACAGAATAATGACTACGAACAGCGCGCCTTCCATCAGTGCGCCACCCACGTTATTGACGGATGATTCGATAAAATCTGCTTGACGGAAAATTTTGGTATCCAACTTTACATCTGCGGGAAGTGTGGCTTGTATTTCTGCCAACCGCCGTTCGATGTTTTCGGTTACGTTGAGCGTATTGATATTGGGCTGTTTGGAAATGGCAAGTATAACGGCGGGCTTGCCGTTTTGCGAGGCTGAACCCAACTTTAAGGCACTGCCGATAACAATTTCCGCCACATCTGAAACAACAACGGGTTTACCATTTACGGTTTTAATGAATGTTGCTCCCAACTCTTCGAGGCTGTTGGTTCGAGCCATGCCGCGCAGGATAAATTCGTTACCGTAGTCGCGGATTACGCTGCCCGACGAATTGGCGCTGAATGTGCTTCCCACGTTTTCCAACTCGTTCATGCTTACACCGTAAACGTCCATCTTTTGCGGGTCGGCAAGTATTTGGTACTGCTTGTAATCGCCGCCGATAATGGTTACCTGCGACACGCCGCCCGTGGCGAGTATCGAGGGTTTTACCACCCAATCGGCTAAAGTGCGCAGTTCCATCATCGAAGTGCTGTCGGCTTGCAAGCCAAGTAGCAGGATTTCGCCCATGATGCTCGATTGCGGGGCTAATACGGGAACGACATCGGCGGGTAATTCGCTGCCGAGCGATACCATTTTTTCGCTTACAATCTGGCGGGCTTTGAAAATATCCGTTCCCCATCCGAACTCTACCCACACGAAGGAATATCCCTGCATGGATGCCGAGCGGACGCGGCGTACATCGGTTGCACCGTTGACGGCTGTTTCGATATGGAAGGTTACCAACCGTTCCACTTCTTCGGCAGCCATGCCGTGTGCATCGGTCATTACAACTACTGTCGGGGCTGTGAGGTCGGGGAACACGTCAATATCCATCTTTTGGGATATGTACGTTCCGCCTACAATCAGCAGCACCGCTCCCAGCAACACAAATAGTTTGTTATTGAGAGAGAATTTTATGATTTTATTCAGCATGTTGTCAATGGATTAATGCACGTGTCCCGAATGCGCATCCAACGCCCCCGAAGCCTGTGCCAGTTTTACTAATATTGCGCCTTTGGCAACAACACGGTCGCTATCCGCTATGCCTGATACTACTTCTGTGCGGAAACCGTCGGTTACGCCTTTTTTGATTTCCCGTTTCTCGAAAAATTCGGGTGTCAATTGCACGTAAACGAAGTAGTTTCCCATTTCTTCCACAACGGATTCATTGGGTACGGTGATTGCTTGCGCGTTGGTTTGCGTTTTGATGTACATTTCTACGAAACTGCCCGATAGTAATCCTGCACTGTTTTTCACTTGGAAAACAACGGGTATAAGCGGATTAGCGAGGTCGGATGATTTGCCGAATGACACTACACGTCCGTTCAATTCTTCCAATGTAAAGGTGCGACCGTCGTCCAACACTTTGATGTTGGCAGAGGTAATGCCGCCCAAAATCGAAAAATACTTGGGTTGCAATTCGGCTTTGATAAGTAAATCGCGGTTTTGCGAAACCACCAATACGGGTTGTCCCGCTTCGGCGTATTGCCCGTTGCTGACCAATACCTGCGTGATAAATCCGCTGATAGGTGAAGAAACGGTTTGCTTTCCTGCCGAAAAATTCTTCCGTAGGTTGTTGAATACGGCTTCGGCGTTGGTAAATTCCGTTTGTGCCTTCAACAGTTCGCTTTGCGAAACGATGTTGTCTTTTGCCAACTCTTTTTTACGGTCATACTCGGCTTTAGCTCGGTTGTATTCGCTTTCAGCACCGCTGTAACGTACCATCAGGTTGTTGTCAGCCATTCCGCCGCCTTCAATGGAAAACAGCGATTGTCCTGCGCCAACGGCTTTTCCGTCCACCACATCACCGTTCGGAAAAAGTACAATGCCTGCGGTTTTAGCCGTTATAATTTGTTGGTCGCCCTGCGAAGGTTGGATTTGCGCAGTGGTTCGGATAATTTGCCCGAAGGGTTCGCGTGTGGCTGCCGCAGTTGAGAAATCGACTTTCCAACTTTGTTCTTTGGTAAATACTACGCCGTTGCTGCTCGAAGCCACGGCATCTGCCGCGTCGTGCTGTGCATCGTGTACATCGGTATAAACCTTAATGTTGGAAACAACGATTTGCGAAGTTCCCTGCGGTGTTGCAATGTCGAACACCAATTTTCCCGTTCCTGCGGTGGCAGGTTGCAGCGAAAATTTATAGATGCCGGGGCGTGTAGGTGTTTCGAGTGTTTGACGTGCGCCATCGGTTCCGACAATTAAACTTACCGTTATTTTTCCTTCTGTAATCGGTTTGAAATTTTTCAGGAAGGAAAAGTGGGCGAGAATATCGCTCGGTTGTCCCACGACAAAAGGCGTTGCTTCGGCGAAAACCTCAAAATCGCTGCTGTATGCGGTGAGTTGAAGTTTTTCGTCGTGCGGATGGTCGCCTGCGGGTTGTTCTGATTTGCCTTTACAGCCGAACATGACGGCAGTAAGGCATACTAAATATAGGATGCGTTTCATCTTTTACTTGATTTTAGAGAATAGGGTATCAGCAACCGGGGAACAGAATTGCGTAAAGCAACTATTCCCGATTGTCAATTCCCAATTCGATTATTAATGTTTGTGAGGTTTGCCGTCGCCGTGGTCGTGCGCTTGACCGTGGTCATCGTGCTTTTGATTTAGGCTGTCTTTCTTGGCGGCAGTCGTGTCGGCTTCTACCTTGAAAGTTTCTTGTGCAGGCTTGGCTGGGTCGGCGGCATGGTCGGTATGTACGCTACCATCATCGTGCTTATGCGTACCGTTATTACTGTTGGATTTGTTGCCGCATGAGGCAAAAAGGAAACCGCAGATTGCGATGGCTAAAAATATCTTTTTCATTTGAATTTTCGTTTAATTTTTTTGAACTGAATTGAATAATCACAAACCACAAAGCCTGTTACGGGCTGTGGTTGTAAAACGCTCGATAAAAAATTAAACGATAGGTGGGGCGCGTGGCGGAACGCCTAAAGTAAAGGCTATTGGAATTTTAAGCGGGACATAATAAATGTTCTGCTTGTCAATTTCAACCTCTTTAGGTGTAAAGTCAAATGTTTGAACCGCATGGCAGTATAGCGTAAGGGTTGCAAACAGTTGGGCAATGGTATTGCTTGAACTTAATGTATAAACTTCGGGGTGCTGCGATTCCTCATGATGGGGAAACTTATGTGTATCATGGTGATGGGTTGAACCGTCAGCATGATGATGTTCGTCGTCATTATCATGGAATACATCAATCGCCGCACTAACGGTTTCCCAAAGGTGCGTGTGATGGTCGTGCGGGATAATGGTATGTATTAATACCGAACCATATACCGCAAGAATTAGATATGATATGACCTTCCTAAATCTCATGTTTGCAAAGATATGGATTTTTTTAACATGATAGGATAATTCTTATATGGAAAAAAATTTGTGCAAGGTGCAAGTCTATCTATATATAGATGCTTGCACCTTGCACAAAGGATAAAAGATTAATAGTGAGAATGTTTGTTGTTATTGAAAAAATGTGTAATTTTGAACCTGAGTTCTAAGCAGTCAAACGGGTGACAATAGCCGCCAAAAAGGCCAAGTAAAGCAATTTACCCCCATTTGTACCCCATGAACGAAATTGAAATATTGAATCACTGAATATTAGCGTAATACGGGTAGGGTTTTAAACCCGTCCGGACCGCTAAATGGGAAAAGGACAAAAAGACGAATGTAAGTCTTTGATTGTCAAGAGTAAGTAGAAAACGTACATTAACTGTACCCCCTACATTAAAAATAAGGGATAATCTACTAACAGACAGTCAGTTAAAGCGAAAAGTTCATCTTCCGTCCATACCGCCAAACCGATTTACAAATCGAAAAAAGTCCTGAATTCAGTAGAATTCAGGACTTTTTTTTGTTCAGACCCTAACAGAAATTTCTGTTTTTGTCACTGCTAACTTGTTATTATCTTTTTTATTCCGAACTACTGATAGTTACTGGACCTAAAAGACCACTGTTCATCAATGGAGCGTCTTTTGACGGACCGCTGATTGTCCAGGTTTTTCGCACGGATTCCGGCTGTCCGGCATCAAAAACAAGACGGTTATACCAAGTACTTGTTACCTCTACGGTCAACGTGTTTTTTCCTTTTTGTATCGCATCAGTCATATCGAGGCTGTATGGAGGGGTCCATAGGGTACGAAGCTTTTTTCCATTGAGAGATACGGCAGCTATCATATCAACTTGTCCAAGATCAAGGTGGAAAGTCGCTCCTTTCTTTATTTTTTTCACATCGAAGGTGGTTGTGTAGGTCGCTGTTCCCGAAAAGGCTTTACCTTCAGGAGATAAATCAAGCTCTTTCCATGCTTTCAACTCCTTAATATTGAGCGTTGCGGGAGTACCCCAGCCTGAAGGAAAAGAAAGCGTCCATGGATTGGTTAGCGGAATATCCTTAGCAATTGTAGGCACTTCGGTTTTGATTAGGGTACTCTCAGACTCACCCTCTTGTCTGAATACAAGGAAGCATGATCCGGAACGGGGAAGGTCTATTTTAACCTGTGTGTACGCTCCTTGTTGCTCTGAAGTAAGGGGCTTAACTGTACCTGAAACAGGATCCCATAATTCAGCTTTTCCGATTGCGCGGAAGTCCATTACACCACTAAATCCACGTCCTTTTGGAGCTGTTATATAGTACCAATCCGCTCCCTCTATTTTACGGTGCAGCCACAAAGCATCCTGTCCCTTTACATCCGGTTTGATGTTCAGCTCATTTAAGGCTGCATCAAGCGTTATTCCTGAAAGCACAATTCCGTTTCCAACTTTACGAGTACCTGTATGCTTTCCCGCACCCCATATTTTCTCAACGGCCTCATCAAAGCGTTTTTGACTACCGGCAGCACCTGAGAGCGTTGCTAATCCCAATGGAGCGTCTGCAATAACAGTCGCGCCTTTGGTTATTAGTAAGTGTAGTTTTTCCAATGTCTCAGGCAACATTCTTGGTGCTTCCGGAATCCACAATACGCTATATGTAATACCTTCAGGAGTGATAAGCATACCGTTTTTCACATCTAAACGGTTCAGCAATACATCCGGATTACAATAATCGTATTTGTACCCGGCTGGAAAAAGATAATTCTGATCAGGCTTATGATTCATTTCATCACCCAGATACCATAATACGTCGGAAACAGGTTTACCTCTTTCAAGCAAATATGTGCAACGTGCCAGGTAAGACGTAAACTCCGGCATATATTTCCACCATGTCTGTCCGCGAAGGAATGGCGTACCAATAGCTGATCCGAACGACGTTCCCGGTTGTAGGAAATCGATTCTTGGATTGTGCGTATACGTATGGAAAACAAAATGAGTTACCCCTTCAACCGTATTTATGTTAGCCACCTCTTTCAGCATATCCCAATGTTCGTTCCACGTCAAGCTGAAAGACGTAAAAGCCTCTGCTGCAACACGCGGCTTTCCGTATATCCGTGCAGCTGAGGCTGTCGGTTTGATCGGTTTAAAGTTTAACGAGCCTACATAGCCCTCCGTAAAAGGTTGCCAGAATTCGCACATCGGCACATCGGCATGCTTGAAATATTCAAGTATATCCGCAGGAAAAACGTCTCCGGCAGCTGTTTCATACGTAATGCTCAAACCATTTTCTTTCGCGAGTTCGGCCATACGCCCATAAAACCTATTCGAGAAAAGTTCACCTATTGTAGAACGCCAGTCTAACAGAAAACGAGTGGTCGTTTCATGATCATTGACCACATAACCGAACACGGCAGGGAGCCATTGACGAAGTTCGTATCCGGTAAAATTCCTAAACTCATCTTCCATATTTGTTGTCCAGGTTTGTGTTTTACATTCCCAACTATCCAATAAAAGACCATTAAGAAGTCCGCCCTTAAGAACGCCCTCATTCAATCTGCCGATATAACCCGCAAAATGAGCATTCGGTCCTTCTTCAGACAGTTTATCACATTCCCATCCCGTACCTTCAGGTGGCGCCGGAGCATTTTTCTGTCCTGTATTTACGTGTCCGATACGCAGTATAGTCCATTTTCCGGCAGGTGCTTTCCATGTTAATTTCCCTGATTTATCCATCCTGCCGGAAATGTCTAAAATCTGATCCTGATTGATAAACGCTTCTTTGGATTGGTCGGGATGCTGAGCAGTACGTTCTATGGTTCGCAAAGTCCAGCCGGCTTCCGATTCCCAATTATTCTTGCGGGCAGCCGAGAATAAACGGATTGAGTTGAGCGACATATCATGTTGATTAACAAGCTCTATTCTATAGGTTTTCACACCAGTTATTTCAGGACAAGCCAGCGAAAAAGGACGATCATCCTGCCAACTGCTTTGCGGCAAATCAATCTGAATCAGATTCTTTCGACCTCCATCGTCAAAAAGAGCATCTACTCGAACAGCTATTCCGGGTTCGAAGCACCAACCATGACTAAAACTATTGATACTTGGCAGTTCGACAGTGCGAACAATTGTTTCTTCAGGAAAAGTTACTTCAATCCAGTGCGGATTGGCCTCTGTAACCGGAGTGAATTTGAAAGACTCTTTTAACGCCCCGGCAAAGCAATCCTGCCATGCCAGTTCATGATTACTTTTAATAGATGCGGGCTTAAGAGGTTCACCTGTATCACCCAAAGGTGTAGGAAAAGCCAATATCACAACATCTTTATAGTCACGCCAAGGCTCGTTATTTGGCTCAGGAACAGGCAATTGAACACTGACAGTCTCGTTACCTGCTATGTCCGTTCTACTCCATGTCAAATGGCGCATTGCATTGGAGGGCTCTATCCAAGGTCCGCCGGACATTGCCCAACCGGGACAATTCTGCATTGTAAAACGAAGCCCTAAACGACGACATTCCTCTGCCGTATGTTTTACTGCGTTATCCCACAAAGGACTAAGACTGGTTATCTGTGGCTGTACACCCGGCCACTCGCCACCAAATTGCCCGTGAAACAATTGTATGCCTGAAAGCCCTGCTTCGGCAATAGCTTCAAGATCTGCCGTAATTCCCTCGTGAGACACATTCCCTCCAATATAATGAAACCAGGTTTGAGGATAGTATAAACGTGGCGGCAACTTAAAACTCTCAACATCATGCTGCCCAAAAGATCTATTAAGTTCATCGGCAGACGGGAGATGCTGAACTTGTGCAGACAACCACAAACTCCCTGTTAGTAACAAGGAAATATTCAATAAGAACAATCTAAATAGGCTTCCGTTTTTCATATCCATAGTATTATTAGTAAATCAGATTTTAAGGGTGTTCAACTAAGTGTTTTTTTTGCATTACTATCTTTCTAAAAACATAAAGGTTATTTTTGAAAACATAAAGGATATTTTTTCAAAAATAACCTTTATGTTTTTAGACTTGGTACAGTGTTGATTTACAAGACATTGCAAAACGTCTAAAAAACGTTTCAAAAAAACGTTGAAATACGTATTGTCTTAGCAGAAAAAACGATCAGTTGTCGGCCGGATATACAACACCAAGTTGTCGGCGAACTTCATCAATTACTTCTATTGTCAGGAGAGAGTTTTCTAAACTATTGATCTCCGAAACTTTTTTCCCGGTTTGAATCAGGTCAATAAATTCGGCTACTTCATAATAATATTCATCCTTATCGGCAGGGCTGCTTATATCTTCCGGAACAGCTGGTAATGCCTTACCAGAAGCCGCCTGATGGCGTGGTGAGTAAGTTACTGAACCAATTAAGTTAATCCTGTCTAATGTTATATTTCCATCTTCACCCTGTATCTCTGTAGGAAGTGAGGAGTTTGCTATTTTAGAATAAAGAATTGTTGCATTCATCCCATCATAGAGCAGGTTAACAGCCCCCTGACCATCTACGCCTGAAGAAAGCACCACTCCCGAAGCATCAACCCGTTGCGGACGTCCGAATAGAACAATCAGCGGATATAATGTGTAAATCCCTATATCCATCATGGCTCCATTAGACATTTCGGGATTGAAAGCATTTAATACAATGCCTTCTTTGAATTGATTATAGCGTGAAGAGTACTGGCAGTAACAAGAGAAGTATCGTCTCACCTGCCCTATTCTATGCAGATTCTTTTTTACGGATAAAAAATTAGGCGTTAGTGTAGGCTTCATTGCCTCCATCAGGGTTACGTTATTTTTTTCGGCAGCTGCAATCATTGCTTTTACCTCTTTAGTGTTTGAAGCTAAAGGCTTTTCACACAAAACATGCTTACCCTGATTCATAAACAAAATACTTTGTTCTGCATGCAAGAAGTTGGGTGAAGCAATGTACACGGCATCGATTAACGCGCTTTCGGCCATTTCATTCAGGTTAGTGAATGTATGGGGAATGTTATGCTTTTGAGCAAAAGCATCAGCAGTTTCCTGTGTTCTGGAATAAACTGCAACTAATTCGAAACGCTCATCCTGCCTTGCTCCACCAATTACCCAGTCTGAAATAAAGTTAGTACCAACAACTCCAAATCTGATTTTATTTTTTGTCATGATATTATTTATTATGCGAGACGCACCTATGATGCGTCTCTACATGGATAATTTGTTTCACTTACGGAAAGGAGGTTTTACAACCTGGGCTTTCAGTGATTTGTTTCTTACTTTAATATAAATGGATGTGCCTGGCTTTGCGAATTCGGGCTTAACATAACCCATTCCGATACCGATCTTCAATACGGGAGACATAGTGCCCGAAGTGACTTCACCAATAACGGTGTCGTTTTCATCTACAATTTCGTAACCGTGGCGGGGTATTCCTTTTTCCAGCAGTTCAAACGCGCAAAGTTTACGGTTTACACCTTCTTTCTTTTGGTTTTCTAATAACGCTTTAGCCGGGAAGTCTTTTCCGTCTACAAACTTGGTAATCCAGCCTAAGCCTGCTTCGATTGGAGATGTTGTATCGTTCAGGTCATTGCCGTACAAACAGAATCCCATTTCCAAACGAAGCGTATCACGCGCGCCAAGTCCGATTGGTTTTATACCTTCCGGCTTTCCGGCTTCGAATATTGCATTCCAGATAGTCATGGCATCAGAGTTATAGAAATAAAGTTCAAAGCCTCCTGCTCCTGTATAGCCTGTATTGGATATGATTACGTTCTTGCATCCGGCAAATTCGCCTGTAACAAAGGAATAATAAGGAATGGCCGAAAGATCCACCGGAGTAAGGCGTTGAAGCACCTCCATCGCTTTGGGGCCTTGAATAGCTAACTGACCGGTTTTGTCTGAGGCATTTTCCAGTTCTGCTCCAACAGTATTATGTTGCACACACCAATCCCAGTCTTTAGCGGTATTTCCGGCATTAACCACAAGAAGATATTTTTCCGGCTCATAATGATAAACCAGCAAATCATCCACAATGCCACCTTTATCATTCGGGAAACAAGTATATTGCGCCTTTCCGATAGGCAAGCCGGAGGCATCGTTTGATGTAATACTTTGAATAAAGGATAGTGCATTCGGACCTTTTACCCAAAACTCTCCCATGTGAGAAACATCAAATACGCCAACGCCATTACAAACAGTCAGGTGTTCGTCAATGATACCAGTATATTCGATCGGCATGTTATAGCCGGCAAATTCATGCATCTTTGCTCCTAAAGCGATATGCACGTCAGTAAACGGTGTAGTTTTCATGTTTTATTTGTTTAAGATTTATGTGTTAATAGCTCTGCTATTTTTATGATAGTTTCCATACTTTTACGCAAAGAAGGTACAGGTAGAAATTCATAACGCCCATGGAAGTTATGACCACCTGCAAATATATTAGGACAAGGTAATCCCATGAATGATAAGCGTGCACCATCCGTACCTCCTCGAATAGGCTTTACAATAGGCTGCACACCTATTAAAGTCATCGCCTCAAAAGCCAAATCCACGATATGTTTTTTAGGTTCAACCACTTCACGCATGTTAAAGTACTGATCTCTTAACTCCAGCGAAGTGCTTCCCGGATAGTTCGTATTCATTTGATCAACCAAAGATTGCAAGAGTGCTTTCTTGGTCTCAAACAGTGTGCGGTCATGATCACGAACAATATAAGATAGAGAAGCAGATTCAACCGAACCACTCATTTGTATTAGGTGGAAAAAGCCCTCGTAACCTGTTGTGTTTTCCGGACGCTGATCTGTTGGTAAGAAAGAGGCGAACTTCAAAGCGAGTAAGGAAGCATTGACCATCTTATCTTTTGCTGTTCCCGGATGTACGTTCAGACCTTTAAAGCTGATCTTAGCGGCAGCCGCGTTGAAGTTTTCATATTCCAGTTCTCCGATCTGTCCGCCATCAATGGTATAGGCCCATTCACAACCAAATTTTTCCACATCGAAATGATCAGCCCCCTGCCCTATCTCTTCATCGGGAGTAAAGCCAATACGAATTTTCCCATGTTCAATCTCCGGATGGTTTTTCAGGTAGGCCATAGCCGATATTATAGCAGAAACACCTGCCTTATCATCAGCGCCAAGTAAGGTTTTCCCATCAGTCACTACAATATCCTGACCAATATAATTCGTCAGTTCAGGAAACATCTGCGGTGATAGCACAATATTATCTTCTTCATTCAGCAAAATATCTCCGCCTAAATACGTTACAACCCGTGGTGTTACATCTTTGCCCGATAAATCCGGACTGGTGTCTAAATGAGCTACAAAACCTATCGTTGGAACCGGCTTATTTGTGTTTGCCGGAAGAGTAGCCATAATATAAGAACGTTCGTCCAATGTAATATCTTCCAAACCTATTTCTTCCAGTTCTTTTACGATTTGCTTCGCAAGAACAAGTTGCCCCGGAGTGCTTGGGGTTGTTCCTGTGGTTTCGTCAGATTCTGTATTAAATGTGACGTACCTTAAAAATCTGTCTAATGGATTCATATTATTCTAATTTTAAAAATAGCTTTTCGCGTTATAGCAATGCGTACATACGCACTCAGCCGGTAGTCCGATTGATTCAATCAGATCTTCGACAGTATTAAACCTCAATGTAGTAATATTTAGTTTTTCACGAATACATTCTACCATTTTGTTGTACTCGTCGGTTCCGGTAGTAGAATATTTGTCCAGATTTTTCTCGTCATCCCCTTCGAGTTCTTTTACAATACGACGAGCAATCAGTTCCAAGGCTGATTTTGATGCGGAAAAACCAAGAAAAGGACAGGCATGCAGAATTGGAGGACAGCCGATGCGCATGTGTACTTCTTTTGCTCCGTAGCTGTACAGAATGTTCGCATTATCCCGCAGTTGCGTACCACGAACAATTGAGTCATCGCAGAAGACGACCCGTTTGCCACGTAATAAATGTTTATTGGGGATCAGTTTCATACGGGCAACAAGGCTACGTACTTCCTGATTTGACGGGGTAAAACTCCGCGGCCAGGTAGGCGTATATTTCACGATCGCACGTCGGTAGGGTATATTTTTTTGTTCTGCATAGCCTAAAGCCATACCAATACCCGAATCAGGTATTCCTGAAGCAAAATCAGCGTCTACATTATCTCTTCGCGCCATAGCCATACCACTTGCGTATCGTGCAGAATCAACGTTTACACCTTCATACTCCGAAACCGGATATCCATAATATACCCAAAGGAATGAACAAACCTGCATTTTCTTTCCGGGTGCACGAAGCTGAGTTATTTTATCAGCCGTGAGGTGCATAATTTCTCCGGGACCGAGGTTATAATGTAATTCAAAGTCAAGATTAGGGAAACTGCATGGCTCACTTGATGCGGCGAAAGCACCGTCTTTTTTCCCAATCAGCAGCGGTGTTCTGCCGTATTTATCTCTGGCGGCAATAATACCTTCTTCCGTCAGAATCAACATGGAACATGAACCTTTGATTTTGTTTTGAACAATCTCCACCCCTTCGGCAAAAGTATTGCCTTCTGAAATAAGCAAAGAGATCAATTCCGTTTGATTAATACCTCCGGAACTCATTTCGGAAAAGTGCTTTCCTTTTTCTAAAAGCTCTTTTTCCAGTTCAAGCAAATTATTCACTTTCGCAACAGTAACTACCGCATATTTTCCAAGATGAGAGTTTATAAAAATCGGTTGAGGGTCTGTATCACTAATTATACCGATTCCGGAATTACCTTTAAATTTATCCAATTCACTTTCAAAACGGGTTCTGAAATAAGAATTTTCCAAATTGTGGATAGATCGGTTGAATAACCCGTTGTGAAAAGTTACCAATCCTCCTTTTTTCGTTCCCAGATGAGAGTTGTAGTCAGTCCCATAAAAAAGATCAATCGCACAAGGAGATTTGGAAATTGTACCAAAAAAGCCGCCCATTATTTTGTATTTATTATTTAATAAAAAACTATGTACAAAGTTAATAGAATATTTCAGGCTTAAAAGCTATTATAATTTACTATTTGGTTAAGAAATACGGATAGGTTACGGCGTTAATTCTGCCGTCTTTGCATTCAAACTCCTTTTGAATCCGCAAATTGTTATTTAAAATGATATTTTCAGGAGTTTTATTATAGGGTATATCTAATGTGAACAATCTTATATATAGAAGATAAAGATTAAGTAGTAACACTCAAATTATGTAATCAGTATGAAAACACTTTATAAACAAACGTTGGGTATTGTTTTTATTGTAACATGTTTATTGTGCGGTATAATTCCGGCAACAGCCCAGCAAGAAATATTGACGGACTTTATTACAGTCAACGGACTTGTTAGAGACAAAGATTCCAAGAAAAAACTGGAGTATGTGAATGTATCTATTCCGGGAACGAATATCGGAACCATCACAAATACAGAAGGCGAATTTACGATCAAAGTACCCACCACTCATAAAACATCTACAGTGGAAGTATCTCATATCGGATACCTCAGCACACAAATTCCGGTGAACGGCACAAATCTGTCTGAATTGACGGTTTACTTAACTCCGAATTCAAACATATTGGACGAGGTAGTTATACGGGCAAGAGATCCACGCTTTCTTGTGGAAGAAGCACTGAACAAGGTTCCCGAAAACTACAGCGCGAAACATAACATGCTGACCGGTTTTTATCGTGAAACCGCTCAAAAAGGACGTCGCTACATCAACATCTCGGAAGCGATCATCGACATCTACAAAACGCCATATTCAAGAGAAATAGATCAAGATAGGGTACAAATCTATAAAGGACGTAAGTTACTAAGCCAGAAACGGGGAGACACGTTGGTGGTTAAGTTATTGGGAGGACCGAATCTCTCCATCTTTCTCGATGTGGTTAAAAATCCGGACATATTGCTGGATAAAGAAACCCTCTCACACTACGCTTTCCGCATGGAAGAGCCTGTCATGATCGACAACCGTGCGCAATACGTAATTAGTTTTCAACCTCAGGTAATTATGCCTTATGCCTTATACTACGGTAAATTGTATATAGACAAAGACAAGTTAGCTTTCACACGTGCTGAATTCAAGTTGAGTATGGATGATATCAATAAAGCGACACAGGCTATTCTGAAGAAAAAGCCGTTTGGTCTGCGGTTTAAACCGACAGAGGTTTCTTTCCTCGTTAATTACAAGGAAATAAATGATAAAACTTACTTAAGTTATATCCGGAATGAAGTAAAATTCAAATGCGATTGGAAACGACGCCTTTTCTCTACCAACTATACAATCATGTCGGAAATGGTCGTTACGGATATGAAAGAAGAAAATGTTACTAATATTCCATACAAAGTATCATTCAAATCAAGCCAGTCACTTTCTGACAAGGTAACGGATTTTGCGGATGAAGACTTCTGGGGTAACTATAACATTATCGAACCAACAGAATCATTGGAATCGGCAGTCTCCAAATTAAGGAAGCAAAAGAGATAAAAACAAGTTCTTTTATCCTACCTTTGAAGTAGTAACAATTTATTTCTTACCCACATGCTGAACGATCTATTACTGTTGACGAAGATAAAGGAGGGGGATGTCAAAGCATTTGAAAAACTTTTCAGATCCTACCATACTCCCCTTTGTCTTTATGCGGCAAGTATCACGGGGAGCATGGAAGTGGCGGAAGAAATTGTTCAGGATCTGTTTTATTACTTCTGGAAAGAAAGGAAGCAACTTCCAACATTCAGGTCTGTAAAAAGTTATCTTTACCGTGCGGTACGAAATGAATCTATTCAATACCGGGAGCATCTGAATGTTAGAGACAAACACAAAGATATGGTATTAGACAGAAGCACAGAAGCCTCTACTTCCGATCCACAAGAGAGTATGGAATACAAAGAACTTGAAGAGTTAATCAACAGCGCGCTACGCAAACTTCCAGAACGACGCTTGAAGATATTCCGCATGCACAGATTTCAAGGGATGAAATATGCGGAAATAGCCTCTGCCCTTTCTGTATCTGTCAAAACAGTTGAAGCAGAAATGAGCAAGGCGTTACAAGTATTACGAAAAGAAATAGAAGACTACATATATATATAACATGATACAACTTCAAAACAATAGTAAAACAGACGCAGCATGGAATCAGTTGTATGATCGATTGGAAACAGATGGTCTGCTTTCGGAAACTAAAAACCGGAAAGTAGAAAAATTATTCCGTTTGGCATACCTTAAATGGGCAGCAGCTATCGCCCTTATCTGCATTTCAGTAACAACGCTGATCTTTACAACAAATCAAGACAAGGCAGACAAAGACAACTTGCTGACCTTACAGAATAAAAAAGGAGCAGTTACACTTGTTACTACATTAGAGGATGGATCTATCGTCTATCTTGCTGATGACGCCCAACTGAATTATCCATCGCATTTCGAGGAAAACATACGTGAAGTTTTCCTGAGTGGAAATGCATTGTTCGAAATCAGCGGAAACAAAGAACGACCTTTCCTGATCGACACAAAGGAAGTTCGTGTGGAGGTATTGGGCACTTCTTTTTACATTAAGGATGATACAAACACGACTTTTGAATTAGCCGTGAAACATGGCAAAGTAAAGGTAATTCATAAAGAGAAAGGGAGTGAGAAAATAGTTGAAGCCGGACAAACAGTACGCTTGCTATCCGACAAACTATCAGTTACGCCTACGGAAAACGAAAATTTGTTTAATCTTTATACGCAAAAAATACAGTTTAAAGACGAGCCTTTGGGAAATATCCTTCACGTAGTAAACAAGAAACTAAACAGCACAAAATTGCAAACAACACCGGAGTTAAGCAAACGCCCATTAACGGTTACTTTTTCAAACAACTCTCCGGAAAAGGTTGCGCAGTTAATCTGCTTGGCTTTAGACCTGACTTATGAGGAAAGAAACGAAGTAATTCTGATTTCAGAAATGAATTAGTTAAACTTTTACGTAAATGAAACCACGTAATTTTTATAGCCATATTTTGACTTTCTGTTTGTTACTTTGCATCGTAATTCCTTTGCAGGCAACAGAAAAACACGACTTATTGGACACTAAAATTACGCTACCCCGCTCTAAAGGCACAATATACCAGCTTCTCAGCCTGATAACCGAACGTACCGACCTACTGTTTGTATACGACAGTAATATTATCAACAACGAGCAAGAATCCTTTATAGATGAAGGCGAATACAGCATAAGAGAAGCTATTTATACAATTACTGGCAATTCCGCCCTTACCTTACGTATTATTGACGATCACATTCTGATTCATTCTCCGGAAAAAGAAACAATAATAAATTCGGACAAAACGACAGAAACTCCCGATGTAAATTATTTCACAATAACCGGAATCTTATACGACAAGGAAACAGAAGAGCCTATAATTTATGCCTCCGTGGGCATTAATCAAGCCGGTATAGGAACAATCACCAACCAAGAGGGAGAATTCAGACTTAAACTGCCACAATCTTTATTACAATCAAAAATACACATTTCACATTTAGGCTATCTCCATCAGGAAATTCCATGCGAAATGTTAGCAGATAAATACAATACTTTTTACCTTGAGTCTAACCCCGTATCACTACAAGAAATCATTGTTCGCGCAATTAATCCATTGGCCGTAATCAATGAGATGTTAGAGAAAAGAACAGACAATTACATGCACGAACCAGTTTACCTGACCACTTTCTACCGTGAAGGTATCGAGCGTAAAAAAGGAATGGTCAGTCTGAACGAAGGCATATTCAAAGTTGTTAAAACGCCTTTCCACAGCCGATCTTTCGATCAGGTAAAACTACTAAAAATGAGAAAAGTAAGCAATGTACATGAAAAAGACACTCTCATTACAAAAATTAAATCCGGCATAAATGCCTGTCTGATGTTAGATTTGATCAAACAGTTGCCTGATTTTCTCCGCGCCGAAGCAGAAAGCCCTTATATATATACCCATTCAGCAATAACAGTAATTGATGATAACTTTGTTGATGTAATTAGCTTTAAACAAAAAGAAAGTTTCAAAGAACCCCTTTACGAAGGAGACATATACATTGACAAAGACAACAAAGCCCTGCTAAAAGTTGAATTTAAAATCCAACCGGAACACATAAAAAAAGCCACAAATATGTTTGTGGAGCGGAAAAGCAAAAATCTGCAAATCACTCCGCAAGAAATAAAATATACAGTATCCTACAAAAAATGGAATAACAAATACTACATAAACCACGTTCGCGGTGATCTGCAATTTCGAATAAAAAAGAAAAAGCTCCTTTCCTTCTCCACAAATGTACACACCTGGTTTGAAATGGTTACCTGTAAAATCGAAACAGAAGACGTATCCCGCTTCTCCCGATCAGAGACCCTGTCAACCCGGACCGTATTTGCCGAAACCCGCTTCGAATACGACAACAAGTTCTGGGGCGAATTCAACATTATCATACCCGAAAACGAATTAAGTGAAGCCATTCGAAAAATATCCTCAAAAATAGAAGAAACAAACAATTAAGCATCTTTACCTCTAAAAAACATTGATTTCCCTCCCATCAAATTTGGAGTATAAAAAAAAACATCTATCTTTGCACCCGTTCAAACAAGGTGCCATAGCTCAGTTGGTAGAGCAAAGGACTGAAAATCCTTGTGTCCCCGGTTCGATTCCTGGTGGCACCACTTTTAAAAGACTTCAAAATTGGAAAATCCCTGAAATACAGACGTTTCAGGGATTTTTGTTTTCTACAAAATCCCACTTTTTTAGCAAAATCAGGCAGTTTCGCCGGACTAAATCGTGTACATTTTTTAGTCCTCGAAAAATTGTCCACGAATAGCCACTTAAGTCGCTGGTTGTCTTATCGTTATATGCTCTTCATTTTACGCGGTTGAAGTATCTTTAACCCATTATTTTTTAGAGTATGAGACAGACATTTAATGTGCTTTTCTTTATCAGGAAAACACGAACAGTGAAATCGGGAGAAACACCCATCATGTTGAGAATTTCCATTCAGGGACAGTTGGCAGAAATCCAGTTGAAACGCACGGTAAAGCCTACCCAATGGAATCAGAAGAAAGAACGATGTACAGGCAAGGATGCCGCATCATTGGAGATTAACCGTTATCTGGAATCGGTTAAACTTCGTTTGTTCGATATTCATCGGACGATGGAGCAAGAGGATAAACTTATCAATCCGTATGAAATCAAACGGAAGTTCTTAGGGTTGGACAATGAACATAAGTTATTCTTTGAGGTTTTTCAGGAGCATAACGACAAGTGCAGGGAACTTATCGGAAAGGATTACGCCAAAGTAACGGTTTCCCGCTTCGATACCTGCCTGAAGTATTTCCGCGAAATGGCTTTGAAGAAGTATCACATGAAAGATATTCCCTTGAAAGAACTTACCTATGCCATCATTCAAGACTACATCCATTTTTTGAAAACGGAAAAGGATTTGCAGGAGAACACGCTTATCCGCTACATGAAAGCCGTTAAGAAGATTACTAATTTGGCGATTGCCAATGATTGGATGAATAAGAATCCGTTCTCCAATATCCGTTTCCATGAACCGGAAGTGCATAAGGACTTTTTGACAAAAGAAGAATTGAATGTGCTTTGGAAAAAGACGTTTGAAATTCCACGTATGGAATTAGTACGTGATGCTTTCCTGTTCCAGTGTTATAGCGGGTTGGCGTTCATCGACCTGTCGGAGCTAAAGGCTGAACATATTGTGGAAGACAATCAGGGGAACTTGTGGATTCGCAAGGCGAGACAAAAGACTAATGTTATGTGTAATGTTCCGCTGTTGGATATCCCTATTCAGATTTTAGAGAAGTACAAAGAGCATCCGTTATGCAAGAAGAGCGGAAAATTATTGCCTGTTTTATCGAATCAAAAGATGAACAGTTACCTCAAAGAACTGGCTGATGTGTGCGGAATTAAGAAGAAGCTGACGACTCACACCGGCCGATACACATTTTCGACCGTGGTCACACTGGCTAATAATGTGTCGTTGGAAAACGTAGCGAAAATGCTGGGACATACCAGTACAAGGATGACACAGCGGTATGCAAAGGTGTTAGACCAAAGCATTTTGAGGGATATGCAGAATGTAAGGGAAAGCATGTTATAGACTATCGTTATTGTATGCGGGTCGGAAACGTTCTTCCAAAATCTTTTTGATGTCGGATTCACGAAACAGGACTTTCCCCGGCAACTGGATAAACGGTAAAATTCCGTTGTTGCGGTAGTCCTGTAACGTGCGCCGACTTAATTTCAGGGTAGAACAAAGCTCTTCGCTTGTCAGGTAGCGTTCGCCATCGAATAGCGGTTTGTTGTTTTTCAAGGCTTGTTCGATATGTGGCAACACATCGTTTAAGGCTTGCAAAAGTTTCCTGTTATCATCATTGGTATATAGTTCCATCGGATTATTGTTTAGCGTTGATACTACTTTGTTCCAACAAAGATTTTACTTCGGAAATCCGGTAGTAAGTTTTCTTTCCGAGTGTAGAAAAAGAGAGTTTGCCGCTTTCCCGAAGGTATTGCAAACGGCGAAGGGTAATGTTCAGGGATGCGGCAAGTTCCTTCCCTTCTATCCATTCCTGTTCTATAGGTTGGATATTGGAAGAAGGTTGCTTCGGAACCAATGAAATAATTTGCCGGAGTTTCTTTCTGAAAGCCTCGAAAGATTCACGTTCTATTGCTATTAAATCCATATTGTTGACGGTATTTATTCGTTTTGCCAACAAATATAGAAGTTGAACAGACTGGTTTAAAGAATTGTCCGGCGGTGGTAGAGGGTGTAGGAAGTTGGCTCAATACTATTACACAAAATAAAAATTATCAAGAAGCATAAAAACCGCATCAAGCACTATGGGTATATTTGCAAATTAAAACTTATTATTATGACATTGATAAAACATAAATATCCTATTTTGGAGTATGATACTGTACGGGAAGCCATAATTCGCCCCAATAGAAAGGAGCTTTCGCCATTACCGAAAAAAGCGGTATTCGCTTTTTTATTGGATGAAATAGAACACTACGTGCAGACACATCAAGGTAACCTGATTGATGAATTTGAGACTATAACCAAAGTGTACCCCATTTATGAATGTGAGTATAAAAACGAAAAAGTTTGTCTTTGTCAGGCGCCTTTAGGAGCGCCAGCAGCGGTTCAGCTTTTAGAATATCTCATTGACAGAGGAGTAACACAGATTATTTCTACGGGTTCCTGTGGTACATTGGTGGATATTCCTGAAAATGAATTTCTGGTTCCGGTGTCAGCATTAAGGGATGAGGGTATTTCTTATCATTACCTACCACCTTCCAGAGAGATTGAAATATCCCAAAAAGGAATACAGGCTGTAGAAACAGCTTTGAATCAGGCCGGATTGGCTTTTGTGGAAGTAAAAACATGGACTACAGATGGTTTTTATCGGGAAACGAAAGAAATGATACGTTACCGCATAGAAGAAGGATGTCAGGTCGTGGAAATGGAATGTTCCGGTTTAGCTGCCTGTGCCGAGTTTCGGGGTGTCACTTGGGCAATAATACTGTTTACAGCAGATACCCTTGCAGATACAACTGCTTATCAGGAGAGAAACTGGGGAAAAGAAAGTATGTCTGTAGCCTTGCAACTGGCATTAGATGCAGTTGTTGTGATGAAAGATGATTAAAAAATCAACATTAAGGAGAGAATTTACATGAGAAATAATATAAATCTTGAAAACGTGCCGAATCAAGCAATTCAGGCACAGGAAGTAATTGAAGGATTATTAGGAAATCAATTGATAGGAATCTATCTATATGGTTCAGCTATACATGGCGGTCTGAACATAAATAGCGATATAGACATTTTAGTCATTAGCAATCAGGGCTTATCGAAAACAACGAGAAACGAGTTGACTAAGCGATTAATGCTTGTATCCGGAAAGATTGGATGCAAAAACAAAAGACCGCTTGAAGTCACTATAATTAATCAAAATGATGTTGTTCCGTGGCAATTCCCACCCAAGTGCGAATACATGTATGGAGAATGGCTAAGAGAGCAAATGGAGGCAGGAGAAATTCCTCAGGCAAGTCATAATCCTGATGTAGCAATTCTCTTGTGGCAAGCAAGAAAATATAGCTTATCTTTAAAAGGACTGGAAGTGACAAAAATAATTGAGCCAATACTGATGGCGGACGTCCAAAAAGCGATTGGCTGTTCTCTCCCTGAATTAATTGCCGGAGTTAAAGGAGATGAACGCAATGTGCTTTTAACGTTAGCCAGAATGTGGTTTACACTTTCTACAGGTGAGATTTGCCCAAAAGATAAGGCAGCAGAATGGGTAATTCCCAAACTTCCAAAAAATCTTGCTACATTACTTGAGACAGCTCGAAAAGCCTATTTAGGTGAATGCGATGATTATTGGAACGATTTAGAAGCTGAAACAACTTCACTTATTTCCTTCATGAACAAGTCCATTGAAAATTTGCTTAATAACACGGACAATGCCTGACTTATTGAGTAGCTATCGAAGACGCTAATCAACGCTATAGTCTATTCTCTAAGATTATACCCTTTCGGGTGTTGATTTCATAAAAAGAGCATCAATAATACCTGAAAGGGTGTTGTTTTGTTGAGGGGCGATTAAACTTTCAGTGAAAGAATCTATCTAATATCATATTTTTTATACTTTTGCAAAATAATAGTAATACAATGTCTAAGTAGTACCTACCCATACAATATCAGTGAGTGTTCGCAATTCTCTTTTTGCGAACTGATATTCTATTATTTTCTGATTTACCGTTCAGAATAATCAGTTTTGTTTTAATCGTTAATTTATTTTTTTATGTATTCGAATTTGACTAGTAGCAAACAGCTATTATTAGATACTATTATTGAGGATTTGAAAGACATTCGCAATGTTTCGGCGATTGTCTTAGGGGGGTCGTATGCTGAAAAAATGGCTACTATTGCTTCCGACTTGGATATCGGAATTTATTATGAAAGGGATAAGCCTTTTGATATTAAAGAGATAGAACGTGTAGCCCAAAAGTATGCAATAGAAAATCCGACAGTAACCGATTTCTACCAATGGGGGCCATTTGTCAATGGCGGCGCATGGATATCAACCTCACAAGGAAAAGTTGATTTTTTATATAGGAATATTAATCAAGTAGCAGATATAATCGAGAAGGCTAAACGCGGAGAATGGGAGAATTGTTATGAACAACAACCGCCTTATGGTTTCTCAAGCATCTTTTGTTTGGCAGAAGTAGAAATTTGTGTCCCTCTATATGACCCTGATAATATTGTCCGGAAATTAAAGGATTCCATCAGGAAATATCCTCGGAAATTAAAGCAATCTGTCATAAGCCAATCTTTATGGTCTGCCGAATTTACCATTTGGCACGCAGATAGTTTTGCTCAAAAAAACGATATATATAATTTGACCGGCTGTCTGACGAGAGCTATAAAAGATTTGACGATGGCATTATTCGCTATAAATGAAATATATCCTCTCGGGGATAAACGCGCTATCGATAGATTGGAAAAGGCTACTATAAAGCCTAATAGCTTAATGAGTAGAATTGACAACATATTATGTGTTAGTAAAACTCATCCTTCAAGTAATGTTGTGGAAATTAAAAAGCTATTCGAAGAAGTTGTAAATCTATCCGGTTCGTATCATTCACTATATCAACTATACGAAAAATAGGGTGATACGTCAATTCTTGTAGTAACCAAATTGTTTAGTTTATGAGCTAACGCTTTCTGTACATATAATTTAGGGTAAGCCGGATTCTATTTCCAGCTCAAATTTATGGTGCCCTAATTTATGATACAGAATTTCAGTTATCAAATTTTAATAAATCGAGCAAATCACCATTTCATGTTGGTTTGTAGTTTATCATTTTAATAATTGAATATCATGTGGCGTGTTTCTCAAACTAATTTGTTTAAAATATTATCCAATGAGGTTGCTATTAGCAATACGGCTTCCGAACTTGAGACTGCTTATGAAGAATTTGTTGAAAGGTTAATATCATATTTGGATTCTGAAAATGATAATGTAGACCGAATCCGGACACTTAATTTAGTTTCTTTAGAGTTTGATATGATTAAGGCATCAGAACTTGCATGTCGGGAAAAACGGGATGCACTGAAAGTTTTATATGCCGAGAAGGTCATATCTTTTGTTGGTAAAGAATTAGATTTAATCCATTATCAGATGAAATATCCGAAATACTTTATTAAAGCAGGTGCAGTATGGAAATCTCCTTTGTTTTTAAATCCCGATATAATCAACCATGTTGATGTGATGGAGAATATTTGCGGATATTACTATACAAAAGGAATCACAACTATGGACGGGCAAAGCATTTCGTTCAGTCAATTGACAAACGGTTTTGAGTTCCTTTTCAACTTTAAATTTGCAGATATTTATAAAAAGCGAGGGGAAGTTATCAAGCGTCAGCCTAATAAACGTACGGGATTCTTAAGTCAGATGACTGCTGCTATTGTGCAAGAAAGCAGAGAACAAGGTTATTACCCATAATCTTTGTGAATTTAGGCTGAAGTAATTATCTAAATTTCAGCATTTTACAAATTAATTCTCGGGGAGTAGATAGTCTATTCCCCGATTTTATTTTCACCGTTCTGCCGAATTTTGCTTCATCAATGCATTGAGAAAATTAGTATTAATCTCAAAAACGAAGCAATATGTACATCAACAATGATGATTTTGAAAAATGGATGGAACGGCTATCCAAAAAATTGAACGATATAGGCAAAGACCTGAAATCACTCGTCAACACCAACGAAGTTTTCGACAAGGACGAAAAGTTGCTCGACAATCAGGACTTGTGTTTCATGCTTAGATGCAGTAAACGCACCCTCCAACGCCACCGGAGCAACGGCGTTTTACCTTTCCTGCGATACGGGCAGAAAATCTACTATCGGGCGGATGATGTTCGTTCTTTCGTAAACGAACATTGCGATTATCGAACCATTCAGAAGTTTGAAAAGGATAATCCACCGAAAGAGCAATCCGAAGCGGAATAACGAAGGCTATATTCGGTTAGCCGCCTTGTGCTATGGCTCCGCATTTAGCAGGAACAACCTCGCCTCACGGCTCTGTTTGTTTCGCTAAATTCAGCAAGAGGGAACTGGACAAGTCCTGTTCTTCCCTCTTGCCCTGCGGGGCAAAGCCTTCGGCTTTAGCGGTTTAACTTAAACCGCTGTAATAACACCTATAATAATCAATTTTAGTTTATTGCTTATTATCAGGTAATTAAATGAACGAATTTCTATAAAATTGTAATTACTCATGCAAAATAACAGCAGGAAAACCATATTCACCACCGTTTCCATAGACAAGGAAACAGGTGGGTTAGTAGAAAAGATATGCAAACGCTATTCGCTGAAAAAAGCGGAAGTAGTGAAACTGGCTTTTCGGTATATCGACAAGGCAAATATCAATCCCGCCGACGCCCCTGAATCGGTCAAAGCCGAACTTTCCAAAATCAACAAACGGCAGGATGATATTATCCGTTTCATTCGGAACTACGAGGAAAAAGAACTAAACCCGATGATACGGGCAACCAACTCGATAGCCGTCCGCTTCGATGGAATAGTGAAGGCATTGGAAACGCTTGTTCTTTCCCAATTGGAGAAGAACCAAGAGAAATACAATGCCGTGCTGCAAAGAATCAGCGACAAATTCAGTGAACATGCCGACGTGATAAACAGTCAAGGTAAACACATCGGCGCATTAAAAGAAATCCAGAAAAAGGACAATGCTAAACTTTTGAAGTTGATTAGCCTTTATGCGGAGTTGGCAGCTTGCGGAGTGATGGACGGCAAACGCAAAGAGAATCTGAAAGCGGAAATAACGAATCTGATAAACGAGAATTAAGCATGAACATAGATTTTCCGCCACCATCCAACGGAGTGTATAACAATGCAGGCAGTAGCCGACAGTTAGCCAATTATTGCGAGCATGAAGATTTGCAGCGGATGGAGCAGGGAATCTATACAGAAGGATTTTTCAACCTAACGGATGATAATGTATATAAATCCCAAGTTGTAAAAGACATCGACGGGAATATCGGTCAACTCTTAAAAACCGATGCAAAATTCTATGCTATACACGTCAGCCCATCCGAAAAAGAACTACAAGCGATGGGAAACACGGAGCAGGAGCAAGCCGAAGCCATGAAACGGTATATCCGTGAAGTGTTTATTCCCGAATATGCCAAGAATTTCAACAAAGGATTATCGGCAGAGGATATTAAGTTTTACGGCAAAATACATTTCAACCGTGACCGTTCCGACAATAATCTGAACATGCACTGCCATTTGATTGTAAGCCGTAAAGACCAATCGAACAAAGTCAAGATAAGCCCGCTAACCAACCACCGAAACACCAAGAAAGGCATTATTACAGGCGGATTCGACCGTACAACCTTATTTGAGAACGTAGAAAAGGGTTTTGATAATCTATTCGGCTACCATCGGCAGCTATCCGAAACGTTCGAGTACTGCAACACCATGAAAAACGGCACGGTCACGGATAAATTACAGATGCAGGAACGGGAATTGAAAGCCCCCGAACAAGATTTTGCTGGCGAAAAGAAAAAGATTGTAGATGTACAAACAGATGAAAATATAAAAACGCAAACAAATAAAAATATAAAAACGTTTTCAGATACTTCAATACAACAGCAAATCAGTACAATAGTACAACATCAAACAAGTGAAAGCGGCTTATCTTCTTTGTTTTCTATACTTCCATCGGCTACGGATGTCAATCCGGTGGATGAGCAACAACCACCGAAACCCAAGAAAAAGAAGAAACGAAGACCAAGATTAAGTTGATAAAGTTCAGACTTATATTGTGCCAAAAGTTATTTCCCGTCCAACTTCGGTTATTTCCCGCTCATGGCTTCCCTGCCCGTTTTGAAGGGCGGAAGCCCCACGAGAATAACCGATTGTCCGAGAATAACTTTTGGCAGGTTAACGAACTCTTAAAGTCTATTTTTCAAAAAAATCCGCAAACAAATTTGTCTTTCTTGCTTAATACATAAGTGTTTGGCATATAAACTTATGAAATATGACAATTTGTCATTTATCAAGCAATGGCACACTTATTGAGTAAATTACTCAAAAATAACAATTAGTATGGCTGTATCACACAAAATTAAATTTTATCCTGTTGACAATGGGGATAACGTATTACTGAAATTGGACGATAAAACTACCGTTATCGTTGATTGTCAAATGAAAGATTGTGAAGAAAACACTGATGGAGTAACCACCTATGATGTGAAAAAGGATTTAATAAAAGAACTCAATAAAGATTCTAAGAACAATCCTTATGTAGACTTATTTATCAATAGCCACCCTCATAATGACCACTGTCTTGGTTTTGAGAAAAATTTCTATTGTGGCTCCCCTGATGATTATACAGATACGAATCGTAAAAATGAGGAAATTATTATAGGCGAATTATGGGTAACACAAAGAGTGTTTTCAAACGATTTATGTTGTGATGGTGGAGCTATACGACGTGAGGCAAAACGTCGAAAGAAATTATTTGAAGATAATTCAGCGGAAAGCTCAAAATATGGAAATCGGCTGCATATTATAGGTTATAACGAGGACGATACAACTGTCGATGGGTTACATTATGTTCCGGGAAACACAGTTAGTACATTTAATGGAAAAACAAATGATTACCTATCTATGTTCATTCATGCCCCTTTCAAGAGTGACCTTATAAGAAGTAAAGCCGACGAAGATGAAAATGCTGCAAGTATTGTTGTTCAAATGCAATTGCGCACACAGAAAAACGGGGATATAAAATCCAGAATTATAATTGCAGGAGATGCAGACCATTATGTATTCGAGCAGATTCTTGAAAAATCAAAAAAGAACAATAATAAAGATAAACTGGAATGGGACTTGTTTTTAGCCCCTCACCACTGTTCTTGGTCTTTTTTTAACGATAGGCCATATGAAAACAACACTGAACCTAAAGATTATTCGTTAGAATTTTTAGATTATAAAAATGCAGGAGCCAATGTTATTGCTTCATCGAAGAAAATAGAAAACAAGAAGCCGAATCCCCCTCATCATTCCGCAAAAGAAGAATACATAAGGAAAGTTGGAGATTCAAAATTTAAAAACACGGCTATAAACAAAGATGAGAAAGCGCCGGAACCATTGATTTATACGATAGATGACAATGGCTTCAAACTGGAAAAATCCGCTATTGCCGCGTCTGTGGGTATTATGACAAGTTCAACTCCACGAGCAGGCCGAAATTGAAGAATGAAATATTCATATAAAGAAATACAAGGAAGTATCGTTGATGTCAACGAATTGGATGTTGCAAGGGCTAAATCAATAGCCCTTGCTGCTTTGAATAATCCGGCTTACATACTTAATCCTGTATTTGTAAAGCGAATTGATGGGGCAGAAGTCATTCTTGTAACGTTAGATATCGAAGTCTATCAGAATCCACTTAACGGCGTTGAAGAGCAAGAAGATATTGCAATAATATGTCATCCGGAAGATGATTCTTTTCCCGAAGTATATGCTTTGCGTAATAATTTTCAGTTAGGATTGCCGCATACGAATTTACGCATAGAGGACTATCCTGTGTGTTTATGTGTAACAGAGCAATTATTTCAAGAAGTAAAACATAGATTTAACCCCTTCGAATTTATTGAAAGCATTCGACAATGGCTGACACTGACATCCCAAGATAAATTACATGCAATTGACCAACCATTGGAACCATTTTTCGTATCTAAAGGTGGAATAATTGTGCCAAGTAATAAGGATAATATTGACGTTAATAATTTCTACATTACTCCCGTTGCTCCCAATTCCAACTTATTTCGCATACAAAAAGAAAAAAATGCTGATAGTGCTTATTTCTGTTTTGGATTTCATGCAGATGAACAAGTTAGTGGATTCATAAGGCGGGAACCGCAAGTGATAAAAGATTTAGCAGATTTTATTTTCATTAAAGGAATCGACCTGTCTACAGCATTATCAAATTGCTTTAATAATCTTGCCCAGTTCTTTTTAGAAGAAAAAGAATTACTTCAAAAGAAAGTCGCAATTTGTTGTGGTATACCTGTTAAACGATACTCTAAAGATATTGAACCTGAAAGAACGGAAGAATTATTTTTCGTAACAAAGAAAACGGTTCGGGAAATTGCTATGGAAAGTAATGTATGGGAAGAAACCCTTGATAAAAAGAGTATAGTTCCATTGTTAGGCAAACATTTTACCAAAGAAATTATTGAAAAAATAGGAATTGAGACCTATACAACAATGATTGATTTTAATAGACTAACTGCGGCAATTTACAATAATGAAATTCCTAATAAGGATAAATTTACTCTGATAGGGGTTGGAGCATTGGGCTCTCAGGTTCTTTCACTATATGCTCGAACGGGATATGGTGAATGGAATATAATAGACCATGATTTGCTTCTTCCTCATAATTTAGCGAGACACGCACTTGGTAGAGACTCTATAGGCTTTAGTAAAGTCGAAAAGTTAGCCGAACAGTTGAATTTCTTAGTTGGCGAGGAATTTTGCACACCCATTAAGTCTGATTTTATTAAAGTGCATAGCGATGAGAATGTGATTTCTTTTTTGAAGGAATCTAAGGCTATAATAGATATTTCAACCTCTATTGCAGTAGGCCGTTTGCTTGCGAGGGACTATGCTGATAAGATAAGCACACGAAGAATTTCTGCTTTTCTAAATCCGACAGGAAAAGATTTAGTAATATTGGCAGAAGATGAAAAGCGAAGGCATAGGCTGGACTTTCTTGAAATGGAATATTATCGCTTTTTATACAAAAATGAGAATTTGCATGACCACTTGATTTTTAATGATGATTTTAAGATTCGGCTAAATAGAAACAGTTGTAGAGAAATAAGCAGTCGGATAAATCAAACGGACATTTCAATGCTTTCTTCAATCTGTGCAAAATCAATTAGAAAAATTGTAGAACATCGTGATGCCTCGATTGCGGTTTGGAGAATTAATGATAGTGACTGTACGATTCAACAGTATACAACAGCACCAACAAAATGGGAAAAGGTCTATTCTAATGAATGGAAAATATATTTGAATAATCAATTATTAGATGAGATGCGTTCTTTAAGAACACAAAAACTTCCTAAAGAAACAGGAGGTGTGTTACTCGGCTCTATTGATATGGAACGAAAAATCATTTATATATATGATACCATTGCAGCACCAGAGGACAGTGATGAAACCACATCCTCTTTCGAACGTGGAATAGAAGGAGTCCTTGAAGAATATAATAAATATCGAACAATAACAGATAATCAAATACAATACTTAGGTGAATGGCATTCTCATCCCAAAGGATGCTCTACAAATCCAAGTGAACTTGATAAAAAATTATTTGCTTATCTGGCGGACAAACTACTACGACAAGGCTATCCTACGATAATGGGGATTTTGGGAGATAATAACTGTGGTTTTACTATTTCTTTTTGATATTTAGAAATGGCTTATTCTCCGAGGTGTACCCCATTTTAATGACTATATGTCCATCATTATATGTGGATAAAGTATTCCTCTTTATAGAAGAACCATCTTTTCTGCTAAAGACAGTCCATCCACTGCTAATAGTGCCATAATCGGCAACAACGCTTGTATCCTTTTTACTACTATCAGATATAATAGTAAGTTTAGGTTTTACGAGTTTGACAAATTCATCATGATAGCCGGATGCCCTTCCGTGATGAGATGCAACTAAAATATCAGCATCTTTTATGGCATTTTTGAAATTAACGTCTTTAAGCAATTCATTATATGAAGGGCTTTCATTGTCACCTGCAATTACTATTTTTGAGTTGGCAAATGAGAACACTGAAATAATGCTTTGATTGTTTAAATTGCATGTGGCACAATTCGGTGTAGAGAAAGTTTGAATTTTTAGTCCTCCAAAATTTTCAGAATTTGTTGGGTCATTCGTTGTCCCTGAAACACTGCTTGTGTATTTGTTGCTAAATTCAATATATTTTTCATATAACGGAATATCCGTTTTAGCTGTTTGGGTTGTAATAATATCGTTTCTTGTTAAATGCTTAGGTCTCCTAAGCACTTTTGGGCTTAGTCCAATCAAGTTATTGATATCTTCAATATGGTCTTTGTGCGGATGTGTCAGTATAGCATAATCTATCTGCTTTACATTATAGGTTTTCCATAAATGGTAAAGTGGGCTAAAAGTTTTATCACTATTTTCGTATGAACCCAAACCAGTATCTACAATAATATGTCTGCCATTGGGGGATTTGACATATGCCGCACTTCCATGTTGTACATCCCAAATAATTATTTCAACCATATTTCAATTATTTATGTATTTGCTTTTCTACCCTCTTTCTAATAAAGGCTGTCTGTTTCCTATATGAAAACAAAAATAAGATTAATAATCCTATAATAACCCCAATAGAAGTGGTTTCTATAGGGATAGAAAACCGAATAGCAATTTTATCATAGGCAACAGTCAATGAAACAGCAACGAACAAAGCAATAAATGTTCGATACATATTATTTCCCTCGGATAATAAATCTATCTTATTATCCCTTTCGCAAGCAATAAGATAGTCCTTGTATTCGGCATACTTCACAAACTTTACCCATTTCAAAAAAGGTTCAATAATTAAAGAACTTAAACGACTAATTATCATTCCGACAAAATAGTAAAAGAAAGCTCCTATGAAATTGTTTTCTAATATTAAATTGAAATTTGTAAGTTCTGTTACAACAAACACAAATAGAATGCCTGGTAATAAGTTGTTGAACAAGTTGTAAGATGATATTTTCTCTGATAATGCTTTTATCATAATGTTTTTTACTCTAAATCAAACTGTTATAAAGTGCAAAGATAGTATTTTTTTAACTATTTGTCCTTTAGCTACATTAATAGTTTGCCATAAAATGACATTCTTCAAAATATGTCACTTCTTAAGCAAAGCCCTTTCCGTTTTATCGACAAAACAAAAACAGCCTATTTTTGTCCTATCGACAGAACAAGGGTATCTCAAAACAACCCTAATATTTTGTTTTATTTCTAAAATGCACTATATTTGCAGCATAATAGAAACAAAATAAAGAAATGACCTTTCTGGAATTTAAGAATCAGCTATTCGATTTGGCATGCTTCAATATCCATCAGGTATATGCATGGCAACCCGATTTTGACCGGAATAACCTCACCCGTTGGGTGAAGAAAGGGTATCTTATCCGGTTACGACAGGGCTATTTTGCTTTTTCGGAATATAAGAGCAAGCCGGATTATTCCCTTTATTTCGCCAACCGGATTTACCGTCCGTCCTATATCAGCCTGCACACGGCTTTGTCGTTCTACGGGATGATACCGGAAGCGGTGGTGCAGATTACCAGTGTGACTTCGCTAAAAACAGCATCATTCGCCAATGACTTTGGCGAATACTCTTATAAGAATGTCAAGGAGAACCTAATGTTCGGGTACGATTTGAAGCCAATGGCAGACAACCGCACCATACAGTTTGCCACACCCGAAAAGGCATTGCTTGATTTGCTGTATCTTTATCCGTTCTATGGTAGCGAGCAGGAATTGGAAGAGTTGCGTTTGGATGAAGATTACCTGCAAGATGATTTAAACAAGGATTTACTGATGGAGTACTGCGCCAAGTTTCAAAGCAAGGCTCTTGACCATCGGGTAAAGCTACTTCTTAAAACTTACGATTTATGATACAGATTGAACAGATAAGAAATTATTTTCCGGCTCAAATCCGTGGGAATTCGGGTTTCGATAAGCACATACTAAAAGAGTATTTGCAGTTGATGATTCTGGATTACCTTTCTTCTACGCCATGCATCCAAAAAATGGCTTTTATCGGCGGAACAAATCTGCGTTTGGTAAAAGGGATAGACCGGTTCTCCGAAGACTTGGATTTCGACTGCAAAAACCTGTTGAAAGACGAGTTTATTGAAATGACAAACGGCGTAATCCAGTTTTTGGAGCGTTCAGGGTTGAGGGTGGAAGCAAAAGATAAAGAAAATCCGAAGCTAACAGCCTTCCGGCGCAATATCCATTTCCCTGAACTGCTATTCGATTTGGGATTGAGTGGACATAAGGAGGAACGCTTCTTGATAAAGGTTGAGAGCCAAGACCAAGGAATCGTTTATCCTCCTGTTATCACAAATATCAAAGGGTGCGGATTCTTTTTCCCGTTTCCCGTTCCTGCCGATGGCGTATTGTGCAGCATGAAAATTGCCGCCATGTTAGCCCGTGCTAAAGGACGTGATTTCTATGACCTGATGTTTTTATTAGCACAGTCCAAACCCGATTACGATTTTCTTTCAAAACGCTGTGGAGTACATAATTTGCAGGAGTTCAAACAGGCAACAGCCGAACTACTGAAGACAGTTGATTTGAAGAAGAAGCAAAAGGATTTTGAACATCTGCTTTTCAATAAAGCGAATAGCGAGAAGATTTTGAGGTTTGGGGAATTTATAGATTCGCTTACAGAATAGTTCGATGAGAAATGTGCGTTTCGGAACTGACAGTTTCGAACAATGGAAAGGCAAATTAAACAGCCGTAAATTTTACCGCCATAAAAATTCCCATTCTATTTCCGTTATACACTATTTTTGCTGCATAATAGAAATAAAAAGATTAATTATTCCAATTTTTCAGCCAAACAATAAGTTGATTCAATATTCTTTCCTACCTTTGCACTAACAATCGTGTTAAATCACGGGCAAAACGATGAGAAATAATCGTGTGCTAAATCGTGTGGATTTTCCGATGAAAGAAAAGATAAGTCGGTGATTATCAATGGTGATACGTGAAGCGTTCACTTTCTGGTGGCACCACTTTTAAAAACATAAAAATCCCTGAAGGTAAATTACTTTCAGGGATTTTTGTTTTTAGGGCAACCCCTCGAAAATGGGATCATCCAGCAAATCCGGTTGACAGCTTGGGGAGTTCGTATACTCCGCTCATTTTTTATTGTTTTCTGCCAGTTTGAATTTGATGATCCTCTCAATCAATTCATAGGGTATTGGGTGGTTGAGCGGAAACTGCACAGATCCCTTGCCTTGTTTATAACCTGACAATTCATCTTTAAATTCAGCATGTGCCTCCGGTGTTGCATATAAGCCGATATGGTTTTTGTATGCTCCGAAATAAATCAGCGGCTTTTTATTTGTCTTATAACCGGGCATACCATAAGCCATTTGCTCTTCCGCTTCGGGAGCAAGTTTCTTAATCAGCTCTCTTATTTTTACTAAAATTTCCTGAACTTCATCGGGGAAATTTTGAATATATTTATCTATCTCTGTCATTTCATTTTTTCCCATTTGTATACATATCAAACCATAGTTGTTTTTATTTGTAATTGAATTACTTTGACAGGAAATCCCTTAAGGATATTCCCAATATTTCTTCCCAACCCGACACATAGTTTTCGCGGGAAAAGTTAGCTCCTCCATCAGCAAAGTGTTCCACTCCTATATGCGTAAGTGTTACTTTAGTGCCACGGTCTACCGATTCCAAATCCCAGGTAACGACCGATTCACCTCTACTTTGGGTAGGATGCGTCCATGTGTGTTTGAACCTTTTCATGGGGACTATTTCTTTTATTATACAACGGTGATAATAGATAGTATCTCCTGAAGATACTGTGAAGTTAAATTCCGCACCTACTTTGAGTTCAAAGTCCTCGATATCAAAATACCATTCTTTCATCTGATTTTTATCGGTTATCGCCTTCCATACCTTCAATAAAGATACGTGATAAACCTTTTCTATTATAATAGGAATATTTTTCATAAAGTGATGCTTTAAAATGATACTAAAGTATTTCAACTAAAAACAAAAAAAGAATTGTTGTGTTTACCATAGATTCTCAATTTACGGATAAGGCTCATCGAGAAATCGTTCAATCACTTCTGTAGCGAGAGGTCTTGTTGATTTATCATCTTCACTCGAAATAGATTCTTCCGCAATTATATATGCACCGTGTATTCCCGGAAAAAAGGCAAGTCTGCTATGTGGAATCAGGCGATACATTTCTACTGTGCTTTCAGGACTGCTTGCATCCTTGTCGGCACTAATAATCAACGCTGGTGCTTTTATTGATTTTAATTGCTCGTCTGTCCATCCTTTAAAAGCCTTCATTCTTTTAACGTCTTTATTAAAGGAGTTTTGCAATGCTACTGTATCATTCCCATTTACATCCAATTGTGCCTTTTGTAATACTTGCGGCATATCCTTCAGTAATACATGGTTAAATCCTTCCCAAAATTCTGGAGAAATAGCATTCCGCTTGTGAAATGCCGAAGCTATAATCAATTTGTTAACTATATCAGGATAATGAATGCCTATTTCGATTGCAGTTTGCCCTCCATTACTGAATCCGAAAATATCCGCTTTTGAAATATTGAGGTTATTTAATAGTATAACTACATCAGCTGCATCTTGTTCAAATGATAAATCTGCATTTCGGTCTGCCGTTCTACCATGTGCTTGTAATTCCACAGCTATTAGTTGTCTATGTTTGGCAAGATATGGAATAATTCGCCCAAAAGAGGATTGGATGGTTGATCCTCCACCGTGGATAAGCACTAAGGGAAAACCTTCTCCATAGATTTCATAATACATTTTGATGCCGTTCACGTCAGCGTATCCGTTTTTAAAACGCAGACTGTCTGTTGCTGCTTGTTTATTATCAGTCACAGTATCTTTCTTTCCATCATATGCTATCAATAACAAAGAAAAATAAATACTCAATATTATTATTTTTTTCACACCAAACTCTCCATTAAAGCATTGACTGTCAGTTCATAAAACAATTTTATAATACGGAAAGTTTTGTAAAAAATAATACTCTGTTATTTCATTTTCCCGATAAATTCTCCGGCAACACCAAATGCCTCTCTGAAATTTTCAATAAATACTTTGACTTCCATTTGTTTTATTTGTTTTGCTTTTCACGGAAACCTTTTTGTTTTTCCTGCTCTATTATTTTTCTTAATGCGTCAACTTTTTCAGGGTGCTGTTTTGCAATATTTTGCTTTTCGCCTATATCTTCACGAAGATTATATAGTTGGTCTTCTTGCGAATTACCTAATTCGGTATTTGTTAAGCGATTGAATGCAGGACCATGATTCGGTGTTATGTATTTCCATTCGCCGTCACTAATTGATAGCGCGCCGGATGATTCTATTATGTATTCACGCCCATTGTTGTCTTTACCTGTAAGAGAAGCCAAATAATCATTACTGTCGATTCCGGCTTCCTGCCCCATATCCTGACCGGTCAATTTTTCCATCGAACCAAATAAATCTATATGCGAGAACAAGGCATCCGAAACTCCCGGTTTTATTTCTATAGGCCAATGTACGATAAACGGCACACGAGTACCGGCTTCAAAATTGCTGTATTTTCCTCCCCGGAGAGTTCCCCACGGACGATGATCACCCAGCAGTTCAACTGCCCGATCTGCATAGCCATCATCTACAACCGGTCCGTTGTCGCTTGTTATAACGATCATCGTGTTTTCCAGAATACCGGCTTTTTCTAAAGTGCTCAATATTTCACCGACTGTCCAATCAAACTGCAAGATAGCGTCGCCCCTATACCCCATTCCACTTTTATCTCTGAAACGTTCATGCGGATAGCGGGGCACATGGATATCATTCGTGCCTACATAAAGGAAAAATGGTTCATTTTTATGATGTTCGATAAACTGAACAGCTTTTACTGCAATGGTGTCGGCTATATTTTCATCTTCCCATAGTGCATCTCCCCCACCTTTCATATAGCCGATACGCGAAATACCATTCACAATTGCCATATCATGTCCATGATTAAGGGATGGTTTTAACTTTGTCAGCATTTCCGGATGATCCTTACCCAAAGGTTCGCCCGGGAAGGCCTTATCGTAACTAACCGAAATCGGTGCCGAAGGATCATAATTAGCTACCCGTTGATTTTCCATCCACACACAGGGAACCCGATCACCGGTTGCTGCCATCAAATAAGAATAATCGAAACCCAGATCTTGCGGTCCGGGAGTTACAAAACCGTTCCAGTCTTGTGTACCGGTCTTATCACCTAAACCTAAATGCCATTTACCAATCGCCCCTGTCGAATATCCGGCTGCTTTAAAAATATCCGCAATCGTTGTTTGTTCCGGTCTGATCACCATGCCGGCGTCTCCGGTTGCAATACCGGTGTCGTTTCGTCGCCAGCTATAATGTCCCGTAAAAAGGGAATAACGAGAAGGCGTACTTGTCGAAGCTACGGCATGAGCATCAGTAAAACGTAAACATCTTTGGCAACAAGCTCTTATATTTTCAATTTCACTTTGCATTATTCCTTTATCTTCCAATGCCCACTATATCCACTACCCACATAAACCACTTTATCCGCCATCATTTTAAGCCTGCGTTTAATGGTACTTACGCTACTATTGGTGATTTCAGCCAATTCTTCTCTTGTGACTTTATTGTTAGTGCGAATGACTTCGAGTATAATTTGTTCCATCGTTTTTCCTTGGGGGTCACCTTGAGGGTCACCTTGAGGGTCACCTTGAGGGTCAATTTCGGAATTTAGCGGATCGAATAGATTCGATTTCTTATATTCCTCTATTTCTTTGCTCAAATTCTTGTCGATCATATTTGCGCCATTAAGTCAGCTATAAAAAACAAATCTCGACAAAATGTCGGATATTTACAAAGAAACGGTAAACAATTCTTTCATTTATATAGGTATATGTATCGTTGAAAATCACTGTTTTTATCCGAGATCAGAATGCTTTGATTTTCAGACAATTATGGATGCCGAAAAACATAAAGGTTATTTTTAAAAATATATCCTTTATTTTTCGAAAAATATCCTTTATGTTTTTTGAAATATAGTAATGTGTTTTTGAGAGGGTAAATTATGGGTGTTTTTTTACTTTAAGTGTAATACTGACAAAAATATAATGAGGCATTTATTTTTCTTATTCAGAATTTAATTATATTTGGAAAAATGTTTCAACCACACTTAAATTTATTATTATGAGAGTAAAAATGATTTTGGCTTTAACGGCCACCTTGGGCATGTTGTCTGCACTGCATGCACAAGAAAACAAAGTGTATTTTAATGTAGATCAGGGAGACCAAACAATCAGCAAACACATTTACGGTCATTTTTCCGAACATCTCGGTCATTGTATTTATGGTGGCTTCTGGGTTGGTGAGGATTCTCCAATCCCAAACACGCGCGGTATTCGGAATGATGTTGTTAAGGCACTGAAAGACATCAGCATTCCTAATCTTCGTTGGCCGGGAGGCTGCTTTGCCGATGAGTACCACTGGATGGATGGAATTGGTCCCAGAAGCGAACGTCCTAAAATGGTTAACACTCACTGGGGAGGTGTTGTTGAGGATAACTCCTTCGGAACACATGAGTTTCTCGATCTTTGCGAACAGCTTAGTTGCGAACCTTATATCTGTGGTAATGTGGGCAGCGGTTCGGTTGAAGAAATGTCTAAATGGGTAGAATACATCACGTTCGACGGTGAGAGTCCGATGGCTAATCTACGCAAGAAAAACGGTAGGGAAAAACCATGGAAAGTAAAATTCTGGGGAGTAGGAAATGAAAACTGGGGATGTGGCGGCAACATGAATGCCGATTATTATTCGGACTTATACCGCAGGTATGCTACATACTGCCGTAACTACGGAGATAATCGCTTGTATAAGATAGCGGGCGGACCAAACGTTGATGATTATTACTGGACAGAAACGTTGATGAAGAAAGTAGGCGGTCAGATGCAGGGGTTATCTTTACATTATTATACTGTTCCGGGCACATGGAGTAAAAAGGGATCGGCCACTCAATTTGACGAACAAGAATATTTCACAACTATCGGGAAAGCATTCCACATGGGAGAACTCGTGGCAAAACATTCTACCATCATGGACAAATACGATCCTCAAAAGAGAATAGCCCTTATTCCGGACGAATGGGGAACATGGTTTGATGTAGAGCCGGGAACTAATCCGGGATTCTTATTTCAACAAAACACCATGCGGGATGCCATTGTAGCCGGTCTGACGTTAAACATGTTCAACAACCACTGCGACCGTGTAAAAATGGCGAATATCGCGCAAACCATCAATGTTCTTCAGGCCGTTATCCTGACTAAGGATGAGAAAATAGTGCTTACCCCTACATACTGGGTATATTACTTATATAAAAACCATCAGGATGCGACGTTGATTCCGGTTAAGTTTAACGCGAACAAGATTAAATATCAAGGAGGCGAAATGGATGCCATCAGTGTTTCCGCGTCACGCAATGCAGAGGGCAAAATAAATATAACCTTAGTCAATATAGATCCGAACAAAGCGCAATCTATAGCAGGTGTATTAAATGGAGTAAATGCGAAAAAAGTATCCGGAAAAATCCTATCCTCTTCCAAAGTAAGCAACTACAATACTTTTGAAACACCAAACGCGGTTACCGTAAAAGAATTCAACGGAGCAAAAGTAAACGGAGGACAATTATCAGTCAGTTTGCCGGCAGGATCAATCGTACAACTTGAGATTCAATAACAATCTTATCTCAATAAACCATACGGGGGTGTGCCAAAACCAAGCGTTTGCCACACCCCTGTACATTTAATCCGGATTATTCTTTCCAATCATACATATTCACCTTTTTATGACGACTCACCTGTTCTTTTACTTCAGGAAAAAAGCGAGCGATGATAGCATATAACCCCGGATCATAGCGTTTCATTTCTTCACGGGTATTAATTTTATTATGCTTCCCGTCTCCGTCATCATAATCCACTTCGGCATTAACATTAAACCAGTTTTGGACTCCTTCCGCCCAATATTCCGCTACATTTGTCGCGGCATAAACATTTTTCCAACGTCCTTTGGCTAACGCCGCATCCAAAGAGGCCTGCAATTCATTATTAAAATTCGGATCGACAGCCAAAATACCTGCACCATGAATAGTATGAGCAAATTCATGAATCAAAATATCTTCCGCATGATATTTATCAATCTGATAAGCAAGAATATTTTCTTCAGCGCAAGTAGAGAAAGGGTTATTTCTTGACCCACCCAAGCCACGCGCACGCACATCCCAGTTCAAGGTAGTGTCATTAACAAGAAAAGCATGTTCGGGAATATCCGTTGTTCCTTCATAGCGCGCCATAATACCAATACGCGTATTTTTGGCAATCAACGTATCCATCACCTCATTATTCAAGGCATCCGTCATAGCCTTTATCGTGATATAAGCAGCATAAAAACAAGAATCGGGCACACGCCATGAACTGGCCACATGAATTCCGTTTACATTCATATACTTTTTATAAAAGGGATCGAGCTTTAATTCCGCAGGAGGAACAGCAATCTGAGGCGTATCAACCAAAACAGCCACAGAAGCCTCTTCACCATCCGTTATTTCAACCATTGCAGCAGTCGGTTTATTACACGCCGACACCACCACTAACACCAATACAACCAAAAATGATTTTTCAAAACGTTCCATGATCTTTCATTCAGTATTTATTTACAAAACTAAAACAAAAGAGCAAAAAAAGATAACAAACCCGTACAAGAGAATGCAAATAACGTTTGATGGAAGAATCTTCTTGTTTACAGCATGAAATAAAGACTGTTCTTCTTCAATCCGAAGAAACGGAAGCGAACTTATATATATCAGATGTTCAAAAAGTTTTGTACTTTTGCTACGTTATATACAAATTAGTAATAGAATGAACCTATTAGAACTTAGTGAACAGGAAATAATCAGACGCGGCAGTTTGGAACAACTCCGCCAACTCGGCATAGATCCCTATCCCGCAGCAGAGTACCCAACCAACGCATATTCAACTGAGATAAAGTCCTCGTTTAAGGATGAAGACGCACCTCGTTCTGTTTGTATAGCCGGTCGCATCATGAGCCGTCGCATCATGGGTAAAGCCTCTTTCGTTGAGCTACAGGATACGGAAGGAAGAATTCAGGTATATATTACCCGTGATGACATCTGCCCTGATGAGGACAAGGAACTATATAATACGGTATTCAAGAAATTAACGGATATCGGTGATTTTGTCGGCATCAAAGGTTTTGTGTTTCGTACACAAATGGGAGAAATCTCGGTTCACGCCCAAGAATTCACAATTCTGGCGAAATCAATCAAACCATTACCTGTTGTAAAAGTAAAAGACGGCGTTACGTATGACGGTCTGACTGATGCGGAAACGCGTTATCGTCAACGTTATGTTGACCTGGTTGTTAACGATCATGTAAAAGATATATTTATTAAGCGTACGAAGATATTCAACTCTATGCGTGAATTCTTCAATAGCCGCGGCTATCTGGAAGTAGATACGCCCGTATTGCAAGGGATTCCGGGTGGTGCTGCTGCGCGCCCTTTCATCACCCATCACAATGCGTTGGATATTCCATTGTACCTACGTATAGCCAATGAACTTTATTTGAAACGCCTGATTGTTGGTGGTTTTGAAGGAGTTTATGAGTTTAGCCGTAACTTCCGTAATGAAGGTATGGACCGTACGCATAATCCGGAATTTACTTGTATGGAAATTTATGTAGCCTACAAAGATTACAACTGGATGATGAGTATGACGGAACAAATGCTCGAAAAGATATGTCTTGACGTACTTGGAACAACTAAGGTTAAGGTTGGCAATAACGAAATTGATTTGAAAGCTCCATACAAACGTGTCACGATGATTGAGTCTATCAAAGAATTTACCGGTATTGACATTACAGGTATGGATGAAAATCAATTGCGCGAGGTTTGCATAAAATTACATATTGAGCAAGATGAAACAATGGGTAAGGGCAAACTGATTGATGAGATATTCGGTGAAAAATGTGAAGGCAACTATATTCAACCCACATTTATCACAGACTATCCGATTGAAATGTCTCCGTTGACGAAAAAACATCGTAACGATCCCGGACTTACCGAACGTTTTGAGCTAATGGTTAATGGTAAAGAAATTGCCAACGCTTATTCCGAATTGAATGATCCGATTGATCAGCGTGCCCGTTTCGAAGATCAGCTGAAATTAAGTGAGAAAGGAGATGACGAAGCGATGTTTATCGACAATGATTTCCTTCGTGCGCTGGAATACGGTATGCCACCAACAAGTGGTATGGGTATTGGTATGGATCGCTTGGTAATGCTTCTTACAGAACAGGAAAGTATTCAGGAAGTGTTATTCTTCCCGCAAATGCGTCCGGAGAAAACAATTAAAAAAGATACTGTAGATAAATACGCAGCTATCGGCATTGATGCTGAATGGGTTCCGGCACTTCAAAAAGCAGGTTATATAACTGTAGACTTGTTTAAGGATGTAAATCCCAACAAGCTAAGACAAGAGGTCTGCGAATTAAACAAAAAACATAAGTTAGGGTTACAAAATCCGGCTATTGAAACTGTAGAAGCGTGGATTGCAAACGCTGCTAAATAAAAGTAACGAAATGAGCTTTCCCGGGAAAATAGCGATTATGGGTGGTGGTAGTTGGGCCACGGCTTTAGCTAAAATCGTATTGTCTAATCAGGATACCATCAACTGGTACATGAGAAGAACTGAGCAAATCGATGATTTTATACGAATGCGGCACAACCCATCCTACCTGACCAGCGTATACTTCGACACGGATAAAATACATTTTTATTCCGATATAAATGAAGTGATTCGTGAATCAGACACACTGATTTTCGCGACTCCTTCTCCATTTTTAAAGCAGCATTTGGCAAAGGTTTCAACACAGTTGGATGATAAGTTTATCATTTCAGCGATTAAGGGAATAGTTCCGGATGAAAATATGCTGATCGCTGATTATTTTTCGGAATATTACAAAGTCCCGGCAAATAACATCGCGATTATAGGAGGACCATGTCATGCGGAAGAAATATCGTTTGAGCGCCTCTCCTACCTCACATTAGCATGCAGGGATATTGAAAAGGCGAAAACGCTGTCCGGAATCTTCAACAACTCCTATCTGAAGAGTTCTTGTAGCGAAGATGTGGAAGGTATTGAGTACGCTTCGGTTTTGAAGAACGTGTATTCCATCGTTGCCGGTATATGTCATGGCATGAAGTACGGAGATAATTTTCAAGCCGTATTTATTTCGAACGCGATTGAAGAGATGCGTAATTTCGTTCATGCCGTACACGGACTTGCGAGAGACATTACCGACTCGGCTTATTTAGGGGATCTGTTGGTTACAGCTTATTCCCGATTCAGTCGAAACCGGACTTTTGGTACGATGATTGGCAAAGGATACTCTGTTAGCACCGCTCAATTAGAGATGGAGATGATAGCAGAAGGTTATTACGGAACCAAGTGTATTCATGAAATCAACGAAAGATATCAGGTCAACATGCCTATACTGGATGCCTTGTATGCCATTCTTTATGAGCGTAAATCACCGGTTGCCGTAATTAAGCAATTGACTGAAACATTTAAATAATCAGACAGAAATTATATATGAAAAACATTGGTTTAAACATTGACAAAGCCCTTGGTAAAATAACCAAAGAGCAAGTATATGCGCAGGAGAATAAGGCAAACGCTGCTAATTCTATGCTGCACAAAGGTACAGGAGAAGGCAATGATTTCTTAGGTTGGCTTAATCTGCCTTCGTCTATCACTGAAGCTGAATTGGCTGATATTGAAAACACAGCAGCCAAACTACGTTCAAAATGTGAAATCGTAGTAGCTATCGGTATCGGTGGCAGTTACCTGGGAACAAAAGCGGTGGTTGAAGCATTAAACAGCAGCTTCGACTGGCTACAAACAGAGCGCAAGAACCCAGTATTGGTTTATGCCGGACATAATATCGGTGAAGATTATCTGTACGAACTTACCGAACTGTTGAAAGGTAAACAATTCGGCTTGATTAACATTTCCAAATCAGGTACAACAACCGAACCTGCTTTAGCTTTCCGTATTCTGAAAAAACAATTGGAAGATGCTGTAGGTAAAACTGAAGCAAAAGAACGTATCGTTGCTATTACGGATGAGAAGAAAGGAGCACTGCGTACATTGGCAAATCAGGAAGGATACAAAACATTCATTATTCCGGATAATGTAGGTGGACGTTTTTCTGTGCTTACTCCGGTAGGTTTACTTCCTATCGCAGTTGCCGGTATTAGTATTCGTGAATTGGTAAGTGGTGCGGTTGTTATGGAAAAAGCAACTGCCGACACGGTTCCTTTCGCTGATAACATCGCGACGATCTACGCTGCCATTCGTAACGAACTATACAAAGACGGAAAGAAGATTGAAATTTTAGCAAACTTCCATCCGAAATTGCATTATATCGCTGAGTGGTGGAAACAACTATACGGAGAAAGTGAAGGCAAAGACAACAAGGGTATCTTCCCGGCGTCTGTTGACTTGACCACAGATTTACACTCTATGGGACAATGGATCCAGGAAGGCGAACGTTCGATATTCGAAACCGTTATCTCTGTTGAAAACGCTGACAGAACTGTTCTTGTTCCTTCAGACGAAGCTGATCTGGACGGACTTAACTTCCTTGCCGGAAAACGTGTGGATGAAGTGAACAAAATGGCGGAGCTGGGTACACAATTAGCTCATGTAGATGGTGGTGTTCCTAATATTAAAATCACTTTGCCACAAGTAAATGCTTATTATATCGGTCAATTGTTCTACTTCTTTGAAAAAGCATGTGGCATCAGCGGTTATATGTTAGAAGTAAACCCATTCAATCAGCCGGGAGTAGAAGCCTACAAGAAAAACATGTTCGCTCTGTTGAACAAACCGGGATATGAAAAAGAAACCACGGAAATCAAATCTCGTTTGTAATTTCCACGGTTTACACTAAAATAGTAGATATTTCTATTTTTATAGGCTATTCCCGAAAAAAGGATAGCCTATATTTTTATTCCGTTCTGTACTTACAGCATGAAGGTAAATTGTGATACACACTATCCGATGCGCGATGATGTTCCATTTCGGATCAAAAGGAATATCCGGTTGGGAGTAATTTTTTCCTTGTTTTAACGTTAAAACCGGGGTTCAATTGTTGTTTTTTTGACGATTTCTATATGGCTGATAATCAGCAATATGTATCCCCTGAAAAACATAAAGGTTATTTTTCGAAAAATAAAGGTTATTTTTAAAAAAATAAAGGATATGTTTTTATTCATATAGTAATGCAAAAAAACACCACTACCAATCGGATAAATAATTTAATCTTTTTAATTAAATCCGATAGATACAGATAAAGGGAAGAGAAACATCGTCTGCCATCACTACACCGGGCGGTGCGGTATAAGCAGATATTTGTTTGAATACCGGTTGTTCAACAAGTGAGGTAAACAAAGCCAATGTTTCTTCTTTTGCAAATATAGTTAATCCGATGAGTCAAAGTCAAAGCGTACAATAAAAAAATCGATCTATTGAATAGATGAAGTAATTATTCTTATAAGTCAGCATTTTTTTTATTCGCAATCAAAAAGTTATTTATTCCCTCAAATTCCTGTTCTTTTAATTACATATTCCATTTTTTACTATATCGATGTTCGCCATAAGAAAAAAATCAAATAATTAGATTCATTTTTTGTATAAACAACAAGGAAGGTTAAGGCCCGTGTCGAAAACATTACAAACATTTAAACTGTTCTTTTTACGACATAAGGTATATATTAATACTATAACCCCCTTGATTCTATATATCAAAAATTATCAAATGAAAATACACGAATATCAAGCTAAAAAGTTTTTTTCGGACTATAAGATACCTGTAGAAAGGTATAAACTTTGTGTAAACGCGGCAGAAGCCGCCACGGCATGGTCTGAAATCGGAACAGAGAAAGTAGTAGTGAAAGCACAGGTACTAACCGGAGGACGCGGAAAAGCCGGCGGCGTAAAGCTCGCTAAAAATGAAGCGGAAACACAAGCACATGCCAAAACTATTCTGGGAATGGACATTAAAGGATTCACGGTAGAGAAGGTTATCGTTAGCGAAGCCGTCCATATCGAATCCGAATATTATGTCAGCTTTGTAATAGACCGCAATACCAAATCCGTTTTACTCATGATGAGCCCCGACGGTGGTATGGATATTGAAGCTGTAGCAAAAGATACACCTGATAGAATTTACAAGTACAGTATCGATCCGTTAATTGGGTTACCGGATTATCTGGCACGTAAATACGCCTTCAGATTATTTACCGAAATCGGTCAGGTAAATCAGATGGCAGCCATTCTTCAGAATCTTTATCGTCTTTTTATCGAAAAAGATGCTTCCCTAACCGAAATTAATCCGTTAGTGCGAACAGCCGAAGGTTATCTGATGGCTATCGACGCAAAGATGACCTTTGACGATAACGCGCTTTTCCGACACCCGGATGTAGTCGCGCTGTTTGAACCGACACCCGAAGAGAAAATAGAAACACAAGCCAAAGAAAAAGGATTCAGTTATGTGCATTTAGACGGTGAAATCGGCTGTATGGTCAATGGTGCCGGACTGGCGATGGCTACGATGGATATGATCAAACTTTATGGCGGACATCCGGCAAATTTTCTTGATATCGGAGGAAGCTCAAATCCTCAAAAAGTGATCGACGCAATGAAGTTACTGCTAAACGACAAGCAGGTAAAGGTCGTACTTATTAATATTTTCGGGGGCATTACCCGATGTGATGATGTGGCTCGCGGACTAATTACCGCCTTTGAAGAGATCAACACAACCATTCCTGTCGTAGTACGACTAACAGGAACCAACGAAAAAGAGGGCAGGGAGTTACTTAAAGATACCCTCCTCATCTCGGCCGATACCATGAGCGAAGCCACACGCATGGCAGTAAAAGTAACCGGTTCAACCCTTAAACAATAAAACGATGAGTATACTAATCAATCAAGATACACGTGTGATCGTGCAAGGAATCACCGGAAGAGACGGTGGTTTCCACACCGAAAAAATGAAAGCATACGGAACAAAGGTAGTAGGCGGAACATCGCCCGGAAAAGGCGGATCTACCGTAAACGGACTTCCTGTTTTTAATACGGTAGAAGAAGCCGTAGCGACAACTGCTGCAAATACCTCTATCATTTTTGTACCCGCGCGTTTTGCTGCCGATTCTATAATGGAGGCTGCCGATGCCGGTATAAAACTTATTATCTGTATTACCGAAGGCATACCTACTGTCGACGTTATCAAAGCGCATCGTTTCGTACAGGAACGAGGTGCTACACTGATCGGCCCGAACTGTCCCGGATTAGTTACGCCGGACGAAAGTCTTGTAGGTATACTTCCCGGACATATCTTTAAGAAAGGAAATATCGGCGTGTTAAGCCGTAGCGGCACACTGACTTACGAAGTGGTTTATCATCTTTCGGCCGCAGGCATGGGACAATCCACGGCTGTGGGCATGGGTGGTGATCCTGTTGTGGGACTTTATTTCCGTGATTTACTGGAGCGTTTTGAAAAAGATCCCGACACGCACGCCATCGTTATGATCGGTGAAATCGGAGGAAACGCGGAAGAACTGGCTGCCGAATACATTCGCCACCATGTAACCAAACCCGTAGTCGCTTTCATTGCCGGACAGTCTGCTCCTCCGGGTAAACAAATGGGGCATGCCGGTGCCATTATCTCCAGCGGATCAGGTACAGCCGCCGAAAAAATAGCCGCCTTAGAAGCAGCCGGTGTTCGTGTAGCCAAAGAGCCCGGAGAAATTCCCGGACTATTGAAATAATATTTTCTTATCTGATATAGCAGAGGCGCGCGGATTGTACGCCTCTGCTTTTTTTATATCATTTCACTTCAACCATTCTACCTTCCGTGTTCGCGCGGGTTAAGTTATCATACATCGCCTCACAATAAACCGGTGGTAAATAGAAACGCCCCGGATACACAGCACACAAATTAATCCGCACTGTAACCTGACGACCGGCAGGCAGGTAGTCAATATGACTGTACGTACGATCATCACGAATATCCTGATAATTCACCATGCTTTGCAGATCACTTGCCTGTGCATCATCATGCAAGAAGCGCGTATTCAGTATTTCCCACCCGGCAGGGAATATCTCCGTAAGCACCACATTTCTAATCCCGCGTGAGGATGGATTACGAACAGTTACAACAGCTGTAAAATTCGTTCCCTGCTCTAAATTATCCACATTCACCGCTCTTCCGGCTGCATCCGTGTAAGACACCGCAAGGGCCATGCCATTATTGTAAGCAACTTCCTCGCCTTGTTCGGGAATACCTTCCGTTATAACCCGTACGAAGAGAGTAGATTTTCCCGTATTACTTAATTCGGCAGTAGTGGTCTTAGCAGCGTTATTCAGTAAGTCTTCGCTCCAAATATTCTTACCGCTTTGCACCTTATCCGATTTTCCACCCACCGCATACGAAAACGCCATGGCATCTCCTGTTGTATATTTCTTCAGATAAGAAGAGACTCCCATTAAGGCGTATGCCGTGGATTGCGTACTCAACCAGTCGTTCGTGCTGAGTTTAGTGGAGATAGCCTTTGCCAGTACAGAAGCATCTTGCGCTTTATCCAGCAAGCAAAGTGTTTGTAAACGCATTGCCTGATCACGGAGGTCACTTCCGAAAGTCAGGTCAAATTCATCATAGCGTGTGGCCACTTCGGCTGTTTTTGTAATTAACTCGGTAGCTACATCCTGTCTGCCGGCTAAAGCATAAGCCGTGGCAAGCATAGATACAGAAGCCGAACTCCGCGGACTTCTTTCCTTCAGCCGGTTCATGGCTCCGATCTCCGGCGAATTAGCCAAAGCAAGCACCAGCAAACGGTATGCCTGTGTAAGCTCTTCGGAAGAAGAATAAAAAGAAGGAGCAGTAGCCGGTTGCCATTTACGAGCCACTAATTTAAGATTGTTCAGCACCGTTTGCTTCAGTGAAGAAGGTACCAGATAACCTTTCGACTCAGCTTCGATCAGGAAGTGAGCCACATAAACTGTTCCCCAACTGTTAGTAGATGTGCCACCCGGCCAATAGGCAAATGCACCCTCGGCGGTTTGATAAGAACGCACACGGGAAATCACTTGCTTAACCGCTACATCAGCAGATGCTGATTGGGCTTCACTAAGCGAAACCAACTCCTTCAGATAAAGTTGTGGAAAAGCCTTGGAAGTGATCTGTTCCAGACATCCATGCGGATAGCCCAACAGGTATTTTAAACGCATCGACAAGTTAAGCGGAGGAATATCCGATACTTCAAGTGTCAGTTTATTTGTTCCGTCCGCACCGGGCATCGCTACCGTTTCTTTCCAAGTTTTCCCACCTTCAAGCGTAGCCGGAAGCACCTTTGTCTGAGCTCGTCTAACGGAACGTATTTCTATATCGGTTTCATACACCGTTTGCTCACCTTTTCCTGTAGCGACTAATTTAATATGTCCGGCTCCGGGTTTTTCTTTCACACGGATACGGAAGGTAGCCTGCTTATCGGTCATCTCATCAAAATTCAGTTCGCCCGTTGAATTACCTACTATTTCCATATTATTGGAACATTGGATTGATACTTTTACAAGGCCTACACCTTTCTCTGTGGCAAATACAGTGGCCGGAACCACCATCTCCTCTCCCACACCAATTACGCGTGGCAATGTTCCAAGCAGCATTACGGGTTTACGAACAAGTACACTTTTATCGGTATGTCCATAGGCCATGCCGTCTCCGGCTACAACCATCATGCGTACACGCCCGTTGTAGTTCGGCATCGCATACGTATGACGTTTTTTCTCACCTTTCTTCAAAAGGAACGGACCTTCGAATTGCACCACCGGCTTAAAGCGGTTTACAATTGCTTTCGGACCTTTATTCAGGGCATCGTCTCCACCAATACTGAATAATTGTTCGATGCGCCCTCCGTAAGCACCTACCACGAAATTATACATATCCCAGGTGCTTACACCTAATGCTTCACGGGCGTTGAATACTTTCCACGGGTCAGGTGTGGCAAAGCGGGTAAGATCCAACAAGCCTTCATCCACTATTGCCAGCGTATAAGCCATCGGGCGTCCGTTCTTTTCAGAAACAGTGATATCGTATGCTTGATCCGGTTTCAGTTCATCGGCCGTATGAAGCATAGGGTACAGGTAACTCTGCGGTGAAGTAACCGTTACCGGAACAACTCCGTAAAGACGGATCGGCAGGTCATTTAGCGTCTCGCCGTGCGGTTGTAACAGCGTGATGTACACGTACGAGTTCGGCTGCATATCTTCCGTTACTTTAAGCTTCACGGTTGTTTCTTTTGCCTTGCAGTCGAAATGATTTACGGAGAGTACTTTTGTACCGTTTTCGATTGTAAGTATCGCTTTACTTGTTTCGGTTGACGGGAAAGTTATCACCATCTGATCGCCTACAGCATAGCTTTCTTTATCCGTTTTGAACGCAAGCGTATGAGGAGACTTCCCACCATCGGCATCCCGTCGGCCTTCGTTATAAGGCCAATCGAAATAGCTCATTACGCCGGTAGAATGTTTGCCCGAACGGTCTTTCACACGTATAAAATAAGTTCCCCACTCTTCGTTAGTAAAGGAGACGTCAAACTTCGCCTTTCCGTTTGCATCGGTACGGACAGCGAATTCTTTTATCGGCTTGTTATACGAGTCAGACACGTAACTTGCCAAGCGACTTGCGTCCGAACTCCACCACCAGTACCAATAGACTTTGTAAATCGTAACATCTACGTCTTGATCACTCAAAGAAGTGCCGTCGTAATTCAGCATGGCCACATCATACGTATAGTTTTGTCCGGTATTTAACTGCTCTTTTCCGGACTGCGGAGAACGAAGTCCTACGTAACGACGATACGGCGAATAAAACATCCGCGCACCGTCAATACTGAAATCACCGGATTCTTCATATACATGGGTTACTAAATTAGCCAGCAACATACCGGGCGCATGACTACCCAGGTCAAAACGCAATTTCACAAGCGCATCTCCCTTTTCATCAGTCGTGCCGGTTATCAGTTTACTTTCTTCACTGTTAAATGTCTTTGCCGGATCATCAAACACAAAATCATTGTAGCCCTTAAAAGACGTAGCCGTAGGAATGAAAGTTCCCTTAATATCGTATTTCAGATTACGGGCTGTAGCACCCTGCAACCATTCCACGTGCATATTCACATCGAAGTTTTCGCCAATCAACAAAGGTTTTTCAGGGATGGGCAAATTAATTTTCAGCCGATTAGGCTTGATCGCCTCCACACGGACGCGCTTATCAAAAGTTAAGCCGCCAACATGTACTGTCGCGGTCCATGCCCCTGTCGGTACATCCGGATCAGTTGGCAAACTAAAAGAATAAAGTCCCATTTCACCGCGAACTTGTGTTTTGCGCAGATAAACCTGCCCTAACGGATTGCGCAATTCCATAACCACCGGATGTTCTTCCGGCAGATTTTTCTCACGGTCGTTCAGCATAAAAGCCAGATGCAACGTATCGCCCGGACGCCATACTCCGCGTTCACCATAAATAAACCCTTTAATACCCTTCTGCACTACCTCGCCGTCAATATCAAATGTACTTAACGACAACGCCAGTCCGGCATCGACTCGTAAATAAGAACGCTGACTACCTTGTGTTGCGATCAGGTAATGTGGTTTACGATTATTCAGCGCAAGGCGAATAAATCCGTTATCATCGGTCACCCCTTTAGTCAGCTCCTGATGCTGGTAATTATAAACAGCAACCTCCACCCCCTTCTGAGGTAATGCGTTGAGCAGATTATTGACCATCACAATCATTTCATTACCTTCTCCTCCCTTTGCTATAACGCCTAAGTTTGAAGCCAGCACATTCTTGCCGATACGTTTGTTGTAATAATAGCTGCTTGAACAAGGATTGTCGATTTCATCGTAATCATAGTCATACCAGTTAAAGTTTTCATTATAATAACTGTACCAACCCTTATCGAAACGACCTGTTTCTTCGCGCAGCTCGATCGCGTCAAGAGCAAGGAGTTCCTCTTTAGACAACACGGCGGTAGGTTCATCACAAGGATAAGCCGACAAATTACGGTCAAAAGATAGTTCCACCCGGTAGATTGCACCCGGTTCCGGTTGAATCAGTTCTTTCAAATCAATGGCAAACGTGTTCCATTGACTCAGGTCGAGACCTTCTTCGTCTAAAAATATCGTTTTACGTGCCACGATGCGACCAACACGCACCAGTTCGTAAGTACCCGAAAGGTCATTGTTTTGCAGAAACTGTCCGATATTTTGTTCATTGATACGAATCACACGCGCCACCACACCACGAAGATAAATCGCCTCGAAAGGAACTGTCAGCTCCGTAGACTGTGGAATAACAACTCCCTCACCAATAAAGCGAACCATTGGTGCCGCTTCCGAAAGGGCAATCTGTCTGACTACAGATTCTCCCAACTGAAGCCCACTTTTCGAACGGATCCCACTATTTAAATGTACATTCGTATTTCCCTTACGCCCGGCATCCGGATAAAGGCGTATTTTATTACCCGATATACTCACCACGGCAGAATTATTACCCTCCACGTAAGCCAAACCGTCCATTGTTTGATTCTCATCCAGCAACTTTGTAAAAGTAACCTCTATAAAACGTTCCGGATCGGTCTTCAACGCCACGTTATAAACGGAAAAATCGTTCATGCCCGGAATAGGAACCGACAACAAGTCTTTCTCCTCCACCCTTTCTTTATTCGCGCCAACAGACACAACCAGATTACGCTCCGCATCCGGTCCAGCCGGTACGTTCGAAAGCAACAACTCGTGCTTCTTACCATCCGCGCTTTGTTGCCATACGGTTGTAACCTTCTCAGAGATACGAAGCAAAGGTTCGATTGTTGCCCGCTCCTCCCTGTCGGGTGTAAAAAGCGTTATAGCCACATCATAGCCATTTTCATTGTCCTTATTGATGTCGAAAGTGTTCACACTTCCCCGCAAAGCCAAACCATACGTAGAAAAAGAAAAAGCGAACTCACGTTCTTCCGGATTTACCTCAAACAAACCACTCATATCCACCTTGACACGATACTCCGTATCACGCTTAAATTCCTTAGCGGGACGAAACACGATCGTACGATTGTTTTCAAATGCGAACGCACCCTCCGTTTCCGGCGTAATTTTAAGATGCTTTTTCAACACCTCAGCTGTCAGGCGAGTAAAATCCACGTCACGATTCAGTAATAAATAAACCGGAGAAAAACGAGAAACCTTCCCACTCGTAAAAGCCTCAATATTGGAATTGTAGGGAATCGCATTATCTGTTTTTATTTTTGGTCCACACCCCATTAATACACATAGCAATAAAAAAGGTGCTAAAAAACTTAGCTTAGTCATAATATGATGTTCTTTTTGTTTAAACTTCAAAACCCTTGTTTAGAAACAAATATACAAATAGTTAGACAACGGCTCATAAACTTTAGCATATTTATGCGAACAGAAACACAGAAGGCACATCTCTTTTATCGGAAGAACTCATTTTTTAACATTACAAAACACATAATATCATTTTAAAACACACAATAAAAGCCACAAAACAAATAAATTGATCAGAAAACGCCAGATAATAACAACAAATGTTAAAAACACACCTTTTTTTCGCCCATTATCAATAAAAAAATCAATCAACTCTCCAAAAAAACAATAGTATATGTTTTGAAAAATATCCTTTATTTATAAAAAAATATCCTTTATCCACAAAAAAAGATAGTAATATGCTTTTTGGAAATAAGAAGCTATCCAACAAATACGTTTTTAAATTAGATTTAAGAGATTTGGAGTTAAAATGAACCCGCAGTTCATCCGAAGTGTTAAAAAAGGCTGAGAAGCAATCTTTTCAGCACGCGATTTATTAACTAAATTTTATACAACAAAACAATTTTATTCGGGGAAGACGGGTTTTATATAGAAAATGAAGGTTCTTTGGTTTGCTCCTACCGGGTTGCTTGAGTACGGATATGGGGATAAGCTCAAGTAGCCACTTTCGGCAGACATAACCCCTTGAATGAAAATAATACCTATTGCATTTGTTGATTCAATCCATTTTTGAGGAGAGAGAGTAAAAGCATTTAATCCCGCTTCTTTTCTAAACCTATCGAATTCGATAGGTTTAAAATTCGGATTATACAAACTTTCCCAAATTCCCAGATACTCAATTATATTTCGATTGCGCATCCAGTTTGCAACTACAATAAATGGTTCTTCTGACTTAATTTTGCAATATCCGTCAGAGAGATATAATCGGCATTATTGATATTAACTACTGTGACTTCTGTTTCCTGTACTTTTATTTTTGCCATATTTACTTCTGTTTTTCATTGTGTTAAATCTACCACATTTCGGTTCTGCAAATTTAGCTTAATTTATTGAAATTCATTGTATGTAATAAAAAGCATAAACCTTGTTATATCCTCGTTTCTAACGAACTTTCCTATACAATCTACTTAAAAACGTATTTAACTGTTTAAAATAACAAAAAGAAGTTCCTTTGTTTGCTTGTATATCTTTTTAAAGATTATCTTGGCACACAATTTAGAGAATTATTATGCGTAGACGTGTTACTACTTTTTTAATTTTACTGCCATTGGCACTACTCACAAGCTTGCCTTGCTCAATAAAGCAAGACCTCAAGCAGCTATTGGGTATTTCTGTCAACACATCGGCACAAATAGAAAAGAGTAAGGTCAGCAATAGCATATGTGCTTATACTTCTTTTCAGAAAAAGAAAAGCAACAAACAGCAACAGCTTAACATCAAGCAGAAGCAAAGCGTTGCGCACTTCCTTATTCAGCCTTTAGTGCCAACTGGTAGTTTGCTTTATCAAAGCTCTGGGTCTGACCCCGGTACATCATCTACAATCCCCCTATTTCTGGCTTACAGAAAATTAATCATTTGATTTAGACTATATATTATTGCAGGTAAGATAACATTTATTTTACCCGGGTTTTAGTGTATTCAATTTTAAATAATTAATTATCTGTTTATGAAAAATAATCAAGAATTACAGCAAACATATCTTTTAGCAGGAACCTTCACATTAGCCTTACGTTTAGTGGTAGGCTGGACCTATTTTTCTGCTTTTTGGAGAAGATTGATTCTCGAAAACAAACTGATTCAGGATGAAGTCGGATATATAGGAGAAAAATTCAATCATTTCCTACCTAACGCATTAGGAATAAAACCGATGATCGAATATTTAGTTTCTAACCCCGAAGTGTTATGGTGGGCCATGGTAATATTTACGATCATCGAAGCTATAGTAGGATTGTTTATAATGCTGGGGTTATTCACTCGATTGATGAGTGTGGGGGTATTGGGGCTTGCAACCGGAATCTTATTGGGTTCGGGATGGTTAGGAACTACCTGTTTGGATGAATGGCAAATCGGTATATTAGGAATGGCTACAGGGTTTGCAATTTTCTTTACGGGTGGAGGTAAATATTCTCTTGATAATTACTTTCAGGAAAAAAGTCTATTCCAACGATTCAAATACGCGTCCATAGTTATGTCCGGTCCATTGCCCTTTAGTAATAAGTTGATGAAGAAAATCCTCTTATCGGGCACGTTTATTATCTTCTTTATGACCCTGTTTACCAATCAATATTTCCATAATGGAGTATGGGGGAAATTGCATAACAAGTCCGTAAAGCCGGTTGTGGAAATTTCGGACACAAAACTATCTAACGGGAAACTGTCATTTACTGTCTTCAGGGTAGAAGGAGCCGATGTATACGGGTCATTCCTGATTGGTATTCAACTTAAAGATCAAAATGGCAATCTACTTATTGATGAAGATGGAGATTCACTATCTCAGTTTTCAAAATCAAATATTGACAACGCTTATGTTGCAAAGGTTGTCCCGGGCAAGCATAGCCTCATCATCCCTTTAGGAAGCAAAGCTACCTTAACGCTTGAAGATGTGAATTTACGAAACATACCCCGTGGAGTTTATGAGCTAACGCTTGTTGATATTAGCGGTATTACCTGGACTCAGGAAGTTAATTATTAACGGATTGATATGAAAAATGTCCGGATCCATGTTAGAAACACGTGATCCGGACATTATTTAATTACTTCAGCACCGAGCTGCCGACAAATTGATTTCTGCCGGGATCGTACGCTTTACCATCCCGGATTTTGACCGAGTTTGGGGTTCTTTACGTAATCGACAGCAGGAATCGGATAGAAATATAATTTTTCGTTCCAGGTTCTTTTCTGGTCTTTCATAAAGACTAATGTATGCCCATCTTCATCCAACTGGAAATTATTGGTCGCTCCGTTCTCCAATTTCTCCCCAACATACAGGTAATATACACCGGGCACTTTCTCAGGGTTTAACTGCTTAGTGAAACATACGTCGAGCGTACCGTCATTATTCATATCGTAAGGAACGTCGAGCTCCGGAATATAAATGCCATCCCATACTTTCGTAGCCATATCTCCGATCTTCCAGCGACAAATATCCGACCATTCAAAGCCTTCGAAAGAAAGCTCAATCGACCGTTCACGACGGATTTCTAATAGTTCGGGACTACTAATAGATGGGAAAAAGCGGTTTTGCAGATAAGTATCGATCTGAACCGGTTTACTGTTCAACCCACCGGTAATGCCGGCACGAGCGCGAAGAACTCCGATTGTTTTACTCCAATCGTCATCCGTAAGGGTGCCCAGTTCTGCTTTTGCCTCCGCATAATTCAGAAGCACTTCAGCAAACCGGAAGAAAATCGTATTATTGTCACAAATATCCACATTATCATACTGAGTAAAATAATTGTCTCCAACCGGATTTTCCGGTTGATCCGAAAAAAACAAGTAGCTTTGTAAGCGCCTGTTTAAATTTTGCTCGTTGTTGTTTTGAGAATTCTTTTGGAGTTCTATTTTTATTTTATTCTTTGTGAGGTTTTCCATGAGCAAACGAAATTACATAAAAGTTGGTGGAATAATCCTTTTGATATTCCTTGTAAGCTGGGTGATTCTTTTTATAGCAATTCCACGGCAATTGTTTCGTGTGCCTTATTCTACGCTTTTGTACTCGGTCGAAGGGGAGCTTCTGGGCGCGAGAATAGCCAGTGATGGACAATGGCGGTTTCCGCAAGCGGATTCATTGCCTGATAAATTCATTTCCTGCCTGACTACTTATGAGGATAAACGCTTCTTTTATCATCCCGGTGTAGATCCTGTGGCATTGGTTCGTGCGATAAAGAGTAATCTTCGTTCCAAACAGATCGTTAGTGGAGGAAGTACGCTAACCATGCAGTTAGCGAGGCAAGCCAGAGGTAATCAGGACAGGAATATATATGAAAAAGGGATCGAAGCATTGTGGGCGCTTTTTCTGGAAACTACCTACAGTAAACAGGAGATATTAAAGCTGTATGCTTCGCATGCTCCGTTTGGAGGAAATGTGATCGGCATGGAAACGGCAGCCTGGAGGTATTTCGGCAGAAGCGCGTTTCATTTATCTTGGGCAGAAAGCGCTACGTTGGCCGTTCTTCCCAATGCACCGGCACTAATCCATCCCGGACGTAACAGAACGGCTCTGAAGAAAAAACGAGACAAACTACTTCTCTCTTTAAAGAACCAACGGATCATTTCCGCCGAGGAATACGACCTGAGTTGTATGGAACCGCTGCCTGAAGCTCCGCTGCCCTTGCCCGACGAAGCTCCGCATTTATTAGCCCGTATGAGTTTGGAAACTGGTCAAAGCAGACTAAAAACCGCTGTTAAGCAGGAGTTGCAAAAACAGGTTCAACGAATCACAGACAGTTACGCACGGCAATACAGCAGTAACCATATTTATAATCTCGCAGTTCTTGTAGCCGATGTAAAAACAGGAGAAACGCTTGCTTACGCCGGGAATGTAAGCTTCAAGGGCGATGAAAAAAGAGGTAATCAGGTAGATATTATTACTTCGCCTCGCAGCACAGGTAGTATTCTAAAACCATTTTTATACGCCGGCATGTTGCACGACGGACTTTTCCTCCCCGCTACGTTAATATCCGATGTACCACTTAATATTAATGGATTTACACCACAAAATTACAATAAGACATTCTTCGGCGCGGTACCCGCTCATCAAGCGATAGAACGTTCGTTGAATGTTCCACTTGTGCGCATGTTGTCGCAATACAACACAGGGCGATTCATGTCTTTATTAAAATCCCTCGGAATGACCACCTTGCGTTTTAACGAAGAACATTATGGGGCATCACTCATTTTAGGAGGTAGTGAAGGAACGCTTTGGGATCTTTGTGGTATGTATGCCTCATTATCTCGTGTACTCGGACATTACAGAACATACAACGGGCGATATAATCCGGCAGATATACATCCGCTTGCACTTGCACCCACAGAAAAAGAGGTTCCGATAACAAATATTACTGATAAAAGACTCACAGATAAGCCGCTGTTATCTGCCGCTTCCCTTTGGTTTATGACCGAAGCCATGTCTGCCTTAAACCGCCCCGAAGAGGAAGCCGACTGGCAACAATTCTCTTCTATGAAACAAGTAGCCTGGAAGACAGGAACAAGTTATGGGGGACGAGACGCCTGGGCAATCGGATTCACACCGGGTCATGTTGTGGGAGTCTGGGTAGGTAATGCTTCGGGAGAGGGTCGTCCGGGATTAACCGGAGTAGGCAACGCGGCGCCGGTACTGTTCGATGTTTTCTCGCTCCTTCCCTCATCCGGTTGGTTTGATATTCCGTATGATGATTTGGCAGAAACGCCTATTTGCCGTCACAGCGGACATAAAGCTTCTGCTATGTGCGAACAAACGGATACGGTTTATATCCCGATCTCCGGCAACAAGACAACGATTTGCCCTTACCACCGTTGGATTCATTTATCTGCGGATGAACGTTTTCGGGTAAATAGCTCTTGTGAAGCTACGGAAAATATGGTTACACGCTCCTGGTTTGTATTGCCTCCGGCTCAGGAATATTATTATAGAAATTACCATATTGACTATCGCCCACTCCCACCCTTTAAACCCGGATGCGACGGCACGCAAAGTAAACAGATCGACCTGATCTACCCCGAACATAACGCTGTACTTTATCTTCCGAAAGGCTTCTCGGGCGAACAGGAAAGTTTTGTTTTCAAAGCCGCTCACGGACGTGACGACGCTACTTTATATTGGCATCTGGACGATTCGTTTCTGGGAGAAACGAACGGGCAGCATCAAATAAGTTGCCGCCCGTTGTCCGGTAAACATCTGCTTACCCTTATCGATTCATGGGGTAACCAGCGTAAAATTTCTTTTGAAGTAAAAAGCCGGTAAAAGTATTAACGCGCTGTCAGTTCCAACGTGTACGTTCCGGCGTTAAACTGTCCGGCATAAAGGAAAGGTTCATCTTTCACCTTGGTTATTTTGCTCTTCTCTCCATTTTTCGTAAAACTATACCTTGAGTCAGGCACAGGCAGATAAACCTCTGCTTTCATATTTGACGGAACCACAAGGCGCAGCACATACTTTCCTGAACGGTTCTCTATTTCCATCTTAACCTCACCACGAATAGTCGGGATAACCGCCTTTGCCCAGTCCAGCGATGCCACCTGAGGCTTCACACGTATTACACCAAAGCCCGGCGTTACAGGCTCTACTCCCATTAGTTTACGGGGTATAATATTCGCGGGAACAGCACCCCAGGCATGATTCCAGTCCTGATTAGGCTTGTACTTATCATCCCACGCCTCAAGACTGATAGTAGAACCTACCCTTATCATATTATACCAACTACGGTCGTCGGTCTTAGTCAACATTTTAAGTCCGTAATCAGAATCAGCAGCGTTATAAATAGCATCCATCAGGAACTGTGAGCCGTAAACACTACAAGCCATTCCCCGTGAGCGCATAAAATCGAGTACCTTTTCTTTATTTTTTTCCGGCACCAGCCCAAAAGCCAAAGGAAACATATTCGCATGAAGGGAAGAATGATCTGTAGCTTCACCATCTACATAATATCCCTTTTCCCTACTCAGGAAAGTTTTATTAAATACATCCTTGACCCGTGCTGTTTCCTTTGTAAAAAACGCAGCATCATCAGTCTTTCCCAACAAATTGGCAATAACAGCCATTAGTTTCAAAGCTTCATAATGAAAAGCATTCACAACCGTATTATAATTAGTAAATACGTAGCCATCAGCCTCTCCACCCTCCTGTTTGTTCAGTCCAAGGATTCCCGTATGCGGCCAGTCCACAATATCCTTTATTTCCCCTTTAAAGCGAATTGAAGACTGAAAGTCGGGAGTCTGTAGTCCTGTTTTTGTACTAATCAGCCCGTTTTCACCCTTTAAAGCCAATAAAGAACGTGATTTAAGTATATCGTAATTCGCAAGCAACGACCTACTATCTCCCGTATACATATAATCCTGCCAGGCAATCAATACCGCCTGTAATATCCACTCAGTAGGCCAGGTTGGACGCTCCAACAGATACTCATGCGAACGTCTTGCCATTGAATACTCCCGGTCAACTCCATAATGACAAAGCTGGTTGATCAGCGCATCCGCTTCGTAAGGAATACGCTCTCTGTCACCATCCACATAAATCCCAAGAAATGAAGTCGCCTTAATAGAATACTTACACATTTCCCATATCTGATTCAACGTATCATTGCTACATGAGAAGGCAGAAGCTGTTTCGTCAAACGGATAATTCACACTTTCACGCCCTACGCTAACCGAGTTTAATACATCAGCACTTCCTTCCACCTCACAATATCTAAAAGGCAAAACCTCCCCAATATAATCTGGCATCAATACCGCTGCCGAACCTGTATTACGTTTATCTCTGGCAATATTCACCCGATAAGTTGCCGTCCCCTTGATAAGAGGCAAATTATAAACCTGATACCTGATTGTTCCTCCCGGAGCACGATTAATACGTCCGTTATCGACCCGTTCGCCAAGGTGCACACGCAACGAATCCCCCTCTTTTTGCGAAGTAACGGTCAGCACCAATTGTCCGAAAGCAGCCTTCGACAAATCATAAAAACGGGTATTCGCATCCACCTGCCGTGAAACTGCTACAGTTTCTATATTTTTAGCCAACGGATAGCCAGCCGCCTTATATGCACTCAATACATCAGCAGTCTTAAACGCTTTATCGTCCGACCATTCACTCTCAGTTCCATCAACAGCAAGCACCCGAACCTTCCAAGCATAAACTGTGCCCGGCTTTAAGTCCGGTCCATCATACAGCACACCAACCGACTGATCAGAATAAGTCCAATCACTATCCCAAACAAGACTCTTATCCTTTGCGTCAAGCACGTTTATCTGATAAGCCTTTTGCATCACCCCATCTTCAAAGAACGGAACAACCCACGCAAAGACAGGTTTAGCAGAGCCAATCTCAACATATTGAATCTGATTAAAAGTCTCATGGATCTGCTCCAAAGGAAGACTGGATAAAAATCCATTTTCATATACCCGGTCGGTATGTTCGATAAGATCAGTCATCAAACCTGTAGGTTTCTTATTATTGAAAGCATTAACAGATACAATAAAAGCAAGCGTAAAAAACAATGTAAAAACAGGCTTATTCATATTAAATAAAGTATAGTTTGTTATGCAAATATAACAATCCGGAGGCAATGAACAGAAAACATTACCTCCGAAAGTAAAATTATCTCCAACCAGGATTTTGTTCCATCGGTATGTCTTTATTACGATCTATGATCTGTTGAGGGATAGGCCATAAATTATAGGTAAAGTTAAGTGTTGCTTTAACTGTTTCTTTCCAGTAAGCGTATTTCTTTATTCGATCTACAGCAACTGTACCTCCCATTCTCAACAAAGTATTCCAACGATGTTCTTCACCATATAATTCTCTGGTTCTTTCATCCAGAATGAGATCAATAGTTACATCTCCTGCAGAAACCAAAAACTCACATTCAGCCCGCTCTCTCAGTTTATTAATATCTGCCGCCGCGTCTTGCGTACGTCCTAAACGCAAATAAGCTTCCGCACGCAACAAGATCGTTTCAGCCAATCGTATAACATAATCATCCCTGAATAAATTACTCATATTCTCACCTTGCTCCAAACCAACGAACCTATCTGTTGTTAATTTAAAAAAGATGGGATAGGCAATTGTTTTAGCTTTATCATCCATATTTAAAATATTAGCAGGAATAGGTTTTCCATACAAATCAGGTAAGTCCGGATTGTTACAATAGAATGTACGAATAATATTATGAGAGGAATTACGCATATCGTTTCCAAACTTTCCTTCCCAAATAATATCACGCGTATAATATGTAGGAGTCACAACAGAAATACCTCTACCTCCTCCATCTTCATAAGCATTAAGAAATGGGCGATACGTAGTTCCGTCCGCATTTAACCCGGTTAAGTCTCTCAACACAGGACTGAATACACGAGCATATGGTAGTCTGGAATCTTTGTCTTCTGCTAAATAGGATTCAAAGTCAACTTGAATAGCCCAAATTGATTCCATATTACCTTGTTGGTAATCAATATTTCCATCTCTGAATAAATCCCAATAAACACTTTTATCCGGTTCATCTGCGCGAGCACCAAAACGGGTTGTCATTAGTCTGTAAGTTCCTCCATCAATTACTTTAGAAGCATATTCCACAGATTTGGCATATGATTCTGTAGCATTACCTGTTCCACTTTGCTCTTGTTCAACACCTTTAGCCAGATATAATTCCGAAAGAAAATGTTGAGCAGCACCTTTTACAAGACGACCTGCGGCAGGTGTTTTTTCCGGTAAGTCAGCCAGAATCTCTTCAAAGTCTTTTATTGCAAAATCATATGTCTCAAGTCGTGTTGACCGTCTAAAATCAAATCGAGGTTCTGTGATTAATTCATCAATAATAGGAACTCCACCAAAAAGTTCTCCTAAATTGAGGTATGCGTAAGCTCTGAAAAAACGAGCCTGAGCAATCGCATAATTCTTTTCAGCCTCAGTGGTCCAGGTTATATGAGAAAGACTCGCACCATACAATGCAGTTTGTGCCTTTGCTATCAATTGATACCAATGAGAGTAATTTGTATAAATAACTCCATTTTCCGCATTCAGTTTTGTATAATCTGATAATGCACTTGCAATACGTATTGTTGGTACATCCATGACATCAGTACCGTTTCCACGCAAAAGAGTAAGACTACTTTCGTCAACAAATCCCATATTTCTAACATGGGAATATAAAGAAGTTACTGCTGATTTTACTTGTTCTGAAGTTGAAAAGACATTATCCAAAGTGTAGAATGTCTCCGGAGTTTCTTTTAGGAAAACGCTGTCAGAGTCGCATCCGGAAAAAGAAACTAAGGTTAATAAAGCGCCGCTTATAATATGATTTATTTTCATAATTCAATCTTTAATTCGTTTAAAAACTCACATTTAGTCCTAGAGTATATGTGGTAGGTACAGGGTAAGTACTACCTAAAGTCTGACCTAATTCAGGGTCACCGCCGTCCCATCCGGTTATATAAAACAGGTTTTTACCGGCAACAAAAACTTTCATTGATTCAAACTTCATTTTTCTCAGGAAATCCTGTTTAAATGTATATGAGAGCGTTACATCCTGAAGACGCACAAAACTTCTTTTCTGCAATCCTAAAAACTTGCTGTCATTATAAGTAGCAGAAGGATAAACATTGCTCTTGTTCTCTGCAGTCCACCAAGGATGATCAAGAATATTGTTGCCCACTTTATCGCTAGATACTAGGTAAGCAGGTTTATTTGAACTCATATAATACCCATTACCTCCAAATACACCCGTAAATAACACATAAAGTTCAACATTCTTATAACGTACAGTATTCCCTAGATTCAATTTGAAATTTTCTTTATTATAACCTAAAATTTCTCTATCTGCAGACGAAATAATACCATCACCATCTAAATCTTTAAACTTTGCATCACCTGGCTTAACCCCATTCTTTGAGATATATTCTGTATCACTTTCTTGTACAATGCCATCTTGTCTATATCCATAGATAGCACCTAATGATTTGCCAATAAAAAGATTATTTGATATATCGTCATCTTCTCTTCCATCTCCATCCATGTCATCACCATAGAGTTTATCTAATACATTTCTGTTTGACCAGAATGTGAGATGCGAATCCCACTCGAAGTCCTGTCTTACAATGTTTGAAGTCCTTAAATTAATTTCGATCCCTTTATTATTAACCTGCCCCATACTTGCCAAAATAGTCTTAAAACCTGTCATTACAGGAATCTGACGTTCAAAAAGCTGATCAATAGTACGTGAGAAATAGAAGTCTACATCCAAATTAATTCTGTTATTCAAAAAAGCACTTTCAATACCACCATTAAATGAAGATGTCTTTTCCCATCCTAGTAATGAGTTTCCAAGAGTATTTATTTTTATACCATATAATATATCAGACATATTATTAAACTCATAGCGTATGCCACCACTTGAACCACTTACTACTTGAGATAATGTTCCGTATGGACTAATTCCCTGATTACCATTCACACCCCACGATGTTTTTACTTTCAAATGGTTAAGAAGATTATTACCTTTTAAAAAATTCTCATTTGAAGTAGTCCATGCAACACCAACAGCCGGAAAGTTTCCCCATTTATTATTCACACCAAAGACAGACGAGCCATCCCTGCGATAAGAAGCAGTAAAATGATATCTATCATCAAAAGAATAATTTAGACGAGCTAAATATCCTATATTCCTTTTTTCAACATTATCCTGATCCATCTTTTGAACTCCTGCTTTTGGTAATCCATCTATACCTAATGCTGTATTTCCGTTTGCTGAGAAATCTGTACCAGTAGAGATTGTTCTCTTTGAATGATATGAATCACGAGTATAAACCAGAGTAGCATCAACATTATGTTTATCAAATGTTTGTTTATAGTTTAATATGTGATCGAACACATAACTATTTATATTTGTATGGGCTTTTGAACCATTAGCGGTAGCCAATAATTTCTGCAATGCTTCAGATGAATATCTCTCCGGATTATTCCCTTCCTGTATATAATGATTTTCATAGTAGAACTGATCACGATAAATAAAGTCACCTGTTTGCATATAATTAAAACGATAACTCAATCCTTCTAACCAGGGACACTTGATTAATGCATGAGACACGATTCTGAAATTATTATAGGTATCCAAATCATATCGCGTATTTTCTGTTCCCCAAAGAGGGTTTTCTGTTGATTGGTAATCAGGCCAACGTTCAAGCTTCTTATTCTCGGCATCCCAATATTTTTTTCCATAAGGATTCATTGTCATCGCATTATAGACGTTTGCTCCAACTCCGCTATAATCGCTATAGTTATAGCTACCATTCATTCCTATTTGCAACCAATCAGTAATATCTGTATTTATCTTTGCAGATAGAGACATTCTGCTATAATCATCTCCAATAATAACACCTTGTTGATCCGTATAAGATGTTGAAAGATAATAAGTCATCTTCTCAGAACCTCCGGCTATTGCAACCTGATAATTTTGCATCAAACCATTCCGACTTATCTCATCAAGCCAATTAACGCTTTCTCCCTTCTGATAATTCTCTGCAGGAGAAGCATTCAACCAACCCATTGGATCAGCATCCTCAGCCAATCCCTGACGAACATTTACACTTCTTACATATGTTTCCGCATTGGCAAGGTTTGGTTTCTGCTGCCAGCGTTGTGTTCCAACAGAAGTATTAAAGGAGATAACAGGTTTACCTATTTTCCCTTTTTTTGTAGTAATGATAATAACGCCATTTGCCGCTCTTGAACCATAAGCTGCTGCTGAAGTAGCATCCTTAAGTACATCATAGCTAGCAATCGTATTCGGGTCTATATCACGAAGAGAACCTAAAAAAACAATTCCATCCAAAACGATCAAAGGATCATTAGAACCTTTAATTGATTTCTGACCGCGAATCTGCATACTTGGAGTTCCTCCCGCGGAATTACTTGCACCAATATCTAAACCTGTAGTTGTACCTTTCAATGCTTCTAATGCATTTGTATTGGGGGACAGAGCAATAGGGCTATTTTCCAGCTTAAGACTACTTACAGAGCCTGTAAAATCCTTCCTTTTCTGTGTGCCATACCCAACAACAACAATTTCATCAAGTGTTTGTTTATCCTCTTGTAGTTTTATAGTGCCGGGAATCTGGTTTGCCGGAATATTCATACTTAAATATCCAACATAAGAAATATTTAGTTTTGCATCGTCACTCACTTCCAGAGTAAACTTTCCGTCCATATCTGTGATCGTCCCGTTTGTTGTTCCTCCTTCAACGACATTTGCACCGATAACAGGTTCGCTATATTCATCAAGGATCAATCCGGACACAAATTTACGTTTCTGGGTCTTTGGTTGAACAACTGTTATTGAAATCATGCGACCATTAATTTCATATTGAAGACTTCGTTGAGGCAAAACCTTCGACAAGATTGATTCAACAGGTTCATTTATAACATTAAGTGTTATGTCTTTTTTATTATCAAGAACAACATCGCGATATGAAAAACGAAGAGCGCTTTGCTTTTCTATGGCTTCAAAGAATTGTTGAAGGGTTATGTTTTTTACTGATAATGAAAGATTCTCTGTTTGCGCAAATGTTAAAACTGGGTTCAATAATAAAAATAACAAACAGAAAGAAGTGAATAATCCTCGATTCATTCTATATTTAGATGATTTTTTCGTTTGATTTTTCTTGTAATTTAACATATTATAATTTTTACAGGTTAATACTATTTTATTTTACTCACGGTGGGGATCGTGTAATAAAATCTGGTATTGACTTTTTACCGGAGAATTAGTTTTCTCCGGTATTTTTTCTAACTGGTATTTATCATGGTTCTTTCTAATTTTAAGGTTTATATTATTCCATTTGCGTGTAAATACTTACACTTTCTCCTCTTATTTTGTATTCTATTGAATAGTGTCTTTTCAATACATTCATTACTTCTTCTATTTCTTCACAGTCAAAACTTCCGGTAAAAAGATCATCAGTATCCCATTTACCGTACACATTAAATTGAATTCCGTACTTACGCCCTAATTTCTCCAGGACATCTCTAATTGGCTCGGAGCGGAACACAAGTTCACCTCTTAACCAGGCAGTCTCAAACTGAGTGTCTGTTTTATGTAAATTCAACAAGCCTGTTTTCTTATCGAAAGAAATCTTTTCATTGGGTTTAACTATCATCTTTACTCCCGGATTATTCAGAACCTGCACCAGTACCTGTCCGGAAATTAAAGCCATCTCTACTACACGATCATCATCATAAGCATAAACATTAAAACTTGTTCCTAACACTTCAATCTTCAGATACTCTGTAAAAACATGGAACTTATTCGACAATCCTTTTTTAACTTCAAAAAAGCCTTCTCCCTTTAGATTCACATCCCGGTCCTTGTACCCGAAATTTTGTTTATAGCTTAATAGTGATTCCGCATTCAAATAAACAACAGAGCTATCCGGCAAAATAACTTTACCTTTTTGGCCTCTTTCTATTGAGACTATCACATCTTTATTTCCTAGATCTCTCAATTGACTCCAATCCTGAAAAAGAAATCCGAAGGCACTTATCAATAAGGGTATAGTTATAAACGCAGCTACTCTCAGCAAACGTCTGATAAACAAAGTTCTTTTTTGCTTTGTAATTGTGCTTCCTATCTCTTTTAAAGCCTCATCAAGTTCTTTCTTCCCAGCCTGCGTGCTATTTTCTGTAAAACTATCATTCCAAAGGGTCTCTAAAGCATGATTAAGAATCTTGTCCTCACTCGTAGAAATTAAAAGTTTCAACTCCTCAAAATCGTCTTTCGTAATTGATCTTGAAATATATTTTTTTAAAAGTATATATGCTCTGCTATTTATATTTACGCCCATATCTATTGTTGTATATATGTATTACACAGATGTCACGGTTTTATAACAGGTAAGTTTTTATGTTATAAAACACAATCCATTAGTCTTAATTAGGAAGATTGTTTACTGTCAGGAAAAAAACAAGACAAAAAGAATAAAATACTTCTTCATTTCCGCACGAAGAATCCGGAGAGCAGCAGATAGATGGTTTCGAACTACTTGTTCGGAGATAGATAATTCTTCTGCTATCTCTTTAATAGGTATTCCTCCTTCTTTATTTAGTTCAAATATTTGTCTCTGACGAAGGGTGAGTTTTTGTTTGGTCTCTTGTAAGTGTTTATTAAAGTTATCAAAATCAATTTTACTTTCAACTCCACTGTCTACTTCTTCATCATATAAAGCAACCTCAATATAATCTGTAAACAGAGGATTTCTTACTTGATCTCTTATTTCATTAAGTAAGCGATTTTTGGCTATGGTAAATAGATACGATCTGAATGAGAGAGTCTCGTTTATTTCGTCTCGTTTCTCCCAGACTTTCAAAAAGGTTTCCTGAACAATATCTTTTGAGCGGGATTTTGAATGAGTAAGATTAAACACAAATGAATATAGCTGAGGCGCAAAATGCTCATATATAACAGTAAAAGATTTGTATGAACCTCTCACCAATTGACTAATATGTACCTCTAGTTTTTCCATTTTTCTAAGCCGATGGCAAAATTAACCAAAAAGCTTAAAAAGCAATCATCCGAACAAGGTAACGGTTAATTCTTCTAAAACCTACAGCAAAAGAATTTTCTCAACACAACTTTCCAATGGTCATATTATTACTTTAATGTAATAATATAAGCCTATTATCTTATAAAATCACACTATAAGCTTTTTCGCTTATAAATAGAGATTATAAGTTTTAATACTTTTTTTTGTAAAAAACAGTAGTAGTTATGAAAATAGCGACAATTTCAGCAGATGTTGTTTACTGATCAGCTTTTACATTTTGTTGTAATATATGGTGCGGTTACAATATACTGGACAAATAACTATTCTACACCGCTTATTTGGAGTTTTTTACAATTAAGCATTTATTAATTTTGACAGGATTCCTTTTATGTGTGAAACCGGCTAATATTATAATAAGAAACTGTTTGTCTACGTTAAATTTGTTCGTTACGGAGGATAATAAAAATGATATTGAAAGAGCCGGGCGATGGATAGGAACTCTTGAGCGTATTATGGCGATGGGATTCGTTTTGTTACAACAATATACTGCTATTGGATTTATAATAACAGCCAAATCTGTATTAAGGTACAACGATAGAGAAACCGGAAAAACTGAATATGTATTAATAGGTACTCTTTTGAGTTTTGGAAGCGCGCTTCTTATTGGCAAAGGTATAAAGAAAAAATCTTTGAATCATTCCTAAAATTCATTTCTTTTAGCTGTTAATTACAAAAAAATATTTCCAGACATACGGTTAATTCTTGTGAAACCTACAACAAAACGATGTGGCCGGGCGTTATTTATTCGTAATTATAACTTAAAATATTTATTACTCAAAATATGGGATTATTGGAATCATCGGCATGGAGATATGCCACTAAGAAATTTGACCCTTCAAAAAAAGTTACACAAGAACAAGTTGATAAAATAATAGAAGCTGTTAAGCTGGCTCCTACTTCTTCGGGGCTTCAGCCTTTTCAGGTATTAGTCATTACGGACCAAAAGATTAAGGAGCAAATGGTGCCTATGTCAATGGGGCAACGTCAGGTGGCTGATTGTTCTCATTTGCTTGTTTTCGCGGCTTGGGATAATTATACTGCCGAACGTATCGATAATATGTATCAGGTGATATGTGAGGTCAGAGGGCAGGCTCCAGATACGTATAAATCTTACACGGATAGATTAAAGGCTAATTATCTGAACAAACCGGCTAAGGAGAATTTCGAACATACGGCACGTCAGGCTTATATTGCTTTTGCTTATGCTATCGCGATGACTGCCGAACTTAAGATTGATGCTACACCTATGGAGGGTTTCATCAATGAGGAAGTTGATAATTTACTTAACCTCAGCGATAAAGGATTAAAGAGTGTGCTTTTGCTTCCGATCGGTCATCATGCTGAAGACGATTGGCTCGTTAATTTAAAGAAAGCAAGACGTCCGCAGTCGGAATTGGCTACATATATTTAATTTCGATCATTTCAACAAATCCGGACATTGCCTGTTGGCGTAACGATAAAAAAAAGAAGCTGCCTCATTTTGAGACAGTTTCTTTTCATTATATCTTTACCGCAAAAATTGTGCAATGAACAAAGCCTACGAGGTAACCTTTTCCCCCTTTCGTGCATTCACACGTGAGGAGTGGAGTAAACTGGAGGAACATCCTATGTTTCCGGTTTCCGATATCGATCTGTCTCAACTGCAAGCGCTCAACGAACCTCTTACGCTTAAAGAGGTGGAAGATATTTACATTCCTCTTATACGGTTGCTACAGATACATCTTACCCACTACCGCAATCTGCACAATGAGCGTGATCAGTTTTTTTCCAATAAAAGCAAGCCTATTCCTTATATAATCGGTATTGCCGGAAGTGTTGCCGTAGGGAAAAGCACAACCGCAAGGGTATTGAAGAAGTTACTTTCCATGACTCCCGAGCAGCCGAAAGTGGAATTAATTACCACCGACGGTTTCTTATATCCCAACGATGAGTTGGAGAAACGGGGCATCTTAAACAAAAAAGGATTTCCCGAAAGCTACGACACCAAGCAGTTGTTAGCATTTCTTGCCAGCATTAAATCCGGACGGGATTCGCTTGAGGTACCTGTCTATTCTCATCTTTACTATGATGTAATTGAGGGAGAGATACAAACCATTGATCAACCGGATATCCTTATTGTTGAGGGTATTAACGTACTGCAAGTTTCGGCAGGCAGAAGAACACGCAGAAAAGTCTTTGTTTCCGATTTCTTTGATTTCTCCATTTATGTGGATGCCAGTGATAAAGATATACGGAAATGGTATATTGAGCGGTTTATAAAACTACAACAAACTGCTTTTCAGAATCCCGACTCCTATTTTCACCGATACGCTTCCTATTCGGAAGAGAAACTGCTGAAGTTTGCCGGCGAGGTATGGGATGAAATTAACCAACCCAATTTAACACAGAATATTCTTCCTACCCGTTTTCGGTCTGATCTTATCTTTGAGAAAGGAAATAGTCATTTTGTGAGAGGAGTTCGCATCAGGAAAATATAACCATTGCTTCTATCGCGATATAGTATTATAATAGGAAACAAAACTTTTACTATATTTGCGTATATTATCCTGATAATATGAATCTTCGTCAATGGATCATATATTGTTGTTGTATGTTTGCGGGCATGATTTTGCTTGTTCACTTGTTTGTGCCACATATACATCACCATGGAACGGTTAGTTTTATTACAGAAAATAGTTGCCATACATCTACCTGTAGCCATGATCATGAACATCAACACGGACCTTTAGGCGATTGTAAATTGGGTGACCTTCAAATTCGTCCGGAAATAAACGAAAGTATTACCCCGGATCTTTCCGATCAGTTTTCGCTCACTTATTTTACGTTATTTTATTCCTCCGATTTTTCATTCAGACAAGATTTTATTGGTTTTAAATGGCAGCCAAAGCCTTATTTAATTTTATATACTTCTGTTATAGCAAACACTATAGATAGTTTGCGCGCCCCTCCTCATTGCTTATTCCTTTAATTTTTTCTTTTCATAGGTATTAAACGCTTCCAATAAAGTATATTTTTCTTTTTCTATATCTGTGGAAAAACAGTTCGACAATTGTCGAAAAACTTTTCTATATCTGTAGAAAGCTTTTTCTATATATATGGAAAAAGGAAAATATAGGTTATCCGAAAAGAAAGACAGTATTAAATTGGAAAACTAAAGTATGCAAGTAAGTTGCATTTCCTGCTCGTTACTTTTGCAACAGTTATAATCAAACCTGAATAATATTTAAAACATATAAATATGAAATTATATTTAATCTACGGGCTATGCCTGTTAACATTTAGTTGGGGATGTAATTCCGCCGGCAAACAAGCCAATGCGCATGCTCACAATCCTGAACATACACACGAAGGGCATGACCACGATCACGAGGGGCACGATCACGACCACGAAGGACATGATCACGATCACGAGGGGCACGATCACGACCACGAAGGACATGACCACGATCATGAGGGGCACAATCACGACCATGGTGAAGCTTTTGAAAATGAGATTATTTTCACTGAAGCACAAGCTAAAGCCAGTGGGTTAGAAATAATAACGGTTAGTCCTGCCGAGTTTGGACAGGTTATCAAAACAACCGGTCAGATTCTATCAGCTACAGGTGATGAAACTACCGTTCCTGCCACAACGAACGGTATGGTCTCTTTTTATAAAGCAGGAATAAACGCCGGACTTGCCGTACGTTCCGGGGATGCGTTAGTGGCTATTTCATCTCAGAAAATGCTGGAAGGTGATCCCCTGCAAAAAGCGCAAACAGCTTTTCAAATCGCTGAAAAAGAATTTGAACGCGCCGAAGCACTGATTAAAGACAAACTGATCTCACAAAAGGAGTACAACGAAACAAAGCTGACTTTTGAAAACGCGCGTATCGCCTATCAAGCGTCTGCCGGTAAACAATCGGCCAAGGGGATGAATGTAACAGCTCCGATCTCCGGGTTTATTAAAAACAAATTGGTAAGCGAAGGCGAATACGTGGAAGCCGGACAACCGTTGTTTACAATCACTCAGAACCGTAAACTACAACTACGGGCGGATATATCGGAAAGTCACTATAAGAACCTCAAATCCATTTCATCAGCCAATTTCAAAACACCTTACGAAGCTAATGTTTACAAATTAAGCGAACTAAACGGTCGTTTAGTTTCTTATGGTAAATCGGCCGGAGAATCATTCTTTATCCCGGTTTATTTTGAATTTGATAATATTGGAGATATGTTGCCCGGAGCCTATACCGAAGTATATTTACTCGGACAAACACAGAAGGAAGCTATAACCGTTCCTGTTACCGCGCTTACTGAAGAGCAAGGTATTTATTTTGTTTATGTGCAATTGGATGCGGAAGGTTATGAGAAACGGGAAGTAAAAACCGGTGTTTCAGACGGTGAAAGGATAGAGATTCTGTCGGGTCTCGCGACCGGCGAAAAGGTGGTTAGTAAAGGGGCATACCACATAAAGATATCTTCCGCTTCAGCGTCAATTCCTCACGGTCATGAACATTAAATCCGGAGGAGAAAATTATGCTGAATAAAATAATACACTTTGCATTAAATAACCGGATCGTTATACTTGTAGCTGCTTTTTTACTTATTTTCGGAGGATTCTATGTAGCCCGGAATATGGAGATTGATGTGTTTCCCGACCTCAACGCTCCAACGGTTGTTGTAATGACAGAAGCAAATGGTATGGCTTCGGAAGAAATAGAAAGGCTTGTTACCTTCCCTATTGAAACCGCGGTTAACGGGGCCACCGATGTAAGACGGGTGCGCTCTTCTTCTATTACCGGGTTTTCAATTGTTTGGGTAGAATTCGATTGGGGAACGGATATTTATAAAGCAAGACAGATTGTTACCGAAAAGCTTGCTGCTCTTGGCGACGCATTGCCGGAGAATATTGGGCAACCCACTTTAGGGCCTCAATCCTCTATCATGGGCGAAGTGTTAACAATCGGGCTTAGTTCGGACACAACTTCTTTGCAGGATTTGCGAACAATTGCAGACTGGACCATCCGCCCACGTCTGTTGTCTACCGGAGGAGTCGCACAGGTGACAGTTATCGGTGGAGACATCAAAGAGTACCAGATTTTACTTGATCCGGGACGTATGAGGCATTACGGCGTCAGCTTAGACGAAACCCTTGCTTCCATTCGTGATATGAACCGGAATGCGTCCGGTGGCATTGTTTATGAGTATGGTAATGAATACATTATTCGCGGACTTTTACAAAGTAATGAAGTGGACGATATCGGCAAGGCAGTGATTAGTATCAAAGGTGATTATCCGGTACTGATACGTGACATTGCCGATATACGGATCGGAGATAAACAACCCCGGTTGGGAGTTGCTTCGGAGAAAGCTAAACCGGCGGTATTGCTCACCGTAACCAAACAACCAAACACCAATACACTGGAACTTACGGAAAAACTGGATGCTTCCATTCTCGATCTGCAAAAGAGTCTTCCTTCAGATATTCGCGTTTCCACCGATATATTCAGACAGGAAAGGTTTATCAAAAGCTCTGTATGGAATGTACAAAAGGCACTCTTAGAGGGTTCTGTTTTTGTTATAATCATACTTTTCCTTTTCCTGATGAACGGACGGGCCACATTTATTTCGTTGCTGACGATACCGTTATCCTTGCTGGCCTCTATCCTTTCGCTAAAAATGATGGGACTTACCATTAACACAATGAGTCTCGGCGGTATGGCCATTGCCATCGGTTCGTTAGTTGACGACGCGATTATTGATGTTGAGAATGTATTCAAGCATCTTCGCGAAAACAGACTAAAACCCGAAGGCGAACGAAAGAAGGTGTTGGATGTTGTGTTCGAAGCATCGAAAGAAGTACGTATGCCAATCCTTAATTCAACACTAATCATCATCGCTTGCTTTGTGCCGTTGTTTTTCCTTAGTGGAATGGAAGGGCGCATGCTTGTTCCGTTAGGTATCGCGTTTATCACCGCCTTGTTTGCCTCTACTTTAGTTGCGTTGACTGTTACGCCTGTTCTGTGCAGCTATTTGTTGGGAAGAAGCAAGAACGACAAGAGCGAAAAAGAATCCGGGTTGGTACTTACATTAAAGGGGTGGTATGACAGCAGTTTGCAATGGGCATTAAAGCATCAAAAAGGAGTGATTGGCGCAACCGGTGTTTTATTATTATCGGCGGTTATAACGTTCTTTTTCTTAGGACGAAACTTTCTTCCGCCTTTCAACGAAGGGTCGTTTACGATTACAATTAGCACGTTGCCGGGTATTTCTATCGATGAATCCGACAAAATAGGGCGTCAGGCAGAAGAAGCCTTGTTGTCTATTCCGGAAATACAAACGGTAGGGCGCAAAACCGGACGCGCGGAATTGGATGAGCACTCTTTCGGTGTGAACGTATCCGAGATTGAAGCACCCTTTATGTTGGGGAAACGGTCAAAAGAGAAACTGCAGGAAGAAGTTCGTGAAAAATTAGCCGCCATACCGGGCATAAGTTCTGAAGTTGGTCAACCAATCTCGCACCGGCTTGACCATATGCTTTCGGGCACCAAGGCTAATATAGCGATCAAGCTGTTTGGTCCCGACCTGAACAGATTATATAAGGTTGCCAACGAGATTAAATCGACGGTAGGCGCAATCGACGGTATTGCCGACCTGAATGTAGAACAACAGGTAGAACGCCCTCACCTGACCATCAAACCCAAACGGGAAATGATGGCAAGATACGGCATCACATTGCCGGAATTTGCCGAAGTAGTGAGCACAATGCTATCCGGCGAAGTGGTTTCGCAAGTATACGAAGATGGTAAAACATTCGATCTCACCGTGAAAGTTGATGATAAATTCAAAGACACGGCAGCGAAAATAAAACAACTGACAATTGATGTTGACGGCGGAAAAGTTCCTTTTGAATATGTTGCTGAAATAAGCTCTACAACCGGGCCAAACACCATTAGCAGGGAGAATGTGCAACGAAAGATCGTTGTGTCTGCAAACGTAGCCGGTCGTGATCTGCGTGGCGTTGTTAATGACATACAAGCGAAGATAGACAGCGATATAAAGCTGCCCGAGGGTTACCATATTGAATACGGCGGTCAGTTTGAAAGCGAACAATCTGCATCACGAACATTGCTTGTGACTTCACTTTTTGCCATATTGGTGATATTTCTCCTATTGTACAATCAGTTCAAAAACGCGGTGCAATCGGCAATTATATTATTAAACCTACCGCTTTCATTAATCGGAGGAGTCTATGCCGTTTTGTTTACTTCGGGTGAGATCAGTATTCCGGCAATTATCGGGTTTATATCCTTATTTGGTATCGCCACACGAAACGGTATCTTGCTAATGGCACATTACAATGATCTTCACGCACGTGGCTATGCCATTGAAGAAGCCATCCACCGGGGATCGTTAGATCGTTTAAATCCGATTTTGATGACGGCTCTTTGTTCTGCGCTTGCTTTAATACCATTGGCTGTACAAGGCGATTTGCCGGGTAATGAAATACAAAGTCCAATGGCGAAAGTAATACTGGGTGGGCTCTTCACCTCTACCTTGCTGAATATGTATATCGTTCCGATTATTTATCGAATGATGCATCTCAAGGAATTAAAAAACGAGTCGATAACAACACAAGAATGATAAACATGAAAAAAACAGTATCTATATTTCTGCTTCTCTCCTCTTTCTTTTCTGTTCAGGCTCAGCAGGAAACGGATAGAATATTGGAAAGTATCCGGCAGAACAACACAACGCTGAATGCGCTACGGGAGAAAGCTACTGCCGATAAAATCGGCAATAAAACCGGTATTAACCCGGAAAATCCGGAAGTGGAATTCGGCTATCTATGGGGAAGTCCATCTACAGAGGGCAACAGAAAAGACCTGAGCATTACGCAAACATTCGATTTTCCATTGGCTTATCGCTATAAAAGTCAGCTAAGTAAAGGTCAGAACCGACAGGTAGACCTCGTTTTTGACGCGGAAGAACGAACCATCCTTCAAGAAGCCCGATTGTTGTGCGTAGAGTTGACTTATCGGAATCTGCTTGACAAACAGTTAGCACAACGACTGGCACATGCGCAAGAACTGGCAGAAGGCTATGAGGTTTTGTTTTCTAAAGGAGAAATCAACATCATTGATTACAACAAAACAAAACTGAATTTGCTAACTATCAGAAAAGCGAACGATGTAAATATAGTGGAAAGAAATATTTTGTCAGACAAACTGCAAATCATGAATGGAGGCCTCCCGATTAGTGCCGAACTTCTTTTTGCTTATCCCGAATACCTCCTTCCTTCCGATTTTATTTCTTGGGTAACTGTTGCCGAAGGGATGAATCCGGAACTAAAAGCTGTAGAACAAAACATCACGCTAAGCCGCAAACAGGAACAGCTTACCCGTGCGTTAAATTTACCGAAGCTAAGCGCAGGCTATGTAAGCGAACGTGTACCCGGCTCTACGCAACAGGGTGTAAGCGTAGGTGTATCCATTCCTTTATGGGAAGGCAAAAACACAGTCAGACATCAGAAAGCACAGACAATTGCCATGCAAGCGCAACATGAGGATGCTCGCTTACAGTTTCAGAACGAAGTGAAAAGCAGTTACGAAAAAGCACGAAAACTTCAAAACGTATTACAAGAATATGATCAGCTATTGAAGACTTCTAACAACGAAGAATTGCTGAAAAAAGCATTCGCACAAGGTGAGTTGTCACTCATTAATTACCTGTTGGAGTTGTCTGCTTATTACGAAGCTATAGATCAGTTTTTGGAAACTGAACGAGACTATCAGCTTGCCGCAGCAGAACTAAGGCAGTGGGAATAATGTCTATAAACAGCAAGAGACACACGGTGGTGCGTCTCTTGCTGTTTATTCATATCAATCAATCTGCTCCGCTTTAAATCCGGCAACGGAAACCGCTTGTACTATTTTTTCCGATGGCACATCTGCCTTAACTTCCAGTATTTTAGTAGTAAGATCAATCGACCATTCTTCTGCCTTAATAATTTCATTGAGTTTTGCTCCGATCGCGGAAACACAACCTCCACATTTTGCATTCGTTTTAAACTTCATTATTTCCTTGTTTTAATTCGTATATTTTAATCTTAAACTATTCAACACAACCGACACAGAACTGAATGCCATTGCAGCACTTGCAATCATCGGATCTAAAAGCATGCCATTCACAGGATAAAGCGCACCTGCGGCCAATGGTATTCCAATCATATTGAAGATAAAAGCCCAGAATAAGTTCTGCCGGATATGTCGTACAGTCTGCTTGGACAAACGAACGGCTTCCGGCAACAATACCAGATCTGAAGTAATCAGTGTTACCATGGCTACATCCATGGCAATATCCGTACCTTTTCCCATAGCGATACTTACATCTGCACGGGCAAGTGCCTGCGAATCATTTATGCCGTCACCTACCATTGCTACAACACGCCCTTTCGCTTGCAGTCCTTTTATATAATCTTCTTTTCCGGAAGGTAACACCTCTGCCTGGTAATGCTTAATCCCGGCTCTCTTTGCCATTGCAGCAGCCACCTCTTCACGATCTCCCGTTAGCAAATGTACTTCTATTCCTCTTTTTATAAGCATCTTCACAGCGGTAGGAGATGACGCTTTCAGACTATCCGCAATAGCGATCATCGCCAACAAATTAGAATCACAGCCATAATAGATAATCGTGTTTGCCTTCTTCTGCCAATCTTTCACAACCACCTTAGCTTCATCCGAAAGCCTAACCTGAAAACTATCTTTAAAAGCTCTGTTTCCAACCCAATACACGGATCCTCCTACTTTCATTTTGATTCCTCTGCCTGTGCAGCTTTCAAATTCATCGGCATCAATACTTGATGCGCCGGATTCGTCTAACCACTCCAGAATAGCTAAAGCTAACGGATGTTCAGATTTCTTTTCTGCTGTATATAACACATCAAGATAGAGTTTCTTGGATTCGGAAAACCAGTATGAGTCTACCACTGACGGTCTTCCTTCGGTTAGGGTACCAGTCTTGTCCAAAACAACCGTATCCACCTTGCACATATTCTCCAACGCGTATGCGTCTTTAATCAGGATATGGCGGTTTGCCGCCTTCCCCATTCCAACCATCAAAGCTGTAGGAGTAGCCAGTCCCAACGCACAAGGACACGCAATTACCAAAACGGAAACCGCCGACATAAGCGCGTGCGAGAAGTAGGGCTCCCCTCCTATCAACAACCAGATAATAAAAGTCAATACCGATATAATCATTACAACAGGCACAAAAACACTGCTTATTTTATCTACAATCCGTTGTACAGGTGCTTTACTTCCTTGTGCCTCTTGCACCATCCGAACGATTTGTGCCAACAAGGTTGTCTCGCCTACTCCGGTGGCCTCCATCACAAACGATCCTTGTTGATTAATTGTTCCGGCCATCGCCTTACTACCAGCTTGTTTTGTTACAGGAATAACCTCTCCACTCAGCATACTCTCATCAACCGATGAATTACCTTCCGTAAGTACACCATCTACCGGAATCCTCTCTCCCGGATGCACACGAATCAGATCGCCGGTCAGTAATTGAGAAATTAGTACTTCTTGTTCCTCGCCTTCCGGTGATAAACGATAGGCTGTTTTTGGCTGTAACCCCATCAATCCCTTAATGGCAGAAGTAGTATTCCGCTTGGCTCTTTCCTCCAATAATTTTCCTAAAAGTACAAAAGCAATAATAACTCCGGAAGCCTCAAAATAGACATGAGGTTCCAATCCACGGGAATACCAGAATTGTGGATAAAACGTATTAAATAAACTGAAGATAAATGCGATTAACGTACTAAGTGAAACCAGCGTGTCCATATTAGCACTTCCTTTGCGGGCATGCTTAAATCCATTGACATAGAAATCCCGCCCAAACAGGAACATAATAGCCGTTGCCAATATCATCATTATCCAATTAGCATAGGGTGCGTGCATGAAGAACATGCCCCATATTGCTAAAGGAATCGCAAGGCTCCAGGCTCCAATCGTGTTCCTTAATAATCTGTTATACTTTTTTTGGGCCAGTTCTTCCTGAAGTTCCGAAGAATCCTCTTTTTCAACTACCAGATCGTAACCGGCTGCCTGTACTGCTTTTTGTATTTCAGACAATTCGATAATTGTCTTATCATAAGTAACAGTTAGCGTATTGGTAGCAAAATTAACTGCCGCTTTTTTAATCCCTTTTAATTCTAGCACCGCATGTTCCACATTTCCGGCACACACGGCACAACTCATTTCCAGAACAGGAACTGTTTTGGTCATTTCTTTATTCATTACCATCCTTTCATCTCTAATTATAGATACAACAAAACAGACCGTGAAAGAGTTACAATTGTACACAAAATAGTTTTATTTTCTACTTTATTTTTATAGATTTATTCATGAAAAAGCCGATAATTTAACAACAATAAGTGCGACATTTGTCATTATATTTCAAACTCAAACAAAAAGTATCATGATACACGACTCATTAAAGAATTCATCTGCCATTGAAAAGCTTCATCCTAAGTTTAAACAAGCGTTTGATTACCTGAAAAACACAGACTTCTCTACTCTCGAAGACGGAAAAATCGAATTGGATGGAGACAAATTATATCTAAGTATCGCAAGCATAAAGGGAAAAGAAAAAGCAGATGCTCCTATTGAAACTCACAAAAACTATATCGACATACAAGTTCCATTATTAGGTGTGGAAAAAATTGGCTGGAAAGCCGGTTGTGATCTACAGGAAGTATCTAAACCTTATAGTTCGGAAAAAGACATCACTTTTTTCATAGATCGTCCTACAGCTTATACAAAAATATATCCGGGAGAGTTTGTTGTTTATTTCCCTGAAGACGGGCATGCTCCGGGCATCGGTGAAGGATTGATTCGCAAAGTAGTGGTTAAAGTCGCGATATAAACACGACGCTAACCTCCAATAACAGCTTCAATACCGTATTCTTTAAACAGGGCGATTGTTTGCTGCTGCACTTCTTCTGAAGGTGGCGTCATAGTTATATTCCCCCGGTTATAGATTGTTCTTAGTTTTTCATGTTTGTTCTTTCCGATATCATGGTAAGGAAGAAGATTTACAATCTTTCGTTGCCAGGATATTGAGGATAAGAACTCCGCCGAACGTCTGATATTTTCTTCATCCGCATTCACTCCTACAATCAGAGGGATGCGGATAAAGAAGTCAGCCCCCGCTTCGGAGATCATTTTCAGATTTGATAATATACGTTCATTGGGGATTCCGCAATAATAGCGATGTTTCTCAGAATCCATGTGTTTCAGATCTACCAAAAATAGCTCACTATTTGCCATTACTTTATTAACCGTTTCCGGTTTTGCGTAGAGTGTTGTATCTACCACACGGTGAATACCTTCTTCTCCACATCGTTGAAGTAATTCTAACAACATCTCGGGATGCATAAGCGGTTCGCCTCCACAAAAAGTAACCCCGCCTGAAGACTGATCCATAAAGGCTGTTTCTTTTAATATCTCCCCCATCAGATAATCTACAGTATACTCCGTTCCGGACATCTCCAGTGCTTTTGTAGGGCAAACCTCTACACATTTTCCACAAAGTTTACAGAGATTTTCATCGCAAACAATGCCATCCGGCGTCAGTTTCAGCGCATTCTCCGGACAGGCCTCTACACAACTCTGACAACCAATACATTTTTTCTTAGTGTATAGTTTTTCTTTGCGAACGCTAATTCCTTCCGGATTATGACACCAGACACAGGACAGCGGGCATCCTTTCATAAAAATAGTGATCCGGATGCCCGGCCCGTCATTTATGGCGTAGCGTTTAATATCAAAAACAAGACTCATTTTATCTTATTAGAAAGAATCATTTTCAGTTCTTGAAATCACCTCATTCTGCAAATCAGCGTTCATATCGTTGAAGTAATCGCTGTAACCGGCCATACGCACAAGCAAGTCTTTATAATCTTCCGGACATTCTTGAGCAGCATAAAGCGTGGCCGTATCAACAATGTTAAACTGAACATGATGACCTCCCAAGGCGAAATAAGAACGAATCAAATGAGCCAATTTGGAAATATCTTCTTCACGCTTAAGCAGACTCGGCAAGAAACGAAGGTTCAACAATGTTCCCCCGCTTTTTATTTGATCCAGCTTACTCAATGATTTAATAACGGCAGACGGTCCATGTGTATCAGCACCGTGAGACGGTGAAGTTCCGTCGGAAATGGATCTTCCGGCTAAACGTCCGTTCGGAGTAGCCCCCATCACCTTTCCAAAATAAACATGACAGGTAGTAGATAGCATATTCAGACGGAATGTTTCACCCTTCGTGTTTGGTTTACCATCTATGGTATCGACCAAATCATCATAAATGCGAACAGCCAATTCATCAGTTTCCTTTATATCATTACCAAAGAATGGTGTTTTATTCAGAACAAACTGACGTAATTTTTCCTCTCCTTCAAAGTTACGTTTCACAGCATCCAGAATTGTTTCCATAGAGAACGTCTTCTTTTCAAACACATGTGTTCTCAACACAGAAAGGCTATCTGTCGTTGTTCCCAGTCCTGTACATTGTATATAAGTTGTATTGTAGCGCGGACCACAATTATAATAATCTTTACCACGGGCAATACAATCATCGATAAACAAAGAAAGAAACGTAGCCGGAGCATACTTCGCAAACATGCGATCGATGTAGTTGCTTACTTTCATCTTTTGATTAACCACGTAACGTAACTGCGTTAGGAAAGCCTGATAAACCTCTTCAAAGCTTTTGAATGCGCGCGGATCACCCGTCTGGATGCTTACCAACTTTCCTGTAACCGGATCATAACCATTATTCAAGGTTACTTCCAGAATTTTAGGAACATTCAGGTAACCAGTCAGCAAATAAGCCTCTTTTCCAAAGGCACCGACTTCAATACAACCGCTACATCCTCCTTCACGTGCATCCTGAAGAGATTTCCCCTGACGCAACATTTCCTGAATATACACATCCGGGTTAAATACAGAAGGATAACCATGACCCTGACGAATAACCTTACATCCGGCACGAAGAAATTTATCCGGTGTACGTGAACTTATATGAATAGAGCTGCCCGGTTGAAGAATATGCAATTCCTCTATAATCTCAAGCATGATATACGACACTTCACTTACCCCATCAGAACCATCAGCTCTCACTCCGCCGATATTGATATTTGTGAAGTCATTGTATGTTCCACTCTCTTTTGCGGTAATACCTACTTTAGGAGGTGCGGTATGGTTATTTACTTTAACCCAAAAACAAGACAGTAATTCTTTTGCGTCATCACGGGTCAACTCGCCATCAGCTACACCCTTTTCGAAGAAAGATTGCAAATGCTGATCAAAGTGTCCGGGATTCATAGCGTCCCAACCATTCAATTCGGTAATTGTTCCCAAATGAACAAACCAATACATCTGGATAGCTTCCCAAAAATTACGGGGAGCATGCGCCGGAACCCAACGACACACTTCAGCAATTTTACGTAATTCGGCGGCACGTTTCAGATCTTTTTCCGTCGATGCCATTTCTTCCGCCATATCCGCATGGCGTTCGGCCAAAAGAATAGCCGCATCACACGAAATAGACATAGCCATCAACTCCTCTTGCTTGTCTGTCGCTTCTACATCATTCATAAAGTCGAGTTTTTCCAACTCTCCGGCAATACGCTTTTTCAGATCAAGCAAGCCTGTTTTATAAATCTTCCCGTCCAAAGCCGTATGACCCGGCGCACGCTGCTCCATAAACTCCGTAAATAGTCCGGCTTCATATAACAAACGCCATTCCTGCGGTACATGTCCAAAAATACGCTCCCGTTGCGTACGCCCTTTCCAATACGGGATCACTTCTTTTTCATACGTATCAATATCTTCCTGTGATATAGCATAACGCTGCAAGTCTCTTGTATTAAGGACGTGCAAGTCTTCCACACTGTGGCAGGTAAGCTCAGGAAACGTAGGTACAGATTTAGGTTTAGGTCCTCTTTCGCCTACAATAAGCTCATCAGCACCAATATAAATGGTTTTATGTTTACATATTTCTAAGAAATTCATTGCCCGAAGAACCGGGATAGGATATTTCCCGTAGTTCTCCTTGTAAAACTGGGTTTCTATCAAGGCGCGCTCAATTGACAAAGAAGGTTCTGCCTCAAAAGACAGTTTACGTAACCGTTTAATCCGGTCATTCATCCCACACTGATTGGCTTCTTTCGTGGGTTCAAAATTTGATGCACGCTGAGGTGCACGCTGTGCAACAGTATCTTTCATACAGAAAAGTATTAATGCGTAAGAATATCATTAAAACAAGACTACAAAATCAAGCTAAATCTCTAAATTAAAACACAAATGAAGAAAAGACCGGTTTACGAAAAAAACCGGAGGGAAAGAATTGTCTAATTATAAAACATCAAACAATTGTATAGTCGTCTGTAAGACTTATTAATCATAATGTCAACGATACGTGAACAAATACTATCACAAATGTAGAAATTATTCCAAAAATAACAAATTTATGAAAGTTAAAAATGCACGTTAAATAACACGGTAAATCAATTGATATTATATCAATCTTTTTCTGTACATTTGAAAGAACAAATTGCTATTCAAATTGTTTAGTATATAGATTATAGCGATTTTTTAAATTAATAGAATTATGAATTTAAGTAAGAAATTATCTGATGCCCTGAACCAGCAAATCAATGAAGAAATCTGGTCTTCAAATCTTTATTTATCCATGTCAATATACTTTGACAAAAAAGGGCTTTCAGGGTGCGCCCATTGGATGAAAAAACAATCTCAGGAAGAATTAGGACATGCTTACCAGATGATTGACTGGTGCATCAAGCGTGGTGGAAATCCGGAAGTAGGACAAATCAACGTAGTTCCTACAGGCTGGGGATCAGTGCTTGAAGTATTCGAACACGTTTACGAGCATGAAGTTCGCGTATCTGAGTTTATCGACAAATTAGTTGATGTCGCTGCAGGTGAAAAAGACAAAGCTACACAAGATTTCCTTTGGGGATTCGTTCGTGAGCAAGTTGAAGAAGAAGAGACAGCTCAAAAAATAGTTGACAGACTCAAATTATTAGGCGAAAAGAACATTGCCTTTTTTGATATGGAATTAGGAAAAAGATAATAAATTCTATGTATCCATTAAAAAGAGGGTGTCCCACAAGGGCACTCTCTTTTATCTTTTTATGCTGCGTTCTTTTGTTGATTTAGCTTTGTCAGATTTATAATCTGAGTTTTTCTCTCTTCGTGGTGTTGATAGACTCTAAAAAGTTCTACATTCTTGTTTTTTACCGTTCTTTTTTGAGCAAAAACTGCCTTTTTCTGCTTTCGATATAGTTTGAGCAGGTTAAAGGCTATAGCAAAGACAGCAAAATCCATTGCCACTTTCTCTTTTGATTGATGGCGGAACCGATTGTAAGCTTTATTGTATTTGATTTGACCGAAAACAGCTTCGGGTTCTATGGGGCGTCGCTTTCGCATTCGTAGACCTTCTTCCGAGGTAAGCCTTTCACGGGCTTTCCGTTTATACTCCCTTAGCTTATGATTAACCTGTATTTGTCTGTCGTTTTCTGACTTATGGCATAAACTCCTGAGCGGACAACCTTGACAACGGCTGGCTTTGTAAACACTTATCTCTGAAACAAAGCCACTTTGAGTTTTACGATTTGTCGTATAAATCTTTTTCATTTGTTGCCCCATCGGACAGATGAAATAGTCTTTCTCCTTATTGTAATAGAGGTTGTCCTGTAGAAATGCATTGTTTTTAAAGGAACGTTTCTCTTCTTTGTGAAAATAATTGTATTTTACATAAGCCTCGATTTCTTTCTTTTCCAGGTAAGTATAATTCTCTTCACTTCCATAACCCGAGTCGGCACAAAGCTGTTCAGGACGTATCTTGTAGTTGCTTTCAAATCCATTCATAAAAGGGATAAGAGTCAATGTGTCTGTTGGATTAGGAAAGAGATCATAGTGTGTTATAAATTGGTTTTCTGTACCTATTTGAAGATTATACGCGGGCTTTAACTGTCCGTTTCTCATATGGTCCTCTTTCATGCGCATAAAAGTTGAATCCGTATCGGTTTTGCCAAAGCTATTACGCTCCCCCAGAGTATCCAACTTTTCTTCGTACTCCTGAAGTTTTGGCAAATGTTTATCTTCCAGCGTTTTGATTTGTTTAAGTTCTTCTTTACTACGGTTCTCCCGGTTTATCTGCTGTATCCTTTCTTTCAATTCCCGACTGTTGATGGGGGTAGGAGGCTCATCATCGGGAGCATTGTCTTGAGTAATACCGTCTTCTATCTGAGAGAGAATACCATGTATTTTAGATTCCAGCTTAGCCTTATTTCTTTCAACGCTTTTGCGCCATACAAAAGTGTATCGGTTAGCACGGCTCTCCAACTTAGTGCCATCTACATAGAGTTCTTTCAAACTGATGTAGCCCATATCTACCAGAATGAAGACGATCTGAACAAATAGCTTATGGATACTCTGCTTTAGACGAAGCGAACGGAAGTTGTTTATTGTCCTGAAATTAGGCTGTTGATCGCCAGAGAGCCAGATGTAATAAATGTTTTGTTCTAATTGAGCGGCTATTTTTCGACAGGAATAGACATTGTTCAGATAGGCGTAAAAAAGAATCTTTAGCAACATCCGGGGGTGGTAACTACTATTGCCTCCTCCTTTATATCCAAAATCAATGTCGGATAAGTCAAGCTCGTCAACAATATGATTGACTAAACGAACGGGGTGATCTTCAGGTATCTTACTGTCTATACTTACCGGAAAAAGAACACCTTGCCCCTGATTGTAGGGTTTCCATGATATTTTGGCCATAAAGCAATGATTGTCTTTGTTTTATGACTTAAATATAATAAAAAAAGAGCAATAAAAAAAGGATGTCCAAAACTTTTTGGACACCCTCTTTTATTTTACCCAACAACAAAAAATATCCAGACCTGTCAATAAGACAAATCTGGACATACTATTTTCTTCTTAAGATAAGCTTACTTTACTTTCTCTACAATTGCTTTGAAAGCTTCCGGATGATTCACTGCTAAGTCGGCAAGAACCTTACGGTTAATTTCAATACCTGCAGCATGTAAAGCTCCCATCAAACGAGAATAAGACAATCCTTCCAAACGTGCAGCAGCGTTAATACGTTGAATCCACAATGCACGGAAAGTACGTTTCTTATTACGACGGTCACGGAAAGCATACGTTAAACCTTTTTCCCAAGTATTCTTTGCTACAGTCCACACATTTTTACGTGCACCATAGTAACCACGGGTAAGTTTTAAAATCCGTTTTCTTTTTGCTCTTGAAGCAACATGATTTACTGATCTAGGCATAATACTAATCTGTTTTTGAACGTTAGCGCCATCTTTCGATGAACTTTATTGCTAAAACATTCGGTTAATAAAAATCTAAAAAAACAACTAATAAAATTACTTTAAAGCAAGTAACAGTTTAACGTTATTCACATCTGTAGAGTGAACCAAACCTGTATGCGTAAGGTTTCTCTTTTGCTTCTTAGTCTTTTTAGTCAAGATATGACTTTTATAAGCATGTTTTCTTTTGATTTTACCTGTTCCGGTAAGGGCAAACCTCTTTTTGGCACCGGAATTAGTCTTCATCTTAGGCATTTTCCAATTATATTTAATTATTATACATATATATATTAACCCTCTCAGGTTAATTTTATTCTTTAGTTATATTTTGCTCTTCAACTTTTTTTTCAGGAGAAGGAGAAGCAACAATCTTCTTTACGGGTTTTGGCGCAGCAGCAGGAGCTTTTTTAGGAGATAACATTATAATCATCCTTTTCCCTTCCAACACAGGCAATTGTTCTACCTTTCCGTAATCTTCCAAATCATTGGCAAAGCGCAATAACAACACCTCACCCTGTTCTTTGAATAAAATAGAACGTCCTTTAAAGAACACATAAGCTTTAACTTTCGCTCCTTCTTCCAGAAAACCTTTCGCATGCTTTAATTTAAAATTATAATCATGGTCATCGGTCTGCGGTCCGAAACGAATTTCTTTAACAATTACCTTAACAGATTTGGCTTTTTGCTCTTTCTGTCTTTTCCTCTGTTGGTAAACAAATTTCTGATAATCGGTTACTTTACAAACAGGGGGGGCAGCATTAGGTGAAATCTCAACTAAATCCAAGTCTAAGTCTTCGGCTATTCTTAATGCTTGAGAAATTGGAAAAACTCCATTTTCTACATTGTCTCCAACCAAGCGGACTTCCCGAACTTTTATCCGTTCGTTTATTCTGTACTGATCTTTTAAGCTGTCATTCTTCATTCAAAAAGCTTTATCTCCTCTATTTAATTTAATTTGTAATTTGCCAACGATTCATCATACTTTCTACTTCTTCGCACAAAAGAGTTGCAAAGGTAGTAATTTCCATCGAACCTTTATCACCTTCGCCCTGTTTTCTTACTGAGACCTCACCTTTTTCGGCTTCTTTTTCTCCTACAATCAACATATAAGGGATTCTTTTCAGTTCATTGTCGCGTATTTTTCGTCCTACTTTTTCATTTCGGTCATCTACAAGCACACGAATATCCTGGTTTTCTAATGTTTTGGCAACCTCCCAAGCGTAGTCATTGAACTTTTCACTGACAGGCAGAATACAAACTTGGTCAGGGGTCAGCCACAACGGGAATTTACCTCCCGTATGTTCTATTAGTACTGCAACAAAACGCTCCATTGATCCGAATGGTGCTCTATGAATCATTACAGGACGGTGTTTTTTATTGTCTTCTCCGGTATATTCCAGCTCGAAACGTTCCGGCAGATTATAGTCTACCTGTATTGTTCCCAATTGCCATCTTCTACCAAGCGCGTCTTTCACCATAAAGTCCAACTTCGGACCGTAGAATGCCGCTTCACCTAATTCAATTCGGGCTTTCAAACCTTTTTCCTGGCAAGCTTCAACGATAGCCCGTTCAGCCTTATCCCAATTATCGTCCGAACCGATATATTTTTCTTTGTTTTCCGGATCACGCAATGAAATCTGCGCTTCAAAATTTTCAAAATCAAGTGCCTTGAATATAATAAATATAATATCCATTACTTTAAGGAACTCATTCTTTAATTGATCCGGGCGACAGAATAAATGCGCGTCATCCTGAGTAAAGCCACGTACCCGGGTAAGCCCATGCAATTCGCCACTCTGCTCATAGCGGTAAACAGTACCAAACTCGGCAAAACGAACCGGCAGATCTTTATAAGAACGCGGAAACGCTTTATATATCTCACAATGGTGGGGGCAGTTCATCGGCTTAAGCAAAAACTCCTCACCTTCTTGTGGCGTATGAATTGGTTGGAAAGAATCCTTTCCGTATTTAGCATAGTGACCGGAAGTCACGTATAATTGTTTTGAACCGATATGCGGAGTAATGACTTGTTGATAGCCATATTTCTTCTGGATTCTTTTCAGAAAATCTTCCAGTTTAAGTCTTAGCTGTGTACCACGAGGCAGCCACAAAGGCAGACCTGCACCAACGGATGTTGAAAAAGTAAACAATTCCAGTTCTTTCCCGATTTTGCGGTGATCTCTTTTCTTCGCCTCTTCCAACAACACCAGATACTCGTCCAGCATTTTCTTTTTAGGGAAAGTAATACCGTAAAGACGAACCAACTGTTTTCTTTTTTCATCTCCACGCCAGTATGCTCCGGCCACGCTCAACACCTTAACAGCTTTCAGATAAGATGTATTAGGCAAGTGAGGACCACGACATAGATCAGTAAATTCTCCTTGCGTGTAAGTAGTGATCTTACCATCTTCAAGTTCACTGATTAATTCGGTTTTATATACTTCTCCCCTGTCGCCAAACATGCTGAGGGCATCTGTTTTGGATATTTCATTCCGGCGGATCTCCTCCTTTTTCGCAACCAGCTCTAACATTTTAGCCTCGATTGCAGGAAAATCTCCTTCTTTAATGGTCACCCCTTCTCCGGGATCTACGTCATAATAGAAACCATTTTCAATAGCAGGACCTATTCCAAATTTTACACCGGGATAAAGTATTTGCAAGGCCTCAGCCATCAAGTGCGCGCTTGAGTGCCAGAAAGCATGTTTCCCTTCTTCGTCATCCCACTTAAATAATTTTACCGTGGCATCTTGTGTGATCGGACGGGTTAAATCCCAAATTTCACCATTCACACTTGCAGCCAAAACATCCTGCGCTAAACGAGAACTGATACTCTCTGCAATTTGCAAAGATGTAGTTCCAGCAGCATATTCTCTTACGGAATTATCCGGAAATGTTATCTTAATCATATCTTGTTAGCTAAAATTCTTAAATTCAAGGTACAAATTTACTATTCTTTTACAAAATAAAGACTTTTAAGCTGTAAAAAATCAATTGCTTGTCATTCGTTTAATAATATTGTACGCATTAATAATACCTAATTCGCCGGCTTTACTCAAATCAGCGATACCTCTGTTTGTATCTCCTAACGACAACCTCGCTAACCCGCGATTAAAATAAGCCTCGGCAAATTCGGGTTCACGTTTAATGGCCTCGTTATAATCCAGAATTGCTGCCCGGAAGTCTTTTTGCGAACAACGAAGATTTCCTCTGTTAAAATAGGCATAAACAAAGTCGGGGTTTAACTTGATCACCATGTCATAATCCCGAACGATCATTTCGTGCTCATAAGCCCGCTTACTGTCTTTAAAACCTGTCTGGGCATGCTGGCTGATAGTCGAAGAGGCTTGCGCATTAGACAAGGCGTTTACGTTCAGCTGCTTGTCAAGCATAGCCAGATCATTCTGGTCTGAAGTATGAGAAAGATCATATTCCAACTGTTTATATCGAACAATTGCCCGGTTAAAATAAGCCATTACAAAAGACGCATCAAGCGACACCACTTTATCAAAGTCTTTAATTGCTTCGGCAAAGTCCTGAACAAGCATATAGTCCAAAGCCCTACCGAAATACAAGTTCGCATCAGATGGGTTTGCGTCTATCTTCGCGGAATAGTTATCTATCGAAGCAAAATGTTGCGCTACCTGATATTCGTTAAGAGCAGCCTCCTGGTTTGTCAGCCTCAGCAACATGTTTAATAACTTTTTCCCATTATAAGCTTCAACCATTTTATCGTAATAGACGAGTGATTTCACCTGATCCGGTTTTTCATAGAAAGTAAGCACAAACTGAGGTTCAATATCTACACGAACATTCTTATCCTGAACACGTCCTCGCACTTCGCTTTGGTATTTACTCTTACGTTCCTCCTCTTTATCGTATACGACAAGGCGGTTAAATTTGTTTATATTCTTATCCGACTTCTCCCGGGTTTTGTCTTCCTCTTTTTTATTTGTCGAGGTAGAGGCCGACGCGGTTGTTGTCGTTCCGGAAGAAGAAACATCAGTTCCTTGTTCTTTTTGATAAGCCGTCCACACATCTCTGTCGGCTCCGGCAAAGTCGCGTATTTTACGTTTGGCTTCGGCCCTGCTGTAATAACCTGCAATAAAATTCGGATATTGCCTTATCACGACATCTAAGTCACGAACTGCACCGACATTATCACCCGTTTCCAATCTCAACAAAGCGCGGTTATAGTAAGCAATATAGTTATCCGGCTCCAGTTCAATCACCACATCAAAGTCTTCTACCGCGTGGTTGTTATCACCTACCTGAGCACGGAGTAACCCTCTGTTAAAACGGGCAATCAGGTTTTGACTATCCATTGATACCACCTGGTCATAATCGGCCATAGCACCACGCAGATCATTCTTCTGATAACGTACAAGTCCTCTGTTTATATAATATCCGCTTTCACGGGTATTCAATTTAATCGCTTCGTTCAGATCGGCGAATGCCTCATCCAATTTATTCATTTGATAGTAAATCAACGCCCTGTTTCCGTAGGAAGCCGCATAATAAGGATCCATTTCTATGGACTTATTATAATCCTCAAGTGCCCGGATCGTATCTCCTTTTTCAAGATACATAGCTCCTCGCGTCATGTAGTTCATCGCGTATTTAGGGTGAGCTTCCATCAGCGTATCAAACACCTTCTCCGCCCCGTCATAATCCTTCTTCTGGATGTAGGCAACAGCCATATTAACCATCATCTGCCGATCTCCGGGCTTAAACTCAAGTCCTTTTGTGTAGTCTTCTATTGCTTCCTGATAATTTTCCTGGCTTTGGCGGGCAATACCACGGGCGTAGTATGCCTGTACTAAAAAGGGGTTCCGCTGAAGACATAAAGAACAGTCTTCCTCGGCCCCCTTATAATCGTCTAAGTTCACTTTGGCTACCGCACGGTAAAAGTAAGGTTCCGCCATCCATGGCTTTGCTTTAATTACCTGATTAAAATACTGGATAGATAGTATATAATCCTCAAAGTATAAGGCATTACGTCCTATTGTAAGTACCCTATCCGTATTGATCTGCGCAAAAGTCAAAAGTGAAAATGTCAATAGTAAAATTGAATATAATGCCTTTCTCATCATCTGTCTAATTCTTGAAAGGCAAAAATAAGGATTTTATCTTATTTTGTTTCAATTTTCACCATCAAATGGTTCTTTGCTATCCGATCTCCTACGCTAACGTTGATTTTGCTTACAACTCCTGCACATGGAGATACAATTCTGTTCAGCATTTTCATCGCTTCATGAATACAGAGCAATTGTCCTTTTTCCACGTGGTCTCCCTCTTTCACCTTGATTTCTACAACTGTACCGGGTAAATGAGCGTTTACTTCACCGGGCAAAACAGGTTTCCACGGTTTACGTTCAAGGTATTTTTTTGTTACTGTCGTTTTGTATTTACGGGCGGTAACAACAAAATCCACGTATTCTGAATTTTTATTTTCCATTTTTATTCGTTGTTAAAAAATTAAAATGGAGGTAATCCATGTTTCTTCTTTGGTCTGTATTCTTCTTTCAGAACAGACAATTTTAGCGCATGCAATAATAACGAACGTGTTTCTTTCGGTTCAATAACAGAATCGATAAAACCTTTCGAAGCCGCAACATAAGGATTCGCGAATTTCTCGATGTATTCTTTCACCTTTTCTTCACGCATTGCGTTCTTATCTTCCGCTTCTTCAATTTCTTTACGGAAAATAATATTGGCAGCACCCTCCGGTCCCATTACCGCAATCTCCGCGCTTGGCCATGCGAATACGAAGTCCGCTCCCAGGTGACGTGAGTTCATCGCGATATATCCACCACCATAAGCCTTACGTAAAATAACGGTAATCTTAGGAACAGTAGCTTCAGAATAAGCATAAAGCACTTTCGCGCCATGGCGAATCACACCGGCGTGTTCCTGATCTATACCCGGCAAATAACCCGGCATGTCTTCCAGTGTAATAATAGGAATATTAAACGAATCACAGAAACGGATAAAGCGAGCCGCCTTGTCCGCACTATCACAGTCGAGCACACCGGCAAGTACCATGGCCTGATTGGCCACAAACCCAACGGTTTCACCACCAATACGTCCAAAGCCGATTACAATGTTAGCGGCCCAAAGTTCCTGTACTTCCAAAAACGCCGAGTCGTCCGCGATACATTTAATTACATCACGTACATCATAAGGTTGTTTTGGATCAGCAGGAACAACTGCTTCTATATTCTGATTAGATGCCGGTGCTTTAGGTTCAATAATTGTATTTTTCTGTGAATTATTCGCCGGAATAAGGCTGATCAGTTCTTTGATCTGCCGAAAACATTCATTTTCTGTTTTAGCATAGAAATGCGCATTACCGGTGATTTCGGCATGAACACGCGCACCGCCTAATTCTTCCATCGAAACGTCCTCACCTAACACAGTCTTAATAACATTAGGACCAGTGATAAACATTTTAGAAATATTTTCTACCACAAACACGAAGTCAGTTAAAGCTGGTGAGTAAACAGCACCACCGGCACAAGGACCTAGAATCAACGATATCTGTGGTATCACACCTGAGGCGATTGTATTGCGATAAAAAATCTCACCATAACCGGCAAGCGCTCCTACCCCTTCTTGAATACGGGCACCTCCCGAGTCGTTAATACCAATTACCGGACATTTCATTTTCAGCGCATGATCCATGATCTTTGTGATTTTACGGGCATGATGAAGACCGAGCGATCCTCCGGCAACTGTAAAATCCTGTGCATAAATACATACAGGAGAACCGTAAATGGTACCTGTACCTGTAATGACTCCATCACCGGGAAATTCTTTTTTATCTAATCCGAAATCACGTCCATCATGCTTAACAAACATGTCAAACTCCTGAAAGGACTCATTATCCAACAAAGAAAGAATACGATCACGGGCTGTTAATTTACCCATGGCGATTTGTTTCTCGATGGCAGCATCTCCACCACCTTTCTTCAGAACTTCTTTCTTGTGTCTCAGTTCCTGAATGTCTTTACTTAAATCTGTCATAGTGATTGACTTAATTAGTTAATTATTTTCCTACAACCTTTGTGCGATAAGCGCAACGGACTGTACCTTTAATAATATTATTTAATTTTCCTTTGCTTAATTGCTTGCGTATCGGAGATATATTGTCAATAAACACGCCTCCTTCCAGATGTTCATACTCGTGTTGCGCCACTCTCGCGGCAAAACCATGTAATTCCTCTTCATGAGAAACAAACTCTTCATCCAGATAAGTGATCCGAATACTTTTCGCACGAGATACTTTTTCGTGTAAACCTGGAAAACTCAAACAGCCCTCATCCATGGAAACCTGCTCTTCACTGCGTTCTGTGATACGCGGGTTTATCATTGCACGCTTAAAGTCCTTGCATTCGGGGAAATCATCGGATAGTATGTCGGCGTCGATAACAAGAAGCCGGATAGACAAACCTACCTGAGGTGCGGCCAATCCAACCCCATCCGCATTATACATTGTATCAAACATATTAGCGACCAGTTCTTTCAGATTAGGATAATCAGCAGGAATTTCCTCATTATCTCCTCTTAAAACCGGCTGCCCGTAAAGATATATTGGTAAAATCATAGTTTATATTGATATTTTTTACTTTCCAAGTAAGATTGCAAAATAATTACCGCGCTTATTTCATCTACAAGTGCCTTATTTTGTCGTTGTTGTTTTTTGAGTCCGCCGTCTAACATCGCTTTATGCGCAAGAACAGATGTAAAACGCTCATCGTAATATTCCACAGGTATCGACGGAAAAAGACGCTTCAACCGCGTTGCAAAACGTTCTACATATTTCATATTCTCAGACGGCTGATTGTTCATCTGCTTCGGAAGCCCTAATACAAATAATTCAACAGGCTCTTTCTTTATATAATCAGATAAAAAAGCCTCCAGTTCGGTACTCGGCAGCGTAGTTAAACCATTTGCAATCATCTGCAAGGTGTCTGTTACCGCGAGTCCGGTTCTTTTATGTCCATAATCTATGGCCAAAATCCTTCCCATAACGGGTACAAATATACAATTAATTATCTTTCCATTACACAAAATCCGAGAAAGTGTGCATCAAACAATTCAATAAGCGTTCTTTTCACCTCTAAACATATTGATAACCGTAACAACGATTATTTTCAAATCTAAGAAGAAAGACCAGTTCTCAATATACCAAACATCTCTTTTAACCCGGCCTTCCATCTGTTCCAACGTCTTGGTTTCTCCTCTATAACCGGTAACCTGCGCCCAGCCGGTCACACCCGGTTTCGCTAAATGCCGAACCATATATTTATCAATTAAGGCAGAGTATTGTTCCGTATGTTTTAACATGTGTGGGCGAGGTCCTACAACAGACATATCCCCCAGCAGTACATTAAAGAATTGGGGAAATTCATCCAGGTTGGTTTTTCTCAGGAAAGTCCCTATTTTAGTTGTTCGTGGGTCGTTTTTCTGTGCCTGTTTTTTATCCGCGTCGTCATTCACACGCATGGTTCGAAACTTGTAGCATTCAAAATCATGACCATACAGTCCCGTACGTCTTTGTTTAAAAAAGATAGGACCTTTTGACGACATTTTTATCAGCAAACCTACTATTACATATAAAAAGGGGAAAATAAGCGTCAACACCAACAAGGAAAACACAATATCAAAGCATCGCTTCAGAAAACGATTGTAAGCGGCCTGCAAAGGTTCACGTCTTACGGAAAGCAACGGAATATATTCTATAACATCCATCACTAAGCTCTTTTTCACATTCCGGTAAAACTCCGGAACGATGTAGAATCGTATCATATTCTTTTCCGCGAAATTCAGCAGCCGCAACAGTTTCTCGTCTTGCGTACCGGGCAGTGTATAATAGATTTCGTCCACATCATGTTCAGTCACATAAGTTTCTACTTCATTTGTCAGACCAAGATAATTGGGTAAAACCTGTTGCAGAGAAATGTTATCGTCAAAGAAACCCATTATCTTAAAACCATAGGAAAGGTCGTTTTTCATCACCTTATATATTTCCATTCCATTTTTACCGGCACCCACAATTACTACTTTTTTTGAGTTAAGCCCCTTCTTACGGTAAGCCTTCAAACAGATTCTCACAATGACCTGCCAAAGAGACAAAACAACAACCGTCGCCCCATAGTAAACAACTAAGAATGTAGCCAACAAATCGCTGATATTCATAAATGTAAGGCAGGTAGCAAAAAAGAAGATCAACAAAGTGACCAGCATAAACGCGCGTTGCACCAGCTTATCGATAAACACAACCGAAAGGTGCAATTGTATAGGAACAAAATACAATGCAAAGAAATAACAGAAGTTCAACAAAAGTATCACTTCTCTCATCACAGGCCTTATCGCTCCGGTATATATATCACCGAGCATTTGAAATACAACAAAAAACATGAGGTTAAGAATAATCAAATCCCCCATGCCTATAAACCATTGGATAAAATAACTATGCCGCTTTTTCCACTCCATCATATAAGCAATCAGTCAAACTGTTACAAAATTAAGCAATAAATCTGAATCAAACAGAGGTAGAGGGAACTTGTTTTAAAATCAATTTAAATTCATAGCCGGTTTAAATTTTGCGCTTAGTCCGTTTTTTCACTAAGTTTAGTGCTTTAAACTCAATAATTATGTTCGAAAAATTAATTGCGATAGAGCCGGTAAGCCTGATCCCTTCTGCTGAGAAGGAATTGCATACGTATGCGAAAGAGGTGATTATGTATACTAACATTCCGGCAAACGACAGCGAAATTATTTCGCGGATCGGAGATGCGGACGCCGTACTTCTAAGTTATACTTCACGTATTAATCGTGCCGTATTGGAAAAATGTCCGAATATAAAATATATCGGGATGTGTTGTTCTTTGTATTCGCCGGAAAGCGCGAATGTCGATATTCTTTATGCCAATGAAAGAGGTATAACCGTAACCGGTATTCGCGATTATGGCGATGAAGGTGTGGTCGAATATGTAATCAGTGAGTTAGTACGCTGCCTTCACGGTTTTGGTCGGGAGCCTTGGGATGGCACGCCACAGGAAATCACTGGATTAAAGGCCGGAATTGTAGGGCTTGGTAAATTAGGTGGTATGATTGCCGACGCGTTGCGTTTCTTCGGCGCGGAGATCAGCTACTTTTCCCGTAGTGAAAAGGCAGAAGCGGCAGCCAAAGGTTACCAATACCTGCCCTTACCCGATTTACTTGCTCAAAACCAACTCATCATCTGCTGTCTGAACAAAAATACGGTTTTACTGCATGAAGAGGAATTCAGGCAAATCGGGAATAAAAAGATATTATTTAATGTAGGGCTCTCTCCTGCCTGGGATGAAGCTCCTTTTATCCAATGGCTGGAAAAAGACAACCTTTGTTATTGTGATAGCACAGACGCCTTAGGCGGAACTCATCTGCTCGATCATCCGCGAATTCAATGCATGCAAACATCTACCGGACGAACCCGTCAGGCGTTTGACCGCCTGAGCGAGAAAGTACTGGCCAACCTGTCAGAATACAATGGGTGAAACTATATTAAGCAGGGTGCTCACCACCGACCATCCTGCTATATCAGGTGTAGCGCTGTAAATATCGACAACAGCGTGCACCTGGTCGTTCTTAATCTCCACCTTCTGCGTATCTCCCACAAAACCGGGAGTAGATTGCATCGTAACCTGCATATTTTCCGGACCGACCGATGCTCTTGAAGCCGCTACCGTTACATTCACCCGGGTAGGAAACATAGCTATCGCCTCCGCCGCGTTTCCCTCAAATACCACACGTTGTTCTGTGTGCAAAGCCTCATCATAAACAGCAGTCCCCCGTAATCCGTTAGGTCCTTTTTCATTGAAGAATTTGGCAGAAGCATTACCCATCAACGCGGCAGTGCGAAGTACATCAAAACCACCGGTTGCACCGGAAGCGATATACACACGAGAGCCGTTCGCTTTTGCAGCCTCCGTTACATGCTTATAAAAAACATCATCCGCAAAAGCACCGATCGACAAGGTCACAATAGAAGTACCATTCTTCAACGCAGGTATTGCCAGTTCGCGCATCGCCGCCGGAGAAGCGGTTTCAACAAGATAATCCGGCTTCAAAGCCAACAACTCCTCGATAGAATCACAGGCAACACAAGCTCTGCCATTCTTATTCATCAGCGAAGTAAAACGTTCCATCTTCTCAGCCGAACGCGAATAAACGCCCACCAACTCATACTCCGGCAATAAACCATTAACAACTGCTTCAGCCACAATAAGCCCCAGTCGCCCACATCCAACAATCACTAATTTTTTCATGCGATTATATTTATTTTTTTCATTCAGGTCGTTTGGAACGCACATAATCATTCACTTTGGTAAAAACGATTGTTTTACATGTTCGTTTCATATTGACAAATATAACCTCTTTCCACGGAAGAAAAAAAGGTAAGCAAGGAAGGAATAGGGTTTTAAGGGGTTTCGCCCCTGCTACCCCGACCTTTTCTTTTTGTTAGCCCGACCGCCCCTCTCTGCCATTCTGACTGCCCTCCCCTGTCAACCCGACCAACCCTCTCTGTCATTCCGACCGAAGTGGAGGAATCTCTGCATAAAACTACATTAAATAATAGTCAGACAGGATGAGATGCTTCGACAAGCTCAGCATGACAGTGGGAAGGAACTGTCCCCCCCTATCATCTCGACCATCCTCCCCTGTCATCTCGACCACCCTCCCTGTCATCTCGACCGAAGTGGAGAGATCTCTGCATGGGGCGTAATTAGATAGTGAAAGAGATCAACTATTTTTTTCTGGTTGGCAGTGTTTTTTATGTCTACTCTAACTTCGTATTAGTGTTCAAAAAAGTCAGCATTAAAATGAAGCCTTTTTTCATAATACTATATAAAAAAAAAGATATCCTTTATTTTTCAAAATATATCCTTTATTTTTCAAAAAATAACCTTTATGTTTTTCGGCCTCTACAATGCGCTGATTGTCAGCAGTATAGAAAGCCGCTAAAAAATAGGAAAACAAGGCCTGTTTTTAGCTTAAAAAATCAATGTTTATAGGCGGTTGAAAGCACGATTGATAACATAGTTGATCAGGGCAAAAGATTTTTCGCCCCTACGAACATAAACCACCCTCAATTTCAACCCGACTACCCTCCCTGTCATCTCGACTTTCCTCTCTGTCATCTCGACCGCAGTGGAGAGATCTCTACATAAAGCTTCGGTTTATAATAGTCTGATGGGATGAGATGCTTCGACAGGCTCAGCATGACAGTGTGGTTGGGTTGACCTTTTCCAGAAAAAATTTTATAGTAAAGGACATGCCAAAATTGAGGGGAGGAAAAGGGGTGGTTTTCTTTCATACAAGATTCATTATTCATTCGTATATTTGTTGACAAATCAGATTAGAATGAAACCATTTTTATTTCAGGTAGCTTCTTTGTTTTACAATATATATAAAGGTAAAATAAGTCGTCTTGCTTTTATTTTCCCGAATCGTCGCGCGGGTTTGTTTTTTCAGAAGCATTTATCGGAGATTGCCGGAAAACCTTTGTTTTCGCCAACGATACTTACGATTAATGATCTGTTTGTTAAACTTAGCGGTAAGCAAGCGGCAGACCGTATCAGTCTTCTGTTCAAATTATACGATATATATAAGCAAACAAGCGGCTCGGACGAAACTTTCGATGATTTTCTTTACTGGGGAGAGATGTTGTTGAGCGATTTTGACGATGTGGATAAGTATATGGTGAACGCGCGTATGCTTTTTACCAATGTATCCGACCTCAAGCAGTTAGAGGATGATTTCAACGCCCTCACCCCGGAGCAGGTAGCGGCTATCCGTACTTTCTGGGCCACGTTTCATCCGAAAGGCGACACGCCAAATCAGAAAAATTTCCTCGCTCTCTGGGAAATACTCCATACGCTTTATACCAACTTGCGCGAAGAAATGAAAGCCGAAAACAGGGGATACGAAGGAATGATCTTCCGCGACGTGGTGGAACGCATGCAACAAGGCGAAGCGTTCAATCTGCCTTACGATAAAATTGTTTTTGTCGGCCTCAACGCGCTGTCCACCTCGGAAGAGCATCTGTTGGACGAGCTGCTGAAACAAGGCATGGCAGATTTTTATTGGGACTACGCCTCACCAAAAGTTACAGACCCTGACAACAAGGCTTCGTTTTTTGCTTTACGGAATATACGGCGCTATCCCTCTGAGTTCGAGTTGCCGGAGGAGGAAATCAACACGCCCGACATAGAAGTGATCGGTATACCATCTGCCGTAGGACAAGCAAAGCAGATTCACGAACTCCTCACAAGCTATGGCTTAGAGGAAATGAAAGCCGAAGATGCTTTGCGCACGGCAATAGTACTGCCTGAAGAGCAAATGCTGATACCGGTTCTGAACTCGATACCGGAAAATATAAAGCGGGTTAATGTAACGATGGGGTATCCTCTAGCCGGCACACCGGTTGCTTCCTTGATGGAAAACATACTCACTTTACAAAAAAACATCCGTTTCACCGAAGGAACACCTTCTTTTTATTTTCGCGACGTGCTGCCGGTTCTAAATCACCAATATGTTTATGCCGCCGAGCCGGATAAGATTTCCGAATTAGTTAAAGAGATCATAAAGTACAACCGAATCTACATCAGTGCCAAGGAATTAGCCATAACTCCGTTATTGCGCGACTTGTTTTCAACGTTCAGAGACACAAGTGATTTTTCGGACTATCTCATCAATATTTTAAAACGCTTGAACAAAGCGGTTTCACCGGATAACATTGAAAAGGATGACGACGAAACATTATCGATGAACGATCTGGAACAGGAGTTTATTTTCTTCTATTTCACAACCGTAAACAGGATGAAAGAACTGCTGTCTGCCGGCCGAATAGAAATGAAGATCGACACCTATTTCCGCCTGATCAAACGCATTACGGATACAATCACAATCCCGTTTTATGGCGAACCGTTGTCCGGCTTGCAAATCATGGGTGTATTGGAAACCCGCGCGCTCGACTTCGACAGACTCATTATTCTTTCCATGAACGAAGGAATCTTCCCAAAGAGAACGGCTCCCAATTCTTTTATCCCCTATAACCTCCGACGCGGTTTCAACTTACCGACGTATGAACACCAGGACAGTGTATGGGCTTATCACTTTTACCGCCTGATCCACCGCGCCAAGCAAGTAACATTAGTATATGATACCCGTAGCGGAAACGGTTCGCAAACAGGAGAGATCAGCCGCTTTGTGCATCAACTGCACTACCATTACAACGAGCCCCTGCAACGTAAATTAGCTGTTTACAACGTTTCGTCGTCCAAAACTCCTCCTATCCTTGTTCGTAAAACAGATGAAGTGCTGGCTCAATTATCCACATTCCGCAAAGGAGGCTCCCGCGCCCTTTCGGCAAGTGCGATTAACACCTGGTTAGACTGTCCGCTGAAATTTTATTTCTCGGTAGTTGAATCCATACAAGAGGAAGAGGAGGTTGTGGAAAGCGTTGAAAGCAGTATTTTCGGCAGCATCCTGCATAAGGTAATGGAAATATTATACACCCGTTTTTGTGGACAAATGGTAACCGCCGACCTGCTACAGATTATACGTAAAGACACGCGTTTGCTGACGGACGTAATCAACGAAGCGTATAATAAAGAATTCTTTAAAACCGAAAAAATACGTCCGCTCACCGGTCAGAACTACCTGAATGGCGAGATGATACGTAAATATGTTTTAAAGATACTCAGCCGTGACAGCGAGCAAACACCTTTTCAATACATTATGTCCGAGAAGCGTGTGAAAGCGAATTTCAAGTTGTCGAATGGAGATGAAATCAGCTTGAAAGGGTTTATCGACCGTGTAGATGAAGTGGGCAACCGCCTGCGGATCGTAGACTATAAAAGTGGTAGTGGACTCTCCTCTTTTACAGGTATAGATCAACTGTTCGACCTCGAAGCCAAAGATCGCCCGAAAGCGATTATGCAAGTATTCATGTACGCCTGGATGTATCAGAACGAGGTAAAGCAGCCTATCACCATACAACCCACCATCTATTACCTGCGTACACTTTTCAACGACAACTTTGATCCGTCAGTCTACCTCCGGATTGAACGCGGCAAATCAGACGCGGTTACCGATTTCAGCGAATACGCTACTGCGTTTGAAGAAGGACTGCGCAACTGTTTAGATCAGCTATTTTCGCCCGAACAGCCTTTTATGCAAACACCAACAGGAAAGGCCTGCGTTTATTGCTCGTTCAAAAACATCTGCGGAAAGTAGAGCAGGTGTTGATAAGTTATCGCACGCTAATACCTATATTTTAGCAAAAGAAAAGTATCTTCGTATATCGAACAAAAAGGGAATTGAATGGATGCGAGTGTACTGGAAAAGCTGAAAGTGCTGGCAGAATCGGCGAAATACGATGTTTCGTGCGCTTCGAGCGGTACTTCCCGTTCTTCCCGAAAGGGAGAAATAGGAAGTGCGGCTGGATGGGGCATTTGTCATAGCTTTTCGGAAGACGGACGTTGCGTTTCTTTACTTAAAATTATGCTTACCAACAGTTGTATGTATGACTGTGCCTATTGCATTAATCGCCGGAGCAACGACATTCCCAGAGCGACACTTTCTGTCACGGAATTGGTTAATCTCACTATTGAATTCTATAAACGCAATTATATAGAGGGCTTGTTTCTGAGTTCAGGAGTTGTGCGAAGTCCGGATTATACGATGGAACGTTTGGTAAGGGCGATAAAAGATCTGCGACTGATCCATCGTTTTAACGGTTACATTCACATGAAAAGCATTCCGGGTGCCAGTCAGGAACTCGTTAATGAAGCCGGATTGTATGCAGATCGTTTAAGTGTGAACATCGAAATACCGAATGAAACGAGTCTTAAAATGCTCGCTCCGGAAAAAGACTTCAAAAGCGTTTTCAGTCCGATGAAGTATATACAGCAAGGCGTGCTGCAAAGCGCGGAAGAGCGAAAACGGTTTCGGTATGCTCCCCGTTTCGCTCCAGCCGGTCAAAGCACACAGATGATCGTTGGTGCTACGGCGGATACAGACAAAGACATTCTGTCTTTATCGTCGGCCCTGTATCAACGACCTACGATGAAAAGGGTTTATTATTCCGGTTTTATTCCCGTCAACTCGTATGACAATCGGTTGCCGGCATTGATAAAGCCACCTTTGGTTCGTGAAAATCGCTTATATCAGGCCGATTGGCTGTTGCGTTTCTACCAATTCAAAGTAGAAGAGATCGTAAATGACGCTTATCCCGATTTGGATCTGGAGCTTGATCCGAAACTATCGTGGGCCTTGCGTAATCCGCAACATTTCCCGGTAGATATCAACCGGGCTGATTATGAAATGTTGCTCCGTGTGCCGGGTATCGGGGTTAAGTCGGCTAAATTAATTGTCACCTCCCGCCGTTTCTCCCGCCTGGGTTCATTGCAGCTAAAGAAAATAGGTGTAGTAATGAAAAAAGCGCAATATTTCATTACCTGTCACGAACTGGGTGCGAAAACGATCCACGAGTTACACCCTGAAAATGTTCGGGGCTTACTAATCCGCAAGCCTGCTCATAAGCATGACGACAGACAGTTAAGCATACTTTTTGAAGATTAACGCCATGCTTGTTTTCACCTACGATAAAACATTTGAAGGATTGCTCACGGCTGTTTTCGACGCGTATGATCGCCGTACATTTCCTGATCAGCTGATTGAAGAGGGAGAAATCCTTCCGCTCTTTTGCGATGAAACACACGCCGTTATTACGGATGAAGAAAAATCCGCACGGGTATGGCGCGGATTGGAGAAAAAGATTTCCGCTTCCGCCTTATCCAGTCTGACGGTTTGCTGGTTATCCGAATTACCGGAAACAGACACGCTCCTGTTCAACTATATCCGCAAAGCGATTGACGCGCCAACGTCAATCGAACTTAATTTCGGAGACGCTGATGTATTGCAATTATCCAAAATATGGAAACAGGTTAACAATGAAAAACTACGTGTGATTCAGTTTCTCCGGTTTCAAAAAACAACAGACGAAACCTACTTTGCTCCTATCGAACCAATATATAATGTTTTACCGCTAACACTCCGCCATCTGCAAGATCGGTATGCCGGTCAGAAATGGTTGCTCTACGATATGAAACGGGAATACGGTTATTATTACGATATGGAGGAAACAAGGGAAGTACGGTTTGAAAAAAAAGAAAAGCACCTTTTATCCGGTATATTAAGTGAGGAGCTGATGGATAAAGACGAGGTATTGTTTCAACAATTGTGGAAGTCCTACTTTAAGTCCATCACCATAAAAGAACGCATAAACCCCATATTACACAAACAACACCTGCCGGTCCGTTTCTGGAAATACCTAACGGAGAAGCAATAAATATCACTGCTTTAACTTCACTTCTTTATCGCGCCACTGCTTGGGTGTGCAGCCTGTTTCTTGAGCAAATGCCTTGCCGAATACCGAAATAGAACTAAAACCGGATAGATCAGCTATGTTTGTGATGTTTAGGTCAGGACGCGATTGCAACAAAGATTTACCCTCCTCAATTCGATAGCGCGTCACGAACTGATAAAAATTCACGCCGTATCCCTCATTAAATAAACGAGACAGATAGCTACGGTTCAAAGGTAATACGTCCATTACATCGGTCAATTTAAAGTCTTTTCGCAAGTAGGGCTTTTCTGCCTCCATCCATTGTTCCAATTTATACTTATGAGCAGGGATATTGTTTGAAAAGCCGTATTTGGCAACAGCATATTCGTCGAGTTCATTAGCAACACCGAGTTCCTCTTTTGCAGCATCCATTCCCTCCTTGAAATAACCCTCGGGGTAAGGGTTCTTTTGAAATAACACACGATAAAAACCGTACAGAAAGAAGAACAGAAAAATGATATTATGCATTAAAACACTTCGGGCATCATTGCTTAACACAACAATTTCACATGAGATGGTAATCACTAAGTTTCCGTAAATATAATCTTGTAACCATTTTACATCCATATTCTCCATGGATGCATAGTTGTTTTCACACCATTCTTTGTAATTATTCCGATAACGAAGCATAATTACCAATCCGATTATAGGATAGGTGAGAATAAACAGACGGATCCATACATGAATACTCCAGAAATTTTGGAGTAAAACAGACCAGTTATCTATTACCGGCATGGGCTCTGTTGTAGTAATCGCAAAAAGTAAATAAACTCCCAGAACAACAATAGTAGGCAGAAACAAAATCACCGCACGCTTTGCCGAGAGCCATCCGGGACGAAAGGCTTCGATGGGATACAACAAAAAGATATATTCATATATACTCCCGTAAATAAGCATGGGTAACGATACAAATTTATAGTTTACCACCCCTGCATATCCTGTAGTTAGTCCATTGATGAGTGATAAGAGATTGGTTAAACCAACCATAAACATCAGAAAAACAAACAAGCTTCGGGAACGCACACCATTGCGTCGCAGCCACAGCATGAACGCTCCGCCTAAGCACAGCACGCATAACATAGACAGGACAGACTGACGTATATACCGAAATGACTCCAAGGATAATTGCATCAGGTAGTAATGCCCGACACATACAACAAGAAGAATAAGTGTATAAAAAAAAGTTCGTTTATACCTGAGCAACAGCGTTAACCAATTGCCCTTAGGTAAGCGTTTCCGAAACATAAGTTCAGTTTTTCAATAAACCGTAAAGTTAATTTTACTTTTGCCACTTCCAAAAAAAACAAATGGTCTGATCTGTATTTTTTATAGCCTAAACAGAAACAACAAGAGACACACGGTTGTGCATCTCTTGCCTATATTGATAAATCTTATTTCGCCTTGATCACGCCTAATTCGACAACAGCATACGCATCTGCCTGATTAGTCAATTCCACCGGCTCAAGTTTAATATACCTCGCTTTTACCGTTTTACTGAAAGAAACATCCTGACGGATCGGGTTGTTGCGGATATTATTAAACAGTTCGTTCTCTTTCAAACGAATCCATGATTGATTATCTGTGCTGGACAATATGTTGTAACGTTGAATATTCGCGGCAGTTACATGATTCTGAGGGGTATAATAAAATCCGCTTAATTCGGTGATTTCCCCTAAGTCGAGTAAAAGGGCTTCGGTACGGGAAACCGTTACCGGTGCATCCGCTTTACCGTCAATGATCTTATCCGCACCTTCCATAACAGGAGTAAGCAGGGTCCAGCCTGATCTGGAAATCTGACTATATACCGCATCGTCACTTCCTCCTAACGGATATTCCGGTGTATTGTAAATCTCCAGCTTATTGAGGATAGGACAAGCCAACGAATTGGTAATGTTTATTTTGATTCTGTTTGTAGTGACGGAAGGAAAGCGCAGAATGCGTTTATACCCGATTGTTGTTGCTTCGGTCAATAAGTTCCATTCGCTCTTCTCCGTGTTCCAGTATTCCACATTGAAGGCAGCAACGCGCTGTCCTAACGGAATGTATTCCTGCAACAACAAACGATTGAATGTTTTCAAAGTTCCCATAGTCAACTCAACCGAAGCTGTTAAGACCTCATCGTTGGTAGTCCAATAGGAATCATAACTGTCATCAAACAGATTGGTTACCGCATATTGCTCGCTATTACCTCGGGTAGCGGAAGCCGTCAGTGTGCCTTCAGCCAAATTATCCTTAAAGGATTCGTCTATCGCCCTTCTCAACTCCATCAAACGGGTGGAGTCATTGGGGTGAATACGTCCTGTTTTATCCGGTGGAACATTTAACAGTAGGGTAGAATTGCGTCCTACGGAAGTGTAGTAAATATCCATTAGTTTACCTAACGACTTTACCTTATCGTCCGTAGAAGGGCTATAAAACCATCCTGGACGAATAGATGTATTTGTTTCGGCAGGCACCCAATCAGCTCCGTTTATATTCCCCATATTCAACGAATCGGGATTCGGTCCTTTTGCACCGGGTTCGTATCCTTCAATATCCAATCTCGACCAGTTTGTTTCGCCAACATGCCCTTGCTCGTTGCCAACCCAACGGCAACCCGGACCTACATCACTGAAAATTACCGCTTGAGGCTGGTGACTGTAAACCGTGTTGTTGAACAAATCCCAATCGTAAACCTGGTTCTTTCCACCATGACCTTCGCCATTGGCTCCATCAAACCATTGTTCAAAAACCTCACCGTAATTGGTCAACACCTCCGTAAGTGTATTAACGAATATATCGTTGTAGGTCGGCGTTCCGTATGCCGGATGGTTCTGATCCCAGGGTGAGAGGTATACGCCAAACTTCAAACCGTATTCTTTACAAGCGTCGGAAAGTTCTTTCAGCAAGTCGCCTTTCCCGTCTTTCCATGGACTTTCGCGCACAGTGTGTGTACTAAAGTTACTCGGCCATAAGCAAAAACCATCGTGGTGTTTCGCTGTAATTACGATCCCTTTCATACCCGCGGCTTTTGCCACTGCTGCCCATTGACGACAATCTACAGCAGAAGGATTGAACACCTTGGGGTTTTCTTTTCCATTTCCCCACTCCACATCGGTAAACGTGTTCGGACCAAAATGAATAAACATATTGTATTCCATTTTCTGCCAAACCAACTGATGCTCCGAAGGAAGTACTCCAAATGGCGCGGGAGGTGCTACCTGATTATTACAAGATAACAGGAAGCCACATAAAGTGAATGCAGCACCCAAATTGCAGATTTTACTCTTCTTCATTCGCGTTTAAAATTTATGCTAAAAACAATAAAAACCGATCAAATAAACTGAATCAACAACAATCCGAGCAATACCGACGTAGCAGTTGCTATTAATCCGGGTATCATGAATGAATGATTCAACATATATTTACCGATCCGGGTGGTGCCCGTCCGGTCAAAATTGATTGCCGCCACTACCGTTGGATAGTTGGGTATAAAGAAATAGCCGTTTACAGCTGGAAACAGCGCAATCAACATAAAAGGCGAAATACCAAGGGCAATACCTAAAGGTAATAATGCCCGTATAGTGGCCGCCTGACTAAACAAGAGGATAGACATCAGAAACAAAGCAAGCCCAAACAACCAGGGCATTTTCGTAACGGTCTCTTCAATTGAAGCTTTCAATTCGACTATATTTCCCGCAATAAACGTATCTCCCATCCAGGCGATTCCAAAGATCGCGATCACCGCTTGCATTCCGGCCAGAAAGACAGAACCTTGCGCGGCTTTAACAGCATCTGTTTTCGTGATCAGTAAAATAAGCGCAGCAGCCGACAACATAATTATTTCGATGATATAAGCCATACTCAATTGATACGTTTCTCCGTCGGATATATAAACCGGACGTAAACTCTCAAGTGAACCGAATAAAACTATCGCTACGGTAGCCAAAACAAATAACACAACGGCCCATATTGCTTTCCGAAAATGCGCTACGCCTTTGGCTTCGTAATGATCCATTTTAAATTCACCGCTCTCCAATCTTCGCTTAAATTCAGGATCATCACCCAGCTCTTTCCCTACGCGCATCGAATAAAATGCTCCGGTTAAAACACCGGCTAACGTACAAGGAACCGAAATCATCAGAATATTTATCAAGCTGACACCCGTAAAAGACAATAAACTCAACAAGGCTACGGTTGCAGCCGAAATAGGACTGGCGGTTATTGCCTGTTGCGAAGCAATTACGGAAATAGCCAACGGTCGTTCCGGTCTTATTTTAGAGTCGGTAGCCACCTCGGCAATTACCGGAAGCACAGAATAAGCAACATGCCCTGTTCCGGCCAGAAAAGTAAAGGAATAAGTAACCAAAGGACCAAGTATCGTAATCCGTTCAGGATGTTTGCGAAGTAATTTTTCCGCCCATTTCACCATCAGATCCAATCCTCCGGCAGCCTGCATAGCACTGGCAGCGGTAATAACAGAAGCAATCATCAACATCACATCAATAGGTGGCGATGTAGGCTCAAGACCAAAGATAAAAGTGAGGCAAGCCAACCCCAATCCCCCCAGAACACCTAAACCGATCCCTCCCAAGCGAGCTCCGATGACAATTGCGGTTAGAATAAAAAGTAATTGTAAAATCATAAGCTAAAGTTTGCTTAAAGAACTATTTTAAGCACAAAACTACGTATTTTTTTGAGATCATAAGGGAATATAGTATAACAAAGAGGAGCAGTCCGGATTCGCAGGAGCAAAAAGCCTTCGCCCTTATCCACAAAACCATCTAATAATCATTTGTATACCCTTATCACTCAAAGCTTATCGAAGCATCCCATCCCAACACATTGTCACCCTGAGCCTGTCGAAGCATCTCATACCATCTGACTATTAATTAATGTAGCCATTTGCAAAGATCTCTCCACTGCGGTCGAGATGACAGAGAGGGTGGTCGGGTTGAAATTGAGGGTGGTTTATGTTCGTAGGGGCGAAAAATTTTTCGCCCTGATCAACCGTGTTATCAATCGTGCTTTCAACCGCCTATAAACATTGATTTTTTAAGCTAAAAACAGGCCTTGTTTTTCTGTTTTTTAGCGGTTTCCTATACTACTGACAATCAGCGCATTGTAGAGGCCGAAAAACATAAAGGTTATTTTTCGAAAAATAAAGGATATATTTTGAAAAATAAAGGATATCTTTTTTTTTATATAGTATTATGAAAAAAGGCTTCATTTTAATGCTGACTTTTTTGAGCACTAATCCGAAGTTAGAGTAGACAAAAAAACACTGCCAACCAGAAAAAAATAGTTGATCTCTTTCACTATTTAATTACGCCCCATGCAGAGATCTCTCCACTTCGGTCGAGATGACAGGGAGGGTGGTCGGGATGATAGTGAGGGTTGATCCGATTGATATTATATCGCACAGATTTATTTAATCTTTCCCATTTTAATTTCTGATTTCAAAATCTCATACACATACGCTGAACTTTCAATATATAAACCGGTAGCTTCGTCCGAAAGTTTTTCAAATGTTTCTGAGTTATGAAACATGACTATTGCTACAGGCATAGTCATATCATGATCCTCCATCAGATAAGTAATGATATCTTTTGTTATCCCCTCTATTAAATATTGTGCCTTTTTATTCATACGATAATAGTTTTTTATATTAAAGTAGTATAGAACTCACATAAACACTCATATTGGTGTAAACGAGCATTTCATATGTTCGTTTCATAACACATTAAGATATGCCGCAGCTTTCTGCGAACGAAAAAAATATTGAGAAGATATACGCTTGTACCTAAGCCCACTAACTAATGTTGGCAGGTCGATTATCCCATCATCGAAATTACGAAATAATGTAGCTATTGTATCATCGGCTACGGGACCAATAACAATATCGTATTCATGGATAGGATGTACTTGCGTTCTGCTCCGATTGCACATAACAAACAAAGCCCATTCCTCATCAGGATTTTCAAAACATTTGATCGACAAAGAAGAGGTATTGAATGCTGCCTCTTTATCAAATTCAAAAACAGTAACAATTGGTTCTCCACCATAAATTGCTGCTGTACGCCTCGCCATCTGCATAGCCTGCTCCTTTATATCTGTAAGATAGAATCCTTGTCCAAAATCTTTATAAGGTTTGCATCTGGCAAAGTCTACGGTTTTAACAGCAATATTAGAGCCGTGAAAAAGTTTCATAAAATCCCCCCTCCTTGATTATAACAAACACGAGCTAAATCTTGCACACTATCTTCAAATGACAATAAATGCTCCGCTTCGTAATGTTCGGTAAGAAAATCTAATCCTTTATATCGGTTTAAATAATTGCTTGCTTCGCGTACTGTCAGATTATAGGTTTTGGCAAACTCATTTATAACAGCAATAACATAACCAACAACTCGTTTATCAACATTTTTAACACTAACTAACCTAACTGTAGCAGATAAATTCAAAGATTCAAGTACTTTATTGACCGTTTTTATAGTTAGCCCTTTTCCACTTTCTATCTTTGATATTTGAGCCTTACCTACACCGACCTTTGCACCAAGATCCTCTTGTGTCATTCCTCGTCGAAGTCTTTCATCTCGGATCAATACCCCTATTTTATTGATTTGAACATCCATACTTACCTTTTTCACAAAGATAAGTAAGGGTTTCCTACTTTGGAAACTTTAGGCTTGTTTTTTATTCTCTTCTGATATGAAGACGCCGGATAGTTACGATTTGGAAACACTTCGATTCGGCAATAATTACAAAAAAGAGGCGGGCTTTTAGCGGTTTACATCCTTTTTCTTAACTTTGTGTCCCATTAAATGGAAATTTAAACAAATTATATATTAAGGAACTATGTTTGAGAATCTAAGTGATAGGTTAGATAGGTCGTTTAAACTACTAAAAGGTGAAGGTAGGATTACTGAAATCAATGTTGCTGAAACGCTGAAAGATGTACGTAGAGCATTGCTTGACGCTGACGTAAACTACAAGGTGGCAAAGCAATTCACAGATACAGTAAAAGAAAAGGCGCTTGGTCAAAATGTACTTACCGCTGTTAAACCCAGTCAGTTAATGGTTAAGATCGTGCATGACGAATTAGCCGAATTAATGGGGGGAACAGCTGCCGAAATCGACTTGACCGGTTCTCCTGCTATCATCCTTATGTCTGGTTTGCAAGGTTCGGGTAAGACTACTTTTACAGGAAAATTAGCCAATATGCTGAAAACCAAAAAAGGGAGAAAGCCTCTTTTGGTTGCCTGTGATGTGTATCGCCCTGCCGCTATTGAACAGCTTCGTATACTGGGAGAACAAATCGGTGTTCCGGTATACTCCGAACCGGAAAACAAAAACCCGGTGCAGATTGCTCAAAATGCTATTAAGGAAGCAAAAGCCAACGGAAACAACTTAGTTATAGTAGATACCGCCGGACGTTTAGCTATTGACGAACAGATGATGCAGGAAATCGCAGCTATCAAGAATGCGATCGAACCTTCCGAAACTTTGTTTGTCGTTGATGCCATGACCGGGCAAGATGCCGTTAATACAGCTAAAGAATTTAACGATCGCCTGAATTTTGACGGTGTAGTGCTTACCAAATTGGATGGTGACACACGAGGCGGTGCCGCTTTATCTATCCGCACGGTAGTAACCAAGCCGATCAAATTTGTGGGTACGGGCGAAAAAATGGACGCACTGGATGTATTCCACCCGGGACGTATGGCCGACCGTATTTTAGGCATGGGGGATATCGTTTCGTTGGTTGAACGTGCTCAGGAGCAATACGACGAAGAAGAAGCGAAGCGATTACAAAAGAAAATCGCCAAAAACCAGTTTGACTTCAATGACTTTATTGCCCAGATTCACCAGATCAAGAAAATGGGTAACCTGAAGGATCTCGCAGCTATGATACCGGGTGTTGGCAAAGCCTTGAAAAATGTGGATATCGACGACAATGCCTTTAAAAGTATCGAGGCAATAATCTATTCTATGACTCCGGCAGAACGGACAAATCCGGCTATTCTTAACGGTTCGCGCCGCCAACGCATAGCGCAAGGAAGCGGAACAAATGTGCAGGAGGTAAACAGATTAATCAAACAGTTTGATGAAACACGCAAAATGATGCGTATGCTTACAAATGCCAAACCGGGTGCAGGTAAAAAACTTCCTTCGTTCAGGAAATAAGAAAGGATAATAATAATATGGAAAAACAACGACAGACGCAATTATTGGACGGCAAAGCAGTAGCCGCCACAATGAAAGCCGAAATAGCGGCAGAGGTAGAAAAAATCAAAGCTAAAGGTGGTAAAACGCCTCATTTGGCCGCTATATTAGTAGGGCACGACGGAGGCAGCGAAACTTATGTGGCAAGCAAAGTCAGAACCTGCGAAGAAGTCGGGTTTAAATCCAGTTTGATCCGCTACGAAAGTGATGTAACCGAAGAAGAGTTGCTTCGAAAAGTAATGGAGCTAAACAACGATGATGATGTGGATGGCTTTATTGTACAACTTCCCTTGCCTAAGCATATTGCTGAACAAAAAATAATCGAAGCGATCGATTATCGCAAGGACGTGGACGGATTTCATCCTATTAATGTAGGACGTATGTCTATTGGTCTGCCTTGTTTTGTATCTGCCACTCCGGCAGGCATCCTTGAGTTGCTGAAACGATATGAAATAGATACAAAAGGCAAACATTGTGTTGTTTTAGGACGCAGTAATATCGTGGGCAAACCCATGGCAAGCCTGATGATGCAAAAAGCCTATCCGGGAGACTGCACCGTAACGGTTTGTCATAGCCGTTCTGAAAACCTGAAAGAAATGTGCTTGCAGGCGGATATCATAATCGCAGCGTTGGGTGTTCCAGAATTTGTTAAGGCAGACATGGTAAAAGACGGCGTTGTTATTGTTGACGTAGGTACTACACGCGTTCCGAGCGATGCAACAAAAAGCGGCTATAAACTTACGGGAGATGTTAAGTTTAGCGAGGTAGCACCTAAATGCTCTTTTATCACACCGGTACCGGGCGGAGTAGGGCCCATGACTATTATCTCTTTGATGCGAAACACATTGCTTGCCGGCAAAAAAGAAATTTACAAATAAGTGGTGCTTTTTTACGCACGAACTCTTGCAATATAAAATAAAACATCTATCTTTGCACCGTCTTAAAGAGATCACATCAGATATAGGACTAAATGGTGATTGTAGCTCAGTTGGTTAGAGCATTGGATTGTGGTTCCAAGGGTCGTGGGTTCGAATCCCATCATTCACCCCACATAATTAAAAAGCGGTCTTTTACAGGTCGCTTTTTTTTAATACTGGTTGGAAAGTTAAGCGAAAGGATTTATTTAACACATTATTGAACATGAATCTTACAGGGGTCTATGCCATCGGCATGCTTATCATTTCAAATATCTTCATGACTCTTGCCTGGTACGGACATCTAAAGATGAAAGAGATTACCTGGTTTTCCGCTCTTCCGTTATTAGGTATCATTTTAATTAGTTGGGGAATCGCTTTTTTTGAATATTGCTTTCAGGTCCCTGCCAACCGTATCGGATTTCAGCACAACGGAGGTCCGTTCTCACCTATTCAACTTAAGGTTATTCAGGAGGTGATCAGCTTGAGTACTTTTGTTATTTTCTCCTCTTTATTTTTCAGATCGGAAGTCTTGAAATGGAATCACTACCTGGCTTTTTTACTTCTTATACTTGCTGTCTATCTGGTATTTAAAAAGTAAACGGGAAGTAAGCTTTTATTTTGACTTGTTATTTTAATATTATTTCAACATTCATTACCATTCCAAGCCTGCGTTTTTTCTATTTTTTACCTATGTTTGCACACACAAATCATGGTTTGGAGTAAGTTTTTTGTATTTGGTCTTTATTTTTCCAAACTTAACATATTAATATTCATATGGAAATTGTCCAGTTTCTCTTTGATTTTATTCTTCACATCGATGTCCATCTGGCAGAACTTGTTGCCAACTACGGAGTTTGGGTATACGCCATTTTATTTTTGATCATTTTTTGTGAAACAGGTTTGGTAGTAACCCCTTTCCTACCCGGTGATTCGCTTTTGTTTGTAGCCGGAGCTTTAGCCTCTTTAGGCGACAACGATATTAATGTACACCTGATGGTGTTGCTGTTGATAAGTGCTGCGATTTTGGGAGATTTAGTAAATTATTTGATTGGCAAATTCTTTGGAGAGAAGCTTTTCAGTAATCCGGATTCAAAAGTATTCAAACAAAGCTACCTCGATAAAACCCACGATTTTTACGAGAAACATGGCGGAAAAACAATTATTTTAGCCCGTTTTGTACCTATCATCCGAACGTTTGCGCCATTTGTTGCCGGAATGGGAAAAATGTGTTATAAACAATTTGGCCTTTTCAATATTACCGGTGGCATCATCTGGGTTTCATTATTTATGTATGCCGGTTACTTTTTCGGAGGATTAGAAGTGGTGCAAAACAACTTAAAACTACTGATTGTGCTGATAATCGTGGTTTCTATTATCCCCGGAGTTGTTGAAGTTTGGAGAAACAGAAAGAAATAGTTTATTTTGCCATAAACAATAAAACAAATAAGTTATGAAAGGTATTGTATTAGCCGGAGGGTCGGGAACCCGTTTATACCCAATAACGAAAGGAGTATCTAAACAACTTTTACCGGTTTTTGACAAACCGATGATCTATTATCCGATTTCCGTATTAATGTTGGCCGGAATACGGGAAATCCTCATCATTTCAACTCCACATGACTTACCCGGATTCCAGCGATTGCTGGGAGATGGCTCCGATTATGGTGTTCACTTCGAATATGCCGAACAACCATCTCCGGACGGATTGGCACAAGCTTTTATTATAGGGGCTGATTTTATAGGCAACGATTCAGCCTGCTTAGTGCTTGGCGACAATATATTTTACGGTCAAAACTTTTCATCAACGCTAAAAAAAGCGGTAAAAAATGTGGAAGAAGAGGGCAAAGCAACTGTGTTCGGCTATTACGTTAATGATCCCGAACGTTATGGTGTAGCAGAGTTTGATAAGCAGGGGAATGTGCTCAGTATAGAAGAGAAACCGGCAAATCCTAAATCAAACTATGCCGTTGTAGGACTGTATTTCTACCCCAACAAAGTAGTCAACACAGCCCGACAGATAAAACCATCAGCACGTGGCGAGCTGGAAATAACAACCGTTAATCAGGAGTTCCTGAAGGATAATGAACTCAAGGTGGAAGTGCTGGGACGAGGCTTTGCCTGGTTAGACACAGGCACACACGATTCTCTTTCTGAAGCATCCACATTCATTGAGGTCATTGAAAAAAGACAAGGGTTAAAAATCGCTTGTCTTGAAGAGATCGCGTACAATAAAGGATGGATTGATGACAGTAAACTAGAAGAGGTCGCTTCCGTTATGGCAAAAAATCAATACGGACAGTATCTGATGCGATTTCTCAAAAAATAAGTTTGATGAATAAAGAAAGTAAAATATTTGTTGCCGGACATCGCGGACTGGTGGGTTCCGCTATTTTGAAAAACCTGAAAGAAAAAGGTTTTCAGAATTTTGTACTTAAAACGCATGCAGAACTGGATCTGACAAATCAGGATGCGGTGAATCGTTTTTTTGCTGAAGAAAAACCGGAATACATCTTTCTTTCCGCGGCTCATGTAGGTGGCATCATGGCAAACAATACCTACCGGGGAGATTTCATTTACCGTAATTTAATGATTCAAAACAATGTTATCCATGCTTCTTATGTAAATAACGCAAAGAAACTTCTTTTCTTAGGAAGCACTTGTATTTACCCAAGGGAAGCTCCGCAACCAATGAATGAAGCTTGTTTGCTAACATCTCCTCTTGAGTACACCAATGAACCGTACGCGATAGCAAAGATAGCAGGCATCAAACTGTGTGAGAGTTATAATCTGCAATACGGAACAAACTTTATCGCAGTTATGCCTACAAACCTATACGGACCTAATGACAATTTCAATCTGGAAACATCTCATGTACTTCCTGCTATTATCAGAAAGATGCATTTGGCTCATTGCTTAAAGTCCGGGCATAAGGACGCACTAAGGAAAGACCTGAACGCACGTCCCGTAGAAGGTGTTAACGGAAATGCATCCGACAATGACATTAATGCTTTACTCAGTAAATACGGTATAACGGAAAATCACATGGAACTATGGGGAACCGGAAAGCCTATGCGCGAATTCTTATGGAGCGAGGAAATGGCAGATGCCTGTGTTTTTGTTATGCAGAAAATAGACTTCAAAGACTTAGTTTCTTCAGAAAAAGAAATCAGAAACACCCATATAAATATAGGTACAGGTAAAGAAATTTCCATAAAAGATGTTGCTTTATTGGTTCAAAGAGCAATCGGATATGAGGGGAAATTGATTTTCAACACCGATAAACCCGATGGAACATTACGCAAACTTACGGATGTATCTAAATTGAACGCACTGGGCTGGAAGCACTCTATAGAGATTGAAGAAGGTGTAGAACGTCTTTACAAATGGTATATAGAAAGTATTTCTCAACAATAAAATAACATATATAATGGGAAAAGTGGCATTAATAACCGGTATAACAGGTCAGGACGGAGCTTATCTGGCAGAATATTTAATTAAAAAAGGGTATACTGTTCACGGCATCAAAAGAAGATCCTCGATGTTTAATACAGAAAGAATTGACCATTTATATCAGGATCCGCATATAGAAAACAGAAATCTGATTTTACATTACGGTGATCTGACCGATAGTCTGAATCTGACTCGTATAATAGGAGAAACACAACCGGATGAAATTTACAATCTGGCAGCGATGAGTCATGTAAAAGTAAGTTTCGACACACCGGAATACACGGCAAACGCAGATGGTTTAGGCGTATTAAGAATCCTCGAAGCTGTACGCTTGCTTAATCTGACATCAAAAACCCGCATATATCAAGCATCTACATCTGAACTATATGGCTTGGTGCAGGAAGTACCTCAAAAAGAGACAACGCCTTTTTATCCAAGAAGTCCTTATGCCGTAGCCAAACTTTATGGGTATTGGATTACTGTAAACTACCGTGAAGCTTACAAGATGCACGCCTCAAATGGAATTCTATTCAATCATGAATCCCCATTAAGAGGAGAAACATTTGTAACACGCAAGGTAACACGCGCAGTTTCCCGAATTGCTTTGGGAATGCAGGATAATCTATTCATGGGTAACCTTTCATCCAAACGAGACTGGGGGCATGCCAAAGATTACATCAAGGCGATGTATTTGATTCTACAACAAGACCAGCCGGATGATTACGTCATAGCAACAGGACAAACAACAACTATCCGTGATTTTATCACTATGTCTTTCGAAGAGATAGGCTTAGGTATAGAGTTTATAAACAAAGGAGTTGACGAAACAGCTATTTTAAGAGAAGTAAACGAAAAAACATTTAAAGAGAAGGTCGGTGATAATTACTTAGAAGAAATTACCCGTAAAATCGGCAAATTACTTGTTGGAGTTGACCCGCAATACTTCCGTCCTACTGAAGTCGAACTGCTGATCGGTGATGCAAGCAAAGCAAAAAGACAACTTGGATGGGAACCCAAGTATGACCTAAAAGCCCTTGTTTCTGATATGATATCTTCGGATTTAAAGCTTATGAAAAAAGAGTTTTTTCTTAAAAGCGGAGGATATCAAGTACTTAACTATTTCGAATGAGGTAAACTTTTTAGGTTTTTTGTTTGTTTTAATATAAAAAAGAGTTAATTTTGCTACGTTTTAAATGTAGTATAAGGGAAATATAGATTGTTTAATTTAAATGTGAAAAATATGAAGACAAAGAGTTTTGTATTAGCTTTGTTATCTGTTTTTGTTCTATCAGCTTCAGCTCAGGAATACCAGCCACAAGTTGGTTTCAGTACTGAAAATGGATCAAAAACAAATTTTAAAAAGAACAAAGCCGGTGATAACTGGTTTATCACTTTAGGTGTGGGTGGAAATGTTTTGTTTGGTGATGACAACTCTCAAGCAGATTTTGGAGACAGAATTAATATTGCCCCACAATTATCGTTTGGAAAATGGTACAATCCTTATTGGGGTGCTCGTTTACAATTAAATGGTGGTCCGATGAAAAGTTTCGTTAACCCTAACGGTACTACAGAATTAAAAGCATATTGGTTAAATCCTCACCTTGATATCATGTGGGATATAACAAATTATTGGGCTCCTTATAAGGAAAGTAAAGTATTCCGTTTTATTCCTTTTGCCGGTATCGGTTATGCGGTAAGATCTGGAAAAACAGCTGATAACGGAGATGTATACAAAAGATCTGAAACTCCTTCTATTAACTTAGGTGCTATCATGTCATTCCGTTTAAACAAACGTGTTGACTTGAACATTGAAGGTCAATATGTATTATTGCAGGAACACTTCAACCGTGTAACAACAGGTCACGCAACTGATCGCATTGGTCAAGTTACAGCTGGTTTGAATTTCAAATTAGGAAAAACTGATTTCGAAGTTCTTCAGCCAATGGATTATGCTTTATTAAATGACTTGAATAGCCAAATCAACGCATTACGTGCTGAAAACGACGAATTAAGCAAACGTCCGGTTTCTTGCCCAGAATGCGAAGAAGTTGCTCCGACAATCATCAACAATTATTCAGAAAATGTTGTTTACTTCCGTTTAAACAGTGCTAAAATTGACAAAAATCAACAGATTAACATCTTTAACACTGCTGAATTCATGAAAGAAAAAGACGCTCCTATCAAAGTTATCGGTTATGCTGACCAAAAGACAGGAACATCTACTTACAACATGTCATTATCTGAAAAACGTGCAAGAGCGGTTGCTAAAGAACTAATCGAAAAATATGGTATATCTTCTAACCAAATCACTATCGAGTGGAAAGGTTCTGACGAACAACCATACAGCGAAAACAATTGGAACCGTGTTGTTATCATGAGAGCTAACAACTAATAATACAGATTAACAGTTTGTTAATTACAAATAGCTGAAAGAGTAGCAGGTTTATCTTGCTACTCTTTTTTTATGCCCTTTTTATTCTTATTTTAACCATTTCTATCATGATTAAGTTGTAGTTTTGTGATTTAAAAATATAGCACTATCAGAGGGTTAAAATACATAGTTGTCAGTCTTTTTGTCGTTTTTTGGATATTCTACGTGATTCCGGTGATATTACTCAACATTCCTTATATACAAAATAAGGTGTCCGGAATAGCTACAGCTGAATTGTCTGAACATTTAGGTGTGCCCGTTAAAATAGGAAAGGTTGATATAGAATGGATCAATCGAATAATATTAGAAGAAGTCTATCTCGAAGATCAAAATGGAGGTGTATTATTTGATGCGTCTCATATATCCGCTGGTTTTGAATTACTCCCGTTATTTAAGAAAAAAATTGTCTTTAATACGATCCGTCTGTTTGGCTTTTCGATGAAGCTAAATAAACAAACACCTGAAGACAAGCTAAACCTACAGTTTGTTATTGATGCCTTCGCAAGCAAGGATACTTTGAAGAAAAGCACTTATATTGACATGAGGCTCAATTCAATCATTATGAGGCGAGGTAGTTTTTTTTATGATGTCTTTTCTGAACCTGTAACAAATGAAAAATTCAACGCAAAACATATCGGCGTTAAAAATATTAGCGCTAACATATCTGTAAAAGAATTGACGACGAACAGCATTAACGCTCAAATTAAAAAAATGAGTTTTGATGAAAATTCCGGGCTTTCTCTTGATAAACTATCCCTGCAACTCAAAGCAGACAGAGATAGCGCAACGATTCATAACCTGCAACTTAAACTACCAAAAACTGACTTCAAGATCAACGAAGCTCGTATAGAGCTAAAAGACATAGAAACCCTTGAAGATTTAGTAAACAACGCCCCTATCGAACTAACGATAACACCCTCGGAAGTACGTTTAAGCGATTTAAAAGCGTTCGTTCCCGCCTTCACTAATTTCAAGGAGATCATTAATATTTCAGCCGAGGCTTCCGGTTATATCAACAGCATTGATTTAAAAAGGCTATCTCTTAATTACAGTGATAAAGTTCAGTTTCTGGGTAAAATGGAACTGAAAGGAATTACCACTCCCGAAGACGCATATCTGTATGGACAAGTAAGTAAAATGCAGATTACAAATGATGGCATTAAAGGGATCGTTAACAATTTCAGTGAAAAGCCTGTCGAACTGCCCGATCCTTTAAATCATCTTGGCGTATTGCATTTCACCGGCGAAATCTCGGGCTTCTTAGATAACCTCGTGGCTTATGGAAAGCTGACATCGGCTATAGGGACAATTGAAACAGACCTCAATTTCGGACATGATAAGAATAAAAAAATAGGCACTTTCATCAAAGGACATATTGGAAGTTCCGATCTTGAGATTAAAGAGCTATTTGACGAAGGCAACCCTTTTGGTAATGCTCGTTTCAATATTACAATTAATGCGTTAAGGCCTGTAAATGAAAATTTCTCGGGAGAAATTGAAGCTGAAATATTGAATTTTGATTATTTGGGATACAATTACAAGAACCTGCTTTTCTCCGGGAATTTTAAGGAAAACGGATTTGACGGGAAAATCCACATCGACGATCCTAACGGATATCTTCTGGCGGAAGGAACATTCTTGAACAAAGGGCAAAATTCTTTATTTAATTTCACTGCGGATGTTAAAAACTTTCGTCCGGACCTCCTCCATCTGACCGACAAATATAAGTCTCCGGATATTTCTTTCTCCATGAATGCGGATTTCACGGGTAACACAATTGATAACATTGAAGGAGAGATACAAATTGACAGTCTGTCTTTTATCACTGAACCATCGCAATTTTTCCTCGATAAATTCCTGATTGTTGCGTCAGGGCATGAATCCGACAGAAAACTCCACATTGAATCCGACATTATCAATGGCGAAGTAAACGGAGCATATTCGTTTGGAACGATTGTTCCCGATATTCTGAGCACCTTGCAACAACATGTTCCCTCGCTGGTCAAAAACACGCGGGTTAAAAGCCGTAAAGTAGAGGAAAATAACTTTTCTCTTTTGCTGACTTTAGAAAACACAGAAGCTCTTTCCAACACACTTAAGCTTCCTTTTACAGTGGTTAGTCAGGCAAGAATAACAGGATTTTATAATACGGTATATGACAAGATCAGGTTAGAGGCTTATTTGCCGAAGTTCAACATCGGAGGCTCTATGTTTGAGTCCGGCTACCTTACTTGCGATAATCAATCCGGCCAAATGGATGTTAATCTGAAAGTAACCAACTACAACAAAAAAGGAAGCCGTAATTATATCGATCTGCATGCCGACGCGAATGAAGACAAGATCAACACCCTGTTTACCTGGGCGAACAATAAGGAAACTAATTTTAACGCGAGCTTCGGTACTTCTACCGTTTTTTTGAAAGAAGAAGACCTGCAAGGGAAAATTTCAACACGGATAGAAACATCAATTATCCCCAACTATCTTACCATCAATGATTCTACATGGAATATTTCGCCAAGCGTTATCAGTGTAGAAAACGGACGGATAGGAATTGATAAATTCTACGCCTCTCGTGGCAATGAATATATATTAATTGATGGAGTAATATCAAAAGACCCGTCTGAAGTGTTGCATCTGGATTTGAAAGACATTGAATTAAGTTACATTTTCAAGACGGTTAACATCGAAGTTTTGAAATTTGGCGGCAAAGCTACCGGAACCGTCAATATACAGGATTTGTTTAACAGCCGAATGTTGAATACAGATTTAGAAATCAACAATTTTTCGTTCAACGAAGTGGAGTTTGGACAACTTAATCTGTTTAGCGAATGGGATGACACACAGCAGGGAATACTGATGTTAGGAACAATTTACAAGAACGACAGCACCTGGACTGACGTAAATGGGTACATATACCCCGTTGGCGAGAAATCCGGACTGTCTCTGTATTTTGACGCGAAAGACATCAACCTCGCCTTTTTGAAACCTTTCATGGAGAATATTACCTCAGATATTGGCGGATCGGGATCCGGGCTTATTCATTTGCATGGTTCTTTCAAAGATATATCCGTAGAAGGAAATGCACTCGTGCGAGATGGTCTTATCGGGATTGGTTTTCTTAACACACAGTATACTTTTACGGATTCGCTCTACCTGACGAAAGATAAAATCATCACAAAGGGACTTTCTATACAGGATAAAGCGGGGAATAATGGGAAAGTAGACCTCACCGTTGATCATAATTACTTCCGTAATTTTAAATTTTCGGTCAATGTAAGTGCCGAAAACATGCTTGTGTATGATGTTACGGAGAGACAAAACCCCATGATTTTCGGATCAGTATATGGCAAAGGTGGAGCCAGAATATCCGGAAACGAGAAGATCATCAATATTGATGTTAATATGCAAAGCGCACCTAAAACCATGTTGAACTTAAACTTCATGGGAGCCAGTAGAGCCTCTGAATACGATTTCATCACGTTTGTAGACAAAAACGCGCTGGCTTTGATAGACAGCACCTCGACAGACTCTACCGCTTTAGCTGCGCGAAACAACATAAACGGGAGTGATGAAGGTTCAGAAATCCGAATGAACATGATGTTGGACATTACACCCGACGCGAATGTGGAGTTAGTTGTTGATCCCGCAGCAGGAGACAAACTAAAGGCTACCGGAAGCGGAAGTGTACAGATTGAATACGGAACGAAAACTGATTTGCGTATGTATGGAGGGGTTGACATTCACAGCGGCAGTTACAACTTCAGTTTGCAACAACTTATACATAAAGACTTTAAAATAGGCGAAGGCAGTACGGTAAGTTTCCGCGGAGATCCGTTTGATGCAAACTTAGACATTAACGCGATATATAATCTGACAGCCAATATCGGTGATCTGGATAGAAATCTGATCGAACAAAGCGGACGTGCAAATATTCCGGTAAGCTGCATACTAAATATCAACGGCCAGCTACGCAATCCTATGGTAAAATTTGACATTCAGCTACCCGGATCAAACGCAGAGTTGGAACGCATAGTAAAAGGGTTGGTCGATACAGACGAAATGATGTCACTTCAAATCATCTATCTCCTTGTATTGAATAAGTTTTACACCCCGGATTATATGACAGGAACAAGTTCAAACGAATTAAACGCTGCCGCCTCATCCGCACTGTCGTCCCAACTTTCCGGCATGCTGAACACCCTGACAGACAAAGTACAGATCGGAACGAACATACGCACCAGTCAGGATGGCATAGCCGATCCGGAATTTGAAATGCTATTATCAAGTCAGCTACTCGACAACAGACTATTGTTCAATGGTAATTTCGGAGTCAGAAACAACCCTTATCAGGAAAGCACATTTGTGGGAGAATTCGACTTGGAATACAAACTAACCGAAACAGGCGAGATACGATTAAAAGCCTACAATCATGCCAATGATATGTATCGCTACCAAAAACAGTCGCTTACCACGCAGGGAATCGGCATCATGTACAGAAAAGACTTCAATATTTTCTCCGACATATTCAAACGCAAAAAAAGACTCCCCCTCCCTCCTCTTCCAACAGACACCATAGCTGTACCGGAAAAAAAGGGAAAAACGGTTGTTTCCGAATAGCAAAAATAGCCCTCGCCAATACCGCTGATTATAAGCCATTTATAATCGCAAAAAACATAAAGGTTATTTTTAAAAAGATATCCTTTATTTTTCAAAAAATAACCTTTATGTTTTTAAAGACATTACTATGTGTTTTTTCAGGGTATGAATCACGGAAATAATTCACGGAAAATTTCCAGCAAACGTGTTTTGGCTAACTCAAAATCTTGAGGACTTTTTAATTCATTTTCCAATGAAGTTACGCCCTTATCAATAAAGCCGCAGGGATTAATTAATGAATAATAAGAAAGGTCTGTGTTTATATTCAGCGCAAATCCATGCATGGTTACAAAACGACTGCTTTTCACTCCGATAGCACAAATCTTACGCGCGTTTTTCTTATCCGTATCTATCCATACACCGGTGGCCCCTTCCAGTCGTTCGGCTTTTATTCCATAGAGACCCAGAAAGCGGATTACGGCCTCTTCCATCAGATGGATGTATTGCTTCAAACCCAATTCCCAATATTCCAGATCGAAAATCGGATAGCCGGTAATCTGTCCCGGACCATGGTAGGTAATATCCCCTCCTCTGTTTGTGTGATAATAGGCTACACCACGTTGTGTAAGCAGTTCTTCGGGGATAAGCAAATTATTCTCTTTACCGCTTTTCCCAATGGTAAGTACCGGATTGTGCTCGCAAAAGATCAGCCGGTTTATAGATTTATCGCCCTTTTGTTTGGCTTCGATTAAAGCATCAAATAATTTTGTTTGGCGTTCAAAGGCATCTTCATAATTTATCCTTCCCCAATCGATGTAACTAAAGCTCTCCATTTTTTTCTTTTTTTAGTGGGTAATTTACCGTCTTCTTTCTTATATCCCATATCTATACGGAACATTTTCCCCATCAATGAGATGATTGTAGACTGTCGTTTCTGCATATAGACAGATGGTTTGGCGGAATTAAATCTGCGGGGGTTGGGTAGGCTGGCTGCTATCAACGCCGCCTCTGATTGCGTTAATTGATAGGCTTGCTTATCAAAATGCAAGTTGGCAACGGCTTCCGCTCCGTAAATTCCATTCCCCATTTCGATCGAATTAAGGTAAACTTCCATAATCCGTTCTTTCCCCCATATCCATTCAATAAGCAATGTAAAATAAACTTCTATACCTTTACGAATGTACGACTGTGCCGGCCACAGAAATACATTTTTAGCCGTCTGTTGAGAGATTGTACTCGCTCCGCGAACGCGCTTTCCACGTTCGGCTTCTTCACGGGCTTTCTGAATCTGCTCAACATCAAAACCGTCATGTTCAAGAAAGAGGTTGTCTTCTGAAGCCACAACGGCCTGAACCAGCGGTTGGGCAATTTGTGATAAAGGCACCCAATGATGCTTAAGAGTTAACTCTTTCCCCTCCTTTTTTTGTTCATACAACCGTATAAACATCAATGGAGTATAATAAACAGGAATGTATTTATAAACTACAACAGCGAGAATACTGGATATAAAAAAAAGTATCAGCAAGTTTCTCATCCAGATCAAAATACGTTTGAGTATCTTCATATAATTTGATTACAAAAAAAACCACATCAAAGGTAACAAAAAAGCGGTTTACGTTTCCGCAAACCGCTCTAAATAAAACTGATATAAATATTGTTATTTGCTTGGTGACGTGTAATTCTTGTTCAGATACGCGATAATCTCAGCAGTAATGTCGTATGCATCGCCTGCTAAAAGAATATTATCACCCATTGTGTTACTAAAAATCACCTGGTATCCCTTTGTTTGATTAAAAACTTTCAATTGAGCTACGATAGTATCCCGTAATTGTTCGTTTAGCTTTTGTTGTTCGATCATTAACTCTTGCGTCAAACGTTCGTCTAAAGCTTGTAATTCCTGTTGTTTGCCTAACAAACGTTGTTGTTCTTCTTGCGCGCGCTGCGGAGTTAAAAACGCGTTATTTTGATATTTACGTTCAAATTCCTGCATATCACTTCTCAAAGCATTTGCCTTTTGATTGATATTCAAACGGGAATCTTCCTGTTTTTTCATAATCACTTCATTCAGGTCTTTTGAATAATTATAATTCAATAAGAGAGAATCTACGTTTACATAAGCAATAGGTAATATACCGCTTACGCCTTCCGCTCCAGCCAGAACAGCCTGAGGAGATCCGGATTCTTTCTTCCCTGAAAAGTGCATTACGAATAAAATAATAACCGCTAAAGCAAGGACTCCGTTAATGAGGTAGTTAATGTTCTTCATAAAGTCTAAATTAAATCTTTTGGTATAGGCGTTTAGACCGCACTAATTAATTATTTGATTGTAAGCGAATAGGATTATTTAAAACCATTCTTTTTATGAGTATATCGAATATTGTCTCCATATTTGAACGTCTGTTATACCTAAAGTGGTATTCATCAAGGTATCCTTGAAGACGTTCTTTGGTACAATGATGATGAATTCCTCTGAGCCAACCTTTCAGGTTCATAATGTGGATATGTAAATCCTTGAAGTTTTTTCCGTCGTCAGATTTTACCTGTTCGAGATTTGGAAAATCTTTTTTCAAGGGTATATAACCTCTCCATTCGTCAGTAATTATTCTTGCATCTTTACTGATATATGATTCAAAGAAAGGACGAAAAGAAGCCGAAGAAGCATCCTCGATACATTGAGCATAAGCTCGTCCAACTCCACTCTCAACTATTTCGAGAGCGACAATGACAAGCTTCTTTTCTCCTTTGTAACGACCTCGTTTCCCTTCTTCTTCACCGCCAATATAGAATTCATCAACATGAACTAGTCCTTTGATTAAATGCTTTTTACTGCTTTGCATTGCTTGCTGTATTTTCCATTTGAACTCCCAGCAAGTTTTTTGTCGCAGTTCATATTCTTGAGACAACTCTAAAGAGGACATTCCTTTCTTTTTGGTACTTATCTTAAATGCAATATGAAAAGCCAGGTGCAAAGGAAACTTACATTTATCAAACATAGTTCCTGAAGTGGGACTTTCGTCATATTTACATCTTGTACATCTTCTTGAAAAAGGTCTTACGCCTTTGCAAAAATTTGTATGTCCACATCTTTTACATTGATAAGCGTTATCATTCCATTTGATTGCTGATATGTATTCATAGCAGACTTCATCTGAGCTAAAAGTATTGTAAAATTTGATTGAGTTCACTCCTAAAAATCGTTTTCGTTCATTCATGCTACAAAGGTAGCAAATCATAAAAATCAGTGCGGTCTAAACGCCTATACCAATAAATCTTTATTTATTTTTTAGTTTTTAAATTTCATTCAATCGTTCATATAAATTCTTTTTGCTGTTCGCATGGGCATGTTGCGACTGAGCACAAGAAATCCCCCGGTCTCTCAGCGCTTTGTTTCCGCTTACGTGTGTATTTGGAAACTCACCATTCTTCTTAAGTATTATATTCACACATAGTAATATAATTGAAATAACAAGAATTATGACTGTAAGTAATAAGGTTGTGAGCATTTTCTATATATTTGTAGGTGCAAATATAAGAGTTTAAGTGATTATAAAGTATTTAATTCTATAATTTTTCTGTTCATCCGCCATTGTACCTGTTGGTTGGAATGGCGGAATAACCTCAATAAACATTATAATGATATGAAAATTACGGATCTAAACCCGAAAATCGTATGGAAGTTCTTCCATGAAATCACACAAGTTCCCCGCCCGTCAAAAAAAGAAGGAAAAATAATTCAGTATCTTGAAAATTTCGCAAAAGAGTACAATATCGCCATCAAGAAAGACGAAGCCGGCAATATACTAATGTCGAAACCGGCAACTCCCGGCTACGAAAACCTGCCTACTGTTATTCTTCAATCGCACGTAGATATGGTTTGCGAAAAGAATAGCGGAACAACGCACGACTTTGATAACGACCCGATTGAAACAATTGTTGACGGTGATTGGCTACGTGCTAATGACACCACATTAGGTGCAGACAATGGCGTAGGTGTTGCCGCTGAATTAGCGATTCTGGCTTCTGATGATATTGAGCACGGACCTATCGAATGTTTATTCACCATTGATGAAGAAACAGGACTTACCGGAGCAAAAGAACTGAAAGCCGGCTTTATGACAGGCGAAATATTGCTGAACTTAGACAGTGAAGACGAAGGTGAAATTTTTATCGGATGTGCCGGTGGAAAGGATACACAAGCGTTGTTTACGTTCAAACCGACTGCCACCGATCCTGCTTTACACTATCTCCGAGTTGATGTTAAAGGTCTTAACGGTGGGCACTCCGGAGGCGAAATACATAAAGGATTGGGTAATGCAAATAAGATTTTGGTTCGCTTCCTTTATCTGCTGCAACAAAAATATGACATCACACTATGCGAAATCAACGGAGGTAACCTTCGCAATGCCATTGCTCGTGAGGCATACGCTGTGATAGGAATTCCGGCAAGTGCTAAAGAAGATGTACGTGTAATGCTGAATAATTTTGCGGCTGATGTAGAAAACGAGTTAAAACACGTAGATAAAAACGTGAAATTATTATTGGAATCTGCCACTCGTCCGGAAACGGCTATCGATAAAGAAACAGCAGGAAAGATAATCTTTTCTCTACAAGCTGCTCCGCATGGTGTTATCGGTATGAGCCACGAAATTGAAGGCTTGGTGGAAACTTCGACAAACCTGGCTTCTGTCAAAACATTGGCAGACAACACCGTCTTAGTAGGAACCAGTCAGCGCAGTTCTATCGAATCAAACAAATTAGCCGTTGCTAATCAGGTTGCTGCTACTTTCCTATTGGCCGGAGCAAAAGTAACCCATGGTGACGGATATCCGGGATGGGCTCCGAATGCAGAGTCTTTAATTATGCAAGTGGCACAAGATTCATATAAGCGTTTATTCGGAAAAGAAGCAGCGATCAAAGCGATCCACGCAGGTTTGGAATGCGGACTTTTCCTTGAAAAGTATCCTTATCTGGATATGATTTCATTCGGTCCTACCTTGCGTGACGTTCACTCGCCAAACGAACGAATCCAGATCAGCACCGTTGATCTGTGGTGGAAGCATTTGCTGGATGTATTAAAAAGTATTCCTGCAAAATAAAAGGAACTCATATACGTTATTGATAGTAGAGACGCATGGTTGTGCGTCTCTACGTTTTAATTATTTTGCATTCGTATATGAAAAAAATATATTTACTGCCTTTCTTTCTGCTTTTCCTGATCTACGGTTGTAGTGATCTGGAAGATAACTATTCGACAAATCCGAATCATACGCTTGCGTTCTCTACCGATACAATAGCCTTTGACACCGTATTTACAACGGTCAGCTCGGCCACTAAAAAGCTGATGGTTTACAATAGAAACAAGGAAGCACTAAACATACAATCGATTTCATTGGCAAGTCAGGGAAATTCCGGATTCCGCATCAATGTGGATGGAAGAAAAGGAACGGAATTCAACGACATCGGAATCCTGAGTAAAGACAGCATGTATGTTTTCGTAGAGGTAACTGTCGATCCGCAAGACAGAAACAATCCTTTTGAGCTTAAAGATTCACTTCAGTTTATGTTAAATGGCGGCAAACAGTCGGTTTTGCTACAGGCTTACGGGCAAGATGCGATTATAATAAAAGAAGGTTTGTTTATCAATAACGACACCACCATTACAAGTGATCGCCCTTATCTGATCTATGACAGCCTGGTGGTATCTCCCAACGCAACCTTAACGATTGAAGCCGGAACAGGTTTCTATCTACGAAACAATGCAAAGATCAACGTATTCGGCACAATAAAAGCTTTAGGCACACTAAACAGTCCGGTTGTATTCAGAGGCGATAGATTGGATGATCTGATTGCGGGAGAGCTTTCATTCGATCACGTTCCCGGACAATGGGGTGGTCTTACCTTTTTTCCTGAGAGCTACAATAATGTATTCCGGCATACCAGTATTCGTAACGGCAAGAACGGAATAATTTGTTTGCCGTCTACAACGGAACAACCCAAAATTACGTTTACCTCATCACAGGTTAAAAATATGTCCGGCAATCTTCTTTATTCCGAAAACTGTCATATAGAGGCTTATAACACAGAATTCAGTAATGCGGAAGACAGTCTGCTGGCTTTGTCGGGAGGTAAATACCGTTTTACACATTGCACGATCGCGAATTTCATAAAGATCAAAAGCAGAACAGAAGCTCAGTCTGTAATACTGCAAAACAACAAAGGCATTACAGGTAAACAATCCTTTCCGATTGAGCAGGCTTATTTTGAAAATTGCATCATCGACGGCAGCAAAAGTCAAGAAACAGGTGAAATAAAAATAGAGTCGTCCGGCGATTTCAGCTATCATTTTACCAATTGCCTTTTAAGACAAAAAAACGACTTTGCTCAAACCACAAATTGTGTTTTCAATGAAGGAATTAATGCAAACAGTTACAAACTGAACGGTAACAAAGAGGAAAATTACATCTTTGACTACCGCCTAAAAACCGATAAAGACGGCAATTCGAAAGCGATTGGAAAAGCCGATATTGAAATAGCACGTCTTTACCCACAAGACAGATATGGAGTAACGCGCATTTCGGACAGTATTCTTCCGGACATAGGAGCCTACCAATATGTTCCTGAGCCTGAGGATAAAAAGTAACAGTCGCTACATGATCAAAACCTTAACCATCCTTTTTCTCCTATATCCTTTTTTTTCCTGCATTGCCCAAACCAATTTTAGGGTAATGAGTTATAATGCGGAAAACTTATTCGATGTAACAAAATCACCCGATAAAAACGATGGCGAATTTCAACCGGATGGCAAACGAAACTGGACGAAAAGCCGTTATTATCACAAACTACAACAAATAGCCAAGGTTATTTCGGCCGCCGGAGAATGGGATACGCCTGCTTTAGTAGCGCTTTGCGAAGTGGAAAATGACACGGTTATTCATCATTTACTCGGACGGACGCCACTGCGAAAACAGGATTATCATTACCGGATGACTACCGGAAGAGACGATAGAGGAATCAACACCGCGTTGCTTTATCAGCGGGATAAATTCAAATACCTTTCGCATGCGGAACATGTTATTCCTTTCACAGACACTCAAAAAAGATCACGTAATATCCTGCATGTAACCGGACAAATTAGTACTCGAGACACGCTCGATATCTTTGCCTGTCACTTCCCTTCGCGCTATGGCGGTGAAAAAGAATCCGAACAGGCACGAACAGATGCCGCTCTGTATCTTCGTAGTCTCTGCGACTCGCTTTATAAGATAAGAGAAAATTGTCTTCTTCTTATCATGGGCGATTTTAATGATATTCCGCAAGACAAAAGCCTGAGTCAACAACTCAGGGCACTTCCTCCGCAAAGAAAAAAAGAACAAGATCCGGACCTCACCTTGTATAATTTGGTATATAACGAAAAAGGAAGTCACAAATACCGGGACTCATGGAGCCAGTTAGATCATATAATCGTCAATTCGTCTCTTCTTTCCTACTTAGATCCGTCGAGCGTTCGTGTTTTCTCCCCTCCTTTTCTGCTAACAGAAGACAAGGTTTGGCGTGGAAAGCGTCCTTTAAGAACTTATCACGGTTACAAGTACGAAAGAGGTTTTAGCGATCATCTGCCGGTAATAGCAGACTTTAATCTGCAAAGCTCGAATTCTCCGGATAAAAAAAGAGTTACAGACACAAGCCCGTAACTCTTTTAAAAACATTCCTTTTACAAATACTATTTTACCATCACCTTGGTTATCGTTTTCTTTCCATTAGGTGCTGTTACATGAAGCAAGTAAACTCCGGAAGCAGCATTTACAGGGATATTGGTAATCTCACTATTCGAATAATGAAGATATAGCTTCCGACCGGATAAGTCGAACAGTTCTATCAAATAGAGAATACTATCAGTCGAAGGAGTGTGCCCCTCTATCGTTAAATAACTATTCGCTGAAACCGGATTGGGATAAACCCTAAGCGAGGCACGAGGAGCATCGCCGGTAAAAGCTAACGCGCAACTTTCGTCATACGTGTCGTCGGCATAATAAGCACGAACAGTATAGCTGCCATTCAAGCCTTTTTCATCCGTATAGTATACGGAGGTACCATTCTCTGAAATAGCCTGACCGTCCTTATACCACTGGAATTTCACATAACCCTTTGTTGTATTATCCACGTACAATACATCATCCCATTTCATTAGTATCGAGAGCGTATTCATTGTCGCGTAAACAGAATCACTTTTCAATGAGCCGCAAGCGTTCGAAACAACCACATAATACAGTCCTGTCGTTTCAGCAGATAGTTGGCTACTGTATTCATCAGACGTAGCACCGACCACCTCTTCACCTTTAAAATACCATTGGTAAGTCAACCCATCGCCACTTGCCTCCACAGAAAACACGAAAGCATCTCCCTGGCAACCACTTACAGACACTGGTTGTCCGGCAATAACAACGCCGCTTAACACATCAAATTCGAAAGGATATTCGGTAATGATATTCGCATTTCCCGAACTGCGCAAAACGATCTTGCCAACGTATCTGCCTTTCGATACTCCTGCAGGCATAGCTATGGCAATATAATTTTCCGGTAATTTCTCATAAACCTCCACATCCTTAAATCCCGCGTTCTTGGCTTCGTCTGAGAATAGAACCGTGTATTCCAGCGGATGTGAGGTATACAACACATCGTAAGGTATATGTATGAAAGCATCCGTCGGACAGAAAGGAACCGTTGGTTTAACGGTTATACCGGGTTCGGGATCAGGAGTTGAACTTGTTTTCCATTGAGCATATAAATCGATATGATCAGACAGTGTAACGTTAGCTCCTACTTCATAGGCAGTGCCCGAACCATCGGGTTTCGTATTCCAGTTTACGAAAAGATAATTGTCATTCGGTGCCGTATAGTACAACGGTGCATCGGTGTAATTTAATATCGTATACAAACAATCCGGAGCATTGCTGATTGTATGTTCACTACCGCCTCCACCATTCGGATGATAAGTAATCCCACAAGTGGTGCCCGGAAGCGGTTCGTCCCATTGTGCAACTAATCTGGTTGGGCATGTAAACACATAGGATTCACTTATTGTATAAGTATTACCTAAGCTGTCTTTCCAGCAAATAAAAACATGGTTAGGATTTAATGGAGCAAAGTCAATTTGAGGATTCGTATAATCAAAAATCACATGCGACCCGTTCTTTGCCGTATTAAAAGTCTTTGGATCACCTACCCCAATACCAGAATCATAAATAATGGCAAAAACGGAAGAAGTAACTTCTTCCCAAATCGCATAAAGCGTAAGATTTTCGGTAGGCGAAATAGTAGCTCCAACGGCATGCGCTGTACCTGTACCATCGGATTTTGTATTCCAACCTTTAAACTGATGATTCGTTGTCGGAGCAGTAAAATTGAGTAAAGCATCTGTATAGTTTAACACAGCATGACTTCCATCCGATTCTGTATTAACCGTGTTCGCAGTGCCTCCTCCACCATTCGGATCATACGTTACTGTAATCGGGGGTGTATCTTCTCCCCAAATCGCATAAAGCGTAAGATTGCCCGAAGTAAAAGTAATAGGTGAACCTACAGCGTAGGCCGGGTCCGGATCTGTGGCAGTTGAATCAGTAGCCCAACCCTTAAACGCTTTACCTTCCGGATGCGTTCCTTTCAGCTTGCCGGCTCCACCATCTACAACCAGGCCTTCTTCGTCAATAGCATTTACGGAATAATAAACCGTGTCCGGCAAATAATATTCAGTACCATCATAAGCCGTTAATGCAGCCATACCAAATTTGCCACTGGTTGAATGGTATTTTACCCAGGATATTTCGACAGCACCATGATCCTTAAATCGGTTAAACGATCTTTGGTCTTTACCTGTTTGTATAACCCCTTGAGTATTTTCCGCAATACCCTCCGGTTTTATTGGGATGGTTGGAATTATTTCAGCATCTACTCCCGCTGAAGTAGTTGAATAATTTGTTACAGGTTTCACTTCGTATAGACCTAAAGCATCTTCAATAAGATTTGCATAGGGTTTTATTCCTACATTAATATTATCTGCATTAGTATTAACAATATTATAAGTCCCAGCTATATTACTCTTAGCAGATGTTGCATCTATTATACTTCCGTTTTTATCAAGAATTGCATTACCTACAAATAAATTATTGTCAAGCGTAAGCTTTACAGTAGACCTAAACGAATTTCCAGAGCTGCATCCTATTGAGCCTCCACCCGGCATACTAGCACTTGTTGTTATTCCACCAACAGTATTAAAAGCAAAAGTATTACCTTTCAATAAAACTTCTGCATGCAACACACCAGTGAAACCAACATTTTGAAATATTTGTATAGCTCCACCTGAGTATTGAGCATTATCTATTCCGTATGCTTTATTACCATAAAAAGTATTATTTTCGAAAAAGATTTTATCGACAACATCCCCATTACCGGAACCTTCCGTTTGAATTAAAATAGCACCACCATCATCATATGCAATATTCTCAATAAAAGAAGAATTCTTAATATCCAAAGAAGCTTCTTTACGCATATTTAATATATAAATTGCTCCACCATCATACGTGCTGGCTTTGGAGCCATTTTCTCCATTTGTTTGATTTCCTTCGAAAAGACATTCATTAATTATGAGCTTACCACTAAAGTAATGCATGGACATCGCACCACCACCGCCACCTAAAACGCCGGTATTAGCTGCTTTATTTATATTATTCCTAAAGATTGTATTATTAAGAGTAAGCGTGCCGGAAAAGCCCTTAGAAGCAATAGCACCACATTCATACCCCCCCGATGAGCCCGAATTTCCTTCTATTGTCGAGTTATTTATGGTTAGTTTTGCATTTCCTAACCAAATAGCCGGGCCGGCACCGGCGTGATTATTATAAATCTTCGTATTTTCTATTTCAGTAGAAGCACTACCTGATGTAGATATATTTATAGCTCCACCTGGCGCATTATAAAACTCACATTTGTCTAAGAGAACTGTTCCTGCAGATGCTCTATTATCGAATAATCTTCCGGTAATACTTGTTCCATCCATTTTAAGTTCTTTGAATGTAAGACCCCCTGTTCCATTACCATTAATCTTTATAGCTCCCGTGTTCCAGACAACAGCACTGCAATCTATCGTAACATCTACATTGGGTTGAGATAAAGTCATCACTCCCGAAGTAAAACCGGCATCCAAAACAAATATCTCCCCACCCGAAGCAGCAGAAACAGCAGCCGTCAATTCCGCAACATTATTAACAGTCTGTGCCGACGGCTTAACCGATGCCGCAATAAGCAGCATTAATCCTAAATAAATTGATCGTAAAAACTTATTCATCCTACTTATTCTTTAATTATAGTTTAAAACGGACTCCGATTTTAACACCGAAAGCTATGGGCTTGATTTTGCCCGTCAAATAGGAATTGAGCATACCATTATAATGAATGTCTTGCCCTATTTTCGTGCCGGATCCGGAATGGTATACGGTGGGTGCGGTGAAGAGGTTTTCATCACCGTTCTTTTTCAAATTGCTGAACCCATAATCAAGATAACCTCCAATGGTCAAATCGGTGCTTTCATCAAGCATTACAAGAAAACCAACATCGGCAGTTCCGGCGATACCCATTTTCAACTTTGCCTTGTCGTTCCAATTGAGCGTTGAATTGGGGTCGGTAATAGTTCCATAACCATGTTTTGACACAGCCGGATTGGAGGGAGAACCCATATCTGTAGGGACACCATCGTATTTTCCGGATACATTTAATTGACTTTCATGCCCGTTTTTGATCTTGAACTTTGCGTTGACGGGCAAAAGCAGTTTAACACCCAGTCCGCCATACAAACCCCACTTTTCGGCGTCGCCAAAACGAGTTTGATAAGTTGCCATCACCGGGATTTCGAAAAAGAAAACCGTCTGCTTCTCTTCCAGATTACTGATACGCGTGCGAAGTTCAAATTCTTTGGGACGCCCCTCATAATCATCATCAATCAATGTTCCCAACGCAAAAAACTTGTCGTCCGTAATGCCTCCTTTCAATTTTCCAACAGATGCGTAACGGGAAATTCCCAAGCCGGAGGATATCCCCCAATGCTTATCAAAAAAATAACTGTAAGATAAATCCAGACCATAGCCTAAATCAGTAGATTGGCTACCTTTTTCTTTCAACTCCGAACTATACAACTTATAGTCTAATCCGCCACCAGCGGCCTTCAGAGAAACAGAAACATAAGATCCTTTCCCGTAATCAGTCCCTTTGTAGTGGTTGTTTTGGGCAAAAGTAAAAAATGCGCCCATAAAAATCAGAGAACAAAATAGTTTAATTTTTCTCATACCTTTCTTAACTATGTGACAAAATAATAATAGTCTCTATCTATATATAAATTCTCAAATTCTTTTAAATGACAATACCACCCCACTAAAATAATCGGGAAATCAAAAGCATTAAACTTTGCTTATTTCATTGAAAAATAGAGGATACTATTCATTTTAAAAACTTAAAAACACAACTCAATCAGTTAATCAATACAATAAAAAACGTGCGAATATACATGTAATAATCCACATTGTAACACATTTTATGAAATATGCATATTTTATACCCAACGTTAATTAGTATTACCCATTAAAAAAAACGAACAATAGAACAAAAACTCCGACAAATAGAATACAATTTCATTTATATCCTTTATTTCTCTTTTTCCACAACTGTGGTAAAACTTTACTACAGTTGTGGAAAAGTTTTTCTATATATATAGAAAAAGAGAAATAAAGGTTATTAAAGAAAAAAGATAGGAATATTGAGAGAAATACAAACCATACATCTGAATGCGTTATGTTTTAATTTTTTTTTTGGGGGGGGGGAGAGAGTCCTGCTTTTATCTAAAAAACGACCAAAACTTTAAATCTACCTTTGCTTCCATTTCTTTTTCAATCTCGTTTGGGAATTGTGAGAAGAAGTCTATGCCGGTTACTTCTTCGACTCGGTCTACGGTTACGGCAAGATCTCGTGGGGATGTTTGTTTATAATCACGATTTTCGAACAGAAAACCAATGCTTTGTGCTTTCTCGGGGTCGCAAACAACTTTATAGAACATACGTGGTATGCCTACTCTGTTTTTGCCTAAACGCTTCAGGTCCTTTTCAATTACGGGACCACAGGCAATGTAGATTCGTTTGTGTTCTTTTGCCCATACACGAATGGTCATTTCCAGATCATTCCATACACCACTGTTAAGGCCTCTGTCTTGTGGACAAATATTACTAAAGTAAAATGTTTCTCGCATTACTTTCTCCGACCATTTCATGTCGCCGGCTGGTACCATGTGCCCACGATCGTAACCTGTACGTGTGTAATCTTCGTTGAGCGCAGTGGCTCCTTTTACTTCCGGATCGGGAATAAATTTGTTGTGTCTTTTTACTTTATTGTTACTTACTTTCTCTCGGGTAAGTTCATAGGCCACCCAGTTCGGGATTTTAAAATCGGAATTATAGGAAACGGTATAGCCTTCGTGTTTAATGATTTGTTGTTTCGCCCCGTTTTTTAGGACCGGAATTTCGGCTCCTGTGGGCAGATTTTCCGTTTTTAGTTTATTCGGTGCTTTAGATTCGATAATCTCGGGCACTTTTTGTACAATACCATCAACTACTTTTTGCGCTTTTTCTTCCGGAACATAATGAAGATACAGGAACGACAGCCCGATAATAGCAACGATCAGCACACATACAATGGCGATAAAACGCTTGATCTCTACCCAAAATGATTTCCCACGCTGCGTGTTTTTCTTTTTCCTTACTTTTCTTTTTGCCATTTCCTCAATCTGTTTCTATGGCAAAGATAGGAGTTTTACACAGAAGTGCGCGCCTCATCATAAGTACTAATAATTATATTATACTTACTTTTGCGGTAAATAAAGGAAATATTTATGGATAATTTGAGAGAATGGGCAAATAATCTTTTACAACTTATAGGGCTATCATCCGAAACTGCTGATCGTTTTGACAATCTTCTTGTTTTGTTCTTGATCTTAATAGTTGCTTATGTAATTGACTTCGTTTGCCGTAATATTATTTTAAAAATCTTCACTAAAATCGCGAATAAAACAAAGACGATCTGGGATGATCTGATCATCGAGCGAAAGCTTATTCATAAAATGATTAATATTGTTCCGTCAATTTTCATCTACATGATGCTTGCCTACGCTTTTCCGGAGCAAAATCAAAGTGAACTGCTCGATTTGCTGAAGCGTCTTTGCGAAGTTTACATCATTGCCATCTCTTTACGTTTTGTTTACGCTTCTTTAGGATTGGTACACGAGGTTTATAGTCAAAAGGAGGCTTTGAGAAATAAACCATTGAAAGGTTTTATCCAGATAATGCAGATAACAGTTATTGTTATCGGAATAATAGCGATTGTCGGCATATTAATAAACCAGCCTATAAAAGGATTGCTTACCGGACTTGGTGCCTCTGCTGCTATTTTAACATTGGTTTTTAAGGATACTATACTTGGTTTTGTTGCCGGAATACAATTATCGGCTAACGATATGCTGAGACCCGGCGACTGGATCACAATGGATAAATACAAGGCTGACGGGGTGGTTATTGAAATGACTCTTTATGCTGTTAAAGTAAGAAATTGGGACAATACGGTAACGACCGTTCCGCCGTACGCGTTAATCAGTGACTCGTTCCAGAACTGGAGAAACATGTTCGAATCCGGTGGTCGCCGCACCAAACGATCTATCAATATTGATATAAACAGTGTTCGTTTTTGTACTCCTGAAATGCTTGAGAAATTTCGTAAAATATCTTTGATCACTGATTATATCGATGGGAAAGAAGAAGAATTAAGTACGTTCAACGAGTTACATAATATCGATTCGTCTATTTTGGTAAATGGTAGGCGACAAACAAACTTAGGTGTATTCCGTAATTATCTGCTGCGCTATCTGAAAAGTTATCCGGGCATCAATCACGATCTTATGTGCATGGTTCGTCATCTACAACCTACAGATAAGGGTATTCCAATTGAATTGTATTTCTTCTCGGCAGACAGAACTTGGGTGGTTTATGAATCGCTTCAAGCTGATATATTCGACCATGTGCTTGCCGTTATTCCCGAATTCGATCTTCGTGTATTTCAGGATATATCGGGAAATGATCTGCATCAACTTAAAACTGAAAGTAAATAAACGGCTGTACACCGGCATTTTTGAACTGAACAACTATAAATATAGTAATAATCAACATCAACGCCTGCACCAGTAAAGGCGAACGGGTAACAATTCCCTGTACATACGCGTCCGCTTTTTTCGGCATAAAGTGAAAGATGTATCCCAACACCATAAGGGCCGATACCACGGAATAACCGCTAATAAACTGAATGAAAATTTCAGGATGGAAATTCGTGAATATCTGGGTCAATATTTCTTTTACTGTTTGTATCGAATCTGCCCTGAAAAATATCCAGCCAAAGCAAACAACATGAAAGGTAAATATCGTACCTGTAAACCGGCGCACAATGCCCATCTCCTCTCCCGTCTGTTTGAAACTTTTAAAACGCCCCATAATAAATTTGTGGATAGCCAAAGCTATACCGTGCAAAGCACCCCAAAGGATAAAACGTATTGAAGCACCGTGCCACAAACCTCCCAGCAGCATGGTAATAAACAAATTCACATAGGTTCGTATCTTTCCCTTCCGGTTTCCTCCTAACGATATATAAAGATAATCTTTCAGCCAGGAAGACAAGGAGATATGCCATCTACGCCAAAATTCCGTAATTGTAGCAGACTGGTAGGGAGAATCAAAGTTGACATTAAAACGAAAACCAAGCAGCAACGCGATACCGATTGCCATATCCGAATAGCCCGAAAAATCACAGTAAATCTGTAGGGCATAACCATAAACGCCCAGCAAATTCTCCACTCCGGTATAAAGCAAGGGCGAATCAAACACACGGTCTACAAAATTGAAACTAATATAATCGGATATAACTGTTTTCTTGATCAGCCCACAAAGCACAAGATACAACCCTTCGCCGAATTGCAAGCGACTTAATGTCGGAGCCTTATACATCTGGGGGATAAATTCGCGCGCACGAACAATCGGTCCTGCCACAAGCATGGGGAAGAAAGAAACATAAAACAAATAATCTATCCACCTATGCAATACCACAGTTTTCCCTCTGTAAATATCTATGATGTAACTGATCGACTGAAACGTGAAGAAAGAAAGACCTACCGGTAGAAAAATATCCATCTTCTCAAAGCTCATCCGCTGCAAAGTGGCATCTCCTAAAAGATAGCCAATTTCATTACCGGCTCTTACAATTAGCTCATACAAGAAGTTGAAATATTTGAAATAAGCCAACATGCCCAGATTTACACAAAGGCTAAGCGTTACCAGTAACTTCTTTTTCCATTGTGTTGCAGTTATTTCCAGCACACGCCCGATCAGATAATCGGAAGTAGCCGTAAAGATCAGCAGTCCAAACCACAAGCCACTACTTTTATAGTAGAAATACAGGGAAAACAATGTCACATAAATAATACGCGCCAACGTATTTTTCCGAAGTGACATGTAGATCATAAAAAACCCAATAAACAGAATAAAAAACAATCCACTACTAAAAAGCATAGGGGAATTCGGTTGATAAGTAAGCAGATCGAGTGCTTTATCAATCGACAATTGAGAGAAATAAATACGTATTGAATCTAACAGAGTTTCCATTATTCGTCTTTAATTGCTACTTCGTGTGTGTTGTTTTTATAGCTATTCATCCAGGATAAAAAGAATAAATCAGCATGAGCCCGGTATCCTTCTTTTGTGAAGTGCACCCGGTCTCTACCGAGATAACCGCCTTTGTACCACTTTTGAGATGAATCTTTTCCTCCTGTCGCTACAAAAAGGTCCCAACAGGCTATACCTTCCTGGTTGGCTTGTTTTATTAAGGCAGAAGCAACTTTTGATGTATTATCGTTTCGAACATATACTCTTTGCTTATTAACTCTTTTCCGCTTGTAGCATTCAGCGGGAGTAGTCAGCAACAATGCGGTATGAGGCATATATTTTTTTACCATCAATAAAAAATCATGAATCTGACCACGGAACTCATTTTCATCAAAACGAACGCCAAAAGACTCATTCGTACCTAAAGATATGATCAATAGATCCGGCTTAAGTAATGCCAATCGAGGTAAATAATCCGGATCGGTATAATTTACAAACATGGCACCGTTCACTCCGACGGAATGATACAAAACACCCGGATTACCATTTGTCAGATTCAGACCATAATAAATATTCGAAAAATCAGATGCCGGCAAAAGAACATCCGTATCCGGTTTACGACGGGTGCTATGAAGTTGCAGTATGTCGGTAGATTTTGTTATCCTAAAGGTGTCCATTAATAAACGGGGAGCCAGACTTTGCTCGTTTCTGGAGGTACTCACCGAATCTTTCAACGGACCGGCCGGCAACATCGGTGTAGCTTTATCTCCGCGATAAAGTACAGCCTGATTAAATTCATAGCCTGCACCATTATTCGGTGCAATAACAACATCTAAATTTACCGAACCGGATAGCGTTTTGAGTCCTATACCTCCGGGGCCTATCGGTGTTTTCTTCTGCTTTTGTATAATTCTTCCGGCAACCCAGTCTTTAGCAGCCGATCGCAGGAAATAATCGTCCGGTTCGTTTGTTCGGGAAAGTTTAAAAGGAGCAACCCATCCCCTGCCCGCATTGCCGAATTGCTGATGCAACAAACGCATTATGCGCCCCGATAAATGTCCGGCCTGCACATGCGAATCTCCGAGATGAACGATAGTCAGGGTAGTATCCTTTCCGGATTCCAACGCACGCAAAATATTAAAAACAGGTTCCAGATGATTCGTTTCATCTTTTATGATTAATTGAGATGCTACGGCAAAAGACAAATCGGCTTTTAATGTATCCGCAGGTTTAATTATTGAGTCATGTTCGGGCAAAAAGGGCAACGCCGACACGGTTTGCGCTTGCGCGTAATTAGTTGCAGATAATAATAAGCTCCCCAAAAACCAAAATAGCAGGAATGGGTTAATGTATCGTTTTTGCTGCCTCATCATAAAATTCTTTTTCCAACATTAACGCATCATAAAAAACCTTAGCGATTTCTCGTCCGCCTCGAAAACTCAAGTGCGTATAATCTTTACTTGCCCAATTATTTTCCACAAAACGGGTCATACTGTTTACACCTCCCATGGCTCCAAACGTATTCCAAAACGTAATTCCGGTGCTTTTAGCGATTTGCCGCTGAGCATGCAACAACGCGAGAACAGCCGGCATTGTTTCGAACGAATCCTCAGACTGATAAGCCCGGTCGGATACGCCCATCAACAAGATATCCGCATTCGGGAAACACTGCTGTATATGTCTTACCACTCCTATCATGCGGGCTCTGTACCATCCATAATTCAATATCTCTTCGCTCACTACATTTAAACCGTACTGAAGCACAATAAGATCATACGGGCGAACTTCTGCAAAATCCTGACAAAGCTCTATATTGAGGCGATCAAGAATTAAACCCGAATTTCCACGAAGAGAAAAATTATCAACCACTATACCGTCATTGTCTTCCATTGCAGTACCGAAAGCCAGCATCTCTTCACCACCGGAAAACTGAAATGAAGCTTCTTTAAAAGGTTTGTTTATTTCAAAGAAACCAAACTCATTTTTAGGAGGCAATCTCTTTACAACCGTATCCGGAAGCGCATCCGTAACATAAGCGATTGTACCGGGAGAATCTCCCATATAATAGAACTTAAACGATGAAACGTCGGCCAGTTTCGGATGTAAATCTGCCGATTTGATACGCAACGAAGCCTTTCCCTCCGGTTCAAACAACGTTCCGGAAAACATATACGAATGCGTAGTATCCTTCAGTATCGAATGTGCTTTCCAGCCTTCTGCTTTTTGATTAATTGTAGGGCGGTATTGGTCTGTAATCGAAAAGACAGGAACAAAACCCACACCGTTGCCACCGAATTGCTTTTGCAACGCGGTTCTTATATCCGACACAATAATATCGCCTTCAATAAATGAGTCGCCAAGAAAAGCGATTCTGACCGGTCTGTTAAGTGTTTCCCTTGACTTTAGCGCGGAAAAGAAACGCGACAGCCCCACATGTCCTGTGGAATAATCTTCAATATGCATACCCGCTGAATCCGCACCAGCCACGGCGTATGTCGTATAATATAATGAATCTCTTAACGCCAACTTAGTAGAATCAAGCGTTTTGTCAACAACAAGCGAATCCTGAATCAGTTCATGCTCGGGAATTGTATCTGTCTCTTCCAGCTGCCTCATCAACGAATCTAAAGATATAGCGACGGGTTTTACACGAACATCTGCCAGTAAATCCACTTTCTTCAGTTTATATCCACCAATTGAATCAGGAAGCCAATAGAGAACTATGCTTCCTGCAAATGCAATAAAGAGTACAATAAATAATCTTACAAAGCTATTCTCTTTGTTCATTTCAGTTACTTAATAGGGCGCAAATATACAGAATATAAATTTTGCTTTACCGCAGATAAATATTTTCTATAGTTTTATACCCGAACTTTCCTTACTTTTACAAAACAAAACAGAAAAAGGGTTTGTTAGATATATAGAAATCAATAATACAAAACTGGTATGATGACACTTTTTTTGAGTTTGTTTATATTTATATCAACAAATAATGAAATAATTAATAAAAAGGAGAATAATAGTATGAAATTTGAATTAGTAAAATTACCTTATGAAACCGATGCGCTGGCACCAGTAATCAGTAAACAAACAATTGAATTACATCACGGCAAACACCTGCAAGCCTATGTAACTAATTTAAACAATCTTATCCCAGGAACTAAGTTCGAGAATGCAGACATTGAAACGATCATTCGTGAATCAGACGGCGCTATTTTTAATAACGCAGGACAAATATTAAATCACGATTTGTATTTTACTCAGTTTTCACCAAAAGGTGGAGGCGAGCCTACAGGTAAATTGGCTGAAGCAATTAAAAATACCTGGGGATCTTTTGAAAGTTTCAAAGCTGAATTCGAGGCTGCGGGTGTTTCTCTTTTCGGATCAGGTTGGGCATGGCTTGCCAAAGATAAAGAAGGCAAATTAGTAATCACCAAAGAAGCAAACGGTAGCAACCCTGTTAAGAACGGTTTGACTCCAATCCTTGGCTTTGATGTTTGGGAACACTCATACTATCTTGACTATCAAAACCGTCGTGCAGATCACCTCAAAGCTTTGTGGCAGATCATCGACTGGGAAGCGGTAGGTAAAAGATACTAATCGATATTTTATTTAGTAATTTAGAAAGAGACATCTTCTTAGTAGGATGTCTCTTTTTTTTGTTTGTTCACTGCAGTTATTCAAAATGCAAACGAACAACAGTCCTACCAAACAGGAAAAGTGTTATTTTTGAGATACAAAAGAGATTCATTTATACTATAATATCATGAAAACAATAAAATGGGGCATACTGGGATGCGGAGATGTTTGTGAAGTAAAAAGCGGTCCGGCTTTTTACAAATGCGAAAACTCTGCCTTACTGGCAGTTATGCGAAGAGATGCCCGGAAAGCAGCAGATTTTGCCCTACGCCACAATGTGCCACGTTTTTACGCCAACGCGGATGATTTGATTAACGATCCGGAAGTGGATGTGGTTTACGTTGCCACACCGCCGGGCAGCCATGCCGAGCTGACCATCAAAGCCCTGCAGGCTGGAAAACCGGTTTATGTGGAAAAACCAATGGGATGCAATTACGCCGAATGCCTACGGATGGTAGAAGCGGCAAAAACAAGCGGACAGCAACTATGGGTGGCTTATTACCGGCGTTCGTTGCCTTATTTCCTGAAAGTAAAGGAGCTATTGGAACAACAAGCCATCGGAAAAGTGCAGACGGTAAAAGTTGAATTCTTCCGTCCTCCTCTTTTATCAGATATAGAAAAAGCAGCGCATACCTGGCGTGTCGATAAAAAAATTGCCGGAGGCGGATATTTCTATGATATGGCATCTCATACGATTGACATGTTACTCTTTTTATTGGGACAGATTAAAACGGCGAGTGGAATTGTTGGACATGTTGGAGGATTATATGCTGCCGAAGACACCGTCAGCGCGTCGTTGCTTTTTGAATCCGGCGTGGTGGGATCCGGCCTTTGGTGCTACGTTTCATCAGACGTACAAACGAAAGACCTGATTGAAATAACCGGAGATAAAGGCATTATCCGCTTTTCGACATTCGATTTTTCCGATATAGAATACATCACACACGCCGGAACAGAGAAGTTCGGCTTCCCTAAACCGGAACATATCCAGCAATTTATGATACAAAGCATTGTTGATGAACTTTCCGGCAAAGGAAAATGCCCTTCTTCCGGCGAATCGGGAGCCTTAACTAACCGGGTTATCGATCTGATTTTTTCAGGCAATGCAGGTTCTATTTAATGAACGATAGTTATTTTAATAAATCGACATACATTCATTTTGACAGGCAATACTATATTTCAATATTTATATCCTTTATTTTGCTTTTTCCATATATATAGAAAAACTTTACTACAGTTATAGAAAAACTTTACCACAGATATAGAAAAAGGAAAATAAAGGACTTTAAGGAAAAAGAAAAGGTTATAAAGAAAAAAAACTTGTATAAAGCCAAAAAAAGGGACAAAGCAGATCATCGCCTTGTCCCTTTTGTATGTAATGAGGTTTTAATTATAAACCGCTAAAGTCAACGCTTTCAAAAGCCAGCGATGGCACCTTCCAGCTTGACGAAGGACGCGGATCGTTGCCGATTTCGAGCAGGTTGCTCCATAACGTCAGCATATTTCCCGTGATGTTCATTTCCGAGATTGGCTGTGTAAGCTTACCATTCTCGATCAGGAAGCCCTCTACACCATAAGAGAAGTCGCCTGTTGTGCTGTTGCTATTACCACCGTTAAATCCGGTGATAAGGATTCCTTTTTTGGTAGCAGCTATTAATCCGTCGGTATCTTTATCTCCCATTTGAAGATTGATGATAGACGGTCCGCTGATGGTTTGCGGCGTAGCCATCTTGTTCGCGCTGTACGTGTCGATGAAATAAGTTTTCAACACACCACCTTCAATCACAGGCATTTGCTTCGTAGCCACACCTTCTCCATCAAAGTAACGCGCTCCGGAAGCACGTTTGATATGCGGCGTGTCAGTAATAAACAATTTGTCGCTCACAATTTTCTGGTCCAGTTTATCAATCAGGAAAGAATTTTTCTGCTGAATAGCCGATCCATAAAGCGCACCCATAATGGGTGAAAGCAAACGAGCCGAGTTCATATTGTCTACAATCATGGTGTACTTGCCGGAAGCCACCTTCTTTTGTCCTAACTTGCGAATCACACGTTCGAGCGCCTTAGTGCCTAATCCTTTTTTAATTAGCGTATCGTAGAATAAGGCGGAGTCGTACCAGTAAGAAGACGGGCGAGCTTCGCCATCTCCCTTAATGCTGACACTTGACACCAGTGAAAAAGAAGAAGCTGAGCTTTCGCCTTCAAAGCCATTGCTGGTTATCATATATTTAAACTCCGTATCATCGCTGTATGAAGCCTCCGCGGAGATAATGCGCTCATCCTTGCCCATTATTTCTTCGCAAGTACCCATAGCGAGAGAAACTTTGTCGTCCGGATTTACATTTTCCGCTTTAGGATCGTAAAGTTCCAGGTCAGGTTGCCCACCTTTATAATATAAAGAAGCATCCGGTAGCGTACGCGCGGTATCTTCCGCAAGGTAGCGGGTAGAATCCACACCGTTCTTAATAAAACTTTCCAGTTCTTTGCGATCTATGCGATTAGTAGAGAAGGAGCCGAAGCGTCCGTCTACATATAATTGTATTACTAAGCTGCACTCCGTAGCCTGTTGCAGGCGGTCAATTTTCATATTGCGCACTTCCAGCGAGCTGTTTGAGCCGCTATACAGACTTACTCTTGCATCCTGACATCCGTTTTTCAGGGCAAAATCCATAGCCCATTGGGCCAATTTCTTATTTTCGTTCGTTATCATATCAGCTTTCTCCTCCTACTGTAAGTTTGCTAACTAAGGCAGAGGGCATACCGCAGGTAACAGGACAAGATTGTCCGTCTTTACCGCAAGTCCAAGTGCCGTTGTCCATTTTGTAATTGTTGCCTACCATGGTAATATCGGCCAAAGCCTTCGGACCATTGCCGATAATGTTAATGTCTTTGATAGGCTGAGTCAGTTTGCCGTTTTCAATCAGGTAGCCGTCTTTCACGAAGAAAGTAAAGTCGCCGGCACCGATTTGCACCTGTCCATTCGTAAAGTTTGAAGCATAGATCCCTTTCTTTACGGTAGAGATCATCTCTTCTTCCGTTACATTGCCTGCCTCCATATAAGTAGCACGCATACGCGGTATAGGCATCATACGGAAAGACTCCCGACGCCCGTTTCCTGTGGATGGAATGCCGTAATGCTTCGCACTCAAGCGATCGTGCAAATAGCTGGTAAGAACGCCGTCTTTTACAATATACGTTTTTTGTCCTTCTATGCCTTCGTCGTCAATATTCACCGAACCACGATTGAACGGGATCGTTCCGTCGTCCACTACGGTAATGTTTTCATTACATATTTTTTTGTTCAGCTGATCGGCAAAAATAGAAGTATTCTTGCGGTTAAAGTCTGCTTCAAAAGCATGTCCGATTGCTTCGTGCAATAAAATACCCGATCCTCCGGCACCCATAACCACAGGCATTTCACCTCCCTTAGGCTTTATTGCCTGAAACAGGATAGATGTTTTTTCAATCGCTTCTTTGGCCAGGGTTTCAATAACCTCATCCGTCAAAAACTCAGCTCCCATACGGTAAGAACGCGCGGCATACGAATTTTCGATCTTCCCGTTTTCTTCCATAATGCAAACAGCACTAAGTGTAACCATCGGACGATAGTCGTAATACATCTGCCCTTCCGAATTACAGAATAAAATATGAGAAGTAGAATCTCCCAAAGAAGCACTTACCTTATTAACCCGCTTGTCGAGCGCAAACACTTTGTCGTTAAGTTTTTGCAGATAAGGCATTTTTTCCTTTACCGCAATTTCATCCCATGCTGTTTGCACGGTGTAATAATTGTTCGTTACCGGAATCTCGGTCAGGTTGACCGCCGCCGTTGTTTTACCCGCGTTAGCAATGCGCGCGGCTGTACGTGCCGCCTTAAGCATTTCGTCCAGCGTAATGGTTTCCACATAGGCATAACCCGTTTGATCTCCGGAGAGAACGCGTACTCCCATTCCAAAATCGATATTCGACGCTGCACGATTAACGGCTCCGTCCTGCAATCCAATATTGTTTCTGTACGTATGTTCAAAGAAAAGATCGGCATAATCTCCTCCTTTTTCGAGTGCTGCTGCCAACACTTTTTTCAAATCCTGCTCGCTCACTCCAAAATGATTTTGAGCAAACGAGATACCGGCTGCTTTGTCGGCTGCACTACCGGTACAACCTCCTAAAAAGGAAGGGGCCGCTAATGAACCAATCATAACCATACCTCCTGTTTTAATAAAATCGCGTCTGTTAAACTTCATATTCTGCTATTTAGTTTATTTGTTTTTTTCTTTTGCCCATTCCATCACGTTGGCCGGAGGCCGTTTCGCCAGTAATTCCTGCTTCATAAAATCCATATAAGGAGCCACGTGGTTAAAAAATTTCTTGAACCCCACACAAAGATAGTTAAGCCCATATTCGCCATTTGCAGTGTAAAGGAAACGATTTTTCGGACACTCTCCGTTACAAGCGAACAGGAATTCACACGCTTTACATTGCGTAGGAAGTTTGTCTTGTTTATCATTTCCGAAACGAATCTGCTCAGTACTGTACATCATCTCTGTAATAGAACGAGTCCGGATATTTCCGAGTTTATATTCCGGAAACACAAAATGATCACAAGCGTACATATCTCCGTTGAATTCCATCACACCGGCATGTCCGCAAGTTTTAGCCAGCGTACAAACACCCGGTTGTTCACCAACCCAGTTAGCAAGTGTGGAATCAAACAGTTGAATGTAGTAAGTGCCTACATCGCTTTTCAGCCATTCATCGAAGATAGCGCAAAGAAACTCACCCCATTTCATCGCGTCTACCGAAAAAGGAGCCAGCGTTACCTCCTGATCTTTTTCATCAGGGGTGCTTAGTTTATTCTGCTTCATCCGTTCAACAATAGGCGAAAACTGAATATAATGACAATCAATACTTTTGAAAAAGTTATAAAATTCCAAAGGAAAGTCTACATTGTAATCATTCACAACAGCCATCGCGTTATACTCGACCTGATGTTTTTTCAACAACTCAATGCCTTTCATCACTTTGTAAAATGACGGCAAACCTTGTTTATTGCGCCGATACTCATCGTGAAACTCCTGTGGCCCGTCAATGGAAACACCAACCAGGAAATTATTTTCCTTGAAGAAGAGACACCACTCGTCTGTCAGCAATGTGCCGTTGGTTTGTATGCAGTTATCGATCTGTCGCCCTCTTCCGTATTTGCGTTGCAACTCCAATGCTTTTTTGTAAAAAGAGATAGGGCGCATCAGCGTTTCACCACCATGCCAGGTAAAAAGTATTTCGGGGGTTGTTTGACATTCGATGTATTCTTTAATGAATTTCTCCAGCAACTCATCGGTCAATATATGATTTTTCACCTCCGGATAGAAGTGGGATTTTTCCAGGTAGTAACAATACTCGCAAGCCAAATTACACACTGCACCAATTGGTTTCAACATAACATAAATTGGTTTAGCGAATGGCGATAAAAAGGTGCTGCTCATGTACAATCATTATTTGTAGGAAACAAATGTAGTAAAAATATGACCTATTATAAGAAAACGCACATTACTATTTAGTTTGATGCGGAAACAATGTTTCATTTATTTTGTACTTTTGTCCAACATTAAAAAAAGTTACTGTATGAAACCTTTCCTATCCCTTCTTTTATCGGCCATTATAACTACTGTGTGCAGTGTTCAGGCACAAGAGGCCGAAACCTTAGTACTTATTGACACAGACATGGGAAAAATCAAGGTTAAACTATATAACGAAACTCCGCAACACCGGGATAATTTCATTAAACACATCAATGAGAAAACTTATGACGGATTGCTTTTTCACCGGGTAATCAAACAATTTATGATACAAGCAGGAGACGTTACCTCGAAAGACGCTCCACTCGACAAGGAACTTGGCAGTGGAGATTTGAGCTACACCGTGCCTGCAGAATTTGTTTATCCGCAATACTTCCACAAAGCAGGAGCCTTATGCGCGGCAAGAACAAAGGATGAAGATAATCCGGAAAAGAGTTCCTCTCCTACTCAATTCTATATCGTAACAGGTAATTATTTCACGGAATTGGAATTGAATAAAATGGAGAAGGAAAAGAATTTCACGTTAACTCCTGAACAGCGCGAAGCCTACATGCTTTCGGGAGGTGCGCCTCATTTAGATGGAAACTATACGGTTTTTGGAGAAGTAATCAGCGGAATGAAAACGGTCAACAAGATTCAGTTTGTCCCAACAAATGAAAAAGACCGTCCACTGAAAAACATTAAAATCAAGACGGTAACAGTTGTTAAAAAATAGTTACAAAACGCATTATAAACAAATAATACAATTGGGTGTCCCTATCATGTTGGGACAACTGGGTATTATCATTGTTGGGTTTGCCGATAATATTATGGTAGGTCACCATAGTATGGAGGAATTGGCCGCCGCCTCGTTTGTAAACAACTTCTTCACGCTGGCCTCTATTTTCGGCATTGGCTTTTCGTATGGACTTACTCCGATTATCAGTGCGCTTACCGCCCGAAAAGAACCCCGTGATGCCGGAGCAATTCTAAAGAATAGCTTATTAAGCAATTTCCTGATCGGCATAGGACTTGTTGTTGCTATGACCATCCTCATATTGAACATAAACAAACTCAACCAACCTACAGAACTAATCCCCCTCATCATTCCTTACTACCTACTGCAATTAGCATCTATTCCTTTCGTGATGCTGTTTAATGCCTTCAAACAATTCAGCGATGGCATGGGTGATACAGTTACTCCGATGTGGATCATGCTTGGAACGAACGTAATAAACATATTTGGTAATTATCTCTTTATCTACGGCAACTTCGGTTGTCCGGAGATGGGATTAAATGGTGCGGGAATGACTACTCTTGCCATACGTATTCTTGCCCTTATTCTGTTTTGCCTGCTGTTTCTGTTTCACCCCAAGTATCAAGAATTCCGTATAGGTTTCAAAAACTCATTTATCAATCGAAACTCTCAGGGATTGTTGTTCCGCATGGGCATTCCGGTTGGGATTCAGATGGGTGTAGAAAGTGGCTCTTTCAGTCTGAGTGTGCTTATGATGGGATGGATAGGAAGCGTGGCCTTGGCTGCGCATCAGATTGTAGGCGTAGTCACAACTTTAGGCTTCATGATTTATTACGGTATTGGTGCTGCGGTAGCTATCCGGGTGAGTATGTGTAAAGGACAAAACGATATAGTTAACGCGCGCCGCACCGCATTTGCCGGTCTGCACATTATTATATGGTTAGCATTAAGCGTTATGCTTATCATTTTTCTATGTCGCAACTATATGGGTTATCTTTTCACAGACGATGAAGATGTGGTCAGAATGGCCGCTTTATTGGCCTTCCCGGTTATTCTTTATCAGTTTGGAGACGGAATGCAGATTTTGTTTGCTAATGCATTAAGAGGCATTTCCGATGTGAAGTTTCTTGCTTATTCTGCTTTTGTATGTCACTTCGGAATTGCGCTACCGCTCGGATATTTCTGTGGATTTATCTTGGATTGGGGACCATTAGGCATTTGGTCGGGCTTTCCGATAAGCCTTACCGCATTAGGTATTGTATTAGGCTACCGGTTTAACAAGAAAACAACGTCATGGAAAAAAACGAATTAAGGCTATCGGATTATCGGGGACATCTGGCGATGCTTACAGCCAATATTTTGTGGGGATTAATGGCTCCGATATCCAAAAAGGTATTATCATCCGGATTAATTGACGCGATATCACTTACCACATTTCGTTTAGTTGGCGCCGCCATCCTATTCTGGATAGCCTCCTGCTTCACAAAGAAAGAAGAAGTAAGTCCGCAAGATATGATACGCCTCTTCTTTGCCGCCTTATTGGGGATCGTTTTCAACCAAGGATCTTACGTTATGGGTGTTTCGCTTACCTCTCCGATCAACGCTTCAATCGTAACTACAACAAGCCCGATCATAACGATGATTGTCGCAGCCCTTTACCTGAAAGAGCCTATTACGGGAAAGAAAATATCAGGCATATTTGTCGGTGCATCCGGGGCTTTGCTTTTGATTATGGGAAGTCAGCAAACAACAACCGGTGGCAACGCCGGAAATATCGGAGGTGATTTATTGTGTTTATTGGCGCAGTTTAGTTATTCCATATATTTTGTGCTTTTCAAAGGTTTGATCGGACGGTATTCTCCGGTCACATTAATGAAGTGGATGTTTATGTATGCCTCGGTTTGCTGCATACCTTTCTCCTACAACCATATTACTGCAATCGATTTCCCGGCTCTGTCAATGGATATTTATATAGGGATTGCCTATGTTGTGGTTGGCGGAACGTTTATTACCTATTTCCTTGTGCCGGTAGGACAGCGATTGCTACGCCCTACTGTTGCGCTAATGTATAATTACATGCAACCGATCGTTGCTTCGGTTGTAACGATACTGTGGGGAATGGATACATTCGGATTGAGCAAATCGCTTGCCATTGTGCTTGTGTTCGCAGGCGTTTATATTGTAACGAAGAGTAAGTCTAAAGCACAATTAGACGAGGAAGAGGCAATAAAAAACGCCGGATTAAAGTCCGGCGGTAATACCAAGCCATAAATTATCATCGGGTACGGGAGCGATTATTTTTACCGGCTGCTTAGATACCGGATGAATAAACTCAGCGCTATGGGCATGCAAGCTTATACCCCCGTCTTTATTTGAACGGTCTGCCCCATACTTCAAATCGCCTTTTATCGGACAACCCATTTTTGCTAACTGACAACGTATTTGATGATGCCGTCCGGTTTTGAGATCTATCTCAAGCAAATAGTAATTGTCTGAAGTTGCTATCAGTTTGTAATGAAGGATCGCCTTCTTTGATTCCGGTTTTTCCGTATCGTAAGCATAACTCTTGTTTTGCTTTTCATTACGCACCAACCAATGTACCAACTCCCCTTCTTCCTGCGGAGGACGGTTCTTCACGATTGCCCAATACGTTTTTTTGATATCCCCGTTGCGGAACATTTCGTTCATTCGGGGTAACGCTTTGCTGGTTTTAGTAAATAAAACAAGACCGCTTACCGGGCGGTCCAAACGATGAGTAACCCCGACATAAACATTTCCGGGTTTGCAATACTTCTCTTTCAGCCACGCCTTAAGCATGTCGGAAAGAGGAGTATCACCGGTTTTATCTCCTTGTACAATCTCGCTGCAAGTTTTATTTACAGCGATCAGGTGATTGTCTTCGTAGATAACTTCCATATCAGGTATTCATTCCGCCACAAACGTTGATCACCTGGCCTGTTACGTATGATGAAAGATCAGAAGCAAGATATACCGCGGTATTAGCCACATCATCCGGCGTTCCACCTCTACGTAGAGGAATTTGTTTAGCCCATTCAGCTTTTACTTCTTCAGAAAGCACAGCAGTCATATCTGTAATAATAAATCCCGGAGCAATGGCATTGGCACGGATTCCGCGAGATCCTAATTCTTTAGCGATACTCTTAGCCAGCCCGATCATACCTGCCTTTGAAGCCGAATAGTTGCTCTGCCCTGCATTACCCGAAACACCAACAACAGAAGCCATGTTAATAATGCTTCCACATTTTTGTTTCATCATAACCGGAGTAAGCGCATGAACAAAATTGAAGGCAGACTTCAGGTTTACGTTGATAACCATATCCCACTGTTGCTCGGTCATACGCATCATCAGTCCGTCACGAGTGATTCCGGCATTGTTCACCAAAATATCCACACGTCCGAAATCCTTCACTATTTCTGCAACTACATTATGCGTATCTTCGAAATCAGCAGCATTAGACGCATACCCTTTTGCTCTTACACCAAAGGCTTCTATTTCTTTCTGGGTAGCCAAACCGTTTTCATCGATGTTCAAATCGGTAAAGGCTACATCAGCACCTTCTGAGGCAAATTTCAAAGCAATTGCCTTTCCGATACCACGAGCAGCTCCGGTAACTAAGGCCACTTTTCCTTCCAGTAACTTCATAATCTTATTATTAAAATATTTAACATTTAATCAAACAAGCACCGGCCGAGTAACCGCCACCAAACACGGTAAGGCAAATCAAATCTCCAGACTTGTATTTTTCTGTATTTTGAGCATAAACAAGCGCGGAGCTTACCGAACCGGTATTTCCAAGCTCTTTAATATTATGCAATATTCGTTCATCTTCAAGGTTTAATTGTTTCGCGATATTGGCCATAATCCGCATATTTGCCTGATGACCGATCAGATAACTCAAGTTATCCAACGTATATCCATTTTTCTCCAGCAAATAAAGGGCATTTTTGGGCATGTAGGTACAGGCTTGTATAAAAACATCCTTTCCTTCGGGCATCCTAATTCCACCATGTATAGGTCGAAGTTGTACTCCCTCCGGTCCTTTACTGATATGTCCAAGCCCTTCCGTGAATATATCTACAATTTCAGGTTCATTGTCTGCCATTTTATCTTTTGAGATAAAAAACGCGGCTGCCGCATCTCCCCAAAGGTGTCCGGATTTGGGATCCGTTTCATTATAATACGCAGAATTTTTATCTGCTGAAATAATTAACGCCTTGGTAGCCTTACCCATTGCAAAATAACCTTCCACCACTTCCAGTGCATTCACAAACGAAGAACAGGCAGAAGAAAGATACAAGGCTTTTGTCTTCTCTATGCCATATTCGCGTTGCGCAACATGTGCCGCGGTTGCTACTGTATCAAATGGAGAATAAGAGGCGGAAATTATCAAGTCCACCTCCTTTATATCGTATGGTAATTTAGACAACGCATTGTTAATCGCCTTCAGTCCCATTGTATTAATATTTTCTTCATCTTTTGCCTTGGATCGGGTTATAATACCTGTCCGTTGTTCAATCCACTCACTCGTTAAGCCATTCAAATTAAGAAAGTGTTGATTATGTACTCTCTCTTCCGGCACATAATATCCAGTTGCATTAATAAACATTTTAAATCTTTATTTGATCCTTATTCCGTTGAATATCAAATTCATTACGTTATCTCGTCTCTTTATTCTCTGTGAAATATTGTCTCCCATTTTCCCCCGGATATAAGGTACTTCTATCCCTTTCAGGGCATGGTGCAATACAAGAGCTGTTATCTCCACATCAGGCATACAAAAAACCCCTTCTTTTACGCCATCAGCCAGAATTTTTTTAATAATCTCAATCTCGCGCAGATCAAAACTCTTCCTCACTTTTTCAACCCGCCAGATATCTCTGAAGAAAGTGGCCCGCAACGTGCCGTTTCTGAAAACTATTGCTTTTACAGCATCTAATCTGGCGTAAATAAAAGTTAATAATTTTTCATCGGCAGGTAATTCTTTAGCCGCCACTTCAACCAAGATTTTATGTAATCTATCCAGTTCAGACTCTACTACAGCCAGATATATTTCATTTTTATTTTTAAAATAGGTATAAAGCGTGCGTCTTCCTTTACGCGATGCCTGCGCTATGTCGTTCATTGTCGTATTGTCTACACCCGACCGGGCAAATAATTGCCGGGCAACATCAACAAGCATATCTCGTGTTTTAGAAACTGTCATTTAGAATTATACTGCACAAATTAATTGAATATGTGCGCAAAGTACTCAAAAAAGATTGTATCTACCAAGAGGATTAAAAAAAACTTACATATAATTTGTTTTATTAAAATCTTTCAATACCTTTGCACTCGCAATCAAGTAATGATAGCAACTATATCGCGGAGTGGAGCAGTGGTAGCTCGTTGGGCTCATAACCCAAAGGTCGTAAGTTCGAGTCTTGCCTCCGCAACAAAATAAAGAATCACAGTAATGTGGTTCTTTTTTTTTGCCCTAATAGATAGTTTCTCTTCTGCCCCCCGATTTTTCTTCTCCTGCCCCCAATTTTCCCGCAATTTTAAGTTAAAATCATGCTTTTTTACCACTAAAAATGAGTCCATCATAACAACCTGACAATCAGCACAATAATTGTTCCCAAATTTATAAAGGTTATTTTTCTGAAAATAAAGGATATTTTTTCACAAATAAAGGATATTTATTTAAACATAAAGGATGTATTTAAAGCAGTCCTTTTTTAGCAGTAAAATTGAAATGTTAATTCCGATTGTTACAAGGCTTCGTTCAATCGGTTTTTTGCTCTAAATCCGGTTATTAATTCGAAAACACACGAAATCGTAGCTTTTTCCTCTATTATTTCTTAAAAAAAATGCTAAATGAAGCATTAATTCAATCAATCATTATACATTTGTGCACGTACACATTTGATGTGGATTCAGTGAATAAACCTGTTTGGGCATTAGCACAATAATTCAATGTTACTATTTATAAAAAAACGAATGTTATGAAGAAACATGTAAATTGGGCAGTTGCAGCTCTTGTACTGCTTTGTAGTTGTCAGCCGAATGATGGATGGCATAAGTTATTTAACGGAAAAGACTTCACTGGTTTTGTGCAGCTCAACGGAGAGGCGCCTTATGAAGTAGTGGATGGTTGTATGGTAGGAACTTCGGTTAAAGGACAACCAAACAGCTTCTTGGCAACAGAAAAAAACTATGGCGACTTTATTTTAGAGTTTGAAGTGTTATGTGATCCGGTATTAAACTCGGGCGTTCAGTTTCGCAGTCAGAGCAAACCGGAATATAATAATGGACGCGTACATGGTTATCAGTGCGAAATTGACCCTTCAGACCGTGCATGGAGCGGAGGTATTTACGATGAAGCCCGTCGCGGTTGGTTGGTTCCGCTTACCGACAATCCGGCCGGACAGAAAGCTTACAAAAGAGATGATTGGAATAAATATCGCATTGAAGCGATCGGAAATAACATCCGCATTTGGCTGAATGGTGTAAATACGGCTAATTTATTTGACGAGGAGGATGCAAGCGGTTTTATTGCTTTTCAGGTGCATGGCATCGGCAAAGACGACGCTAAAGATGGCAAGCAGATTAAATGGCGAAACATCCGTATAAAAACGGAAAATCTGGATGCTGAACGTATGCAAGGTGAATTAACAGCGGAAACAAACCGCATTCCTAATTACCTCACTGATTCGGAAAAATCAAACGGTTGGAAGTTACTGTTCGATGGAAACACTACAAACGGATGGCGTGGTGCTCATAAAGAAAAATTCCCGGATCATGGTTGGAAAGTGGAAAACGGACAGCTGATCGTTTTAAAATCCGGCGGTGGAGAATCGACCAATGGTGGAGATATTGTAACGGTTGACGAGTATTCTGCGTTCGAACTTAAACTGGAGTTTAAACTAACCGAAGGCGCTAATAGCGGAATCAAATATTTCGTAACAGAGAAAGAAAAACCAAGCGGATCGGCTTTTGGATTGGAATATCAGCTACTGGATGACAGCAAACACCCGGATGCAAAACTATCTACTTCGGTAGACGGAAGTCGCACGTTGGCCAGTCTGTATGATATGATTCCGGCTACCAACAAACGGTTCAACGGCATTGGCCAATGGAATCAGGTTGTGCTCAAAGCGTTTCCCGACAACAAAGTGGAGTATTGGCTGAATGGCATGAAAACGCTTGAATATGTACGTGGATCTGATGCTTTCCGCGAAGCGGTGAAAGGTAGCAAATACGCGGCTAAAATGTATAACGAGTTCGGTCGCTTCGGTGAAGCGGAAAAAGGACGTCTTTTATTGCAGGATCATGGCGACGAAGTGGCTTTCCGCAGTATAAAAGTTCGCGAGTTGAAATAGAATAAATCAATAAACTATTTCCTGCTTACGAAGGCTTTTCTTATTTTTGCCGGATGTATGCTTACTAACTTAAATATAATATCATGTCTAAAACTAAAGAACAGTATTTGGAAATTCTTTCGCGTTTTCCGCTGGAAGGAACAATCGGAACAATCGAACCGTTTGGAAACGGTCATATCAATGACACACTGAAGGTTACAAACAACGCGAATGAAACCTTATGCATACTGCAACGAATCAATCATCAGATATTCACAAACGTGGATATGTTGCAGGGAAATATTAATAAAGTTACGAAACACATCCGCAAGAAACTGGAAGCGCGTGGCGAAAAAGATATTGATCGCAAGGTGTTGACTTTTCTGCCTACTTTAGATGGACAATTATATTATTTTGACGGCGAAAGTTATTGGCGCGTTTGTTTGTTTATCCCACGTAGCCGGAGCTTTGAAGAGATCACACCCGAACTTTCTTTTGAAGCCGGTAAAGCCTTTGGTGATTTTCAATTCATGCTGGCCGATTTGCCAGAAGGTGCGTTAGGAGAAACTATCCCTAATTTTCACAACATGGAGTTCCGCCTGCAACAATTTCGCGAAGCGGTACAGGCCAATGCGGCTAACCGCTTAAACGAAGTGCAGGATCTGGTAAACGAGATTGAAAAGCGAGCTAAGTCAATGTGCATTCAGGAAGAATTGTACAGAGAAGGAAAGCTAACAAAAAGAACCAATCATTGCGACACCAAGGTAAACAACATACTTTTTGATGAAAACGGCAAGGTTTTATGTGTTATCGATTTAGACACGGTTATGCCCGGTTTTGTTTTGTCTGATATAGGCGACTTTATCCGCACAGGAGCGAACGCAGGGGCCGAAGATGATGAAAACCTGGATCGGGTTTTTGTTAACATGGACATATTCAAATCTTACACCCGTGGCTATATGGAAACAGCTAAAGCCTTTTTAAGTCCGCTGGAAATAAGTTTGCTGCCCTATGGCGGACGACTTTTAACCTATATGCAGACCGTGCGTTTCCTTACCGATTACATCAATGGAGACACATACTATAAAATAAAAAGTCCGAAACACAACCTGATTCGCACTAAAGCACAGTTCAAACTACTTCAAAGTCTGGAAGAACATGCAGCGGAAATGGATAATTTCATGAAAGAATGGTTGTAAAACCGACCGAATAACAGCTCTTTTTGATTAAACAAAAACAATCCCGGCTATTCACAGAGTAGACCGGGTTTTTTTTGGGATACACCTCAGTAATACCCGATTAATCGCCCCATTCATTTTGTCAATGAATTGACTATAATGCGTTTTCATAAAGCATCATGCAATAGAATACGAATTATTCACTAATTTTGTATATTCAACATATACTATATATATATTATAGACAAACAATGGAATTTAAACAATATAGAAGCTGCTGCGGCATGAGTGGAAAAGGATGCTGCAAAAAGCAAGATCATAAATTAAATACGTACGATTGGTTATGTGATGTGCCCGATGCCGATAAAGCAACGGATTTCATTGAGGTTCAATTTAAAAATACAAGAAAAGGGTATTACCTGAACAACACGAAAATCCCCTTGGTAAAAGGAGATGTGGTTGCGGTAGAAGCTTCGCCGGGTCATGACATTGGTACGGTTACACTCACCGGAAAGCTTGTTTTGCTTCAAATGAAAAAGAACAATGTTCGTACAACGGAAGAATCGGAAGTAAAGAAAGTTTACCGTTTGGCAAAGCCTGCTGATATTGAAAAATTTGAAGAAGCAAAGGCTAAAGAAGACGCCACAATGATCCGCTCGCGCCAAATTGCCTCGGAATTAGGACTGAATATGAAAATCGGGGATGTGGAGTATCAGGGAGACGGCAACAAAGCGATTTTCTACTACATCGCCGACGAACGTGTAGACTTTAGGCAACTGATCAAAGTATTAGCGGAAAACTTTCGGGTACGTATCGAAATGAAACAGATCGGCGCGCGTCAAGAGGCCGGCAGAATCGGGGGAATAGGTCCGTGCGGTCGCGAACTTTGTTGTTCAAAGTGGATGACCAGTTTTGTTTCGGTAGCAACAGGAGCTGCTCGTTATCAGGATATCTCCATGAATCCGCAAAAACTGGCAGGCCAATGCGCTAAACTGAAATGTTGTCTGAACTACGAAGTAGATGCTTACGTGGATGCGCAAAAACGATTGCCCTCACGCGAAATCGTATTGGAAACGAAAGATAATTCGTATTACCATTTTAAAACAGATATATTTAAACGCGAAATCACCTACTCTACCGATAAGTCTTTCGCCGCAAACTTGGTAACTATCCCGGCCAGCCGTGTTTTCGACATAATAAACATGAACAAAAAGGGCAACAAGCCGGTAGTACTTGAGGCTGATGCTAAACCTCAACCGCCCAAACGAGACGCCATGGATATTCTTGGGCAAGATAGCGTAACCCGTTTTGACTCGCCCACCGCTCCGAAAAAGAAGAAAAAGAAAAACAAAAGGCCCGGAGAGAATAAAGAAAACGGAGAGGTTACCGATAATTCCGCACCGGTAAAAAACAGACCGAGACCTCAGAAGGTAGTAAAAAACAATCAGGATGAAGCACAGAAACCGGAAGGAGAAGCTAAAAAGCGTCCGCCTTTCAACCGCAATAATCGTATGCGCCGGAAACCTGATGCGCCAAACAACAAGGAGTCTGATAATAACAAACCTAAAATAAAGAATGCGGGACCTTCTACAGATCAAGGCAATAAAAAGGATTAGTCTTTTAATTGGCATCGCATTCTTGTGTTTTTCCTGTAAATACGATGTTCTCTATGATCAATATCAGATCATAGAGAATACCGTATGGAATAAGGATAAAGAATATTATTTCACATTTATGGTGGACGACATAGATGTACCCTATGATATAACGCTTGAAATCAGGAATAACAATCAGTATCCATACCAGAATCTTTGGCTGTTCTGTGGAGAAGAGCGTCCGGTGGGAGCTTTAAGAAGAGACACGGTAGAATGTATGCTTGCCGATGATTACGGCAAATGGTATGGACAAGGTATATCGTTGTTTCAATTAAGCACACCTCTGAGAAAGAACTATTACTTCAGCCATAAAGGTCAGCATACGTTCAGCTTCAGACAGGGTATGCGAAATGACAATCTGAAAGGGATACAGGAGTTAGGGCTTAAAGTGTCCAAATCCGTCAATTCCCCCGTCTCGACGAATCCAGCCGAAGGAAAATAAACAGAAGTATTGTAAAGCCCAACAGTGAAGATCCTCCGTAACTAAAGAAGGGCAAAGGGATACCTATAACAGGAGTAAGCCCAATCACCATTCCGATGTTAATCACTAAATGAAAGAGGAATATAGAAGCTACGCTATAGCCATATATACGTGCAAACGCCGTTTCCTGCCGTTCGGCTAATTGTATAAGCCGGATAATAAAAGCGCTGAATAATAAAACAACCAAAGTTGAGCCAACAAAGCCATGTTCTTCCCCGATTGTACAAAAGATAAAGTCGGTTTCCTGTTCGGGCACATATTTTAGTTTCGTTTGCGTACCATTAAGAAAGCCCTTGCCAGTTAATCCGCCCGAACCAATCGCTATCTTCGACTGATTTACGTTATAGCCGGCTCCGGTAGGATCGTCTTCCAATCCCAACGACACCTTTATACGTACCTGATGATGGGGTTCAAGTATATTATCAAAAACATATTCTATGGAAAACAAAAACGCGATAGAACCCAAAGCAAAAATGGCGATCAACGCATATTTCATTATCCAGGTTCGAAAAGCAAGATATAAAAGATAGCAACAGAGTGATAAAGTTAACGCTAATGCGATCCAATAAAAATTTACAGGCACAAGCAAAGACACAATATATCCGGCAAGAAACGCGAAAGCGATGATGGAGACAATCCAATAAAGTATGCCTTTATTTCTACTCGCACCTACTGTCAGGATGGTTGTTATGACCAAAATCATCAATGTTACAATCAACTCTCCTAAAGGAGTTATTCCAACAATCACGTCAAGAAATTTCATATTTGTAACAAAGAACAATACTGCGCAACAGCCTATGAGCAATACCTTTCCGGACATTCCTTCCCGGTATAAAACAAGAAAGAAAGCCAAATAAACAAGTGCCGAACCTGTTTCTTTTTGCAACAAAATGCATATCATCGGAATAAAAATAAGCAGCAGTGTGGACACAAAGTTCTTAGGCGTGTTTAGCTTAAAGCCATACTGGCTCATAAAGCGGGCCACAGCCAACGCGGTTGCAAACTTGGCAAACTCCGCAGGTTGCAAACGAACAGGCCCAAGTACCAACCAGGATCCGGAACCTTTAATATCCGGTGCTAAGAATATGGTAGCTATTAATAAAAGAACGATTATGAAATAAATAAAATAAGCAAAGACATCAAAGATATCTTTATCCAGCATCATTATAATAAACACCAGCCCCACCGACAAGCCTATCCAAAGTAATTGCGATCCCGGACGACCGGCTACATCAAACAGACTCATACTATCGTATTCATAGCTGGCACCACATATTGTGAACCAACCGGCTATAACCATAATAATATAAAACAGAATGGTTAACCAGTCAATCGACTTCAATATGCTGACTTTCCTAATAGACATTTGTAGGAGTAATTACGGCATTTTTTATATATTGTTCTGTGTATTGACTCTCTTCAGAGATCGTACCTTTCAGGTATTTTTCCAACATTAATTTACCGATCGGCACAGCATAGGTTGCTCCGAATCCGGCATTTTGGATAAATACAGAAATGGCTACCTGTGGTTTGTCGTACGGAGCAAACCCCATAAAAGCCGAGTGGTCTTTACCTCCGGGATTTTCCACGGTACCTGTTTTTCCGCAAACTTCAATATCGGGAAGAGCCGCACCACGACAAGTTCCTGCCACAACCGCCATACGCATCCCTTCCGCGGTTAAATCATAATGTCTTTTTTCAACAGACGTGTATCTTTTGTTTGTATATAGCGTATCCATAGGCGTATCCTGAACTTCTTTTACCACATGCGGTGTAATAAAATATCCCCTGTTCGCTATCGTAGTTGCCAGATTACAAATCTGGAGAGGGGTTGTTTGTATTTCTCCTTGTCCTATCGCTATAGATATGATTGTGCTTGAATTCCATCTTTTCTTGTAGGGCTTATCGTATGTTTTGCTGCTGGGGATAAATCCTCGGTTTTCGCCCGGCAAGTCAATACCTAATCGATAACCGTATCCCATACTCACAATATGATTCTTCCAGACCTCAAAAGCTTCCTGCACATTCGGATATCGCTTCCTGCTGTCTAACAAGTCACGCAGCCCCCAACAGAAATAGGCATTACAAGAGGTAGCAATAGCCCCAACGAGGTTAGTCGGAGACGGATGCCAGTGGCAGGCAGGTTTGCCATTTCTAAATGGATAACCATGCGCACAAGTATATAATGTTTGAGAATTGATTACACCTTCCTGCAAAAAAACAAGTCCTTGTGCCGGTTTGAAAGTTGACCCCGGAGGATAGGCCGCCATATATGCACGTCCGTAAAGAGGGTTATTGGGGTCGGTTTCTAATAATTTATGATTCTTCCCCCGCTGTCTGCCAACTAAAATGCCCGGATCAAAAGTAGGCGATGAAACCATACAAAGCACTTCTCCCGTAGTGGGCTCGATCATCACAATTGCGCCCAGCTTATTTTGCATTAGTTCTTCTCCATAAGCTTGAAGATCCATATCAATGGAAAGCGTCAGACTCTTGCCGGAAACAGGAGATACATCATGTATCCCTTCTTCATAACGCCCTTTAATGCGTCCATGCGCATCCCGCAATAGAATTTCGACACCTTTTTCGCCTCTTAATACAGTTTCATAGGAACGCTCTACTCCGGTACGACCCGAATTGTCACCTCTTACATAATAACTGTCTTCTTCCATATCCTTTCGGTTCACTTCTCCAACGCTGCCTAAAACATGAGCTGCGTAAGGAAATTCATATTTCCGAATGGTGGTATTTTGTATATAGAATCCCGGGAATTTATATAATTTCTCCTGCAAAGCACCGTACTCCTTTTCAGACAATTGATTCATAAAAGTCTGTGGTACGTAAGAAGAGTATCCGGGATTTAATTTTCTGTTCTTTATCTCTTCAATGCGTTTAACGAATATATCTTTTGTTATTCCGAGTATATTGCAGAAATCTGTTGTATCGAAGGGCTGAATCTCGCGCATGATAAGCATAACATCATAGGCCGGTTGATTAAAAACCAGCAGCTTACCGTTCCGATCATAGATCAGTCCTCTGGAAGGATAAAGCGTTTTATTCAGAAAAGCGTTGTTGTTGGCTTTGGCTTTATAATCACTGTCTATAACCTGAAGGTAAAACAACCTGATAATAAAAACTATCGTGACAACAATTATTGCCGAAATTAAAACATAACGCCTGTTGGAAAGATTGTATTTCGTATTATTCTCCATTTTTAACGGCCTCCATATTAAAGGCTTCAACAATAGCAATCAGAACAACACTTAACAAAGCACTTGAGAGTATGCGGATCACCAAAAACAAGGGATCAAATAAAGTAAGAGACTCCACTAAAAACAAAACAACATGGTGCAGAACAACAAACATAACCGTATACCGTAAAAAGCCTCCTGTTCCGAAGACTGAATACGAAGGATAAGCTCCTTCGAGTAATTCCTTTCCTATAAGCAAACGTATCATTCCTGCCCTGAAAAAACCAACGAAAGTACAAGCGGCAGCATGCATCCCCGGCGTATTCGAGAAGACATCTATAGTTAGTCCGGTCACAAAAGAAATCAATAACATGGCTGAGTTGGAAACACCAACCGGAAGTTTGAGCAAAAAGTAAAGATACAGAAATGGAGTGGCTATCCTCAAATAGTAAATATTGTTCAGTATCAATACTTGTATTGTTACGAACACGATGAAGTACAACAACCCTCTAATGATATTTCTAATCATTCTTTCTGCCCTCCTGTTCTAATGTTCTCTGTTCTTCTTGCCGGTAATTCCGCAACACACGAACATTACTTAGCGACGCAAAGTCTGTCGACAATTCAACATCTAAAGAGAAAAAATTATCATCCCTTTCTTTCTGGAATGCGTGAATTGTACCTACAATAATTCCTGGAGGAAAAATAGTTGAAAAACCACTGGTAACGATCGTATCTCCTTGTAGAAACTCAACATGTCGCGGCAATTGCTCCAGATTCGCATATTTAATGCTCCGACCATTCCAGGTCATCGACCCAAAATAGCTACTGCCCTTTACTTTGCAACTTAGATTAAATTTCGGATTAAGTATGGGGAGGATTAGCGCCATGTGGTCGGAAACCGAGGCCACTACTCCTACCACTCCTTTGTCTGAAACTACACCCATATCAGGAGATATTCCATCCTCTTTTCCTTTATTTATTGTAATAAAGTTAGACGCATAGCTCACACTATTATATATCACCCTGGCCATCACGAAGTCATAAGGAAATGGACGCTCGGTAGAATCAGGGGCAAAACCTTGAAACAAAAGGGTGTCTGCTTGCAATATTTCCAATTGTTCCTGAATCCGGAGCAACTCCATTTCCAACTGCCCGTTGCGTTCAGAAAGGTCGCGGTTAATCTCCCGCAGGTCCATATAAGAAGTGAGCGAACCGGTTATCGACGCGATACGTCCGGTCACAACATTGGCTGAACTCAAGATTATATTCCTTTGATAAGCATTATTACGATAAATAAAAACAAAGGAAATAATCTCAAGTAAAATAAATAAAAACCAATGCCTTTTGCTGACCAGAAATTCGAGCAGTTTACGCATATCATCCTATCTATTGGCTGCCAATAACCAGTAATCGACAAAAATCACTATCACTATTCAACAGTCAACTTACCGCCCGGTTATCGGATAAGGAAATTAAACTTATCAATATTTTTCAACGCGATACCGGTTCCCTTAGCTACTGCGTGAAGCGGATCTTCGGCAATATGGAACTTAATGTTGATCTTGTCTGTTAATCGCTTATCCAAACCGCGCATCAAAGCACCTCCACCGGCAAGGTAGATACCGTTTCTTACAATATCGGCATACAATTCGGGGGGAGTCTGTTCAAGTGCGCTTAATATCGCAGCTTCCATTTTAGAGATCGACTTTTCCAGACAATGCGCTATCTCCTGATAGGAAACAGGAACCTCCATCGGTAAAGCAGTCATCTGATTAGGTCCGTGTACAATATAATCTTCGGGAGGATTTTCCAGCGAGGTCAAAGCCGAACCTACATTTATCTTTATCAACTCAGCCGTGCGCTCACCTACCTTTACATTATGTTGTCTTCGCATGTACTCCATAATATCAGCAGTCAGATCATCACCGGCAATACGAATGGATTTGTTTGAAACAATACCTCCAAGTGAGATTACCGCAATTTCGGTTGTACCTCCACCTATATCAACAATCATGTTTCCTTCGGGTGCTTCTACGTCTATACCGATACCGATAGCAGCAGCCATTGGTTCATAGATCATATAAACTTCCCGACCACCGGCGTGCTCTGCCGAGTCGCGAACTGCACGCAACTCCACTTCCGTACTGCCGGAAGGAATACAAACAACGATTCTGAGTGAAGGAGAAAACCAGCGTCCACGTGGGTTTATCATCTTAATCATTCCGCGAATCATTTGCTCTGCAGCAAAGAAGTTCGCGATTACCCCATCTCTGAGCGGACGGATAGTCCGTATATTTTCGTGCGTTTTACCGTGCATCTGTCTGGCCTTCTCGCCAACGGCCAGTACTTTGTCTGTTCTTCTATCTAAAGCGACTACGGAAGGTTCGTCTACTACAATTTTCCCATTTGTGATAATTATAGTATTGGCCGTTCCGAGATCAATTGCAATCTCTTGCGTAAAAGAGAATAATCCCATTGTTCTTTTTCTTTACAAAATTAATGTTTAAAGTGGCGTACGCCTGTCTTCACCATTGCCACACCGTGTTCATTGCAATAGTCGACAGACAGTTTGTCGTTCACCGATCCACCCGGTTGCACAACAGCCGTAATTCCGGCTTTCGCGGCAATTTCCACACAATCAGGGAAAGGGAAAAATGCATCCGAAGCCATCACGGCACCGTTTAAATCGAATTCAAATGAATTAGCTTTTTCAATTGCCTGTCTAAGAGCGTCAACACGTGATGTTTGTCCAATTCCGCTTGCGCATAATTGTTTATTTTTCACCAAAGTGATTGCGTTTGACTTGCTATGTTTTACCAACTTATTAGCAAACAACAAATCCTCGATTTCTCTTGCATCCGGTTGTTTGTTTGTGATTGGTTCCAGATCAGCAGCAGTTTGAATACTCAAATCTTTCTCCTGCACCAATACGCCGTTCAGCAAAGAACGGAACTGCACCGGGCAAGTTCTCAATTGTTTACGTATCAAAATAATGCGGTTTTTCTTTTGCATAAGCACTTCTAACGCATCCGTGTCATAATCCGGAGCAATAATTACTTCAAAGAAAATTTTACTGATCTCTTCCGCCACTTCTTTATCGATAATGGCGTTGGAGATTAAAATTCCTCCAAAAGCAGAAACCGGATCACCTGCCAAAGCATCTTTCCATGCTTCGAGCACAGTTGGGCGTGACGCTATTCCACAAGCATTATTATGCTTAAGGATAGCAAACGTGTTTTCATCAAACTCATCGATCAGTCCTACCGCAGCATCGATATCCAGTAAATTATTGTATGATATTTCTTTTCCGTGTATCTGATCGAACATAGCTTCAAACTTGCCATAGAAATCAGCATTCTGATGTGGATTTTCTCCATAACGCAAATGCTTCTTTTCGTCTACCGCAACACGCAAAACCGAGCCATCCCTATCGTCAAAGTAATTAAAGATAGCACTATCATAGCCTGAAGAAACCGCAAAAGCTTCTTTAGCAAACCATTTACGATCAACAATTGTTGTTTCTGCTCCCTTCTCTTCAAGTAATTGAAAAAGCGGAGAATACTGATCCTTAGAAGCCACAATCACTACATCTTTGAAGTTTTTAGCAGCCGCGCGAATCAATGAAATACCACCTATATCTATTTTTTCTATAATTGCCTGTTCTTCGGCGCCGGAAGCCACTGTTTCCCGGAAGGGATACAGATCGACAATTACTAAGTCTATTTCGGGAATGTTGTATTGAGCCAATTGGGTTTGGTCAGTCTCATTTTCTCTGCGGGCAAGAATTCCTCCGAAAATATTCGGATGTAATGTTTTAACCCGACCGCCTAAAATGGAAGGAAAGCCGGTAAGGTCTTCCACCGCTTCGCAGGGTAAACCTAAAGATTCTATAAAAGATTTTGTACCTCCTGTAGAAATAAAACTAACACCTTCCGCATGCAGTTTTTTTATTATTTCGTCAAGCCCGTCTTTATGAAACACAGAAATCAGAGCTCGTTTAATTCGTTTTGTTGCAGCCATTTTACAGTTTTTCTTATTCTAATTCATTTAGGAAGACAAAAATAGCTATTTATATTCTAATATTCTCACCCCCCGACAAAAAAACGGAACATATCTCCTATTTCAATAAACTTTCTCGTGTTTTTATTTTTTTTCACACTAAATCAATATTCGTCATCACAAAACCCAGTGCCTTATATAATTGTCAATGAATAAGATCCGCACAAACCCGGATAAAAACAACATTTTTTCCGATTCTAATTTTCAATATGTATAAAAATACTATATCTTTGCGCCTCGTATAACGAAGGTTATACAATCGGGATGTAGCACAGTTGGTAGCGCGCCACGTTCGGGACGTGGAGGTCGGAAGTTCGAGTCTTCTTATCCCGACTCAACAAGGGCAAATGAATTGATATTCAATTCGTTTGCCCTTGGTCGTAGATAGCGGTAAAGAGTATTATATCCTATACTTATCCCTAAAGATATACCGAATAAAAGCCCCGACACTAAGGCCAGGGCAAATCAAGTTCTTTGTAATCAAAAGCTAAAATGAACCTTACCTATCTCTTTTGAGAACTCCTGAATACTATTAAAAATCTTTTTAGATGTTTCTTTACTTGGATTTCTATACCCTGCGGCATAACTCCATAATTGTTTTTGATTTATTCCGGTAATTTCTTTCATACCTGCAAATGAGATGTACTTAGAATAGTATTTTAAGAATCCGGAGGTGTCAAAAGTAAACTCTATTTCATATGGTTCGGAAAACAACTTGTCTCCTTCTTCTTTCAACAACTTAATCGCTTCTAATAAACTGTTTTTTGTCTCTTCAACTGTGTCGCCGGCACCATATACTCCAGGTACATTTTCAATCCAGACACCAAACTGGTCTTTCCCACCTGTGATAATAGCTTTTAAAATATTTTTTTTCATAACCAGTTAAAAAAATTAATATATAATAAATTCAAATGAAGGATGGGGGCTATTTAAGCCCCATATCCTTTTGCAATCTAAGCCGAAGTCCTTCCGGAATCTCTTTAGAGCCATGATCCGGCACTGTGTACTTTAAACCATCTTTCTCGTAGATTACGTGACTTCCACTTTGTCGAACCTTAACCCATCCCTGACGGGTAATCATTCTGTGAAATTCTTTGTACTTCATTAACTCAAATATCGCTTTTGATTACACCACAAATGTAGGAAATATTTCCATCACAACCAATCTTTTTGATAGAAATATTTCCATCATAAAACCGTCTTACTTATCACAAGAAGAACTGTTATACTGTACTAATATTAATCACTATGACATTGCTGCCCTATTAAAATTCAACAATGACCAAAACAGAAGCATCCTATTGGTAGATTTTTTTCATTTTTTAAGTTAAAAACAGGGCTTTTTCTCCTCTTTTTTGAGATTCATATACACCACTGATAATCAGGGCATTGTATATTGACAAAAACACAAAGGTTATTTTTCCGAAAATAAAGGATATTTTCGGAAAAATAAAGGATATCTTTTCAATTATATAGTAATGTAAAAAAACGCCTCTACTTTAAGGCTGATTTTGAAATGTTAATTCGGTTGAAACGTCGGTGTTTGGTTTTTTATATATTTTATCCAGAACCAACGCGATGGCACCGTCTCCAACAACATTACAGGCAGTGCCAAAACTATCAATCGCGATGTAGACGGCTATCATCAACGCCACATCCGCTTCACCGAAACCGAGTATTGATTGCAACGGACCGATTGCTGCCATTATAGCTCCTCCGGGAACACCCGGTGCTGCAATCATTATAATTCCCAGCATGCAAATAAAACCTGCGAATGTTGCCAAATCGTGCGGGTAGCCTGTTATCATACATACAGCCAATGCTGTGGCTGTTATTTTCAATGTACTTCCTGCCAGATGGATGGTGCAGCACAACGGAACACAAAAGCCGGCCACATCTTCGTTTACGCCATTTTTCAATGTCTGCCGCAGCGTAACCGGTATAGTTGCAGCCGAAGAGGATGTGCCTAAGGCGGTTGCATACGCCGGCATCATAGTCCACAGTAGTTTAAACGGATTTTTCTTCACAATGGATCCGGCAACGAAATATTGGATTAACGGGAGTAGAATGTGAAGTACAAAGATTACACCTATTACCTTACCGAAAGTAGAAATTATACTGAATGCACTACCCGAAGTGCTCATATTTAAAAACATACCGAATATATAAAGCGGCAACAGCGGAATGATCACTCTGCTGATCACTATCTCCACAATCTCTTTTAGATCAGTAAGGAGCGATTTTATTGTTGCTCCTCCATTTTTCGACACAGTTCCGCCTAAGCCCAATACAAAAGCAAGCACCAATGCTGTCATAACATCAAACAATGGTGGTATTTCGATTACGAAATAAGAATTCAGCATCGCTTCTGCCGGGTTTACAATAGCTCCACCCGTATTTTGTGTACCCACATCAATTAGCGGGAATACTGCTTCACACGAAAAATAGGTCATAAATCCCGAAAAAAGCGTCGATCCATAAGCTATTCCAACCGTAAAGAGCAATAACTTACCGGCATTATTTCCTAAATCGGCTATACCCGGAGCAACCAATCCTAATATTATTAAAGGTATGCAAAACCCGAGAAACTGTGAGAAAAAGCTATTGAATGTCACAAAAATACGCGACAACCACTCGGGAAATATATAACCAAAGGCTAAGCCTAACACAATAGCTATTGCAACTCTTGCAAGTAAGGGTAGTTTAGAGAGTTTCATGGGTTTAATAATATTGGATTTTAGTTCGTATTTGAATTTCAGGTTTTAAACTTAACCAAATTCTTTAATATTATCCATTATTAAAGTTCTCTTTTTGTAATAAAATATCATATCTTTGCACCCGCAATACAAATGCATAAATTAATTATTCAAACATGGCAACAAAAATTAGATTGCAAAGACACGGTCGTAAAGGGTATGCTTTTTACCAGATCGTAGTCGCAGACAGCAGGGCTCCACGTGATGGAAAGTTTATTGAAAGGATAGGTTCATATAATCCGAACACTAATCCTGCTACAATAGATTTGAATTTCGAAAGAGCGTTGTATTGGTTACAAGTAGGTGCACAACCTACAGACACTACTCGCAATATCCTTTCTCGCGAAGGTGTATGTATGAAAAAACACCTTTTAGAAGGTGTAAAGAAAGGTGCTTTTGACGAAGCTGCAGCAGAAACAAAATTTCAGGCTTGGTTAACAAACAAAGAAGCTTCTATTCAATCTATCAAAACACAAGAAGCTGAATCAGCAAGAGCTGCTGACAAGGCGCGTTTAGAAGCGGAGAAAGCAGTTAACAAAGCAATTGCAGAAAAAGTAGCAAAGAAAAAAGCAGAACTTGCCGCAGCTAAGGCTGAAGCCGAAGCAGGTGATAGCGCAGAAGTAGCAGAAGCTCCTGCTACAGATGCTCCGGAAGCAAGTGCTGAATAATTTCTAAGTTCAGTCATAAAAAAAAGGATGTTGAATAATCAACATCCTTTTTTTTATGTAGCTCTATTTGTTTGCTACGATTAATCGTTAGCTTCTTCTAATTCATCTTCGTCATCTTCTTTTGGCGCCTTCCTCACAAAGAATGCACTTAATTCATACAGGCCATATAGCGGAAAGAACACAATACCTAATGTAAATGGATCACTACTTGGCGTAATAAATGCGGCTCCCACCAATAAAAACACGATCGCGTGACGTCTGTATTTATGAAAATAAGATCTGTTAATCAACCCGATCTTAGACAATAACCAGGATACCAATGGCATTTCAAAAACAACTCCCATAACAAAAATCAACATATAAAAATTATCCATATATGATTCAAGTGAGACTTGTTCCAGAATGGCTTCACTTAATTGATAAGTCGCCAAAAATCGTAAAGTCATCGGGAAAACCATAAAATACCCAACAGTACATCCCAAAAAGAACATCATTGTACCAAAGAAAAAGACCCAACGAACGTTTTTCTTTTCGTTCTCGTACAACGCCGGACTAATAAACCTCCATACTTCGTACATAAGATAGGGGAATGTTAGCAGTATTGCGAGCCAGAAGGAGGTGGTCATGTGTGTAAAAAACTGAGATGCCAGTTTTATATTGACAATCTCTACATGATAAGTATCACTGCAAAAATCGGGTAACAACGATGTCTGCGAGCTTATCTTACACATCCATTGGTAAATAATAAAATCGGATGTAGTCGGAGCTAATACCACCTTATCAAAGAGATAAGGCATAAAAGCAAACCCTGCGATAGCAAAAATAAAAAGCGCTAAGATGGCACGAAAGAGAGTCCAACGAAGTTCTTCCAGGTGATCCCAGAATGACATTTCTTCCTGTTGCATCTTCTTTTATTTCTTATCTGTATCGTCGATTTTGATATCGTCTTCTAAACCTTTTACGCCGTCTTTGAAATTTCTCACGCCTTTACCAATACCTTTCATTAGTTCAGGAATTTTCTTACCACCAAACAGCAGAAGAACAATGATTGCAATGATAATAATCTCACCTGTACCCAGGTTTCCAATAAATAATAGATTGTTCATGATATAATTTGTTTAATTGTTATTAATATCCCACTTCTTGTGCTGATTACATCCTTCATAATAGAACTTCAGACATAGGCAAAGATACTATTTGTAATGATCTACGCCCAATCTATTTCAAAATTATTACCTTTGCGGCGTCTTAAAAATCTGAAATTAGAAAAAGATTAGAAATATGAAAGCTTATGTATTCCCCGGGCAGGGAGCCCAGTTCGTTGGTATGGGCAAAGACCTTTACGACAACAACCCTCTAGCAAAAGAGCTGTTTGAAAAAGCAAATAAGGTATTAGGATTTCGCATCACAGACCTGATGTTTGAAGGTACGGATGATGATTTGAAACAAACAAAAGTTACGCAACCTGCTATTTTCCTACATTCGGTTATTCTGGCAAAAACATTAGGTGAAGAGTTTCAACCGGATATGGTTGCCGGACATTCACTGGGCGAATTCTCCGCCTTAACAGCAGCCGGCGCGCTTTCTTTTGAAGATGGTTTATCGTTAGTGTACAAACGAGCTCTTGCTATGCAAAAAGCATGTGAAGCATCTCCTTCCACAATGGCAGCAGTATTAGGCTTGCCTGATGAAAAAGTTGAAGAAGTATGTTTATCAATAACTGGAGAAGTTGTTGTTCCGGCAAACTATAATTGTCCGGGACAGATCGTTATTTCAGGAACAAACGAAGGCATTGATGCAGCTTGCGAAAAGTTATTGGCAGCAGGTGCTAAACGGGCTTTGAAACTTAAAGTAGGCGGTGCATTCCACTCTCCTTTAATGGAACCGGCACGTGCAGAATTGGCCGAAGCGATTAAGAACACAACAATTAAGGCTCCGATTTGCCCGATCTACCAAAACGTAAACGCAAAAGCCGAATCTAATCCGGATATGATCAAAACAAATTTGGTTGCTCAATTAACTGCACCTGTTCGCTGGACACAGTCTGTAGAAAATATGCTAACAGCCGGTGCTGATCATTTTATTGAATTAGGTCCGGGTGCGGTTCTTCAAGGTCTTGTTAAGAAAGTAAATAAAGAAATTCTTACTGAAGGACGCAGCTGATTCGCTACATAAAGATAAAAGATGCCTGAAATACTTGTCATACTACGACTTGGTTTCAGGCATTTTCATTAACAGTCTACCGACAGTCCATCATAAGCTATATGAACATTGTGCGGCAATTTACGCTCGGTGTCAATGTACAATCCGGCCTGATGACTCAGGTGAGTCAACAACGCTTGTTTAGGAGCTATCCGTTCGATTTTCTTTAACGCCTCATCAATCGTTTCGTGAGAGGGGTGTACTTCTTCTCTTAGCGCTTCTAAGATCAGCAAATCTAAACCGGCAAGTTTCTTATACTCCTCTTCCGGCAATTCTTTCATATCAGTCAGGTAAGCCATATTTCCTATCCGGTATCCGAGTATCGGCAAATGTCCATGAATTACACGTATAGGTATTATAGGTATAGTTGCTGCTTCAAAAGCTTCTACATCTATCTTATGCAAGGAAAAATGAGGTAACGCCGGATGCCATCGATCACGAAAAACATAGGGCATTTTAAGTTGTACCGTTTTCAGCACATTTTCTTCGGCAAAAATAGCCATGCTTTTATCACGGGAAAGCGGGCGTAAATCATCTAATCCTCCCACATGGTCATAATGCTCATGCGTAATCAGTACCGCATCTAAATGAGAAATGTTATTACTTAGCATCTGGTAACGAAAATCCGGTCCACAGTCAATCAGAAGTGTTTTACCATTAACTTCAACCAACAAAGACGAACGCATACGTTTATCGCGCTTATCTTTACTTTGACACACCTTACATTGACAACCAATCTCGGGAACACCTGTAGATGTTCCGGTACCTAAAAATAAAACCCTCATTAACCAATATATTTTACTTCAGGAGTTAATTCGATCTTAAACTTATCGTATACTGCCTGACGAATACTTTCCGCAACCAAAGCTATTTCATCTCCGGTTGCCCCTCCTAAATTAACAATTACAAGCGCTTGTTTTTCGTAAACACCTACATGTCCATGAGTTTTTCCTTTAAACCCACATTGTTCTATCAACCAGCCTGCGGGAATTTTAACCTCAGCTTCCGAAACAGGATAATGAGGCATCTCTCCGAACTTTTCGCTCAATGCGTCAAAATGCTGTTTTGATATCACCGGATTCATAAAGAAACTGCCGGCATTTCCAAATTCGTTGGCATCGGGCAATTTGCTAAGGCGAATAGCACAGATCGCTTCACGTATATTTACTAAATTCACCTCATCGTATGCAGCAAGACTTTCGTGTAAATTACCATAGTATAATACAAAAGATGGCTGCTTAGCAAGTCTTATATTTATATAGGTAATAATGTAAGGATCCGAATGCTCATTTTTAAAAATACTGGAACGGTAGCTGTATCCGCATTCGGCTTTGGAAAACGTACGCTTCTCAAAGCTCAGCTGATTATATGCTTCTACGCTTTCTATAACATCTTGGATTTCCATTCCATAAGCCCCAATGTTCTGAATTGCCGCGGCACCAGTCTCTCCGGGAATAAGGGAAAGATTCTCAATCCCTCCCCACCCTTTGTTAACGGCATAAGCAACAACATCATCCCATATTTCGGCCGCTCCGACTCGTAATGTCACAGAATCCTCGGTTTCCTCCTTGATTGTGATGCCACGTATCGCGGAATGTAAAATCACCCCGTTGAAATCACCTATAAAAAGAAGATTACTTCCGCTACCAATATGCAGTGATAAAGATTCCTGAAAATATTCATCGTGCAGAATTCTCAGTAATTCTTCTTCGCTTTCATATTCCATAAACCATCGCGTCTTTACATCCAAGTGAAATGTATTATGTTCATAGAGAGAGTAATCTTGTTCAATTTTCATCCTATTCGTTCTTAAATAAATTACACAAAGATAATTATTAATAATCATTGTTCTGAATAAACTAACAAATCAGAACCATGATTAAAATTCATTTTTCAAAAATAAACCCCATACAGCCACCCTATTATCCTAAAAAGAGAAACGCCCAATAGGCAATACAAAAAAAAGACAAAAATCTATAACTATCTGCCGAAAAAAGCCATAAGATAAATGAAATGAGGACCTATTTTTGTGTAGCTAATTAATTAATATAGAATCATGAATAAAGCTGAACTAATTGACGCACTAGCAGATAAGACTGGTTTAAACAAACAAGACGCCAAAAGAGCGTTAGACGCCTACATTGAAATTGTAACTGAACAAATGGCAAAAAAAGAAGAAATAACGCTAATTGGGTTTGGCAGTTTAACACCCAGGCCGCAATCTGAACGCTTGGCAAGAAACCCGAAAACAGGTGAACCTGTAATGATTAAACCCAGAACTTCTGTCAAGTTTAAACCCGGCAAATTCTTGCTTGAGGCAATAAACAAGTAAGAAACGATAATTTATCCTTTTCAGTCCGGATTCATTTTTTTTAAACTGAAAAGGATATTTTTTGCTTTTTTTCGTCTGTTAGTTTGTTAGATAGCGACATAATTTATACTTTCGACGCAAAAAATAACACATTAATGTCAAGGCTGTTATCAACCAAGATTAACAGCCTTTGTCTTATCTAAAAAACACTTTGAAAACAAATGGAAATTATTAATCTGGGTAATTCAAATTCAATTCTTAACCGATTTGTCGCCGAACTAAGAGATGTGAATATACAAAAAGACAGTTTGCGTTTTCGTAGAAATATTGAAAGAATCGGTGAAATTATGGCTTATGAAATAAGTAAACGTTTTACTTATGTAACCAAGGACATCCCTTCTCCATTAGGGATAGCCCCGATGAATATTTCGGACGACCGGGTAGTGATCAGTACCATTCTTCGTGCAGGTCTGCCCTATCACCAAGGGTTTTTAAGCTACTTAGACTATGCTGAAAATGCCTTTGTTTCAGCTTACAGGAAGTACAAAGACCGCCTGAATTTTGATATACACATTGAATACATCGCGTCTCCACGCATTACCGGAAAGACATTGATCATTACCGATCCGATGCTGGCAACAGGAAGTTCAATGGAGTTGGCTTACGAAGCTCTTTTAACGAAAGGCCAGCCTGCTCATATACATGTTGCGTCTATTATAGCCAGTCAGCAAGCGATAGATCTGCTTGAAAAAAGAATGCCTGAAAATACAACAATCTGGCTTGCGGCAGTAGATCCTGAACTGGACGACCATTCCTATATTGTTCCCGGTCTTGGCGATGCCGGAGATTTGGCTTACGGAGAGAAAGAGTAAGGGTTTCCTTACTTAAATTGCTTTATATCTTTTTATTAGATACCTTTGCGGCCGAATTTTAAAAGTAGGTCATGACAATTGATGTCGAAAAAAAAGAAATAAGAGCTGTTGCTCTTACTCCAATAGTACAGCAAACCGCCTTTTGGGCAGAAGTAAAAGCGAATCAGGGTATAACTCCTTTCGCTTTTGACTTTAAGGTTAAAAAGAATGAGGTGTTCGTAAATACAGAAGAACGATCTTCTACGGATGCCGACTTTTTAATTCTACAGCAAGCACTGAACAACGAACACACCATAGCCTATGTGCCTTACGGTCCTGAATTAGAACCTAGCGAAGAGATGCAAGGCGAATTTCTGGAAGAATTATCCGAAACGCTTCGTTCCTTTCTTCCCAAGCATTGCATCGGCATTCGTTACGACTTAGCCTGGCAATCGCACTGGGACACCAAAGAGTATTATGATGAAAATAAACTGTGGACAGGACCTCCCGAAAAGAAATATCAGGAGTTCCGTTTGAATTATAATACACAAAACTGGAATCTTCATCGGGCAAATTCGGACATACTACCCTCGAACACGATATACATCGACCTGACGGCTGACGAGAAACAGATTTTGGCGCGCATGAAACCCAAAACACGGTATAACATTCTGCTTTCAGCCCGAAAAGGAGTTACCGTTCGTCAGGCTGGTATGGACGAACTCAATGTTTGGTATAAGCTGTATTCAGAAACAGCCCAAAGAAACAAACTATTCCTGAATGATATCGACTATTTCAAAACCGTTTTGAACGCGCAAGCCGAAGACTCCCTTTCACCGGCCACGGTAGAGTTGCTGATGGCTGAAAAAGACGGCGAACCTATTGCCGCTATTTTCCTGATCATATCCGGAAACAGAGGTACTTACCTTTACGGTGCTTCTTCCTCAAAACACAGAAACTGCATGCCCACCTATGCCCTGCAATGGGAAGCCATACGCCGTGCCAAAGCCCGGGGCTGTTTGCAATACGATATGTTTGGTGTTTCTCCCGGTCCGGACACCTCTCACCCTATGTATGGACTATACAAGTTTAAAAGCGGATTCGGCGGAGAATTATTCCACCAGATGGGATGCTGGGATTATCCTTTTGACGACGACAGATATAAACTATTCATTGCCGCCGAAATGCATAGTCAAGGCTATCATTTATAAGTATCTTCACAAAGCAACCGCTCAAAAAGTTCGAAATAGTTCCCAATATGGTAGCCATCAAGCAAGCCATGATGCGCTTCTACCGAAACGGGCAAATACTTTTCGCCGTTTAATTCAAAAATTTTACCGAATGAGATTCGAGGAATAGAATCTTTATTATCATGGTGTTTCGGATGCAGGATACTTGTAAAACTAACCCAAGGAATTGTGGTATGCCGAATCAGATCAACCTCATCATTTTCCTTATCCAACCTTAAACCTGTAGAGTTCCGAACCTCAGCAATTTCAGCCTGCAATCTCTCATTAAAGAGATTAAAATCAGCATCATACTGAACATAAATAAAAGCAAACGTATGGTCTTGCCGGATGATAGTTGTCCCCGCATTGATTGTATCCAACTCGTAAACCTTATCATCAATAATCCTGTATTTGAATTCCTTAATACTATTTACCGCCACCATTGACTTATGCCAATAATAAGCAAACAAAGACAAGTTATTTTCCTTTGCCACCCTACAAGCATGCGTACACTTCACATTAGCCGTCACCCCCAGAAAAGGACTGGCCATTTCAGAAAAGAAATGATAATGTTCTTTTCTATTCCAAGTTTCTATATCTATCAAATTCATCTTATATTCTTCTTTTTTAGCCTTCTTCCTTCACAATCATTGATCAGACAACTCATTAAAACTAATTTCCGACAAGATTTTATCAGATTCCAGAACATGTTGGCCGGATGGAGGATTAGAGGCATAATGCAACATTAAGTAGGCAAGTTCTTTCACCGGTAAAGGACGAAAACCTCTAAACAAACCTATACTGTTAAAGAAACGTATTACGTGTTCGGCTATCTTCTCCCCCTTGCGGTCTGTTTCCGGTCTTATTAAAGGACCTGGACGGAAAATTATAAAACTCTTAAACCCCATTGACTCTACAGCTTGTTCTAATTCACCTTTCATTCGGGCATAAAAAAACATGGCACGAGGGTTTGCCGACGAAGAAGATATCAACAAAAATGTCGGAACATGATTCTCTTTAGCCGCACGGGCAAAAGCCAGTTGATAATGATAGTCTACCTGATATTGAGCCTCTTTGCTACCAGCTACCTTCAAAGTTGTCCCCATACAGGAGAAAGCGACATCCCCCTTAACCAAATGAGCCCAACTTGAGTAGTTATTAAAATCGACAACTGCTTGTTCTAACTTCTCATGTGTATATCGCAGAGGCTTACGAACGAGTGCAATAACCTTATTAACAGCCTGATCCTTTAAAAGAAGCTGCAATAACTCTGCACCTGTAGCTCCACTCCCTCCTATTATAATTGCTTCCATAAGTTATTCTTTCAAGTTTAAAGATAATCTTTCGAATACAAATTCGACTAAAATAATTTCTTTTTTCGTAAAACAAATACACTTATATAACATTGTTCAAAGACTAAAAGCATAAAAAAAGAGTGAAACCAGGTCACTCTTTTCTATGTTTTTTCTTAAATGTCACGAACCAAACTCAAATACCTAAAAACTTAAATGGAGCAGATGGTTTAAATGAACTATTTGCTTTACCACTATATGTAGCAAAATTATCCAGACTAAGTTTTAATACTTTTCCTTTTTCGCTTAAGTCAAATTCTTTCAGATTTACCCAAAAAGTATTGGGCGTTAGCACTGTTTCAAAGAAATACACTAAGTTTTTGTGATCAGACACAGCTCTCCAACGTGTAGATGAAATATTCGGTTCTGTTTCGGATGATATTCCAAATGGCACAGAACAGTTCCGGATAACACTGAATACGCTGGCTGTTGATGTACGAACATCATTCGTTTGAGGTATGGCTTGAATATAATACGAAGCCCGAACAAAACGATCTGCCGCACGATTAGTTCCAGGAAGCATGATTGTTCCCGGAATTCCCTTCCAATATTCATTCAAAGCCAATTGCTGTTCAAAAACAGGAGAATTAGTCATAACCACATAAGACGGATCATGATGGATTACCAGCTTACCGTTTATATATTCGAAGATAGCGTTATCACCCTGAGCGTCTGATACGGATAAATGCAAAGTGGTAAATTTCTCACTGCCGGGAATATAATCACTTACTATAACAAATGGCTCATCCTTCAGATAACTGACCGCTTCGTCTACCGTAGCAAAATTATCCAGTATATACTGAGCCCATAAGGAAATAGACATTCCCTGTTTTGCTTCATTCGGATTAAATTTTGGATATTCCGACTCTACCAACCACAATATATTTGCAACTAAGCCCTTTTCGTTCAGGCCGTCAGCAGTTGCAATATCCCACGCGGTAGCAATAACACTTCCATATTTTGATGTCCACTTTACAGAAAGAGGTCCAATCTCACCATTCCGTTGAATCCCTTTTGGAAACACCCATAAATTAGCATTTATCTCAGTCTTCCAATCCATTGATCGAGCTGTAATAACAGTACTCTCAGGCCCCTTATATACAACACGAGTACAAGCCTGTACCGAAGAGCTGTACATAACATTTGTCAAAACAAAAAAAGAAAAGAAAAAGAGACTAATTACTCTCATAACATCTTACACTTTTAATTTAACATAATAACACTTTAATTAAAAACAATTTAATCTGCATTATGTTTAACTCAAACCATTAGAAACCAATCACCTCATTTTTTTGCATTTATCTTTGCTAAGTTGTTACATCATACCTCAACGATTCTTTATTGCCACCCCGTGTAAAGAGAAAATTATTTGAAGCTCTTGTAATCGTCTGTTGAGGCTCTTGTAATCGTCTGTCGAAGAGCTTTGAATTGTTTGTTGAAGAGCCTCAAACTTTCATTTGATAGAATCTTTGGTAGAAACAAGAAGCTAAGTCTTTTTATTTCAGAGAGATCGATTTTAGAATGTAAAAGCGGATAAAATAAAATCAGCGAACCGGAAATATATTGAATTCACGAATTATAACTAACAGAACTTCCACTTGCCCCTTCGATCCTTTCGTTTCTCTTATCTCCGGTCGACGAGCAAACCCTTAGAAAACAAAAAGAACGCCCTGAAATCAGGACGCCCTTTGCGGAAGCGGGGGGATTCGAACCCCCGGTACAGTTACCCGTACGTCAGTTTAGCAAACTGGTGGTTTCAGCCACTCACCCACACTTCCTTGGAAATGCGATGCAAAGATATAGGTATATTTCTGAATAAACAAGGCTTTTACTTATATTTTAAGGAAAAAGATACTACTTTTACAGGCGATTCTGATACTCAATTGATTATTATTTTATGGCCAATAAAAGAATGTCGAAATTTAAGGTTTTAGGTATAATTTTTTCCCTGATTATTTTAGTCGGGGCATCTTGTGCATATTATATGTATAATGTATTGTATGGACGCACATATAAAGTATCCGAACCTGTTTTTTTATACATCGACGACAGCAAAAATTTCGATTTACTGTGCGAACAGCTGCTGGACATCGCTCCTGCAAACGATGTTACGAACTTCCGCGCGTTAGCTAAATACCTGCATTATCCGGAAAATATGCGTACGGGTAAGTATGGTATCACGGACGGAATGAGTCAAATGGAGTTAATAAATATGTTCAGGCGGGGGCAGCAAACATCTGTCAGACTCACGTTTAATAATATCAGGTTGAAAACCGATCTAGCTGAACGACTTGCCGAACAATTAATGATAAGTGAGCAGGATATTTTGCCTTTATTAAAGGACTCCACGTACTGTATTTCTCTCGGTTTTACAACCGAAACCATAAACGCGATGTTTATTCCGAATACCTACGAAGTATATTGGAACATTACTGCGGATCGTTTGTTTCAGCGTATGAAAAAGGAATATGACAGCTTCTGGACGGAAAACAGAATAAACAAAGCGAATGCTATCGGACTATCTCCTGTTGAGGTGAGTATCTTAGCTTCTATTGTTGAAGAAGAAACAGCGGCAGGTGATGAATATCCTATTGTTGCCGGTTTATATATCAACCGGTTAAAACGCAACATACCTCTTCAGGCCGATCCCACGGTTAAGTTTGCCATTGGAGATTTTTCTTTGCAACGGATACTTTACGAACATCTGGAAATCGAATCTCCTTACAATACATATAAATATGCAGGCTTACCTCCGGGTCCCTTGCGCACTCCTTCTATCCGAAGTATTGACGCGGTATTAAACCATACGGAACACCGGTATTTATATATGTGTGCAAAGGAAGATTTCTCCGGACGGCATAATTTTGCAATCACATTGGCTGAGCACAATAGAAATGCCGAACGCTACCGGGCCGAACTAAACAGAAGAAAGATTAGGTGACAATTTCATAACTTTTTATCACAAAAAGGCTATCTTTGATTCTCATTTTAAAGAAGTATTCAATAAGAAAACAAACTCGCATACATGGAAAAACGTCTTTTTTTAGGGGATGAAGCCGTAGCACAAGCAGCGATAGATGCCGGCTTATCCGGTGTTTATGCCTATCCCGGAACCCCATCAACAGAAATCACAGAGTACATACAAAACTCACCCATCGCGCAAGAAAGAGGAATTCACAGCAGATGGAGTACCAATGAAAAAACAGCTCTCGAAACCGCATTAGGGATGAGTTATGCAGGAAAGCGCGCGCTCTGTTGCATGAAACACGTCGGACTGAACGTTGCGGCAGACTGCTTTATGAACGCGGCAATGAGCGGAATCAACGGAGGATTAATTATACTTACTGCTGATGACCCTTCAATGCACTCCTCGCAAAACGAACAAGACAATCGCTTCTACGGAAACTTTGCCATGCTCCCGATGCTCGAACCTTCAAATCAGCAGGAAGCTTACGACATGATTTACGATGGTTTTGAATTGTCTGAAAAATTAGGTTACCCCATTCTTTTCCGTGTAACTACCCGTATGGCTCATTCTCGCGCGGGCGTTGTTACGCGCCCTATGAAAGAAGAAAACAAAATGAATTGTCCGGAAGACGGCCGTCAACGCTTTATTCTTCTGCCTGCTCTGGCTCGTAAGCGTTTCAAAACATTACTTGCCGCGCAAGAGGGTTTTGTTGCTGCTTCAGAGGCTTCATCTTACAATAAATATTTTGACGCACCCGATAAAAAATTAGGCATCATCACTACAGGTATTGCATTCAATTATCTTTCGGAGAATTATCCTGACGGGTTTGATCACCCTGTTTTGAAAATAACACAATATCCTCTGCCAAGAACGTTGATAACCAAACTCGTGGAAGCGTGTGATGAATTACTGATTCTTGAAGAAGGATTCCCGTTTGTTGAGGAACAATTAAAAGGTTACCTCGGCACAGGTTTAAAAATCCACGGACGGTTGGATGGCACACTTCCCCGTGATGGTGAACTAACGCCGGATTCTGTTGCACAGGCATTGGGCAAAGAGGTAAAGAGTTTCTATACTGTTCCGCCGGTTGTTGAGCAACGCCCACCTGCATTATGCCAGGGTTGTGCCCACAGAGATATGTATGATGCGTTGAATGATGTGCTAAAAGAATACGACGGATCAAAAGTATTCGGAGACATTGGCTGCTACACCTTAGGTGCTTTGCCTCCATTCCGCGCGATTGATTCCTGCATAGATATGGGAGCTTCCATCACTATGGCAAAAGGGGCGTCTGATGCCGGAGTACATCCGGCTATTGCAGTAATTGGCGACTCTACATTTACCCACTCGGGCATGACGGGTTTATTGGATTGTGTTAATGAAAACAGTCCGGTCACAATCGTGATTTCCGACAATGAAACAACAGCGATGACAGGAGGACAGGATTCTGCCGGAACCGGAAAAATTCAGTCGATCTGTTTAGGTATCGGAGTTGATCCGGCGCACATACACACGATAGTGCCTGTGAAAAAGAATTATGAAGAAATGAAAAACATCATTCGTGAAGAAATAAATTATAAAGGTTTATCCGTATTGATCACCTGCCGCGAATGTGTCCAGACTTTAACCCGTAAGAAAAAATCAGCAAAACAATGAAAGCAGATATCATATTATCAGGAGTAGGCGGTCAGGGAATTCTATCCATTGCCGCCGTTATCGGAGAAGCCGCTTTGAAAGAAGGATTACACATGAAGCAAGCAGAAGTGCACGGCATGAGTCAACGAGGTGGTGATGTACAATCAAACCTGCGTATTTCGGACAAACCTATTGCTTCCGACCTTATACCAAAAGGCAAGGCCGATCTAATTATTTCTCTCGAACCAATGGAAAGTCTGCGTTATCTTCCTTATTTGAAAGAAGATGGTTGGTTGGTTACCAACGCGCGTCCTTTTATTAATATTCCGAATTATCCGGAAATAGAAACGGTAAATAAGGAATTGGAAAAGCTGCCGAACAAGGTTGTTCTGGATGTTGAAGCTATAGCCAAAGAGTTAGGATCTATCCGAGCAGCTAACATTGTAATGCTCGGAGCTGCAACTCCTTTTTTAGGTATTGAATACGATAAAATTGAAGACGGTATCCGCCGCATATTCGGAAGAAAAGGCGAGGAGATTGTTAATATGAATCTGGAGGCGTTAAAAGCCGGATACGAAGTAGCTAATAAAATTCATAAATCATAGCGATTTATTTAATCCGGAACAGACATGAGAACGATTATTTTAATCTTATCTTTTTCTCTCTGGACTTTTTCCAACTTTGCGCAGATCCGCTTGGAAGGATTCAATCAAAAATCCATCGACCAATCCTTATACGAAGGTCGATGGAAAGCTCGTTGGATATCGGTTCCCGAAGAGCCGGCAAACATATTCGGTGTATATCATTTCAGAAAGAGCGTTGAACTAACCACTAAACCGGCTACATTTATTATACATGTATCGGCAGACAACAGATACAAACTCTATGTAAACGGAACAGAAGTATCCGTTGGTCCGGCGCGTGGTGATATTTATAACTGGAATTTCGAAACAGTAGACATTGCGCCCTTTTTAAAAAGCGGAAAGAATACACTCGCGGCAGTAGTCTGGAATTACGCGGAAAGAAAGCCGGTTGCCCAGATCAGCTTCAATCAAACCGGGTTTATCTTACAGGGAAATACGGAAAAAGAATCTATTGCAAATACAGACAACACTTGGTTGTGCCACACAAATAAAGCTTATAGTCCGCTAAACGTTAAGGTGCCCGGTTATTATGTGGCCGGTCCGGGAGAAAAGACAGATGCCTCCCGCTATCCTTGGGGATGGGAAACTTCAGAATTCAATGACTCAGGATGGAAAAAAGCGCAGGCTGGTATAGAAGGTGCCATGAAAGGAGCCAGAGATTACCCCGGTCGACTTTTAGTGCCCTCTCCTATCCCACCCATGGAGAATAAAACCGAACGCTTCTCGGCTATACGTATTGAAGAAGGAATAAAAGTTCCAGCCGGATTCCTTTCTCAGGAGAAGGAGCTGGTTGTCCCGGCAAATACAAAAGTCAGACTTCTTTTGGACAACAAAGTGCTTACCACAGGCTACTTGTCGGTATTATTCAGTCAGGGTAAATCGGCTGAAATAACCTTAGGTTACGCAGAAGCGCTGTATTATGACGATTCACAGGAGATTACAAAATCCTATCCCTCCAACTCTAAAGGAAACAGAGACGATATTAAAGGAAAGAAATTTGTTGGCTATGAAGATAAAATCATCGCCGATGGAGGAGATAACAGATTGTCTACTTCTCTTTGGTGGCGTACTTGGCGATACGTAAACCTGATCGTTGAAACCAAAGACAGTCCGCTGGTCATTCATGATATTTACGGCACTTACTCTGCCTATCCATTCAAAAATGAAACCACATTTGCTGCACCCGGACATGAGCAATTGAATAAAATGTTGGAAATAGGCTGGCGAACAGCTCGTCTGTGCGCGAATGAAACCTATATGGATTGCCCCTATTACGAACAGCTTCAATACTTTGGCGACACTCGCATTCAGGCAATGATCTCCCTTTACAACACGACGGACACACACATGGTTAAGAACGCTATTGAACAAGGGCGTCAGTCTATTGTTGCAGACGGGATTACGATGAGCCGTTATCCATCCGGATTACATCAGTTTATTTCTTCCTTTTCACTGTGGTGGATATGTACAGGGCATGATTACTGGCTGTATCGTGGTGATGATGAATATGTAAAGACGCTGCTCCCGGCCTTCCGGGGTGTATTAGCCTGGTACGAACAATGGCTTAAGCCTGATTACAGTTTAGACTATGTACCGCATTGGTTCTTCGCAGACTGGTCTGCCGGATTTCCGCATGGAGAACCGATCAGAGAAAAGAACGGTAATTCGTCATTTCAAGACTTAATGTATATCCTGACATTGGAGGCGGCTGCCGAAATGGAACAAGCCATCGGCATTCCTTCTATGGCAACACACTATCGTTCTATAGCATCTTCAATACGATCTACTATCAAACAAAAATACTGGAACACAGAGCGGTCTCTCTTTGCAGACACGCATGATCACAGAAGCTTTTCACAACACGTTAATGCTCTTGCCGTCATTGCCGGTATCGTAGAAGGAGATGAAGCGAAAGCCGTAATGCAGAAAACATTGACCGATTCGTCTTTGGCGCAGGCTACCATTTATTTCCGCTACTACGTACATCAGGCGCTTAGTAAAGCAGGCATGGGAGATCAACTTCTTGACAACCTGCAAACCTGGAACGACCAAATGGCTCTTGGACTAACTACTTGGGCGGAACAGCCGGAACCTTCCCGTTCAGACTGCCATGCCTGGGGATCAAGTCCAAATATTGAGTTCTTCCGCATTCTTCTCGGCATAGACAGCTCCGCATCCGGATTTAGTAAAGTTCGTATCGAACCGGCCTTGGGTAAACTAACCGAAGCGTCAGGAACAATCCCTCACCCGAAAGGTAAAATATCTGTTGCATATAAAATCAACAAAAAAGGTGTTCTTACTGCTGAAATAACGTTACCAGCTTCTGTTACAGGCCAATTCATCTGGAAAGGAAAACAATATGCCCTGAACAGCGGAAAACAAACAATAACAATCTAAACAATAAACGCGTAGTTGGTATAAGCACTTGATTTTGTACTTTTGCCAATAATATTAAAATCGAAAAAAGAACATGAAACCTACATTATTCGTACTTGCTGCCGGAATGGGTAGTCGTTATGGGGGACTGAAACAATTAGACGGATTAGGACCCAACGGAGAAACGATCATGGACTATTCTATCTTTGACGCTATCCGTGGCGGATTCGGTAAATTAGTTTTTGTTATCCGTAAATCTTTCGAGCAGGATTTTGCTGAAAAGATCATATCTAAATACAAAGATCACATACCGGTTGAACTTGTTTTTCAGGAATTAGATAATTTGCCTGCCGGTTTTAAATGCCCGGAAGGACGCGAAAAACCATGGGGAACAAACCACGCCGTACTGATGGGTAAAGACGTGATTAACGAACCTTTTGCGGTAATCAACGCAGATGATTTTTATGGGAAAGACAGTTTTGCCGTTTTGGGTAAAGAGCTGTCAGCTATGACAGGTACCGAAAATCAATATTGCATGGTAGGCTATCGCGTAGGTAACACATTAAGTGAAAGCGGATCGGTTGCCCGTGGTGTATGCGAAACGAACAAAGAGAATTTCCTTACAGGAGTAGTTGAACGCACCGCTATCGAACGTACAGACGGAGAAATACAGTTTACGGACGAAAACGGCCAAAAGGTTATCTTACATGAAAACACACCGGTTTCGATGAACATGTGGGGATTCACACCGGATTATTTCAAACACTCGGAAACCTCTTTCATCAATTTCCTGAACGCGAATCAAGGCAACCTCAAGTCTGAATTCTTTATTCCGCTAACGGTAAACGAGCTCATAACTTCCGGCACATCAACCGTTAAGGTTCTCGACACTACCTCAAAATGGTTCGGCGTTACCTATGCCGATGACCGTCAGGGCGTAGTAGATAAAATTCAGGCACTCATTACTGCCGGAGAATATCCGAACAGACTCTTTTAAGCATAACGAAGCAATCCGGAACTAAGAACCGGATTGCTTTGCTACTCTTTCTTCAATACAAAACGGATCAGCGCAATAAATACCTTTCCGTATCTTTCTTGCTTGATCTGCCCTACTCCTTTAATTTCTGCAAATTCATCAAGTGTCAACGGCTTTTTATCTACCATATCTTGCAGGGCAGCATCCGAAAAGATAAGATAGGCGCGTGTGTTTTCCTTTTCAGCTAATTGTTTTCGTAATTGGCGAAGTGAATCAAACAGCGTTTCTTCAATTGTAGAAGCCTCTTTCGGACGGATCGGTCGAGCTTTAAAGTCACCTTTCTTGCCCCGCTTTGTAGTGGTTTCGGTTTGTTCCGGTTCTTTGTAAACGGCTAACCGGGCTGTTGTTTCACCGTATAATACTTTTCGTCCGGATGGGGTTATACGCAATACATTTGATGACGCGTAATCTATTTCAATATATCCCAATTGAAGCATTTGATAAATATACTCGCGCCACATTCTATAAGAGAGATCACGTCCGGCACCGTAGGTTTTCAGCAAATGATAACCACGGGAGATTAGTTCTGCTCGCCCGGACGCGCGAAGTATATCGATCAGCATCTGCATACCAATGCTTTCATTTGTTCGCGCAATGGCACTAAGGGCTTTCTGAATCAAAACAGTACCATCAAAACGTTCGGGAGGATTGCGGCACACATCGCAGTTACCACAATCGTCTTCACGCTGTTCCGAAAAATAACTTAACAAAATGCGGCGGCGGCAAATATCTGCTTCACAGTAACGCTGCATGTGGTTCAGTTTTTCCAGATTAACTTCCGATTGTCCGCTTTCTTCGGCGAAACGCCTGCGAATAATCAGATCGGCCAATGAGTAAAACAACAAGGTATCACTTGCCAGGCCATCTCGTCCCGCACGTCCGATTTCCTGATAATAGTTCTCAATACTTCCGGGCGTATTGTAATGAATTACCCAGCGAACGTTACTCTTATCAATACCCATTCCGAAAGCAATCGTAGCGCAAATCACTTGTGTACGGTCATTTATAAAATCGCTTTGCGCTTTATCTCTTTGTTGCGGACTCATTCCCGCATGGTAAGCCACTGCATCTATGCCATACAGTTTGAGGGTATCCGCCACGGCCGTTGTGTCGTCTCGCTTTGTGCAATAAACAATGCCACATTGCTCTTTTCGCGCACGTATGAAATGAAGTATAGCCGCGTTCTTATCTTTTTTAGTCAGCCCTCTGCGTACCGTAAGCGAAAGATTAGGCCGATCGAACGAGGATACAAACACCTGTGGATCAGATAATTTAAGCTGGTCGATAATATCCTGACGTGTTATTTTATCCGCCGTTGCCGTAAGCGCCACAATGGGAACAGTGGGAAATTGCTCCTTCAAAACAGCAAGCTGCGTATATTCGGGTCGGAAGTCATGCCCCCAGTGAGACACACAATGCGCTTCGTCAATTGCAATCAACGAAATAGTCATGCGGGGGAACAACCAGTTCAGCTCGCCCATCAATCCTTCCGGTGAAACATATAGCAATTTTATTTTGCCTTGCACGCAAAGCTGCTTTACCTGTTGCCGGTCTTCTTCACGCATATTGCTGTTTAACGCCGCGGCAGGAATACCGTTTGCAACAAGTCCTTCCACCTGATCTTTCATCAGGGCAATCAGCGGCGACACCACAAGGGTAGTACCGGGAAGATAAATAGCCGGTAGCTGAAAGCAAATAGACTTCCCTCCACCTGTCGGCATCAAAACTAAGGCATCCCGCTTACTCAATATCGTTTGAATGATCTCTTCCTGATAAGGGCGAAAAGTTGTATATCCGAAAAACTTCTTTAACAAAGCATATAGCTCTTTCATCCGCAGTAATGGCATTTTGGTGTATTCAGGCCTCGAAGATAGTTAAAAATTCCTTTGGCTACGACAACCGGTGGTATCACTTCCGTATCGAAACAACTTTTCATCAGGCAGCTCTTGTGCCTCATTCAACGTTTTTCACTGCTTATTCTATATGTCAGGAAAAATAACCTTTATTTTCCTTTTTCTATATCTGTGGAAAAACTTTTCTATATCTGTGGTAAAGTTTTTCCACAGATATAGAAAAAGAGAAATATACTTTATAAATATAAACATATACTTTATATACATTATTATATAGGAAACAGATGCTCACAAAAAGACGAGTCCGCCAAACATTGTTGCGCCTATTTTGTTTTTATTCATAACAATTTATTTATAGTCCGAACGATGTTCATGACAAATATAAAAAGTATATTTGCGGTTTATAATTATATCTAATTTAATAGGTAGGAATGAATTCAACGGAAAGTTTAGTAAAGACATTAGTAAATGGCCTGCAGGAAAAGAAAGGCAAAAGTATCGTAACAGTTGATCTAACCAATATATCCGGAGCAATATGTCAATATATGATTATTTGCGAAGGCAACACCCCCACACAAGTATCCGCTTTATCCGATTCCGTATGGGATTTCGGGCATAAAGAAGCAGGCGAAAAACCTATTTCGGTGCATGGCAAACAGGGCGCGGAATGGATTGGGTTAGACTATGGCACAGTTCTTGTACATATCTTTCTGCCGGAGAAAAGGACTTTTTATAATCTGGAAACATTATGGTCTGACTCAAAGGTTACTCACATTCCCGATTTAGATTGATTTTCTTAATTATATTTTGATAACAGCGATATGAACAATAATAAAAATATGTCTAATAAGCCTCCTAAAGACAACAAACAAAAAATGTTTCGCTTCAACATCTACTGGATGTATGGGCTTATACTTGTCATGCTTGGCGCATTATACTTCACAAGCGACTCGTCTATAACAAAAGAAATCGGTTGGACCGAGTTTCAGAAGTATGCACAGGAAAATTCCTTTGACAAAATAACCGTTTTCAACAAGAAAAACATGTTGGAAGCAACAGTCAAAAGCGACAAGGTTAAAGACGTTTTTAAAGATAACGCCGATCGTTTGGGTACCTCTCCAAAGATTCTGGTAAAGATCCCTTCTTCCGATAAATTTTCCGACTTCTATGACCGGATGGTTTCGGAGCATAATATTGACACTCCAATTACCTATGAAGAGGGTGAAGACGCGTTTTTCAACTTTTTCATATCGTTAGCCCCCTGGGTTCTTTTCATATTCTTGTGGATATTCATCATGAGACGAATGTCTGGTGGTGCCGGTGGAGGCCCCGGAGGAGTATTTAATGTAGGAAAAGCGAAGGCGCAATTGTTTGATAAAGACAATGACCACAAGGTTACGTTTCAGGATGTAGCCGGATTGTCGGAAGCTAAGCAGGAGGTAGAAGAAATTGTATCATTCCTTAAAAATCCGGGGAAATACACTGAACTTGGTGGAAAAATTCCAAAAGGCGCCTTGTTGGTAGGCCCTCCGGGAACAGGTAAAACATTGTTGGCAAAAGCGGTAGCCGGAGAGGCAAACGTTCCGTTTTTCTCTTTGTCCGGTTCGGATTTCGTAGAAATGTTTGTCGGCGTTGGAGCATCACGTGTGCGTGACCTGTTCCGTCAGGCAAAGGAAAAAGCTCCTTGTATCGTATTTATCGACGAGATAGATGCCGTAGGTCGTGCCCGCGGTAAAAACGCGAACATGAATAGTAATGACGAACGCGAGAACACACTGAACCAGCTGCTTACAGAAATGGATGGCTTCGGTTCAAACAGTGGTGTAATCATCCTTGCCGCAACAAACAGAGCGGATGTGTTGGATAAAGCATTGCTTCGTGCCGGTCGTTTTGACCGTCAGATTCATGTAGAACTTCCGGACATCAACGAGAGAAAAGAAATATTCGGTGTACACCTTCGTCCGATCAAGATTGACGAAAGCGTTGACGCGGAATTTTTATCAAGACAAACACCCGGTTTCTCCGGTGCAGATATAGCAAACGTTTGTAATGAAGCGGCATTGATTGCTGCACGTAATGGAAAAAGCTTTGTGCAAAAAGAAGATTTCATGAGTGCGGTAGACCGTATTGTGGGTGGTTTGGAGAAACGAACAAAGATCACTACTGCCGAAGAACGTAAAAGTATTGCTTTCCACGAAGCTGGTCATGCCACACTTAGTTGGCTGCTCGAGCATGCCAATCCGTTAGTTAAGGTAACAATCGTACCGCGCGGAAAAGCACTGGGAGCTGCCTGGTATTTGCCCGAAGAGCGTCAGATCACTACGAAAGAGCAATTGCTGGATGAAATGTGTGCCACACTTGGCGGACGTGCGGCGGAAGAAATTTTCCTTGGCAGAATATCTACAGGAGCGTCTAACGATCTTGAGAGAGTAACAAAGCAGGCCTTGGCAATGGTAATATACTTTGGTATGAGCGAAGCTTTACCGAATATAAACTATTACGACACAACCGGACAGGAATGGGGTTTCACAAAGCCTTACAGTGAAGAAACCGCTCGCCTGATTGATACTGAAGTACAGAAAATAATAAATGAGCAATACGCACGCGCAAGAAAAATGCTGACAGAAAACACTGAGGGGCATAATAAATTAGCGAATGTACTGCTTGAACGTGAAGTGATCTATACCGAAGATGTTGAACATATTTTTGGCAAACGCCCTTGGGTTTCACGCATGGAAGAACTGATGGAACAGCAGGAGAAGAAAGTGAGTCCCGCTGTAAAGGAAGAGCCGGTTGTAAGTACTGAAATAGAGGACAAACCGGCAGCTGAACCTACAGCAAACAACAATACGCAAGAATAATAAAAGCGAACCAAACAGCAGAGAGCCTTGAAGAATCTAATAACACGTGCGTTTACCGGACTTATTTTCGTTGTTGTAATAATAAGCGCAATATGGTATGGAGCATATAGCTTTTCGGGTTTATTTTGCCTGATAACCGGACTTTCTGTCTGGGAACTATATGGGTTGCTTTATGGTAAAAACACCAATTTGATTAAACGCTGCACCCATGTATTGGGCGGCGTTTATCTGTTTGCTGCCACGTTTATGTATCGGTATGACATTGCCGGCAGTGATATATTCTTACCTTACCTGCTGTTTATTCTCATCTTGTTTATCATGGAGCTATATTATAAAGCAGATAATCCGATAAAGAATTGGGCCTATCTGCTTTTAATTCAGGTATATGCCGCAGGGTCTTTTTCTTTACTGAATCTGGTTGCTATTGAGGGCGCAGTTTATTCTGCCATTCCGCTATTAGCCATATTCATATTCGTATGGGTAAACGACACGGGTGCCTATTTGGTGGGCTCTACATTTGGGAAAAGACGCTTATTCGAACGAATCTCGCCTAAGAAATCGTGGGAAGGGTTCTTTGGAGGTATCGCATTTGTACTTATCGTAGCCTATATATTATCTTGCTATTTTATAGAGATTGCCTGGTATAACTGGATAGGGTTATCTGTTACGACTGTTGTGTTTGCAACTTGGGGAGACCTGACTGAGTCTTTATTAAAACGAACAATACAAGTAAAGGATTCCGGATCTATTCTGCCGGGTCATGGTGGAATGCTTGACAGATTTGACAGTATAATAATGGCTTCGCCGGCTGCTTATATCTATTTTGAGCTGTTTATTCGAAATTAAATGTCAATGTTATCATTCTTGATGTCGCTTTTGACAGGGCGTTCGTATATTTGATCAATTCGGCTTCGTTGAGATCGTCTCGTTTTTTCTCCAACAAATCCACCAGTCCGAAACTAAACTTCAACTCCGGGCATAGTTTAAAGTAAGGCAAATAAATATCACAGCCAAAACCAAACTCAACGCCGTAATCCATACTCTTCAGTAAAAGAGGATTACCTTTTTTACGTCCCATATCAAAAGCACCATATACACCACCTATCAGATAAGGTCGGTAATTATTCAATCGTAAGGCAGTATATTTCAAACTCAAAGGGAAAGACAAGTAGCTGGAGCGAACCACCGTAGAAAATGTTTCCTGAGAATTCTGTTCAATAAACTTAAACTGCTTATCACCGAAATTAAGTGTCGGAGTAAAGCGAAGATTCAAAAATGGATTCAGAAACATATCCCCTATCACACCAACGCTAAACCCGGGCGAATAGGCAGGAATTTCCGCAAAAAGGATTTCGCCGTTTTCAGCATATCCCGTATTCGTTAAAATTAAGTCTTGCGCATGTATTCCTACATGAAAACCTAAATGAAACATTTTAAAATCAGCATAAGGCTGATTTTTGGGTCGTTCTTTTTGCCCGAAAGCAATTACTGAAATCAAACAACCTAATCCTATAAATAAAAACAGACGTCTCAACTTTATATATTTTAAATTAATAACGAAGAATCGATAAACTTATTGCAAGAATCCGGGCGCGAAGTTAAAATTAAAGGCTATATTTTTTTTAGTTCGAATAAATATATATTTTTGCAGGAACTAATAGTTACTATAATTTATTTAAACATTTACAAGATGGCTTACGTAATTAGTGAAGATTGTATTGCTTGTGGAACTTGCATTGATGAGTGCCCGGTATCAGCAATTTCTGAGGGCGATATCTACCATATCGATCCTGAAATGTGTACAGATTGTGGAACATGTGCGGACGTATGTCCTACAGAAGCTATCCACCCTGCATGATAAGCAAACATCAATAGTTTTAACACTATTGTAATAAAAGTAAGGGGCTTACCTTAATAGGATAAGCCCCTTGCTTTTTTTATTTTGTTAAAATTCAATATTTAGTTTGATATCCCCTTTGCTATCCGTATCATCGTCTGAGGGTTCGTTTTCCTTTTTAGCCGCATTATGATCTTCGATAAATGAGATCACGTCTGTCATCCCATCCATGAATTTCTGAAAATCTTCTTTATAAAGGAATATTTTGTGTTTTTCAAAAGACACGCTTCCTGTTTCTTTTGATTGGATTTTTTTACTCTCAGTAATAGCCAGAAACAAATCATCTTTAAGGTTTTTCTTTACATCTAAATAATAAATCCGTTTTCCTGCCTTTATGGCTTTAGAATATATAATTTCCTTATCGCCACTATCAACAAACATTTTCTTAACTGAATCTTCCATATCTGCAAAAATTACGGTAATTATACTCTATTTTACTAAATACTGCTTCAAATATGTGCATTTTTTTTAAAATAAACACTATTTAAACTTACTAATATGTCCCATAACATGCACAAGATTAAAATTTTACAGTTCTTTAGTGATTTATTTCAGCGAGTCCAATCCTTAATCACAAAAGAATAACTAAATTTGCAGCCTTATTAAACAAACTAAAAAAGAAGTTCTTTCAAACAATGATTAACAGAATTTTAATCCGCATTAAAGTTTTACAGATAATATACGCGTATTATCAGAATGGTAACAAAGACCTCAAAACAGCGGAAAAAGAATTACTCTTCAGCCTGCAAAAGTCTTATGACTTATATCATTATTTCTTGCTCTTACTAATAGAAGTCACAAACCTGCAGGAGCGAATCCTTGATAATCGCAAGCATAAATACATGCCCACGGAAGAGGAAAAAAACCCCAACACCAAATTTATCGACAACCGATTTATCGCTCAACTAAAAAAGAACCTCGACCTACAGGAACAGGTTTCACAACATAGTTTGTCATGGAGCAACGATCCCGATTTTGTAAAAGATGTGCTTGATCTTATCCTAAAATCAACTATTTATCAGGAATACATTGACAGCAAAGAGGATTCATACGAATCGGATAAAGAATTCTGGCGTCAGATATTCAAACAGCTCATCTGTACGAATGAAATGATTGAAGAGTATCTGGAAGACAAAAGCATTTACTGGAATGATGATATCGAGATAGTCCAGACTTTTACACTAAAAACAATCAAGAAGTTTGAAGACAAAAACGGTGAAAAACAAGCGCTTCTGCCCATGTTTAAGGACGATGAAGACAAGGATTTTGCTACCTCTTTATTTAGGAAAACACTCACAAACGGTGTAGAATACCGTGAACGCATCGGCCGCCACATAAAAAACTGGGAAGCTGAACGTACCGCGAATATGGACCTGATCATTATGCAAGTCGCTCTTGCCGAAATAACAACATTTCCGACAATCCCTGTCAACGTTACACTCAACGAATTCATTGATATAGCAAAATATTACAGCACGCCCAAAAGCGGAACTTTCATCAATGGTATTCTTGATTCAATTGTATCCGAGCTAAAAAACGAGAAGTTATTATTTAAAGATTAATAATTATCACTACATTTGCATATATTACAAACTAATATAATAAAGAGATTGATATGGATTTACTGACAATTTTTCTGCAGGCCGCTGGAGGACAATCACCCTACTCGGGAATAATTATGATTGTAGCGATGGTCGCTATTTTTTATTTCTTTATGATACGCCCTCAGCAAAAGAAACAAAAAGACATCCAAAAAGCACGTGAAGCTTTACAAACTGGTGACAAAGTAATTATATCCGGTGGTATCTATGGAAAGATCAAAGAAATAGGTGATATCTATATGATTATCGAAGTTGCGGATGGTGTAAAGATTAAAGTTGATAAGACTTCAGTCTTCGCTTCTTCTGAAGACTCAAAATAACAAAACGAATTTATGCCACGACTTGAAACTGAAAATAAAAGAATCAAGTCTGCCCAGATAAAGATTAAAGCTTTTTTACACCGCCAAAGTTGGAAAGAAGTTTTAATCTTTTTTCTTTTTCTATTACTTTCACTCGGCTTCTGGGTATTACAGAGCATGAATGAAGAATATGAAATAGAAATAACTATCCCGGTCAGATATAAAGATATTCCGGCGGATGTAGCCTTTGCGCAACCTCCTCCAAAGGATATTGTCATATCTGTAAAAGACAAAGGGAATGTGCTCTTGAATTATTCCATTGGAAGAACGATCTCCCCAATAGAAGTTGATTACAAAAAAGCGTTAGACAAAGACAAAGTCCTTAATGTTAGTCAGCAGGAGATCGAAGCTCATCTGATGAAGCAGCTTTTCACTACCACTCAGCTTCACAGGTTTACCCCTTCGTCTATCGAAGTACAGACAAGTAAGAAAAAACAAAAGAAAGTACCTGTTGTTTTCAACGGTTCTGTTATACCGAGTGACGGATATGGGCTTGCCGACAAAATAAGTATATCTCCCACATCAATTAATGTTTATTCCACTCAAAATGTACTCGACTCAATTTCCGAAGTCAGAACCGGCTACATAGACATTAAGAATATAAAGAAAAGCATAACAAGAAATCTTGCTTTGGAACCAATCTCCGGAGCTACATTCGAACAAACAAATGTAGCCGTATCCATTCAGGTAGAAGAATTCACAGAAAAAACATTAGATATTCCGATTGTTTGTACAGACATTCCCGCCCGACATATTGTTAGAATATTTCCTCCTTCCGTAGCGGTTAACTGCAATGTTCCAATGAGTAAGTACAAGAATTTGAAAGAAGGCAGCTTTTCAATCCGCATAAAATACGAAGATCTGGAGCAGCATATTTCCGGTTCCATTCCGATCAAACTAATCGATAAACCGGATTGGATACAGACCTATACGTTAGTGCCCAACAAAGTTGAATTCATCATCGAACAGAGCATCACCCATGATTAAACTCGGTATTACAGGAGGGATAGGAAGCGGCAAATCAGTTGTTGGAGAGCTATTGAGTTTGTACGGAGTGCCTGTTTTTATCGCTGATACGGAAGCAAAGATTCTCACAAACACATCAACCGAAATACGAACTGAACTAATTAATTTGTTTGGTGACGACTTATATACCGAAACAGGATTGGACAAGAAAAAACTGGCTTACTATATCTTTAACAATCAGAAACTACTGCAAACCGTAAACCGGATTATTCATCCGGAAGTAGGTCGATCTTTCCGGAGCTGGGTAGATCGGCAGAAAGGGGGAATCTGTGCTATTGAATCCGCTATACTCTTTGAATCTGGATTTGATGCATTGGTCGACAAGACTCTTTCAGTATACGCACCCGAAGAGATAAGAATCAGGCGTGTTGCCGGGCGTGACCGGATATCCGAAGAGACAATCAGGCAAAGAATGAAGAATCAAATTTCGGAGGAAATAAAAAAAGAACGTTCCGATTTTGTTATTTATAATGACGACCACACAGCACTTATCCCTCAAGTTCATACTGTACTCTCCTCTTTGAATCAATAATTTTCTAACCTAAGATGCTTCTTTATTTCGTACCTTATCGTACATTTGTACTTTCAAATTTAAATGATAAGAAGAAAAAGAAAACATTATGTTGAAAACTATTTTGTCTATTTCGGGAAAACCCGGATTGTATCAATTAGTATCCCACGGGAAAAACATGTTGATCATTGAATCTTTAGTAGATAAAAAACGAATACCGGCTTATGCTAAAGATAAGGTGATATCATTAGGCGATATCGCCATTTATACTGATAGTTCTGAAGTACCACTACACGAAGTACTTACAAAACTCAAAGACAAGGAAAACGGAGAAGTAGTTGACACAAAAAAGATCAGCTCATATCCTGACGAATTGCGTAATTTCTTCGCAGAAATATTACCTGATTTTGACCGTGATCGTGTATATCCAAGTGATATTAAAAAACTGATTAGCTGGTACAATATCCTTGTAAAAGCAGGAATGACAGACTTTACGCCTAAAACAGAGGAAACTGAAGATGTTCAGGATGAAGCATCTGTTGAAGCTGATAAAGAATAAAAGAAACGTAAAATCAAAAAAAACGTCACTGTGGTATTTCCTACAGTGACGTTTTTTTTGAGCTATTTGATTTCAGATGATCAAAATTGCGGATTCTTCACCACTTCGTCTGTTAGCGCGAAATCAATTACGTCTGCAATATCTTTCACGTAATGGAAAGTAAGCCCTTTCAGATAATCTTCTTTAATTTCTTCTACATCCTTCTGATTTTCTGTGCAAAGAATGATGTCTTTAATACCTGCTCGCTTAGCGGCAAGAATCTTTTCTTTGATTCCACCTACGGGCAACACCTTACCTCGCAACGTAATCTCGCCTGTCATGGCTAAGTTTGCTTTTACCTTTCGTTGTGTAAAGGCGGAAACCAGCGAAGTTACCATCGTTACACCGGCACTTGGTCCGTCTTTCGGTATTGCTCCTTCGGGCACATGAATATGTACGTTCCAGTTTTCGAACATTTCTTCCTGGATACCGAATAATTTAGTGTGCGAACGGATATACTCGAGTGCCAACATGGCGGACTCTTTCATTACCGCACCTAAGTTTCCGGTTAGTGTCAGTTTTTCTCCTTTTCCTTTGCTCAGGCTGGATTCCACGAAAAGAATTTCACCACCAACGGCCGTCCAGGCCAATCCGGTAACAACACCTGCATACTCATTACCTTGGTATTTATCGCGCGTATATTCAACAGCGCCTAAGAACTCTTTCACTAAGGCGGGGGTTACTTGCACGGCAGAATCATCACCTAAAGCAAAACGCTTGGCGATCTTACGTACCACTTTAGCGATCTTTTTATCCAGTTCACGCACACCGCTTTCGCGTGTATATGATTCAACGATCAATTGAAGTGATTTTTTGGGGAAAGATACTTTTTCTTTCGGAACACCATGCGTATCCAATTGTTTTGGAACAAGATGTCTGGCTGCGATTTCAACTTTTTCTTCCAGAATATAGCCACTAACCTCTATCAGTTCCATACGATCCAACAGTGGCTGGGAAATTGTGTTCAGATTATTGGCTGTCGCAATAAACATCACCCTGCTTAAATCATAATCGATATCTAAATAATTATCGTGGAAAGTCGTGTTCTGTTCCGGGTCGAGTACTTCCAGCAAAGCGGAAGAAGGATCTCCTTTAAAGTCTGACGTTATTTTATCTATTTCGTCCAGCACAAACACCGGGTTGGAAGTTCCTGCCTTTTGAATATTCTGAATTATACGTCCGGACATAGCTCCTATATACGTACGGCGGTGACCTCTGATTTCAGCCTCGTCGTGCAATCCTCCCAAAGAAACGCGAACATATTTTCTGTTTAGTGCCTCGGCAACCGACTTTCCAAGCGATGTTTTACCAACTCCCGGAGGTCCGTACAAACAAATGATAGGAGACTTCATATCACCCTTCAGTTTCAACACAGCCAAATGTTCTATAATACGCTCTTTCACCTTTTCGAGCCCGTAATGATCACGATTAAGCACCTTTTCGGCTCGTTTCAAATTAAAGTTATCTTTACTGTATTCATTCCAGGGAAGATTAACTATAGTCTGAACATATTGCGTCTGAATAGAAAAATCGGGCGATTGCGGATGTAAACGTTCTAACTTCCGCACTTCCTTTTCGAACACTTCGGAAACCTCCTTAGACCATTTTTTCTTTGCGGCCTTCGCTCTGAGCTCCTTTATTTCAAGTTCATTAATATTACCGCCTAACTCTTCCTGTATCGTTTTTATCTGTTGCTGTAAGAAATATTCCTTTTGCTGCTGGTTTATATCTTCATGCGTTTTCATTTGAATAGAAGCCTTAAGCTCTATCAACTGATACTCCCTGTTCAGGATAAAAAGCAACCGGTAGGCACGTTCCTTCAGATCATCTATCTGCAAAAGTTGTTGCTTTTCAGTAGCACCACTGGGTATATTGCTTGCGGAAAAATTAATCTGGTATTGAACATTCTTATTGTTTTTGATAGAAAATATCAAATCGCGCGGTGGGTTAGCCATTGCGCTCATCATCTTTATCGTCAGGTCTTTAATCGTAGAGATCAATGCTTCAAACTCACGATCTGTCTGTTCAGGCAGCACATCGTCCAACAATGTTATATTTCCACGCAAATAAGGTTCTGCGTCTGTCAGATCATTCAGCGTAAAGCGTTTTTTACCCTGAAGGATCACAGTCGTAGCTCCATCCGGCATTTCCAATACCCGGACAATTTCGCCTATTACTCCCGTTAAATGCAGATCATCCAGAGCCGGATCTTCTATTTCCATTTCCTTCTGACAGACTACGCCGATCAGCGTTTTCTTCTGTGCGGCGTCCTTAATAAGTCTCATCGACTTTGGTCGTCCTACCACGACAGGTATAGCAACGCCGGGAAAAAGCACCATATTACGAAGCGGCAGGATTGGCACTACAGTACCCACTTCATCCATTCCTTCCATAAAGTCTTCATCCACATCACATTCTGTCAAAATTGGCATTACAACACCAATATTATCCTCCAAATCGTCATACGACTCTTCAGTAAATAGTCTCTTTTTATTTTTCATCATATAGAATATCCATTGTAGCAAATGTGTACAATAAATGTGCCAAAGTTACGCCTTTTTGATTAAAATCCATTACTTTTGAACGATTCAATCAAATAGTATGCCAACTTCGTTTTTCAAATTCAAAAAATTTATTATCCATCACGATAAATGCGCCATGAAAGTGGGTACGGATGGTGTGTTATTAGGTGCATGGGCTACCGTTTCCGGAAAAAGAAAAATAGTAGATATCGGCACCGGAAGTGGCCTGATTTCGTTGATGCTTGCCCAGCGGTCTGACGCGGAAATAGTTGCGATCGACATTGATTCTTCGGCCTGTTTACAAGCAACGGAAAACATTGCCGGGTCTATATTTAATGGACGCATCCGGGTATACCATACTTCATTGAACGAATTTGCCGAAAAAAGCAATGAGCTATACGATCTGATAGTATCAAACCCTCCTTATTTTAAAGCCTCCCTCCTATCTCCTGTTCATGAACGCAATTTGGCACGCCATAACGGTAGTCTCAGTCTGCAATCGTTGGTTGAAGACAGTCTTAAACGCCTTGCCCCATCGGGATGCCTTGCCCTTATATTGCCTTATGACCAGGAAGCGGAATTAAATCGAATAGTAGCGGATTCCAACCTCTATTTCAACAAAAAAACATATGTACGACCTACACCCGAGGCAAACTACAAACGAATTTTAGTAGAAATAGGTACCCATAACACGGAGTGTATACGCGAGGAACTGACAATCGAAGCGTCTCGACACAAATACACCCAAGAATACACTGAACTTACAAAAGATTTCTATTTAAAAATGTAGGTAGTTTATTTTCAAAGTAACGCGTAAAATCATCAAACATGTTCTTCATTCCCTCCGTTAATGATACAATTTCAGGCGTAATAACCCTTAACGATTTTGACATTACGGAAATATCAATGCGGCTTTCGGCCATAACCGGATCACCATCCAGGTGCATTAATCCGGAATGCTGACGTATGATGGAAACATTCTTTGCCTTCATCACCTTTATCTTACTATTGCGGTCTATCTGCTTCGTAAACAACTGTATAGCTAACGGAGCAATATCCAACGGAGTAAAGGGCGACAAGATGGTAATATCCATTTTCCCATCCTTAATATTTGCATGAGGAGCAATGAAAGCATTATTTCCGTATTGGGAAGCATTTCCACACGCCACCAAAAAGGCCTTCTCCTTAATTGTCTGATTATCTACAATTAACTCATAAGGCTCCGGTTTATAATTCAGGTACTCTTCAATCGTATTCTTAATATAAGTAAGCGAACCACGATGTTTTTCCTGCGCAAAAGACTCACTAACCTTAGCGTCAAACCCCACACCGCACGTACAAAAGAAAACCCTACCGTTGGCTTCGCAAGCATCAATCACACTAACATGCCCTTTTGTAAGTACATCAACCGCCCGCTTCACATCCATAGGAATATGCAACTCTCTGGCCAACCCATTTCCCGAACCTTTAGGAATAATCCCCAACACAGCGTCGGAATGAAGCATTGTTTTCGCTATTTCATTAACAGTACCATCACCACCTACGGCAATGATGCAGGTATACCCCTCCTCCAAAGCTTTGCGGGTCAGTTCACTGGCATGTCCGGGATATTCCGTAAATGCAACAGACAGCGGACAACCCTTTTCTTCGCAAACACGCTCCAACATCCGGGGAATCTTACGTTTAGACCCTACTCCTGAAATCGGATTGATTATCGCCTGAACTTTTATATCACCAATACTCATAACCGTTTTTACATTTGAACGACAAAAGTAATGCTTTTATGATATTAAAAAAAAATACCACCACTGCATTAAACTATAATTAATGTACACATGCGTACATTATATAAAGATAAACTTCTCTTTACTTAGTTCATTTTTCAAAACATATCCTTTATTTTGCTTTTTCCATATATATAGAAAAACTTTACCACAGATATAGAAAAGTTTTTCCACAGATATAGAAAAAGAGAAATATAGTATATAATCATAAAAAGAACCTTTATAATAATCAAATCATACTTTTAATTAAAAACGAGATTTCCACCAAGACAAAACCCTTAAATTTCTGTTCAAAAAAATAACCTAAACAACAAAAAGTCAGTTACATCATAAAAATGTTATTTTTTTTATATTTTTTACTATATTTGCACATCTTAAAGTAAAAAAGCATAATAGAACTATTTTTCTATTATTTCTTAAATAGAAGATATATTAGTATTTCTAGTTTATTTTATCACTAAAAGTGTGTGTTTATGATGAAAAAGTTGACTTATTTGCTCCTATGCATTTTTATATGTATAGGATTAGTTAGTGCTCAAACTACTGCTGTCAGAGGAGTTGTAATCTCCGCAGACGACAATGAGCCTATTATCGGTGCCTCAATACTCGTTAAAGGCACAACGGTTGGTACCGTTACAGACCTTGATGGTGCATTCACTCTAAATGTGCCAAGTTCCGCAAAAACTCTCGTTATCTCTTACATAGGCATGACCTCCCAAGAAGTCGCCGTAGCATCAAATGTAAGAGTGTTATTGCAATCGGATACGCAAAATCTGGATGAAGTGGTGGTAACTGCTTTAGGTATTTCTAAAGAAAAGAAAGCTTTGGGTTATGCTGTACAAGATGTTAAAGCTGAAGATCTGGCAAAAGGAGCTAATACCAGTTTTGCAGGAGCATTACAAGGTAAAGTTTCAGGGGTTCAGATATCATCATCATCCGGTATGCCTGGTGCCTCTTCTAAAATAACTATTCGCGGCTCACGTTCTTTCTCTGGAGACAACACTCCCTTATATGTTATTGATGGTATGCCAATAGCATCAACACCTGAGTTAGATACAGGTAGTTCTGTAACGGGAGCAGATTATGCAGGTCGTGCTGTTGACATCGACCCGAATGATATTGAAAGTATCAACATCTTAAAAGGTCAAGCAGCCTCTGCGTTATATGGAATGCGTGCATCAAATGGAGTTATTATTATTACAACAAAAAGTGGTAAAGGTGTAAAAGCGGGTAAACCTCAAATAACATTCACCTCTAACATTTCTTTCGACAAGCCATCAACAAAGTTTGAGTATCAAAAAAAATATGCTCAAGGCACCAATAGTGGTGGATTCAATCCAAACGCATCAACCTCATGGGGACCGCTTATTTCAGAATTAGCAAATGACCCAACATACGGGGGAAATACGGATAATAAATACACTCAACAATTTGGAAAGAAAGAAGGACAATACTATGTTCCTCAACGAGAAAAAGCGGGATTAGACCCTTGGGCTACGCCTCAAGCTTATGATAATATTAATGACTTCTTTGACACTGGAGTCACATGGAGTAATAACATTAATATAGCTCAGGCTATGGAAAAAGGACACTACTCTTTTTCCATTGGTAATTCAACACAAAATGGTATAGTACCCAACACTGGCATGGATCGATACAATGCCAGGATAGCTGCAGAAACACAATTGCACCAAAACTGGAAAACAGGATTTTCCGGAAATTTTGTGAGCTCAACAATCAAAAAATCAACCGGAGCAAACAATGGGTTAGTTGCAACATTATATGGAGCACCAGCAAGTTATGATCTGGCAGGAATACCAAACCACATAGAAGGCGACCCATATACTCAAAATACATTTAGAGCGACAAGTGGTTTTAACGGTCCGTATTGGAATGTTGAACATAACAAAAACATAGAAAAAAACCAACGCTTCTTTGGTAATGCTTTCGGTAATTACACAACAAAATTGAATACAGAAAATCATAAATTAGATATTAAGTATCAATTAGGGGTAGATTCATATTCGTCTGGATACAGTGATATTTTCGGATATGGACATGCTAATAAAAAAGGAGAGATTAACGAACGCAACATTTCTGTTGTGGAAGCGAACTCACTGCTAACAGCTATCTATACCTGGAATATTAATTCCGATATGGTTTTAGATGTTATGGTAGGTAACGAATTAGTTCAGAAGAAAAGAAAGATGGTTAGGGCTCAAGGTCTGGACTTCAATTTCCCAGGTTGGAATCATATGGATAATGCAACAACACAAAAAAGTTTTTCAACATTTAAACATAGGAGAACTGTTGGTAATTTCTATAATGTATCTTTTGCTTATGCTAATATGATTTACTTTAACACAACCGGACGTCAAGACGTAGTTTCTTATATGCCTCGTAACAATAGAACTTATTTCTATCCGTCGGTATCCTTAGGTTGGATTCTTACAGAGTTTGAGCCTTTAAAAAACAATATTTTAACTTATGCTAAAATCCGTGGTTCTTTTGCAGAAGTAGGTATGGGTGAAGATTATTATGAGTCATATTATACTCTACCTACTTATAGTGGAGGATTTTTTAGTGGAACTCCAATCATGTATCCGTTAAATGGCATTTCAGCTTATACACAAAGTTTAACTGTTTATGATCCGAAATTAAAGCCTCAAAACACTCGTTCGTGGGAAATTGGTACAGATTTAACATTCTTCAATGGTCTATTTTCCATCAACTACACCTATTCAAGACAAAATACAAGTGATCAAATATTTGCGGTCCCTATTGCCAGATCAACAGGTTCTGCTGAGCTTATCACAAATGGCGGTAAAGTTCATACGGATGCACATGAGGTCACTTTAGCAATTAATCCTATTAGCACCAAAAACTTCAAATGGGATTTTGCCTTCAACTTCTCTAAAATCGATAATTATGTTGATGAATTAGCCGAAGGTGTAGAAAGTATTATGTTAGGAGGTTTCGTTGATCCTCAGGTACGTTTACAAAAAGGAGAAAAATTTCCTATTTTATATGGAACTACTTTTGAACGTAATGATGAAGGTCAAATTGTCGTTGATCAAAATGGATTACCAACTCGTGGTCCAGAAGGTAAAATAGGAGATATCGCTCCTGATTTCAATCTTGGATTCAACACAAATTTTGAGATATTCAAAGTTAAAATAGCTGCAACTTTTGATTGGAAATGTGGCGGGCAAATGTATAACGGTACATATAATACAGCGAATTACTATGGTACAACAAAATATTCACAGGAGCTTCGCGATAAATCACAATTTTTCTTCGATAAACCAGCTGTTAAGCTAAATCCTGATGGATCGTATTCTCCTAACGACATCCCCGTAAAAGCTCCAAAAGAGAACCAGTATAATGAGCATAGTAATGCTTATTATTATCTAGATGCAATGAGCGGCATTTCTGAGGCTGGAGTTTTTGATAATGATTTCATTAAACTTCGTGAAATATCAATCAGCTATCCGGTTTGGAATAAAAACGGCATTAACGTAAACATAAGCACTTTTGCTCGTAATATTCTTATTTGGACAAAACTGAAAGGTGGATTAGATCCGGAATCATCTCAAGGAAATAATAATATGGCTGGAGGATTCGAACGTTTCTCGTTACCGGGAACAGCAAGCTATGGCCTTGGAGTTAATGTAAAATTCTAAATATTTAAGCAAAATGAAAATCAAAAATATAACAAAAAATATTCTTAGTGTTATTGTTGTAGGTTTTCTATCTAGTTCTTGTTCAGAAGATACAATGGACAGAATTAACAAAGATAGAGATCATACAACAGACGTAAGTGCTAGATATATCATCTCAGATGTTATGACAAAAACTGCATTCAGTTCAGTCGGAGGAGATTTCAATGCCTATTTCTCTATTTATATTGAACATGAACTGGGAACGCATAATCAGTTTTTAAGAGCAGATATGAGAAATGGAGAGCCATCAAGTTCAAGCACATTTAATAATACGTGGGGATCTACCTATCAGTCTCTTAAAAATGCAAAAAACGTAATAAGCAAATGTTCTGAAGGTGGTTTAGAAGAAGGTAATAATATAACACTTGGTGTTGGACAGATATTAGCAGCTTATAACCTCGCAATTCTTACTGATATGTATGGAGATGTACCTTGGAAAGAAGCAGGAGATTATACCATCACAAAAAATCCAGTGATTGACAAACAAGAAGTCATTTATCAAGATATTCTAAAATATATTGATGATGCAATTGTAAATCTTCAAAAAAGCGATTTGAAAGGTATGGCGACACAAGACTTGATCTACGGAGGGAAAGCTAATTTATGGTTAAAAACTGCTTACGCTTTGAAAGCACGTTATACAATGCGTTTATTACATAAAAGTTCAAATGTACAGGCTAATATGGAAACGGTTTTAGATTGCGTATCTAAATCTTTTACGTCTTCTTCTGAGCAATGTTCTTTTGACGTCTTTGGAGGTTCACAATACAATCCTGTTTGGGGAATAAACTCAGCTCGTGGAGGACTTGGTGCCAGCAAAAGTATGTTTGACCGCTTAGTGACTTTGGATGACCCAAGAATCGGACGCTGTTTTTGGGATCCAGAAACAGAAGAAATATTCCCATCTGCCACAGCTAAAGGCATTAACATCAAACCGAATGGAGGAGGATTTGAAAGCCAGTTAGGCTTTACAACATCAGTTTTCATTGCTGCGACCTATGCCCCAATTCATTTAATTAGCTATCATGAGATGTTATTCCTAAAAGCAGAAGCTTTAGTGCATCTTAACAGATTAGATGAAGCAAACAAGACACTTAGGGAAGCTGTAATTTCAGGATTTGCAAATATGGAAAATAATGTTCAAGAAGCAATTAATGGAATATGGAAACTTAAATCATCAACAAACCCAGTTACAGCAGAAGATGCGGCTCAATATTATGATGAGAAGATTGCACCTCTATTTTCTGCTAATGCTTTGAAGACGGTTATGATCCAGAAATATATTGCATTTTGGGGTTCTAATGGAGAATCAACAGAAGCATATAATGATGTTCGTCGTATGAAAGCTATGGGTAATGACTTTTATGAATTGCAAAACCCCAATAAATTCCCTTTACGTGCTCCCTACGGAAATGGTGATACAACCACAAATCCGAATGTAGAAGCAGCATATGGGGATGGCAAATATGTGTACACAGAACCTGTTTGGTGGGCTGGTGGAAACCGCTAATCAACAACTACAAAATTAATAAAAGGCTATCTCATCAACACAAATGAGATAGCCTTTTTCACATCTAACAGTTAGATATACATTCCCTCATAAAGACAGCTTCCAACTGGAAGCAAAACTACATTTAGAATAAACTTCGCCCCAAACAAAAACTTTCTGTCACATTTCTATCTATCTTTTGATCAATTTATTTTATCATAGTGTTATCTTTAGTTGTTTTTTTAAATATTATATTTATTTTTGCATTGGAATAAGTTTTAGAAAAGAACTTTTATAGAATAGCACTTATTTTTTGTATTTAGAATTTATTTGACTTCTACGAACTCAGCTAATCTTAGCATTCTGCCCTAGAACTTTATATCGGAACTTTATTTATTACTATAGGTTAAATTAATCAAGTGTGTGTTTATGATGAAAAAGTTGACTTATCTTTTGCTATGCCTCTTTATGAGCATAGGATTAGTTAGCGCTCAAACAACTGCGGTAAGAGGTGTTGTAATCTCTGCAGAAGACAATGAGCCAATTATTGGTGCCTCCATTTTGGCGAAAGGCACAACAGTAGGAACTGTAACAGATCTCGATGGAGCGTTCTCTTTGAATGTGCCAAGTTCCGCTAAAACTCTCGTTATTTCTTATATTGGTATGATTACACAGGAAGTTGCTGTGTCATCGAATGTAAGAGTGTTATTGCAATCGGATACGCAAAATCTGGATGAAGTGGTGGTAACCGCGTATGGTACTACAACCAAAGGTGCTTTCACCGGTTCGGCATCTGTGCTAAAAGCCGAAAAAATCGAAGCTCGCCAGGTTTCCAACTTGTCAAATGCGTTAACCGGTACGGTTGCAGGGGTGCAAGTATTAAGTGATAACGGACAGCCGGGTACTTCTGCCAAAATTCGTATTCGTGGTGTTGGTTCTATTAATGCAGGTATGGACCCATTATATGTAGTGGATGGTATTCCTTTTGACGGAGACCTATCTTCTATTAATACACAAGACATCGAATCTATGACTGTATTGAAAGATGCTGCTTCTACTGCACTTTACGGTGCTCGTGGTGCCAATGGTATTATCATGGTAACAACGAAAAAAGGGAAATCCGGCAAAGCTACGGTTAACTTTGACGCGAAGGTAGGTTCTAACAGTCGTGCAACAAAGAACTACGATGTGATGAGATCTCCACAGATGTATACCGAAGGAATTTATCAGGCTATTTACAATGCCAACATTGGTACAGGCACTCCGGAATCAACCAACGCTAAGGCGAATAACATCTTATTCTCTAAAGGAGGTGGTGGATTTGGTTATCCGATCTACACGGTTCCTACCGGTGAAAAAGTTATCGGCATGGATGGCAAACTAAATCCAAACGCTGTTTTAGGTTATAACGACGGAACTTATTATTACACTCCTGATAACTGGGAAGACGAATCATTTGTTAACAACATGCGTCAGGAATATAATGTCAGCGTATCAGCAAGCTCTGATAAAATGAACTTCTACGGTTCTTTTGGCTACTTAAATGATCAGGGTATTATTCGTAATTCAGGGTTTGAGCGTTATGCAGGTCGTCTGAAGGGTGAATACAAAATCACAGACTGGTTCAAAGTGGGAGGTAACTTTGGTTACACATACTCAAACAGCCGTGCTCCGGGCGATCAGGATGCCTTTGCTACAGCGTCTTCAGGAAACTCATTCTTTATTGCTAATAATATGGCTCCGGTCATTCCAATGTATGTAAGAGGAGCAGACGGAAATATCATGCTTGATAAAGGTCGTCCGGTTTATGATTATGGAGATGGGAAAAGCACTAAAGGCAATCGTAATTTCATGTCTATCTCAAATCCTACGGGAGATTTAGTGTATAATAAAGAAATGTATCTGAGTGACATTATGAATTTCACCTGGTTTGGAGAATTAACGCCTATAGCAGGATTAACCCTAACCGCACGTTATGGTCTAAATATTGACAACACACGTTATAACTCATTAGGAAATTCAAAATACGGACAAAGCGCATCTTATGGAGGTACTGCTTATCAACAGCACGAGCGTCTATATGGATTCAACCAACAATACATTGGTAATTATCAATTCACCATTGAAGATGATCATCATGTAGATGTTACTTTAGGATACGATGGTTATGAGTTTGAAAGCGCTTTAGTAGAAGCTTCCGGACAGAATTTATATAATGCCAATTCATATTATATAAATAACACAATCGACCAACGCAAGTCTTATGGTTCTGCTCAAAGATATTCTACAGAAGGATTCTTGGGTCGTGTAAATTACAACTACAAAGACACCTATTTCGGAAGTGTTTCTTTTCGTCGTGACGGATCTTCCCGTTTCAGCAAAGACAATCGCTGGGGTAGTTTCTATTCCGCAAGTGCTGCATGGATGATCTCGAATGAAGACTTTTTAAAAGAACAGACTTGGTTGAATATGTTAAAGCTTAAAGCATCATTTGGTCAACAAGGTAATGATGACTTACGTTATGACAACGCTCGCCAAACCAGAAACTACTATCCTTACATCGACCAGTTCAGAGTAACAGGTGCAAATGGTATTTTTGCGGACGGTACGTTATATTATAAAGGAAATCCGGACATTACCTGGGAGACATCTACGTCTTACAACATTGGTGCGGACTTCTCAGTATTAAACAATCGCTTGTCCGGTACAATCGAATATTTCGGACGTGAATCTAAAGATATGCTTTATAACAAACCAGTTGCTCCATCTTCAGGTTATTCTGCTATCCCTATGAATATCGGTTCAATGCGTAACACAGGATTAGAAACAGAACTTGTTTATCAGATTGTGAAAAACAAAAATATATCTTGGGACGTAAACCTGAACGCGACATTCATTAAGAATAAGATTTTGGAATTACACCCAGACCTTGGTGGTCAAATGATAACCGGCACTCGCATTTATGAAGAAGGTGAATCAATGTACCGTATGTATCTTGTAAAATACGCAGGGGTTGATCAGGAAACAGGTGAAGCTTTGTACTTTGCAGGCAAAGACGATGAAGGCAAACCTATCACAACAAATAACTGGTCTACTGCCAGCAATTTCAAAGAAGGTACAGATGATTTATTGCCAACAGTATATGGAGGATTCGGTACATCTTTAAATGCTTATGGATTTGATTTCAACATCCAATTCTCTTACCAATTAGGGGGTAAAATCTATGATAGCGGTTATGCGGCATTAATGCACGGAGGTTCTTCTTCTAATAGCGGACGTAACTGGCACATGGATATACAGAATGCCTGGACTCCATTAAACACAAACACAAATGTTCCTCGCTTAAAGACATCAGATCAATATTCAAACAGTCAATCAGACAGATGGATTACAAGTTCTGATTATTTATCTCTTAATAATATTGCTTTAGGATATACACTACCTAAAAGCTTAACGGAGAAAATGACAATAAGCAGAATACGTGTTTATGTTGCAGCAGACAATATTGCTGTATTCTCTGCCCGTCAGGGATTAGATCCACGTCAGAGCTTTACCTCTTCAACAACCTCACTTTATACTCCAATCCGCACTATCTCAGGCGGTGTAAGTGTTACGTTCTAAATTATACAGTGATATATGAAAACATTAAATAAATATATATTAGTCGTAGTATCAGCCTTGATGCTGAATAGTTGTGTCGATATGGACACATTCCCAGAGGGCGACATCATTACCTCTGATCAAAAAGGAGACGTAGTCGCTAACGACCCAAGCAAAGCAGAAGCTGGTGTTACTGCTATTTTTGCCCAATTCAGTTCGTATATGACTGCGATTCCGGCAAGCTCCCGGCATAATGACTTTGGTTATCCGGCGATTATGCTTTTCACAGAATCCAACGGAATCGACTACTTAAGTAGCGACAACGGATACAACTGGACAGGAAACAGCCTCGACTTCAGTGACCGCAACTTTGCAGGAAATGAATCAAAAATTGTATGGAACACTTTATATCAAATGATATATGTAACAAACAACGTAATTGGTAGTATTGATCCTGCAACAGAAGACCCAACAGCTCAATTTTATTTAGGACAAGCTCTTGCTGCCCGCGCGTTCGACTATTGGGTGCTTGCACAACTTTATCAATTTAACTACACAGACCATAAGTCTGCTCTTTGTGTACCTCTCATCACAGAAGAAAACGCACAAACAGCACCGGTTGATGGTGTTAAGCGTTCAACAGTTGAAGAGGTTTACACACAAATCACATCAGACATCAATCAGGCTGTTGAGTTATTAACTAACGCGGAACAAGCCGGTAAAAAACGTAGAGATAAACGTTACATCAACTTAAGCGTTGCTTATGGTCTTCGTGCTCGTATTAATTTAACCATGGAGAAATGGGCAGAAGCGGCAAGTGATGCTAAGCAGGCTATTAGTTTATCAGGAGCAACACCTTACAGTATTAGCCAAGTTTCTGTTCCAACCATGTCTGATTCAAATGATGCTTCTTGGTTATGGGGTATTATTATTGCAGAAACAGACCGTGTTGTTACTTCCGGTATTGTAAACTGGCCTTCACATAATGGTTCTTTAAGCTACGGATACGCTAACTTTAGTGGTAGTCATCAGATTAATAAAAAGCTATGGAATTCTATTCCTGAATCAGACGTACGAAAAGGATGGTGGTTAGACACAGATACACTTTCTAAAAACCTGGACGAAGACTATCAGGCATTCGTTGAAGAAAATGGTTATGCACCTTATACGCATGTTAAATTTGCACCCTATAATAATGAAGTTGGAACTTCAACCAATGCAAATGATATTCCTCTTATGCGTGTAGAAGAAATGTACCTGATCCAGGCTGAAGCTGAGGCAATGAGTGGAACCGGCAATGGAAAGACCACTTTAGAAAACTTCGTGAAAACTTATCGTGATCCGGAATATGTTTGTACAGCATCATCACCGGCCGAAATTCAGGAAGAAGTTCACCGCCAACGCCGTATTGAACTTTGGGGAGAAGGATTAGCTTGGTTTGATATTATGCGTCTGAAGAAATCCATTGATCGTCGTGGTGCAGGTTATCCTGATGCAACAATGGTTTTCAACATCCCGGCAAAATCTGATATTATGCTATGGAGAGTTCCGGAAATAGAGATTAATGCAAATCCGTTATTAAGTCCTTCAGACAATAATCCATCTGCACCATTCCCTACTCCTGTTGCTGATATTGATTGATAGGTAATTCATAAACCTCATACAACCCCAGGGTTATTCTTCTCCTTTACAGCGAAGAGCAACTCCGGGGTTTTTCTTTTTAATGAAGTGATCCTTTAAACTTAACATCAACCCCGGGGTCATTCTTCGCTTTTAAGGCGATGGAGCGGCCTTGGGGTTTTACTTTTCCGGTGATGAGTTCGGGGATATTGTAGGATTTCATGAAACGGTGGTAATAGTCGGGGTCTTTCTGTGGTAGAAGGAAAGGTTTTCCGGCTTGTCCGTTTTCATTGATGTAGGCGAAATAAGGGCGGGTATACAGACCGTCTATGCGGCGACTGCTGAATACGATCCAACGGCTGTTGCTACTCCAGGAATGATAGCTTTCCACATCGTTACTGTTTACTTCGTTCATTGCGCGGGTGGTACCGTTTTTTAAATTGATCAGGTATAAGTCGGCGTCTTTATGCCAGATAGAAAAATTACCGTACCCGGAAAGGGTATAAAGTAAATGGTTCCCGTCCGGAGATACGCGTGGGAAAGACGCACTTCGTCCGTCAGTACCGGCATTGTAAAGCGTATCGACCGTAGAGCCAAACGTTCGATTGTCCGGATCAAAGGATACGGAGCAAAGGCTATATTTTATCTGCTTGAATTCGGTTACGGGATAAGGTTCTGCAGAACAGAAAAACAAGGTTTTGCCGTCAGGTGAAAACGTAGGAAACGTTTCCCAGCGTTCTTTAGCGAAAAGCACAGGTGAAGTAACGATTTCATGCGTTTCCGTATCATAGACTACTACATCCGATTCTTCATCAAACACCTCTACCCTATTCCGGTCGTTCAAATGAAAAGCTTGTTTTGTGGCGTTCACAGAGAAGGCAACGTAACGCCCACCCGGATGCCAGGAAGGGTAAACTAAACTTGAAATCGTTTGATCCGTTTTCGTATTCAGTTTCTCTATTTTGTCTCCGTCTATCAGGATCGTGCCGGGATAAGTTTCACGCATGTGGAAAAGCATTTTATCCGGATTTTGCATACAGAACGAATGGCAGTTCATACAGTTGTCACCGGTCATTTTATTCTCCATAATAGGTGTCTGCGTATGACTTTCCAGGTCTCGCTGATAAATGCCCATCTGATTCCAGAGTTCATAACCCGGCTCAATCAAACGGTAAGCAATATAAGGATCAATCGGTTCATCTGCCACATACATAGCAAAAGGGGCATAGATTTTCCATCCATTTTTCTCGTTCTCATAAACAGTTACATCGATCTTCTTTCCGGCGGATTTTTCTAATAAAGCGCGCCATTTCTTTTTAGGAATAGTTATCTTTCCGTTTGTACCACCAACTATAAGTTCCGCTTCTCCGGATTTGAAAAGTACCCGTAGTTTCTGTTTGCTATCGACCAGTTTAAAGTTGAGCGGAGCAATATTGCGAGGAATCGTAACATCCATATAGTCGGGAAACACAGCTGGCAAGGACTCTACTTTCACACCTTCGGGCAACGAATTTGTACAAGCAGTCAGTATAATAAAAAGAAAGAAAATGACAGTTCTCATAATCAGTTATTTAAACATAAAATAAAACCAATAGGTATTTCCATAATCACGCGCCATCAGTTGCGGCAAAGCCTGGTTGTTCTTATTCGCAAGGATTGATTTGCGGTACTGCCCAAAGCGGTCGATCACAGCTTGTCCAACCCTATACTTAGCCCATTCTTCGGGCATCTTTTCCGAGAGGATAATAACCGCTTCCTGAAATCCGTTTGGCAAAACCGGCAATACGTCAGTGCCGTAATACGTTTCCAACAAAGTCTTAAAGCCTTCCAGATCCTTTGCCAACAGGAGCAGACCGCCCAGGTATTCGATCGGATTCCGATTGGCAGGATAATGTTCAGCCAAATTAATCAAATCCCGATCTAAACCATTTGTATTGGAAAGGTAACTATCCACAAGCAGTCCACGTCGTTTTTCTCCCAGTAAATGATCCTCCTCTACCGCCGCATCGTTATATAAAAACCGACGTTGTTCACGGGCCCATTTCTTATAATAAGCGGTTTGCTCTAATAAATCAATATATTTGCCGGCAACTTTGTATTCGCCATAAATAATATTCGTTTCAACAAGACGTTTCAACATACGCGGATTTCCGCTTCCCAACACGCTGACAGATGCTTCAAAAGCCATCTCTTGTGCCAGGGCGACATTACCAATCGAATAATAAACGTCACTTAATAATACTGAAATAGAAAAAGTCTTATTCCATTTAAGCAACAAGCCGTCAACCCCTCGCTGATCGTAAAGAAACATCCGCTCGGCCAATTGGCCTTTCTCGGCAAGCGCCAAGTTCAGGTAGCAAATATACAGGTAGTTGGTCATGCTTCCCCGGGATTCGTTTATCACTTCATCCCATTGTCCGGTACGAGAAAAATAATCTAATTTTTTCACATGCTGTGCTTTCTCATCACCATATTCCCGTAAACCCCAACCTGCAAAAAGCAATACGAAAACAAACGGCAGAGTAAGTTCAGCGAGTTTAAAAAACAACTTCTTTTCTTTTACGGGCTTTAGCCATAATGCGACAGCATACAATAAGATCAACAGGATATACGAAAAGTAAATCAGACTCTTTGGTTGCAATCGGGTATGGTAAAACATATCCGGCAGAAAGATCAACTTATACTCTCCAATCAAAGCAAACCGCACACTCATCTCGCCCAAAATCCCTGCCAATAACACAAGCAGAAGCGACCAATACCGAAGAGGTTTTCCGGTTCCGAATTCATATAAGACCATCAACAGTGCGTATAAGACAAATACCGAGCCGCAGCACCAGAAAAGACAGGATACAACCACCAGGTTATATGCAAACCGGAAACGGTCATTTTTAATAACCAAACCTCCCCATGCAGCGATCAGCATCAATAGAAAAGCAACGGTTCCCGCCGGTTTATAATTAAAATCGAAATGAAGAAAAAACAGGCTTAACGCCGGTATACAAGCCAGTAGCAACCAGCTATATCCCGAATTGATCTGACGTAAAAGGGCATTTATCAGTAAAGCAACAAGTGCGATCAACGCGGTGGTTATCGCAGCACCTGCATAGGGAAACATATAAAACTGAATCAGAAACTCCCCCACCATATTCGCCAATCCACCCGGAACAGCCAGGTGAGGCATGATATAATCAAGAGAAGACCGAAACATAAAGTTTTGCTCGATAAAAAAGAAATGATAACGATACTCTTGCTGCAGGAAAACAAAAAGAGCGATCACTAACAAAGAAAACAAAGCCCATACAATATATTTCCTCTTTTCTTTCATTGGTTTTTCTTTAGTATAAAATGTTTATCTACACAAGCCGGAAGTTCTTCCGGGTAATGTGTTACAAAAATAAGCGTTTTTCCGGGCTGCGCACAATATTGCTCTATAATACTCACCACTTGTTGCTTACGCGAAGCGTCCAGTCCATGCAGCGGCTCATCGAGCACTAACAGATCCGGATTTTTCACAAAAGCACGTGCCAGCAACACAAGTCGCTGCTCACCGGAAGACAGGGATAAGAACAGGCAGTCGCTCAAATGAGCTATCCGGAATACTTCCATCCATTGTAACGCAACGGCAGACTGTTCATTCGTACACTTGCGGAAAAGTCCCACCGAATCGAAAAAACCGGAGCCTACCACCTGCAAAGCCGGCACATTCTCATTATAATATAAGTGCATTTCGGGCGAAACATAGCCGATTCTTCGCTTAATATCCCAAATACTCTCCCCCGAGCCACGTTTTTTGTCAAACAGGTAAAATGTATTGGCATACGACTGTGGATTATCCGCGCAAACCAAACTCAGCAGGGTGGATTTACCCGCACCATTTACGCCGGACAACGACCACTTTTCGCCGTTTCCGATTTCCCAATTCAGTTCACTTAATATTGTGCGACTGCCATAGCGGATCGAAACATTTTCCATCCGAAGCGTCACTTCGTGATCGGCAGTTTCGTTTATACAGGCCGGGAAAGACCGCAACCCCTCCCCATTGGGAAATAAACGTTCCCTCAATTCACCGTTCGTCAGGAAATCTTCACGACCCACTGACGGAAAACAATTTCTGTCTTTCAGCGGCAGCACATGCGTAATAAAATCCGGCAAATCTTTCGGATCAGACAAAAGCAAAATCACTTGAGTCTGCCTCAGCGCAACCACATCTTTCAACAATTCTGTCAATAAAGAGCGTGACGACACGTCCAGTCCGATATAAGGATTATCCAGTATCAGCAAATCGGGCAATGTTAGCAAAGCCCGTATAACCAACAATTTACGCAACTCTCCACTTGAAAGATAAATAAGCCGTTTTTCCAGCTGCTCCTCAAAACCAAAATAGGCAAGCAATCGCCTTATATCGTTCGATATAGCATCCTTCCCTCCTATCAAATCCGCCACAATCGCGCTTTCTTCCGCTTCAGAAGAATGCCATCTTTGCTGATAAAAAGCATTACGCGTATCGGTAAGCGAATAAATATCTTTAAAAGCAATACATTTAACCGACGTTTCACCCCCATTTTTTCCCGGAAGTTCAATATGCCCGCTCTTCAAGGCATGCTTTCTTTGCAGAAAATCAGCCATCAACGTCTTTCCGGCACCATTCGGACCAACAACAGCCCATTGCTCTCCCGACCGAATCATCCAACTCACCGGATGTTTGAAACTCAACTCCGGCAAACGAGGCACAATCTCACTTAAATTTACAATCAGACCTTGTTCATCCATAAATATCACTTAAATAGAACAAAGTTAACAGATTATTCGGATCAGCGGATTTCCCCCGTTGATAATCCTTCTCCCCGTCATCTCGACCCTCCCCTCCCTGTCATCTCGATCCTTCTCTCTTTGTCATCTCGACCGGAGTGGAGAGATCTCTGCATGGGGCTTCGTTTAATAATAGTCAGACGGGATGAGATCCTTCGACAGGCTCAGGATGACAATGTGTTGGGATGAGATGTTTCGGCAGGCTCAGGATGACATGCAAAACAAGATGATTTTTTGTGCCTTTTTTTACATTACTATATAAAAAAAAGATATCCTTTATTTTTGAAAAGATATCCTTTATTTTTCGAAAAATAACCTTTATGTTTTTCGACGGATACATACCGCTGATTATCAACAACATACAAACACCGCTAAAAAACGAAAAAACAAGCCTTTTTTTCAGCTCAAAATGAAGATAAAACAGCGGTTTTCTACCGGAAATTTCACTTTATTTTCAATTTCTGCTTAAAAGCATATTTTACTAAATATTCACCTACCATAACCTAATATCTGTTAATTTTCATATATTTAAAAAAGTGACATTTAGACACATTTACAGCCTTTTATTGCAAGTTAGAAAGGACTAAAACTATCCTTGTGTTGTTTTATATATATTTTAAATTATATTTGTCAATTCAAGACTCGACAAAACATGAGTTTTAATCATCTTAATATTACAAATTGACTAAATACTGTTATTTTATCACTATACTTTTTTTTTAAATTATGTTACAATATGTCACACTATAAAAACGCCTGTTTATGAAAATGAGAATTATTTTTTTATTTGTTTGTCTTTTCACTAATATACTTTTAATTAGTAGCCAAACAGTAACAGTTAAAGGAGTGGTTATATCCAAAGAGGATAATGAACCAATCATCGGAGCCACAGTTCTGGTCAAAGGAACATTGACAGGAACTACAACAGATAATGACGGAATGTTTTCACTTAACGTTCCGAATAATGAGAAAACTTTAGTTATTTCATACATTGGCATGGTAACCAGGGAGGTAGCGGTAGCGCCAAACTTACAAATCATACTTAATTCTGACACGCAGGCTTTGGATGAGGTTGTAGTCGTAGCCTACGGGCAGCAGCGCAAAGAGGCTATTACCGGTGCGGTGGCTAACATCAAAGCCGAATCGTTCGAAAGACGCCCTATTGCTTCGGCAACGGCGGCATTAGAGGGGCAGGCTCTTGGTGTACAGGTTAACAACGCTTACGGAGAACCGGGTAATGAATCTTCGATTCGTATTCGCGGTTTTAACTCAATCAACGGCAGCAATTCCCCGCTATTCGTGGTCAACGGAGTGCCGATGGGAGGCAACATTGGGGATATTAATCCGGTTGATATTGAATCGATTACTGTATTAAAAGACGCTTCTTCTTCCGCACTCTATGGCAATAAGGCTGCTAACGGAGTAATTCTTATCACAACGAAAAGCGGCAGGTTGGGCGAAGAAAGTGTGCAGATTCAGGCCTCTGTCAACCAAGGGATATATCAGCGCGGAATAAAAGAGTACAAACGATTGTCGCCATCGCAATACATGGAGGCTTACTGGCAAGGCAGACGGAACGCAATCTACACCGAAGGTCTTGCAAAAGGGAAGTACAATAGCTACGACGAAGCCAATGGCGATGTTCTTGAAGCGGTAATCGACGGAATTGGCGAAGATTATAACATATTCAACAAACCCTGGAACGAGTTGTTTGACGCAAAAGGAAAGCTTTCTGCCGGCACGCAGGTACTGGGAGGATATGCCGATGATCTGGACTGGTATGAAGGTTTAGAAAGGAACGGGCAGCGCGGACAATACAACTTAAGTGCTCGTGGTGGTTCAAAAAAAGCCCTCTATTATATGTCATTAGGTTATCTGAATGAGGAAGGATTTCTGAAATATTCGAGTGGTGAGCGAATTACGGGTAACTTAAAATTAGACGTTACCCCAACGAACTGGCTTAAAACGGGATTAGCCATCAACGCGTCCAGTCAGGAGTATAACAAAATGACCGGATCGGCAACAGACAACTCATCGTCTTTCATTAATCCGTTCTATTTTTCACGTAATATCGCCCCTATCTATCCCGTGCATTTGCACAATCCGGAAACAGGAGAATACATCCTCGATGGTAATGGTAATAAAAAATATGACGGAGGTACAAACAGAAAGCAAAGCGGCAACCGCCATATCTTGTGGGAAACTGAATTAAATAAAGACAAAACCTTCAGAAACACAACCGACGGAATTGCTTATGCCGACATTATGTTACCTCAGAACATAACCTTTTCGCTTAAGGGAAACCTGAACAGTCGAAACACATCAAACAAGACATATAACAATTCAGAGATTGGGGATGGTGCCGGCAAAGGACGCATGAAGCAAGTAGAATACCGTTACAGAAACTATCTTATTCAGGAATTGGTGAACTGGAAGCAAACTTTTAATCAACTCCACCATGTTGACGTATTGCTTGGACACGAAAATTATAATTACAAATATCAATATACGTATCTATACAAAACGGATGAGAAATTTGCCAACATCATGGAGTTAAGCAATTTTACAACCATGACTTCAATGGATGGTTATCAGAATGGCTATAAAACAGAAGGCTATTTCGGTAGGGCGGCTTACAATTACGACGATACTTATTTTGCGGAAGTTTCAATCAGACGTGATGGTTCTTCCCGGTTTTACAAAAAGAATAGATGGGGAAACTTTTGGTCGGTAGGAGGAAGCTGGGTGCTTTCTAACGAAAAGTTTATCCAAAAGGCCAACTGGATTAATTACCTGAAATTACGCGCCGCGTACGGAATGGTAGGTCAGGACTCAGGTGTTGGGTATTATGGTTGGATGGCACTTTACGCATCTACACAAAACGGAGGAAATGGAGCCTATTATAAAAGTCAGAATGAAGCTAAAGATATTAGTTGGGAAAAAGCAAAATCGCTGAGTGTAGCGGTAGAAGGTAATTTTTTCAAAAGATTGAATGTTAATCTGGAATATTTTGAAAAAACTTCCGAAGATTTGCTTTTTGATGTTTCATTGCCTTCGTCGATCGGCTCTTTGGGAACCGGAAAAGATCACACAGGAAGACCAACTATTACTAAAAACTTTGGTTCTGTATCGAATACCGGAGTGGAAATAGGGATGGATGTTGATGTTATACGCAACAAAGACTGGAAATGGAACATCGGTGCTAATCTAAACTTAATAAAAAACAAAGTATTAAAACTGCCTGAAGAGTATGGGGAAGACGGATATATTTCCGGAACGAAGAAATACATGAAAGGACATAGCATTTATGATTTCTGGCTATATCAATTTGAAGGAGTAGACCTAAGCAACGGGCGCTCGCTCTATCAGCTGAATGACCTGGACTACTATATCCCGGATGCGGATTATAAAGGTATTGGTGCTAAACAGGCCGACGATACCAGAACAGAATTAACCGGTGATTACACCATTATAGATGGAAAAGCATACGTATATAATACGACTTACAGTAAAAAGGATTGGAGCGGCAGCGCGATTCCGGATGTATACGGCTCTTTTACAACGTCGGTCAGATTTAAAGATTTTCAACTATCAGGTTTGTTTACCTTCCAGGTGGGAGGAAAAATGTTAGATTATTCCTATCAGGGATTAATGGCAATCGGAGCAACTCCATCCGCGCTACATGCCGATTTGTTGAAATCGTGGGTTCCGGAACAAGCCTCTACAGGAATAGATCGCAACGGAATTCCGGCATTAAACACTTCGCATAGCTCGTACAGTAATGCTACTTCAAGCCGCTTCCTGATCAGTTCGGATTATTTCAACGTTAAAAATATAACATTAAGCTATAGTATACCCAAAGTAATTTTAAGCAGATTCGGATTAAAGTCTCTTGTGCTTTCAACGAGTGTTGAGAATCTTGTAATGTTGAACAAACTTCAAGGTTTAAATCCACAGCAATCCTGGAACGGAATAAATGACAACGGCTATGTGCCTGCCCGTGTGTTTACTTTTGGTGCAAATATTAACTTCTAAAAAACAAGAAAATGAAAACTACAATAAAATTAGTAATACTGATGGCGTTAACTCCTTTTCTGTTTTCTGCCTGTGCGGACGACTATCTGAATACTATCCCAACAGCGTCTACTTCAACCGAAACGGTTTTTCAGGATACAAAAGCCGCGAAAATGGCTGTAAACGGTATGGCCAGATTAATGGTTAACCAATACAATGGTTTCAGTCAGGTTTTCTGCGGAGAAGGAACGATTAAGTTTATTTGCGGAGAGTATATGGGTGAAAACTTTTCAAGACCTAATATGTCCAGTGGATCGTATGACCTGATGAACGGTTCATTGTTGGATCGCAACACAAGCAATTACATCAAATTTCCATGGAGCTACTATTATATGCTTATCGGAAACGCGAACATGATAATAGCCAATATCGACAACGCGGCAGGTGAAGAGTCTGAACGTAAATTCATCAAAGCGCAGGCACTAAGTTACAGAGCCTATTGTTACGCTCAGCTTGTTCAGTTTTATTGCTATCGCTGGGCAGACAGTAATGGAGGAACATCGGTAACCAACCTTCAGGATGGATTAATATATCGTACGGAAGAAAACATGGATGTGAAAGACATCGCTTTAGTATCTTCCGGTGAGATATACAAATTAATTTACGCTGATCTGGATCAGGCAATCAATCTGTTTTCCGAAAGCGGAATAAAACGTAATGACGTTTGGGAACCAAACATTAATGTGGCATTTGCTATTTACGCGCGTGCGGCAATCACCAAACAAGATTATAGTAAAGCAAGGGATATGGCAAACAAAGCTCGTGCCGGTTATCCGCTAATGAATAATGCGGAATACACATCCGGTTTCAGCAAAGACAACGAGGAATGGATATGGGGAAGTTATGGAGGAGACGAACAAACACTGCACTTCTACGGATTTCATTCATACATGGCCTACGATGCTAACACAAGTGTTGTTAGAAGTTATCCGGTATGTATGAGCAAAACATTATACGAAAGAATTCCTTCTACAGATATCAGGAAGAATATGTTTCTTGATCCGGGAGACAACAGCTACAGTCAGACCGTAGGGACCGTGAATAAGGAGTTTGCGGAAATTGTTCGCAGCGAGCATCCTACTATGTTAAAATCTCATCAGGTAGCGGCCTATCATAGTTTTAAGTTTAGCATTGGTGGTTCTATCGGGGTAGGTTATATTAATCATTTCCGTTCTTCCGAAATGCTGTTGATCGAAGCAGAAGCAAGTTATTTCAGCGGAGATGAAGCCGAAGCACAAAAGTTATTAAACCAACTTACCCGGGACAGCAAACGGGATGAAGCCTATAATTGCACAGCCACCGGAGAAGATCTGCTAAAAGAAATTAAATTCTATCGTGCCGTAGAATTGTGGGGAGAAGGCTTTGACTGGCTCGACAAGAAGAGATATAATGAACCGATTGTTCGTCTTTCATTCAAGGATGGAGGTAATTTCGGTTCTTCTACCGCGGTTAAACGTGAGGTCGATTATAAAAACAAATGGACTTACGTTACACCTCTTGTAGAAAGTGAAAACAACAACGAGTTATAATTAATTCACAGAACAAGAAAATGTCCTAAAAGCACCAGATAAACAAGGTGCTTTTAGGACATTTTTCTTTCGTTAAGAAGCAAAAGCGGGTTGTTTTACTTCAACTCTTTAATTCGTATATTCCTAAACTTAACCGGAGAACCATGTCCGAGGAAACCGATATGGCCTTTTTTGTTGAAAAGACCGGGATGCTCTTTCTTATCGGCAGTACCGTTTTTCACAGCATCACGGATATTTCCATCAAGGATCACATGTCCGTTCAGGGTAATTTTAATATTATCGCCATTTGCTACCACTTCCTGATAGTTCCATTCGCCAACAGGTTTCAAGTGACCACGTTCGGCAGGGATAATTCCGTAAACAGAACCGTGATATTGATAAATAGCAAGGTCTTTATATACCGGATGCTCACTGTCTAATATCTGAAGTTCCATACCTACATAAGCAGCATCTCCCTCCATCGGTGTACGGATACCTAATCCATTATTTGCAGCCGGTGTCAACTGAAACTCAAAACGGAAAATGAAATTTCCATATTCGTCTTTGGTATACAGGTTACCGCCGAAACTTTTGCTCGGTATCATAGATATCGTACCGTTTTCCAGCGTATAATCTACTGTATTCCCTGTCCAGGAATGCATATTTGTTCCATCAAACAGCACCTTGTATCCTTCTTTCTTTTCTTCAGCAGAAAGTTGGAAAGTTTCCGGACGTTCGAGTTCTTTCACATAAATATTACGGTAATAAACCTTGCTTCCGTGTGCTTGCAATTCGATTTGCTCAACCGGGAAGATAGGCAACTTACGATCCCAGAAGTTTTCCAGAATAATATCGTCGGTTACTAATTCGCCATTCAGGATAACTGTAACACGATCGCCCACCATCTTAATGTACATCGTATTCCATTCGCCTAACTTATTATCAGCAACTTTCAGCGGCTTACTTAAATGCACCTGATTGTTGTATAATCCACCGGAACCAACCTGAGCACCAACGTTTACACGTGCGGTATCCCACATTTGTACCTGAGGAGTTCCACGTAGGTAAATACCGGCATCAGCTTCCGGTCCGGCCGGATCAAGCATCCAGTCTACATACATTTCAAAATCTCCGTATTGTTTTTCAGTACACAAGTTATCGTAACCGGTTCCATCGAATAATAAAAGACCGTTTTCTACTTTCCAATCATTACGCATTTGTTCATCTGCCTTCACCTGAGCTTTTTCAAGTTGAGCAGGTTTCATCTTAGCACGAGCAATCGGATTCTGAACTAAACCTTTCCAACCGGTCAGGTCTTTTCCATTAAATAATGAAACAAACCCAACACCTGCCGGCATTTCAGACAAATGTTTGCGGATAGCTTCCTTTTGATAACCTGCATCCGGATTGTCGAGTACATTAATAACTTTGTTTAATAAGGTCCGGACATTGTCGCCCATATAGTCTTTATTGCCAAGAGCTATGGTCATCACAGCATTAGCTGCTGTTTGTTGCACAGGCTTGTTATCCAAATATTCACCGGCAAATAATAAGCCAAGGAAAGTACCCGTACGTCCTACTTGTCTCAGGATATTATTTTTCTGCTCATCTGTTTTAGCAATCTCCATGGCTTTAGTCAAACCGATCAAACGGTTTTCACCGGACATTGCCGGGTTAGAAACCAAGGAAACATAGGCTTTTAATGCTCTATCAAAATAAGCAGAAGAAGAGGGTTCGTTACAAATCGCGAATAGTTCATCAGCAACTTCTTTGCCTTTCCAGGCAAGCAGCGCATCAAAGGCAGCGTCTTTAGCTTCGCCTCGTCCATTCTTGAATCCATTAACAATAGTGTTCAGTCCTTCCTGATCACCTATTGAAGCCAATACTTTATAATAAAGGTGTTTTTTGCTTTCACCGGCTTGTGTCATACGTGCATTAACAATCGACATCTGTTCCGCTGAAGACTTTCCTTTTAATGTAGCAACAACCGCCTGTTGCAATGGCGAAACCACTGAAGCATCCGAAGATTCCAACATGCCACACACCAATACACGATCTCTGTCTGCCACAACATCTTTCAAGGCCGCATAAGCAGCTGCTTTTACTTCCGGAGAAGTTGATTTTGTTTGTTCCAGAACCGTATTCATGTTTGAGGTAGCTTTCCGTAAAGCCAATACTTCAACTCCGGCCACTTTTCCAGCATCACCGGCAGAAGTAATTACAGAAGCAACAGCAGGTGCAACATTTCCTTTAAATGCGATCAAAGCATCCTGACCAAGCAACACCACTTGCTTATCGTTATCCTTCAATAAGTTTGCTAAAGAAGGTATTACACTTTCATCACCGATTTTAACCAATGCCCATACCGCTGCTTGTTTTACAGCAAAATCATTATCATTTACCTGATTCAGTATAAGCTGGCGAACAGGCATATCGAATCTTATTTCAAGATTCTTGATTACATCATGCTTTTGAGGACATTTACTTTCACGACCGATCCAGTTCAGCACATCAACCTTAACGTCTGATTTTGCCTTAGGAACAATCTTCATAATTTCCACATAATCCTTTTGCTCAGCGTAATCAGAGGCAAAGTCAAGAGCCGCGTTGCGATATTCTTTACAAGGATCTTTTAGCGCCGTCAACACCAATTTAGTGGCGTCGTCTTTCTTTACAGCCAGTAGAATTTGCAATGCTGCAATACGGGTATGCGTAGCTTTCGCTTTAGTCGCGTCTTTCAGTAAAATGGTAGCTGCTTTTTCAGCCGTTTTGGCATCTGTTGTAGCAACACGTTTGATTAATTGGATATAGGCCTCGTTGGCTCCGGTATTCTCCATTCTGAAATCAACCGCTTTTGCAGCAGCTCCTACTTCATTGAGTGAAGCAACTGTTCCAATACGACTTATCGCATAAAAAGCCGCACGTTTCAGATTCTCGTCGGGTGCAGAAAGGAAGGGTCTTACTAAATCGATCATTCCCGTCATTTGAGCATCACCAATTGCCATAACAGCATCACGTTGTGTCACCGGTGTTCCCATACGACGCATTAATGCAGATTTTAATGCAGCTGCAGCATCAGGGGTATTGATTACCGCCAAAGCACGGGCAGCAGGACCACTTAAATCTTCCATATTCAGATAAGAAGACAATGCCTCTACCGCTTCATCTTTTCCGATCATTTGAAGTTGACGGATAATGAATGCTTTCGTTTCACGCTCCTCAACTATCTGAAGAGCTTTAATGTACGCTTTTGCTGTAGCAAATCGAGCACTTTCCTGCCCTTTTGCCATAACATAGTGCGACAAACCGCTTAGTGCATACTCTACTTGAGCATTATTCCCTTTTCCCGGTGCTTGTATCATATCCACAAGAGATTGTACTCCGGTTTCACCTGTTGACACTAATTCAGCGATCAACTTATTGTATTTCTGTTGTGTCTCAGCAGGCATTTGTGCTACTGCATCAGCAATAACAGTCTGCGTAGTTCGATTAGCCGGAAGTTGTGCCAGTAGCATCGTTCCACAAAGCAGAGTAGCTGAAACAGATAAATATATTTTTCTCATTCCGTTCGTCTTTTTAAAGGTTAAATATTCCACGGTGCGCGCATCGGTTGATCCAATAGGCGATTAGCTGCCTCATCATTCACAAACTCAAGTTTCACAGGATCAAAATGCAATGTCCGGTTCAAACGTAAAGCAACAGCACCCAAATTCACTATCGTTGCCGAACGGAATCCGTTTTGTTCATTCAATGCAAATGGCTGACGTGTTTTCACACATTCGATAAAGTCGCTCACCTGAGGTTCTGGCTCCGGATAATCCGCCAGTTTCTTTTCCCAATCCGGAATATCACAAACGAAATTCTTATATACATTTCCATTAGGACCTGAAATATAGGGTGTATTCGGATCACCATAATCACCACCCCAAAGTACGATCTGACAACCATCCTCATAAGTATAAGTAATAGAACGCCATGTGCCAACCGCGTCAGGATGTTGCTGCGGAGCATCCACTTCTATTTTTACAGGGCTTGTATGATCTTTACCCAGGAAATATTGAACAGGGTCAATATAATGCTGCCCCATATCGCCAAGACCACCACCGTCGTAATCCCAATATCCACGGAAAGTAGAATGCACACGATGGGCGTTATAAGGTTTATAAGGAGCCGGACCTAACCACATATCATAATCGAGTTCCTGAGGAACAGGTTGGGGTTCCAGATCTTCACGACCAACCCAATAGAACTTCCAGTCAAATCCGGTATGTTTACTGATCGTTACTTTTAACGGCCAACCCAACATACCACTCTGCACTAATTTCTTCAAAGGTTTAACGGGAGTACCTAAGCCATAAAAAGGATCATTAAAACGGAACCAAGTATTCAATCGGAACATACGTCCGTATTGCTTAACCGCTTCCATTACCCGTTTGCCCTCACCTATCGTACGAGTCATAGGTTTCTCACACCAGATATCTTTACCTGCTTTAGCAGCCTCAACCGACATAATCCCATGCCAATGAGGAGGTGTTGCAATGTGAACAATATCCACATTCTTATCCAGAATCAAGTCACGAAAATCATGATAGGCTGCGATCTTATCACTAACAAGTGCTTTACCAAGTTCCAGATGTTTTTTATCAACATCACAAACCGCAACCAAACGTGTTCCGGCATAATTCACATGACCACGTCCCATTCCACCGGTACCAATGATCCCCTTAGTCAATTGATCACTTGGAGCAATAAAGCCATTACCCATCACATGCCTCGGCACGATGGTAAAGGCTGCAATCCCCCCCAGTGTTTTTAGAAAATCTCTTCTATTTGTTCTCATAGTATATATAATATGTATTTGCTTTCAGATCAACCCCAATAATGGAAGAAACAAAAGTAGGAATTATCCGCGAATTAAAAAGACTTGAAATAGAATTATCCGTATTTACAATAATAAATACGGATAACTCCTTAAAAAAACACAATTAAATACTCAATCAAGAGCAGGATTAAAAGTTCCACCCCAATTGCTATTTTGTTCAATATTACTATTCCTATCAATTACATCTTTCTGAATAGGAAAAAAGTAATAAGAATCTGGCACTGATGTTACTTTAACTCCGGTAATTGGGATCTGCAAAAGACTATATTTAAAATCATATTCTGTAAGTTTCATACTAGCAGCTTTACTCTTTGCTTCTGTCATAGACATTTCTGTACCATCCGGATTGACAGCAATCGCTTCAACTCCATATTTGGTCTTTTTATCTAAACGATCCAACATCCTCAAACGACGAAGATCCCAAAAACGATGTCCTTCAAAGCAAAATTCTATGTTACGCTCTGCTAAGATAGCTTCACGAATATCTTCCCTTGACGAGGCTTTGATTCCGTATAGACCATCCTCTCCCGGCTCAATACCCGCACGTTCTCTTATTTGCTTTAAAATATCTATTGCAACGTCTGATTTACCAGTTTCGTTGGCGGTTTCTGCATAATTCAACATAACTTCAGCAAAACGCATCAAGATAAAGTCAACATCGTACTGCTGTACTTCAGCCTGCTTCAAAGACAAGTCAGATGCTTTACGAATAAAGAAACCAGAGGAACGATCCAAGTTAGTTGAGTTCACTCCTGCCTTTGGATTAACTCCAAAATCATCCATTTCGTGCGCTATACCCAAGCTTGTATATTGACGTTTACCGACTTTGCCCGACACTTCATAAATGCTGCCATTCCAAACAATAGATTTCTCAAAACGAGGATCCCTATTTTCCCAATATCTTTGCAAGAAAACATCGTCAGTCTTATAATATTTACCAGACGGATCATTGTATAATTTACCGTCTTTCATAGGAAAGTCTTGAATAAAATTCCAAGTCGGACACGACGAAGCAGGACCACGACTTTCAGAACCAGGACGTACGCCATTATCCCAGTTTGCCATCTTATTCGGATATGTATTGATTACAGCGAATACAACTTCAAAACCTTTTTCAACAAGAAATATATTTGCATAATCTCCTGTCAGTTTACTTCCATTTGCAACTAATTTAGTATAAGCCTGCTTATTTGCTTCGTATGCCTCTTGCCAATAAACATTATCCCATTTGTTGTTAGGATTAAATTGAGGCGAAGCTTTATATAAAAGAACTTTTGCTTTAAATGCTGAAGCAAAGCAAGCATCAATTTTCCCATAATTACCTGAAGATGGTTGGATCTTTTCCGGCAACATTGAAATAGCTTCATTCAAATCCTTAACAATTAACTCAAAACATTCTTTAGTACTATTTCTTTTCACATAGAGTTCATCTTTATTTTTATCCTGAGGAATTGTCAGATAAGGAATACCTCCATGATAAATTACCATCTGAAAATAAACATAAGCTCTAAGAAAATATGCCTGAGCAATGAACTCATCTTTCTTTGCCTGAGGTAAATCACCATTGGTTGTGTTCTGGATCGCTTCATTAATAAGACGTATGGTTGTATAATTCCATTTTTTATATTCCCCATTTGAGATTGTTATCCTATCTAAGTAGAAATGGATACCTGAAAGTTGTTGCGTTTTTTGATCTAACGAAACATTCCAATTTTCAAAAACTTTCGCATACAAATTCGCCATATAAGAATTTATCAACTTCTCATCATTCCAGACCTTGTTTGCATCATAGCTATAGATATTCTCAATATCTAAAGTGTCACACGCATTGTGCACAACCAATAAGACAAAAAGAGATATTATTGTTATTATCTTTTTCATTTTCGTCATTTTTTAGAATTTAATATTCAAACCGAAAGTAAACGATTTCATAAGCGGATATGAGTCGTAACAATCCTGTTCCGGATCATGAAACTCTGTGACATCCGAAAGAACAAACAGGTTTGTTCCATTAAAGAACAATTGAGCCGAAATCAGATTCAACGGTTGTAACCAGTTCTTAGGCAAATCATAGCCTATATTTAAGTTTTTCAATCGCAGATAGGCACCGTTTCTAATCCAGAAAGATTGGTCATTTGTTCCTGATTCATACCAGTTATTACCAACAACACGAGGATACTTCGCATTCGGGTTTTCAGGTGTCCAAACATCGTCTGTCCAAATCGGATAGTAAGGGCGAACAGTACCACCATGCTGACGCATTCCTCCTCCTTCTTTATTGCTTATCATACGATCATACATACCAACCCCCTGAAAGTGCATATCCACAGTAAAACCTTTCCAGCTTACACTTCCTCCAAAACCATAATTAATCCGAGGAGAAGCATTGTCTGTTAACAGTTGAATATCATTGCTATCAATTTTCCCATCCGGTCCTTTAGAGTATCCATCACCCCGAATATCCTCAAAATAAAGTCCCCCCAAATAAGGATCACGTCCAAATTGTTTAAAGCCTTTAGCTAACAATTCATCTAATTGTTCCTGAGTACGAATCATACCTAATGTTTTATAACCTGTTATTCTATTCAATGGCTTTCCTATTGAAGATAGTTCATATAAATTACCACCTTCTTTATATAGTGCCGTTTCATCCAAAACATCCCATTGGTCTTTAGAAAGGCCAAGATTGCCATAAACAGAATAATTAATAGCTCCATTCAAAGCTTGATCTCTCCACATAGCAGAGACTTCAAAACCTCTCCAAGATCTTTCTGCATAATTTTCAGGAGCCAAAGACTGTCCGTAAGTATCAGGAATTGTTACTATACGCGTTCCTAAAATATCTTTTTCAGTTTTGTAAAAAGCATCAAAAGTTCCACTTAATCTGTTATTTAAAACTGTAAAGTCAAATCCGCCGTTATATGTTGTAGATGTAGCCCATGTTAAATAAGGGTTAGGAGTCGCACCTGGTGTTATACCTTGAACAAGATTATCACCCCAAATATAAGAAGTACCCGTCTCATATTTATTGATATATGAAAATGGAGATATTTTCTGATCATCTTTTTTATTTAAGTCAATATCATTACCAGTTGTTCCATAAGAAGCCCTGATTTTTAGGTCATCTAACCAATTAGAGGTACTCTCCATAAAGCTTTCCTGATTAATTCTCCATGCTGCTGAGAAAGAAGGAAAGAATCCCCATCTTTTTTCCTTGGGAAATAAAGAGTTACCATCATAACGAAAAGAAAATTCCGCAATATACTTCTGATCAAAATTATAATTTACACGTCCAATCCAAGAAAGCCTTCCGCCTGTTACCTCTTCAGCCTCAGCCCATCTGCGCTCAGAATCTGTTGAATAAACAAACATCTGATCATAGTTGGTCAAAGGATCTTCGGCTTTTGAAAGAACTTTTTCACCACCATTTGCTGCTTGTTCCCATACAGCTGTTGCAGCAATTCCATGCTTTCCAAAAGTATTATTATAATTGAGGAACCAGTTCAGCTGCTCACTCCACAAAGTATGTACATTGTAGCTTAAAAACTCCTGATTTTGGGAGAAAGTAAATATATTGATATTATTGGGATCCGGAGGAGCCGGAACAAATCGATTTTCATCGGCATTGGCTGGTGACCAAACATAATTCTTCTGATAGGTCAAATATTTTTTACGCATATAATCGTTACTAATATAGTTCGCCGAAACCTTCGTGCTTAATCCTTTCAAGACACTACTCAAATCAATATCAAAAGAAAGAATAGCGTTCATTTCTCTTTTTCTGGTTTTTATATAACGATCACCAACCACTTGATCAATCACACTCCAAGCCTGCCAGCTACCCATAGGAGTCTGAACCGGATATTTTGTTACTTCATCAGCGGGTGTTCCGTCTTCATATAAATAGAATGGATAGGTTTTCGGCCAGTTAAACGTACAACGATACAAATCGCCTATTGTTTGTTCATCATCATCTGAAAAAGGCCAATAAAAACGTTTTTGGTTTTGCTGATTCGCAGCCAGATTCAGATTCATTTTAATTTTATCAGTAATCTTTGCAGTTACATTTGAACGTAAGTTAAATTTATCATTCTCAAGATTTTTATAAGAACCTTCTTCCCCAATATAGCTTAACAAAGCATAATACGTCACCCTGTCTCCACCTCCGGATACACTTAACGAATGCTTTTGATTCCAGGGAGTTTGCCAAATATAATCATGCACGTTGTAGTTCTTGTCCTTAAAGTAGTCAAATTCCTCATCTCCGTTTGGTAAAGTAAGACCTCTGAATTCGGCCACACGGTTCTGATAAATCAACTCATCAATTGCAGTGGTTTTATCTGACAATAATTCCATTGTTGGCGTCATGAAAGTATACGAGGCTTGATAATTAAATATTGGCTTTTGCTGTTCTCCACCTTTTGTTGTTACAAGTACGACACCATTACCAGCCTGTGATCCATAAATTGAGGCTGTCGCTGCATCCTTCAAGAAACTCAACTGATCAATTTCATTCGCTTCTAATGCATCAAAAGCATCCTTATCACGAACGATTCCATCAATCACAAACAGTGGTTCACCGAATCCACCACGAATACGAATATTTGATGAAGCTCCCATTAAACCGGAATTACCAACAATATTAACACCAGGAGCTCGTCCTGCAAGTGTATTAGAAAGATTTGATGTGGAAATAGTACTCAACTCATCTGCTTTTATGGCAGTAATTGATCCCGTCATATTTACTTTCTTCTGTACACCATAACCAACAATAACAACCTCCTCAAGTTTTTGAGTATCGTCTTTTAGTAGTATATTAAATTCAGTTTTTCCTGCCACACGAACTTCTTGTTCTAAATAACCAATATAAGAGATAAGAAGAATCCCATCTTCCGGTATATCCGACATAGTAAAGTTTCCATCAACATCAGTTATTGTTCCAATTGTAGTACCTTTCAAAACTACATTTGCACCAATTATAGCTTCATCCGTCACATCTTTAATAGTACCTTTAATTATTTTTCCATTTTGTTGAATTTCAGGTTGATTCAGATTAACTCGTTCTCTTCTTTCATCTTTAAGAAAAACTCGATTATTACTAATACGATAACTTATTTCTGCGTTCTTAAAAACTTTATTTAAGACAATCTCTATCTGTTCATCTTTCTCTTCTATTGAAATTTCTTCAATTTTCCTATTTAATAGAGTTTCATCGTATGAAAACTCATATCCGGTCTGTTTATTCAAGTATTGAATAACTGCTCCTACTGTTGTATTTTTCAACATCAATGTAATACTCACATGTTGAGAGTCGAGGGTAACAGCTTTAAGTTGAACAACAAAAAACATTAGCAGAAATACTGTTTTCCATATCATAGTGAAATAACCAGTTGTATTTACTCTGCTTTTTTTTAGGGTTTTTGGGGGTTTATTCATATTAAATTATATCAAATAAATTTAAAAAAATGGTTTATTTACTTTCAAAGGCTAAGCATTTAATATCAATTTCATCATAGGCTATAGATTTACTATTTGTTTATTCATATATGAAAACCTCGTCTCCTTCGATTTTATATTTGATTGGGGCGAGATACGAGAGAATGTCCAGAACTTGTTCGAGTGTTTCGTCCCGGTTGATCACACACCGATATTTTCGATCGGCCAATTTTTTAGATTCCAGATTTATGTTGACATCATAAATTAATGAGAGCTTGTTGACTATTTCACGCAGTGCGGCGTTTTCAAACCGGAGTTGATTGAGGTGCCAGGCTGTACTTACGTTGGTATCCACGGTTTTTACGGTGTATTCATTTCGTTCCGGCGAATAGGTTACTTTTTCACCCGGAAACATTTCATAGGCCGGAATGTTTTTTTCATCCAACAATTGTACTTTTCCGGAAACCAATATCGTTTCAATCAGGCCGCTTTCTTTTCTGTTTTTCAGGTTGAAAGAAGTTCCCAGCACTTTTACTTTCATTGAAGATGCATCTACTAAAAAGGGAGATGATATGTTTTTCTTCACATCGAAATAGGCTTCGCCTTCTAATTCCAACGTTCTTTTTTTGTCTGAAAAGTCATGGGGTATTTTTAATGTGGAATTTTCATTCAACCAAACTACGGTTCCATCCGACAGCGGAAACTTCTTAATCGATTCTCCCGGAGCAACTGTTATTCTTATCGCTGCCGGTTGGCTTGAAAAAAAATTCGCTACGCCATAGGATATAGACAACAGTAGTAGAAAAATAGCGGCGTAACGAGTGAATCGAAGAATGCTATATGACTGCTTTTTCTTCAATTTCTTATTAATAGCACCTAATGCTTTAAGTGTTCTTTCCGGGGTATTAACGTCTCTGTATTTATGACTTAACCTCAACTTCATCAATGCGGTGAAAAGCTCTTTATTGGCAGCAGATTCATTTCTCCACTGGAGCAGCACTTCCATTTCCGCCTCGGTTAAGTCCTCAAACAGATATTTTATGATTAACGTATAGTCCAAATTCATGCTTGTTGTGTGTATATAACAGCTAAACGATTTGGGACGCAAAACTACGGAGCAAAAAACAATTAAATAGTGAAAATCTCTTTTTTTATGCAAAAAAACGGTCAGCTATCACCAAAAGCAACAAGCTTCGCAATCGTTGACAATCAAAATGTAGAAATAATTAAACTTCATTGAACCGCTTCGGAATAAAGGGTATTGGTTAGCTACAAGGCACACGTCAAAAGGCTCTCTCCTTACGTTTTGAGGGCGATTCGTTTTAATTCTTTATTTTTTCTCTACAGCCAGGCGCACGTCGACAAACAAAGGTAGATGATCGGAAGCGACCTGTTCTTCAAACAATACCTGCCGCTTTAGCACGGAATAAGTGTTTCCGTTTTCGTAGCCATAGATATAATCGATGCACCGGTTAGGATTGACCACCGGAATGGTATTTTCCTTATAATTGTTTAGTGTGCTAAACTTCTCGCGCAAACCTACCTGTGTTGGAGAGTCGTAGACAGAGTTCATGTCGCCCGCCAAAAACAAAGGCTTCTTTATGTCTTTTATCGCTTCAAAAATAATGGGGACAGACAATTCCTGATCTTCTTTTGTCAGCGAGAAATGCGAGCAAGCAAAAACATACGTTTCAAATTCAACAATAAGCAACATTCTACTTTCTTCCCTTCCGGGTAGAGCAACCATCTTATGCCCTATTGGTTTCTCTTTTGACAACACGCCTACACCATATTTTCCTCCCTGATAGTCGATAGCCGGTCCGTAAGTGAAATGTTTAAGCGTTCTGTCTGCCAATTCCTTCAACACATACTTACCTCCGCTACGCTCCGTCACACTATCTAACTCCTGAACTGCCACCACATCCGGATTAACACGATTAATAATATCCGCTACACGCTGATAATCTATCACATCATCCATACCTTTACAATTGCGTACATTGTAAGACATTAACCGCAAGGAGTTTGGTTCTTTTGCATCTATTTCATTCGCATACGATTTACTTATCCATGCAAAACACAATATGAATAAAAAGGATATGCTCAGTTTTCCGGCATTTTTCATAATTCCACTTTTTGAGATTAAAAAAGAAATCAAACTTAGTTCATATTTGTCAGATTTAAAAGATGATGATCAGATTATTGCATATCCTTTTACTCCCCAAATTATCCTTCAGCACAAAGAAAGAGCAACTACATCTTATGTAAAACACCGTTTTATTCGTGTTTTTATGTTAAAATTTTGTTAAATACAGCAGCCGGAGATCAAAACCAAAACGAGCTGAATATCAATACATTGTACACCTTAAAATACATAAAGGTTATTTTTGGAAAAATAAAGGATATGTTTGAAAAAATATCCTTTATCTTTTTAAACATAAAGGATTGTTTTTTTTGCGCTGCTGATTAGCCTGTAGAATTGAATTGTTAATTTAGTGACCGGCCTCTTTGTCAGCTACCAAATTGATCTGGTTTTTTTTCAATTGGTTCAAAATTATATCTCACCGAAATCTTGTATATTTGAGTCTTTTAATAGTTCGACAACATTTACAAGCTTAATACAAACCCAAATGAGTTCCAGAGAAAAAGTGTTAATTCACACGTCGTGGATTAGTATCATAGGAAATGCCGTATTATCACTTTCTAAAATCATTATTGGTATATTATCGGGTAGTTTATCTGTTGTTGGAGATGGCATCGATTCTGCCACTGATGTTATTACTTCGATCGTTATTTTATATACTTCACGGGTAATAAATCGCCCGCCTAACACAAAATATGCTTTTGGTTATGAAAAGGCGGATACAGTTGCTACTAAAATTCTTTCGTTTGTTATCTTTTTCGCGGGTATAGAGATGTTTATATCGACGTTGAAAAATCTTATTTATGCGGAAGAACGTGCTTTGCCTGCTGTAATGGCTATTTATGTAACGTTATTTTCAATTATAGGCAAACTTTTATTAGCCGCTTACCAAAATTATCAAGGAAGAAAGACGGGTAGTGCCATGTTGATTGCTAATGCTAAAAACATGAAGATGGACGTATTTATTTCTCTTGGCGTTTTACTCGGACTGTTTTTTACATTCATATTAAATGCGCCATGGCTCGACTCTCTTACCGGGTTATTAATCAGTTTATACATCATAAAGACTTCTATTGAAATTTTTATGGATACGAATGTCGCGCTAATGGACGGTGTGAAGGATACTTCTATCTACCAACAAATTATTCACGCGGTTGAGCTTGTTCCGGGAGCAACCAATCCGCACAGAATTCGTTCCAGACAATTGGGCAATCTTTATATTGTGGGCCTTGATATAGAGGTAGATGGCAATCTGTCACTGCATGAGGCACATCAAATAGCCCAATTGGTCGAAGATAGTATAAAGGAAAACATTGATAATATTTACGACATCATGATTCATATTGAACCGGCAGGCGTTATGCATCCCAAAGAGAAATTCGGTGTTGACAAAAATAATCTGTCAACTTCTATATAGATTTTATCTATGACTCATGGATAGAAAAATTCGATGGTTTTTGTATTTTTGCAATAGAGAGATTATGACTGAATTATGCATCTAAAATAACACCTTAAATAGCCTATGTCACATTTACCAGCATTAGTAATTGACCTTGCACTCATTCTTATTTCGGCCGGTATTATCACTCTTATCTTTAAATGGTTAAAGCAACCCCTTGTGTTGGGATATATAGTTGCCGGATTCCTTGCCGGTCCTTATGTAGATATATTCCCTACTGTTGTAGATACAAATAGCATTAGTACATGGGCGGAAATCGGAGTTATATTTCTTTTGTTCGCGTTAGGGCTTGAGTTTAGTTTTAAAAAACTCATGAATGTGGGGGGCACAGCCGTTATCGCGGCTACTACCGAAGTTATTACGATGCTTGTGATTGGGTATGTGGTCGGTATTTTATTGGGATGGAACCCGATGAACAGTATTTTCCTCGGCGGTATGCTGTCGATGTCGTCTACAACGATTATTATCAAGGCCTTTGACGATTTAGGGCTTCGAAATCAGAAGTTTACACGAATTGTTTTTGGCACACTTGTGGTAGAAGATCTGGTAGCGATCCTGATGATGGTGCTGCTTTCTACCATGGCAGTTTCGCAACAGTTTGCAGGTGAGGAACTGATTGGTAGTATTATTAAGGTTGTTTTCTTTCTTATCCTTTGGTTTTTAATTGGGATTTATCTGCTTCCGGCTTTTTTCCGGAAAGCAAGAAAGATGATGAACGACGAAACTCTACTGGTCATCGTTGTGGGTTTATGCCTTGGGATGGTTTATCTTGCAACTATAACGGGATTTTCGGCTGCCTTAGGCGCATTTATTATGGGATCTATTCTGGCGGAAACTGTCGAAGCAGAACATATTGAACATCTTATAAAGCCTGTAAAAGATTTGTTTGGCGCCATATTTTTCGTTTCGGTAGGTATGTTGGTAGATCCGGCCGTTTTGGTAGAATATGCCTGGCCGGTTGTAATCATTACTTTAGTTACAATTACCGGAAAAGCCATCTTTTCCACATTTGGCGTACTTATCTCCGGTCAACCGATAAAAACATCTATACAATCAGGTTTCAGTTTAGCGCAAATCGGAGAATTCGCTTTTATTATCGCCTCTTTAGGGGTAAGCCTTAAAGTGCTGGATGAATATGTATACCCGATTATTGTTGCTGTATCTGTTATTACAACTTTTACAACGCCGTATTTCATCCGCCTGTCTGAACCTTTTTCTAATTGGATACATAAAATACTGCCGGAAAACACACTTGCTTTCTTTGAACGTTACGCTTCGGGAACAAAAACCATCAATCACGAGAGTGACTGGAAGAAGCTATTAAAAAGCTTCATGGGTAAATTAGTGATTTATTCCGTGTTGTTATCTGCTATATTATTGCTATCGATACATTTCTTATCGCCATTTATCATGGAGCAAATTCCGGATATTTGGGGGAAAATCGCTTCCGCAGCACTAACTATATTGCTCATGGCTCCATTCCTGACCGCCTTGATAGCCAATAAAACCAATCAGCCGGAATTGTTTATGAGTTTATGGAATGACAGTAAATACAACCGTGGTCGATTGGTATTCCTTGTTTTACTCAGAGTATACATCGCATTGACATTTGTTGCTTTGGTTTTAATAAACCTTTTCCATGTACAATATGGCATTGGCATCATTACAGCTGTAGCCGTTCTTGCATTGGTTTTCTTCTTCAGAAGGAACTTTAATCAATACTCGAGGATGGAATCGCAGTTTATAACGAACCTGAATCAACGGGAAGAGGTCGCTAAAAAAGCGGCGTCATCTATTAAAACCAGTTTTACCAGTCAGATGCACAACAAGAATATCCACATCACAGAAATAGAAGTTTCGCCCAACTCGCCCAATGTAGGTAAAACCTTGAGGGAACTAAAATTCAGACATGACTTCGGTGTAAGTGTGGTGAAGATACTCCGGGGAGAACGCAAAATTTACATTCCGGACAGTTCTGAAGTGCTATATCCACAGGATATTATTTCGGTTGTCGGCACAGACGAACAAATTGAACGCTTTTCCGTAACAGTAGAAAATTACAAAAACAACACCATACAGGAAGAAAATCGTGAAATGAGTTTACAATCCTTTACTATCGATGATAATTTCCCTTTCATCGGACAAAGCATCAGTAAATCTCAGATTGGCATGAAGTTTAATTGCATGATTATTGGTGTGGAAAGAGAAAGTGGTTCATTCATGAATCCGGACCCATCTATTGTTTTTGAACAAAACGACTTGGTATGGGTTGTAGGTGAAAAAGAGATACTTAAAAGGATATGTAGCTAATAATGTGCTAAACTTCACTAATTATATTGCATTTCAAACAAAATACACCAAATAAGAGATGTTTATATAAAAATAAATTTATCTTTGTCGAAAATTTTTTAAACAAATAAGATCATGAATGAATTATTAAACAATTTGAATGAACTTTGTGCAAGCTTTGCCAAAGACGCTGCTGCTCAAACTGAAAACGGAAATAAAGCTGCTGGTGCACGTGCCAGAAAAACATCCTTATCTATTGAGAAAGCGCTTAAAGAATTCCGTAAAGTATCTCTTGAGGAATCAAAGAAATAATTTTCCATTAGGGCAAAAAAATAAGGCTGTTTCATGAATGATGAAACAGCCTTATTTTTTTTACTTATTCTCGCCGATCAGTATGTGGGTTCATTAGCCAGGTTCCACAGGTTTAAATAAGCGGCTTTTGTAATGTCTACCACTTTCTCCAAATTGATCTTATCGGTATGATCGCTTGGCAGATGATAATCAGGATGGGCGTCTGTGTGATACCAGATAACAGGAATATCAAATCGTGCGAAAGAAGCATTATCACTACCCCCTATCGGTTTATCCCATGGACGGTAATTTGGTGTCAGGTTCAATTTATAATTGGCTATATCATTCTTCAGCCAATCGCCGAACACAGGATGAGCTTCGGTATAGAAATAAACAACATGTGTAGGATTTGATTCGTTACTATTGCGCCCGATCATATCAAAGTTAAGGTATCCTTTCACCTGCATTATTTCAGGAAAATTCTGCGTAAAGAAACGTGATCCGAGCAGTCCTTTCTCTTCGCCATCCCAAAGCGCAAAAATAACAGTACGCTCAGGTTGTACTCCCGACATAACGAACGCATGGGCTATCTGCAAAACAGCGGAAACTCCGGAAGCATTATCATCAGCTCCGTTATAAATCTGATCACCGTCCAACATAGGATCAATACCTAAATGATCATAATGAGCACCGATAATAACGTATTCATTTTTACGTTTACCCTCTATTTTGGCCAAGATATTTCTCATATCCAGTTTTTGATGAACCTTTTCTGCTTTAATTACCAATACTGAATCACGATCAACCTGAAATCGTTCTCTTCTTTGGCGTTCACGATTGTAGGCTTCAAAAGGTTGATAATAACACGCTCCCAAAGGAGAAATATTCATCTGTTTCAGGCAGGAAACAATATATTCGGCGGCAATTCGTCCTCCGTGAAATCCGGCTTCTCGACCTTCTAATTCATCAGAAGCCAGAAATGCGATATGCGCTTCAGCAGTTGTTTGGTTAATTACTTTCAATCCTTGTTCTTTTGGGGTCTGTGCCTGAATGGCGGCACTCATACTAAGGAATAAAACGAGTAAGCAAGTTGCTTTCATGTACATTTTTTTCAGCGTTTATTTTGGATATAAAGATAGTGGTTTTGCAGAAAACCAAAGTGTCTAAAAAAAGAAAAAGGCCTCTCTTCGCTCCTATTAGCGATGAAAGCCTCTCATTCAACATCTCTTACCATTCCTTTCGGACGGTGGCAAGAGATAACATCTTTGTTTATAACTTTGATTTAATCTATATCAGTTAAAAATTCTCTTCAGTTCTTAACTGCGTCTGCTTCTATTTCGTTCATTAAACGACGAATTTGCATATTAACTTGTTGACACATTGAACCGTTACCTACAAATTGGTATCTGTTCGCCTGATAACGCAACATAGCTAAAGTCCGCAGACTTTCTTCATTCTTTCTTGTCATCATTTTTTTTAAAATTTAATTCTCTCCTCGCTTGGAGAGTTGTTAATACATAAGATAAACTAAACAATTCTTTTTCCCTTTTGCATTACAAAGATACGAAATATGTTTTACAACACATGTTTCAAAGCTGTTACAATATCGGATATTGTTTTTTTTTAACTATTCATGCTTGATTTTATGCCTGATAAACATCAAATAACCCCAAAATACTTTAACGCATTATAAATTCCATCCTCATCTACCGCGTCTGTTGTATAATCCGCAGCCTCTTTAACTTCGTTTTCCGCATTTCCCATTGCAACACCTATTCCTACGTACTTTAACATGCCTATATCATTACCACCATCACCGAAAGCCATCGTTTCTTGCGGAGAAATGCCAAAACTTTCTAAAAGTTTTTCAATACCTACACTCTTATTTCCGCCTTTTGGCACTACATCTGTAAATAACGGAGACCAGCGGGTAGATTCACAACCGGGCAATACTTGCATAATTCTCTCTTCCTGATGCTCCTCAAAGAAAGCGATCAGTTGATAGACATTGTCCGAAGGTACTGTTCTAAGATCACCCAGCGGAGGTTCCGGAAAATTTAATTGCCCAAAAACTTGTTCTACTTTTTCATTCTTATGATTCATGAGCAAACTACTCTCCTGCACTAATATACAAGGGAAAGATTCCTTGTTTTCTAAGTAGTTCAGTAAAGAATTGATATCTGCTGAAGGAATTCTATGCTTGTAAAGGGCTTCACCTTGTTGATTTTCGCAATAACTTCCATTCAAAGTTACGTATCCGTCAAACGTTTCGTTTCCCAGATTATTAATTGCAGAGCGGTGCCTACCTGTCGCGATAAAAATCTTTATACCTTTTTCTCTTACTAAAGCCAAGGCTTTGCTGGTTGATTCCGGGATCTTGTGTGTATTGAAGCTCACCAATGTGCCATCAATATCAAAGAATATTGCTTTAATCATTTTATTTTTCAATCTTATTACCTTACTGCAAAGGTAAGGCTTTCGGCAGAGATAAAAAAAGCGATGATCATTTGACCATCGCTTTTTAATTAATATGTAATACTTATTAAGCTTCTGTTGCTACTTCAACCGCCCATTCTTGCTGAGCTAAACGCTTATAGTTATTGTATCTCCATTGTGCATTCTGCTTCGCGGCGTTAAATAGTTCGGCAGCTTCAGCAGGATACTGTTTCATTACAGATGAATAACGAACTTCACCTTTCAGGAATGTTTCGAAGTTATCCCAGTTCGGTTCTTTACTATCTAAAATGAATGGATTCTTACCTTCTGCTTCTAATGTAGGATTATAGCGCCACAAGTGCCAGTATCCGCATGCAACCGCGTCGGCTTGTTCTTGCTGACTCTTGCCCATTCCTGCTCTCAAGCCGTGGCTGATACATGGAGAATAAGCAATGATCAAAGAAGGTCCGTCATAAGCTTCCGCTTCACGAATTGTCTTCAATGTTTGAGCCTGATCGGCACCCATTGCGATCTGAGCTACGTATACATAACCGTAAGTTGTAGCCATCAGACCAAGGTCTTTCTTACGAACACGTTTTCCTGAAGCGGCGAATTTAGCAATAGCACCAACCGGAGTTGATTTAGATGACTGACCACCCGTGTTTGAATATACTTCGGTATCCAATACAAGGATATTTACATTCTTGCCTGAAGCAATCACGTGGTCAAGACCTCCGAAACCTATATCATAAGAAGCACCGTCACCACCGATGATCCATTGAGACTTCTTGATCAGGTATTTGCTTAAAGAAACAAGTTCTTTACAGATAGCACACTTGTCTGCCGCAGCAGTAACCAAAGCAGTGATCTGAGGAGCAAGTTCTTTTGTCTTCTCTGCGTTATTCTGATTAGCGATCCATTCTTCGAACAGTACTTTTGCTTCATCAGGACATCCGCCTTCGATCGCTTGATTCATTAGCTTTTCGATGCGTTCGCGCATTTTCTCTACAGCCAAAGACATTCCTAATCCAAACTCAGCGAAATCTTCGAACAATGAGTTTGCCCAAGCCGGACCATATCCGTTTTCGTTTTTGGTATAAGGAGTAGAAGGTACTGATCCCGAATAGATAGAAGAACAACCTGTCGCATTTGCTACCATTTCACGGTCGCCAAACAATTGAGTGATCAACTTAACATAAGGCGTTTCACCACAACCTGAACAAGCACCGGAGAATTCAAACAAAGGAGTAGCAAACTGAGAGTTCTTTACATTGGCGTTAATATTAACCAGATGTTGTTTGCTCTTCACTTCTTCTGCACAATAGGTCCAGTTCGGAACTTCATTAAGCTGACTTTCCAGATCTTGCATCTTCAACGCCTTACCTTGCTTATTGCCCGGACATATATCCGCACAGTTACCACAACCAAGACAGTCTAATACAGAAACCTGAATGCGGAACTTCATGCCGTCAAATTGCTTTCCTACCGCCTTCAGCAATCCGTCTTCAAACGGAGCTTTTGCTTGTTCTGTTTCATCCAGCACAAACGGACGAATACAAGCGTGAGGACACACATAAGCACATTTGTTACACTGGATACAGTTTTCCGACGTCCATTCAGGAACGAAAGGAGCAACACCGCGCTTTTCGAATTCGGACGTACCTTGTTGCCATGTTCCGTCTTCAAGACCAACAAATGTAGATACAGGCAGCAAGTCTCCATCCTGTGCATTGATCACGTTTACAACGTTGCTGATGAATTCAGGATATTTCACTGATTCGTTCTTTTCATCTGCCAGATCAGCCCATTCCGGTTTTACCGGTAACACAGCATATTCGCCACCACGATCAACCGCTGCGTAATTCTTATTAACGATATCTTCACCTTTCTTGCCGTAAGACTTCACGATAAATTTCTTCATCTGCTCTACAGCCAGTTCTACAGGTATAACCTGCGTAATACGGAAGAACGCGGATTGAAGAATCGTATTTGTACGGTTACCCAAACCAATTTCTAACGCGATTTGAGTAGCGTTGATATAATAAACAGTAATATTTTTCTTAGCGAAATAACGTTTCACCTTATTCGGAAGATGTTTTTCCAGTTCTTCCGCACTCCATACGGTATTCAGCAGGAACGTTCCATTTTCACGCAGACCACGCGTCACGTCATACATCTTCAAATATGCCTGAACATGACAAGCCACGAAGTTTGGTGTATTAACCAAATAAGTAGAACGGATAGGTGTATCGCCAAAACGAAGGTGAGAACAGGTAAATCCTCCCGACTTCTTAGAGTCATAAGAGAAATAAGCCTGACAATATTTATCGGTATTATCACCAATGATCTTTACAGAGTTCTTGTTCGCTCCCACTGTACCATCAGCACCTAAACCATAGAATTTAGCTTCATACATGCCTTCGCCACCCAACGCAATTTCTTCGCGAGGAGGAAGTGAAGTAAAGGTAACATCATCTACAATACCGATTGTAAAGTTTGTTTTCGGCAATGATAAACCAAGATTTTCATAAACAGAAAGAATCTGTGCAGGAGTAGTATCTTTAGAAGACAAGCCGTAACGTCCGCCTACAATAACGGGAGCATTTTCCTGCCCGTAGAAACAATCTTTCACATCCAGATACAACGGTTCGCCGGTTGCACCCGGTTCTTTTGTACGGTCGAGCACAGCAATTCTTTTCGCTGTTTTAGGAACAGCCGCAAGGAAATGCTTAGCAGAGAACGGACGATACAAGTGAACAGCAACCAAACCTACCTTTTCGCTCTGAGCAACCAAATGGTCGATCGCTTCGCGGATAGCTTCTGTTACAGATCCCATGGCAATGATCACACGGTCGGCATCTTCCGCTCCGTAATAATCAAACAAACCATATTTACGACCGGTAATTGCAGAAATTTCTTTCATATAATCTTCAACAATCGCCGGAACCGCATCGTAATATTTATTAGCAGATTCTCTGTGCTGGAAGAAAACGTCCGGGTTTTCGGCCATACCGCGTGCCACCGGATTTTCAGGATTCAACGCGCGAGCACGGAATTCGGCCAACGCTTCCTGGTCGATCAGATGAGCCAGCTCATCTTGTTCGATCGTTTCAATTTTTTGAATTTCGTGAGAAGTACGGAAACCATCAAAGAAGTTTACGAACGGCACACGAGATTTGATAGTAGCCAGATGAGACACAGCCGATAAGTCCATCACTTCCTGCACGGAACCTTCGGCAAGCATAGCAAAGCCGGTTTGTCTGGCAGCCATCACGTCCTGATGATCTCCGAAGATAGATAGCGCATGCGATGCTATCGTACGGGCAGATACATGGAATACACAAGGCAATAACTCACCGGCAATTTTATACATATTAGGGATCATTAGCAGCAATCCCTGTGAAGCAGTATAAGTTGTGGTTAATGCACCGGCCTGTAACGAACCGTGTAATGCGCCGGCAGCTCCTCCTTCTGATTGCATTTCCTGCACAAGAACAGTTTCACCGAAAATATTTTTTCTTCCGGCGGCTGCCCATTCATCTACATACTCTGCCATAGTAGAAGATGGCGTGATAGGATAAATCGCGGCTACTTCACTGAACATATACGAAATATGAGCAGCGGCCTGATTACCATCACAGGTTAAGAATTTCTTCTGTTTTGTCATTTTGAGATATATTTAAGTAACACTTATTCTTTTTTAATACAAAAATCCGAACAACCACAACGGAAAAATATTGTCGGCACCTACCTCCACTTTTTCAACCGCGTAGTAGATATCCGGATTAGTTTTCCCTTTTAGGCTTTCTTCTATCCTGAACTGATGCTTTCTTTCCACAAGGAAGTGAGCGTTTTTCATGCCGATATTCAGCTTGTTATCCTTGTGCAACGCATTATAAAAAAATGTTTCCCGCAAAGCCTGATGGTTTACAGCCATCGGACGGATAGGATACATCAGATTCGTGTCGTTCATATACACTTTGGCCGGTTTTTTAGGGAAGCTATCTCCTTCCGGATAAAGTATATTCATCAAGCGGGCATCTGTCAGGTACTTTATATAATTCATCACTGTTGCCCTGCTGGTTTCAATGTCTTTACTTAATTGGCTCACATTTGGAGCACAAGGTGCGCTGATCGCTAACAAATATAGCAATTTTCTCAGTTTTGGGAGATAACTTTGCTCAATCTGTTTGATATAAAGTACATCTACTTCCAACATCATATTCATTGTCTTCAGTAAATTTTCGGAAAAGTTCCGTTTTTCCAAAAAAAACGGGTAATAGCCATGATGCATATAGTCATGCAAAAAAGCCATGGGTTTTATTTCCGAACAAATAGATTCGGCAATTTTGGTATGATCGTTAAGCAGTTCATCCAACGTAAACGATGGGAAAGAAGTGCCCACCATCAGATTTATATATTCACGAAACGAAAATCCACGTAGGTTATACGATTTTACACAACCGGACAAATCCGGGTTTTCTTCTTTCAACCGCATAACGGAAGATCCGGAAAACACAATCCTCACATCCGGGTAGTTATCGTAGCAATAACGCAACTCGCGTGACCATTCAGGGTATTTAAAAACCTGATCGATCAGCAATACTTTTCCTCCCTTCGCACGAAATTCGGCAACGAAATCAATCAGCGACCTTTCAGTAAAATAGAAATGGTTCAGATTAATGTACAGACATTCTCTGTTTTCCTTTCCGAAAAACTCACGGGCATACTCCAGCAGAAACGTAGTCTTCCCGACTCCTCTGGAGCCTTTAATACCGATAAGACGATCGTTCCAATCTATTTCGTCCATCAACTGACGACGAACCGGCGAGGTAGTGTGTTCCAATAAATAATTATGTGTCCTGTAAAATGCTTCCACAATGTAAATTATATACCAAATGCAAATATATTAATTTTATCAACATTGTAATACAGAGATAGCAATTTTTAGCATATTTGTGTAATTCTAACTTTACAACAAAGTGGCTAAATCCGGCCTGTTTTTATCCTTGCTTTTTCGTATTACTATATAAAAAAAAACATAAAGGTTATTTTTCAAAAGATATCCTTTATTTTTCGAAAAATAACCTTTATGTTTTTCGACTTATTAAACCTACTGATATTCAGCGTATTAAAAATGTCGATTTTTCGCCTAAAAAGTAGCAGCGTTCGACTTGACGATAAACCAGGGATTCAGGAGGTTTTCCTTGTTGTAAATAAGTGGCGTTTTTTCGTCTACATGAAAAACCACACAACCTGCCGCATGGGCTATTGCCTGCCCTGCCGCCGTATCCCATTCCATCGAAGGGGCAAACCGAGGATATATATCGGCTGTTCCTTCGGCAACCATACATATTTTTAAACTGCTTCCGCTGTTTATCTCGGTTACGGGCTGTCCTTGTTTTTTCAGGTTGGCGATAAAGTCAATACAATATTCTGTTTTATGCGAACGCGATGAAACAACCACAATGCCTTGATGGTGGGGCAAACTCAGCGGTAATCGCTTGGCGTTTTTACGCATTTCGCTATACGAAAATTGGTTATTAAAATCTGCACCTTCCACTTTATAGGCTCCGATGGAATCGGTGGCAAAATAAAGCTCCTTACGAACAGGCACATAAATAACGCCCAACACGGGCACACGATCTTTTATCAGCGCGATGTTTACAGTAAACTCTCCGTTTCTCTTGATAAATTCTTTTGTCCCGTCAAGGGGGTCAACCATCCAGAATGTGCTCCAGGATTTCCGTTTGGCGTATACCGTATGGTCGCCTTCTTCACTGAGTATAGGGAATGAGGTAACAGACAAAGCTTGCGTAATCAGCTCGTTTGCCAATCTGTCGGCAATAGTTAAAGGTGAGTTATCCGCTTTATTTTCAATTTCCATGTCGGCTTCGGTATCAGCATAAATTTTCATAATTTCCTGTCCGGCATCTAAAGCGGCGCGAATGGCTAAATAAAGATAATTGGTATATTCTATCATAGCGTTTTTATTTGTGTCTTTCTACAAAACTAACAATTAATTAATGTATGCCCCCTTATCTTCGTAAAATTTATCGTAAATTTGCGTCAATCACTTTCATAAGTGTAATTCCCATTAATAACAACAGATTTACAGATTAAGAAATGAAAAGAGACGACATCATTTTCGACATCATTGAAAAAGAGCGTCAGCGGCAATTGAAAGGAGTTGAGCTGATTGCTTCCGAAAACTTTGTGAGCGAGCAGGTTATGCAAGCCATGGGTAGTTGTTTAACAAACAAATATGCCGAAGGATATCCGGGGAAACGTTATTATGGCGGGTGCGAGATAGTAGATCAAAGTGAAACAATAGCAATAGAGCGTCTGAAGCAAATTTTCAATGCGGAATGGGCTAATGTTCAGCCTCATTCGGGTGCACAGGCCAACGCCGCGGTGTTTCTGGCTGTACTTAATCCGGGGGATACTTTCCTGGGGTTAAACCTGGCTCATGGCGGTCACTTATCTCATGGTTCTCCCGTAAACAGTTCAGGTATTCTTTATAAGGCTACAGAATATAATGTAATAGAAGAAACCGGGCGTGTAGACTACGACCAAATGGAAGAGGTTGCCCTACGCGAACGTCCTAAATTAATTGTAGGAGGCGGATCGGCCTATTCGCGTGAATGGGATTACAAGCGTATGCGTGAAATCGCAGATAAAGTAGGTGCGTTATTGATGGTAGACATGGCTCATCCTGCCGGATTGATTGCTGCCGGATTATTAGATAATCCGCTTAAACATGCCCACATCGTTACTTCGACTACACATAAAACGTTGCGCGGACCGCGTGGAGGTATTATTTTATTAGGTAAAGACTTTGAAAATCCATGGGGTAAAAAAACGCCTAAAGGTGAGATACGTATGATGTCTCAACTGTTAGACTCCGCGGTATTCCCCGGCATTCAGGGCGGACCTCTTGAACACGTGATTGCCGCTAAGGCCGTTTCGTTTGCAGAGGCATTAGAGCCGGAATACATCACGTATCAGTCTCAGGTAAAGAAAAATGCGGCAACAATGGCACAGGCATTTATCGACAAAGGCTATAAAATCATTTCCGACGGTACAGACAACCACAGTATGCTGATCGACCTGCGTACTAAATTTCCTGAATTAACAGGAAAGGTTGCCGAAAAGGCATTGGTTGCGGCAGATATTACAGTGAATAAGAATATGGTTCCGTTTGACAGCCGTTCTCCATTCCAGACTTCGGGTATTCGTGTGGGTACACCGGCCATTACAACACGTGGCGCGAAAGAAGACCTGATGGCGGAAATCGTTGAATTAATGGATACGGTATTAGCTGCTCCGGAAAACGAGCAAACCATTACTTCTGTTCGCGAAAAGGTGAATAGTATAATGAGGGAATATCCGCTCTTTATATGGTAAATTGAACATTTGAAGGTGTCTCAAAAGTGTGTTGTTTCAGGCTTGACCTGAGCTATACCGTTTTTAAGACACCTTTTTTCTACTTATTTTTTTAATGTAAAAGAACTTAAACTGAACGAAACGCAAATGAAAAAAGTTTTATCACTATGTGCAGTTACGCTGGTTTGTTTCCTGGCCGCGTGTACGCAAGCTCCTACAAAACAAGCGGCATATAATCAGGGAATCAACATCATTCCTCAGCCACTCAGTCTTGTACAACAGGATGGTCACTTTAAATTAAACAACAAAACGGTATTTTTCGCTCCCACGGCAGAAGCAAAGATAATCGCGGAGTTTTTCGCGTCAAAACTTCAGCTTTCCACCGGTTTTTCCTTTGCATTGGCAGAGAAAGAGAGCGGAAACAGTATTTCTTTATTGATCGATGAAAATATTCAGGTTAACGATGAAGGGTATACACTTGCTGTTACGGATAAAAGCGCGGTAATCAAAGCGAAAACTGCTCAGGGTATTTTTTATGGGATGCAATCATTCCTACAACTTTTGCCGGCAGAGGTAGAAAGTACTGCGTTGGTAAATGGCGTTGATTGGGTGGCTCCGGCTGTGAGCATTTCCGACGAACCCCGTTTTAGCTACCGTGGCATTATGTTGGATCCGTGTCGCCACTTTATTCCGGTAGAGAACATCAAAAAACAATTAGACGTATTGTCGTTGTTTAAAATTAACCGGTTTCACTGGCACCTGACTGAAGATCAGGGTTGGCGTATCGAAATAAAGAAATACCCCAAACTAACGGAAATAGGTTCTAAGCGCATTGAAGGCGAAGGTTTTGAATATGGAGGTTTCTATACCCAGGAAGAAATAAAAGAGGTAGTTGCTTATGCTGCCGAACGTTTCATTACCATTATTCCAGAAATCGAAGTACCGGGTCATGAATTGGCTGCAATTTCAGCTTATCCGGAACTTTCCTGTACGGGAGATGCCATCACGCCACGCATTATCTGGGGTGTGGAAGATATAGTGCTTTGTGCCGGTAAAGAGAGTGTATTTGAATTCCTTGAAAATGTAATTGCCGAAGTTGTCGAGCTATTCCCCGGCGAATACGTCCATATCGGTGGTGACGAATGTCCTAAAACAAGCTGGAAAAAATGTCCGCTTTGTCAGAAAAGAATTCGCGAAGAAGGTTTGAAGGGCGACAAAGAACACTCTGCCGAAGAACGTTTGCAAAGTTATTTTATACAACGTATAGAGAAAATGTTGGCTAAACATGGCAAGAAAATAATCGGCTGGGACGAAATTCTGGAAGGTGGTCTTGCTCCTACCGCAACGGTTATGTCTTGGCGTGGTGAAGCCGGTGGTATAGCAGCCGCAAGCATGAATCATGATGTTATTATGACTCCGGGCGCAAACGGTATGTACCTGGATCAATATCAGGGTGATTATAAAATAGAACCGGTAACTATCGGAGGGTATGCTACGCTGGAAAAAACATACAGCTACAACCCCACTCCCGACACATTGATAGCTTTAGGCAAAGCGCATCATATTCAAGGTGTTCAATGCAACATTTGGTCGGAATATATGTATAAGACGGATCTGATGGAATACCGTATTTATCCGCGTATTCTGGCTCTTTCCGAAATTGGTTGGACAAAAGATGAGAACAAAGACTATAAAGATTTCGAACGCAGAATAGACAATGCGTTGGTACGGTTGGACGGACATAAGATCAACTATCATATTCCACAACCGGAACAACCGAATGGCTCATGCAACTTTGTCACGTTTACCGACAAAGCCTCGCTTGAATTCACGACTTCCCGTCCCATCAAGATTGTATATACCACTGATGGCAGCGAACCAACAGCCGAATCCGCAATTTATGAGACTCCTATTGAGTTTACGGAATCCGGTGTACTTAAAATCCGCTCTGTACTTCCTTCCGGAAAAATGAGCAAGACGCGTGAAATCACCGTCGAAAAGCAAACTTTGGCTCCTGCAAAAGAAATAGCTCAAAAGTCACCAGGTCTTGATATGCAAGTAACTTATGGCTATTTCCTTGAATCGTCTCAGCTAAACGGCATTACCGACTGGAAAAACTCAACAATTAAATCTTTAAGAGAAATAAGAAGTGTTGAAAAGACCGACGAGTCTATGCGCAATGTGAAACAATATGCAGCTATCGCAACGGGTTATATTGACCTTCCTGAAGATGGTGTTTATTATTTCTCTTCCGACAATGAAGAAGTTTGGATTGACGGCACTTTGCTTATAAGCAACAAGGGCGAAACCAAACGTTTCTCACGCAATGACAAATCTGTAGCTTTGTGCAAAGGTCTTCATGAATTTAAAGTTGTATTCTTAGGGCACATCATTGGTGGATGGCCTTCAAACTGGAATAACGGTGGGGTAAATATCCGCAAATCGGATGAAGAAAAATTCGCTCCGGTAACTCCTGAAATGCTTTATAGAGGTAAGTAATACCTGACCCTATACTAATTCGAAAACGGCTTCACAAATCAACGTGTGAAGCCGTTTTTGTTTTATATATTATTCATTATTACTGCATTTACCTCAACGATCTGTTAAAATACCAACAAATAGGTAGAACCATACAGGGATGAATATTGTTAATTTTGCAGAGATGTGCATAAAGCATCCTGAAGTTGTAATACTTCTGATTTATTTATCCCAAAATGATTTCTTCAAGTATTAATAATATAAGTAAAATTGATAAACAATGAAAACAATTGTGCTAATCCGCCACGGCGAAAGTGTGTGGAACCAGGAAAACAGATTTACAGGTTGGACAGATGTGGATCTAACAGAAAAGGGCGTAGCTGAAGCAACTAAAGCCGGTAATTTATTGAAAGAAAAAGGTTTTGTTTTTGAGAAAGCCTATACTTCTTACCTGAAACGCGCAGTAAAAACACTTAATGTTGTTCTGGATCGCATGGATTTAGATTGGATCCCTGTTGAAAAAAACTGGCGATTAAATGAAAAGCATTATGGTGATCTTCAAGGATTAAATAAGGCCGAAACAGCAGCGAAGTATGGTGATGAACAAGTTTTGATCTGGCGTAGAAGTTACGATATTGCTCCTAATCCGTTGGCAGAAAGCGATCCTCGTCATCCGGTAAACGAAATTCGATATAAAGACGTAGACAAAGCAGATCTGCCGGCTACCGAATCGCTGAAAGAAACTGTTGACCGTATACTTCCTTACTGGAAAGAAGTTATTTTTCCAACATTAAACACAACAGATCAGGTTTTAGTGGCAGCCCATGGAAACAGTCTTCGTGGTATCATTAAATACCTGAAGAATATTTCTGATGAAGAAATTGTACATCTTAATTTGCCTACAGCCGTTCCATACGTATTCGAATTTGACGACAATCTGAATCTGGTAAAAGATTATTTCCTGGGCGATCCGGAAGAAATCAAAAAACTAATGGATGCAGTAGCCAACCAAGGGAAAAAGAAATAACAGTAAAAGAGACGTTGCGCGCAACGTCTCTTTCTTTTTTCGCACAAAACCGCTGTTTTAATTACTACCGACGTGTTTTGCACGATCTTTAACCCATTTATGAGCTTATATTCCTCCTTTTAATCTATAATGTTGATTATTTTTGTCATTAGATAAAAAATCAAATACCATAATAAAAACAACATGACATCGAAAAAATCATTTATCGCATTACTTATTTTAGTGCTCTCATTGAATATGTATTGTGTTAACGGCCAAGTGTCTTTCGGCAAACCGGAACTGATCAATAAAGATTGGCTCTTTAACCTGAAGCACAAAGAAGATAAACCGGTCGACGCATTTAATCAAAAAGAATGGAAAAAAGTAAATCTTCCGCACGATTGGAGTGTAAAACAACAATTGAGTCCGTCTCTGGCAAGTGCAACCGGCTATCTTCCCGGAGGGATAGGCTGGTACAGTAAAGTATTGGATATCCCAAACGAAAAGCAAGGAGAAAAGGTTTATCTCTATTTTGAAGGAGTATATAACCGCAGCGAAGTATTCATTAATGGACAATCTTTAGGAAAACGTCCGAACGGATATGTTTCATTTATGTACGATGCGACTCCTTATATAAAATATGGAGAAAACAACATAGTTAATGTCCGCGTAGATCATTCGCAGGATGCGGATTCCCGCTGGTACACAGGTTCCGGTATTTTCCGGAATGTATGGTTGGTTTACGCAAATCCGGTACATATTGCTCAATGGGGTGTGTTTGCTTATCCTGAAGTGAATAAAAACCGGGGTGTTCTGAAGGTGGAAGTTGAAGTTAGTAATGATTCTGATAAACAAGCGACTCTAACAGTTGTCAACGAATTAGTGGCTCCGGACGGAAGAACAGTTGGTAAATCAAATCGCAAACTTTCATTAGCGGCTAAACAAAACAGTAAAATAAATACTGAAATAAATGTAAGCAACCCGGCGTTATGGAGCCTTACCAGTCCGTCTTTATATACACTAAAAACAACCGTATTACAAAATGGTAAAACAGTTGATCAGACGAACACAAACACAGGATTCAGAACGTTTACATTCGATGCCAATAAAGGTTTTGCGCTGAATGGTGAATGGATGAAAGTAAAAGGAGTTTGTCTTCATCACGATGCAGGCGTATTAGGTTCTGCTGTTCCGCGTGATGTTTGGAAAAGACGACTGCTGACTTTAAAAGAGATAGGTTGCAACGCGATACGTACCAGTCATAATCCACAAGCTCCGGATTTGTACGAGCTATGTGATGAATTAGGGCTCTTAGTCATGAACGAAGCATTTGACGAATGGGAGTTTCCAAAACGGAAATGGCTTGAAGGTTGGAACGTAGGCACCCCCGGATTTCAGGGAAACTATGATTTCTTTGAAGAATGGGGAGAGAAAGATTTAGCAGATATGGTTCGCCGTGATCGCAATCACCTGTCTGTTTTTGCTTGGAGCATAGGAAATGAAGTAGATTATCCGAACGATCCGTATTCTCATCCGGTATTAGACGGAGGAAAAGACACAGGTTTTACGCAAGCAATATTCGGAGGGCACAAAAAGGATGCTCCCGACGCGATGAGATTAGGAGCTATTGCCAAGCGATTAGTTGCTGTTGTTAAACAATACGATCCTTCCCGCCCCACTACTGCAGGACTTGCAGGCGTTGCCATGTCAAACCAAACCGAATATCCCGGAGCGTTGGATATTGCAGGATATAATTATACAGAGAGCTTTTACCATACAGATCATGAAAAGTACCCGAACCGGGTTATCTTCGGTAGTGAAAACAGACATGAATTGTCTGCCTGGAAAGCAGTAAGTGATAATGAGCATATTTTCGGACAATTTTTATGGACAGGCATTGACTATCTTGGAGAATCGGGTTCATGGCCTTCTCGTGGTTTTTATTCCGGCTTACTTGATTTCGGCGGTTTTATTAAACCTCGTGGTTATTTCCGCCAGGCATTGTGGTCCGACAATCCAACGGCTTATCTGGGAACCTACCCAACACCGGGCAAAGGCAGCAAAAGCCAGATGAAAGACGTATGGTCACAACTTGACGCTGAGAATGAAGCAGGCGGTTACGAAGAAAAAACGCCTTCAATGGATGCCTGGTCAATCTGGAATTATGAAGAAGGACAGTCTATTCGCGTTGTTTGTTACACAAATGCTGCTAAAGCAAAGTTATTACTCAACGGTCAGACCGTTGGCGAGACAAAGCCATACGATGACAACACAGGTATTATTTACTGGGATATTCCTTATAAGCCGGGTAAGTTAGAGGTAGTGGGATTGGATAACGGAAACAATGACGTAAGTCGTTATGCTATTCAAACGTCAGGCCGTCCGTATGCGTTGAAGGTCGTTGCCGCAGAGAAAACAATCCCAACAAATGGATTAGCGCAAGTAGTGCTACAGGTAATTGATGAAAACGGTCTGCCGGTTATGCTTTCGGATGATGAAATAACTTGCCGAATTGCAGGACCTGCCCAATTATTAGGACTGGAAGCCAGTAATAATCAAGATATGACAGACTATACCGACAACCATCATCGTGCTTTTCACGGACGTATTCTGGCATACATTCAATCAACCGGCAAGGGTGGTGAGATAAACATTCACTTTTCTGCTCCCTGGTTGAAAGAAGCAACCGTTAAAATTATCGCAGAATAATAAATTACTGCACAAAACCGAAAAAGCTCCGGCTGATCTTACGATCTACCGGAGCTTTTTTCTATACTGTTCTTTCAATGACGATCAGGGACACATATCCTTAATAATCCGGATTAGTTGACCACCTAATTCTTCAGCTTCTTCCATCGTGTGGGCTTCTGAATAAATACGAATGATTGGTTCGGTATTGCTTTTACGCAAGTGTACCCATTTGTCCGGGAAATCTATTTTCACACCGTCTATATCCGTTATATCGTATTGAGCGAATTGCGATTTTACTTTCAGTAATATACCGTCAACATCTATTTCGGGAGTAAGTTCTACTTTTTGTTTAGAGATGAAATAAGGAGGATAAGTAGCACGTAGCTCACTCACCTTCATTTTTTTCTTCGCCAAATGCGTCAGGAATAAAGCGATACCAACAAGTGCATCACGTCCGTAGTGACTTGCCGGATAGATTACACCACCATTTCCTTCACCACCGATAACTGCGTTTGTTTCTTTCATCTTTGTTACCACATTGACCTCTCCTACTGCAGCAGCATTATATTCACAACCGTAAGAACGGGTTACATCTCTTAATGCGCGACTTGAGCTTAGGTTGCTTACCGTATTACCCGGCGTATTACTCAGTACATAATCACTTACAGCAACTAATGTATATTCTTCGCCAAACATCGCTCCGTTTTCGCAAATAATAGCGAGGCGATCTACATCCGGATCAACAACAAAACCGACATCAGCCTTTGCTTGTGGCATAAGTGCGGATATTTCAGTCAGATGTTCGGGTAAAGGCTCGGGATTATGAGAAAAATTACCGTGTGGAGCACAATGGAGTTTGAATATTTCTTTCACACCAAGCGCATACAGTAAATCAGGAAGCACTATACCTCCTACAGAATTCACACAGTCGATGGCAACACGAAAGCCTGCTGATTTAATAGCGTTTACATCAACAAGATCCAACGCTAAAACGCTCTCAATATGTTTCTGTTTATATGTATTATCCGGCGTAACTTTCCCTAAGCCATCAACAGGAGCATAAGAAAACTCTTCTGCTTCTGCTAAACGAAGCACTTCAGCGCCTTCTTCAGCGTTAAGGAACTCACCACGCTCGTTAAGCAATTTGAGTGCATTCCATTGTTTGGGATTATGGCTGGCTGTAAGTATTATTCCTCCGCAAGCCTTCTCTTGAATAACCGCAAACTCAGTTGTAGGAGTAGTGGCCATATCCAGATCAACCACATCAAATCCCATTCCGGTCAGTGTACCTAAAACTATTTGTTTTACCATAGGTCCTGATATACGGGCGTCACGTCCTACTACGATCTTATTTGTTACCGATTGCGTGTGTTTTCTGATAAAAGTGGCATAAGCTGATACAAACTTTACGATTGCCAACGGACTAAGCCCGTCTTCCGGTGCACCGCCGATTGTTCCTCTAATGCCGGAAATAGATTTAATTAACGTCATAGTTATAGTTGAATTTACTTAATCAAAAAGATATCTAAGTTTTTTGTAATAGATAGGATCACCACCGGTCTGTTGAGATTGTCCACCAACTTTAAACGGAACAATAAGCTTTACGTAGGAGCTATCTCCAACAAAACTTAATGGCTCAACGATTCCTTGTCCGTAAAAGCCTGAAAAAACACTTTTGGAACCTTCAAGTACAGAGGAATATCCAAATTTAAATTCCAAAGGGTGATATTCATTATCAAAGCCATTCACAGTCTCAGAAGTTCCAGATTTACCATTAAAATAATCAAATTCAAAACGGCATGAAATTATCTGATTAGCAACCGCCCTATTACCATTACCCGAATCAATTACATTAATATATAATCCGCTGGGTAGCTGAAAAAATTCATTCTCGGCAAAAACACCATTCTCCGGATAGTCATCAAGTAATTTTATATCCAAACTATCAATTAGTTTTTTAATAATTTTACGTTCATCCTTAAGCATTTCCGTATATGTCCGCTGGCTTTCACTACAAGAAGACACAACAATCACTGCCGCGACGATCATCATCAATATGCTAAAACCCTTCTTCATCTAAATTTCTTTATTTGTTTATCTATGAGGCAAATGTATGTAATATCTGCCATTTTTCATGTATTTGTAATTATTTCTTCTGTTTTATTAGGATTAAATAAGGCTAATCCTTGTTCAAACACAGCTATTGCGTCTTCCAGATTACCATAAAACTCTCCTCCTGAGGCATTTTTATGTCCGCCTCCGTTAAAGTGCTTCTGTGCAAAAACATTACACGGAAAATCACCTACGGAGCGAAGTGAAATTTTCATATAATCTTTGTCTTCACGAATAAAAACACTAAACCGAACACCTTCAATGCTCAGCGGTAGATTAACAAAACCTTCCGTATCTCCGGTCACATAATTAAACTTATCCAGTTCATCCTGCGAAAGCGTGATCAGAGCGGCGTCACAATCCGGATAGATCTTCATTTTTTCATATAGAACATACCCCATCAACCGAAGGCGTGATTCTGAATAAACCTGATTCACCTTACGGTATATCAGATCCTTATCAATGCCTTTCTTCAACAGTTCACTTACGATCACATAAATTTCAGGTTTATTCGAATTATAGGTAAATGAACCTGTATCCGTCATCATTCCCGTATAGATACATTCGGCTGCTTCCTTGTTTAACAGATCAAAGAAACCCATGCGACAAATAAAACGGAACACCATCTCACTCGTTGACGACATTTCCGGGTAAGAGATCGTTACCCGACAGAAATCAGCGGGATCCAAGTGGTGGTCTATCATCACCTTTCGAGCTTCAGACGCCACAACGGGACCTCCCAGCTTTTCAATCCGCTTCGGGTCGTTAAAGTCCAGACAGAAAATAACATCCGCGTTCTGAATCAGTTCCTCCGCAAACTCAGGATATTTTTCATGTATAATAATGTCTTTCGCACCACGCATCCACCTGTAAAAAAGCGGAAAATCATTAGGCACAATAACAGTCACATTTTCTTTACCGTATTCCAGCAAGAAATGATACAACCCAAGAGCAGAGCCTAAAGCATCTCCATCCGGGGTTACATGCGTAACAATCACGAAACTTTCCCCTTTTTCAACGTATTTTTTCGCTTTTTGAATCTTTTCTTCCGCTATTATTTTTGTAATCATAAAGTACGCTTTGATTTATCATCACAAAGGTACGTTTTTTTATATTGTGGGGAGCCATAGCGGCTCAATAAGAAGTTTGACAAACAATATTGCAAGAAAAAAACAGGAGAGAATCAGATACAATGGTTGTTTTCTATAGACAAAAGAAACCAAAAGGAAAAGAAACACATACGCTAAAATAAGATCGAAAAAATCAAACGGAATGATAAAGGTTGCCCAGGGGAAAACACTGAACGACTCTACAATATACAACAGAAAGTTCATCATCTGTGCCAGTCCCCAACCCAAAAGTTCCACTCCGGGAAATGCGGCAGGAAGCAACATGTAAATAAGTCCGGCCGGTATCAACAGCATACTTACCAACGAGAAAGGAAGGTTAGTAAGTAAGAATAAAACGGGAAACTGATTAAAGTAATACAAACAAAGAAACGAAGTGCCGGCTTGTGCAGCCACGGATACAACGATCCATCCATAAGGCTCGGAGAGTAAAGGATTACGTATTTCGAGCAAACGCTCTAAGGGAGAGTACAGTAACAGAATAAACCAAACAGCGATATAACTAAGTTGAAACCCGATATCAAACAAGTAAAACGGATTATATACCAACATGATAAAGGCCGATGCAGCCAATGTATTATAACCGTCTGTAGAGCGATTGATTACTTGTCCCGTAAGGAAAAACGACAACATCAAGGCAGCACGAACCGAAGGTGGCGCCAATCCGGAGATCAGCGTAAAGCTCCACAAAAGCAACATTGTTGCTGTATATTTTATCCATCTGAACACACCTGTGGAAGGCAACGGTTTAAGCAAAAAAGAGAAGAATCCGCAAACAACAGCCACATGAAAACCGCTGACGGATAAGATATGAGCTACCCCGGTTACGGAAAACTGCAATCGCACCTCTCTGTCAAGCATCGTGGTATCCCCTAAAAGCATAGCACCCAACACATCACGGTCTTTTTCGGCCAACGGCAAAGTTTCAAGTCGGCTCAATAAAGACTCCCTTAACAAAGCAGCATCGTGTAGTAGTAATGACAGCCAAGCTCTCTCGCCCTCACGCATATCATTCCACGCGGCAAAAAGGATGGACAGCGAAACCAACAAAACAGCGAAAACGATACCCCAATCCCTACGATTGCTATAAGCAGGCGGCTCTTCCTTTTTCGAGAACAGCATTAACAGCAACAAGGCGGCTAACAAGAACAGCATTATGCATTGAAAAGGAAGAAAAACGTAAAATAAGATACCCGAAATCCATAATAAAAGCGGCCTTGCGAAAGGACGCTTTCGTAATTCATTTATCATGTAGGCTTTGGTTGGTCAGGTAAATCAGAGTTTCTTCAAATCAGCTATTACCTGTTTAGGATCAGGCGATTTAAAAACAAAACTACCGGCAACGAGCACATCGGCTCCGGCTTCCAACAAACGCTTTCCTGTTTCAAAATTAACCCCGCCATCTACCTCTATCAGTGTATTTAGCCCTTTTCGGGTAATCATATCTTTCAGGGCTTTCGTTTTAGCAACAGAATGATCAATGAATTTTTGTCCGCCATAGCCGGGATTCACCGACATAAGCAATACCATATCCACATCCTGAATGATATCTTCTAATAAATGTACGGGCGTATGAGGATTTAACGTTACCCCGGCTTTCATACCGGCTTCTTTAATCGCCGAAATTGTTCGATGAAGGTGCGTACACGCTTCATAATGAACATTCATCAAATAAGCTCCTGTAGCAGCAATCTCCTGAATAAATTTCTGAGGCTCTACAATCATCAGGTGAACATCCAACGGTTTCCGGGAAACCGTTTTCAACACTTCCAGAATCGGAAACCCGAAAGAAATGTTCGGCACAAAAACACCATCCATAATGTCCAGATGTATCCAATCGGCAGCACTTTCATTAAGCATTTCCACTTCTTTCTGCAAATGCAGGAAATCGGCAGCCAGCAAAGAGGGGGCAATTAAATGTTTCATTATATACGTATTATATTACAAATGTAGAAAAAAATTTGATTCTATTTAAACCATCAGCACCGGAAGCCAAAACTAAGACTCAATAGGCATATCCATCATTAGCCTCATTTCCTGAATCTGAATCTCGTCTACACAGCGCGGATCATACGCGAGCCAGAGTTGGTTTTTGGCCTTTTCATTTCCTTTCCAAAGAATTTTCAATTGTTGACGCGTGAGGCTTTCACCGACAAACAAGTCTGAAGCAACAGTTATTCCATAGTTTAAATGTACGCCCTTAATCATCATATTGATATCCGGAATAACGTATTGAGGCTTAATGAGCGGCCTTTTGCCGAAATTTTCAAGCCAGAAACGACGGATAATTGACAATTTATTATCGTAGCTGATCCATTTCTGATTCAACAACCATTCCTCTACCCCATGCATATCGTTGGCTTTTATCAAGTCCTCCATTTCCCGGCAGTTGTAACTTGCGTGTGCAACAATCATAAAACTTTCTTCCACTAACGGTTCGTAAACCACCTCGTTAGATTGGACTTTTTTCGTGGCTATAACAAAATCCAGGTTCTTGTTCAGCAAATTCGTTATCAGCACATCGGGATGGCCGAATTGAAATTGCACATCCTGTTTGCATTCGCTCAACTTACCCAATAAAATATTGTTTGCATACTCAATGGGAGAGCCGATTCTCAATTGTTTTGAACGGATCAACGCGGATTTACGAAACTCAACCTCTACTCGTTCCAGATGCTCTACCGAAGCTACAATCTGCGCATAAAGCATTTTCCCGTATTCGGTAGGCTCCAATTTTCGCGGAAGTCTTAAAAACAGCTTTTGCCCGATATAACTTTCCAAAGCAGCCAGTTGAATACTTACATTCGGTTGCGATATCAGCAGTTCCTCCGAAGCACGCGTGAGATTACCGTTCTGATAAATTGATTTAAAAGTTCTATACCATTCGAAGTTAACCATGTGGTAAATATAGACATTAATCTATAAATATATTTATAGCTAACCATAATTTATTCTATTTTCATAATAGTAAATACAACCGTAACTTTGTACTGTAATAAAACAATTAAAAAAGAAAGAGAGTAATTATGAAAACCGTATTATTTAAAGAAGCAACAAGAGGTCGCGCCAACCATGGTTGGTTAGATTCGAAACATACGTTCAGCTTTGCAAGATACTTCAACCCTACCCGAATGGGCTTTGGATTACTACGGGTTGTTAATGACGATAAAGTAATTGGCGGTGAAGGCTTTGGCACACACCCACACGATAATATGGAAATAGTATCCATCCCTTTGTCGGGAAGTCTTGCTCATAAAGACAGTATGGGACACGAAGAGATCATCAAATCCGGCGAGGTACAAGTAATGAGTGCCGGAACAGGAATTACGCACAGCGAATACAACGCGAACGTTGATCAGGACGTACAATTTCTTCAGATTTGGGTATTCCCAAGAGCACAAGACCTGAAGCCCAGATATGATCAGAAAGCGTTCGACTTTACAAAAAAGCACAACGACCTTACGCTGATCGTGTCTCCTGATAGCGAAGATGAAAGTTTGTGGGTTAACCAAGACGTATGGTTCAGCATGGGAGAGTTTGACGACAAACAGTCAAAAACATACAATGTAAGACGAAAAGAAAATGGCGTTTTTGCCATGGTTATAGAAGGTGAATTTGAAGTAGCCGGAACAAAACTTACAAAACGAGACGCAATCGGCATCTATGACACAGATTCTTTCGAAATAAAATCGCTGGCAAACAACGGACGCCTCTTACTGATTGATGTCCCCATGGATTAATCAGACCAAACACAGCTGAAAATGAGGAGAGGGATTCATGCCTGCACACTACAAAAAGAGGGTGTCCAAAAAAAATGGATACCCTCTTCTTTTAAACTTCTAAACTGAATCAGTACACAGGATGAGATTTGAACTCACACACCGTTACCGGCACTACCCCCTCAAAGTAGCGTGTCTACCAATTCCACCACCTGCGCATTCTAATGGTTGCCAAAACAAGACAATCTTATCTTTGCACCATCTCCAAAACGTGTGCAAAGATAACGCATCTAAAAAGAACAACAAAACTTTAATTACATATATTTTGCACCTTTCAATTTTATTCGCACCTGCGAAGCCCATAAAAAAGACACAATTCCAAACAAATTTAAAACTCAAATTTCCCCTTCCTACAACACCATTTTTTTGCATTACTATATGAAAAAAAAAGATAACCTTTATATTTCAAAAAATAACCTTTATGTTTCCAAAAATAACCTTTATGTTTTTCGCCCTCATAAGGCGCTGTTAATCAGATAAATAAAAACAGCCTGTTTTTCCATATTTTTGCTACCCTGCCGAAGCTCCTTATACTATTATTTCGCTCCATGCAGAGATCTCTCCACTCCGGTCGAGAAGACAGGGAGAAGGATCGAGATGACAGGGAGGGTGGTTCCTTCCCCTTGTCATCCTGAGCCTGTCGAAGGATCTCATCCCATCTGACTATTATTGAACGAAGCCGTATGCAGAGATCTCTCCACTCCGGTCGAGATGACAGGGAGGGGGGCGAGATGACAAAGTGGTGGTCAGGTTGGCAAAGAGGGAGGGTCGGAATAACAAAGAAAGTGGGATAGGAAAACAATACATTACTAAAAACAATTCCGAACAAAACAAAAAAAAGCCTTGCAAGTCTATTGACTCACAAGGCTTATTTGTTTTGTTAAGTGCCCAGAACAGGACTCGAACCTGCACGTCCGCAAAGACACTCGCACCTGAAACGAGCGCGTCTACCAATTCCGCCACCTGGGCTTAATACGATAAAAAGGCAGCCTCATGCCGCCTTTGCTAAGAGCGAAAGACGGGATTCGAACCCGCGACCCTAACCTTGGCAAGGTTATGCTCTACCAACTGAGCTACTTTCGCGATAACGGGTGCAAATATAGGAGTATTTTTGATTTTATCAAAAGATCAATCGTTTTTTTATCAAAAACAATACTATATAAACCCATTACTCTTCTATTGTTATTTCAATCCTGTTGCTTCCAACCATAAGTTAGCCATCAACTGACGACCGGGCAGATCAGGGTGAACGCCGTCTCCGGACCAGTAACGGGCAGGAGCTAATTTCATTGCGGCATCAAAGCCTGCTTGATAAGGTACAAACACGGCATTGAACTCATCGGCCAGCTTTCGGGCAACTACGCGGTACTCGTCAAACATAGGAAACCATTTATCCAGATCAATAGCCGAACCTCCTTTTAATGTGAATGGTTCGCCAATTACCAATTGTACGTTAGGCATTTTCTCCTTTGTGTATTGAAGCAACGCGCGGAAATCGTCTTCGTAAATCTGAACTGTTCCTCTATAACCTCCGTTTAATGTATGCCAATAGTCGTTTACACCAATCAGGATACTTACCACGTCCGGCATGATGGAAAGGCAATCAATTTCCCAACGATCGCGCAACTGAAACACTTTGTTTCCACTGATTCCTTTGTTATAAATTTTCAGCTGTTTGTCGGCATGTTTGGTAAGCAGACCGGTTGCTGCATAGAGTGAATATCCATATCCCAATTGCCCTTGAGAGTTACAGTTCACATCAGCTCTGTCACGTCCGGCGTCTGTTATTGAATCTCCTTGAAAGAGAATAACGCTATTTTTCTTCAAACTAATTTTTGAAGCATTTGCAGAGGCATTTTCCTGAACAGTTGCTTTTGCCAGTTCAGGGATCATCATTGCTCCTAAACCTGCCGCGATTCCTTTCTTAAAAAAGGATCTTCTTGAATTTTCCATGAATTTTATATTCAATTATTGATTAACGATTAACTTTTTAGAATTAGATACGCAAAACTACAAAAAGTATACGTGAGTTAGTCTATTTTTGCGACTAATTGGGTAAACAACATAGACATAACATCTGCAGCCTTGTTTGCCGCTGCAATTACATCGGCACCATCATTTACAAAATCGTCGGCAAAATGATAGCCTTCATTTGTAATTACAGACATTCCTAAAACCCGGATGCCGGCATGGCGGGCGATAATTACTTCCGGAACCGTGCTCATCCCTATGGCGTCACCTCCAACTTTACCATAGAAGGCATATTCTGCCGGGGTTTCATAAGTCGGTCCTGTTAAAGCCACATATACCCCTTTCTTTAATGTGATTTGCTTTTCTTCGGCAATTTCTTCCATTATCCGGATCAGTTCACGATCATACGCTCTTGTCATGTCCGGAAAGCGAGGCCCGAAATTTTCATTATTAGGACCTATCAACGGGTTGGGCATCATATTAATATGATCACGTATCAGCATCAGATCACCTACTTTAAAGGTGGTGTTTATTCCTCCCGCCGCATTAGAAACAAGCAATGTTTTAATTCCAAGCAGTTTCATTACACGTATGGGGAAAGTAACCTCCTGCATAGGATAGCCTTCATAATAATGAAAACGTCCCTGCATGGCTAAAACTAATTTGCTCCCTAACTTACCGCAAATCAGATTTCCTTTATGCCCCATTGCTGTGGAATGTTTAAAGTGAGGTATTTCGTGATATGGAATAACTACAGGATCTGTTATTTTATCCGCTAAACCTCCTAATCCACTTCCTAAAATGATTGCAATCTCAGGCAGAACAGGTATTTTACTTGCTAAATAGTCTGCTGTTTCTTTGTATTTCTGATCCATATCTTTATAGGTTTATCTTTCTACTAAATCATACGCTCTTTGAGCAGCCTTGTCCATTATCTCATTTTCACCGGGCACCACTTTATTCTCCATCAGCACCTTTCCGTCACAAATAAGCGTATCCACACAATTTCCGTTTGCTGAGTAAACTAAGTTAGAAATAAAATTAAAATTCGGAGTAAAGGCAGGTATATTTAAGTCGATCAAAGCTAAATCGGCCAATGCTCCTTCTTCAATCCGACCGGCATCTACTTGCAGAATCGATGCTCCTGTGGCAGTTGCCGACTCGAACATTTCTTCCGCCGACAAAACAACAGGATTTTCTCGCCAGCCCTTACCTAATAAAGCTGTAAGTTTCATTACCTCAACCATATCCAGGTTATTAGACGACGCACAACCATCGGTTCCCAGTCCTACACGGATACCGTATTTCTTCATTTCGTCGTACATAAAATGAATTCCAGAACCTAACTTCATGTTGGAAGCCGGATTATGCACCACACTCACACCATGATCCGCAAGCAATTGCATCTCTTCTTCATCCACATAAATACCATGAGCCACAACTAAATTAGGAGATAATACGCCCAATTTATGAAGATATCGCACGGGAGTATCTCCAAATTGTTTTATCGAAGCTTCTACCTCGCCCTTTGTTTCCGACAGATGGAGGTGAACAAGGATATTGTTTGCTGTAGCGAACTCTTGCACCCACTTAAGTAATTCACCGGAAACCGTATAAATAGCGTGTGGACCAATAGCATACGTCAATCGATCACTGTATTTATGCATAGACGCAAGCAGCGCTTCACTTTCACGTTTGCATTTCTCCGTCAGCTCTGGTTTAAAATAATCGAAACAAGAGCCTGCAAGTACTGCCCGAAGTCCCATTTCTTCTACCGCCTGAGCCGTTGAATGAAATCCGGTATACATATCGAAGAAAGTAGTTGTTCCTGTTTTGATCATCTCAAGACAAGCCAACTTGGCTCCCCAATAAATATCTTCATCCGTTAGTTTAGACTCATTTGGCCATATACGATCTTCCAACCAGGGCTTCAAAGGCATATCATCGCCAAAACCACGAAACAAAGTCATCGCCGCATGTGTATGGCAGTTCACCATACCCGGAATAACAGCTTTCCTTTTACCGTCAATAATTTTGTCTGCCGGATTGTTCAACTCTTCTCCGATCTTCACGATCCGGTTACCTTCTATATAGATATCTGTCGGTTTCTTATTCCACTCTACAGATTTTATCAATAAACTCTTCATCAAAAAAACTTAGCTTTCATATTTTTAATTTTCTCCTCTCCTATTCTCTTTAGTAAAGCCGGCAGTTCAGATCGCTTCACAGCAGCAAACGAATAGCTTTCTTTCACTTCGACAATACCGAGGTCGTCCTTTTCTAACGCTCCTTTTTGAAAAAGGAATCCCACAACATCTTTTTTACTTAGCTTATCCCTTTTGCCTCTGTTGATCGTTAACGTTGCCCAATCTGACGGAATGGGTGTTTTCACTTTCTCTGGCAAAAAAAATTCATCGGGTACAGGTGTGATATATTCGGGAACAAACTCCTTATCGTTCAGTATAAGGTAAGCATCCCCTTCGGCATGCATACGAGCCGTACGCCCATTCCTGTGAATAAATGATTCTTCATTAACCGGAGGATGGTAATGTATTACGTTTTTCACTTCCGGAATATCTAATCCACGGGAAGCAAGATCAGTCGAGATCAACACGATAGTTGAGCCATTTCTGAATTTAGACAATACCCGTTCCCTATCCAACTGCTCCATTCCTCCATGAAAACACGCATTATCGACATTCCTCTCCGTAAGGTAATTGCTTACCCGCTCTACAGCTTCACGTAAATTACAGAATACCAAAGCAGATCCACCCTTCAACTCCCCCAACAAGGCGTAAAGAGTATCCAATTTATCCGGGACAGGAGATTTCACAAGATGCATCGATAAGGCTTTGTTCTTTTTCTCTTCCGTCAGAAAAGAAAGTTTTACCGGAGCCTGTATTCGCACAAATTCAGGAATCTGAATGGCAGCGGTAGCAGAAGTCAAAACCCGTCGGCGTACACTTGCCAGATGAGCCAGAATATCTTTCATCTCTGCCGTAAAACCAAGCTCGAGAATCTTATCGAACTCATCTAAAATCAATGTTTTCACATTATCCAGCGAAATATTCCCACGATCCAGATGATCCAATATACGTCCGGGCGTTCCGATTAAAACCGCCGGAGGATGCTCCAGACTCTTTTTTTCCGTACGTATCGGATGACCACCGTAACAACAGTTTATCTTAAATCCGGAACCGAGCGAACGAAATACGGATTCTATCTGAAGCGCAAGTTCCCGCGAGGGAGCTATGATAAGCGCTTGTATTGTTTTTGTATCACGTGACAGGGTAGTCAGTAAAGGAAGTAAAAAAGCTAATGTCTTTCCTGACCCTGTCGGACTAAGCAATAGCATATCTTTTGATGTACCTGCGTTAAGAACCGCACGCTGCATCTCATTAAGAGTCTCAATCCCCGCGTTTTTCAACGCGAGGGAGACAACTTCTTTTTCAATCATAAATTATTTATATTCTCTGTAAAATTCAGCAACCGATTCGATGCCTTTATAAAAGAAATCTAAACGACAACTCTCATTCGGCGAATGGATTGCATTCTGTTCCAGGCCAAAGCCCATTAATATTGTTTTTGTATCCAAAACTTGTTCAAATGTAGAGATAATAGGAATACTACCTCCTCTACGCACCGCCAATGGTTTAACACCAAAAGCTACTTCCACCGCTTTTTCAGCAGCCTGATAAGCAGGAAGATCAATCGGGCAAACATACCCTTGCCCACCGTGTTTAGGCGTTACTTTTACTTTTACATAATCAGGAGCAACACTTGTGATATAATCTTCAAACATTTTTGAGATTTTCGTATGATCCTGATGCGGCACTAACCGGCAGGATACCTTTGCGTATGCTTTAGAAGGAAGTACGGTTTTGCTGCCTTCTCCTGTATAACCTCCCCATATACCACACATATCAAAACAAGGACGACAACTGTTTCGTTCAAGTGTTGAGTAACCTTTTTCTCCAAACAACGCGTTTACATCAATAGCCTGTTTGTATTTATTTTCATCAAAAGGAATTTTAGCCATCATTTCGCGCTCAGCAACCGAAAGTTCCTCAACGTCATCATAAAATCCGGGGATCGTAATACGTCCGTCCGAATCTGTTATAGCAGCCATCATTTTACAAAGCACATTGATAGGATTAGCCACAGCTCCACCAAAATGTCCGGAATGCAAGTCTCTGTTCGGTCCGGTCACTTCAATTTCCCAATAAGCCAAGCCACGTAAACCGGTAGTCAGCGAAGGAGTTTCCGCATTCACCATACTGGTATCTGAAACCAAAATAATATCCGCTTTCAGCAAGTCTTTATTCTCACGGCAAAAGCCTTCCAGACTCGGCGAGCCTATCTCCTCTTCCCCTTCAAATATAAACTTCACATTGCAACGCAGCAAATCTTCTTTAAGAGCCGTTTCAAAGCCTTTTACCTGAATCATTCCCTGTCCTTTATCATCATCCGCACCACGAGCCCAGATACGACCATCCCTAACCTCTGCTTCAAAAGGATTGCTCTTCCAAAGTTCGAGCGGTTCAGCCGGCATCACATCATAATGCGCATAGACAAGTACAGTCGGGGCATTTTCCGAATAAAACTTCTCACCATAAACGACCGGATTCCCTTCAGTAGGCATCACAACAGCTTTATCTGCGCCCGATGAAAGTAGTATCTCCGTCCACCTCTCAGCACAAGCAAGCATATCCGGCTTGTGCTCTTGCTTCGCACTGATCGATGGGATACGTATTAATGAAAAAAGTTCTTCTAAAAAACGCTCTTTGTTTGATTCAATAAACTGCTTTACTGACATAATATATGATTTATTTGTTTATAATAAATTAGAAGCTAATTCCGACAATTGACTTCGTTCTCCTTTTATCAGATTTACATGTGCGAAAAGATCCTGCCCTTTCATCTTATCTATCATATAGGCCAATCCGTTGCTTTGAGCATCCAGATAGGGCGAGTCGATCTGCTGAACATCACCAGTAAAGACCATTTTCGTTCCTTCTCCCGCACGTGTAATAATTGTCTTTATTTCATGTGGCGTCAGGTTTTGCGCTTCATCAATAATACAAAACGTATCCGAAAGACTCCTGCCACGAATAAAGGCCAATGCTTCTATCACTAATTGATTGCTTTTTTGCATTTCATCAATTCGCTTCACCTCCGGTCCGGAAGGCGAGAATTGCCCTTTAATTACATTCAGGTTATCGAAGAGAGGTTGCATATAAGGAGCAACCTTTTGTTTTTCGTCGCCCGGTAAAAACCCGATATCCTTGTTGGCCAACGAAACAATCGGTCGGGCCAATAATATTTGCTTATAGGTATCCATTTGCTTCAATGCAGCAGCTAATGCCAATAAGGTTTTACCCGTTCCCGCTTTACCGGTAAGGCCAACTAACTTAACATCCGGATCGTTCAATATCTCAAACGCAAAACTCTGTTCCGCATTACGCGGCTGAATACCATAATTAGTTCCCTTCTCTACCTTTTTTATTTTGCCTGTAAACGGATTATAGCGCACCAACACCGAGTTACGTATGCTTTTAAGAATAAAACAATCGTTAGGCTTCAATAAGTTTTTATGACTAAACTCATCAACATCTACGCCTTCTATTTTATTGTATATCAAATCAATTAAATCCGGATCAATATTTTCATAGGTTTCATGCGCCTTATCAAAAAGGTCAACATTAATCACCTTGTCTGTAATATAATCTTCAACCAGAACTCCCAAAGAACGGGCTTTCATCCGTAGGTTAACATCTTTGGTAACCAGAATAGTCTGCATCTTTGGTTTCTTTTCCGCTATAGAAAGCGCACAGGATAAGATTCTATGATCCGGCGTGCGTTCCGGAAAGGAAAGTGCAATCTTTTCCTGGTATTTATCACCGGTTATCACATAGAGGTTACCCATCCCGATTCCAAGCGAAACCCCTTTTAGAAAAAGATCATTACTGGTAAGCGCATCAAGTTCGCGTACAAATTCACGTGCATTATAATTAATCTGGTCACTTCCTTTTTTAAATCGATCTAACTCTTCTAATACAACGATCGGAAGATAAATGTCATTTTCCTGAAAGTTCTCAATACACTTGTAATCATGAAGAATAACATTTGTATCCAACACGAAATTTTTCTTTGCTCCCATAACTTTCTCGTTTTAGATTTATGCTACTAATATAACAAGTTTTCCGGCATATTTTCCTCCCTTGTTTCCAAATTATTGTTTTTGACTACAATCGGAATAATATCAACAAAAAAAAGCGACCTTTAAGTAAGTCGCTTTCAAAACTCTATTTTTTTAAGTAATTATCTCAATCGATTTAGTGAGCGAACCAAAGCTTCATCCGCGCCGATATTCCGTATTGCCAAATAGTTCAACACTATGCAAACGGCAGGAAAAGCAGTTGCGAACTTTAATGTATAAGCAAAATCACTAAGTTGATCTTTGAAAGTATAAATCATATAGGCAAACAACCCGTAAAATCCGAAAAGAAGGATTGTATTAAAGACTGTCAGTCGTATCTGAAGCATTCTCTTTTTGAAAAGGAATATGGTGATCATCGTTATTACTAAAACAATAATTACTAATACCAATAACCCCCAAACCGGATACACCAGCTCTTTCTCTCCCAAAAGCGTGTTTAACCCGAAGACATCAAATGAATAAAGATTATCTCCTGATTGCAGTACCGCAAGCGGTAAGAAAAACAATGAGAGCATCAATATTGACACGATCAGCAGATAGACTGTTTGAATTCTCTGTAGCATATTTCAGAATAATCAAAGAGAAACTTAGAAATTATTCTTTTCTTTCGCCGGGTTTCTATAATAAACCTTTCCTTCTTCGTATTCCTGTGTTGCGATCAATGTAGACTTTGGAAGCTTTTCATAATAACGGGAGATTTCAATCTGCTCACGATTTTCAAAAACTTCTTCCAGATTATCATTGTACGAAGCAAACTCCTGAAGTTTCTTTTCAAGATCCTGTTTCATCTCAACAGACAGTTGATTTGCTCTTTTGCCAATAATCATCACGGTTTCATACACATTGCCAGTATCTTCAGACAATCTCATCATATCACGCGTGATTGTATTTACCGGAGCATTCGATTTTCTGTAATCCATAAAATTATTTAGTTAATTATTTTTTCTGTCGATCAATAAATATTCGTAATCCGTTTATTGGCATATTCAAAGAAACGTTCTGCCTGACGAACATATTTTCCTTCCGGATATTCATTGATGTAGTTGTAATATTCATCTACAACTTCACGATATCTTCCTTGCAGTTTTTCGTCTACACTAACACGAGCCAACTCGTATTTACTTTGCATCATCAAGAAGAAGAAATCTTCCCTGTGTTTGGAATAAGGATAGTTTTTCAGTGCGTTTTGAGCCGTTATTACAGCCGACTGAAAGTTATTACCCATATACGTTCCCAAATTAAAATACAAACGTGTAGCCAACAATTCCTTATAGGCCAGCTTTTCCTGCAACTCAAACAAAATATTCTGTGCTTGTTCCGCGCGTTCGCTCTGTGGATAATACTCCAGGTAAAGCTGCAACTGCGCGATAGCATCGTAAGTTTGTTTTTGGTCCAAACGTGGGTCGGGCGAATCAAGATATAACCCATATCCGGAATAGTAACGGGCCAGTTCGGTAAATTCACCTTTCGGATAGTTTGTATAGTAGGTATTGAAATATTGAGATGCCGTAACGTAATCTTTCTGCCCATAATAACTTTGGGCTAACAGATACAACGACTCCTCAGCTTTTCCTGTACCTTTGAAGATAGTCACTAACTCTTCCAACAATGTGGCCGACTTAGTGTATTGCTTCCCATTGAAATATTTTTTAGCATATGAATATTTCAATTCATAATCAGTACTCTTCAATATCTTATTATACTCCCCGCAGGAGGCAAATAAGACAGTCATCACGGTCAAAAAAAATACAACCTTTCTCATTCGTATGCTTTTAGCGTACAAAGCTAATGTTTCCTAATCAGATTAGAAAGCCTAAAACGTTAATATTTACAACTTATACAGATCACTCGCCGCAAGCAAAATCAGTTTATTCGACTTTAAAACCTCTACACAACGCTCCAGGTTATCCGGACGAATTACTATATTGGCGTCATCTCCCTGCGAAAAGGCATACATATATTCAACGAATATTTCCGCATTCGTAATTATATCCATTACTTTAGCCAGCGATCCCGGCACATTCGGGCAACGTAAACAAACCACATCCGTAACACTTACGGCATAACGTTGCTCCTTTAATATGTCGATGGCCTTTTCATCATCCGAAACGATCAGACGCAAGATGCCAAAATCAGAATTTTCAGCAACTGTAAAAGCAGTTAGATTAATACCGGCATCGCCCAGTAACTTCGCTACTTCTGTAAAACGCCCCCGTTTATTCTCCAAAAAAATAGACAATTGTTTTATTAACATATCTCCTCCTTGTTTTATGGGGTTTAAACTAATTTACGATTATCAATCACGCGTTTTGCTTTTCCCATGCTGCGTTCAATGCTTCGGGGTTCAACCAATTTTACTTTGGGCTGAATGCCGATAACACTTTGCATGCAATCCGTGATTTTTTTCTTCAGACTAATCATTTTATTCATTTCGTCCGAATAAAATTCAGATCTCACTTCCACCTGTATTTCCAACGTATCCGTATTATTAACACGATCCACGATAATCAGGTAATGCGGTTCAAACTCCGGCAATTCCAAAATTACGGATTCCACCTGAGATGGGAATACATTTACCCCACGAATTATCATCATATCGTCACTACGTCCGAGGATACGTGCCATCCGAACAGCCGTTCTTCCACAAGCACATTTTTCATAGTTCAGCGAAGTAAGGTCACGCGTGCGGTAACGAATCATCGGCATGCCTTCTTTTGTTATTGCCGTAAAAACAAGTTCTCCCTGTTGTCCGGGCTCTACCGGTTGCAAAGTTACCGGATCAACGATTTCCGGAAAGAAATGGTCTTCCCATAAATGCGTTCCGTTTTGACATTCGCACTCACCTCCTACACCCGGTCCGATTATTTCTGTTAATCCGTATATATCATAGGCTTTAATACCTAAAGATTCCTCAATTTCCTTCCGCATGTTTTCGGTCCAGGGTTCGGCTCCGAAAATACCGGTTTTCAACAGGAACTCTTCGCGAGGTATCCCCGAATCCTTGATTGTTTCACCAAGAAACAAAGCGTATGACGGCGTACAGGCCAGTACTTTCGCTCCAAAATCATGCATTAACTGTATCTGCTTTTGCGTATTTCCGCTACTCATCGGAATTACCGTGCCACCCAGATTTTCTATTCCACCATGTAGTCCCAATCCTCCGGTAAACAAACCGTAACCATAAGCTACCTGCACCATATCCTGCTTTGTCACACCTACAGCCGTAAGGCAACGGGCCACCACTTCACTCCAGATAGACAAATCCTTGCGGGTATATCCTACCACAATCGGCTTGCCGGTAGTTCCCGAAGAAGCGTGAAGCCGAACGATTTCCGACATCGGAGCTGCCATCAGATCGAAAGGATAATTATCCCTCAAATCCTGCTTTACTGTAAAAGGAAGTTTTACAATATCTTCAATCGACTCTATATCATCGGGAGTAACTCCCATTTCCTGCATTTTTTTTCTGTAGAACGGAGTGTTATGATAAACCCGTTCAACTACCCGTTTAAGACGGATGCCTTGTAGTTTACGCATCTCCTCCCGGTCCATGCACTCAATCGTCTCGTTCCAAATCATCGTATTAGTTTGTTATTTTGTTATAGTTAGCAATTAAAACGACTGCAAAATAACAATTTTTTTTCCGACAAGTAGAGATTGTAGGAAATAAAACATAGTATCTGTATATACTTAGGAGTATATCATGTAAATCCGTAATAGACAAAGCCGTCTAAGGGCATCTTTTTACACGGGTTTGGAGAATACTTTATCCGTGCTTCGCATCAATAAGTCCATTGAGGCGGCTACATTGCGGACAAAGAGACGCCCGTCGGTCGTGATTTTTAATTTGTGTTGATTGTACTCGATCAATCCGTCTTCTTCAAACTGCCGCATTTGAGTTTCATCGTAACCAATTGTTTGTTGCAATTCCCGAACAGGGAGGACTAATCTTTCCGATAAAGAGCGCCAATCTATGCTGTAATTACACATCAGTGTTTCAATTACTTCACGCGTGATTTGTTCCTCCCGGCTCAGTTTATAGCCTTTACTAACGGGTAGTTCTCCCTTCCCTGTCCGCTCTATATATTCCGGAATGCTTTTTGTGTTCTGACAATACGCGTCCGAAAGCTGACTGATGCCCGTTACCCCAAAAGCGTATACCTGTCCGGTTGTGCGGCGTGTACAATAGCCTTGAAAATTACGGTGCAGCTTACCATTAACAAGTGCTTCATACAGTTCGTCATCCGGTTTAACAAAATGATCCATACCAATACTTTTATAACGTGCAGATGCCAAAACAGCACAGGCCTCAGTGTACATGCGGCTCTTTTCCGTGCTTAGCGGCAAACCGGCTTTCTCAAGCATCAACTGACGTTTATAGATGCCCGGAACATGGGCGTAGGAAAAAGTAACTAACCGATCCGGTTCAAGTGCAACAGCCCGACTTATTGTATTGGCAAAACTATCCGCCGTTTGGTAAGGCAGACCATAGATAAAGTCCATGTTCACTTTCGCTCCATGTGCTTTCAAAAAGTGTATAATCTCCTGAACGGGAAGAAGAGCAGGTTTACGATTCACCGCCTTCAATACGTTTTCGTCAAAATCCTGTATACCCAAACTAAAACGGTTAAAACCTGCTGCCGTCAGTTCTTCCCAATAGACTTCGTCGGCATATCCGGGATGACATTCAATCGCTATTTCGGGACGTTCTATGCATTCAAATGCAGAAAGCAAATGCGCATTCAATTCACGAAGATAACGTGCCGGCAAAGCTGTCGGTGTTCCGCCACCGTAATGTATCTGCGCGATCTTACGTTTCGGATCAAGTCGTTTTATCACTAAATCAATTTCGGCATGTACGGCTCGAATATAGTTTTCCACCGCATCCGGTTTTTGCATGGCGTAGGCGTTGCATCCACAATAATGACACAAGCTACGGCAGAAAGGCATATGAAGATAAAAAGAAATATGATCCGGACAGGCCGTATTCGACCCATCTATCGCTGATTCATAATCGGCAGAAGTAAATGAATCAGTAAAATAGTTGGCCGGTGGATAACTCGTGTATCGAGGAACCGGAACGTTATATTTTTCGAGAATCGCTGTATTCATGTCAGTCATTACATTTTTCGCCTTTAAAAACTGTCAGCACATAGATCAAAGAGGTCAACGCCATAGTTGCCTGAAAGCAAAATAACCCCTGATACCCCCACAAATCGGCCAGTTTACCGCTTAAAATAGCAATACACATACTGCTAAGATGCGTCACTACGGTTTGTATCGTAAAGTCGGTGCCTTCCCTACCCGGGCGCACACAATCCATGGCAGTTGTATACACCACGATCGTAGCCATGCCGTAACTTCCCCATATCAGGAAAATACCGGCATACAGCACCGTAGAAGATGGATTCAAGAAGGTTATTAAAGTAAAGAAAACAGCCGTAATAAAAATCACTGCCGCGAAAAGAACGCGAGACGCGTGGCGTCCTATTCTACGCATAATAAAGCCACCGGCAAACGACGCTATTGCCCCCACCGAAGTCCCCACAATGCCATACATCAATCCAATCTCTTGCATATCATACCCTTGGTCAACCATATACGGTTTGAGCATAGCAAGCGTACCTATCAATCCGGAATAGAAAAGAAACAAAAACCCAACCTGCCGCCAGATTCCTTTTTGATTGAAGAAGTATATAAAATCCGCTTTCTTTGCCCGCACAGTAGTCTCAGGAGCTTGAATCTCCAGCTTTTTATTCAGAAAGAGCGGCAATAAGGCCACAAAAACAAACAAGGCAAGACAAGGCAAAAGGTTATTCCAGCCAAACTGACGGAACAAGAGCAGTAAAAGACCGCTTCCAAGCATGGAGCCCAAGAAACTACCCATAGACTGCATACTATTAACCAAGCTCTTATCCCGTTTGTTAAATGACAATACCGCTAATGCATCCGTAGCAATATCCTGCGTAGCAGATGCGATAAAAGACAAGATAATAAGCATCAGTATCAGATAAAAATCCAGCTTAAAATCGAGAAAAGAAACCGCGAAGATCAATCCGGCGTAAATCAGCTCGGAAGAAAATATCCAACGCTTAAAATGATTAGTCGTAACACAGTTTCTATCTACAAAGGGAGACCACAGGAATTTGAATATCCAGGGGAGCTTTATTAATTGCAATAACCCTATTGATGCAAGCGAGAAGTTTTCCTGCCTCATGATCACAGGCAATACCGTCGAGAAAAAACTCATCGGAATAGACTGTGCTATATAAAGAGACAGGAATGTACCCAGATCAACTACTTTCCTTTTATTCAGCATATTGGTTTAAAATGACATCGCTATACTACCCCCAAAGGTAAACGGTTTTCCTTTCTGGGCAAAGCTGTTACCCAGCGCTTCGAAATAAAAAGCAGTATAATTCGTATTTGTTATGTTTTTTGCCCAAAAGGAAACCGAAGCCTTACCCTGAGAAACCGTTACTTTACCATTCAACAACCCATACCAGGGCTGGGTCGTTTTGTTGTCTTCAGTCCAGTACAACTTGCCTGTTGCCGTATAACCAAGACTGAACGTTACTCGATCTATTTTATCAAACACGGAAGACAGCGTATAATCCGCATTAAGCGTAAGTGTATTCAGCGGAACCATTGGCAGAAAATTACCGTCGTAATTCAGTTTTTCAGATCGTTGGTATTCTTTAAATACAGCATGCGTATAGCCGTAGTTTACCTGCCACAGAAAACCGTTAAACGGACGTCCGTGCATACTTACTTCAAAACCCCTGCTTTCCGACTTGCCCGCATTTTTCAGCATAGAACCTTGTCCGCTCGCTATCGGCTGATATATTTGTTGTTTGCGCCAGTCTATGTAAAACAAGGCAAGATCCAAACTCAGGTAGTTTTCCCAAACATCCAGTTTTGCTCCTAACTCATAGTTCCAACTATATTCCGGATCAAAAGTACGATCAGCTTCCGTACTGAATGAGGTATTAAATCCTCCGGTCTTATACCCTTTTGTTGCTGTGGCGTAAAGCATTTCTCCTGTTGGCAATGTATATTGCAACGCGATTTTGGGTGTTAGCTGGCTAAAGCTAAGATCCGCATCAAAACGATCGGTTTCCTGCGTCACGGCGTCTTTCGTATTGAAAGCCAAATAACCATTTTCCGCATGTTCATAATCATAACGAAGTCCTAAAGTAAGTGCTAAGCCATCTATCAGTAAATCATCGAATGTAGATTGATGATAAAAAGCAACTCCGTAAGTAGGCATGTCGTATTCTTTGCCGGTAAGCAACTTTTGTGCCTTAAAGTCCATCATTAATGTATTGTCTACTCCCTGATGAAATCCGAACGCGCCAAACAACCATTTGTAGCGCCCATCGTTGTTAGACTTGATATTCAATTCTTCTGAAAACATATTTTGTTTTTGCTTCTGCGTAACAAAATAAAGATCGGCAGGAGAAAAATCCTGATCTATCTGCTGATTATCCGAAAGGTATTGATAGGAAGTCTGACTATTGATATGAAACAGATCCGTACGATATTCCAAATTGAGTCCGGAAGTAGAGATCAGTCGTTTATATGAACTGTAAGCATTGTAATTCACCTCCTTGGCGGTGTGTTTCGCACTATCATAGGGAGCATAAGGATAACCTCCCTGATCGGTATGATCCAAGTTGCTGATCAGTTTTAGTGTCAAACGATCGCTCACATCCCATTCCAGACGAGCACGTCCGGAAGCGGCAAACAAATCATCCGCTTTCTTTCCTGTATATTCATTGGTAAAATAGCCGCCGGAATTAACCACATCTCCGGATACGGCAAAAGCCACCCGGTCGGTTATTTTTCCGTAATGAGAAACGGAACCTTTTAGGTTGTTGTAATTTCCGGCCGTAAAACGCAGGTTAGTGCCTTGATATTTTCGTGGTGATTTTGTATATACATTAATAATACCCCCCATTGTGTTACGTCCGTAAAGCGTGCCTTGAGGCCCACGCAACACCTCGATCTGGTCTATCTCCGAGAAGTCAAAGTCAAAGGCAGATTTTTCGAAAAACGGCATACCATCGATATATAAGCCTACGGAAGGCGCGTTAATCCTCGATCCGATGCCACGGATATAAACGGGAGAGGTCAGTTTTGAACCATAGTCCGGGATAAATAAGTTGGGGATAAGCGAACTCACATCCTTAATGCTTGTTACCTCACGATTGCGAAGCATTGTGCCATTCACGGCAGATGCCGCTAATGGAGCGGTATTCAGGCTGCGTTCTTGCTTAAATGACTGAATAACCACTTCGCCCAAATCTACCTGATTACTGATTTTCGTTGTGTCTGCTTCTTCGGCGTGTACTCCCAAAGAAAAAATAAAGCCAATACCGATACATATAACTGCTTTTATCTTGTTCATTTTCTCACTATATTTTTTTAGTCTTATACTTATCTTTTATGAATATATCCTTTATTTCTCTTTTTCTATATCTGTGGAAAAACTTTTCTATATCTGTGGTAAAGTTTTTCTATATATATAGAAAAAGGAAAATATCCTTTATTCTTAAAAGTTCCATGTAATATCAGCACCAAAATGTACTGGCTTTCCTTGTTGTAAGAAAGAGTTTCCGCGAGATTCGAAATAGAAAGCAGCATATTCTTTATCCGTCAGGTTGCGCCCCCACAGGTCTAATCGTAAATTGCCCTTCCTGATTCCGGCTTTCATATTCAGCATACCGTAAATAGATTGCGTTATATCGTTTTGTTCGGTCCAGTAGATTTTCCCTGCTCCGCTGTATTGGGCAGAAACAATTAGTTGATCCACCCAGCAATTGGTTAAAAGTTTATTGTAGTTCAGCCCGATATTAAACGTATGGCGTGGGGTATAAGGCACAAAATTACCTTTATAGTCATTTTTACCATCGTCGTAATCACGGAATGTCGCACGTGTATACCCGTAATTCAGGTCGGCATTCAATCCCGGCAGTAAATTCGCTTTAACGGATAATTCCGCTCCGTAACTTTCTGCTTTACCGCCATTTGCCAATATGCGTCCGTTGCCGCTTGCCACAAACTTGGTAAGTTGTATGTCTTTAATATCCATATAGAACAACGTAAGTTCGGCCTTCAATACATCTTTGATCAACTCACTGCGTACTCCGGCTTCATAATTCCAGCTTTGTTCGGGCTTATAAGCCGATACGCTCTCAATAGGCTCGGGCTCAACCGCCAAATTCGGAACATATTTACTCATCAGGTCATATTGCATTTGCCCTTGCATATAATCGGCAGACATCTGAACGTTGTATCCACCGGTTTTATATCCTTTGGCAACAGACAGGTAAGTGAACGTTTGGCCGGTACATTTATACTTCAAGCTTATACGGGGAAGAAATTGCCAGAAATCTTGTGATATATGTTCATCCACAACAGAAGGCTCAACAGGCAGTTCTCTGATCGGAGCGCCCGGAGCTGTTAACATGCCAAGCCTCATCGAAGCGGCTGATTTATATGTCATTTCTTGCTTTTCATAATCCAACCTCCCCCCTACGGTAACCGACAGACCTTCGGTAAAAAGATTATTGTAGGTTGATTGATGAAAGAGAGCGGCTCCATAGGATGGCGTATCAAATGTGCCCGGGATATGGAGTTGATCGTCTAGCACCTGAAGATGCGGCATCTGCGGAATTATCTTTTTCAAATCATCAAAGACTGATTGCAGGATATGTTGCATCCCATCTTCTTTGAAGGTTACAGGGGCTTCCGTTTTCAAATTATTATAGAAACCGTATGCACCGAATGACCATTGATAGTTATTGTTCGTGTTACTCTTGATGGCAAGTTCTTCGCTGACGGCGTGTTGCTTTTGTTTTTGATTCAATGTAAACATGGTAGAATCGGTAAAGTCTTGATCTAACCACATATTGTCTTTGAAATACTGGTAGCCGGTAGTACTGGTCAGGCTGAATCCTTTTCCCCGGTATACAAGTTGCAGGTTATTGGCCAATATCGTTCTTGTGTATGTGTTTCGATCATTAAAATTGACCGGAGCCAGAGAATCGTTCTTTTGAAAATACTGTTTATACGGAAATGCACCCTGATCTGTGTAGTCCATATTTAATCCGTAGGTCAAACTCAGGTTGGGATTGATTAACCACTCCAATTTTACGCGTCCTCCTGCTGATTCTTCATTATCAACTTTCTTACCGGTGTATTGATTCGTAAAGAAACCATCATTGCGATCGTAATACCCACCAACGGATAAGCCAATAGTAGATCCGAGCTTCGCATAATGGGAAGCGCGCGCTTTGAACTGTCCGTAATTGCCACCGGAAAGGCTCAGCTTCGTGCCCTGATACGTTAATGGAGAGAGTGTATAGATGTTGATAATTCCACTCATCGCGTTTCTTCCATAAAGCGTACCCTGTGGGCCTCGTAACACTTCAATACGCTGAATATCCATCAGTTCAAAATCAAATATACTTTTATCCTGATAGGGAACATCATCGACATAAAGCCCGACCGACTGTCCGCTGCTTCGCGCACCTATCCCGCGAATATAGATTGCCGATGTGTATTTGGAACCATAATCCGGCATATACAAATTGGGAACATAAAAGCTGATATCTTTCAACGACTCAATCTGACGACCTCCGATGTTCTGCGGAGTGAGCACAGAGGCTGCCGCGGGTATATAACGAAAGTCGTTTGTTTCTTTAGTTGACGAGGTGACTACAATTTCATCAACGGAATAGGTCTTAATAGTATCGTTTAAAACAGGTTCTTCAGCATGAAGAATAGTAAAGCAGAGCATAGTACACATAATAAGTGTACAGGATAAACACCTTTTCATCTATTATAGGTATAATTTTAGTTTGTTCCACAAAATTATTACCATTCAACGGGAATCACAATCACTACATGTAGTGATTTTTCAAAAAGGATGTATTAGGAATTACAACACAAAGCTTAAATGTTAGCTAACAACAAGGTATATGGCGCAAATGTGACATACGCTTCCTCCGAGAACAAAAAAATGGAAAACGGTATGCATATACTTCATATTTGCAAAAGAATAAAACACCGCGCCTATGATATAGGAAACACCTCCCCCTAAAAGCCAATAAAAAGCAGCTGTTTGTCCGACTGCGGATAATGCGTTAAGCAATGGTTTAAGGGCCACCAGAATAGCGCATCCCATCACTACATAGCAAACAGTCTCCAAATGGTTGTGCTTTGTGTGTTTTCTGAAACTAAGAATAACACCCACAATCGCAGAAAGCCATACGAACAGAAATATTCCCCACCCCCACCAAGCCTCATCACGAAGGGTTATCAGTGTAAATGGTGTATAAGAACCGGCGATATGCAGATAGATCGAGGCATGATCCAACTTTTGTAAGAATTGTTTTCTTTTGGGTGCCACGGAGGCATGATAGCAGGTTGATAAGATATAGCAGGAAAGCATTCCAAAGAGATAAACCCAAACGCTGATTGTTGCCCGAAGATCATCTCCTGCCGCTTTGAGCAGAAAGTAGCCGGAAACTATTCCAAGCAATATGCCCAACGCGTGTGATAAGGCATTTGCTGCTTCTTCTTTTGGGGAGTATTGTCGGGCTCTTGTCATAGAAACAATCTATAATTCAATCTCATCAGCTGAGATAAGCCCATTCATAATGGCGTAATAAGTAAGTCCGGAAATAGTCTTTATCCCGAGTTTGGCTGTTATGTTTTTACGATGACTTAAAACGGTATTCAGGCTAATATTCAGCTTATCCGCAACTTCTTTGTTGGTAATCCCCCTTACAATCTGTTGTAATACATCCACTTCACGCACGGAAAGACCTTTATTGCTTTCCGAACTATTGCTTTCGCAACTAAACAGATGTTGCAACCAATCGATAATTACTTCAAGAGGTACCGTATTGTTGAGATGAAAATTGGAAGCAAGTGGGTTGGCGTTTTCTTTTATGTCCCCTTCGGAAGTAAGCACAATCGTTTTGTTGCGACGAGGTAAAAAGAATTCGGAATAAAGGACAAATACATCCGACTTGATAAAAAAATAGTCGAACTGATCGGTACCATGTTCTTCCAATTTGCTAAAGGTAGAGAAAACAGAAATTGTTACCGGAGGAAAAAAATCCGTCAGAATAGTTTGTAGTCCGATGCTTTGGAACGTATCAGTAAGGATTATCGCTATTTGCTTACTTTTATGCATATAGGAGTGAATTAAAGGCTAAGCTTTTCCATAGCTGATACCATTGGTGCCAGAATACGATAACGGATACGATCTTGCTGGCGTATGTCTTTTTCCAAACTTGCAATAGAGAATATCACCGCATAACAAAGATTTTCATTGTATTCACCCGAAATATGCTTTATAATCAGACTTTTCAAATCAGTAAGCAATGCTTCTAAAGAATTGTCTATCTGCTGTTCCGGCAAATTTAACAGGCATGATTCCTGTTTGCTGGATTGGAGCTTCCCTAATTTTTCGCTTAGATTAAGGCAATAAGGAAACCATTCGGTCGTGTCTTTATCAATTCTATCGGTCAATTTGGTTTTGAAAGAGGCAAAAAACTTTCCGATCAAGGCTACTGAGTTATTTCCTGCAGAAGCACTTAAGGAGACAAACGAACCCAGATGTCGCTCAATATTCGGAATCTGATGCCGTTGATAGTCAATATTCGTTTTGGTTAGATAATCAATAATCTGTGAGGTATGAAAGGCTTGTAGTTTCTTCTCCGGAAAATATTCTTCATTAAGAAAGGTGTTGATCACTACAAGCAAGAAGTCGGTATCAATATGGTATTGCCCGCATACTTCCTGAACTGTTTTATCAGCCAGCCCCAAACGAATACCAAACCTGTTAATAACAGGAATGAGTGAGGGATGTTCTTCCACCACCTCACTCAACTGCATATTTGAATATATCAAAGGCATATTATGCTTCTTCCCATTGTTTGCGTAAGAGTTCTACAGCAGCAGGAAGCACCACATTTCTATCTCCCTGACAGCCGCACTCAAAACTTACATATTTATCATAGCCTAACATTTTCAAGCCTTTAAAGCCGGCTACGTAATTGTCCGCGTCACCGTCTTCACCGGGCATACTTCTACGTTTACGACTTGCCATGTGAACATGCTGTAAATATTTTCCGGCTGAAAGGAAAGCTCCCATATCACAGGTTTCTTCCCATGTCATGTGCCAGAAATCTCCCAGACATGTAACACCCGGATTATTAATATCGCGACAAATCGAAGCAGCGTCGGCTACCTGACGTAAATAGAACGCTTCTTTTCTGTTAAGAGGCTCTAATATAACAGTGGTACCATGCTCTACGGCAAAAGTTCCTAATTCATCAAACCATTTACAAAGGAAATCTCGCGTTGCCTGCGTATGAGGCATAACCGGAGTTTGATGATTAAAAGCAGGAACAATAATTACTCCGGTAGAACCAAGTTCGCCGGCAGCAGTAATAATTTCGTGCATGGTATCGCGGCATTGGTTTCGTACGGCTTCATCCTCAGCAAGCATGAAACCTTGAAAACCGGCGCAAATAGCACTTACTTTAATATTACGTCCTTTTAGAGCATCCTTAATTTCAGTTACACGTCCGCCTAATCCTTTTCCTCCCGGCTCAAAACCAACAATACCTAATTTTTCGAAATAATCGAATTTTTCGTTTAGGTCTTTTCCCGGAGCTGTTCCTTCTTGAAAAGAAAGTTTCAGTTCCAGCTGGCTTTTAGCAGTTTCGGAACTGCTTTGACCTGAAGTTGAAGAAGTACATCCAGCCCATGCTGTAGTGCTTGCCGCAGTAGCGGCAGCACCAGCAAGAGATGTTTTTAAAAAATTTCTTCTATTTAATGACATAGTATCTTTATTTCTTTTCAACAGGTTTACCTGGAACCTGAACTACAAATCCGGACATATCCATCTTGCCAAGGTTAAGATCTTTCGGCAGATAGTCTTGAGAAGATGCAATCATTGAATCCCAAGAAATTTCAGCACCGGTATAAGCCGACTCACGTCCCATGATAGCAGCCATATTAGCAATAGCCGTTTCTGAAGCTTGTTCGATTTCTTTCTTACCACGAATGCTGTTAATCCAGTTTACATGCTCAAGAACGTATGGGTTTGTTTGTTTGAAAGTAGCTTTTTCTGCTTCTTTATCAAATTTCCAAATAACATTATCAGCAAGGTCTTTAATTACAGTTTCTCCATTAGCAGTAGACCATGATCCTTTAGTTCCCTGAATAAATTCGCTTACATTATTTACACAGCCATCAATCTGACGACACATACTATGCAAGTGGATTCCGTTTTCCATTGTGAAATCAATACTGAAGTTATCGTATTGATCACCGGTTAAACGACGTTGGCGAGAACCGAAACCAACAGCTTTTACAGGTTTCAAACCACTAAACCATGTAAATACGTCAATATTATGAACGTGCTGTTCTACGATATGGTCTCCGGATAGCCATTTCCAGTTAACCCAGTCTTTGATCATCCATTCGCAATCGCTCCAACCTTGTTGACGTTCGCGATACCAAAGCATATTCTGATTCCAATAAACTACACCACCGGTAATTTCACCGATTGCACCTTCCATAATTTTCTTGTAAGACTCAACATAATTACGTTGGTGATGACGTTGCGTACCTGTTACAATGCGAAGACCTTTAGCCTGTGCTTGTTTAGCTGTCGCTACAATTATTTTATAGCCCACAGGATCAACACAAATTGGTTTTTCAAGGAAAGAATGTTTTCCTTTTTCTGTTGCATATTGGAAATGGTAAGGACGGAAATTAGGAGGAGTAGCAACAATAACAACGTCAACTCCACTATCAATTACTTGTTTGTATGCATCTAATCCAACAAAACGCTTGTCGGCAGGAATGTCAATACCTTTATCTGCTTTTAGTTTGTCGGCAAGTCCGTCAACTCTTTCTTTAAATGTATCTCCAAGGGCAACAATGGTTACACCATTTGCTGCATTTAGGAAGTCAAACGCAGCACCCGAACCACGTCCGCCACAACCAATAACACCGGCTTTCAATTCTTGTCCGTCTGTTGCTAAATCTACTAATTCAGGGATATAATAAGTTCCTGGTTCCTTAAGCGCTTTAGTTGCAGCTGCATTTTCTGCACCACCGCCACCGCAAGATGTTAATACGGTTGCTGCACCACCTGTGCCGATTGCTCCAAGAGCACCTGCCATAGCTGAACTTTTCAGGAATGATCTTCTGCTAATACTATTTTCTTTCTTCATGATATAAATTATTAAAAGGTTTATATTGTTAATTCGGATTTACTGATGAATCAGGCTCACAAACTACACGGAATCCAACACCACGTATATCTGAGTACCACCAGATACTTTGCGGTTGTTGCGGGTCTGTTTTTAACCAGGCTTCATGTTTTGTAAAGTCACGAGCTGCACTTCTTAATTCTGCGGCATCTGACGTATAATTACCTCCACGTACAACCCATTCTTCTCCTGTGGTTATAAGTGGATTTGTAACATTTTCTTCCGTTTTGGAATAGGCTTCCGGATCATATTTGTCAGCACAATATTCCATCACGTTACCTAACATATTCTTCAAACCAAAAGGATTTGCCTGCACAAGAGAAGGCTCCTGAGTTCGGTTTTTACTATTTTTATTGTAAATCACGAAAGCACTGATCGGTTCGGTTTTCGCGCTAAACATCTTACGCCAAAATCCCTGATCAGAAAAGTCTTTCGGGCTTCCTTCAAAGAAATAAGCACTTTCTGTTCCTCCGCGAGCGGCGTATTCCCATTCAGCTTCTGTTGGCAAACGATATTTTTTTCCTGTTTTCAATGACAACCACTGGCAGAAGGTTTCCGCAGCATAGTGTGTCATGGTAATAGCCGGTCGATCTCCTCCACCCCAACCTTGATCAGGGAATCCAAACGGAGGCGTAGGACCGGAAACAGCATCTACGTCGGGATTACTATTGTTTGCATAAACAGCTTCAGGAGGCGTACGTCCTTCGCTCATTGTTTGTCCGTAAAATGCCCAATATTGATCCCACGTAGCTTCTACTTCAGCCATAAAGAACGGGCTTAGTGTTACGTTACGAACAGGCGTTTCATCTGCTTTCTGGAAAGCTTCTTTGGAAGAACTACCCATTTTAAAGGAACCACCGGGAATAGCAATCATTTTAAAGGAAACCATGGTTCCCGGTATCTGTTCAACAAAATCTGAAAATGAAGTAACCGGAGTTGGTTCTTTATAATATAAGCTGGTATCTATCGGACCAGAGGACATAGTAGGGATACCCTCCAGTTTTCCATGTGTATAATTCGGATTATAATGCCCGGCGTCCAAGTGACAACTTATACATTGTAAGTCTAATTTCTTTTCGTTTTCCTCATAATAAAGATGGGCTGTTATTCCATCATTATCAATACCCTCCGGGAATAAATTCTGATGACATTCTTTACATGATTCATTCGGTATGAATTTAATGGCATTCTCCAATTGTGATTTGCTATCCCAATCAAAGTCTGCACTGTCTTTTGTTAAATAGCCCCAAAGATCTTTAGCGCCTAATTTTGCTTTTGCAGTATAATGCGCCCAGGTATCATGTTTTGGTGGAAGGTGACAATCCACACAATGTACTTTAACACCGCTTCCGTTGCTCACATGTTGTCCAATCTTCCATGTTTCTTCCGCATGAGGATGAACATGACACATCATACATGACTCATCTGTTGAAAAATAAACTGAGGTTTGATAAACACCAATCATCATGGCCACACCGAGACCGAGACCAAGTAGTAGAAAGAAAGTTTTCCCACGAAAAAAACTTTTTTTCTTTTGAGAGTTTTGAAAAGAGTTTCTGTTTGTCATTTGTTTTTATGGTAAATCTGTTAGCAATAACATCAATTTTGTTATTATATACCTCTATTTAAGGCACTAAAGTTAATCTTTTTTTTATTGAGCAAAAATTAATCTATTCCTATTTTAATAAAAACATAAAAATCACATCTTCAAAATATACGGTAAAGAGTCTGATATACATCTATTAAGATTAAATCAGACTCTTCACCGTGTATTATTTAAAGAACAGCCCGCACCGGACGTATAATTAATGTGAAATTATAATCCTTATAAGGTATTCTATATTGTTCCATCGGAATAGCGCCCCATGTGTTTACACAACCTAAGCCCATTTGTATTTTGTCGATGCATACATTCGTATAATCAACAGGACAAACAAATGCGGAGTTACGTTGTTCTTTCTTTTCTCCATCATCCAATGACGCTATTGAATAATTCAAAGCTGAAGCAGAGAATGGTGATTCTGCGACAAACAACAAGCCATTTCCACTTAGATCGGTCTGCGCCCACCAGCGAACGTCTGATTTCGTTCCGGTTTCCTGCGGACGTACATAGGAGTAAAATTGCTCGCAAACAGATTGACGATATAATCCGATATCTTCAGATAATTTCCTGTCTGCGTAGTTTTCTACCGGACCACGACCGTAATATTTAATACGGCTCATATCTTTCGGCATTTGCATTTGCAAACCAAAACGGAACAGTTCCGAAACATCAGCACCTTTAGTCGTTGTCATAGACTGTGTAACCTTAATCTCTCCGATGTTATTGATTACATAAGTCAGTTTTAGCTTAGCTGATACGGCTTCCATATCATAATCAGCCTGTATAATCACCTGATTATTTTCAGTACGGCTAACAAGGTTGTTAAGTTTCAGTCCCGGATTTAACCAGGCTCTATACTTAAGTTGCAAGTTCGCACCCATATCATTGTCCGTTGGTGCACGCCAAAAGTTCGGAGTCAAACTACCTCCTTCGTGCAGCATTGCCAAACCATTTACGTCGTACCTACTGATATAGCCATCTGATTTATTAAAATCAATCTGGAAGTTTTCCCCTGCCACAATAAGATACTGCACATCATTGTCTTTCACTTGTGGTGTCACAACCTGTAGATTGCTACCGGTTACGTTTGCCAGTTGCATATCACATGGTTTGTATTCACGTACTACCAATTGATTTTTCGCGACTTTATGTCCAGCCTGCAATAAACAACATCCTTTTTTAGTCTTGAAAGCGATATTCAACAAGATTTCCTTTTCCGGACAAATACCATCAAGCGAATAGCCCAACTGTACCGGAACGGTTTTCTGAGGAGCTACATTCAGATCCTGAACAAAACCACGTTGAACAACAATTCCATCAGCCAACAACTCCCATTCAGCATAATAAGCCGAAAGGTCTGTAAAGAAGTTTTCGTTGTACACATTTACGACACCTTTATTCAGATCAGATGGGGTTACCCAAATCGATTGATATGTATAGGCCACTTCATACATGTGAGGGTTAGGTTTACGATCCGGATTTATCAAACCGTCATTAACGAAGTTGTTATCCGAAGCATCATAACGATTGAAATCACCGCCATAAGCATAATAGGAAACCCCATTCTTTTTCATTCGCGGAGACTGATCAACAAAGTCCCAGATAAATCCACCCTGATAATGCGGATATTTACGTGTGAGATCCCAATATTCCTTAAATCCACCTTGCGAGTTACCCATTGCATGCGCGTACTCACATTGGATTAATGATTTTGACGGGTTATCCTGACAATACTTCTCACTTCTTTCATAACCCAGATACATCGGGCAATAAACATCGGTAAATTCATTGCCATGCGCCTGTTCGTACTGTACCGCACGAGAAGGATCTTCCGCTTTAATCCATTTATAGCAAGCTTCAAAGTTCGGTCCGAATCCTGCTTCATTACCTAAAGACCAGAATATAATAGACGGGTGATTAAATCCACGTTGCACATTACGCTGGTTTCTTTCTAAATGCGCCTTATCATAAAGCGGATTCTTAGCCAATGTTTTGTCATCATACCCCATTCCATGCGATTCAATGTTCGCTTCAGCAACAACATACAAACCATACTTATCACACAGTTCATACCATAGATTATTATCGGGATAGTGACAAGTGCGCACCGCGTTGATATTGTATTCTTTCATAATACGTATATCTTGCAACATACGTTCAGGAGTAACCAAATAACCTGTCCGGGGATCCATCTCATGCCGATTTACTCCCTTAAACAATACAGCTTGTCCGTTTACAAGAATTTGTCCACCCTTCAGTTCTATCTTGCGAAATCCTACTTTTACAGGAATAGACTCGATTAGTTTATCTCCATTTTTAAGATTGGCAATTAATGTATATAAATTCGGCGTTTCGGCTGTCCATTTCAATGGATTAGCAACGTTCATAGTAATGGATTTCTTTCCTCCTCCTTTTGTAGACGCAGAGGCCACTACTTGTCCTTTATCGTCGAGCAAATTAAGTTCTGCCGTTGCTCCTCCTATCAGATTAAGCGCAATATTCAATGTAGCGTCTTTATATTGCTCATCCAAATCCGGAGTTACACGAATATCCTGAATATGTTGTGGATTACGTGTATAGAGATAACAGTCACGGGCAATACCTGATAAGCGTATTATATCCTGATCTTCCAGATACGTTCCGTCACACCAACGGAAAATCTGAAACGCGATCAGATTTTTGCCCGGCTTTAGGTATTTGGTAAGGTTGAATTCGGCTTCCAGTCGACTATCTTCGCTATATCCTACAAATTGTCCGTTTACCCAAAGATAAAGATTTGATACAGCAGACCCAAAATGCGCAAAAACTTCTTTGCCTTTCCAATCTGCGGGCAAAACGATTTCTTTACGGTAAGATCCTACATTATTATTTTCAATAGGAAATACGGGAGGATTGTTCACGAACTGATTTCGCCATGCATACCCAATATTTACATAAATAGGATCTCCATAACCATTCAGTTCCCAAAGCCCGGGAACGGGCATATTGTCCCACCCTTTATCATTGAAGTCTGTACGGTAAAAATCCGTCGGACGAGCATCCGCGTTCTTTACCCAATTAAATTTCCACACCCCATTAAGGGGCATGAAATTAACAGACTTCTCTTTAACACCCTTCAGTGCAGCTTCTTCCGTTTCGTATGCAAAGTAATTCGTATGCATCGGAGCACGGTTTATAGCATTCACTTTCGGGTCTTGCCATTCATTTCTCTGCGCAAATAACGAACCTGCCACAAAGAAGAGTAGAGTGTATATTATTAGATTAAATCTCATGTATAGATATATTAAAAATTAGTTGATCAGTCGATCCACTTCTGCCATTTTTGAGTGTCGTTATACCCGGCTTCTACCATTGTTTCAATAAACTGCATACCTCTTACGCCGTCATACACAGTTGGAAAATCCAACGTTTCTTCGGCAGGTTTCTCTCCTTTTTTAAACGCTCTTACAGTAGCCGCGAAATTCCGGTAGATATTGGCAAAAGACTCAATAAAACCTTCGGGATGCCCCCCCGGAGTGCGTGAATTATATTTCGCGATGTCCCCCATATATCCTCCATTTCCTACACGATAGATTTCTTTCGGTTTGTTGATCCACATTGCATACAAAGAATTCGGCTCTTCCTGTTTCCACTCCAAACCACCCTTTTCTCCATATACACGGATACGAAAATTATTTTCTTCGCCGGCACAGATCTGAGAAGATACAAGTACACCTTTAGCTCCATTATCATATTTAAGGAATGCCGTACCATCATCGTCAATAGGACGATTAGGTACAAAAGCCGTTAAATCACCACATAATTCGGTTACCTTTTGACCTAAAACATATTCGCTCAAATGCCATGCGTGTGTTCCAATGTCACCTACGCAACCGGCCTTGCCCGACTGTTTAGGATCAGTACGCCATCCGGCGTTATTGCCACCTAACAATTCTATTCTTTCAGAAAGCCAACCCTGGCAATATTCCACATAAACTCTGCGGATTTTACCCAATTCACCCGCTGCTATCCTTGCCTTCATATCTTTAACCGCGGGATACCCGGTATACACATGCGTAAGCGCAAGGATCAGGCCGGTTTCTTCTACTTTTTTCTGTAATAATTTCGCTTCTTCCAAAGAAAAAGTCATTGGTTTATCTACAACAACATGAAAACCTCTTTCCAGCGCCATCATCGCAGGTTCAAAATGCCAACGATTAGGCGTTACGATGGTTACGAAATCCATTCTTTCACCTTCCGGTAGAGTCATTTCATGTTCGAACATCTCCTGATAACTGCTGTAAATACGTTCTTCAGGGAGATAATATGAAAGTCCTGAACTACGGGAAATTTCCGGTTTTACGCTAAAACAACCACAAACAAGTTCGATCTGATTGTCCATAAAAGCACCACAACGGTGAATTGCACCGATAAAGGCATCGGACCCACCTCCGACCATACCCATTCTTAGTTTTCTGTTTTCCATAATATATCAATAAGTTAAAATGTAACAAAGTATCCCCTTTCAGAGTAAAAGAGGGTTGCACAAATATATACATAATCAGTTAGTTAATCATGCAACCCTCCATGGATAATCTTAATCTTTCATTATATTGGAAGAATCTACTTACTTAAAAAATTATTTACTACCCATTCCAGGATTTTGAACCAAATTAGGATTACGACGCATTTCATCCTGATGAATTGGAGCAAAATACATTTTATCTAACCATTTACGATTCTCACGGCTGGAAAGATCATTTACATAGTAGTAATAGTCATACTTTTCTTCGTCATGAATATAAGGCTTGTTAGAGACTTTACCCGGTTTCAATATACCTTCAACAATAATACCAGTCAAAGGTTTATTTCCACATTCAGGAGCGATCATCCAACGACGAACGTCGAAATAGCGATGTTGTTCATAAGCAAATTCTGCACGACGTTGTTGACGAATAAATTCCCGTAAATCGGACTGATTAAATTGTTTTCCACGAACAGACAATACTGATTTAACATCTTTCAGGTCTATACGAGCACGCAATTCGTTTATCCATTTAGCCGCTTCTTCCAGTTCATTTAATTCAACACATGCCTCAGCCGCAATTAAATACATTTCAGCTAATCGCATATAAACATGGGGTACAGTTTGTCTAAAATATTGAGCATCGATAGAGGTATCTATAAGCTTCTTTTCATAATATCCTGTCCAGGAACCGTTCCAGTCTTCTATAGGTCCTTGACGGGTATCAACACCCCACATAGAACGACGTTTAACGCCATCACGAAATTCTATTTCTTCATCTCCGTTTGTTACTTCATATTTACCAGCTTGCAAACGTCCCAGAGGAGTTGGATCAAGCGTAGCGGCATCAGCAGGACGTGGACGTCCCCAAGTATTTCCGTCAGTAGCTACCGTTGCATAAAAACGTGGTTCGCGTCCATTATAAGGATTACCTTTTTGAAATTCACCCGGCTTAGTCATTCCCTGAGGCATAGAGCCATCTTCAAATTCAAAAGCCATCACTAAATCCTGTGTTGGAGTAGTTCCTGCCCAGTTATGGTAACCATTAGGTCCATGCCATAGTCCCATATTATTTGCATTTCCAATAGATGTATGATAATTGCGAACAAACATTTGTTCACTATTCTGTACATCTGTCATAATCGCTTTAAATTTTTCTGCTCTTTCTGTATTTAATCCTCCCCTACAATCAATCAGGCTAAAAGGTCCTTCGTTTATTACTTTTACTGCTGCCTCTTTCGCCGCACGATATGTAGCCATACGATCTCCGTCAAATTGGTTTACATTTAACGTATTAACAGTACGGTCTGCATAAAGAGGACTAGCCACATGAAGCAAGATACGTGCTTTCAAACCGGTAGCAACAAATTTTGTTACTCGCCCCCACTCAGACGAGCCTACAGTTTCCGGCAAATATTTCTCAGCTTCCTCTAAATCTTTCACAATAAACTCCAGACATTCCCGCATTGTACTACGCGGCTTTTTCATCTCTTCCACTTGGTCTAAGGAAAAGTTTTCAGTGATAATTGGCACACCACCGTAACCACGCACCAATTCATGATACATATGCGCACGCATATAATAAGCTTCACCTTTCATCCTTTGCAGATTATACCCAATCTTTTCAGGAACATTATCAATATTATTGATAATTACATTGGCAAAACGAATTCCATTATATCTCTTCTGCCATTTAAAAGGATTATTATCATTTTCATACCACTGAAGGTTACCTTCAGTAATTGAAGCCGCTTCTACAACGTCCTTTTGACCATAATTATGTGTAAAATAAGCATCATCTGTCAAACCATCCAGCGAGTGCTCTTGTGCTCCGGGATGAATATTATTATATAAGTCGTTAACAAAGGCTTGCGTCAAAGCTGCGTCATTAAATACCATTTCCTCCGTATACGAAGTAGAAGGTACTATATCCATAAAATCTGAACAAGAATTGAACACAATTACCGAGCTCAACACAATTGCTATTATTTGTTTTTTATTTTTCATAATCATTTAGATTTAGAATGTTACTGAAACACCAAAATTCCAAATACGACGCTGTGGATACTCACGTCCGGTATCATTTGCCTCTGGATCTTGCACCTTTACATTGTCGATTGTAAAGAGGTTTGTTCCGGTTACCGACACTCGCAAGTCCTGAATGCCTGCATTCCGTATAGCAGGAAAATTAAAGGTATAACCTAATTCCAGATTCTTTAAACGGAGATAATCTGTTTTGAACTGATAGTAAGTATTCTTTTGATCAGTTCCGTTCTTAGCCCAATATTCATTTTCCCGATTATATGCGCGAGGATGCTCTACCATTGGATTTTCTTCGGTCCAACGTTTATCATACATAAACTTGTAATAGTTTCCAGCTTCACCGGCTCTTTCACGCCAGATATAAGTAATACCACCGGCTGCACCCTGAAACAAAGCCTTGAAGTCAAAGTTATTCCATCTAAGAGCAGTAGTAAGACCAAACATAAACGGAGGCTCAGAGTTTTTGCTTGAACGAACACGGTCGTCTGAATTTATAACACCATCATTATTTATATCTACATATTTAATATCTCCCGTACGTGCATTAGCCCAATGAGGGTAGTTATCTAATTCTTCTTGCGTATTAAACACTCCATCAGCAATATACCAAAGTTCTGTATTCACTCTCTTACCAGTACGTTTTTGGTATTCCGGAATTCCCGGGGTTTCGTCCCAAAACAACAGCTTATTCTTCGCATAAGTCATATTAAAAGACAAGTCATAATCCACCTTTCCTACTTTATCATTCCAAGTGATCAAACCTTCAACACCCTTATTCTCCATCTCACCAATATTTTCTCTTGGCAAAGTTATTCCGGATATTTGCGGTAATGAAGCATTTCTGTAAATCAACATATTGGTACGCTTCTGGTAAAATAAATCAGACTCAAGACTCAAACGATTATCAAGAAACTTGAACTCAAATCCAAGGTCATAGGTTGTTCCCACTTCCCATGTGATATTGGGATTAGGAGTACGAGTCGGATATAATGTTTTTTGGAAAGTCGAACCAAACATATACTCTGTTCCAAAACCGTAGGTGTTTAAATATTGAATTGTTCTATCCACATTTCCATCATTATCGACTAAATAGTCACTACCTGTTTGCGAAATTGAAGCACGCAATTTGAAGTAATTGATAAAATCTAAGTTCTCTTTCCAAAATGCTTCTTCTGAAGCACGCCATGCAGCAGAGACACCAGGGAAAAATCCATATCTCTTTTCTTTCGGGAAACGGTAAGAACCATCATACCGGAAAACAAATTCAATCAAATATTTTTCCAAATAGTTATAGCTGGCACGCCCAAAGTAATTAATACGACTTTCCTTCCATGAATAGCCTTCGGTTTCCATATCAGTCACAGAACCATTATTAATTTCATCCAGAGCATCAGATATAAAATACTTACGTGTAGCCCTTACCATACGCCAACTATTTTCCTGACCTTCAACGCCAAGAGTGATACCAACATTATGGTCTCCGAAAGAACGATCATACGTAGCGACCAAGTTTGCCATCCAGTCATTTTGTTCTTCCCTTCTTTCTTCCAACTGAGGCTGAGAAACGCCTTTCAAAGCCGGAGTTAGCTTATGTTCCGGATTACCATCCCACGTGTAAAGAGTAAACGGAGTCTCAAAACGACGACGGTTCTTGAAATGCTGGTCATACGAACCTGTTCCAACAAGAGTCAAGCCTTCTACACCAGGGATCTTCAATGTAGCTCTTAATGTATTTTGAATAAAATACTCTTTGTAGATATCCTTTCCCGTTTCCGGCGTTGCACGAACTACAGGGTTGTCACCATATTCAATATCGGGTCCGGGTTCTCCTGTAGGCCAATAAGCAGGTAAAATAGGTTTGCTTCTAACCATCGAACTAAAAATATCCCCTGCACCCCGAGCTGGGTAGTTTGTTTCTTGTAAACGATTCACACTTCCATAAGAAATATCCAGATAATCGTTAATTTTCATATCTAAATTAGCACGTATACTGTATTGGTCATAACGGTTTGCTGATTTCTTATAAATACCATCCTCTCCGTTAGCCGCTAAACTCAGATAAAATTTATATCGTTCATTTCCTCCGGAAACACTCAAGTCATGACGGTATAAAGGAGAATTATTTTTTACAGTCTCTTTATACCAATTCGTATTAGGATGCCCCCAAGGATCAGAGCCATCTTGATACAAACGTAAATCTTCATCTGAATAACGAGGAGAGCGACCTGAATATTTATCGATTTCATTTACCATAGTTGCATATTCAAATGCATTTGCTAATTCAGGTATACGAGTCGGTTGCGAAAAACCCATACTACCCGTATAAGTAACTGTTGGCTTCCCATCCTTTCCACGCTTTGTGGTGATCAGAATTACACCGTTTGCCGCACGTGATCCGTAAATGGCAGCAGCAGCATCTTTTAAAACCGACATAGATTCGATTTCATTCGGATTGATACGGTTCAAACCTCCAGTACGTCCGGGCACTCCATCAATCACAATAAGAGGATCATTGTTTCCCAAAGAATTTGTTCCACGGATACGAATTGTAGTTCCACCACCTCCCGGCTCATCTGAACGCTGCCAACCGATTACACCCGGCATGCGCCCAACCATAGCATTAGATAAGTTGGTCGTTGGAGAAGCCTTTAATTCTTCCCCTCCCACACTTGCTACTGCACCCGTTACCGTTACTTTCTTCTGCACCCCATACCCTACAACGACAACCTCGTCAATTAACTGCGTGTCATCTTGTAAAGTCATATCGATAACAGTATTAGCACCAACGGGTACTTCTTCTTTTTTATAGCCGATAAAAGAGAAAACAACAATGGCATTACTATTTGGAGCCTGAAGGGTATATTTCCCATCCAGATCCGAGATTGTTCCGGTTGTAGTACCTTTAATAGAGACGTTTACCCCAATAAGAGGTTCGCCGGCCGAATCAAAAACAGTCCCACTTATAGACTTGGTTTGAGCAAATCCGGGCACACAGCATAATAGCAGTAATAAGGTAAACAAGAACGAAACAGTCCTTTTTGTACCAATTCGGTTTGTTTGTTTTGTTAACATAGATGTTTTGTAAATTATAGATTTAAGATTCTTTTTTGATCGGATAGTTCTGATTTATCCTTTAAATAGTTAAAAGCGAAAATTGGTTTTTCCTTTTTTTCATTTCATAGGCAATTTCATTATTAGAGATTCGACATTTATGTTGTTTTATTTTCTTTGAAGCATAGCATGAAACCAACAAATATTATTGTGATCATGATTAGGGGAGCCGTCCATATAGCAACCCAATTATAGGATGATGCCGTTGAGAAATTGTCGACTACGTTACCGGCAACTAAAGTACCGAGGTATTTGCCGACACCGTAAGTAGCAAAAGCAATAAGTCCTTGTGCAGAATTCCGTAGATTGGAGGGCGCTTTTTCGTCCACGAATAATTGTCCCGAAACAAAAAAGAAAGTGAAGCAAAAACCGTGTAAAGGAAGTGCTGCATAAATAAAGGCACTAACTCCTGTTGATGCGGCAAGAGCAAAGAAGCCATAGAGCGACATCCATACAAAAATGGCTATACCGATACTTCCCTTGTACCGTAACTTAGCAAAAAAGAAGGGGAAAGTAAACAGGAAAACTATCTCGGCTATCTGCCCCAGACTCATGGCTGCCGCGGCGTTTTTGATTCCAAAATCATTCAGATATAAATTGGTAAAGGAATCATAAAAGGCTAAAGGAATACAGGTTAATGCGGAAAACAACAGCAAGATTGTAAAAGAGCGTTCCTTCGTTAATTTGAATGCATCAAAACCAAGCATTTTGAAAAAGGAGATTTTCTCTTTACTCCTTTCCGGCTTCTTGTAAGGTAGAAGTAAAGCAAGCCCAACGCCCAAAACAGAGGATACACCTGCGATAAAAAAAGGCGTAGCCAAATGTTCTACATTCAGAAAACTTACCAACACACCGGCTGCAATCCAACCAATAGAACCAAGTAATCGTATCCGGGAAAACTCCTTTCCGGGATCTTTCAGGTTTTCAAAAGAGATCGAATTACACAAAGCCGTAGTCGGCATGTAACAAATTGTGTAAGCGAAAAGAACAGGAAAGAAAAGGGAAAATTCTTTTATTTGAGTAAGCCAAAACAGCAGTCCTGCACCAACAAGATTAAGGAAAGCCATAACATGATTGGCTGAAAAAAATCGATCCGCAATCATACCCACTATAAATGGGGAAATCATAGATGCGATGGCAGCCGTTCCATAAGCAAGACCGATTTGTACTCCCGAAAAGTTCAAGGTTTGCCCGAGGTAAGTTCCCATAGTTACATACCAAGCACCCCAAATAAAGAACTGAATAAACATCATTACAGATAACTGTAACTTCTTTGTGGTTGAGTTCATCTTAAAATAATTCTAACGTGACTTAAGTAAATGCTAACAAATAAAGTTCTGAAATAATCTTACAGTGTATCCGATACAACTCTTGCAAATATATTACATTTTATCATATTTCACACTATTTACGGATATTATATTACACAGAAATTAATTGCACTTGAATTACAATTAATTTATTTATCGAAAGAATAATATATTAGATAATATTAACTAAATACACCTGATAAAGGTTACCCTCAGGAGTATGTTGCAACTAAAATTAATATGAAACAGGCTGGTTTTAGCCTGATCATGTCTGGAGAACGTGAATTAAAGTACAACACATTATTGCATATTGCAACTATTTTCCAAATGAATGTGGTAGACATTATTACATATCCCGAAAAATATTGCCCGGAAAAAGACACAAAGATTTCTGCGGATGCCGTTTTACAAATACGATTAGATGGCAAAATGAAAGAAGAATTTTTACGCTCTTTTTTAGGCTCTGAAATACAAAATATTCTAAAATAAAACATCGTTTTTTTTGTCAATAAACTATTATATCACTTTTTCTTCATTTCTCCACCAACATCTCTTCTTTCTAAATTTACAATGTATACCTAATGCCTGAATTCTATATCTTTGTTGCATAAAAACAAGACACTAAAATGAGAGAGCAGGAAAATTTGCAACAACTCGGGAAAACAACCGTGTACAAACAGGATTATGCGCCTGAAGTGTTAGAGGCCTTCGATAATAAACACCCGGAAAACGACTATTGGGTACGGTTCAACTGTCCGGAATTTACCAGTTTATGCCCTATTACCGGACAGCCGGACTTCGCAACGATTCATATTGATTATATTCCGGATATCAAGATGGTGGAGAGTAAAAGTTTAAAGCTATACCTTTTCAGTTTTCGGAACCATGGTGCTTTTCACGAAGATTGTGTAAACATCATTATGAAAGATCTTATCAAACTGATGAACCCGAACTATATTGAAGTGACAGGTATATTTACTCCCCGCGGTGGTATCAGCATCTATCCTTTCTGTAATTACGGAAAGCCTGATTCTAAATATGAAGCACTGGCAGAAAAAAGATTATTCGAACATAACCGATAGTAAATTCAGAAATAGTGTACATTTGTACAAGTATTAATTACTAATTTTAATAATAGTATCATGTATAAAAGAAACAGGACTGCAAAAGCCGGCCTTTTGGTATTGGCATGTGCTGCGTGCGGTACGCTTTCAGCGCAAAAAGAGTACCCAAAACAAGAAAAAATGACTCCGGGAATGTCTGAGTATTGGACTCCGCAACCCAAAGTAGTTACTCCGGGCGAACCTAACGCAAATGCATTCATTTCCGCACCTTCAGACGCGATCGTGTTATTTGACGGAAAGGATCTTTCTGCCTGGAAGTCTGCCAAAGAGGGAGAAGCCAAATGGAAAGTGGAGAACGGGGCATTTACCGTTGTAAAGGGAACCGGAGATATTCAAACTAAACAAGAGTTTGAAAGTTTTCAATTGCATATCGAATGGCAAATCCCGGCTAACATCACAGGAAAAAGCCAGGCGCGTGGAAACAGCGGAATCTTTTTGCAAGGCAAATACGAAATACAGGTATTGGATTGCTATAACAACGAAACTTACGTAAACGGACAAACAGGTAGTGTTTATAAACAAACACCTCCTTTGGCTAACGCAATGCGTAAACCCGGCGAATGGAATGTGTACGACATCATTTATTCTGCTCCGGTATTCAAAGAAGACGGAACTTATCGTGTGCCTCCTCGTGTAACTGTTATCCAGAACGGTATCGTACTTCAAAACAACACAACGATATTAGGAACAACGGAATACATCGGCTTCCCAAAAGTTGAGAAACATGGTGCCGGTCCTTTGATTCTTCAGGATCATGGAGATCCAAGCGAACCAATCAGTTTCCGTAATATCTGGATCAGGGAATTATAATCGTTTAATCTAAGATCAGATTAAACTCATCTTTCAACCGGGCGAGGGCAGGATTTTGATTCAAAAGATGCTCATATCGTTCGGTTGACGTATAAGCGAGATGCTTCTCATTTGTCTCTACAATCCTTACACGCATTTGTATTTTCGTATTGTGCAGCCTGGCACGTAAGAAGGAAAGAATATCAATACTATTAACCGTCAATTCATTCTGTTGCCCCGGGTTATGTACAGCCACTTCAAAATGAAAATTTTCCTGCAATACCGGTTCGCAATTTATCATTGTATTTTTTAAGTATACTTTCTCTCCCGTCGAATCAATAAATTCTTTCCAAAAACGAAGCAGATTTTCTTCGTCAAAAGGAGTACTCAGTACCGTTTCTGTTTGAGGTTGATTAGCTTCAGACTTTACCTCTTCTTTTTTCTGCCCTATCTCTTTCAATGAAATCCCCATAGTAGGACGGGCTGAAAAACTTTTTTTCGCCGGGCTTGCCGACGGTACTTCCGGTGCCTTAACAGGCGCGTCCACAGGCATTGTAGTAGTTATAACCTGGGGTTGAGAAGTGGGATTTTTTGTTACAGTAACAGGTGTTGGTGCCGTAACCGGTTGTCCTTCCTGATTAGGAAGAGTTTCAATCAGTCCTTTTTTTTTATCGTCTTCCGGTCCTTTAGCTGTTAATTGACAGAGCTGAATCAGGGTGAGTTCTAACAGTAACCGTTTATTCCGGCTGGTGCGATAGTTCAGGTCACATGCGTTCGCTAATTCGATTGCCTTATATAATAAGGTGTCGGAACAGCGTTTTGCCATTTCCTTGTATCGCTCCCGAATAGAAGCACCTACTTCAAATAAAATTAATGTAGCCTCGTCACGACAGACCAGCAAGTCGCGAAAATGCGAAGCTAAGCCTGTAATAATATTCTGCCCGTCAAAACCTTTGCCTAAAATATCGTTGAGCGTAAGGATAGCCGCGCGTACATTTCCGGTCAATATTGCTTCAGTCAGACGGAAGTAATATTCATAGTCGAGTACATTCAGGTTATCAATTACAGACTGATAAGAGATGTTCCCTCCGCTAAAACTGGCAACCTGATCAAATATAGATAAAGCGTCACGCATACCTCCATCGGCTTTTTGCGCGATAACGTTCAACGCTTCGGGTTCGGCAATAATATTCTCGCAAGAAGCAACATATTCCAGATGTTCCACCATATCCGCAATTGAGATGCGGGAAAAGTCATATATCTGGCAACGCGAAAGAATGGTTGGTAACACTTTGTGTTTTTCTGTTGTAGCCAGAATAAAAAGAGCATGATGGGGCGGCTCTTCCAGTGTTTTCAGAAATGCATTAAAAGCCGCGGCACTTAGCATGTGCACCTCGTCAATAATGAAAACTTTATATTTTCCGATTGCCGGTGGGATTCGCACCTGGTCTATCAAGGAGCGGATATCGTCTACCGAGTTATTCGAAGCCGCGTCTAACTCATGTATATTATAGGATCGCTGTTCATTAAACGCCTTACAGGATTCGCATTCATTACAAGCATCTCCTTCAGCCGTTAAATTAAGACAGTTTATTGTTTTCGCGAAAATACGCGCGCAGGAGGTTTTCCCCACACCACGCGGACCACAAAATAAGTAGGCATGGGCTAATTTATTGGTTTGTATAGCATTTTTCAGCGTAGTCGTTAAAGATTTTTGTCCTACCACACTACGAAACGTGGAGGGGCGATACTTCCGGGCCGATACAATATAATTATCCATTTGTCGCTTTTTTATTCGTGAATACAAACTTACATAAAAATTATGCGGGTTTCATAATAGGAATGATCAAAAACACACAGCCCTAAAAAATCATTCCTTTTTTTACATAGTAATACGATTAAAAACATAAAGGATATTTTTTCGAAAATAAAGGATATTTTTCGAAAAATAACCTTTATAAAAATCACAGTAAAGAATGTGTTGATTTTCAACGTTTTTGAAAATCGCATTTTAGCGGGTAAATTAATGCCGTTTTCACCTTCGATTTCAGCTCTATCACGGGCAATTTTATTGCTTCGTTTAGAAACAAGAGTTTTTTCTTACATTTGCAAAAAAAACATGCGACAATATATTATTGTGTATTTATTTCTGCTTTCGCTCCTACCCCTGTCGGCCCAACAAAAGGTCAGTTTAGGTGAGGAGTCGGAAATCAGTTTACTTATCTGCGGCCCTTCTCACGACAAATCGTTCACATTATACGGACACGCGGCTTTTCGCATTAAAGATACGGCTCAAAATTTCGACACGATATTCAACTACGGGCTGTTCGATTTCACCAGTTCTAATTTTTTATATCGATTTGCCAAAGGGGAAACGGATTACAAGTTAGGGGCTGCCGGATTTCTGGATTACATGATTGAATATCAGATGAGGGGCAGCTATGTTAACGAATTGGTTCTCAACCTGACCACAGAAGAAAAGAACAAGATATGGGATGCGCTGCTTATTAATTATCTACCGGAAAACCGGGTATACCGGTATAATTTCTTTTTTGATAATTGTGCGACGCGACTTGTTTCAATCGTAGAGCAGCACATAAACGGACGTATAATCTACAATACCGATCAGCCGGAACAGACCTTTCGGGATCTGATTAATTATTGTACGCGCGGGCATCATTGGCTTACCTTCGGTTGCGACCTCGCTTTAGGAAGTCCGACTGACGACTTAGCGACACCGCGCGAAAAGATGTTCCTCCCCGAACATTTGGAAAGTGCGTTCAAAACAGCGACTGTTAAATCTGAAGATGGCAGTTCGCGTTCATTAATAAAAGCGGTTATCCCTTTAGCCGACTTCGAACCGGAAATAAATAATTATCCTCCGGAGCTATTTACGCCTATTGTCTGTAGTTTACTGATTTTATTGGTTACCGCAGGTATTACCTATTGGGAATGGAAGAGAAAGAAACAGGCTAAATATTTGGATATAATACTATTTACCATAGCCGGAATTGCCGGGTGTGTGTTGTTTTTTCTCAGCTTCATATCAACTCACCCTTGTGTATATCCGAACTGGTCGCTTGTTTGGTTGCATCCGTTACACTTAGTCGGCGTATTACTAATTGCAGTAAAAAGATTTGCGAAGGCGGCTTTTTGCTATCATTTTATTAACTTTGTGGCGCTTACGATTTTGTTGCCGGGATGGATGTTTATCCCACAGCATTTGAACATAGCTTTTGTACCTCTGATTCTGACCCTTTGGATAAGGTCGGTATTTGCGGTTTACAGATATAAAACACAGAAAATAAAATGAGACGATTAATAACCTCGCTGATCGCGATTTTGGCGGTAACGAATTTGGAGGCTCAACAACAAGCACCCAAATTGGTTGTTTGCATAACCGTTGATCAACTGAGGGGAGATTATATAGAGTATTTTTACAATACATTTGGTGAGGGTGGCTTTAAACGTCTGATGAATGAAGGGCGTATGTATAAGAACATACGTTTCGAATTTTCGAATGTTGATCAGGCAAGTGCTTTTGCTACCATTTTTACCGGCAGCAATCCGTGTTATCATGGAATTGCTTCGGATAAAAAGTACGATTTCAACAAAGGCAAAGAGACGTCTTCTTTAAACGACCCCAATTATCTGGGCAACTATACGCGCGATAATTATTCGCCTAAAGCGTTACTTGCTTCAACAATCGGAGATGAGTTAAAGATCGCGTCCAGAGGCAGAAGCGATGTTTTTGCAATCGCACCAAATGCGGAAAGCGCGATTCTTTCTGCCGGCAACGCGGCAAACGGAGCTTTCTGGATGGACGACTACAACGGAAAATGGGCAACTACTACTTATTTCAAAGGGATTCCCTGGTATGTAGATCGTTATAATAACGGAACGGAATCATTGACTCCCCGTTTGGAGCAAATGACCTGGACTCCGTCTCTGCCAATCGATAAATTGAATGCTTTTCCTTATGTACTGGAAGACATTCCTTTTAAATATACATTCAGTGAGAAAAGCGGTACGGCCTATCTCAATATAAAAACGTCTCCCTTCATTAACAAGGAGATCAACAGACTGGCTCTGCAATTTCTCGAATACGGTGGGTTCGGCACCCGTTCTTGTCCGGATATGCTGGCAATCACCTATTACGCCGGCAACTATCGGGGAACAATGAGTAAAGAGTATACCCGTGAGATTCAGGACACTTACTACCAATTAGACAAGGATATTGAACAATTACTCGGAGCGATTGACAAAAAGATCGGGCTCGCGAATACGTTGATTGTTTTTACCGGAAGTGGCTATTACAGCAGCATTGAAGAGTATCCGGAAGGTATGCTATTAGCCGGGGGTGAATTCCATCCGAAACGTTGTACAGCCTTACTGAATATGTATCTGATGGCCATTTACGGACAAACGAACTGGGTAACCGGCTATTACAACAATCAGATATACCTGAACCGTAAGGCCATAGAAGACGCGAAATTAAACCTGCCCGAAATACAGATGAAGGCTGCAGAGTTTGTTCGTGAATTTAGCGGCGTTCAGCATGTTACAACCGATTATTCGTTAAAAACGGGAGACTGGAATGAAGGCACGTCTTCCCTTCGGCAAGGTACACATCATCTGGGAAGGGGTGATCTTATTGTGGAACTTCAGCCGGGATGGGTTATCAATAACGAGGTGGCTAAAGAAAAGCCAAAGGTAGTCCGCAACAATGCGGTTATTACTCCTCTTATTTTTTTCGGAAACGGCATAAAACCTGAACATATCTACCGTGAGATAAAAGCGACTGAGGTTGCTCCTACCGTTACTCATGTGCTCAGAATCAGACCGCCGAACGCGAGTCGTGAATTACCACTTTCTGAGTTTACCAACAAAAAATAACGAATAAAAAAATACAATATTATAGTATGGGATTTAATGAATTCATGACGAAGTTATTCGGCAATAAATCGCAACGTGACCTTAAAACGATAGATCCTTACGTTGAGAAGATCAAAGCCGCTTATCCGTCTATTGCTGCGCTATCTAATGACGAATTGCGTGCTAAAACTGAAGAAATCAAACAACGTATTCAGGATTATGTAGCTGACGAACGAAGTAAAGTAGAAGAACTTCGCAAAAATATTGACAACAAAGAGCTCGAAGAACGTGAAACGATCTGGGCTGAAGTTGATAAAATTGAGAAAGAGATTACCGATAAAATGGAAGAGGTTCTGGTAGAGGTAATGCCGGAGGTTTTTTCAATCGTTAAAGATACGGCTCGTCGTTTTACTGAGCATGCAGAAGTTATTGTTACAGCAACTGATTTTGACCGTGATTTGGCGGCAAAACATGATTTTGTACGTATTGAAGGAGATCAAGCGATTTTCCAGAATCAGTGGACTGCCGGAGGTAATGAAATTGTCTGGGACATGATTCATTACGATGTACAGCTGTTTGGTGGTGTGGTTTTACACAAAGGTAAGATCGCGGAAATGGCTACCGGTGAAGGTAAAACATTGGTAGCAACCCTGCCGGTGTTTCTGAATGCCCTGACTCGTAATGGTGTGCATGTGGTAACGGTGAACGACTACCTGTCGAAACGTGACTCGGAATGGATGGGGCCATTATATATGTTTCATGGCTTATCTGTGGATTGTATTGATAAACACCAACCAAACTCGGATGCGCGTAGGGCAGCTTATAATGCTGATATTACTTTCGGAACAAACAATGAATTTGGTTTCGACTACCTGCGCGATAACATGGCCGTCAGCCCAAGCGATCTCGTACAGCGTAAACATAACTACGCGATTGTCGATGAGGTAGACTCCGTGTTAATCGACGATGCGCGTACACCATTGATTATTTCCGGTCCGATTCCACGTGGTGAAGAACAACTGTTCGAACAGTTCCGCCCGAATGTGGAAGTCGTAGTGAATGCGCAAAAGAATCTTTGTACCAAATTATTGACTGAAGCAAAACAAAAAATAACCAGTTCTGATAGTAAAGTATCAGAAGAAGGTTTCCTTCTACTCTTCCGTTCATTCAAAGGTTTCCCAAAGAATAAAGCGTTGATCAAATTCCTAAGTGAACCGGGTATCAAAGCGGGAATGCTTAAAACTGAAGCATTCTATATGGAAAATAACATGCGTAACATGCACCTTGTTACGGAAGATCTGTACTTCGTCATTGAAGAAAAGAACAACAGCATTGAATTGACCGATAAGGGTATTGATTTGCTTACCGGAAAAACGGACGACCCTCACTTCTTCGTTTTGCCTGATATTACTTCCGAACTGTCGCAATTGGATAATGAACCCGGAGGTGAAGAAGAAAGACAAGCTAAAAAAGATGAAATACTCGCGAATTATTCCGTAAAGAGCGAGCGTGTACATACAATCAATCAGTTATTAAAAGCTTATACTTTATTTGAAAAAGACGACGAATATGTTGTTATGGATAATAAGGTAATGATCGTAGACGAGCAGACCGGACGTATCATGGATGGTCGTCGTTATTCTGACGGTCTGCATCAGGCTATTGAAGCTAAAGAAGGCGTAAAAGTAGAAGCTGCTACACAAACCTTCGCGACAATTACCCTTCAGAACTATTTCCGTATGTACCACAAGCTTTCGGGTATGACCGGTACAGCAGAAACAGAAGCCGGTGAACTTTGGGACATCTATAAGTTGGATGTTGTGGTTATTCCAACCAATCGTCCGATTGCCCGTAAAGATATGAATGACCGTATCTACAAAACAAAGCGCGAAAAGTATTCGGCTGTTATTGAAGAGATCGGTGCATTGGTAGAAGCCGGACGCCCGGTGCTTGTCGGTACGACTTCTGTGGAAATTTCCGAATTGCTTAGCCGTATGTTGAATCTGAGAAAGATCCCTCATAATGTACTGAACGCGAAGTTGCACCAACGTGAAGCAGACATTGTTGCTCAGGCTGGTAAAAGCGGAACGGTTACAATTGCAACGAACATGGCCGGTCGTGGTACCGACATTAAACTTTCCGCTGAAGTTAAAGCTGCCGGAGGTTTGGCTATTATAGGTACTGAGCGACATGAAAGCCGTCGTGTAGACAGACAGTTACGTGGTCGTGCCGGACGTCAGGGAGACCCGGGTTCATCCGTATTCTTTGTTTCATTGGAAGACGATTTGATGCGTTTGTTTGCGTCTGATAAAATCGCCGGTTTAATGGATAAACTTGGATTCAAAGAAGGCGAAGTTCTTGAACACAGCATGTTAAGCAAGTCTGTGGAACGCGCACAGAAAAAAGTGGAAGAAAACAACTTCGGTATTCGTAAGCGTTTGCTGGAATACGACGACGTAATGAACTCACAACGTACCGTAATTTACACTCGTAGACGCCATGCTTTAATGGGTGAACGTATCGGATTAGATGTGCTTAATACGATTTACGACACTTCCAACGCCATTGTTGATCAGCACGCTGAAGATAATGACTACGAAGGTTTCAAGTTGGAATTATTCAAGACATTTGCTCTTGAAAGTCCGTTTACTGAAGAGGTGTTCAAAGATACAAAAGCCGACAAACTACAAGATCAGTTGTTTGACACCACATTAACTACATTCAAACGTAGAATGGAACGTATAGCGCAAGTAGCTAATCCTGTGATCAAGCAGGTTTATGAAACCCAGGGAGCGCAATACGAAAACATCATGATCCCAATTACCGACGGTAAAAGAATGTACAATGTATCCTGCAATCTGAAAGAGGCCTATGAAACCGAATGTAAGGTAATAGCAAAATCATTCCAGAAAGCAATCACACTGCATACGATAGATGAATCATGGAAAGAACATCTCCGTGAAATGGATGAACTGCGTCATTCCGTACAAAACGCAAGTTATGAAAACAAAGATCCATTGTTGATCTATAAACTTGAATCGTACACCCTGTTTAAAACAATGGTCGACGTGATGAACCGCAAAACAGCAGCAATCCTGATGCGTGGACAAATCCCGGTTCGCGAAGAATCTGCCGAAGATCAGGAAGCAGCTCGTCAACGAGTAGCGGTAAGAGAGGCAGCACCTGAACGCAAACAGGACATGAGCCGTTATCGCACCGGAAGATCCGCAGATCAAGGGAATCCGCAGATGCCGCCATTGCCCAATACACAACAACAGCAACGCCACGAACCAATACGGGCAGAAAAAAGAGTAGGACGAAACGATCCTTGCCCTTGCGGAAGTGGAAAGAAATATAAGAACTGCCACGGCGCAGGATTATAAAACAAACAAAAGTGTCTTCAAAGCACGTCTATCAGACGATTTTGAAGACACTTTTTTTATTTTGTTCTATAGGCATACGGAGAAACTCCGGTATGCGAAGTAAAGTAACGACTGAAATGAGATTGGTTCGAAAAGTTTAACCTATCACTAATCTGCTGAATAGTTTGTGATGTATTCTTTAGTAGTGTTTTGGCTTCCAGTATCACATATTCATCAATCCAGTCTGACGCTTTCTTGCCGCTTACTTCCAGAATGATTTTAGAAAAGTACTTAGGAGTCAACGAGGCTTTGTCGGCATAATACTGTATCTTACGATGTTGATAAAACTCATCATTAACGTCACGGATAAAACGATAAAATATTTCGTCGTGTCTGCTGCTTGCCTCAACCAGCTTTTCCTGTTCTGAGAAAAAAATATGACAAACGTGGTAAAACATGATCCTGAAATAATGATGGATAATATTTATCCGGTATTTATTGTCTCTTTGACGAATCGTATTCCGGATACCTCTAAAAAGAGAGCTTTCCTCCTGCATAAGTTCTTGGGAGATAGAATAACAGGATTTCCATGTTACTGCTTTGCCAATATTAAACAGCAGACTGCGGATATCATTTTGTTCAAGTAAGAATTCATCTTTCACTAACATAAAACCCGCTTTAAAGTCCGGGCTAAATTCCAGCATCTGGAATATCTGATCGGTAAGGATAACAACAAACTTATTTTCCGACAGAACGATTTCATTAACCCCTTGCCTTAACCTTAATGATCCTTCAGTGCACAGAATAATCATATTCAGATTTATACGCATAGGATACTCAGGCACTTCTAAAAAATCGAGCACTTTCGTTGTGTCTTCAAAGTTATCAAAAACAACAAATTCGTTGGACAAAGAATCTGTCTCGATTCTTCTCCAGATAGTTTCCAGACTTATATCAAATACTTTCTCGCTCATATTTTATTCTTTCGTATGCAAATATGCAAAGAAACAAACAGTCATCAAACTTAAATTCGACCTTTTGGTATATTTCTCCGATTTATAGGACTTTCTTAATCTTAATTAAAGACGGAACTTTGCAATAAAAACTTCGACAATGAAAATGAAAACATTAGGACTATTAGGTATTATCTTGTTTTTACTCCCGTCTTGTTCTCAAAAAGAGTCAAATAAGGCGATTATTCCTTTTGTGAAAACAACAACTGTGTTTGCACACGAAAACAAGCAGGAAATTTTACTTCCGGGTAAGATTAAAGCTTCTTTAGACGTGAATCTCTCGTTTAAAGTAAGCGGAACAATACAGAAAGTATATGTAAATGCAGGCGACCAGGTGAAACGCGGACAGTTATTGGCTGAAATGGATCCGAAGGATTATGAAATACAATTTTCAGCAACAGAAGCGGAATATAAACAGATCAAAGGGGAAGCCGAACGCATTATCGCCCTTTATGAAAGAGGTAGCGTAACAACAAACGACTACGAAAAAGCGGTATACGGACTAAAACAAATCACCGCAAAATACGATGCGCACAAAAAGGCATTAGACGACACCCGTCTGTATGCTCCTTTTGAGGGCTACATACAAAAGCGGTTATTTCAACAGAATGAGACGATCGCGGCAGGTTATCCGGTTTTTTCTATGATTAATTCGGGAAATCTTGAAGTAGAGGTAAATATTTCCTCATCCGATTTTCTGAAACGGGCAAGCTTTACCGAATTTAGTTGTTCGGTAGATGTATTGGGCGGGCGTTCTTTTCCGCTCGAGATGATTGCTGTTAACCGGAAGGCCAATATGAATCAGCTTTATACCATGCGTCTGAACTTTAAAGAGAAACAAAATGGCGTGTCTCCTACTCCCGGTATGACGACTATGGTGTCCATCTTTTACAATGACGAAGGCGACGGAAAGGTATCCATTCCGTTATCTGCGATTTTCGAAAAAGAGTCGGATTCTTTTGTATGGGTCTATAATCCGTCAGATTCCCGGATCAGTGCGAGAAAAGTGAAAGTCGCTGAAGTACTGCTGAACGGAACAGTTATTCTATCCGAAGGACCCGAAGCAGGAGCTATTGTTGTTACTGCCGGTATACATAGTTTGAAAGAAGGCGACAAAGTACAACTTCTTCCGGAAGTTTCATCTACTAATATCGGAGGATTATTATAATGGACATAGGAAAATGGGCATTAGATAACCGTAAGTTGATTTACTTCTTCATTGCGGCATTTATTGTAGGAGGCGTTCTCTCCTACCAGAATATGAGTAAGCTGGAAGATCCGGAAATCAAGGTAAAGCAGGCGTTGATTATAACCACCTATCCGGGAGCATCACCGCATGAGGTTGAACTGGAAGTGACCGATGTACTTGAAAAAAGTATTCGTTCGATGAGTAATATCGATTATATAGAAAGTCGTTCTTTGAGCGATCTTTCAATGATTACGGTCGAACTATCAACCCTTGTTCCAGAGGAAGAGGTAGAACAATACTGGGACATGCTTCGTCGGAAAGTGAGCAATACGCAACATTTACTGCCCCAGGGAGCTTCAGCGTCTATTGTTAAAGACGATTTTGGGGATGTGTTCGGGATGTTTTACGCCATTACGGCAGACGGATTTTCGGATCGTGAAATCGGTGAATACGCTGATTTGGCGAAGAAAAGAATACAGAACATTGAAGGTATATCGAAAGTAGAAATATACGGCGAACAACAGGAGTGTATTAACATAAGTCTTTATCAGGACAAAATGGCCTACTTAGGCGTTCATCCGGCCGAAGTGTTGGCTACCCTCAACGGGCAAAACAAAACTATTTATTCCGGTTATTACGAAACAGGCGACGTTCGTTTGCGTGTTTCTGTGAACGACAGGTATCGCTCGGTAAACGACATCGCGAACCTGTTGTTGCAAGGGCATGAAGGCGATCAACTCCGATTGAAAGATATTGCCTCGGTTACTAAGGGATACGAAGAGCCGGTACGTAATGAAATGATGTATGACGGACAAAAGGCTCTTGGCTTCTCCATCTCGGCATTAAGCGGAACCGATGTTACCCAATTAGGCAAAGAGGTTGATCAAGTATTGCAAGAGCTGCAAGCGGAAAAGATCCCTGCGGGAATTGCTTTTAATAAAGTGTTTTTTCAGCCTGACCGGGTGAACGATGCTTTGCAGACGTTTATTCTGAATCTTATTATGTCGGCCGTTATCGTTATTGGTATTTTGGTTTTTATCGTTGGATTTAAAAGCAGCCTGATCATCGCGTTGAGCTTGGTGGTCACCGTGTTTGGTTCGATCTTTATCCTAAGTATGATGGACGGAACCTTGCAGAGGGTTTCTCTTGCCTCCTTTATTCTGGCTATGGCCTTGCTGGTAGACAACGCGATAGTGATAATCGATGGCATTTTGCTTGATCTGAAATTGGGGAAGCCTCGCAGGGAAGCGATGACAAATATCGGACGCAAAACAGGTATTCCTTTGCTTGGAGCTACATTAATCGCTATTCTTTCCTTTCTTCCTATATTCTTATCACCGGACACAGCAGGAGTTTACGTGCGCGATTTATTTATAGTGCTTGCCGTTTCTCTCTTACTGAGTTGGTTGCTTGCCTTAACTCAGATTCCGATTCAGGCGGATCAGACCATACATATTGAACCGGACAAAAACGGCAGCAAAGATTTGTTTAACAGCAAATATTATAACGGCCTACGGAAAGTTTTAAGATGGGGATTAGGACATAAAACCGTGTCTATTGCAGCAGCTATCGTGCTTGTTGCCGCAAGTGCATTTTGTTATCGTTTTCTGCCTCAAGGGTTTTTCCCGGACATGAATTACGACCAGCTTTATATTGAATATAAACTACCGGAAGGAACAAACAGCAACCGGATAAAAGCAGACCTACTGAAGATCAGTGACGATTTATTGAAACGGGAAGATATTAAACATGTTACCGCTTCGGTGGGAGGAACACCGAGTCGGTATAATCTGGTGCGCAGCATTGCCGATCCATCCTTGTCGTACGGAGAGTTGATCGTTGATTTCGCATCGCCCAAAGAGCTTGTGGCTTCTATGGAAGAAATTCAGGAGAAACTCAGCAATGAATATCCGGGCGCGTATGTCCGCTTAAAACGTTACAACCTGATGTACAAGAAGTATCCTATTGAAGTTCAATTCAACGGTCCGGATCCGGCTGTACTGAAAGAGTTGGCAAAACAAGCGCAAGACATTATGGAAAAGGACGAGAACACATTCTTGGTCACGTCAAACTGGGAGCCTAAGGTTCCTGTATTTATGGTTGACTACAACCAACCTATCGCGCGCAATGTAGGCTTAAGCCGTGAAGATATCGGATTGTCCTTGCTAACTTCAACGGGAGGTATTCCTACCGGAAAGTTCTATGATGGAATACACGGTGAGACGATCTATCTTAAAACGGTCGACAAGGATGGCAACCCGATTGAGAATCTGGATAACACATCGGTATTCAGTGTGATCCCGTCATTATCCGCGTTAAGTCGTGAGAATCTGCAAAATCTGATGACCGGTGCTTTGTCGGAGGAAGACCTGATCGCCTCTGTGCTTCAAACAGTACCACTTAGTCAGGCTTCAAACGGCATTCGCTTCAAATGGGAAGACCCGGTAGTGGTACGTTACAACGGCGAACGCGCCATACGCGCCCAATGCAACCCTGCTTATGGTGTTGGGGCTGAGAAAGCCAGACAAAGCGTTGCTAAAGAAATAGAAGCTATACCGTTACCTTCCGGCTACAGCATGCAATGGGAAGGAGAAAACAAAGCAAGCGGAGAAGCCATGAAGTATCTGTTCCAGAATCTTCCGTTAGCGATCATCCTTATTCTGGCTATATTGATCATGTTGTTTAAAGATTACAAAAAGCCTTTGATCATTTTCTGTTGTATTCCATTAATATTCACAGGTGTTATAATCAGTATGCTGATTTCGGGCAAAACATTTGGTTTCGTGGCGATTGTCGGTGTACTCGGATTGATCGGTATGATGGTTAAAAACGGAATCGTACTTATGGATGAGATTAACGCGCAACTGGCTTCCGGCGTAGAACCGATAGAAGCATTGATTGAAAGTACCGTAATTCGTTTTCGTCCGGTTATCTTGGTTTCGTTAACAACAATACTCGGCATGATCCCGCTTCTGTCTGACGATATGTTCGGGTCTATGGCCGTTACAATTATGGGCGGATTGCTTGTGGGTACGCTTATTACGCTCTTTTTCATTCCGATACTCTATGCAGCATTTTTTAAAATCAAAATGAAATGAAACGAATTATTTATTCTATCACAACTATACTCCTTTTTTCCGTTTACGGACTGACAGCTCAACAAACAATGACGCTTGAGCAATGCCGTGAAATGGCGCTCGAAAACAATAAACAAATGGCTATAGCCGCTAAAACGAGCGAAAAGGCATCAACCGATGTTAAGGCCTACCGGGCAAATTATTTCCCCAAATTTTCATTAACGGGTAATTATTTGTTTTCCGATTCGGAGTCTAAACTCACCCTTCCGGGCGGCTATCTGCCTACTTTCGTGCCCGGACCGGACGGCACTTTGGTTCCCAATATCCTGACCACGTTGCCAAGTGGAGAGCAGGTTTTTAAAGAATACGCCTATATGCCGGACACCGAGTTTCGCTTCAAGCTGAACAACTCCTACACAGCCGGAATCAAAGCTGAACAGCCCCTATTTATGGGAGGAAAGATAGCGGCCGCCTATGAAATGGCAAAAATAGGACACGAATTGGCCGAACTCAATGGAGATCTTACGCGTAGCGAGGTGCTTGTTCTGACCGACGAAGCCTACTGGACTTACGTAAAAGTATGCGAACTACACAAAGTAGCCCGGCAATACAAAGGCGTGGTAAACGAACTCCTTCGCAATGTACAATCCGGGCACGAAGTAGGGATGGTGCAACGAAACAATGTATTGAAGGTGCAGGTAAAATTGAATGAAGCGGAACTGCAACTACGCAAAGCGGAAAACGCCATACGTTTAGCACGCATGAATCTCTGCCACATCGTGGGCTTACCCCTCACAACGGAAATAACCCTCCCCGACTCTTTTGAAACGCCGGACGCTATTACGGTTTTTCAGGCCGATATTACCAAACGCCCGGAATACGCCATGCTGGACAAGCAAGTTGCACTCAAGCAGCAACAAACCCGGCTTGTACGCAGTGAATTTCTGCCAAGCGTAGGGGTGGCAGCCATGTACAACTATATGCATGGGTTAAAAATGAACGACAAACCGATGTTTGACAATAGTTCCTTTGCCGCCGTTATATCGGTCAACATCCCATTATTTCAATGGGGAGAAGGACGCAACAAGATCCGTTCGGCCCGGACCGAACAAAAAATCACTGAATTGAAACAGGCGGATGCCAACGAAAAGATGGAATTAGAACTGATGAAAAGCATCAATGATGTAGATGAAGCGACGCTTGAAGTAGCGCTTACACAAAACTCATTGATTGAAGCGGAAGAGAACCTCAAAACTCATAAAGACATGTACGAAACCGGCATGGCTACCTTGGTTGATTACCTCGAAGCGCAAACCGCCTGGCAAAAAGCCGGTTCAGACTGTGTAAATGCCAACGCTGCCCTTCGTTTAAGTCTGACAAAACACAAGAAAGCAGCAGGTGAATTATAAGAAAACTTGAATGAATTAACATTTCCATTCAAGCCCAATTAAAAGACTTCGTTTTCAAACATCCTTTATCTTTTCAAACACAAAGGTTATAATTCAAAAAATAACCTTTATGTTTGGAAAAATAAAGGATATATTTTCAGGCCTCCAAAACCATTGAAAATCAATACCTTAAAAGAAGCATATTTTTTCAACAAAACCCCTCGATTTTAAGTTAAAATGGGAAGAAAAACATTAGTTGAGGTGAGAGCCGGGAGTGGTGTTGTCTCTCTCTTCCGGATGATCGGTCAACACCTTGACTTTTGCTTTTTTAGTAGGAAAGGCGACAATATGCCAGGTTACAGCCGAACTTATCAGCACAAGCGCTATCTGCACCCATAAAATGTCAACAAGAAAAAGTGAAGTAACAACTGTTGACAGCCAAATCACGATCAATGTTGTTACTTTAGTGCGTATCGGAATGGCTTTATCCTCCACATAGTCTCTGATGTACCCACCAAAATAACGATTGGCCATTACCCGGTTATACATTTTCTTTGAACTTCGGATATAGCACCAGGAAGTTAAAAGCCAAAAAGGCGTAGTAGGCAATAATGGTACGAAAATACCGATCGCCCCCAAAATAAGGCATATCGTACCAACTATTATATATATGATTTTTTTGGGCTGATTCATCAGTGTACCTGATAGGTTTCGATGTCTTTACAGCCATTTAAGAAATCGGCCACAGCCATTTGCTTCTTACCGGCAAGTTGCACGGTTAGCAAACGAATAAAACCGTCTCTCACTGCTACATCCAGCGTTTTCTTTCCCGTCAAACGAAGTGTTCCGACAGGTAGTGTGTGCTGCTCAACAAGGTATTCGGCCGTGTACAACTTTAGCACTTGCGCTTTGCCTTCTTGCGGTTGCAAATAAGTCCAGGCAGCAGGGTAAGGAGAAAGCCCGCGAATAAAATCATATACCTTCCGCCCCGGCTGTTGCCAATCAATACGGCAGGTGTCTTTAAATATCTTCGGAGCAGCTTTCAGTTCAGCGGCAGAAGCATAGAACGCCTCCTGCGGAATGGCATCTACCTTGTCGTCAAGAATCAGATCGACCGTTTCTAACACCAAGCCGGCACCTATTTGCATCAGTCGGTCGTGAACGTCTCCTACATTATCTGTTTCGGCTATCGGCGTACGTTTCTGAAGGATAATCTTCCCGGTATCGATCTCATGCGTCAGGAAGAAGGTTGTTACGCCTGTTTCAGCATCACCGTTGATAACGGCCCAGTTAATAGGCGCGGCACCACGGTATTGTGGCAGCAAAGAAGCATGCAGGTTAAACGTGCCCAAACGAGGCATATCCCACACCACTTCCGGCAACATACGAAACGCCACCACTATCTGAAGATCAGCTCTAAGCGAACGAAGCTGCTCGACGAAGGCTTCGTCTTTGAGTTTTTCGGGCTGTAGTACCGGGATATTTTTCGACAAGGCGTATTTTTTCACCGGGCTGGCCTGCAACTCACTCATGTGCCGTCCAACCGGTTTATCCGGCATAGTAACCACTCCAACCACCTGATATCCATTCTCAACCAACGCCTGTAAGCTCTCTACTGCAAAATCGGGCGTACCCATATATACGATACGTAAATCTTCTTTTCTCATTTTTTAATCTCCTGAAAAATTATCAACCAACACTTCTCTATAAGAGTTGAATATTTTAGACTTCGACATAAAGCCGATATAATGTCCTTTCTCATCTACAACCGGCAGGTTCCAGGCTTTGGTATCGTCAAAAATCCCCATGATCTTTTCCATAGGAGTATTAATAAATATCTTGCCCGGAGCCGACACCATAAACTTAAATACATGAAACCGTTCATACAATTCCGGTCGGAACATTATATTTCGGATATCGTCCAGCAACACCACGCCAACCAAAATATCCTTGTCGTCTACCACCGGAAAAACATTCCTCCTGCTCTCGGAAATTACCTTAACCATATCTCCCAGCGACATGTTTGGCGAAACCACGACAAAGTCTTTTTCAATCATACTGTTCGCATTAAGCAAAGTTAGTACAGCCTTGTCTTTATGATGCGTCAGCAACTCCCCTTTTTCGGCCAAACGCATGGAGTAAATACTGTGAGGTTCAAACATTAATATGGTTATATAGGAACTAATGGAGACGATCATTAACGGCAGAAAGAGGTCATATCCTCCTGTTAGTTCCGCGATAAGGAACACACCCGTTAAGGGTGCGTGCATCACACCCGACATAACTCCGGCCATGCCCAACAAGGCAAAATTCTTTTCGGAAAGCATCGCTGTAAAAGGCAGATAATTGGCTGAATGGGCAAAAACAAACCCGGCTATACATCCCAAGAATAAACTTGGTGCAAATATCCCACCGCAACCACCTCCGGCATTCGTAGCACTTGAAGCAAACACTTTTGTAAGCAGAATCAAACCAAGAAATATAATCACCCCCCAATAATTACTGTTAAGGTAATAAAATATACTACCATCCATCATGTGCGAAAATTCACCATCCAGCAATGCCCCAATCGTATTATAGCCTTCGCCGTATAAAGGAGGAAAAAGGAAGATCAGCAAACTCAACATTACGCCGGCAACCAAAAACTTAGTCCAGTAACCTCCCAACTTACGGTAGCCACGCTCCACCTTGTTCATCACCCGGGTAAAATAGAGCGATACTAATCCGCAAAACACTCCCAGAAGAAGCACATAAGGGATACGGCTCATTATAAAGGCTTCGGTTTGCGAGAACTTAAACATCGCGTCGGTACCGGTAAATATATAGGATACCGTGGCTGCAGTTACCGATGATATTAGCAACGGCAACACGGATGTCATGGTTAAATCGAGCATCAGCACTTCTATAACAAACACCAACCCGGCGATAGGCGCTTTAAAAATACCGGCAATGGCTCCTGCGGCTCCACAACCAACCAACAACATCAATGTTTTTTGCTCCATTTTGAACATTCGTCCTAAATTAGAACCTATTGCCGCTCCGGTTAATACGATAGGAGCCTCCGCTCCTACCGATCCACCAAAACCGATAGTCATCGAACTTGCCACAATAGACGACCAGGTGTTATGTGGTTTGATGCGGCTTTTCCGTTGTGAAATGGCATAAAGAATCTTTGTTACCCCGTGACTGATATCGTCACGAACAATATATTTCACAAACAGACCTGCCAGCAAGATTCCAATCACGGGATAAAGCAATAGCCAGAAGTTAGCCTCATCGATCGCAGTATTTGCTATCAGGAAATGTTGAATCGCATGTATTGTGTTTTTGAGAAGAATCGCGGCAACCGCCGTGCATATTCCAACAATAAAACTAATGATCAGAATGAATGTCTTCTCTTTAATATTTTTTTCACGCCATAAGAGGAGTCTGTAATACAAGTCCTTACTTTTCATATATATATACTTAAATACCTTTACCGGTAAGTACGGTTTTGACCGTATAAATTAAAATTTTTAAATCAAATAATAAAGACATATTTTCATAATACATCACATCATAAGCTAAACGCTCTATCATTTCGTCGACATTCTGCGCATAGCCGTATTTCACCATTCCTAAAGAGGTAATTCCGGGACGAACATTATGCATCAAGTAATAGTAAGGTGCTTTCTTTACTATCTGATCGATAAAGTAGCGTCTCTCCGGACGAGGCCCGACGATAGACATATCCCCTTTCAGCACATTCCAGAATTGAGGGATTTCATCTAATCTGTATTTACGCATAAATCGTCCGGAGGGAGTTATGCGCCGATCATCTTCTACAGACAATTGGGGTGTTCCTTTTTCTGCACCGACATACATTGTCCTGAATTTACATATCATAAACGGCCTCCCCATATAACCAATCCGCTCTTGACGGAAGAAGACCGGTCCGGGCGAGTCTTTTTTCACCCGGTAAGCTAAATAGACAAATAACGGAAAAAACAGAACAATGACAAAGGCAGATATTACTTTATCGACAAAATGTTTGATATTTTCTTCTGCGGAACTAAAATTATTGCTCGTCAAATCGACCAACGGAACCCCGATAGCCGACTTTATTTTGATACGCGACAACAGGTTGATACTCTCCGATAATATTTTAACGGGCAGATGAAAGCGATATAAAGGATAGAGTATCGCCAACAGCTCATTACTGTCTTCAGTTTGTAGGGCGATCACCAATTCATCAACTTCTTTGGTTACAATCAGATTGTCCAGATCATCCATTGTACCCAACAAAGACTCTTCAGGCACGCTTGTTGAAGCATGTTCTCCCTCCTTTACAAACCCTACAATCTCATATCCGAGATCATATAAACGTTCAGACAGGTTCAGTGCTTTTGTTCCTACTCCTATAATCAAAATCTTCTGAGCATATTCTCTCTTTCTTATTTTTGAAATACCGTATAAGGTTATGCACAAGCGGGGAATATAGGTAAATAAAAATTGCAAAGTAAAAAGAACTAGGAACAGCGTATAAAAAACGGAGAATGAAGGAGGTATATCATTCAATATAATCAGAAAGAAAAGGACCAATACGCCAAACAACACAGCCCCGAAAGTCTGGAAAAACTCCGTCACCCTTGATTTACCGACAGGTTCATTATAATAGCCGGAAAAATAATAAATAGCGAGCCAAAAAAAAGGAATAATAATTTGCCCTCCCCAAACAGGAAGAAATGAAAGATAATCCTTCAGCGTCTCGAAACCGGTAAAAATAGCGATCTCGTAAAACCGGAACCAGTTAAACAAAAACCAAACGCAAGAAGCCGAAATCAGATCTGAAATGAGATAGGGTAAGATTATCCTGTTTTTTGCTGTCATTCTCTGATTATTTGAATGAGACCACCGATGTCAAGCTTGATAATGCTTGAAGGTACTGCTCTGCTTATATCGTCTTGCCTATAGTTTACAACATAGTCAACTCCCGCCTTAATTTCTTCGGATATTTCATCATAAATCACAGGTGCAGGCGTGCCGCTAACATTGGCTGAAGTAGAGACCAGCGGTTTGCGGAATCGTTCACAAAGCTTACGCGAGAACTCTTCCATTGACACCCGAATTCCGATACTTCCATCTTCAGCCACCAAACAAGAAGGTAAATTTCTTCCCTTAGGATAAATAATTGTCAACGGTTTCGTTGTCAACTCGATTAAATCCCATGCTTGATCAGGCACTTCTTCTACATAACTATTCAATTTAGCCGTACTGTCTATCAACACAAGCATCGCTTTGCTATCAATCCGCTGCTTTAGTTTGTAAACTTTTCGAACTGCCTCTTCATTGGTCGCATCGCAACCTATTCCCCAGATCGTATCTGTAGGGTATAAAATCAGACCTCCGTCTGATAATACTTCACAAGCCTTTTTGAGATCTTCTATCATTGTCATTTAAAACTATATAGGCAAAAGTACAAATGATTCACGTACTTTTAAAATATTCTTTAAAAGAAACGTTTTTATAGATAGCGATGTTTAATATCAATTTAAAATCTCTAACTTTACAGGATCAATTATTACACGCATTGCCTTGATTTACTTTAATTAAGGCACCTGAGTAGGGTCAGCGCTTTTGTAAGTATGCCATATAACTCTTTCTGTATAGAATTACAGTAACCGTTCGTGTAATAATTCCGAGACAGATAAAAAAGAAAAATAAAATATAATGACAAGCAAATGGAACTTTCTAAACCCAACAAAAGAAGAATTACATAAGCGAGATAAATTGGCAGTAGAGTTAGGTGTAAATCCAATTATTGCTTTATTACTTGTGAAAAGAGGAATTTATTCTGCTGAAGAAGCAAAAAAATTCTTTAAACCCAGCCTAAATGATTTGCACGACCCCTTTCTGATGCCGGACATGGACAAGGCGGTTAAAAGATTGAATAAGGCGTTAGGGAACAAAGAGAAAATTCTTGTTTATGGGGACTACGATGTGGATGGTACTACAGCCGTAGCGTTAGTATATAAGTATTTGCGTTTGTATTCATCGGCTTTGGATTATTATATTCCGGATCGATACGATGAGGGATATGGTGTGTCTTACAAAGGGATCGACTATGCCGCGGCAAACGACGTTAAACTCATCATTTCGCTTGATTGTGGCATCAAAGCCGTTGAAAAAGTTGAATACGCAAAACAAAAAGGGATTGATTTTATCATCTGCGACCATCACATGCCGGATACTATTCTGCCGGATGCAATCGCGGTATTGGATGCTAAACGCAAGGATTCCGTTTACCCGTATGAGCATTTGTCCGGTTGTGGTGTAGGGTTTAAATTCATGCAGGCATTTGCCAAAAGCAACAACTTCCCATTTTCCGAATTAGAAAAACTACTTGATCTGGTTGCTGTCAGTATCGCATCGGATATTGTTCCCATCAGTGGAGAAAACCGTATTTTAGCCTATTATGGATTAAAACAATTAAACATCAATCCCAGTCTTGGGTTGAAAGGTATAATCGATATCTGTGGCCTGACGGGAAAAGACATGACGATAAGTGATATCGTATTTAAAATCGGGCCTCGCATCAATGCTTCCGGACGTATGATGAACGGAAGAGAAGCGGTTGATCTGCTTCTGGCTAAAGACAGTGAAGCAGCCCGCGAAAAAAGTGAAAACATCAATCAATACAATGATGAGCGTCGTGAATTAGACAAAAAAATAACTGATGAAGCGAACGCGATTATCGACGATTTTCAAAACATGGAAGATCGTAAAGCAATCATTGTTTATAACCCACAATGGCATAAAGGCGTTATTGGTATTGTAGCTTCCCGTTTAACCGAGAAGTATTACCGACCAGCCGTTGTTTTAACTAAATCGTCCGAATTAATTACGGGATCCGCGCGCTCCGTTCCCGGGTTTGATATTTACAGGGCTATTGAAAGCTGTCGTGATCTGCTCGAGAATTTCGGAGGGCACACTTATGCCGCAGGTTTATCATTAAAGGAAGAAAATCTGCATGCTTTTACTGAACGGTTCTCAAAGTTAGCCGCTGATGAAATCGATACGGAACAAATGGTTCCTCAGATAGATATTGACGCTACGCTCGACTTCAAGGAAATCAACAACAAGTTTCTGTCAGACCTCAAAAAAATGAGTCCGTTCGGTCCGGAAAATCAAAAACCGGTATTCGCCACGCTGAGCGTTAAAGATTATGGAACAAGCAAGCTGGTAGGGAAAGAACTGGAACATCTCAAACTTGAACTGATCGATAGTAATTCGCACAATCCGATTCATGGCATTGCCTTTGGAATGCATAAACACAATAGTCATATCAAAGGTATGTTTCCATTCAATATCTGTTACACTATTGAAGAAAACACCTACAATGGCAACACGTCGATCCAACTTCAGGTAAAAGAAATCAAGACAGATCCAATCTGACTGACTTCTGAACCCGTGGACGTTTATCACGAGATATTAGCGAAATACTGGGGATACAAGGAATTTCGTCCGCTCCAGGAGGATATCATCCATTCCATAATGGAAGGAAAAGACACGTTAGGTCTTATGCCTACCGGTGGAGGTAAGTCGATTACCTTTCAGGTTCCGGCTTTGGTGAAAGAAGGGATCTGTATTGTAGTGACTCCATTGATCGCCCTGATGAAAGACCAGGTGGAAAATCTTCGCCGCGTGGGAATAAAGGCTACAGCTGTTTATTCCGGAATGACAAGGCAGGAGATCATCACTCAATTAGAGAATTGTATCTTTGGAGGATATAAGTTCCTGTATGTTTCTCCGGAACGTTTAGCAACCGAACTATTCCGTGCTAAGCTACAAGCCATGAATGTGAACTTACTGGTTATTGATGAAAGCCATTGCATCTCGCAGTGGGGATACGACTTCCGTCCTTCTTATTTAAACATTGCCGATATTCGTGATCAATTAGAGGGAGTGCCTGTTCTTGCATTAACCGCAACAGCTACTCCGGATGTTGTTTCGGATATACAAGAGAGACTTCTGTTTAAGGCGAAAAATGTTTTTCAGAAAAGTTTCCGCCGGACAAACCTGTCTTATGTTGTTCGACAGACAGACGACAAAATCCATTCGTTGACACAGATACTCCAGAAAGTTCCGGGATGCGCTATTGTTTATGTGCGTAATCGGAAACGAACCAAGGAGATTGCTCTTGCGTTACAAAATGCCGGAGTTTCGGCAGACTACTTCCATGCCGGACTGAACCGGGCAGAGAAAGACTTGCGCCAAAACAGGTGGAAAAATAACGAATGCCGCGTAATAGTATCGACCAACGCGTTCGGGATGGGGATAGACAAGCCGGACGTAAGAGTGGTTGTGCATATTGATATGCCCGGTTCATTGGAGGAATATTATCAGGAAGCAGGACGTGCAGGACGGGATGAAAAAACAGCCTACGCCGTTGCTCTTTGCTCAGGAACCGATAGTGCCAAGCTAAAGAAGCGACTAACTGATAAGTTTCCCGATAAGGAACTTATTTATCGTATTTACGAAGCATTAGGTAATTATTTCCAAATTGCGGTGGGTTATGGCTTAGAAACGATACATGATTTTTCGATCACCGACTTTTGCCATATATTTAAGTTTTCCGTTATTCAGGCACATCATGCCCTTAAGATACTGGAACTCTCCGGCTATATCGAATACACGGAAGAAATCGACAATGCGTCCCGACTAACATTCCGGGTTACTCGTGATGATCTGTATAAATATCAGCACCAAACGAAAAAGACGGACAACATTATACAGACTATCCTCAGGTCGTATACCGGTTTATTTGCAGACTATGTTTATATTGACGAAAGATTGATCGCTACCCGTTCGGGAAGCACACCTCAGGAAGTTTACGACACCTTGGTCGGGCTTTCCAAGTATAAAATTCTTCAATACATCCCTCAGAAAAAGACTCCGCTGATCATCTACACCCAAAGCCGCGAGGAACAGAGCTATCTGCGTATTCCCCGCAAAGCTTACGAAGAAAGAAAGGAACGTTTAGAAAAACGGATTGCGAAAGTGCTGGAATATACGACAGAAAAATACATCTGCCGCAGCCGTATGCTACTCACTTACTTTGGAGAAAAAGGAGCGAAAGATTGCGGCACCTGCGATGTTTGTCGCTCGTCGAAAACGTCTGTTTTAACAGACCATGATTTCTCTACAATCCGCAATCTATTAGCTGAGCTATTAACAGAAACTCCACAAACAGTTAGCGATATAATTGCTCAACTCCCCTATCCTGAACAAAAAAGCATTACGGCAATACGTTTTCTGGTCGATTCAGACAGTCGTTTTTTGCTTTCAGACGGGTTCATTTCTTACCAACAATAACACCCGTTTTTTTTCGTAATACTATATAAATAAAAACATAAAGGTTATTTTTCAAAAGATATCCTTTATTTTTCGAAAAATAACCTTTATGTTTTTCGACAGCTCTAACCTATTGATTATAAGAAAGATAAAAACATGCGAAAAACACCGCAAATCAGGCCTTTTTTTTGCTTAAAAACAGAGAAAATAGTTGTTCCCAACCGAATATTTTTTTGATCCTAAACTTATCCTATTCCGGAATGTTTGTGTAGTATAGCTTTCCTGCGGGATAATGCTTATTTTTGTGTAAATAAACCGGATTAAAAAATTCATACTATGCTAAATATAGGTTGTCACCTTTCAGTTTCGAACGGCTATGAAGCCATGGGCAAAGACGCGTTGTCGATCGGCGCAAATACATTCCAGTTTTTCACCCGTAATCCTCGTGGGGGTAGTGCCAAGGCTATTGTAAAAAAAGATGTGGAAGCACTTCTCGCCATTGCCGAAGCGAATAACTTCGCTCCTATTCTGGCGCATGCACCTTACACCATGAATTTATGCGCGGCAGATGAGAATATACGGAAATTCGCACTTGAAATGATGGCCGACGACTTCTCGCGCATGGATTATCTTCCGGGCAGCTTGTATAATTTTCACCCGGGCAGTCATGTTAAGCAGGGTGTTGAGGTTGGTATTGACTATATAACGGAAGCGTTAAACAAGGTGCTTTATCCGGAACTTAAAACAACCGTGTTGCTGGAAACAATGGCCGGAAAAGGGAGTGAAATCGGACGAACATTCGAAGAGTTGCGTATGATTATCGACCGCGTTGAGCTAAACAATAAGCTCGGCGTTTGCATGGACACCTGCCATATTTACGATGCAGGCTATGATATTGTGAACGATCTGGATGGTGTGTTAAATGAGTTCGACAGGATCGTCGGGTTAGACAGATTGCATGCGATTCACATCAACGACAGTAAGAATCCTTTCAACAGTCATAAAGACAGACACGAAACAATAGGTAATGGTTCTTTGGGACTCGATACCTTCAAAAAGGTTATCAACCACCCGAAGTTAAGACACCTGCCTTTTTATCTGGAAACGCCGAACGAACTTCCCGGTTATGCTGACGAGATCGCCTTGCTAAGGGGGTTGTATGAAGAGACTGTTTAATCAAACAGCCTACTGAATTACCTCCAGCTTCGCGAATTTGAGGAGCAAGTGCTTTATACCGGAGTTATCAAATTGCACAATGGCTTTGGCATTACCTCCTTCTCCTTCGAAGGCAGTAATCTGTCCTTCGCCGAAGCGATCGTGCCTTACACGTGTACCTACCGTAAGTCCGTCGATAGATAAAACACCACTTGAAGCCGAAACTTGGGATGAGATTTTACTAAGTTTGCGATAAGACGCAGGCACAGTTTGTTCGGGCGGAAGAGTTTCACGACGTGAGGAAAACGCGGCAGGTTCGTCTCGATTAAATCGTTGTCGCTCACGAGAGAAGCCGTCTGATTCAACTGTTCTTTCCTTAGATATAGAATCCGGAGCATCAAGAAATACCGGATCAATATCTTTCAGGAAACGACTGGGAATACCAATCATACTCTTCCCGTTTCTGAACCGGCTCTTGGCGTATGTTAGTATACAATTTTCTTCCGCGCGTGTAATAGCAACGTAAAACAACCGACGCTCTTCTTCCAATGCCCGCGAACTATCTTTCGACATCATGGACGGAAAAAGATCTTCTTCCAATCCAACAATAAATACGTTCTTAAATTCCAATCCCTTTGCGGCATGAACCGTCATAAGGGTAATCTTATCCGCTTCCTGATCTTTGTCGCTGTCCTGATCAGTCAACAGAGCTACTTCCGCAAGGAAATCGGTTAGCCTTACAGTTTCCGCTCCTTCTTCACGCTTGATTTCACAATACTCAAGGATACCCTTTATAAGCTCCTGTACGTTTTCAAACTTGCTTTGTCCTTCCACCGAAGTATCCTGTGCGAATAACGATACGATACCGGTTTCCTTAATAATAGCATCTGCTATTTCGTCTAAAGACATGGTCGTGTTTTTCTCCTGAAATGAGAGCATCATCTCCTTAAACTGTTGAAGCTTATTCGCCGTACCGCTGTTTATAGCTAAGGCATACTCCAAAGGATCGCTCAATACAGTCCATGGGCTAACATTATATTCGGTAGCAGCCTCCAGCAATTTAGAAAGAGTTGTGTTTCCTATTCCGCGAGCAGGGAAATTAATTACCCGTTTCAAAGCCTCTTCGTCGTGCGGATTCACCACTAAACGAAAATAAGAAATAATATCTTTTATCTCCTTTCGCTGATAAAACGAAAGACCACCATAAATGCGATATGGAATACCATGTTTGCGTAAGGCTTCCTCCAAAATACGTGATTGTGCGTTTGTACGATACAACACCGCGAAATCCGCATAGTTATAGGAACGGTTCTCTCTACGCAACGCTAAAATCTTTGTCGCAACGGTGTAGGCCTCTTCATAATCGGAATAAAGCGAAATCAGTCCGAGTTTACTTCCGGGTTCTTTCTCCGAATACACCTTTTTCTCAATCTGCTTTTCGTTCTTATGGATCAGGCTGTTTGCAGCATCCACAATATTACGGGTAGAGCGATAATTTCGCTCCAGTTTAAAAATACGACAACCGGGATACTGACTCTTGAACTGAAGGATATTGTCTATATTCGCCCCACGGAAAGAATAAATACTTTGCGCATCATCACCTACCACACATATACGATTGTGTTGCTCACTAAGCCGAAGCACAATTAAATGTTGCGCGAAGTTTGTATCCTGATACTCATCAACCAGGATATATTGGAAGAAATTTCTATACTTATTCAACACCTCAGGATGATCACGAAAAAGAATATTCGTCTGCAATAGCAAATCGTCAAAATCCATCGCTCCCGCCTGAAAGCACCGCGACTGATACCGCTTATAAATTTCCCTGATTAACGGAACCTTGCTTCGTATATCACCTTCTACAAGTTCCTTGCTTTGCTCATACGCCTTACAGGTTATTAAGGCATTTTTCGCGTTGGATATTCTCGACTGTACCATACCGGCACGATAAAGTTTATCATCCAGTTGCATTCCCTTGATAATCGATTTTATCAGGCTTTTGGAATCGGCAGCATCATAAATCGTAAAATTGGAAGGATAGCCCAGATGAGCCGCCTCAAAACGAAGGATCCGGGCAAAGATAGAATGGAAAGTGCCCATCCAAAGACGACGCGTAGCCTCCGGCTCTGTAAGCAGGCCGATACGTTCTTTCATCTCACGTGCCGCTTTGTTCGTAAACGTCAAGGCCAAAATACTTTGCGGCGGAATTCCCCGGCTAAGCAGATAAGCAATCTTATAGGTAAGCACCCTTGTTTTACCCGACCCGGCCCCGGCAATAACCAATGACGCTCCGTCAATATACTCCACAGCCTCTCGTTGGCTGGCATTCAACTGATCTAAATACTCTTTCACTCCATCACAATTTTACAAGTTGACAAAGTTAAGAATTAATCAAAAGAAACACCCCTGTCACGCAACGTATGCGCGGCAGGGGTGCATTATTTTCAAAAGTGAGGTAGTCCTATCCCATTATCAAGTGCTAAGTTGAACAATCAATTTCTACCCTCACTGTGTTAAAGATGTTACTCCCAACCTCTTGTTGTTTGTTTCAATAATGGGTTGGAGTTCAGAATTCTTGAAGGAATTGGGAATACTTCATAGTCTTTATCTGTTTTATCTATCCCTTTATCCCACCATGCTTCTCCAAATCGTCCCCAACGAATTAAATCAGTACGTCTTCTATGTTCACCCAAGAACTCACGTCCCCACTCATCAATAAATTCCTGATCTGTTAATTTATCCAGGTTTGCTTCATAACTGTATTTAGGCCATTCAGTCGCTGGATAGTTCCTTGCTCTAACGTCATCTAACAATTTTGCAGCTGAGGCCTTATCACCTGCTCTATATTTACATTCAGCTAATGAATAGTAAATTTCAGCCAAACGAATTTCTCCAATAGAGTTCGACATAAACAATCCATGAGTATGAGACAATGGACCAAATTTTAATAGACGGACACCTGAGTTTTCTTCTCCAGTGGTCACTTTTGAACCTTCAGCCCAACGTCCATTTGGTTTTTCAGAAAATCTACCAACCTGATCAACAAAAACCAATTGTTGTCCTGTCCATTCTTCAGATCCGGTTACAGGTTTGGTTAAATCATAACCATATCCTTTTTCTCTATCAAATTGATATTGTGGTCCAACAAGGAAAAAACCTTTTGTATCACCCGCATCGTTTATAACTTCGTAGTTCTGTTTACGAAAATCTACATCCGCAAACTTTTCGTAGGGCTTACCTAATGCATAGTTATAAATATTACCTTCAAGATCTCTTGATGGAGCAAGATGAATACCATTATAACCATTCCATCCATCAGTATCTAAAATTGAGTTTGATTTATAATGATGGAAAGCAGAATATTGCCATCCTAATTCATAAACATTTCGCTTATGAGGCCATTCAAACATATTTTCAGGAGAAGGAGAGCCTACAAGAGAACGATGGAATGGACCACGGTAATCCTGGTCAATAGAAAAAGCACCGTATTTTCCATCAATAATTTCTTGAGCAACAACAGCACATTCAGAGTATTTTGCCGTTCCAATCCATTTTTCCGCATTTAAATACATACGTACTAATAATGCAGCAGCAGATCCTTGCGAAAAATGACCGGGTATTGCTTTTGCCTTCAGCATTGGGATAACCTCTTTGATTTCTTTCTCCATGTACTCAAATACTTCCTGAGGAGTAGACTGTTCTTTCAAAGTTGTGATATCTTCAACAATTGGAACATGACGGAAAAAATCAATTAAAAAGGTATAATACCATGCACGTAGAGCACGTAGTTCACCAATAAAATTCGCTTTTTCCCCTTCAGTTATTCCTATACTGGCAAAATCCAATGCTTCAAAATCAAGCAACAAGTTGTTAATTTGAGAAATTCCTTGGTACGGACCTACCCAACTACCATTCACCTGGTTCTGAAGATAATCCCAATTATGTCCATGCAAACGAACCCATTGTCCTTCATCCCATCCATGTTTACCTTTTTGTGTCCACACAAAATGATCTGCAGTAAGTTCCTGAAGATTCCAACGATCTCCATCCCAAGCACACCAATGACCATGCTCATATGGACGCAAGACTGCTGCTTCAACAGAGCTTTTGTCAGTAAAATAATTGTCTTTTGTCAATACATCAAATGGCTCTTCCGTCAAGTCTGTACATGAAGGAAATAATGCCCCCAGGGCAAGAGCAAATACTAAATATTTTATCTTTTTCATATATACTTACGTCGTTAGATTAATAGCTGATTTGTACACCAAAAGTTATATTACGAGCGGTTGGATAAACATCCATAGGATTTGAATCATCAGCACCACTACGCATACCCGGCCATAATCCGGTTGTTTTAATTGCCGTTGGATCCATTCCAGAATAGCTTGTAATAGTAAATACATTCTTTATTGTACCATAAAGGCGTAATGAAGAAATCCATTTGGATTTAATCTGAGGAGTCCAACCAAGTGTAATGTTATCTAATCTCAAGTAATCACCTGATTCAATGAAATAATCACAAACCTTTTTACCTCCAAGTATATGTGCATTCTTTCCATATGCAGAATGTAACAAATTAACCTCAGGTTCAGCTTGTAATCCAAAATACATTTGCTCTACATTTAAGATGTCATAATCAAATCTCCCACGGAAGAACAATGACAAATCAAAGTTTTTGTATGTAAATGTATTCCCTAACGATACAGTCCATTTAGGAGCACCATTACCAATAAATGTTCTGTCAGAATCTTGCGCGTCATCAGCCAATATAGCATCTGCACCAACTTTACCGCCCTTATAAATCATAATACGTCCTTGATTGTCGACTCCTGCATACTTATATCCATAGAAAGAACCTATTTCAACACCATCAGCTAAACGTTGAGCAGGACCCGGGTTTCCTGGAGAAGGAAGACCTGAACCATCAATATAACCTTTGGTATATGTAGAGTTAGAGAAAGACTTCAGTTTGGATTTTTCATACGTCAATGTACCAAACAATGAATAACTAAAATCTTTTGTACGAACAGCTTCCCAATTAAACTGTAGTTCAAATCCCTTCGTACTTGTTGTTCCAACATTTGTCCAGATATTTTGATGCAAGAATGGAGGCACGGGAGCATCATATTCTGCAATTACATCTTTTCCTTCTTTAAAAAAGACATCTAAACTTCCAGTTAACCTTGAATCAAATAACGTATAGTCAACTCCTAAGTTGTATGAAATTTGTTTTTCCCAACTTAAGTCATAGTTGGGGTTATTTCCAGGTCCATATACCTGAACCCAGTCTCCTTCACTATTTATTTGCCATCCATAACCAGAATACTTAGCTAATGCTATATATTTATCAAATCCTGAACGACCTGTCACCCCATAAGAAAAACGCAATTTCAAATCATTTACTGCTTCAACATCTTCAAAGAAAGATAATCTTGAAAAACGCCAAGCTGCTGATGCAGCAGGGAATGCACCCCATTTATGGTCGGCTCCAAATTTTGTATTTCCTTCATAACGTAGAGAAGCAGTAAGGAGGAATAAGTTATCATAGTCGTAGTTTACACGCCCTAAAAACGCAATGGTTTTTTCTTTATTCTTTTCAGAATCCATACCTAAGCGTCCGTCTGCTTTATTCCATTTTCCAGCATCAAGATTATTCCATTTAAACACATCACTTGGGAAGTCCATATTTTCAGCATAGAATTTTTCCCAGTTAAACTCCTGATAAGAATAACCACCCATAATCTTAAAGTCATGCTTATCAATTTTGAATGAATAATTACCAACCCATTCCAAAGTCCAGTCAACCCAATTTTCTGATTCTAAACGCGCACGTCCTGCACGAGAATTATCAATAGATTCACGATGGAATTTGGAGTAATATTCCATTTGTTTTTTATTGTGCCCTTGACGACCTAACTTCAATTCTGTATTTAGATTTTCCAGAATATTAAGTTTAATATTAAAATCAACAGTAGCATACTCATGCTTTGCTTTATGTTCGCGTTCTGTTAGGTTTTTAATCGGATTCCATTCATCATAACGACCTTTAAAATAATCCATCTCGTCAACACCTACTGTAGGATTAAGTTTCGTTGCCACGCGGAATGATCCATAGTCTGTATTATCTTGCTCTGCTACACGGTAAGAAATATTACCTCCTACTTCCAGTAAACCCTCAAGCGTTGTTTGTTTAAAACTACTTCTCAAACCATATTCTTTTCTGTTTGTCACTATATCAAGTCCTTCTTTCTCTTTATAGTTTGCTGAAATACGAAACTGAGTAGATTCACTACCACCGGATAATGCCAAATTATGATTGTGTCCGAAGTTATCTTTATTTAATAACTCATCATACCAATTAGTTCTGCTTCCAAAATCTTTTGCTCTACCTTTTTCCACAAATTCTTCAGGAGAAAGAATATCAGGTTTTGCAGCAACGAAATCATGATCCACATAGCCATCATAAGTTATTTTTACTTTACCGGCCTGGCCTTGTTTTGTTTGTACCAAAATAACGCCATTAGCACCACGAGAACCATAGATTGCAGCCGCAGAACCGTCTTTTAAAACAGTTATAGACTCAATATCTTGTTGTGCAAGATTACGTAAGTCACCTCCCGGCATACCATCAATAACTATTAACGGGCCATTTCCGGCTTTTAAAGAAGAAGCTCCACGAATCTGAAGTCCTGAAGTAGCATTTGGGTCAGCAGCAGCTGTACTTGAGACAGTCAAACCTGCTACACGCCCATCAACCATTTGCATCGGGTCGTTCACAGCTCCACTTAAAAAGTCTTTGCTTCTCACACTTGTAACAGCTGTTGTCAAGTCTTTTTTCACTGTACTACCATAACCAACAACAACAACCTCACTTAATGCCTGTGTATCTTCTACCAGAATAATATCAAAAGAATTATTACCAGACACAGGTATCTCTTGCGAAGTATAGCCAATATAAGATACATGTAGCACAGCATTACTAGGAGCATCCAGACTAAAATTACCATCAAAATCTGTTATAGTACCATTAGAAGTTCCTTTTACTGTTATATTTGCTCCAATAATAGCTTCTCCATTCTTATCCTTAACAACTCCAGTAACCTTTCTCCCTTGCTGAGGGGCAGAAATGGGGTTTGCTGACAAATTAATTGTTCTATTACTAAGAATAATCTGTCGATCTTCTACTTTATATTCAACATCAGTATTGTCAAAAATTGTTTTAAGTATTTTTGCAATTGACTGATTTGACACCTCAACATTTACTTTCCTATCAACATTTACAAGTTTGCTATTGTATAGAAAATAAAATTCGGATTTTTCTTCAATAGTATTTAGCACATCTTCTACACTTGCATTATGCATATCAAGCGATATCTTAGTTGATTGAGAATAAGTAACATCTGCTCTTGCCTGAATGATTAATAAAAATAATAAACATACTGTCATTTTCATAACAATGGGTATTTTACGCCATAGACCATAAAGAGGTCTAAACGCTTTGATATAATTCATTTTATTCATACGTTTACATGATTTTTTGATTAGTTAATTGGTAATTAATCGTTTGCATTACTCGGGAAAAGTTAATATGCAAACAGAATCACATGCAGGGAATGTTTCTTTTTTCCTGCATGTTTTTATGCATCATTTTCACATCATAGGCTAACATTTTTAAGATTAACAATTTTCAAATTGACATTCAAAATTCATCGCAAAAGCGATATAATTACTTTTCGTTTTGTATATGTTTGATCACTCTGCTGCTTAGGTTCAACAAAATGCCATTTTATAGGTGACGATTTTCCGATCAAATTCAAAATTTCAGATAAAGTTTCTGTCGTAAATGTTGCAGAAAATTCATATTGATTAAGAATATTATCTCTCAGTTCTATCTCAACGTTAAAATGCTTAGATAAGCGATAAATAATTTCAGGCATTTTCGCCCTTCTGAACACAATTTTGCCATCTTTCCAGGCCGTTACTGAATAAAGATTTACTGTAGATATATTTATTTCTTTTGTGTTTTTATCAATTACAGCTAACTCTCCGGGACGAATTATGTTAACCGAAGATGAAGTTCCTAACTGTTTATTTATTGATACATTCCCACTTGTCAAAGCAGTACTTACCCACCCTTGTTCTTTATAGGCATTAACATTGAACGCTGTTCCATAAGCACTCACAGTCAAATCGTCTGATATTTTCACCTTGAATTGATTTGCAGGATCAGATTTCACAATAAAATAAGCCTCACCAGATAAAAAAACAGAGCGTGAGTCGTCCTGAAACTTAATCGGATATAAAAGGGAGCTCCCTGAATTTAAATAAACAATACTACTATCAGGTAATGTGATTTTTGAAACAACTCCAAAAGCAGATTTCACTTCAACTAAACTTTGTTCTACAAAGCTGTTACTGATAATTTGAGTGTTTAAATAATAAACAAACAATAACAATGGAACAAAAGCAATAACAACAAGTCGTTGAACAGATTTTAAAGTTTTGCTTCTTATTTTTAACAAATACAATTTAAAAGATAGTTTTTTCCAACGAGCAATAGTATTTACTTTATTAACATCTTTAATATGATTTATGGTATTGAGCAAAAAACGTAAATCATCAACCTCTTTTTGTAATGAGAGTGAATTTTCGAGTTCAAGTTCAAAAGCCATACGTTCATCTTCAGACAAACGCCCTTCCAAATAGTCTAAAATATGTAATTCTTCTCGCTTCAACTTTGTTCCATTTTACAGTATAGACGTACAGAACAAAGGATACCCTATGGATAAATAAAAGTTTTTATTAACTAAAAGAACCTTAATCAAATATCGTTTTGATTACCAGAGAAATAAAATATAAAACGATAAATAATCTTTTAATTCTTCTCGAAGAGTTTTTAATGCACGTGTCATGTAAGATTCTACAGTTTTCACTGAAATATTTGATTCTTCTGCTATTTCTTTATAAGTTTTATTCTCAAATCTACTCTTTATAAAAGCTTGTCGAATGTTTTCAGGGAGTTTTTCTAAAGCAGAGGCAAGCATTCTTTCAAGTTCCGACAATGTTAATAAATCATTTGGATCATATAATTGTTCTTTATTATCCGAATTAAATTCATGATAACGGGCTTCAGTTTCCTTTTTACGCAAATAATCCACACAACTATTTCTAACAGTTGTTATCAGAAAGTTACGAGTAGAAGTAGTTATATCCAATGTCTTTCTATTCTTCCATATTTTTAGAAAGGTATCTTGAACAATATCCTCACATGTTTCCAAGTCGGTTAAATAACGACGGGCAAACAACGTAAGAGGTGGAAAAAAGTTAACAAATAAAAGACGAAATGCTTCTTCATCGTCTTTCATAGCCATTTTCCAAAAAAGTGTATCCACTGAAACTAACGTTTCATTTTTTTGCATAAAATATGAATTTCGTTTAGATCAACAAATATACACATTAATTAACAAGACGTTTTATTTAAAAGCGTCTTTTAAATCTTGTTCAAAGCAGGCGATGTCTTCACCTGTTGTGTCCCACGAAGTAACTAATCTTATTTCATAATTTGCTTCGTTCCAAAAATAGAAATAGTATTTTTCTCTTAGTTTCCGTGCGATTTTCGCTGGGGCTGTGAAAAACAATTGATTTGTTTCGGGTTTTTGTGTGAATTTTATTTCCGGATATTCTTTCAATATATCGTATAATTTTGATGCCGCTACATTTGCCTTCAGTGCATTTTCCAACCAGAGGTTGTTTTCGAGGTAGGGAATAAACTGTGCGGATAAATACCTCATTTTTGAGGCTAACTGGGCGGATTGTTTACGGTAATATTGAAGGTTTTCTGTAATTTCCGGACGAAATGAAACAACGGCTTCTCCCATCATCATTCCGTTTTTTGTTCCTCCGAAGCTTAAGATATCTACTCCGGAGTCGATGGTGATCCGGCGCATATCACAGTTTAGGTAGGCACATGCGTTTGCCAGGCGGGCTCCGTCCATGTGGAGGTACATATTATGCGAATGCAATAAATCAGCGATCCCGCGTATTTCGTCTATGGTATAGACAGTGCCCAGTTCTGATACCTGAGAAATATAAACGGCTTTGGGTTGAGGGTGGTGGCAAACACCAAAGTTTATTAGTCGTTCTTTGATTTGCTCTACGGTCAACTTGCCGTCGGTAGTTGATACAGGGGTTATTGTGGCACCGGTCATTCGTGCCGGCGCACCGCATTCATCCACATAAATATGAGCGGTTTCCGCGCAAATAATACTATGAAAGGAACGGGTCACGGCTTGAAGTGCTACCGAATTTGCTCCGGTTCCATTGAATACAAAAAACGGGGTTGCATTTTCACCAAATACGTCTTTCAACTTTCGCTCTGCTTTTTCTGTCCATGGATCGCTGCCATAACCAACGGCATGATCCACATTCGCCTGGGCTATCGCATCTATTATCAGGGGATGCACTCCGGAATTATTATCGCTCGCAAAACTTCTCATATTCTCTTTTCTACTATATTAAATATAAAACTCTATCGGATCATTTTTATCCAACATACTTCTTATTCTGATCTCTGCTGTTTGTTGTACTAAGGAATAGGGTGGAATACTGTTTGTTAGCCAGGCATTACCACCGATTACCGAGTCGTGCCCAATTACCGTATTGCCGCCCAGAATGGTTGCTCCGGCATAAATCACCACATTATCTTCAATTGTAGGATGTCTTTTCTTGTTACTCAAATCTTTTGTAACAAATAAAGCACCAAGTGTTACACCCTGATATATTTTCACATTATCGCCAATGATCGTCGATTCGCCAATCACAATACCTGTACCATGGTCAATATAAAAAGAGTTACCTATTTTAGCTCCCGGATTAATATCAACACCCACCTTCGAATGCGCGTATTCTGAAAATAATCGGGGAATAATAGGAACCTGCAATTCATATAATTCGTGCGAAATCCGGTATACCGTCAGGGCAAAGAAGCCGGGATAGGCAATGATGACCTCTTCCATTGAACCTGCCGCAGGGTCATTTTGACTGAACACAGTTGCTTCGTCGTAAAGCTGTTCTTGCATCCAGGGCAGTTTTTCCAGAAAGATGTCTGCTACTTCCTTGGCTCTTTCCATGCCGAGTAGAACCGACATATTTTCCACCAATACGGAATAGAATTTATACAGCCCACGCTCTCCCGTGATTTCATTTGCACAAATAGGAAACAACACATGATCTACAAGTGTATCCAACGCATCATAAAGCTTTTTCTTATCAATTGCCAGACTCTTTGATTTAGAGATCAATCTTCCGGCAATATCTGTAATATCCGTCATTTCCTTTTTAATTAATTTGCAAATGTACGAATTTGCAATTATTTGCAACACGTTTCCTATCAAATATAAGCAACAGGAAATTCTCTTTTTTTATCTTTTTCAACGATTACTTTCTTTAATTAGTGAGCTGATCCTTGTATTGAGCGAATCGGCATTAAGCAGTTCTTCCAAGGTGAGGTGCATTCTATAGCGCCAGTAGTAATTCGTTTGCGCCGGCACATTGATCCGTTCAGCATCAGCATCTTGTCGCTTCAGTTCGTCGTCTGTTGCCAACCAATCCTGCCAGGGAATGATTACCCACATTGCAGGTGACGATAAATGATTAGAGATAATTTGAGTGGCCAATTCGCCTGAACATTCGTATGGAGCTTCTCCGTGTCTGTTTAAAACGGTGTTGTAATAGCGTTGCGTTTTGGGTCTGTCTTCTTTCCACCAGCTGCGAACCGGACTCATATCATGCGTAGAGGTTGTACAAACCGAGTAATAAGGCAAACTGGTCAGGTCGGCAAACTCTACCCCGAAGGTTTTAGGCATTCGTTCAATTTCTAAACTCAGTAATTGAAGTTTGTTCATCACCTCCGGCACTGTTGCCGGGATCATCCCTAAATCTTCACCGCACACAAGCATTTCCGTCGAGTTTACTAAAGGTATCAATTTTCGAAAAGCCTGATCTTTCCAGAATTCATTATGCCGGTGATAGTAGAAATCATCATACAAACGATCAAATGCTCGTTTTTCGTCGTTGTTTAATTCTAAGTATAACCGTGAGGCGAAAGCCGAAATACGCGGATGGTATTTGTCTTCCTCATGCGGATCTTTCAAGAAAAGCACTTCATTGGCTATGTCATATAGTCCAAACATAATTTTTCGTGCTTTATCATCCTTCTTCCCGGCGAATAATTTTTCAATTTTCCGCTGTGTATCACAAAAGGGTTTTAACACAAAATGACGGGATGACGATTGGGCCAGGTAACTGCCCAGTACTTCATCGACATATTCGCCGAACAAATCCGGTAAAAAATCATGCGAGATACGAGGAGAAGTAAATCTTTTTTCATCAAACCGGATGCCGGTCATTTCGATTTCTTCGACAGACAAAGGTAAGGCCGGATTAAAATGTCCGCAAAGTCCCTGAACATACGCTTGAGGAATCTCCCATATACGGAAAAAACCAAGTATATGATCAATCCGGAAACAATCAAAATAATCGTTCATCTTCGCGAAACGCTTCCTCCACCAGGCATAATCGTCTTTCTCCATTACATCCCAACGATACGTGGGGAAAAGCCAGTTTTGTCCGTTTGCCGAAAAATCGTCAGGCGGTGCTCCGCTCTGTCCGTTCAAATTAAAATACCCGGGCTCTGTCCAGACCTCCGCGCTCAAGCGGTTAACTCCGATTGGCAGATCACCTTTTAACACGATTCCCTTCGCACGGGCATAATCCGTCACCTCACGAAACTGACGGTCTAACACATATTGTAGATAATAATTAAAAGCAATAATAGGATAAGCCGGATGCTGTGGTGAACTCAGCTTTTTTATGGCCGGTTTATCATAAGCGGCATATTGCCCCCATTGGGTAAAGTCGGCAGTTTTATATAAACCCGTCAGGTAGCAATACGCACCGTAAGGAATTAACCAGGAACTATTGTGTTCATAAAAACGCTGGTAATCCTCATCATCCATCAATCGGCTCAATCCTTCCTGTTCGACATACTCCCTGCAATAGGCTAATTTTGTTTCGACAACAGACTCATAATCAATCTCGTTTTTCGCATTAAGTTCATGCTGACAAAGCTGATAATGCCGCCTTCTTTCCTCATCCATCAACTCACCCATGCCGTCCAAATTAATATACATCGGATGCAAGGCGTAGATAGACATTGCACTATATGGATAAGAGTCAAGCCACGTCTGCGTCATACGAGTATCATTCATAGGCAGCACCTGAATAAGATTTTGCCCTGTTTTTTCAACCCAATCAATCATCAAACGCAAGTCTCCCAAATCTCCTACACCGTAGCTCCGTTCCGAGCGTAAAGAAAAAACAGGAATTACCGTTCCCGCTCCTTTCCATTGCATGAGGTTATTTCCATAACGGAAAAACAACCCGGAAAAACAAGCACATTCTCCACCATTAGTCAAGAAAGGATACGCCATAATCCGATCATCTCCCTCCTCCCAAACACATCGCTCCGGAGCTTCCTTATCACACAATATAAATTTATAGCTCAGCGGGAAAACAAGATCCGAAGCGTCAACAGTTACACGCCATACCGCTCCTTCATCAGGACTCATGCGCACTGCCCGTTCGGGCATCCAGTTGCCAACGCCATCACAATTGCCGGTAAAAGCAACATATTGTTGTTTAGTTACCCGAGGAGCGAAGACCGAGATCGTCAATTTCTCTCTGCTGTTTTCATTTTCAGCCGGAGATTTCGAATGTGCAAAAACAGCATTCGTAAAAGCCGAAGAGTAAAACGGCAAATCAGCCGGTGTGTTCAGCCAAGTATCATAAAGCCGGTAACACCCCTTACAACCATTCAGTTTTAATGAGTGCCCCCTGCTCCATTCCCTTTTACTTTCCTGTCCTTCAGTTTTAATCAGATAATAATAATCAACGTTCCGGACGTGATCCGGTATATCAATCTCATACTGCCAGATGCCATCACCCAAGAACAACATATCAGGAGCAATCGCTTCTTCCCATTGTCCTAATTCAGGAATAGAACCAACAACAGCTAAGGATTGCCCCCAACTTGTATTATAGTTGATCGTAAAAACAATTTTCATTTTAGATCTCTTGTAGTAGTAATGAATGGCGAAGATATAAAAAGAAAACCGATAATCTATCGGTCCTTTTTTTATATAAAAACAACGGGCCATTTTCCACATTACTATATAAAAAAAAACATATCCTTTATTTTTCCGAAAATATCCTTTATGTTTTAAAAAATAACCTTTATGTTTTTGAGGGTAGTAAACATGCTGAATATCAAGGATGTGCGAGGGGACTAAAAAAGACAAAAAAAGGCTGTCATCACGACAACCCATTTCAAATTGTTAACCTTAAATCTAATACCATGAAAAACATGTCACAAATATACGACCTTTTCCGAATTTCTCCATGAAATCCATATCGATAATATTTATGCCGAATTTGAAGAAATCTATATTGCACCTGTAAATGAACAGATAAAGATTATTCTTCGGGAAATTTAAATAGGCTCTAATTCCACTGAAGCGTATATCTTTGTTCCTGATAAAACAGTGATTATATGGATTCTTTTATATGGATGCAGTCGCATGCCGACTGGATGATCTTTTTCATAGCCGCTCTATTTATAGGAATGTCAAAAACAGGCATTCAAGGCGTTAGTCTCATCAGCATACCCTTAATGGCTATGGTTTTCGGAGCCAAACCTTCTACCGGGGTAATTCTGCCTATTCTTTGCTTTGCCGATTTGGTAGCCGTACTTTATTACCGTAGGGTAGCCGAGTGGAAATATATAATAAAACTGATTCCTGCCGCGCTTGTAGGATTTGGTATAGCCTTGTTGGCAGACAAGATCATTCCCCCGGAAGAATTCAAACGCTTAATGGGCGGATGCTTACTCATTGTATTTGTTTTCATGCTCTGGTCTGAATGGAGAGGAAAAGAGAGCACGATGGTTACCAAATGGTGGTATGCCCCTCTGTTTGGGATATTGGGTGGCTTCACCACGATGATAGGCAATGCCGCTGGTCCGGTTTTGGCTATCTACTTTTTATCACTTAAATTACCCAAATATAGTTTTGTGGGAACTAACGCCTGGTTCTTTTTAGTAATAAACTGGCTGAAACTTCCCCTGCAAGCATTTGTATGGGATAATATTTCGACCACCACCTTATTATTGGACCTGTACGCTATTCCCTTGGTTATTATAGGTGCAATTTCCGGAATCGTATTAATCAAAAAGCTCCCTGAAAAAGGCTTTCGATATTTTACAGCAGCAATGACCTTTATCTCTGTTATCATGTTGCTGATATAAAGGTACTATTGTTTCAGAAGCTGAACGTATAGCCTATACTGTAAAATATTTTATCCGAATAAGGTGAATTATCATCCTGAATCACATCATATTGTATCATAGCCGTAACAGGTCCCAAACGCACACCGCCCCCAAGCAGCACAGAAGGCACAAATTCATTGCTTTTCACCTTACCGTTCGGACCATCATAAGATCGCCACATCCGGCTGGCCTCGGGCTGAACACTCAACACCAGGTACTGTATCGGATAAAAACGACCGAACACATTCATCCCAAAATAACTGGATTTATAATCATACGATCTGCTGTCTACATAATAATCATCCTTATGATAAGTATAAGAAACACCCGCTCCCAGCGTAAAATAAGGAGTAAGCCGGTAGCCCACCTGAGGAGACACATTAACAACCGTATAATCACCAAACTGCAAACCAACACCACCACCAATCTCAAGCTTAGACCGATCAAAAGTTTGCGCGTAAGAATTTAAAAAACTCGCACAGAACAATATAGCAACCATTAAGCATCTCATAATCTTCAAATTTTTAAATAAATCTGTCTAAAGATAAGAATTTGGTTGATTATGCAGTGTTATATTCTATGTTTAAATAGTAACAGAGAGGACAGTCAGCAAAACCAAACACTAATATATCTGATGATATACTATGGATAAAACGACACCATCTATTCATCACAACATGATTCGTTGTCTTATTTATAGTCAATATAAAAACTATATCAAACTTTATAATAGTTTTTTTTAACTCAGCAGAGTTCCAGACCCTTTATTGAAAAGGGTTGAAAAAACTATTATAAAGTTTGATATGGTTTTAGAGTACTTATAAAAGCAAATTTCGTTTTTTACAATTAAAATTGAATTCTTATATAATCACTTAAATGAATGTCTTCTGCTGAAGAGCCTACCATTACATCAAACTCCCCGGGCTCAACAACATATTTCATATCATTATTCCATAGTCCTAACTCTTTACAAGGTATAGAGAATTGCACAGTTGTTGTTGTTCCTGGAGCTATGTTAAGTTTACAAAAGCTTTTCAGTTCTTTTATTGGTGTGGTTACAGAACTAATTCTATCATTAATGTACACCTGAACAACCTCCTTCCCTGCTCTCTTACCTATATTTTTCACATTTACCGAAAGTTGTATGCTATCATTTTCCGTTAATGTTCTTTTGTTGATTTTCAATTCTGAATACTCAAACTGAGTATAACTTAGTCCAAATCCAAAGGGAAAAAGCGGTTCAGGTGAAGAAAAAACATAATCTCTGCCCGGGTTTTCCGGTGTACCGGGTTTTTTATAATGTCCCTTAGCAGATGGTTTATAATTATAGAAAACAGGTATATGTCCAACAGATTGTGGTATCGATACTGTCAGTTTACCTGAAGGATTAACTTCTCCAAATAGAATACGCGCTATAGCATTTCCTCCCTCAGAGCCCGGATACCAAGCTTCAAGAATCGCCGGGAGATTTTCTTTTTCCCATGTAATACTATAAGGATTCCCATGTATCATTACTAATGCGACAGGCTTTCCGGTCTTATAAATCTCGCGTATCAAATCAGACTGAACACCGGGTGGATCAAGCTCTGTCCTATCATATCCCTCACCAGTAGTAGGAAAATCTTTCACTTCATTAGATTCTCCCCAACCAGTACCAGCCAATGACATACTACTTCCTCCAATAACAAGGACCACTACATCGCTCTTTTGAGCTGCTTTTATTGCTTCTGCAAAGCCGCTTTTATCAAGTCCAGTGATATTGCACCCTTTTGCATAATGTATAGTCAGTTTGTTCTGTGTTATTCTTTTGATTCCTTCCAAAACAGTTACGCCTGTGGAGTTGTCTTTTGTTATACTATAATCACCGTATTGAACTTGATCGGCATTGGGTCCAATAACTGCAATTGATCGTAAAGACTTTAAATCTAAGGGAAGTAAATTATCATTCTTTAATAAAACAGTAGACTCTTCAGCTATTTCACGACTTAAATTGCGTGATTTTTCTGTATTTATTAGGCTTGAAATATCTTTGGGTGCTTTGTAGGGGTTATCAAATAGACCTGCCTTAAATTTTACTCGTAAAATATTGCCTGCAGCCTCTTCAATCAATGCCTCAATCGCTTTATCTTTTTTCGCAATTTCAATCAGTTGAGAATAAGCATAGTCATGCCCTTCTTGATCTACACCGCTCTTTAGAGCAAGTATTGCTGTTTCAGCCTTATTAGCTGTCACTTTATGTTTATTTTGCAGCATCCAAACCCCTCCATAGTCAGCAAACACATAGCCCTCAAATCCGTATTCGTCTCTCAGGATATCTCGAAGCAGTTCTTTATTCCCATGCACAGGTATACCATTCACCTCGTTATACGCCGGCATAATAGAATATACATTCGATTCTTTAATTGCTTTTTCAAACGGATATAAATGAATGCTCCTGAAATCTCTCGGTCCAACTTCTACAGGAGCAATATTAATACCAGCAGTAGGAACACTGTAGCCTACAAAATGCTTAGCGGTAGCAATTAACTTGTTTTTAGGTATATGATTCTTAGTAATTTCAGGGTCTCCTTGAAGTCCATTAACAAATGCTTTTCCTATTTCAGCAACTAAAAAAGGATCTTCGCCAAAACACTCCTCTACTCTACCATAACGAGGTTCTCTAGCAATATCAAACAAGGGAGCAAAGAATTGGTCACATCCTGTGAGACTAGCTTCATACGCCATGAGATCAGCCATTTTATGAATTAGTTGAGGATTCCATGTACTTCCTTGATTCAATGATTGTGGAAAGATTGTTGCATCATAGGCTAGTTGTCCATGAATCCCACCTAAATCAACCTGAATAGCAGGAATACCCCATCTTGTTTTTTTTCTTAAATATTGGTCAGCAGCTTCAGAATATTTAGCAATCCCTTTTACATCAATAGGCTTGTTTGTTCGTCCATCTGTAATTGGAGGGTCAACGCAACCAATACCCATACCACTAAAAAGTTGTTCTAAAGACTCCTCCGTTATTCGTCCATATTCATCCTCTTTTAAGTCCTGAAGGGTAACCTTTAACATTTGACCAACTTTCTCCTCAACACTCATACGTTGCAGAAGATCTTTTACACGTTCTTCTGTATTCAGTTTTTTATTCATATAAGGAAGCCCCTGTGCATGAACGTTCATCTGATTAAACAATAAAGCCATTAGGCAAATTAATATACTAACAATTATATTTTTCATTTTCTTTTCCATTCATTGAATTTCATATCTAAAAAACTGTTTTTCAGATATATATCTTCTATTATTATTTTATTATTGAATCAATCATATCCAATGTCTCCTCTACCAGAATTTGTCCTCCGTCAGAGCCGACAAGATTACTTTGAATTATTGCAGAATAGCCTTTCCCTGCCTCTGCTTTTGCTGTTGGTAGATAAGCACCGGCTCCATTAGCTAATTGAACCAACATAGTAAGTACAGCTCTACTCTGGGCTTTGATACGCACTCCATAATCTACAAATAGCTCAAAAGGATTAGAAGCCATTATCACCTCACCAAGCCTCAACACATTTACTCGAGCAGAATAAAAGGGAATAGAGTTCTGCGTATTGTAACGATTCACAATTTCTTGATGCCAAAAAGCGTTATCGGGCTCTTCTTCACTAAGCATAGCCGAATTTGCGGCCTCTCTTCTCGTTATTCGTTTGACTGGCAATGCTATATCATTATAGATGTGACGAAATACTAATTCTCTTTTAATATCACCTTGGACATAAGGAAATACATCCTCAACAGCTCTTGCAATACGCTTTCCTATCTCTTGTCTTCTGGTAATTCCTTTTCTTTTGAGCATTATCTCTTCTGCTTTTTTACGCCAGATCAAATGAGGAGAAATATCTCCTGCAGCTGCTACTTGAGGTAGTATATATACATTTTCACCGAATTTCTTACGTAATTCAGTTCTTGCTTCATGCCAAAAGTCAGCAGAAACTTGAGAGATACTTTCTGTCTCTTGTGCAGGACAAGCAATGTTTATTACAATTCCCGTAAGTTTTTTCTTTATATCCCAGAAGAATAGCATTTCCATACCGTTATCTTCGTGTCCTTCAATATGAGAAAAGTCTTCTCTATTGGTTTTACCATACATAACAGTAGTCCCTGTCCCAAACATACTGGGAATAGGGTCTGAATACACTGTCCTCCGATTATATCCAACGACAGCCTGTCCTAACCCCCAACTCATACCCGCATCCGTTCTATTCTCCCAGGCTTCAGCAGCAGCAATAGCAATTTGCTCTACTACAAAATTTCTATAATCATTTGGCTGAATAGCTTCAGGAGGAATAGCATAATTTTGCTTCATCACAACTGGTGCAGTATGTGTATGGGTTACGTTGATTATCACTTTATTTAAATTAAAATCAGGAAGTTTTTCTCTTACTCCTTCTTTTATTTGTTTCTCAAACCCATCTCTTAAATCAACTAAGTCTACAGATATCAACAAAGCACTTTCGATACTTTTATCAATATCTCTTGTTTCAATAGCAAGAGCAGTACAAGTCACCGAATCCATTATATTATAACTAATTCTGGTTTGAAACTGACCTGCTAATGCGACAGGGCTGTCCGGAGTAATACTTTTAGAGGACCACCCCACATATAGTTTATGTGCGTTTTGTTTTTCTATCTGAGAAAAACTTAACTGAACAAAAACCAGAAATAACAGGGTAATAGATACTTTTTGCATAATAACTTTAACTTTTAAGCATTTAATCACAAAATGAATATATCACACTATCCAATAAAATCGATTACCAACAACTATTGATTAAATCAATCGTTTTTTTGGTCAAAAGTTTTCCTCCATCTTCACCCACATGGTCACTTTCAGAAACAGCACTATAGCCTCCTCCTTTAATTGCTTTACTCGTTGGCAAGTAGGTTCCTGCTCCAGCAAGCTGAACAACAAATGTCTGCAAAGCACAACTCTGAGCCTGAATTTGTATGCTATAATCTGTGAATAATTCAAACTGATTAGTACAAACAGCTATATCTCCAATACGCAAAACATGTACTTCTGTCTTATGTTTCAATTCAGGATTTTCACTCAGTTTTTCATAACGTTCCATCAATCCTTTGTGCCAGACAGCCTTTGCCATAAAATCATTTACTGCAGAAGCTTTTTGGGCAATTTCATCCATGGAAATCAAATATTGTTTTTTAGCCTCTAAAAACTCTTGTTCAGAAATTGGTCTCATAGGTAAATCAATAACTTCAACCTTATGAACAAAAATTGGATTGTCACATTGTTCTTTACAAACAACATTATACATTTCATTTATTGCATAGACAATACGTCTAGCAATATCTTCCATCGTTGAAACTTCTCGGAGCTGATTCATCCGCTCATAGGCTCTTTTTCTATACATTCTATGAGGAGCAACATCGCCAGATGCCCCATTCCAAGATAAGAGAACTATATCCTCACCATATATCTTCTTTAAGTTTTCCCTAACCGGATGCCAATAATCCGCATTGATAGCAACCCTTGACTCAACCTCCTGAGCAGGGCAAGCAACCTCAACAGCTATAGCAAAAAGATTACTAGCATTATCAAAGAAAAATAAAGCATTAATATCATGATCTTCATATCCTTCAATATTTATAAAATCTGAATTATTCATTTTTCCATAAAGAATAGCCGATCCATCATTATACACGGAGCGTCTATTGTAACCAATTGCCATTCTTTCCATCCCCCAAGCAATACTTCCTTTTTCTCTTGCACTCCACGCTTTAACAATTCCATCAGTAATTTGTGTCACAAGAAAAGTAGTATAATCTTTAATTTGTGTCACTCCTTTTTGAGGTATTGGATACATAAAAGAATATTCTCCTGGTACACTTTCAAGCACCGGAGCAGTATGAGTATGCGTTGCATTCATTACAATCTTTAAAGTATCTAACATAGGGAGTTGTTCATTAACAGCCCTACGCACGCTCGTTATCAAGCTATTAGGAACATACAACAAATCACATGACACAAAAATAGCAGTCTCTTGTAATTTATCTTTGTCTCTGCTTTCTATAGCTATTATATTTGCAGTTAGCGGCGTTTCTATTGTATTTGCTATTCGCATTGGAAACTGCCCCATTAATGCAATGGGGAGTTCTGGTGTTATATCTACAGAAGCTTTACCAATATAAATATCAGCAGCTATAATTTGGCAGAATAACGTCTCTATTAATAATAAATACCAAAATTTCAACATTCCATTCTGATTTAAGAAAATAACTTTTTGTTTTTTAGATTGATAAATTAAATATTCCTTTATTGAATTCCTTATAATTTACCATTTTGGATTTTGATGAATAGTTCCCTCGCTTAGAGAAATATCTCTTACTGGTATAGGATATAAATAATCTCTTTCAGGGTCAAATTTTCTTGAAGATGAGTCTTGAACTAAAATATATCCATCATTAGTAACATTGACTGATCCAGTATATATATCTTCAAAAAAAGTAACTCCAATTAACCTTTTACTTAACACATTTTCTGCTATTTTCCAACGTATAATATCATCATACCGGAATCCTTCTTGGGCTAATTCCACGCTACGCTCACGACGTATCTCAGTACGCATGTCTAAGCTATTGGAAGAAACGAATAGGTTCGAAATACGCGGCATTGAAACTCTGTCTCTAAGTAAGTTTATAGATTTATCTAAGTCATCGTCTGAAATCATATTATCTTTTTCAAAAACAGCTTCTGCATAATTTAACAGGATTTCCGCATAACGAATTAATGCAATATCTACGAAAGATTGTCTACTTGACCAATCGGCCACTATACTATACTTTTTGGGTGAAAATCTAGTTCGGATTGCCGGCAAATTCCAAATATAAGATGAAGGGCTTCCAAAAGGCTCTCCTTCCGTGAATATAGTAGCTTGCATTCTCGGATCTTTATTTTTAAAAATTGACCAAGGTGTTTTTTCTGGCCATTCGGCTAAAAGTGATTTATCAAAAGGTAGTCCATCAGTGCATAAATATTGTTCAATCATCGCTCTAGTTACAGATGCATATCCATTTTCTAATTCTCTACCTATATTATGGCTTCTTATGCTATTAACAAGATTTTGTCCATAAACGATAGCTAAAATATTTTCTTTATTTGTAAACCCTTCGCCATCTAATTGAAACAAATGATAATATGACATATCATTATATAAAGAATGACCTTCTGCCATAACAGCCTCGGAAGCATTTATTGACAATTGCAAATGTGTTGCAGATTCACCCCAATGATGAAATTTCTGATGAGTCCCCACGTACAATGCTACTCGAGATTTTAATGCCAATGATGCACTTTTAGAGATCCTCCCATACTCTGTTTGTCCTAATTGCTGAAAAGAAGGTAAATTTTCCGTTGAAAAATCGAGATCATCATATATTTGTTGAATAACGACCTCACGATCTTTACGTCCATCTGTAAATTCAGGATCTTTGACATCCAGAACTCGTAAAACGAGAGGAACATCTCCATATTTTTTAACAAGCTGGAAATAGGCATATGCTCTCCAAAACCGAGCTTCAGCCTGCCAACGGTTAATACCCTCGAACTGGACAAGATTACTCTTTTCAATAATTTTATTTGCTGTAAAGATCATCTCATAAGGCTTGCTCCAATCTGAAGAGGTAGAAGGTACAACCCGACTTCCGTCACTTATATTATTTAACACATTACCCGTTGCATAATCCGACCGATTATCATCATATATAATGTCATTGGCATTAACTAATGATTGAAATTGATTACAGGCCATTCTAAAATTTGCCTCATTCTGCCAAAAATTCACATCAGAGAGATTTGTTTCAGGGAATCTATCCAAGCTCAAATCGCAAGACGTAAGCATTAATACACTGAAAAATGTAATAATTAAGAATTTTATTTTTTTCATATTAAACATCCTTTTTAAATCTTGATTTTAAAATGTTATATTCAAACCCGCTTGAAAAACTCTGGAAAAAGGATAAGTAACCCCAGCATTATTTGGGAGTTCAGGGTCAATAAAAGAAAAGACATTCGTCAATTCAAATACATCTTGTCCAGACATAAACACCCTAACCTTCCGTAATGAAACACGCTCTGTTAATGATTGGGGCAATGTGTATCCTAATTCTATATTCTTCAGCCTAATATAAGCAGCATCTTGAATCCAGTAGTCTGAAGCCCAATAGCTATGAGTACTACCTAAATATGGACGTGGCCAAAATGCATTCCTGTTTTCTGTTGTCCAATAGTCTAATTGCTCAGCATATGGCATACGTACTTCACTAAACATAGGCTGAAGATCTACCGTATTTAACAATATCTTACGTTTTGCAACACCTTGAAAAAAACAGCTGAAACTAAAGCCATTCCATTCGAAGCCTAAATCTAACCCAAACATATATCGTGGATTAGTATCACCCAATTTGACCATATCTCCATGGTCTTTTAAAGTGCCTTCTCCCATGCTTATTTTTTCATCTCCATCCAAATCAACATATTTCATATCACCTTGACCAGTTCTTGGATTAATAAACACTCCGTAATCTTTATATTCCTGATCGCTTTGAAATAATCCGTCTGTTTTGTATCCCCAAATTGTATTTAAAGGCATTCCTTCAAGTAGAGCTACTTGGCCTAAGGTTACTACATTCTTTCCGCTATATTTAACTAATTTATTTGTATTATCTGAGAGTTGAGCGGACACCCAATATTTAAAGGGTTTAGACATATCTTTCCAAGTAAGATTTATTTCCCAACCATTAGTTTTAAGTTCACCAATATTGAATGTAGGCAATCCAACACCAATTATAGATTGAACTTCCATATTGGCTAACATATCTTTGTTTCTTTTTATATAATATTCACCAGTAAGACTTAGGCGGTTGTTTAGAAACCAAGTATCTATTCCAATATTCGTTGTTTCTATAGTTTCCCATGTTTTCTCAGGAGAAGCTAACTGAGATTGGTACACACGAGTATTCCGAGCATTATTGAACGGAATGTTACTTCCTGCATTTAACATTCCTATATAATCATAATAACCTAATGCATCTGAATTCCCTAATTGCCCCCATGAAGCACGAAGTTTTAAATTGCTAATTATATTATTTTCAGGAAAAAAACTCTCATTACTAACGATCCAACCAGCAGACAATGAAGGAAATAACTGCCAACGACTTTGAGGAGCAAGTCGAGAGCTACCATCATATCTTAAATTAGACTCAAATAGATATTTATCATTAAAACTATAATTGAGTCGTGCAAAATACCCCATAGTTGAAGCAGAGGTAACTCCATCAGAAACAGTTGCTGTTTGAGGATCACCCCAGTTGAGACTAAACAACTCATTAGTTACAAGATTACTAATTCCTGCAGACAAATTATCATGTCGAAAATCCTCAAAGGAATACCCTCCCAAAACGGTAAAGTTATGCTTCTCTAAAAATTTTAAATTGTAAGTTGCAAAAGCCTGAAATGAAGTGTAATGACTAAAGTTTGAGAACTTATGCATACTATTTGTGGGATTGAAAACAATTGGGATACCAGCAGCTCCTGTGTAAGTTAAGGTCTTCACATGTCTATCACCTTGATTTATTCCCATTCGCTTAGCACCAATCAAATTGATCTCTAAACCGGGAAAAACATCTTCTATTTTCAAATTTACACTTCCTTCAAATTGATAGTTTTTCCTTGTATCTTTCCCCTCTTCTTTTTCTATTTGAATAATGCTTGGCCATATTCCATTTGAAGCGTGATATTCTCCATTTGGACGATAGGGTTCTTCCCATCCCCAAAATTTATAAGCCAAAAGAATTATTTCATCAACACCTCTTGCCGGTTGGTATATATTATTATTGGTAAATGCAAGCACAGAATTAAGAGATATTTTATCTGTAAACTTATTTTGAAGATTAAGTCTTAAATTATATCGTTCTTCTGAATCCGGACCGTATCTTAAAATACCTCTGCGATTATAGTATCCAGCAGACATATAATAAGAGTTTTTTTCATTACCTCCTTTGGCGGAAAGATTATGTGTCTGCGTAGTATTTGTTTTTTTTAAAGCAACTTTAATCTGATCAACATCACTATATGACAGCCAAACATTAGGTCTTGTCGGATCAATGACAAATCTTTCTCCCGGGAAAAAATCGGATGGTCGTACTCCGGAACGAATACCTATCTCATCAATAACATCCAATTTTTCTCCTCGCATCCAAGCATATTTCGTTTCTCCCCAGTAGATTGTTCCTGCACTGTTTAATAGTGATTCATCGTAGTATTTGGCCTCATCCCAGCTTTTCATGCGTGTTGGCATTCTCGACGCTTGAGTGACACCAAAACTGCCTGAATAAGATATTTCCACTTTGTCATTCTTCCCTTTTTTGGTAGTTATTAACATTACACCTCCTGCTGCATTTGAACCATAAATAGCCGCAGCAGCTGCATCTTTCAACACAGATATACTCTCTATATCATTAGGGTTAAGCTCATTAAGAGATCCTCTTACGCCATCAACCATAACCAATACACCTACATTATTTATAGAAGAAGCCCCTCTAATCTGAACATTGTAATTTTCCCCCCCTGGCTTACCGCTACCACGTGTTACACCAACACCGGGAATTACTCCTTGAAGCGCCGCTAAAGGTGTGGACATTGATTTGTTCTCAAATACATCTTGTGAGACGGTGGAGACGGCACCAGTAAGATTGGCTTTTTTCTGAACTCCATATCCTACCACAACAACCTCTTCTAACGCTTGTGTATTTTCTTGTAAAAGAACATTAACTGTTGTTTTTCCTGCAGTATTAATATTTTGCTCCAAATAACCAATATATGATACAAGAAGTATCGCCTTGTCTTCTACTTGTAATGAGAATTTGCCATCCATATCAGTTATTGTACCATTAGTAGTTCCTTTCTCAACAACATTAGCTCCAATAATAGGTTCTCCTTTTTGATCCGTAATCGCACCCGTTACTTTTTTAGGGGTTTGTTGATCTATTTTGTTTTTTTCAGAAAGCAAACTTCGTTTAATTAGTGTAATGTTTTTACCCACTAATTTGTATTCCACTTCTGTTTCAGCGAATATTTTATTTAAAACATCAAAGATGGGTTCATCTACAACATTTAGAAGAATTGATCGGTTTACATTTACTTCGTTCTTATTATATACGAACAAGTAATCTGTCTGTTCTTCTATTTCACGAATCACTTCCCGGACAGATAGGTTATCCGCATATATAGATACCTTCGTGTTTTGCGAACTTGCTTCTGTCGCAAAAAGAGCGTAAACACAGGTAAACAAGACTATAACAGTGACCTTCATAATACGAAATATGTGTTTAATTTCGGGTATAGATTGTTTGCACAAAATATAATTCATAATTTTGCTTGTAATTTTGTTAGTACTTCGATAAATATTCCTTGGTCGGGGTTCTAACCCATAACCGGTAAGCGTTGGAGCGCTTGCCGGTTTTCATTTTCTTCTATGTTTCTATCATAAGGTTATTAGAATTAAAAGGTTAACAATATTTTATAAGACACTCTTCATTGTAAGTCTAATGCGGAAATGTTATGGTTCAAATTAATTAATAGTGACCAGATTTTTCTCGTCATCTTTCTTGTAATCAAACTGATGAGTAAGTTTCAAAACATCCAAAATATGATTTAGTCCATCTCTTGTCCTGAATTTACCTGTACAAACCTGTTTGTTCTGTAAAATAGCTTTACTATTTACTTGAATATTTACATCAAAGTATAGTTCCAGCTTTTGCAAAACTTCTATCAGAGGTTCGTCAAAGTTTAAAATGCCTTTACGCCAAAGAAAATAATCAGCATGTTGTATAGGAACAACTGATAGTTTATTGTTAATACGTACAGCTTGTTTATTGGGTATAAGAGATATGATCTCGTTTGTTACATGATCTGAAACTTCGATCTTACCTGTTAGCAAGGCTGTTTCAAAGTGTGGTGTTTGTTTGTAGGCCTTTACATTAAAAGAAGTACCTAATGCTTTAATATCATAATTGGCAGTAGAAACGATAAAAGGTCTGTCAGGATTTGTCTTTACTTCAAAAAAACCTTCTCCATCCAAATAGATTTGCCGTTTTCCATCAACGAAATGAGAAGGAAATCTCAATGTACTACCAGCATTCAACCAAACTTGAGAACCATCAGCTAAGGTTAGCTGGGCATTTTGTCCCGGTGGAACATGCATAGTCTGCATAACCACATCATCTTGTATTTTAGTAGACAACGGATTTATCCAGTTATGCAACGCAAATCCTAAAATAAAGACTGCAGCTATTTTCATAAATTCCATCCATATGTCTTTTCTCTTCAGTCTATTGGGGCGGGACTCCATACTAATCTCCGGACTCTTTTGCCAGTAACTTATTTCGTACAAACGACACATTTGCTGATAATATTTCAGGTTTTCCACATCAGCATCCAACCACTCCGTAATCAAACGGGATTGTTCATCGGTTATGCGTCCTTCAAAATATAATTGTAATAAATTATCATCCATTTATTTTCCGTTTTACATATATAAGACGACAGCAAAAGAAAGTTCACTAGTCGTAAACGTATCTTTTTTAATGTAAAAACAAAAAATAAAATAAAGGCAGGTAATCTTTCAGAGAAATCCGCAATGCTTTCAGCACTTTTGCTATATGATAATCAACACCTTTAACAGTAATCCCTAAAGACTCCGCAATCTCTTTCCCTGACTTCTGCTCAAAACGACTCAGCATGAAAACTTTTCGGGTTTGAGCAGGAAATTCATTTAACGTACGAGTAATGATCGTTTGTATTTCTTTTGAAAAAATATCATCCGGATTACATCCTTCAAGTGTAGATATACGAATAGACAGTTCTCGTTGCTGCCACTTCGCCATTGCTTCAAAAGCTTCGTCTGTTCGAATCTGTTTTTTCAGGTAGTCTAACGATTTGTACTTAAGTATTGTCAATAATAAAGCTAAGGGTTTCTCAACAGGTTCTTTTTTCATAGTCTCCCATAACTTGATCAAAGATTCTGCTGCTATGTCTTCAGCAACCTGATCATTACGCACGTACATCCAAGAAAAACGATATGCTTTCTGATAGTATCGTACATATATACCATTAAACTGTTCAACTTGTGGCATTTGGGATATTTTAGTATTTGTGCAAAACTTACAAAAACTTAATTAATATCATGTTTTATAAAATTCTCATCATAACAAAGGTATATATCTTTTTGAACTTATCAATTCGAAAGAGTAACTTAATATATCATTCAGGCAGGCTTTTGTTTGATTCAAAAAGCAGATCAAATGATTAAAACAGACTTCCATTCTTCCCTCGCCATACGCTTTTAGTAAGCGAGGGGTAGAGGCTATGCTTTTTTTTACTATTATTGCATCAAGCTAAACTCTAAGATTATGTTTGATCAGGACAAAAGGGCATTTATTGCGATAGCCGAAAGTAAAGAAGTATGTCTTCTGCCGAAAATGGCCAACCGACATGGGTTAATAACAGGAGCAACAGGTACCGGAAAAACTGTTACGCTTCAAACAATGGCTGAAACATTCAGTCAAATGGGAGTTCCCGTTTTTGCGGCAGATATCAAAGGTGATCTTTCCGGTGTTGCAAAGGTTGGAGGTAATAAAGAAAGTGTTACCAAACGTGTTGATTTGTACGGTCTGAAAGAGAAGGGCTTCGATTTTCAGGCATTCCCGGTTCAGTTTTGGGATGTGTTTGGCGAACAAGGTGTAAATATTCGTGCCAGCGTTACAGAAATGGGTCCGATTCTGATTAGTAGACTTTTGTCTTTGAACGATACCCAAAGTGCCGTACTTACGCTGATTTTTAAAATTGCCAAAGATGAGTCACTTGCGCTGATCGACTTGAAAGACTTGCAGAAAATGCTGGAATATGTGGGTAACAACAACGCGAAATTCACCACCAACTACGGAAATATATCTGCGGCCAGTATCGGAGCTATTCAAAGAGGCTTATTACAATTAGAGCATGAAGGTGCCGGAGCTTTTTTCGGCGAACCGGGATTAAACTTAGATGATTTCCTGCAAACAGATGGCTCCAAAGGGGTTATCAATATTCTGGCTGCTGATAAATTAATGAATTCGCCACGCGTTTACAGCACCTTCCTTCTTTGGATGTTAACCCGTTTATTTGAAACATTGCCGGAAGTAGGTGATATGGAGAAGCCTAAGCTCGTTTTTTTCTTTGATGAAGCGCATTTATTATTCAGTGATTCTCCCAAAGCTCTAATCGAAAAAATAGAACAAGTTGTACGCCTGATTCGATCTAAAGGGGTAGGTGTTTATTTCATTTCTCAAAACCCTTCAGATATTCCAGATTCAATCCTCGGTCAATTAGGAAACCGCGTTCAACACGCATTACGCGCCTACACACCTAAAGATCAAAAAGCCGTCAAAACAGCCGCACAGACATTTCGTCCTAACCCGGCATTCGACACGGAAACAGCCATTACAGAATTAGGTACAGGAGAAGCATTGACCTCTTTCCTCGATGGAAAAGGAGCTCCTCAGCCTGTAGAACGTGCGTTTGTACTCCCGCCTCAATCCCAAATAGGACCAATCACTGCGGAGGAACGAAGCAAGATAACGACCACCTCCCTACTCTATCGTCATTATTCAGAAACCATTGACAGAGAATCGGCCTACGAAATACTTCTTGAACGCCTGAACAACATTCAGCAAGAAAAAGACGCCGCTGCACAGGCGAAAGCGGATGAGAAAACGCGAAAGGAACAGGCAAAAGTACAGAAGGCTCAAGAGAAAGCGGACGCTCAAGCCTCAAAAGCCAAGAAAAAATTCTGGGGAGCTTTGGCTACATCAGTCTTACTACCCGTTGCCCGCACAGCAATTAACGCGTTAATAAAAGGGGGAAAGAAGAAGTAATTGTATAGTATACCATACCCATGGTATTGTACGTATCGGAAAAGCATTCTATTTTTGTACAAAATCATTTAAACAGGTTGAAAATATGGGCATTAAGAATGTAACAGCTTTACTTTTGGCTGGCGTCGCTTTGGTATCGTGCGGTAAACAAAACAACCTTTCTATTGAAGGTGTATTAGTGGACTCGCCTGCAGAAAAGGTTTATCTGCAAAAATTTAATAACAAGCAGTTTCTCTCGATAGATTCTGCTGTAGTAAAAGATGGTAAATTCAGTTTTTCAAAGCAAGTTGAGATTCCGGAAATATACGGGCTTTCTCTTGATCCTGCTAAATCGTCTTTTTTATTGTTCCTTGATGGAAATCCGGTGACAATCCAACTTGATTCCGCAAAATGGTATGGAAATACAACAGTCAGCGGTTCCGCTTTGCATGACAAATTTGCCGCTTACAAACAATTGGAAGAGGTGAAAATTGACGAGTTTATTAAAGCGGATCCGGCTTCGTTAGTGTCGGCTTATGTACTTTACCGCGACTTTTCATATCGTTTGTCTCCGGAGGAAATCAAAGCAAATGTTGCTTTATTAGACACATCGTTACTGAAAACACCCTATGTAGCCGTGTTACAAGACCTTGTTGCTAAATTAGAAAAACTAAGCCCGGGAAATAAAGCTCCGGATTTTTCATCAACCGATCTTCAGGGAAATACGGTAAAACTTTCTGATCACTTTGGAAAGAGTTATATCCTCCTCGATTTTTGGGCTTCATGGTGTGGTCCGTGTCGACGTGAAAACCCGAATATTGTTGCTGCCTACAACGAATTCAAGGATAAAGGATTTGATATTTTCGCTGTTTCTTTAGACAGAGACAAGAGTGCCTGGGAAAAAGCAGTCGAAAAAGACAACTTAACATGGACACATGTTTCTGATCTGAAACTCTGGGATAGTGAGGCGGCAAACCTCTATGGTGTTCGTGCTATTCCGGCAAATTACTTATTGGATTCTGAGGGTAAAATCGTTGGAAAGAATCTGCGTGGAGAGGATTTGCTGAGCACACTAAAAGATTTATATGGGAAGTAATTAACCATCACCAGCTTTGATCTTCTTAGGATATAAGTATTTATTTTAGTATATTTGTTGGGTTTACTCGCTTACTATAACTCGAAACATTCAAATAAAACATATTGCTTATGACTAAAAGAAAGAAGCTGGACCTATCTATCACTGAACTACAAAACAAGTATAAACAAGATTTCCCTCAATTATGCGAGATTGCGGAATCCTGCTCGGATGAAGCACAATTTAAAAAGCATCTGCACACTCTTATTTTAACAAAAAAACAAGAAAAGAATTGCACTTTTAGTGATGAGGCGGGCACAAGAATTCTTCTTTTAATACAAAATGACAACACGATTGTAGATGAGCTATCCACCGGACAGCAATTAAATATTAAGACTATAACCTATTTATGGAGATTCCTGAAGGGTATTGTTGAAGCATCTACCCTAACGGATCTTTATCTTGATCTTTATTATCAATTTAAACTTTTATTTTATCCGGAACTTAATACGCCTGATGCGGATATGGTTAAACGGTATATGAATCGTTGGCCTGATGGATCAGATCCTGTTGTTTTGCGTATCAGAAACGAAAACAAACGGTTTATTATTGATAAGCTGATAAAGAAGATTGAAAACAGAACAACTTCCGGTTCAAAATATGTATTCACCGCCAATATGTCTCGTGAGGAAAAGACATCCTTAGTTGAACGTTGGTGGCAAACCAGCCGTTTTCATTTGGCTATGGCCATAAAAAGTCCGACTGAGCTGAACGCGTTCCTGAACAATTCGTTATCTCCGGAAACAATCGAACGCTTGACAAGGGCAAAGAAAAAGAAAATGCCGTTTTTTATCACACCCTATTATCTTTCTCTTTTAAATCCGGGTAAAGAAGGATACGATGACGAAGCAATTCGTTCGTATATACTATATTCTGAAGAGCTTATTGAAACCTACGGAAATATACGTGCCTGGGAAAAAGAAGATATTGTGGTAGGTGGAGAACCGAATGCCGCCGGTTGGTTATTGCCGGGCGGTCATAACATTCACCGCCGCTATCCGGAAGTAGCGATCCTTATTCCGGATTCTATGGGACGGGCCTGCGGAGGTTTATGCGCCTCTTGCCAACGTATGTATGACTTCCAGAGTGAACGCCTCAACTTCAACTTTGACGAATTAAAACCGAAAGAAACATGGGATAAAAAGTTACGTCGGTTAATGGGTTATTTCGAACAAGACACACAATTAAGGGATATACTGATCACCGGTGGAGATGCTTTTATGAGTCAGAATGCTACGCTACGCAAAATCTTAGACGCAGTGTTTGTCATGGCTAAACGAAAGCAAAAAGCAAACGAACTACGACCGGATGGTGAAAAATATGCGGAATTACAGCGTGTTAGGTTAGGTTCGAGATTACTCGCTTATCTTCCTCAGCGGATTACGCCAGAATTGACAGATATCCTCCGCGAGTTTAAAAAGAAAGCTTCCACAATCGGAGTTTCCCAATTCTACATACAAACGCATTTTCAATCTCCCCTGGAGGTTACTCCTGAAGCCAAACAGGCTATAGAAGCCATTTTGGCAGCCGGATGGACTATTACCAATCAGTTGGTTTATACGGTAGCGGCTTCACGTCGCGGACACACGGCTCGTTTGCGTGAGGTACTGAACAGCCTTGGAGTTGTATGCTACTATACTTTTTCCGTGAAGGGATTTCTTGAAAATTACGCTGTGTTTACACCTAACAGCCGTTCTCTACAGGAAACGTATGAAGAAAAAACCTTGGGCTATCTTACTCCGGAACAGAATGAGGAGTTGGATGCTTTGATCAGATCGGATCAGCCTACAAATAAGCTTTTACCACTCTTTTTGAAGAAGCATAAGCTGCCTTTCGCAGGTACGGATCGAAATGTTCTTAACCTGCCGGCAATCGGTAAAAGCATGACGTTTAAATTGGTAGGGATAACGGCCGAAGGAAAACGCATCCTTAAGTTTGACCACGATGGAAACAGAAAGCACAGTCCGATTATCGATAAAATGGGCGAAGTTTATATTGTAGAAAACAAATCGATCGCCGCCTACCTGTCCAAACTGGAAAATATGGGAGAAAAAATCGAAGAATACAGTTCGATCTGGCATTATGGTGAAGGGGTTACAGAAGCCCGATTCAGCATTTACGACTACCCGGCTTACGATTACAAACTAACGGAAAAGATGAGCAACTTACAGCTTTCTACTGATAATTAATCTATCTTTGAACGTTATTCGTATAAACCTATTTAATATGATACTGAACGAAAGAGAAGTACGACGGGACACCGTGTTAGACGCAGCCCGTCAAATCATGTTATCAGCCCGTACCGCTCCAAAAGGTAAAGGGATAGATATCATTGAGATCGCAACAGTTACAGACAATAAAATCAAAGAGCTATCAGCTGAAATGTATCGCTTATCTGAGGAAACGGGAATGAAATTTCTGATGCGCGATGCCGATAATATTTTAAGCGCTGAAGCAGTTATTCTGTTAGGCACCGCACAAAAAACACAAAGTCTGAATTGCGCTTACTGTGGATATGCCACCTGCTTAGCTAAACCTGAAGCTGTGCCTTGTGCTATTAACACGATAGACTTAGGGATTGCTATTGGTTCCGCTTGCGCAAAAGCATCAGACCTACGCGTAGACACTCGCGTGATGTTCAGTGCCGGTCTTGCGGCCGAACGATTAGGTTTTCTGGGAGAAAAATCAAAATGCATTATCGCAATTCCGTTGAGTGCCTCATCAAAAAACCCGTTCTTTGATCGCAAACCCAAAACACCACCGGTAGTGCCCTGAAACAACAAGATATTATATTCATAGTTAAAGCCTCGGAAGATTATTTCTTTCGAGGCTTTATGTTTTCCGCCGGGCAACACCTACACCTCATTTTTAAGTTAAAAACAGGTCTTAAATTCCCTTTTTTTAGCACGCTTGCATATCGCTGATAACCAGCGCATTGTGCATACCTGAAAACATAAAGGTTATTTTTCGAAAAATAAAGGATATCTTTTTAAAAATAAAGGATATCTTTTTAAACATATAGTAATGTAAAAAACTGACCCCGTTTTTAAGGAGAATTTTAGGCTTTAATTATATACAAAAACCGGATTTCATTGGATTACTTCAGATTTTAACAGAATGCCATTTTGGCAGTATATATTAGTGGCATTTATTTTGCAGCTTCATATATAGTAATACAAAAAAATAAACAAGCAAGAAAGGAGATTTAAATATATGAATTTAAGCAATTTCACAATCAAAGCACAAGAAGCGGTTCAGCAAGCCGTTCAGTTGGTTTCTCAGCGGAATCAGCAGGTAATTGAAGCTACTCACCTACTTAAATCGGTCATAATGACAGGTGAAAGTATGGTCAACTTTCTCTTTCAGAAACTGGGCGTAAACTCGCAAAATCTGAACTTAGTCTTAGACAGGCAACTGGATTCATACCCGAAAGTATCAGGAGGTGAAGCTTATTTATCTTCCGAAGCAAACGCCGTACTCCAAAAAGCAATCGATTATTCCGGGAAGATGGGTGATCAGTATGTTTCTCTCGAGCATATTATGCTGGCCTTATTAACCGTAAAAAGCGTTGCTTCCCAGATGTTAAAAGATGCCGGTGTTACGGAAAAGGATCTTCGCCTGGCAATTGACGAATTACGGAAAGGAAACAAAGTAACCAGTCAATCGGCCGAAGACACCTATGATGCTTTGGGCAAATACGCCATCAACCTGAACGAACGGGCAAGAAGCGGCAAACTCGATCCCGTAATCGGACGTGACGACGAAATTCGGCGTGTATTACAGATATTGAGTCGCCGAACGAAAAACAACCCAATCCTGATTGGAGAACCCGGTGTAGGTAAAACAGCCATTGCCGAAGGTTTGGCTCATCGTATCATACGGGGCGATGTGCCCGAGAATCTGAAGTCAAAACAGATATTCTCGTTGGATATGGGAGCGCTTATTGCCGGTGCAAAATACAAAGGTGAGTTTGAAGAAAGATTAAAGTCTGTCGTAAACGAGGTAACAAAATCGGAAGGAGAGATTATTCTTTTTATTGATGAGATACACACGCTTGTTGGTGCCGGGAAGAGTGACGGTGCTATGGATGCGGCAAATATTTTAAAGCCGGCGTTAGCACGTGGCGAGTTACGTTCTATTGGCGCGACAACGCTGGACGAATATCAGAAATATTTTGAGAAAGACAAGGCGCTTGAGCGTCGTTTCCAAATCGTGTTGGTAGAAGAACCGGACGAGTTAGACACCATTTCCATTTTGCGTGGGTTGAAAGAGAAATACGAAAACCACCATAAGGTACGTATCAAAGACGACGCGATCATTGCGGCCGTTCAGCTATCTTCCCGTTATATTACGGATCGTTTTCTGCCGGATAAAGCAATCGACCTGATGGACGAAGCGGCTGCACGTTTGCGTTTACAGGTAGATTCTGTTCCCGAATCTTTGGACGAGGTTACGCGCCGTATCAAACAATTGGAAATTGAACGCGAAGCAATCAAACGGGAAAACGATCAGGTGAAACTTGAATCGTTGAACAAGGAGATTGCCAACCTTAAAGAAGACGAGCAGAATCAGAAAGCGAAATGGGAAAGCGAAAAAGAGCTGATAAACAAAATTCAGCAAAATAAAATAGACATTGAAGATCTTAAATTCGAAGCCGACAAAGCCGAACGGGAAGGCGACTATGGTAAAGTGGCCGAAATCAGGTATGGTAAGGTAAAGAGTAAAGAAGAAGAGATAAAAGATGTTCAAGAAAAGCTGCACCAAATGCAAGGTGGTGAAGCCATGATCAAGGAAGAGGTAGACAGCGAAGATATCGCGGATGTGGTATCCAGATGGACAGGTATACCTGTAAACAAAATGTTGCAAAGCGAACGTGAAAAGCTATTGCACCTCGAAGATGAGCTACATAACCGGGTAATCGGACAGGAAGAAGCAATCACGGCAATAGCCGATGCCGTACGTAGAAGCAGGGCAGGCTTGCAAGATCCGAAACGACCGATCGGTTCTTTTATATTCTTAGGTACGACCGGGGTAGGTAAAACAGAATTGGCAAAAGCATTAGCTGAATATTTGTTTGACGATGAGAACATGATGACCCGTATCGATATGAGCGAGTATCAGGAAAAATTCAGCGCTACCCGACTTATCGGAGCACCTCCGGGATATGTAGGATACGACGAAGGTGGACAATTAACTGAAGCTATCCGCCGCAAGCCTTATTCCGTGGTTTTGTTTGATGAAATCGAAAAAGCGCACCCGGATGTATTCAATATTCTTTTGCAAGTATTGGATGATGGCCGTTTGACGGATAATAAAGGTAGAATTGTGAACTTCAAGAATACGATCATTATTATGACCAGCAACTTAGGTTCATCACTGATACGGGAAAACTTTGAAACGCTGACCAAGGATAATCGGGAAGAAGTGATAGAAAGCACCAAAGGGCAAGTAATGGAGTTGTTGAAAAAAACAATTCGTCCGGAATTGCTAAACCGTATTGACGAAGTAATCATGTTTACTCCGTTGAATGAAGAGGAAATCAGGCAAATTGTAACACTTCAGTTGAATAACCTGAAGAAGATGCTGGAGAAGAATGAGATCATACTCAATTTCACGGATGAAGCCCTGAGCTTTATTGCCGAAGAAGGATACGATCCGCAATTTGGCGCCCGTCCGGTAAAGCGTGTGATTCAGCGATATGTATTGAATGAATTGTCAAAAGAGATTTTGGCAGCGAAGATTGACAAGAGCCGCCCAATCACTATTGAACGTGTAGGGGATGGATTAAGATTTAAGAACTAACTTAATGACTAACAAAAAGAGGGTGTCCCACAAGGGCACTCTCTTTTATCTTTTTATGCTGCGTTCTTTTGTTGATTTAGCTTTGTCAGATTTATAATCTGAGTTTTTCTCTCTTCGTGGTGTTGATAGACTCTAAAAAGTTCTACATTCTTGTTTTTTACCGTTCTTTTTTGAGCAAAAACTGCCTTTTTCTGCTTTCGATATAGTTTGAGCAGGTTAAAGGCTATAGCAAAGACAGCAAAATCCATTGCCACTTTCTCTTTTGATTGATGGCGGAACCGATTGTAAGCTTTATTGTATTTGATTTGACCGAAAACAGCTTCGGGTTCTATGGGGCGTCGCTTTCGCATTCGTAGACCTTCTTCCGAGGTAAGCCTTTCACGGGCTTTCCGTTTATACTCCCTTAGCTTATGATTAACCTGTATTTGTCTGTCGTTTTCTGACTTATGGCATAAACTCCTGAGCGGACAACCTTGACAACGGCTGGCTTTGTAAACACTTATCTCTGAAACAAAGCCACTTTGAGTTTTACGATTTGTCGTATAAATCTTTTTCATTTGTTGCCCCATCGGACAGATGAAATAGTCTTTCTCCTTATTGTAATAGAGGTTGTCCTGTAGAAATGCATTGTTTTTAAAGGAACGTTTCTCTTCTTTGTGAAAATAATTGTATTTTACATAAGCCTCGATTTCTTTCTTTTCCAGGTAAGTATAATTCTCTTCACTTCCATAACCCGAGTCGGCACAAAGCTGTTCAGGACGTATCTTGTAGTTGCTTTCAAATCCATTCATAAAAGGGATAAGAGTCAATGTGTCTGTTGGATTAGGAAAGAGATCATAGTGTGTTATAAATTGGTTTTCTGTACCTATTTGAAGATTATACGCGGGCTTTAACTGTCCGTTTCTCATATGGTCCTCTTTCATGCGCATAAAAGTTGAATCCGTATCGGTTTTGCCAAAGCTATTACGCTCCCCCAGAGTATCCAACTTTTCTTCGTACTCCTGAAGTTTTGGCAAATGTTTATCTTCCAGCGTTTTGATTTGTTTAAGTTCTTCTTTACTACGGTTCTCCCGGTTTATCTGCTGTATCCTTTCTTTCAATTCCCGACTGTTGATGGGGGTAGGAGGCTCATCATCGGGAGCATTGTCTTGAGTAATACCGTCTTCTATCTGAGAGAGAATACCATGTATTTTAGATTCCAGCTTAGCCTTATTTCTTTCAACGCTTTTGCGCCATACAAAAGTGTATCGGTTAGCACGGCTCTCCAACTTAGTGCCATCTACATAGAGTTCTTTCAAACTGATGTAGCCCATATCTACCAGAATGAAGACGATCTGAACAAATAGCTTATGGATACTCTGCTTTAGACGAAGCGAACGGAAGTTGTTTATTGTCCTGAAATTAGGCTGTTGATCGCCAGAGAGCCAGATGTAATAAATGTTTTGTTCTAATTGAGCGGCTATTTTTCGACAGGAATAGACATTGTTCAGATAGGCGTAAAAAAGAATCTTTAGCAACATCCGGGGGTGGTAACTACTATTGCCTCCTCCTTTATATCCAAAATCAATGTCGGATAAGTCAAGCTCGTCAACAATATGATTGACTAAACGAACGGGGTGATCTTCAGGTATCTTACTGTCTATACTTACCGGAAAAAGAACACCTTGCCCCTGATTGTAGGGTTTCCATGATATTTTGGCCATAAAGCAATGATTGTCTTTGTTTTATGACTTAAATATAATAAAAAAAGAGCAATAAAAAAAGGATGTCCAAAACTTTTTGGACACCCTCTTTTTTATCCCTTATTTACCTTGTTCAAGCAATAATGTTTTTGTAGGCTGGTCGCATACTTCAGTTGGGCCGAAGTATTGGATTGGTCCCGGATATACATAGTCCGTATTAACCGCCCATTTTTCACGTTGTGAAGCGTACTTTTTGAAAGGAGCGCCATCCAGTTTCACTAATGCTTTCTGGATTACAGGCTTCATTTCGCCATGACGTTTTTCCATGTTCATCATCATCGTTACAGGAATACCTCCGGCAACCCACTTATCAGCAGAAGCAGTAGTGTTACGTACGGAAGACATATAACCTGTCTTTCCAGACGCAATCAAACAAGAAGCCGTATATCCTAATGAATAGCAGTAGTCCGCATCATAATTTGATGGAGCCGCGCAACGACCTTCATAGCCGAAGAAGTGTACCTGACTTGCGAACTTACCAACATATTGTCCTTCTTTTTTCCATTCAGCCAAACGGTTTCCTACCATTTCAGCCAATAGTTTTTCGGTTTCGATCAATGACACCTGTACGTTTCCATGAGGGTCACGATCCAAAGTTAACTGACGTGCCACGCCTTCAGGAAGGCTTGCGTAAAGCTCTGAATTATCTTTTGTAAGTTTGCTGATAACATAGTTACGTTGTTCAGAACGTTTGATCAGTTTGAATTCAGCTTCGTTCTTTGCAAGGAAGTCGTTCAATTCAGCGATCAGTTTTTTCATTGCCGGAATAAACTCTACCAATCCTTCAGGAATAAGTACTGTTCCGAAGTCATTTCCATCTGCGGCACGTTTTGCCACTACAGCAGCAATTTGATTTACCACATCGTCCAAGGTTAGGTTTTTAGCTTCTACCTCTTCAGAGATAATACATACGTTCGGATGTGTTTGCAATGCGCATTCCAAAGCGATGTGAGAAGCAGAACGCCCCATTAATTTGATAAAGTGCCAGTATTTACGCGCTGAATTACAGTCACGTTGGATATTACCGATTACTTCCGAATACACTTTACAAGCTGTATCAAAACCAAATGATGTTTCGATTTGCTCGTTTTTCAGGTCACCGTCAATAGTTTTAGGACAACCTATTACCTGCACACCGGCATTGATCGACTGGTAATATTCAGCCAACACGCACGCGTTAGTGTTAGAGTCGTCACCACCGATAATAACAAGCGCTTTGATACCTAATTCTTTTAATATTTCAAGACCTTTATCAAACTGAGCTGTTTCTTCCAGTTTTGTACGTCCTGATCCAATCATATCGAAACCACCGGTATTACGATATTCATCGATAATATCAGCAGTAAGTTCCATATAATTATGATCTACTAAACCGCCCGGTCCGAGGATGAATCCGTACAGACGAGAATCTTTATTGATCGCTTTCACGCCATCAAACAAACCGGCAATCACGTTGTGCCCTCCGGGCGCTTGTCCTCCTGAAAGAATTACCCCTACGTTAATAGCAGGAAGCGTAACAGCTTCTTTACTTTTTTCAAACGTAATAATAGGCATACCATACGTGTTCGGGAATAATTTTTTAATTTCTTCCTGATCTGCTACAGATTGTGTATACTCTCCGTCAACAGCTTCTACCTGACCTTTCAGAGCAACCGGCACTTTAGGCTGATAAGCTGCTCTTGCGATTTGTAATGCACTTTTTGTCATTTCTAAATTGATTATATTTGGATAATATTGTTTATTAACGAATACTCTTCAAGGATCATAAACCATTTGATAGCACTTACTATACGGCGCATTTTTGTTCCTATACCTATCTTTCTTTCCTTACAACCTTTATTTCTCTTTTTCTATAGCTGTGGAAAAACTTTTCTACATCTGTGGTAAAGTTTTTCTATATATATAGAAAAAGGAAAATATCCTTTATTAAATAAAAGTCATCCTTTATAACGAGTAATTAATTGCTTTATAAACTACTCCGGATGTATCCTTTTTCAAAGCCATGCAAATATCGCTTTTTTTCTCCAATTATGAAAGTTCCCTAAGTTATCTCGTAACGCCCTGTTTTTTTTGTAAGTTTGCATATCAAGAAAAATAAATAATTTATGAGAATAATAGCAACTTTTATAATTCTGGCAGGGATCATCCTTAGTAGTTGTGGTAATCAGGAAAAAGAAGCGAAAGCCAGGTTACAGAAAGCGCGTGATATGTATGCGGCAAATGAGTTTTTTGCTGCAAAGAGTGAAATTGACAGTATTCGGATACTGTATCCCAAGGAGTTTAAAGTACTGAAGGAAAGCCTTACCTTGATGCGAGAGGTAGAAATAAAGGAGGCCGAACGAACATTAGCCTATTGCGATAGTCTGCTTCCTATCCGTATCGCTGAAATTGAAACGCTACGAAAGGATTTTGTGTATGAGAAAGATTCTGTTTACGAAGAAATCGGCACTTTCATTTGGAAACAACAAACTATAGAGCGAAACATCAATCGTTGTTATATTCGCAGCGGCGTAAACGAAAAAGGCGAAATGTATTTAGCGAGTGTTTACTACGGAGCCAACCCGATCAACCATACTTCAATAAAACTCAGCGCGCCCGGAGAATTATTCGCCGAGACGGCTTCGATCCCTTATGATGGCGGCGTAAACTACCGGTTTAAAGACGAGGGCTTTACCACCGAGGTTGTAACGTATAAGGGTGAGGCAGGGTTAGACGCGATCAACCTGATCTATAACAACGAAAAGGAACGCATCAAGGTTGAGTATACCGGAGGTAAGCCGTATATTATCTATATTGCTGATGCAGACAAAAAAGCACTTGTCGCCACCTTCAACTTAGGCACGGTGCTGAGCGACGTAAATCGCATGACGCTCGAAATGAATAAAGCACAGAAACGATTAGAGTATTTAGGTGCCAAGTTGGGTACCCCTGTTGAGTAAATCAGCTTGGTTTATGCACCAACACTTTAGGAATGGGAAACTCAATTCCCTCCCGACTAAAGGTGTCGTAGATCTCCTTGTTTATATCAAAATAAACCGACCAATAGTTTTCCCGTTTAACCCAGACACGGGCAACAACATTTACGCTCGTGTCTGTCATTCCATGAAGAGCAATAAATGGTTCGGGCGAGAGTAAAACACGGGTATCGTTTTTAATGATATTTTCAATAATTCCATGCACCACGGTGTAGTCTTGTCCGTAGGTAATACCAATTATCCACTCTACCCGACGTGTGGGTAAATTATTGAAATTGGTAATAATACCGCTACTCAACGCGCCGTTTGGTGCAAAAATTTGCTTATTATCCGACGTATTCAGTATGGTATGGAATATTTGTATTTCCTGAACCGTACCCCCTACTCCCTGTGCCTCAATAAAATCTCCCACTTTAAACGGTTTAAAGAGCAAAATTACAATTCCGCCAACAAAATTAGAGAGATTTCCGCTCATAGCCACACCGATAGCCACACCGGCAGAAGCAAGCAAAGCCGCAAAGGAAGCTGTTTCGATTCCTAAAGCCCCAATAACCGAAACAATCAGTAAAACAGTTAACGTAATATTAACTAAACTTAAAAAGAAAGACTTAACCGACGGATCGATTTTTCGTTTTGTCAGTATTCTGTGAACTAATTTATTTAACAGAGTGATCAGGATTTTACCAATTGAAAAAACAATCAATCCCTTTAATATAGCCCAACCCAACTCAGCTCCATCTTGTATAAGAGTCTGAATATATGTTTGAATTTGTCCCGAATCCGGATTTTCGGGTGTTATAGTCAACAGTTTCAAGAAACAGATCATAAATTGTGAATTCTTATAATTTGTAGTAAAGATATAAATAATTCTTATTCATACCGGAAGAGTGAATTATTACGTAATTTTGCAACAGACAAATAGAATCAGATGAGACTTGCAATCCTGTTCATATACATGTTTTTATCTTCCACTTGCTACGCGCAAACATACGAAGAGTTAATAAATAAAAGTTACGACTATCTTGAGAAAGACGACTTAGTGGCCTCAGAAGAAAGTCTGCGAGCCGCTATGCGACTGGAACCTGGCAATCCGCATAATTATGCACTCCTGTCTAATCTGGGCACCATCCAACGAAGACAAGGAAAACGTGAAGAAGCCCTCTTTTCCTATTCCACCGCATTAAGCCGCCGCCCGCAAGACATTACCTTATTAGCCAATCGTGCATCGCTTTACGCCGAAATGGGTGAAACGGATAAAGCCATAGCGGATTATAACATTCTGCTATTGTCTGAACCGGAAGAGCAGAACGCACTATACAACAGAGGAATACTCTTTCTTCAAAAGAAAGACTTCATCGCTGCGGAATCAGACTTTGACAAGATTCTGGAAGTAAACGACAAGACCGTTTACGGACGTTTAGGGCACGCGATCATGGAAAAAATGCGCGGAAACTACAATGAAAGCGAACGTATATACAATTACCTGATCAATGAAATGCCAAAAGACTGGCAAATGTATGAAGGACGCGCCGAACTGTATTTTATGATGGGAAAGAATGCCCGCGCCAAAGCAGATATTAACAAAGTAATTATAGAATCCGGTCCGAAGGCTTCTCTTTATGTTCTAAGAGGAAAGATAAACCTCGCTCAATACGAAAAAGAAGCCGCCCTAAAGGATTTTCATAAAGCACAGGAATTAGGATATGATCCGGCAATTATTGATGAATTGCTGAGGATGTCGAAATAAGTCAGGATAACAAAAAAGAGACACACGGTTGTGCGTCTCTTTTTTTATTATCACAGGATGTCTTGTTTTATTTTTTGCTGATATAAGAAGCTACCCACTCGCCTACTTCGGAGGTTTTATAAGCTTTACCTTCTCCGGCAATATCTTCGGTTACTACTTTCGCATCCATTGACGCATCTACAGCTTCACGAATCAGAGCTCCTTCTTCCATCAGGTTGAAAGCATATTCAAACATTAGCGCAGCACTCAAGATCGTAGCTAACGGGTTAGCGATATCTTTTCCGGCAGCCTGTGGATACGAGCCATGGATTGGTTCAAATACAGAAGTGTGAATTCCGACTGACGCCGAAGGCAACATACCCAATGAGCCTGTAATAACAGAAGCTTCATCCGTCAGAATATCTCCGAACATATTTTCTGTTACCATCACATCAAAGCTTTTAGGCCATTGGATTATACGCATGGCCGCATTGTCCACAAACATGTATTCTGTTTCAATCTCCGGATATTCTTTTTCTATCTCCTGAGCTACTTGACGCCACAAACGGGAAGTTGCCAAAACATTCGCTTTATCAACGATCGTTACTTTCTTTCTGCGTTTACCGGCGTACTCATAAGCTAAACGAACTATACGTTCTATTTCTTCCCGGGTATAAACACAAGTATCATACGCTGTATCGCCGTCTTCGCTTCTGCCTTGCGGACGACCGAAATACATGCCTCCTGTTAGTTCGCGTATACACATAAAGTCGGCACCATCTACCAGATCAGAACGCAAAGGAGACTTATGTAATAAGGAAGGAAAAGTAGTTACAGGACGTATATTGGCAAACAAGCCCAGTTTTTTACGCATGGCAAGTAAACCCTGTTCAGGTCTTACTTTTGCAGATGGGTTATTGTCATATTTTGGAGAGCCAATCGCGCCGAACAATACGGCATCACTCTTCATACATAATTCGTGCGTTTCATCAGGGTATGGATTACCAACCTCGTCAATGGCACATGCACCGGTCAGTGCGTATTCGTAACTCAGTTCGTGTCCGAATTTATCACAAATAGCCTTTACGGCTTTCATTGCCTGTTCTACAATTTCGGGACCGATTCCGTCTCCCGGTAGTACTGCTATATTAAGTTTCATTTATATTAGTTTGTAATTGTTCTTTTCTACGTTATTAACGATTGAAAAAGACATAACGAGGTTCGGTTGGTATATAGTCATCATCGTCCCAAAGACTACTGGTAAGCATCAGGTCGGCACTATAGCGATTGCAGGCAATCGGCACATTATGCACGCGGCATTGGCGTAATAACATTTGAATATCCGCCTCATGAGGTTGAGGATTCAAGTCGTCGATCAGGAATATTGCCAGGTTAACTTCTTTACGAACAACCATAGCCGCAATTTCAGCATCACCTCCCATTGGTCCGGAATGCATGCGCGTTATATCCGCGTCAATACCTTTCTCATTAAAAGCCTCCGCGATAAGTCCTCCGGTTGTTCCGGTACATACCAAATGATGCACAGCAAGGAAATCCGCGTTATGCACTGCCCATTCTACCATATCAGCTTTGCGGTTATCATGCGCAACCAAAGCAATCGTCAATTTCTTTTTCATACTTATTGTATTTATTAGTTATCCTTCAATCCGGTTCAGCATTTTCAATGTTGCCTTAATAGCAGCTTCCGTCTGGTCTGCATCAAGTCCTCTCGTTTTGAAATCCACCCCCGCGTAATTCCAACTAATAATTGTTTGCACAAAGGCATCTGTTCGCCCACCCGGCGGAATAGAAACCGAATAGTTGGTTAACATCGGGAAAGGTCTTCTCAGGTCGGCATAGATTTTACGGAGAGCTCTTACAAAGGCATCATACTGTCCGTCTCCGGAAGCAGACTCTTCATAAGCTACCCCTTCAATCTCTATCTTCAAAGAAGCGACCGGCTTTAAACCTTGTGCCAAAGATAACGAATAATTCAGTATCTTAATCTTCTGATCTTCCATCCCGTCATGGTTCAACACATCACTAACGATGTAAGGCAGGTCTTCACTGGTAACCATTTCTTTGCGGTCGCCCAGTTCGATGATACGCTCTGTCACTTTACGCATGGATTCTTCATCCAGTTCTATACCCAGCGCTTCTAAATTTTTACGGATATTCGCTTTTCCCGATGTTTTTCCTAACGCATATTCACGAACGCGTCCGAAACGTTCCGGCAGAAGCTCATTACAGTAAAGATTATTCTTATTATCGCCATCCGCATGAACACCTGCACATTGTGTAAACACATGTTCGCCAACAACCGGCTTATTCGGAGATAAACGTATTCCTGAATAAGTTTCAACCATGCGGCTGATCTTATTTATTTTAGATTCTTTCAGGTTTGTTTCCTCTCCCAATTGATCTTTGAGGACTGCCAGCACACTACTCAGGGGTGCATTTCCGGCACGTTCTCCCAAACCGTTAACCGTTGTATGAATGCCTTTAATACCCGCCCGGACTGCCGAATAAACATTAGCCACAGCCAGATCGTAATCATTATGCGCATGAAAATCAAATCGGATATCCGGATATTTCTTTACCATTAGCGAACAGAAATCAAACGTTTTCCACGGATCCAGAACGCCTAAGGTATCAGGAAGCATAAAACGTTTGATCGGTAAATCCTTCAATCCGTCTATGATCTGATAAACATACTCCGGAGAGTTCTGTATCCCATTCGACCAATCCTCCAGGTAGATATTGATACCGATATTTTTCTGATCTGCAATCGCTATAACCGCCCGTATATCCTCAATATGTTGTTCCGGGGTTTTGCGTAATTGTTCGGTCACGTGTTTGTATGATCCCTTACAGAGCAGATTCACCACGCGACAGCCGGCATCCTCAATCCATTTGATCGAGGCTCCTCCGTCAACAAAACCCAGCACTTCCAGCTTATCTAAATAACCTGATCGTCGTCCCCAATCCGCCAGCTTTTTAACAGAGTCATACTCACCGTTGGACACCCTGGCCGAGGCAATCTCAATCCGGTCTACTCCCACTTCAGACAGAAGCATCTGGGCAATCCCGAACTTCTCATGCGGTGCAAAAGACACACCAGACGTTTGTTCCCCGTCCCTTAGGGTGGTATCCATTATTTCTACCATAGCTTTTTACAATGCTTTTTCGTACGCTTCGATTTTTTGTCTGTTCGAAAGTAGATAATCGATATCGTCGAGTCCGTTTACCAGACAATCCTTCTTATATGCGTTGATTTCAAAATGCTCAACACGCTTTGTCTTATTATTTGTGATCGTTTGATTCGGCAAATCTACTGTCAGTGTAACAGCAGGATCAGCCTTTACATTATCAAACACTTCAGACAAAAACTCCGGAGAGACAACCACGGGCAATAAGCCGTTATTCATCGAATTGTTTTTGAATATATCCGCGAAGAAGCTACTCACGATAACCCGGAATCCATATCCACCAATTGCCCAAGCTGCATGCTCACGACTACTGCCACTACCAAAATTCTTTCCGCCCACCAAAATTTCACCCTTATAGGTATCCTGGTTCAGCACAAAATCAGGATTTGGCTTATCGTTCTTATCATAGCGCCAGTCACGAAACAAATTATCACCGAAACCTTCTTTCGTTGTTGCTTTCAAAAATCGTGCCGGAATGATCTGGTCGGTATCCACATTTTCCAAAGGAAGAGGAACACATGTGGATGTTATTACTGTTACTTTATCTTTCATTTTTGCTTATTTTCAGCATTCTACTTAATTCATCAACTCTCTCGGATCGGTAATTACGCCTGTTACAGCAGCGGCAGCAGCCACAAGAGGACCGGCTAAAATTGTGCGGGCTCCCGGTCCCTGACGACCTTCAAAGTTCCGATTAGACGTTGATACCGCGTATTTTCCGGCAGGCACTTTGTCATCGTTCATCGCTAAACAAGCCGAACAACCCGGCTGACGCAATTGGAATCCTGCCTCTTCCAGAATCTTATCGATACCTTCATCTTTCAGTTGTTTTTCCACGGCCCAGCTACCGGGCACAAGCCAAACAACAACATTATCCGCTTTCTTGCGTCCTTTCACGATAGATGCAAACGCGCGGAAATCTTCAATGCGCCCATTTGTACAACTACCTAAAAACACATAATCAATCGGTTTTCCCTGTATAGGGTCACCACCATTGAATCCCATGTACTCTAACGATTTCTTAAATGAAATACGCCCGGCTTCATCCACACTTTCTACCGTAGGGATATTTTCTTTGATACCGATTCCCATTCCCGGGTTCGTACCGTAAGTCACCATGGGTTCAATATCTTCAGCACGATAATGCACTTCTTTATCGAATACGGCGTCATCATCCGTACAAAGCGTTTTCCAATAAGCTACCGCCTCATCCCACTCTTTTCCCTTCGGAGAATATTCGCGCCCTTTCAAGTACTCGAATGTAACTTCGTCCGGAGCTATCATACCACCACGAGCACCCATTTCGATTGAAAGATTACATATTGTAAGACGCTCCTCCATCGTTGTGTTTCGTATTGCTTCTCCCGCATATTCTACGAAATAACCGGTAGCACCCCCTGTCGTCATTTCACTGATTATATACAGTGCTATATCCTTAGCCGTTACTCCATGCTTTAGTTTGCCATCAACAACGATACGCATTGTTTTTGGTTTGCGTTGCATGATACATTGCGTAGCCAATGTCATTTCCACCTCACTCGTTCCGATACCGAAAGCAATAGCGCCCATCGCTCCGTGAGTAGACGTGTGCGAGTCTCCGCAAACAAGTGTCATTCCGGGTTGAGTCAATCCGTTTTCCGGCCCTACCACATGGATAATACCGTTCTTCGGGTGATTCATTCCATAATAAGTCAGGCCGAACAACTTCGCGTTCTCCTCTAACGTTTCCACCTGTTTTCTTGAAACCGGATCTTCTATCGGGCGCTCCTGTCCTAATGTTGGAATATTATGGTCAGGCATACAAGTAATCCTGTCCGGGCGGAAAGGTTTCAAACCTCTGCTACGCAATCCGGCAAAAGCCTGTGGACTGGTCACTTCATGACAATACAAGCGATCGATATACAACTGTATTGTTCCATCGGGAAGCGTGTCAACAACATGCTTTTCCCATATCTTTTCAAATAACGTTTTACTCATTCTATTGTCTACACTATTTAATATTGTTTCTTATCCTTTTTCTGTCTTTCCGAATCCGGGATGACAGCGTAAAATCTTATTTCACAAACTTATTTATCGCGTCAATAAAAGCCTCTACCGAAGCGGCAATTATATCGGTATTAGCAGAAAATCCATAATAATGATTTCCTTCATATTCCACCTGCATGTGTACTTTACCTACGTCGTCACTACCCTTATTGATCGCCTGAATCAGGAATTCCTGAATTACCATTTGCCGATGAATAATTGTTTTGACAGCTTTAATAGCCGCGTCTACCGGTCCGTTTCCTGAAGCAGCCGCTTCAAACTTCTCTCCGGCAATATCCAGACAAACACTGGCAACAGACTGCACGCCCACTCCGGAAGTTACCTGCAAATAATCTAACTTGATGCGGTGCATAGCAGTACGGTCTTTTCCAACCAACATTAACACATCATCATCATTGATATCTTTTTTTCGGTCAGCCAATTTAAGGAATTCTTCGTAAACCGTGTCTAATTTCTCCTGACTTAGTTCTACCCCTAAAATCTGCAGACGATGTTTCAATGCCGCACGTCCGCTACGGGCAGTCAACACAATCGCGTTGTCATCTATACCTACGTCTTTCGGATCGATAATCTCATAACTCTCACGATTTTTCAATACCCCATCCTGATGAATACCGGAAGAGTGCGCAAAAGCATTTCGCCCTACAATCGCCTTATTCGGTTGAATAGGCATATTCATCAGGCTGGAAACCATCCGGCTCACATTATATATACGTTTTGTATTTATATTGGTTTCAATGCCCCGTTCCTTGTGGCTTTTAAAGATCATGGCAATCTCCTCCAAAGAAGTATTACCGGCCCGTTCGCCTATACCATTCATGGTTACCTCTACCTGACGGGCACCGTTAAGTACTCCCTGAATTGTATTTGCAGTAGCCATACCCAAGTCGTTATGACAATGAGTAGAAAGAATCGCGTTATGCACACCGTTTACATGTTCCATCAGGTACTTAATCTTCGCGCCGTATTCATCGGGCAGGCAATAACCGGTTGTATCCGGAATATTCACAACTGTTGCTCCGGCTTTAATTACCGCCTCAACCACACGAGCCAGATAAGCATTGTCGGTACGTCCGGCATCTTCACAATAAAACTCTACGTCTTCAACAAATTGCTTGGCGTATTTTGTCGCTGCAATAGCCCGTTCCAGAATATCGTCCTGATTGGAGTTAAATTTATGTTTTATATGATAATCCGAAGTTCCGATACCTGTATGAATACGTCCTCTTTTTGCATACTTAAGCGCGTCTGCCGCCACCTCAATATCTTTCTCTACCGCACGGGTTAGCGCACAAATCACCGGCCAGGTTACCGCCTTTGAAATCTCAACCACACTACTAAAATCACCCGGACTGGAGACAGGGAATCCTGCTTCAATCACATCAACACCTAATTCTTCCAAAGCCTTTGCCACTTGAATTTTTTCTACTGTATTCAATTGACATCCGGGCACCTGCTCACCATCACGCAGCGTTGTATCAAAAATAAACAATCTGTCAGACATAATATTTCTATTCTATAATTTGTTAATATTCTTTTATCATGCAAAAAAGCCCTTCTCACAAGGAAGTGAGAAAGGCTTTTTTATATTTTCATACGCTCAATTAAGCACAACAATCTCACTTCCTAACCTGTATCCAGAGTAGAATATTAATTAGAGAAATAAGGAGATTATTTGTTGTTACACTTATCATCGCGTCTTTATTATCTTTATTTGATAATGCAAAGATATATCTTTTTTGAAACAAACAATACGAAATTGATTTTTTTATTGATTTTTTCTTTTAAATCATAACCGGCAAGGGTCTTTTTATCCTGAACTATCACATAGTACTTTTGGGGGTAATTCTATTTGGTAAAGGGCGAATGATTTTTCGCCCCTACGAACACCGGATTATCTCCTTGTCATCTCGACCTCCCTCTTTGTCTTTCCGACCATCTTCTTTGTCATCTTGACCTCCCTCCCTGTCATCTCGACCGAAGTGGAGAGATCTCTGCATGGAGCTTCGTTAAAGAATAGTCAGATGGGATGAGATGCTTCGGCAGGCTCAGCATGACAATGGATGGGATGAGATGTTTCGACAGGCTCAACATGACAATGGGAAGGAACCGTTCCTTCTTTTCAACCCGACCGTCCCTATTTTGTCATCTCGACCGAAGTGGAGAGATCTCTGCATAAAGCTTCGTTAAAGAATAGTCAGATGGGATGAGATGCTTCGGCAGGCTCAGCATGACAAGGGATAGTATGAGATGTTTCGACAAGCTCAACATGACAGTGGGGTTGCCGTGAGATGCTTCGACAAGCTCAGCATGACAAGGGGATGGGATGAGATGCTTCGACAGGCTCAGCATGACAGTGGGGTTGCCGTGAGATGCTTCGGCAGGCTCAGGATGACAATAATAATATCATTATTATCAGATTGTTTTTTGAATAAGAGGAACGTTTTTTTTGAAGGCTACGAACTTCACAGCTGGTAGCCTTCATTAGTCTCTATTTGTATATAACGAATACGTTTACCTATGGTTTGCTACTATTCTTTAACGCAACGCAGGGAAAATCCATTCGCACGGCCGAAGGCATTGTTGTTGCTTGTAATCAAGCTACTGTTGTTGAAGTTCATGAAGTACCCGAAGGCTCCATTTGGCGTGGCCGACCAGTAGTATCCGTTTGTTCCCACCTGAATCAACCCACCATTGGTAGCATTACGATATCCCGGAACGGGGTAGAAACCTCCTACATTGTCATTGGTACGTCCATTATTTTCCCATTTAAAACTTGAGAGGGTTAATCCGTCCCATACTCCGTTCTTCAGCACATGCCAGCCGGCAGGACATGGGTCATAAACTGTTTTAGTTAGACCTTGCCCCCAAAGCGCATCATTGCGAGTACCTGAACCACTGCAATACCAATCTAAATTATTTCCATCATAATAGAACGTCGCCGGATTAGCAATCGCATTAGCCAGGTTGTTAGCTACCGCAACTTTCGTTTTAGTAATTGATGTAGTACCTGATGCGTTGTAAAGGGTTGGTTCAGCATTAGGGTTGGTATTTGAAGATCCCGGGAAAGCGTCTTTACGCCCCCACTGGTACAACAATCCTTTAGTGCCAACTTGACCCGGAATATTACCGATAGCACCTAAGTTGCGATCCATAAAGCCATTCGTACCAATAGCCACAGGCGTATAATCTGTTACCCAAATATGCCATGACCAAAGAATCTCACTTCCCGGTTTTTTGATTGCAACAACCGCGTTACCTTCGGCTGATCCCGGCATTACCAGCACATAACCCGAACTACCTTTGCCCACTTCGGTTATTAAGTTAATAGTAGAATTCGCTGCAATTTTATTTGCATTATCCGTCCAAACCAATTCAGCCGTATAAGCTTCGGTTTCGTTCAACTGCTCTCCTATTGCCGACTCATTCGCTCTTTCTACAGGTATCAGAATAGGTATACCATTCGGAGCTACAATGTATGAATTTGCCTTTGGCTGTTTCATTCCCGATATAGCATTTACTTGCAGCTGAATTGGATCGAAATGCCGATCCGGATCCGTACAGGTGATTGTAAAGAACACATCTGCCAGTGGCGTGCCAGTGTCTCCACTTCCTATTTTATCTTTCAGCTGAAATCTTACTTCCTCTCCTGTTGTTGTGTTATCACCGCCGGTTAGGGGCGTAAAAAACTCGACAACACCTTTTGGATCTCCGGTCGAACCGTTCGTTTTTTTAAGTTCTATTTTCCAGGAACTGTTCGATCGTATACGAAACGAATATGTTGTGCCATCCATCAGGTAGTGTGAGTCAAGACCGGCAACCGCGTTGTAATGCACCTGTTTTAGCAACAGTGTTTTCGTATCCATATCATCGCCGCTATTTACCATATAGGTATACAGTGTCGATTTCTCCAAAAACTCATTCGGTGCGGCAATATCTGCTGTCGTAAAATCGTTTGGTTTGATATTCAGGTATGAAACCTTCCCATTGGGATCGGTGAGTGAGGTCGCTGAAGTGGGCATCGAACCGCCCGTTCCGAAATCGAAACCTTCATCACTCACTACGCCGGGTATAGAGGCACAAGCATGACTCTGGTCATACGGTGCCCAATTCACAATAATACTTTTTGCAATCACAGGATCGTTCGTCCACAGTCCACTCGGAAATACCAATCTACTAATATCGGCTACCGTACTGCCACCCTTAACTTCATCCACGCGGACAAACACTTTCGATTTTATGCCCTGTGTTACCTTTATCTTAATTATCTGCCGTCCGGCTTTCACATAGAAATAGCCGACACGTACTTTGCCGGTTGTATTGTCGGCAACAGTCAGCTTTACAGTTACCGTCGTCTCACCACTTCCGTATAAATCACTTACAGTTTTATCGGTAAACAGCCAACCACCCGTTACAGCCTGTTCGTCTGTGCCGTTGTCTGCCTGTTCGGTCAGTTTCAGAAACTCCCAACCATCGGGGTAATCGGTCTGAATATCCACTGTTTGCGTTTCAGTTTCTTTGTCAAACTCAAATTCGCTTTTAGGTGAAACTTTGATGTAATAACCCTCATTAAAATAAACATCTCCCAAATCGCCATCGTTCCACTCTTTCACTTCCACCTCCATATTCAAGGGGTGCGCGTTAAACGCTTCGTTGGGGTTAGCATAGCCGCTACCCGACACACTTTTTATATTCACAGTGTATTTATGGTTACGCAAGATATCCCGATAGGTCTTTTTATCCGCCTTAAAGAAATCTAAGCGGTAATAGGTAGGCTTAAGATCTGTACCTTAGGTACCTCCCACCACGATACAGGTAGCCTCCGACGCCTTTCCCGGTGCTACTGCTTTTGCTTCATACAGGTAGATAGAACGCAGAAAGGCTTGACCCATTTCGGCAGGAACTGTATAATCAAGCGCATCCGTATTATTAATACTCCCCGTCGGTATTGTGGCGGCTGTAGCTTCACCAGCTGTAATATTAACTGTGTCGGGAACGATACGCCCCTTATTCTTACTGTTGTAGATATATACTTTGTTCAGCTTGAAGTTGGCGGCCGAGACAACGTCAGCATCCAGCACCACCTCCACCCGCGCAATGGCGCGCAGCATGTTGATTCCCGCTATTTGGGTAGTAGCATCTGTTACCGAAGCAATCTTTTCTCCCCACATCGGGAAGGCGGTGAATGTACCGCTTCCGCCCTCCTTGGCATCCCATTTCCCGGAGTTACTGCTTACAAGTCTTTGAAGCAACTGGTCCTTATCTGTCCCTTGTGCGATCTGTCCCAAGACGGCAAGCTCGCTGCGCACGTTGCCAAGGACTACTAAACGCTGTGGGTCGTTGCTCTTGATCAGGGTAACCTCAAATTGTTTTTTCGACTGGTTCGTTCCTCCCATATCGGATATAGAACTTCCTTCAGCCCTGTAATCGAAGGCCCATCCCGAAGGTTTAGCAGCATCTGCCTTAAACGCCAGTACGTCGATTTGAGTAACCGAATTTTCGTCTACTTCTGAAATAGCATACGTTTTCGGATCGGTTGGAGTAGCCGGTTGAGCTGCTTGCGGCATACTTAGGGTGATTTTTACCTGTTTCTTGTTCTCCTTGGTTTCTCGTTCATGCTCTATCTCGTCCGAAACGCAGGAGGTAAGTAGTCCTGTCATTCCCACCAATGCAAAACAGAAAGTGCGTAGTTTTCTAAACTGTCTCATGTCGTTTATTTATCGTTAAGTTTTTTGGTCTTGCAAGGCTGATTTTAGTTTTATTCATCCTATTATAGTAATTGGATTTTGCACGATACCGACAAACATTTACACACAAAGCAAATTCCAATTTCATCTTAAAAATAATCGTAATTGCGTTCTACTCTTGCTTCAATAATTACGTTATTTTTTCAATCATTTCTTTTTACTGATAATAGTCAACAATTTTTATAGTCAATGATTACTAAAAAAGGCCTATACAATATATAATATCTAATATGTAATAACGTCTAATATAGCTATAATTTCTTGCTGCAAAGATAAATTCACCACGCTATAATTTATTATCATTTTGTTGTTTTTTATTATCTTTTTGTTGTTTTGTTTATTATTATTTTGTGGTTTTTTATTATCATTTTGTAGTTTTCTATTATCATTATACACCTGCTGTTTTTAACTTAGAGCCTGTTTTAAAGAGAAGAATATGCGCCCCTACATACACTGACCGACATTCTTTTTCAACCCGACCAACCTTCCCTGTCATTCCGACCGAAGTGGAGAGATCTCTGCATAAAACTTCGGTTAAGAATAGTCTGACGCGGTGAGATGCTTCGACAAGCTCAGCATGACAATGTGGTGGGATGAGATGTTTCGATGGGCTTAGCATGACAAGGGGTTGGGATGAGATGTTTCGACAGGCTCAACATGATAAGGGGTGGCATATATATTGATTCTTGCTTTTTAACAATTCAAAATTGACCTTGAAATGGAGGTGTTATTTTGCATTACTATTTGTTTGAAAAGATATCCTTTATTTTTCCGGAAATATCCTTTATTTTTGAGAAAATAACCTTTATGTTTTTCGGCATAAACAACCGACTGATTATCAACAACATAAAAAACCACTCAAAAACAGACAAACAAGTGCCGTTTTTAACTTAAAAAGTTTTAAAAAAGGTTTGTTGTTAACCGGATATTTCAGCTGGCTGTTTGTTTATTTGATCAGGATACGTTTGCTTACATTTACTTTTTGGGTTCCAATTAGTTTAATAATGTATACTCCGGTTTGCCAACCTGTGCTGTTTTGGATATATTCGGTTGCAGAGGTTGCGACAGTACGTTGTGACAACGCGCGCCCGGTCAGATCATACAATACTGCCGTGCAGTTTTCGTTTGATGAGTTTACGATACGGATTGAGTTATCCACAACCTCAACCTCTACTAAATTAATCCCTAACGTATCATCCAGTTTTGCGATGTCGGAAACTATTGTGAAGCGTTTACTTGCAGCGGGCTTTCCTCCTACGATCACGTACCCGGCGTTATTACGAATCGGATAGGTTCTCTTGCTTAAACGATCGTACAGATATAAACCACGCGCTTCCACTTCCGGCAACACGGAAAGATGTAACGTATAGTCATTTTCACTATCTGGAGTAAGTCCGATATCGGTACCTTCCAATTCGGGAACTGTAGCTACCTGGTATTTATTGTCATCACCGTCAACGTAGATCTGTACCAATCCTTTTTCTATTATTTTCCGCCCATCCCATCCATTATCAAAGCTACGGGTTGTCAGGATATTTTCAAACAACCAAACACGGTCTGCCGATTCGTCTCCGATAACGTCCATTACGATATAAGGTAATTTTTCTTTTACTTCTCCGGCAGAACGGGTACTAACTCCATCAGCAACTAATTCATTTTTTACTAGTTTATCATACTTTAGCGTCAGATCATTACCTGAAGGAACAGAAACCATAAAAGCATGCATAGAAGGTATTACTCCGGGCACTCCCGCTGATCCGGCCAATTGTAGTGGAACTGCAGTATAGCCTCCGCTTTTTATTTCAGAAGAGCCAAGAGGCACTCCACCTAATTTACGCCATTGATCACGAGTACCGGTATTGAATAAATACACAGTTTGCGTACCAGCGAAGTCTATCGCTTCACTTGTAATCGGAATCGCGGCTGTATAAGAGTTTCCAATCAGATTCATACCCGGATAATTCACGCTCGCAGTATAAGTCAATGGCACAGAAGCATCTCCTACATTAAGTGCTCCTTCATAACGATAGTTGCCAGTAGGTGGTGCTTTCAGATCATTGGTCATCTCATATCCTTTGAAGGCCTCTAATAGAGTTGCCGGCTCAATCAAAACCCATTTGTTTCCATTGGTTGGCTCATCCCATCTATTTACTGTTTCATCACCTTCCACATCGTCATACGGGAATACAGAAGACTGAACAGGAACGCCAAAATACTGCCAACTACGGGTATAAAATCCGCAGGTTGCGCAATCATACGCTTTATTATAAAACTCAACCGTAGCCTGTACATTTTTATTTTTATCCGGATCTCGAAAGATCAACGAACCGGCAGGTTCTGTTGGCGAAGCCTTTATAATAATTGTTCCGGAATCAGAATTATCATCCTTTACTTCTCCATTTATTTTTAGCTGGTTGCCTCCTGTAGGAATAATCAAATCTTTATCAGAGTTATTAATAAGGTCACCGATTACACGATCAGTATCCAAATAAAGATCATTTACTGCTGGCTTTCCCTTATTATTTTCAACCGTAGCAAACTCCACATTCTCTCCTTCAACAGGCACCTTTTTGCCCGTCCAGTTCCTTTCTTTATCCCAATCCTGACCTTCCGGATCATTCCCTCCGATCCAGTAATTGACTGAATCCGGTTCAGGTTCCGGGTCCGGTTCTTTTTCTCCTGTTTCGGGATTAAAACATCCCGCACCAGTGAAATTAACTTTACAATCAGCACAGTCTCCCCATTGAATATTCGGTTCGGGTTCAGATTCAAGAGGTTTAATAGCACTAGTATTATCAAGCATTTCTTGTATATTTGACCCCCCGCCTGTCTTTGTGTTCTTGAACAACTGATTGCCGGAAACCCTAATATTATTTACTCCTCCTACTTTTCCATTCCAACTAAACTCTCCATAAACACCAGGGACTGTTGGCCCCAAAACATCCATATCCACAAGGGTATTAGAGAGAACCTCAACCTTACCATGGTTGTAAAAACTCTTTCCACTACCTTGTATTTTCGAAAGAGTTATTACTCCATAATTATAAACATCTCCTGAACCGTCTAGATTCTCTTCGATAAGCATTTGTCCCGTATTATAGATCTTTCCTCCCTGAAGATTAAAACCTTTAGTAGTGATAATTCCACAATTTGAATACACACTCTTAGGAGATAATCCAAATTGAGATTTAATGTCCAGTTTTCCTTGATTTTGGAAATGCAGAGCTGTTGAAGATCCAACATTCAAGTTCTCCTCTATTATAAATTGGGCTTTCGGATTATTATTAATTGATATTTTAGAGTCATTACCATTTAGGTTCAACACGTGGACATCAAACTTCCCATCGTTGTTTATGGTTACATTTTCACCTTTAAAAGCGGTGTTACCAGTTGTCGTAAATTCACCTCCGGAATGTACGTTAAGTGTTAAATTGGGGTTAAACTCGGGGTTTCCCATTTCTAAGACCCCATACAGTTCTATAGTAATATGATAACTACTATTATTATTAGCCATATTATTCCTTATCGTCAATTTCTTACCCGAAGCTACACGTAATGTTATCCCATCAGCCCAAGAAATATCACTGTATTCCAAATCTCCGGTAATACAGTATATCTTGTTGGCTTTCAAGTCTAACGAATTCTGGTATTGATCTTTGGCCGCGATTTCAATATCGCACTTATCCGTGGCGGATTGAGCCTGAATTCTTTCTAACGATCCTACAATACATAAGAGAAAGAAAAAGAAAGTAAGGAATATATTTTTTTTCATCTTCATATCACTACTGCTTAGTTTGTTGCTCTTCAAAGCTTATATCGTACAGATAAAAATCATTACGTATAATCCGGTCCGGAAGGAATAATCGGTGCGATTCGTCTCCAAATTCCGGAGGAGGAAGTAAGGAAGAACCTTTACCTGGTATTTTCACCTCAATGGCTGTTCCTTTTACATCGCTTTCGTTCAAATAGGTTTCTATTGTAAAGGAGGTCACTTTTCCTCCTTTCTCATCAACTTCTGTTAATGAGTACCAATCAGAAGAAACCAGATCAGCTGGTTTCAAATTGGGCTTTATTACATAAGTTGCCTTATCAAAATTCACAAAACGATATTTGTAGGCCGATTTAACGTCTTGTTGGTCGGTCGATAAATTCACATGCAACTGCAATTTTGCTAGCACACGTTTCAACGAAATCTTATTTAACTGATTATTTGTTTCAAAATTATGTGAATTCTTATTTCCAACCATCAGTATAGGTGTTGTTAGTTCAGGTGACCACGGTAGTGACAACTCTGAGAAAACAGCATTCAGGTCATCAATAGTGTTCACTGCGTCTAACTTAGTCTTTATAGCAGCACAGTTTGCTACAATATATACGTTGCGTGTTGCTGCTTCTTTCTGGGTTAGCTTTAAAACAATCTTTTCCGCAGTCCAGGCACCTTCACTAAAATCATCATCGATATAATAACTCTTCGTATCTGAATCAGAAAACAGAAAAACATATAAATTATCAATTCTCTGCTCCTCTTCGGTACCAATATCAGTCGTTGCTGGGATACCTGCCCCGTTCTTCGTAAAGGAATTTACAGACAATAATATCTCGACCGGTTTATTTACTGTTTTGCCGACTTCCTCTTCTTCAGAACAGGACATAAGCAAAAAAGCAAACAAAAGCGCACTAATTAAACCTCTCATAATCAACATCAATTACTTTAAATAAGTTTTCACTTTAAGATCGTTATAATAAACCTCCATATACTCGGCACCACTCGCGACCGGCTCATTATTTATTTTATAATCTTCAAAATAACCCTCTTTCATTTTATCTAAATCTAAACCAACATCGTTCATGCTTTCATAACCAAAGGTTATTTCCTGTTTCGACGTGTCTCCATCAAAAAAAGCACCGTTCAAAGCCTTGAGCACGACCTTATGCGGCAAACAATCATCAACCGTATTAATGATCCGTATACTACCATCATCTCCCGTTTCTATATTAAACCAATACCCCATATACAGTTCTTTTTTCACCCGACTCCAGGGCAGAATACTATATAAAATTTCAATTCCCGTAGAAGTTCTGGAAATTCTGTATTTGTAGTGGTCGTTACGAAGTATATTAAAATCAGCTTCCTCTGTCTTCACAAAATCAAGATAATTAGCTATACTTCCCCCGTTTGTTATGATCGGAATTTTACACGAGTTATTATTAAAGAATACAATTTCAAAATAATTGATCGGTGTTGACGCCTTTGCTTCATCCCATACTACATTCTGCGGCATAATCAACTCCGGCATATAGAACAAAAACACGCCTTGCTTGCCGGTTAATGTCGCATAGTCAAATCCCGGAGTAGTATAAAAAGGAGAATCACCCGAAGTAGACGCCGGGTATTTTAAATTAAAATTACGATTAGCGTGATAGTAGCGAACAGACGAAACGTCTGTGGCTATCGCACGCAAATCAATTTCCAATTTTGCTACCGCGCGAATCAGTTTTACGCGCTCTTCACTTACATTATTTATATGTGGTCTGAATGGAACAGGTTGGTAAATCGTTCCTCCCGCTGTTACTTGTTGGTTGGTATAGATGCGAGACATGGGGAAACCTTTATTCTCTGTGGCACTCGTATATAACGCGTCATCTAAATTTCGCAAGCCGGACATATAGGTATTCATCACTGCACGGGTAGTGATTCCGGAAATTTCGGATTTGGGTCTGTTTGCTATGAAATAAAAGTCTCGCAAACCGGGAGTCAGTTCGACCGTAAAGGATTTCGCAATGTCATCTTTTGGTATATGCTCATCAAAATGATTAGCAATCAAGTTGCCCGTATTGGAATCAAAAACCAACATGGCCAAGTCGTGTACCCGATCTTCAAAGTCGGTATTATCCTTATTTATCGACTCTGTATCCGCCACATGGGCACGGGTAACAGCCAAATAAACAACAGGGCCTTTCCCGCCGCTATTAAGCGGAATCTCCTCGCTGCAACCCGGCATAAAAAGCAGAAGAGCGACAATAACAGTATATACTAATTTCATACGATTATAGTTCATTTTTTTCAATATGGTCGTATTATATAGACCACATAAAGACCAACGGTAACAATTCAGGCGGTATAGCTTATAGAGAATAAATTCATTTCAAAATCGTTCCGTCGTGTATTTCTTTTAAAGTTCTAATTCAGTATCATACGAGTGAACTAACCAGTCATTCACATAAACCGCACAAGAAAAATACGTTTCCGGATCTGTTGGATGCTCCGGACCACAGGATGCACAATAATCTTTCACTAAAAACTTCACTGTAAAATCATTTTGACAAGCAATATTTACCCCTCCGGCCACAGTGTTCAACAGAATACCGGCTATCAGATCTCCATCAAACACTTTCGCTCCTGTTTTAGGGTAGGTGATGGTAAGCCTGTTCGAATAACCGGCAACTAACTCTAACAACGTAAAATCCCAGGCTACACTCCTGTCGGCATAGGTTGTATGTTGAACCGGATAAAACAACTGTTGGGAATTTAACGGCATAGATCCGTCAATATTAATTGTGCCATTGGCTGAAGCCATAGCAATGGTCAAGTCTTTTGGTGTAAGTTCAGTTACACTTTCGTCGAACTCCACCACCACTTTTACGCGATTGGTCTGTTCGTTCAGATTAATGGCAGTTTGTTTAAACACCTCACCAAATTCGTTTGGGTTTGGTAAAAAAACCGGTGAACTTTGCCCCTGCCATACCCGTGTATCCGTGAGATCAGCAAAAAAGTTATTCTCCGACTGAATCTTAAACATAACGTCTTTTTTAGTAGTCGTACCTTCCACAAATGATGAGCGGACAAAATGATGGTTCACACCGGCCCAGCCAATAAATGTAAAATAACCATCAGCTACAGGCAATAGAAGTTCGTAGTCCGAACGAAGATCCACTTGTTCTTTTGTTACGGTAGTAACTAACTTTTCGTCTTCATCAAACGCAAACACAGTAATTGACGAAACATTTCCAATAAACGTTGTATCTTCCGCACAGGGTGTCATGGAATAGAATTTCACATATACCCCTTGAGGGCAATCAGCTAATTCATCATAGATCAAGGTATCACACCCCAATAAAATTGTTCCCAATACGAATAGAGGTATCCATATCTTGTTTTTTAAATTCATCATTCGTCGCGTTAAAAAAATCAATTGGTTAAGTGAAAAAAGAGGGGTGTCAAAGCATTACGACGCAGACACCCTTCTTTTCATATTTATAATCAATAAGCTAATTCAATATCGTATGAGTGGACTGTCCAAGGCAATACTGTTACATCTACAGACAACCAAGTTTCATCCACTGTTAATGGATCAGTTGGTTTAACCGGATTTCCCGGTTCAGGAATTTCAGTTTTAGGACCAGTCGGATCAGCCGGGTCAGTAGGAATTTCTGTTTTAGGTTTCGGATCCGGGTTAGAAGGATTTTCAACTCCCGGAGTTTCTGGAAATAGCGGATTCCAGTTTACACCCATTTTCTTGAATCCGGTAATATTTATATGATAGATATTATTACGAACTACCGGTGAGTTATATGGCACCGCAACATTATCCGGATTCAGCCAAGCGTAGTAAAGCACTTTGCCACCATCATATTTTCTAACAGTCGTATTTCCGGCATCAACGGCAGCCCGGGCGTTTGAATAATACAAACCGTCGCTACCACCTACAAAGAATGTTCCGTCTGACGCAAGAGTTCCACCATTCAAAGCAGCAGGATCCGGTGTAAATTTAGTACGAATCAGAACATAAGCGGTATTCCCTTTTTTATAGGCTGACGTATCCTCTATTCCGTATTCGTGGGTATTCTCATACAAGAATTTACCGGCAAGAGTTTTAAAGTCAGCAGGTTTAACAACCACTTCAGTTTTTGTCGCTGCAAATAAATCATCATATACATAATAGGTAGCAGCGTCACTAATATAAGTGGAAGTTGTAGGAAGGAATCCATAAGCAAACCCTTCGTATTCCGGTTGTTTATGTAGATAAACTTTTTTTGTTCCCTGCGCTATTGCATAAGAAATCTCAGAAAAAGCACCTTTTAACGCCGCTGAGGTTGTTAAAGTGCTACTTTTAGTTACAATAACACGAGACACCAAACGATCAACAGCAACCTTTATCTGATTGACAACCGAACCTTCTGCCTCAACTTCATCTTTAGCAATATTCGCATGAATGGCTGTTGGGCTTTTAGAACGACCGGTCATCGTAATAAAATCGAGCACCTTACCATTATCTACTGTTGCTGTATAGTTCAGGTTTTCGATTTCAATCAGTTCCTCATCAGCAGGAATTGTTGTTCCAAGTTCTTCCTTTGCGTTTAAAACAACATAAGCTGTAGCCGTTCCTTCTGTTGCCTCAATAGCCGAAGCAGGATAAACTAAATTGCCTACTCTCTTTAATGTTTCACCCGAATACCTTGCCGGCGTTAATAGTGTTCCATTATTAATAATATAAACATCTAAAGTTTTAATCGAATCATTGCCTTCATAAACCCCTGCATCGTTGTAGTCATTAGGCAAAGAATTACCGGAAGAAGCTTTTGTTCCTGCTGAAGCAGGCAGCTGCACAGCCAATCTCAAATAGGTATTACCCGCTTGCCTGTTGAGGAATATCCTCACTATCAGTACATGAAAAGAATGGTATTCCCACTACCATTGCTAATAATAAAGTTCTAATCTTCATAATCTAAATAATTAATAATTCAAATAGTTCTATTCTAATTCTTCTTGTTTTATCGTGTCTTATTGAGTTCTTCCAGATTTTGTTTCGCGGCATTATGACCGGTATTAATCGCCTTTTCAAATAATTCTGTCGCTTTTTCTTTGTTTTCTTTCTTAGCATAGGCAACAGCTAAGTTGTTCCATGCCTCCGGTGTATTTTGTTTTTCCAATATCGAAATCGCGCGATCCAAAGAACCGGCCTCGATATCAGCTGTAGCGGCATTTAATTGAGCCACTTCATCTTGCGGGTAAAGACGGGAAGCAATATCAAATACTTCCTTAAACTCCGCACTTTCTTTCGGATAGCTGTTCGCTACCAAATACATTTCGTTCAAACTTAAATATTGAGGATTGGTGCGAATAATCGCTTTAGCTTCTTCTATATCAAAAGATTTTACTACGAAATTAAGATTCAACTCATTACGACGAAGTTGCGGAAAATAATCGGCCAACAAGGTTTTGTAAGTAGTACCATTGTTCAGTCTCTTTAAAGCCGCCTCACGTGCATCTTCATCCTGTACAGAAGCAATAGTATTCAACACAGCTTCTTTTTCAGACCAGCTTGTAGCAACAATAGCACTCTTCAAACCTTCCCAGTCTTCACCTTTCCAGCTTACTGTCAGTTGATTCGCAGAGATAGCATATCGAGTAGTCAGGAAATTAGCAAATGCTTTAGCACGGCTCTCAGACAAACGATTGTTCGAGGCGGAAGCCCCATCAGGCGAAGCATATCCTGTAACTTCTGCTCCGGTTATAGTCAAGTTTTTATCGGCTTTTACCTCATCAATCAATTCAGTTAACTCACGAACTACCTGCGCATTATTAGCAAAGTTCGGCAATATGTCATACTTTCCGACCTGATAACTAAACTTGGCCGCATAGCCTTTCGAGCGTGCTTTTACCTCTTCGGCCTCTGGAGCCAAATAAGTTAATGTATATTCCGGGATATACGGAGTCTGTACAGGCAACACGAACTCCCGGATGTTTGTTAACAGACCACAATCCGCGCAGCCGGTTAACTCTTCAACAAAAACTAACTTCGCTTCCCGCATCCAAGGTTGTGCCGGAGCGGAAAATTGAAGAGGAATAACTGCAGACGTATTTTTTTTACGCACAAAAACAGGTATGTCTATAGACTTTCCGGACAAAGACTCAGAACGTTTCAATATTTTATGTCGCTTTGACCCACTGATCAGAACGGAAGAAAAATTATGTGCAGCACTGCCATCCACAGCCTCCAGACGAGGTGTGATGAGCAGCATGTCATTGCTTCCTAAGTTCAAACGCTGAATAGCTAAATTATATTCGGCACGAAAAATATGATCATCTAATGTGTAAGCAACCTGATTATACTCGACAGCCGGAATAACACCCTTACTTTGTGCATAGAGAGTGCATGTTGTAAAGGCTATTAATAATGTATAAATGAATTTCATCTTTTATCGGATTATATAGATTAATGACAAAGCAATCCGGTCCGGACCAATATAATTGCGACCGCCTTCTTTCAGTTTCTCACCACAACGATTACAGTTGTATTTGTCGTACTCAAAGCGGGTATAGCCTGCGCCTATTCCTAATTCCAAATTCCAGCGTTTCCCTAAAATCCATTGGTAACCTATACCCAAACCCGCACCATAAAAATAACCTTGATAGCGGTGGTCGTCAAGTGTTGGAAAGGCTCCGAACGGTAGTTTAACTCCACCAACATTGAACTGTCCGCCATGCGCGTGAATTCCCCAGAAGAAGCCATTAAACACTTCGCATGACCAAAAACGCAGTTCGGGTTGTACCAGCCAATGTTTAATTTTTTTATTATCAGAGAAGGTCCAGGGATTCAGATTAAAAGGAACCTCGAGTGTTGTTTTCTTTCCGAATCCGAACTCAGCACCTAAATTTATTGTAGCCGTTGCGTCATACAGTAAATTGGATTTTACCGCGACAGTAGGATAAGTTAGCGCTTGTACGCTTTCCGCATTTTGAGCACCCAAACAACCACCAATACATAAAAAAAGAAGAACGAAGAAAGAGATCATCTTCATATACAGTTAATTTAATCAATTCTATCAGAGCAATATTAATGTGTTTAAATCGATAAAATGGTTGATACGCACAAAAAACGTTACGTTTAAATCAGACCTATTCTATTCTTTTGCCTCATTTTATTTCAATATACTTATTGAAATCAAGTGTTAAAATTCCACCTACAAAAATACAGAAATTTTAAAAAATAAAATTGCATAAATCCATACAATCATATACATTACATACCTTTTTTTAATATATTTGTCATATAACATCTCACTTTTTATAACATGTATTAGAATTATCTGAATGAAACATTTGATTTTAAGAACCAGCCTATTAACCTTATTCTTGCTAACCATACCTCACTTTCTATTTGCAAAGGAGGTTGCTAAGGTGAATAAAAACACGGCAGATAGTCTGCTTGATGTATCATTTGATCAATATGTAAAAGTAGATATTGAGGGCAATATCAAAACAGCAAGCGAAGCCCTCAATATCAGTAAAAGTCTGAACTATTCCGCGGGAATATCAAAATCCTATTTCTACTTAGCCAGGGCTTTGACTTATCTGGGAGAGTATGAAAAGTCATTACACTACCTGCAGTTATGCGAAAAAGAACCTTACACGAAAAAGAGTTTCGATATACATTCCGAATTATGCCGGATCAGAGGACAGGTATTCACCTATCTCGGACTCCCCTCTGCTGCAATCAACGAATTTAAGAAAGGGCTTCTATATGTTAATCGGATAGAAGATGTAAGCAGAAAGGCACGACTAACAAGTCTTGCCTATGAAAACTTGACTGTTTGCTACAAGAACATCGAGGAATATGATTCTATGTACTATTGCATAAAACAAAACAACGACCTTCTTAACAACTATAATTTCCCGTACCACAACCACAACAAGATCAACCTGTACACCATGTACGGCGATTACTTTACAATAACAGAGAAATACGACTCGGCAAGCTATTTCTTTAATAAAGCAATACTCATTACGAAAGCCAATAAGATGAATTACACTTCATGGATCCACAAACACTGGGGAGATATGGAAATGAAGCGAAATAATCCGGATTCTGCGTTAACATACTACTATCTTGCTTTAGACAATCTAAACAAGACGCAAATGAAAAACGAATTTCAGGAGTTATACCAGCAAATGGCAAAAGCTTATGAGAAAAACGGTGAAATGGATAGTGCTAACTTCTATAGCAACAATGCGATAAGAACAGAAAACGATGTACTTAACGCAAGAAGGGAAGCAACTGAAAACGCGTTAAACTTATTAGTATCTGAGGAAGGAAAAAGACTAAACGATACGTTTACCGGTAAAATTAAAAAATTAGCATACCTCCTGACCGGCCTGTTGGTTATTGTTGCGATTATATGGTTGAAGTGGAGATCAAACCAGAAACAAAAATTAGAGAAATACGAGAAAAAAGTTGAAGTTCTGCGAGGTAGATTAAACAACAACATGAAAGAACTGATTGATCTGGCTAAAGCGAACGACAATACGTTTATCACACTCTTTATGAAAACGTATCCTACATTTACCAAGAGTATTTATCAATCACACCCCGATTTAATCAGTTCCGAATTTTGGTTCTGTGCCATGTTGTTTATGGATTTTTCATCTAAGGAGATTGCCCAATACAGTTTCGTAGAACATCGTTCGATACAAATCAGGAAAAGCCGCCTTAGGAAAAAACTGAAACTCAACTCGAATATTGATCTCTATCAATATATAAAGTCATTTCAGGAAAGCAGCCAGGCTAACCTATAAGCTTAGAGCTGTTTAAATTTTCCGGGAATAATGATTTGTTTTCTTAGTTCTCCCGGCGTTCCTCCTAATGTGTTTTTACAGAAGTTGTTGAAATGAGACGGAGATGAGAAGCCAAAGTCTAAGCTGATCTCTTTAAATGGCTTTGTTGACTTAATTAATTCGTCATAAATATCTATAGATGTTCGTGCCCTGAGCCATCCGGATGGCGTTTCACCAAAGACTTTGTGAAATTTTTTCTCAAATCCGGTCTGACTGTAATTCGATAGATCAGCCAATTCTTTTATATTTCTCACGTTTTTGTAATTGGCATAAATGAAATCCAAAAACACCCGGTCTGTCCCTACAACTGATGCAAAAAAAGAAGTTAGTTCCTCTTTGCTGTATTCTTCATTTGCAATCAAGGATAATTCTTTAACTTTCATATCAAAATAAGTGCTATCCATAATTCCAAAATCAATGGTGTGGATTAATATCTTAAAAAAATTAAGGATGATCGGGGTAAGTTTTAAATACATTTTATCCTTCTCTGTCTTCACAACGGAATCAGTATTTCGGGGCTCAACTTCAAACATTTCCAATGCGGAAATCTCACCAATATCTTCATAGTTAAAAATTGGAAGAATGACTATTCGTGAATTTACCAAAGCTTTTCGCTCATAAAAAGTACCTCTTTTAATCAAAAACACAGCCGGTGCTTTTAATTCTAAAACATCAGATTTATCCATAGAAAACTGCAAAACACCGTCTAAAAGAAATACAAGAAGATGATCTTCAATAAAAAAATCCAGACGATCGTCACGCTCAAGGTTGCAAATAAGAAACATTTTTTTATTTAAATCGCTTAAAAGAGACGATATCATATTGTTATTTGCAATAACACTTGTATTTGTTTTCATGCCATCTTAGTTTATCCGTTTTCCTCACGCTTCTTTCTCAACTCTCCGGGGGTTGCGCCAAATACCGACTTGCAGTATTTGCTAAAATGCGTCGGAGAACAGAAACCACACTCCAAACTTATTTCTTTCAGTGATTTGTTTGAGTAATACAGATCTCCGCTAATACCTATCTTTTTCTTTTCCTTCAGCCACAAGGAAGGAGGTGTTTTGAAAATTCTTTTAAATTTCTTATCAAAACCTGATTGACTATAATAAGATAATTCCGCAAGTTCCTTTATGTTGTTTACATGTTTATAGTTTGTCATAATAAAATCGGAGAAAAGAAAGACATCATCAATAATCGGTGAAAAGAAACGGATTCTTTCCTCTTCCGAAAACTGCAGTTTGATAAGATACATTAGTTCTGCCAGCTTCAATTCATAATATGTTTCATTCAAAAGAGAAAAGGAAATAGATTCGGCAAAATACGTTATCAATGTACAACACTGTTCGTTGATTAAAAATGAAGGCAAAGAATCACCCACTATTTTATCATCAATTTGATTCTTGGTAAGTGTAAGTAAAGATAAACTTAACTTTTCGCTTATAAGCGGAAAACAAAGTAATCGTGTTAGAGCAAGAGTTAACCAGTCATAATGTTTATCTTTTGGCAAAAGAAACATCGTCGGCCTATCAATTACAACTGTATTGTCATGATCGACTTTAATGCGAACAGATCCCGACAATAAAAACGCCAACGAATGATTTTCAGCTTCATAATCGAAAGAATATCCCTCCTTTAAAAACGAAGTTTTAGTGTTTTTATAATGAGCAAGACACTCTACACCTTTACAATCTGTCATAGCAGTAATTAATATTAAGTTTTTATCTATAAGCTTTTTGTATTGATCCAAAATACCAACAGGCTCCATCGAAAATATCGTATATTCAAGTTTGTTTTATTGTTGGCAAAAATACGCCATGTTCGGCGCATTCTACCATAAACAGTTTATCGATCTTACTTATTAGTCCATAGATAAATCATATTCAGTGGTTTGTTATCTATAAAAAGCCGGTGTATAACCGTAAATTAACATGGCAAATGTAAGATAATTCTATTAAAATTATTGATCCGTTGGTTTTATGTACTTCTAATTCTTCACGAAAAAGGCGACGAAAAGCAATAAGAAATGCAAAACGACAACAACTATTAACAAATAAGTATATCTTTGCATATCATTGATAAAACCCAAAAGCATCTGTTTTTTATGAAACGAATGATCCTTTTATTATTAACTGTTTTTTCATCCGGTTGCCTTTTCGCACAAAGCATAGCGATTAAAAACAATCTTTTATATGATATTACCGCCACGCCCAACCTTGGTTTGGAAGTAGGCTTAAGTAAGCACCTGAGTCTTGACCTTACAGCAGGATATCATCCCTGGACTTTAGGCGACGACAAATCGTTAGAGCACTGGCAGGTGCAACCCGAACTACGCTATTGGCTTTTTGAACGGTTCGACTCGCATTTTTTCGGACTCCATGGTCAGTATATGGACTATGATTTTCTGGGATTCGATCTTCCTTGGGGTATGAAAAAAGAACATGGTTATGATGGTACTTCCTGGGGAGCCGGTATTTCTTATGGTTATCAGCTGTATTTAGGTCCGCGCTGGAATATGGAATTTACAATTGGTGGAGGTTACAGTAACTTTAAATACACCAAATACGCGATCAACGCAGATGGAGAAAAAATTGACGCCGATCAATTTAAAAGAAACTATTACGGATTCACTAAATTAGGAATCAGTATTGTATATATAATAAAGTGATATTATGAGACATTTATTCCATATCTTAATAAGTATATTATTCCTTTCAGGAGGACAAGCTCTGTTTGGACAAAAGGTGTATGAGGGAATGGTCTGTGTGAAGCAAAACATCGCTGAGGTCAAAAATGATTCCGTCTATCTTGAAATGGATATAAGCATTCATGGATTAAATATAAACAGCAGGGAAAGTCTGGTATTATATCCTACCCTTTTCAACGACACCGATTCTGTTATGTTGCCTCCGGTAATCATAAACGGAAATACGAAACAGAAAAAGATAAACCGGGCTATCAAATTAAAAGGTCGCTATCCGTCACAAACAAACGCTTATGTAGTGATTGAAAACAGTCCGGTGATTCATCGGGTTATCGACTATGAAAAATCGCTTATTTATGCTCCCTGGATGGAAAAAGCAGGACTGAAACTAATCGGAAAAACAACTAATCAGGATGAGAAAACAGTCAATACTTTTGTTGATATTCTGACTGATGACTTAAAATTAGGAAACTAAGGTATTCGGATTTCTCAGTAAACATGTTTTCACATTATAAGGCAGTCTGTATTCACATATTGACGTTATCTTTGAGGTCTTAAAACGAGTATATCAAAATTACGATAGAAATGAGACAATACAACTTCGACCAAGTGATCGACCGGAAAGGAACAGACTGCATAAAAGTAGACCTTCTGGAAGAGCGTTTTGGAACAAAAGACTTGACTACCCTGTGGGTAGCAGATATGGACTTCCGCACACCGGACTTTATCGTTAACGCCATCCGCAAACGTTGTGATCATGAAATTTTCGGATACACGTACGCTTCTCCGGATTATTACAACAGCATAATTGATTGGCTTCAATACAAACACAACTGGTCGGTAAAAAAAGAGTGGTTGTCTTATATACCCGGAATTGTTAAAGGGATCGGGTTTGTTCTTCAATGTTTTACCAATCCAGGAGACAAAGTGATAATTCAACCACCGGTTTACCATCCGTTTCGCTTAGTACCCCAACAAATGAAACGTGAAGTGGTAAATAACCCACTGAAAATAGTTGACGGTAAATACACGATGGATTTTGAGCATCTGGAATCGATTATCGACGATAAATGCAAAATATTGATTCTATGCAGCCCGCACAATCCGGCAGGCATTGTTTGGGACAAGGAAACCTTGATTAAACTGGCAGCGATATGTAAACGCAATAACATTCTGGTTATTTCCGACGAAATTCACGCGGAAATCGTTTATCCCCAGTTCAGACATTATCCTTTTGCCACCGTTTCTCCGGAAGCCGCGTCGTGCAGCATTACCTTTATGGCACCCAGCAAAACCTTTAATATCGCCGGAATCGTTACTTCGTATGCCATTGTGCCGGATGATAAATTACGCTCCGAATTCTACCGTTTTCTTGAAGCAGGAGAACTTGCCGACGGAACGATATTTGCTTATACCGCTACAAAAGCAGCCTACACCTATGGCGCCGAGTGGTTACAACAGATGCGGAGTTATGTAATAGAAAATGTAAGAACGGTAGATAATTACCTCAAGGCGTACATCCCTAAAATCAAGGCATACCCGCCTCAGGCCTCTTTTCTTGTGTGGTTGGATTGCCGGGAACTAAACCTTAGTCAGGCTGAACTTGTTTACTTATTTAAGGACAAAGCCGGATTAGCTTTGAACGACGGAAAAATGTTCGGCTCCGGAGGTGAAGGATTTATGCGAATGAATGTAGGCTGTTCAAGACTGATTATTGAACAGGCTTTAGAAGCATTAAGAAAGGCTGTTACAAAGAAATAATATTGTAACTTTGTCCGCATATCATTATCAAAACAACATAAAATTAGAAAATGAAAATTTCAACAAACAAGTCCGTTGCTGTGACATACGACCTGAACGTAGGCGAAGGAGAAGAACGCGAATTAATGGAAAAAGCAACTGTCGAAGCTCCATTGAAGTTTATTTACGGAACAGGCACTATGCTTCCGGCATTTGAAAAGGCATTAATGGGTCTTGCTGTAGGAGATACGTTCTCTTTCTCATTGACTCCGGAAGACGCGTACGGAGAATATAACGAAGAACATGTTTTGGATTTACCGAAGAACATATTCCTGGTTGATGGTAAATTTGATGACGAAACAATCAAAGAAGGAAATACATTACCTATGATGGACTCAAACGGAAGCCGTATGAACGGATCTGTTTTAGAGGTAAAAGAAGATGTGGTTGTAATGGACTTCAACCATCCCTTAGCCGGAGAAACATTACACTTCAGCGGAAACGTAATTGAGATTCACGAAGCGACAGCAGAAGAAATTGCAGCTCTTACCGCCGGTGGTGGATGTAGTTGTGGTGATGGTGGATGCGGTGACGGCGGATGTGGCGAAGGCGGCTGCGGATGCGATAGCGGTGAAGAAGGTGAAGGATGTGGTTGCGGATGCGGTAGTTGTCACTAATTCATGAATTCTTTCGGAAATATATTCAGGCTAACGTCGTTCGGCGAATCACATGGAGCCGGGATTGGCGGAGTGATTGATGGTTGCCCTGCCGGTGTAGAATTGGATATGAATTTTATCCAACACGAACTGGATCGGCGCAAACCGGGACAATCCCGTATAACGACTCCACGTAAAGAAGACGATGAGGTGCAGTTTCTTTCCGGCATTTATGAAGGTAAAACAACAGGTACACCAATCGGATTTATTATCTGGAATAAAAATCAGCATTCAGCTGATTACGACAACATGAAGACGGTTTACAGACCGTCTCATGCTGATTATACCTACCAAACCAAATACGGCATTCGAGATCCTCGCGGTGGCGGACGTTCGTCGGCTCGCGAAACAATCGCGCGATGTGTGGCAGGAGCTATTGCTAAGCTAGCGCTTAAACAATATAACATTCAAATTCAGGCTTACACTTCGCAAGTAGGTGAGATCAGGCTCGAAGAAAACTATACGGCATATAACCTGAACATAGCTGAAACAAATGCTGTTCGTTGTCCGGATCCGGATAAAGCAATGGAAATGGAGCATTTAATCGCTGAAGTTAAAGCCAAAGGAGATACCATCGGAGGAATTATCACTTGCGTAGCAAAGGAAGTTCCTGTAGGCTTAGGTGAACCCGTATTTGGTAAACTTCACGCGGCATTAGGACACGCGATGCTTACCATAAACGCTGTAAAGGGATTTGAATATGGCGATGGCTTTGAAGCAGCACGTTACAGGGGTTCTGAACGGAATGACCGTTTCTTTAATGATAACGGAAAAATCAATACACGCACAAATAACTCCGGAGGGATTCAGGGAGGAATTTCAAACGGGCAGGATATTTATTTCCGGGTAGCGTTTAAATCAGTCGCGACAATTCTAATGGAACAAAACACGGTTAACATGGAATCCGAAGAGACTGTTTTAAAAGCGAAAGGACGCCATGATCCGTGTGTATTACCCAGAGCTGTGCCTATTGTAGAGGCCATGACAGCCATGACGTTACTGGATTTTCTATTGATACAGAAAACACGTAGTTAAGATTTTCTTTACTATATTCAGATACCATGTAGAGACGCGCGAAATAGTGCGTCTCTATATATTTTACAGCCTATCTATTCATGATGATAAGGCTCATTATTCAAAATAGTCATGGCACGGTAAAGCTGCTCGGTAAAGACAAGCCGGATCATTTGATGAGAAAAAGTCATCTTGCTTAACGATATCTTTTCCCGGGCAGCGGCATAAACGGATTCACTGAAACCATAAGGGCCGCCAACCATAAAAACCAGTCGCTTGGGAACTGTATGCATTTTCTTCTCTATGTAATCGGCAAACTGCATGGAAGTAAATTCCTTTCCTTTCTCATCCAAAAGAACAAGATAATCTCCCGGCTGTAGAAACTTCAATATTTGCTCGCCTTCTTTTTCTTTCTGCTGTTCCTTTGACAGGTTTTTTACATTCTTAATATCCGGTATAACAGACATTTCGAACGGGATATAATGATTCAAACGACCTTTATATTCATTGGTCGCATCCGCGAAATAACCGGCATCCGTTTTACCGATAACACATAGCACAATCTTCATTTACGTCGATTTACAGATTATAAACCGCTAAATTATAGGAAAAATACATACCTTTGTGCCAGATACTAACAAAATAAAGGAGGAAAATTATGAAACGATTATTATTTACGTTTGCATTCATACTCTCTGTTTTGAGCCTTAATGCCGCTGACATAACCAATATATCAAACGCTTTTAAGGGAGGTAACGCTTCATCTATTGCAGCCCTGATGGACGCAGAAGTAGATCTTGCCATTCCGGGTGCAACCAAAAAATGTAATGGAGCCGAAGCAGTGTCGGCATTAAATAACTTTTTCAATGCCAACAAACCGACCGACTTTTCGGTTGTTCATCACGCTGACAAAAAAGAAAATGGATTCTTTGTAGGTAAATTACCTACCGCAAGTAAAGCTTTTCGCGTTAACATTACTTACAGAAGCGAAGGAAACAAAGCGATTATTCAATCAATCAGAATCGAATAAAATAACAGAAAGAGATAAATGGATCATTTAATTGAAGATTTGATTAAGCTTGCTTTTGCCGAAGACATTGGCGATGGCGATCATACAACTTTGTGCAGCATCCCGGCAACTGCCATGGGTAAAAGCCAGTTAATTATTAAAGAAGATGGTGTATTAGCCGGAGTGGATATGGCGAAGCGTATTTTCCATTACTTTGATCCCGGACTAAAGGTAACTGTATTTATTCATGATGGAGCAGAAGTAAAGAAGGGTGATATTGCTCTTACCGTAGAAGGCAAAGTACAATCTCTGTTGCAAACAGAACGATTGATGTTAAACGTAATGCAACGCATGAGTGGTATCGCAACGACCACAAGACGCTACGTGAAAGCGTTGGAAGGCACAAATACTCGCGTTTTAGATACCCGTAAAACAACGCCGGGTATGCGCATGTTGGAAAAAGAAGCGGTTAAGATAGGTGGTGGAGTGAATCATCGTATCGGTTTGTTTGACATGATCCTGCTGAAAGACAATCATGTGGACTTTGCCGGAGGTATAGAGAACGCGATAACCCGGGCACAAAGCTACCTCAAAGAAAAAGGAAAGAAGCTGAAGATCGAAATTGAAGTGCGTAACTTCAATGAACTGGAACAGGCTATGCAGGTAGGAGGAATTGACCGCATCATGCTGGACAACTTCAACATTGAAGACACCAAAGAAGCTGTGCGCAGAATCGGCGGACGTTTTGAAACCGAATCATCCGGAGGTATCACCTTCGATACGCTAAGAGCGTATGCCGAATGTGGCGTTGATTTTATTTCCGTAGGTGCTTTAACTCACTCCGTAAAGAGTTTGGATATGAGTCTGAAGGCCTGTTAAATCAATTGATTAAGCCAACCAATCATCTTTATTATTAATAAAACGCTATAAAGACGTACGATCGTGCATCTCTATAGCGTTTCCTTTTAATATGTAACACTCATTGGTTTCGGGGCAAAGGGCTATTCCACGGGCATCAAAATGCAAACGATGACCGTACTTGCTTACCCAACCATCTTGTTTGCCGGGGTTGCCTATCACCAAAGCATAAGGAGGAACGTTTTTTGTTACCACTGCTCCTGCCCCAATAAGCGCATACTCACCGATGGTAAGTCCGCAAATTATTGTGGCATTGGCTCCGATAGATGCCCCTTTCTTAACAATGGTTTTCTCGTATTTTTCCTTACGCGGAACTGCACTCCGGGGGTTTAAAATATTTGTAAAAACACAGCTTGGCCCGAGAAACACATCGTCTTCGCAGGTAACTCCTGTATAAATAGATACGTTATTCTGCACCTTCACATTTTGTCCGAGAATTACGCCGGGCGAGATGACAACATTTTGTCCGATATTACAATTTCTACCCACAACGGCACCTTCCATAATATGCGAAAAATGCCAGATCCGCGTGCCTGATCCGATAATGCACCCATCATCTATTACCGCGGTTTCGTGCGCCTGATAACTAATCATAAGCTGTTACTATTTATAGATTAAAAAAATCGTTGGTTTTTTATTCAGATCGGGTAGTTTACCTTTCCAGGCCTTTATGCTTTTCGTTTTGATGTATTCGCCCTCACACGTTATGTCGGAAGCAATACAGAGTTTAGTTAAAGGACGACAGGTACGCAGGAGTTCTTCCGCCAGTTTATTATTCCGGTAAGGTGTTTCTATAAAAAGTTGCGTCTGGTTTTCCGAGTAAATACGCCCTTCTAATTTTTTAAGCAGGGCTGTACGTTCATTTCCTTCTATAGGCAGGTAGCCATGAAAAGCAAAACTTTGTCCGTTAAAGCCCGAAGCCATAATTGCCATCAACAGGGAGGAAGGACCTACAAGCGGAACTACCGGATAACCTTTTTGTTGTGCAATGGCAACCACATCAGCTCCCGGATCGGCAACAGCAGGACAACCGGCTTCTGAAATAACGCCTATGGATTCTCCCTTTGAGAGTGGCGCCAGATAACCGGCTACATCATCCGGTGATGTATGCTTGTTCAACTCGTAAAACGTAAGGTCATCAATAACGATAGAAGGTTCTGTTTTCTTCAAGAAACGACGAGCCGTACGAATATTTTCAACCACAAAGTGTTTGATTCCTACTATTACTTCACGGTTGTATTCCGGCAATACCCGGCTGTGTTCTGTTTCTCCTAAAGTTACAGGAATAAGGAAAAGAGATGCTTGCATACTGTCTGTTTTAGGCAAAAATAGTATTTTTACGGCAAACAAGTTGAAAAATATGGAACTTCCTGCTGATTTTGTACTCCGCACACGCACTCTTTTGGGCGACGCATACGAGCAATTTGAAAAATCGCTTGATGCGGAAACGCCTGTTAGCATTCGATTAAACAACCGTAAAGGACTTGCTCCTCCTTCATCCGGCGAAACAATTCCGTGGTGCAATGCGGGCTATTATCTTCCCAACCGACTGACATTCACCTTCGATCCGTTGTTTCATGCCGGAGGGTACTACGTACAGGAGGCTTCTTCCATGTTCTTGGAGCAAGCGATAAAAACCTATATTTCACAACCGGTAAAGTGCCTTGATCTTTGTGCTGCTCCCGGCGGTAAGTCGACTCACTTGTTAGACTTGCTCCCCGAAGGCAGTTTGTTAGTCAGTAATGAAGTAATCCGCAACCGCTCTCTTGTGTTGGCCGAAAATATAACCAAATGGGGACGATCAAATGTAATCGTCAGCAATGATGATCCGCAAAAGATTGGTCAGCTTACTCATTATTTCGATCTGATAGTTGCCGATGTACCCTGCTCCGGAGAAGGTATGTTTCGAAAAGATGAATACAGTCGCCAGGAATGGAGCATGGCAAACGTAGAACTATGTGCTTCTCGTCAAAAGCGTATTATACACGATATTTGGAATGCGTTGAAACCCGGAGGTCTATTAATATACAGTACCTGTACCTATAATACAGCAGAAAATGAAGAAAACATACAATACATAGCCGAAAACTTAGGTGCGGAAATACAACCACTTCCCCTACCCGACGAATGGAAAGTATGTGGTGCTTTAAAAGGAAATATCCCTGTATCCCGTTTTCTGCCACATAAAACGAGAGGAGAAGGATTTTTTCTTGCCGTGCTTCGCAAAACCGAAGACGATTCCGGCCCTGTTATCTTCAAAACCAAAAGTTCAAAGGATAGGAAAAAAGAATCAATCCCTTCAGCCATTCAAAACTGGCTGAAAAACTCATCCGGTTTTCATTTCAATATACATAACGGAATCGTTCAAGCCTATCCCATAATCTTTAAAGAAGATTTTTTATACCTGACTGAGAAATTAAAAATTATTTCAGCCGGTGTAAAAGTAGGAGAAAGTAAGGGGAAAGACTTAATACCTCATCCGGCATTGGCGTTAAGCGATGATTTAGACCAAAATTCATTCCACCGAAGTGAGATTTCCTGGGAAGAGGCGATCCGTTACCTTCGGAAAGAAGCAATAACAATTGATTCGGAAGCTAAAAAAGGCTATCACCTAATCACGTATAAAAACCTGCCATTAGGTTTTGTAAAGCATTTAGGAAATCGTTCAAACAACCTTTATCCCTCCGAATGGCGCATCCGCACAGGGTATAATCCTGAGCATTTACTTCTTTTTGAATAAAAAGGGTCAAGAAGAAAATCCGGTTGACGAATATGTAGCGTCTAACAAATTAACAATTCAAATTTTAACGCTGAAATGAAGGTTGTTTTTAGCAATACTATATGTTTGAAAAGATATCCTTTATTTTTCAAAAAATATCCTTTATTTTTCCAAAAATAACCTTTATGTTTTTCGACACACACAATGCCCTGATTATCAATAATATACAGAGTTGCCAAAAACGGGAAGAAAAGTGGCGTTTTTAACTTAAAAAAGGGTGTAAATTAATTGTCGCCAACCGGATTTTCCGGTTGACCCAATAAAAACCGGCAATCAAGCATTCGAAAATGTAAGCTATTAACGATTAAATATTGATAAATGAAAGAGGCAATAGTGTTTTTCTTTTAAATTATTTTGGCGAAATAAATTATTATTCTACATTTGCATCATCAAACAAGTGATTAAAAATTGAAATTAATGACAAACAGTATTTTACATAACATTATTCTCGTGGTGGTCCTTCTAGTCATTAGTAGGTAAGCGAGAAAGGTGTGTAAGATGTTGTATGCGTAATTAAGATATACTTAAAGCCTTTCTCAAATTAGAGAAGGGCTTTTTTATTGTTACTTAGTGAGAGCTTAAACATAAACTAATAGGTAGAAATTGATATAATGAAAGATTCGTTGAGGAGTTCGTTCAGCACACAAGGTCGCCGCATGGCGGGAGCACGTGCACTCTGGCGTGCCAACGGCATGAAGGAAGAGCACTTGGGAAAACCAATTATCGCGATTGTAAATTCGTTTACTCAATTTGTTCCGGGACATGTACATCTGCATAATATCGGACAAATGGTTAAGGAGGAAATCGAAAAGTTGGGTTGCTTCGCGGCTGAATTCAATACAATTGCGATTGACGATGGAATTGCAATGGGACATGATGGCATGTTGTATTCACTGCCTTCGAGAGATATCATAGCGGACAGTGTAGAATATATGGTAAACGCTCATAAGGCGGATGCGATGATATGTATAAGCAATTGCGATAAGATAACGCCGGGAATGCTCATGGCAGCCATGAGATTAAATATTCCGGCGATTTTTGTATCCGGAGGTCCGATGGAAGCCGGAAACGCAGAAAACGGAAAGCACCTTGACTTGATTGACGCCATGGTAAAAGCGGCTGATGACAATGTGTCTGATGAAGAGGTGAATAAAATTGAACGCTCGGCATGTCCTACATGCGGCTCTTGCTCCGGCATGTTTACGGCAAATTCCATGAACTGTCTGAATGAAGCAATAGGGCTCGCGCTTCCGGGAAACGGAACTGTACTTGCAACTCACGAAAACCGTTTTCGCTTATTCAAAGATGCTGCCGCTATAATTGTTAAGAATGCTTATAAATACTATAGTGAAGGAGACGACAGTGTGTTGCCTCGATCAATCGCCACAAAGACCGCGTTTATGAACGCAATGGCGCTGGATATTGCTATGGGCGGCTCAACCAATACGGTTCTTCACCTTTTAGCGATAGCCCACGAAGCAGAAGTTGACTTCACGATGGATGATATGGATAAACTTTCACGTAATACGCCTTGTTTATGTAAAGTGGCTCCGAATACTGATAAATATTACATTCAAGATGTAAACCGCGCCGGAGGTATTCTCTCCATCATGGGAGAATTAGCCAAAGGCGGTTTAGTCGACACTTCGGTAAAGAGAGCCGATGGTTATACGCTGGCTGAAGTGATTGCCAAATACGGCATCACAAGTGAGCAGGTATGCGAAGAGGCACTAAACTTATATAAATCCGCACCCGGCAATAAATTCAATATTGTAATGGGATCTCAGAATGCTTATTATGACACATTGGATGATGATCGTGCAAACGGTTGTATCCGCAGTGTTGATCATGCTTACACAAAAGATGGCGGATTAGCTATTTTGAAAGGAAACATCGCATTGGATGGTTGTGTTGTTAAAACCGCCGGTGTAGATGAAAAGATATTAAAATTTACCGGTCGCGCGGTGGTGTTCGATTCACAAGACGCGGCTTGCTATGGAATATTACGTGGTGACGTTAAAGCCGGTGATGTGGTAGTTATTACCTATGAAGGTCCGAAGGGCGGACCGGGTATGCAGGAAATGCTCTACCCCACATCGTATATCAAATCCCGCCATTTGGGTAAAGAGTGCGCGCTGATTACAGACGGACGTTTCTCCGGAGGAACTTCCGGTCTTTCAATCGGGCACATTTCACCGGAGGCAGCTGCCGGAGGAGCTATTGGCTTGGTCAGAACAGGAGATATTATTGAAATAAACATTCCTGAACGTAGTATTAATGTAAAACTAAGTGATACAGAATTAGCCACACGTCGTACTGAAGAGGAGGCAAAAGGGAATAAAGCTTTTACCCCTCCGGTGCGTGAACGTAAAGTGTCCAAGGCCTTACAAGCGTATGCTAAGATGGTATCATCCGCAGATAAAGGGGCGGTACGTATTTTTGATTAAAATTAAAGTTTTGTGATATGGAGAAACAGATGATAACCGGTTCGGAAGCTTTACTGAAGACTTTGGTTGCTGAAGGTGTAGATACAATATTTGGTTACCCCGGTGGGGCGATTATGCCCGTTTACGATTGTTTATACAGCTATAGAGATAAGATTCGTCACGTGCTTGTAAGACACGAACAAGGTGCTACACATGCTGCTCAGGGATACGCACGTGTATCCGGAAAACCAGGCGTTGCATTGGTAACTTCGGGTCCTGCGGCTACAAATGCTATAACCGGAATTGCGGATGCATTGATGGATAGCACTCCGCTTGTTGTGATTTCCGGACAAGTGGCATCGCCTTTGTTAGGTTCTGATGCCTTTCAGGAAATAGATGTTATCGGAATTACATTACCCATTACAAAATGGGCGTATCAGGTACGACGTGCCGAAGATGTAGCCTGGGCTATCTCGCGTGCTTTTTATATAGCTTCTTCCGGTCGTCCGGGACCTGTGGTTATTGATATTGCCAAAGATGCTCAGATAAATAAGGTAGAATATGAGTATAAAAAAATAGATTATATTCGAAGCTATCAACCACGTCCGGATGTAAATACAGACCATATATCCGCAGCAGCAGAGTTAATTAATCAGGCAAAAAAACCGTTGGCTTTAGTTGGTCAAGGTGTAATTTTAGGAAATGCCGAAAAAGAATTAATCAACTTCCTTGAAAAAGCGGATATTCCTTTTGGTTCAACCATACTCGGACTTTCTGCAGTGCCGACCGATCATCCATTAAATAAAGGTATGCTGGGTATGCACGGTAATGTAGGTCCTAACCGTAAAACAAACGAATGTGATTTGCTGATTGGTATAGGCATGCGTTTCGACGACCGTGTTACCGGAGATTTGAAAACATACGCTAAACAAGCGAAAATCATTCACTTTGATATTGATCAGGCAGAGATCGGTAAGAATGTATTGCCTACCGTTCCTGTACTGGGAGATGCGAAAGATACTTTAGCCGCGGTAACCAAACTCCTAAATCCGGCTAAACATACAGAATGGATTGCAACCTTTCAACCGGACGAACAGGAAGAAGATCAGAAAGTTATTCAAAAAGAATTATTTCCTGAAACAGGTCCCTTGAAGATGGGCGAAGTGATCAATAAAGTATCAGAAGCGACCGGACACGATGGTATTCTGGTTACTGATGTAGGTCAGAACCAAATGATGGGTGTTCGCTATTTTAAATATAAACGTACACGTAGCGTAGTAACTTCCGGAGGATTAGGCACGATGGGCTTCGGACTTCCTGCGGCTATCGGAGCAAAAATTGGTGCTACCGATCGTACTGTGTGTTGTTTCCTTGGTGACGGTGGATTTCAGATGACAATTCAGGAACTGGGCACCATCATGCAGGAAAATACAAATGTGAAGATCATTGTTCTAAACAACAACTTCCTCGGGATGGTACGCCAATGGCAGGAATTGTTTTTCGACGAACGTTATTCGGAAACAAATATGCTGAATCCGGACTTTGTGGCCATTGCGAAAGCCTATAATATAGAGGGACGTGTGGTAGAAAAACGCGAAGAACTGGATGGTGCTATTCAGGAAATGCTAAACCATGACGGTGCATATCTGTTAGTGGCAACCATTGAAAAATGCGGTATGGTGTATCCTATGATACCAGCCGGATCAACTGTTACGAATATAATAATGGGCGATAACTAAGGAGGAAAGAATATGTTTACAAGAAAATTATATACAGTGATCATCTTTTCCGAAAACACGGTAGGTTTATTAAATCAGATAGCGATTATCTTTACTCGTCGTCAGTTAAATATTGAAACACTATCGGTTTCGCCTTCTGCAATTGAGGGCATCCATAAGTTTACGATCACAACTTTCTCCACGGAAGAGATCATGGATAAAGTGGTTAAGCAAATAGACAAACGAGTAGATATTCTGAAAGCGTATTACAATACGGATGAAGACCTTGTTTTTCAGGAAATCGCACTTTACAAACTAAGCACTGAGTCATTCCTGAAGATGGGAACAGTCGAAGAGTTGATCCGCAAGTACAACGCGCGTATTCTCGAGATGAACGAAACCTGTGTTGTGCTTGAAAAGAGCGGTCATTATGAAGAAACGCAAGGGCTCTTCAAAGAATTGAGTAGTACGATCGGTGTATTGCAATTTATCCGTTCAGGACGCGTGGCAATTACAAAAAGTAAAGTAGAACGCTTGAGCGATATGCTTGCCCAAATGGAAAGCAAGCTCGAAAAGAAGCATTCCTGAAATATATAAATCATGGTAAAAGAAGGCGTATTTCATTTTATTACCGAATCGTATCTTTTAGACTTCAAAGGAAGGGTTCCTCTTCCTATGATCGGCAATTATTTACTACATGCGGCATCTTCACACGCCGGCGAACGGGGCTTCGGCTATACCGATATGACTAAAAAGCATACCGCCTGGGTACTTTCCCGCATGGCTGTTGAGATGTATGAATATCCCAAAATGTCAGAAGAAATAACATTGCTTACTTGGGTGGGTGATGTAGGACGGTTGTTTACGGAGCGTTGCTTTGAACTGCAGAACAAAGACGGCAAACCGTTTGGGTTCGCCCGTTCTATCTGGGCAGCTATTGATCTCGAAACACGCAGGCCAACCATTCTTGATGTTGAAGGATTGAGTTCATACATCAGCGAACGAACCTGTCCGATAGAAAAACCCGGTAAGATACATGCAGTAGAAAGCAATACGCCCGACACTTCTTTTACCGTGAAATACAGCGATCTCGACATCAATAAACATTTGAACAGCATCAAGTATATCGAACACTTGCTGGATAATTTTAACATGAAGATGTTTGAAGAGAAAGAAATTAGCCGATTCGAGATCGCATACCAAGCGGAAGGACATTACGGAATGGAGTTGAATATCCATTCAAAACAAACAGAAGCTGAACACTACAACATGGCAATCACGCACGACGGGAAAGCGATCTGTAGAGCATCAGTAACCTGGAAATAAGAGAAAAAATAGTTTTATTAACCCATTATATTAAAGAATAAAGAAAATGGCAATAATGAATTTTGGCGGTGTAGAAGAGAACGTAGTTACCCGCGAAGAATTTCCTTTGGAAAAAGCAAGAGAAGTATTAAAAAACGAAACCATCGCGATAATTGGTTATGGCGTACAAGGACCGGGCCAGAGTCTTAACCTGCGCGACAACGGCTTTAACGTAATTGTTGGTCAACGTAAAGGTGGAAAGACTTGGGACAAAGCCGTAGCAGACGGTTGGGTACCGGGAGAAACGCTTTTCGAAATCGAAGAAGCTTGCGATAAAGCAACCATCATCCAATATCTTCTTTCAGACGCTGCTCAAATTGAAGTTTGGCCACGCATCAAACAATACCTGACTCCGGGTAAAGCATTGTATTTTTCTCACGGATTCGGAATCACCTATAAAGAACGTACAAATATCATTCCTCCCGCAGATGTTGATGTTATCCTTGTTGCTCCTAAGGGATCCGGAACAAGCCTTCGTCGTATGTTCCTTCAGGGACGCGGTTTGAACTCAAGCTACGCAATCTTCCAGGATGCGACAGGACGCGCGAAAGAACGTGTTGTTGCATTAGGTATTGGGGTTGGATCGGGCTACTTGTTCGAAACAACATTTAAGAAAGAAGTATTCTCAGACCTTACCGGAGAACGCGGTACGCTGATGGGTGCAATCCAAGGACTTCTTTTGGCTCAATTCGAAGTATTGCGTGAAAACGGTCACTCTCCTTCAGAAGCATTCAACGAAACAGTTGAAGAGCTAACTCAATCACTGATGCCGTTATTTGCAGAAAACGGAATGGACTGGATGTATGCCAACTGTTCAACAACTGCTCAACGCGGTGCTTTGGACTGGATGACGCCTTTCCACGATGCCACTAAACCAGTATTCGCGAAACTATACAACGAAGTAGCCAGCGGAAACGAAGCACAACGCTCAATCGACACAAACAGCAAGCCGGACTACCGCGAAAAGCTGGAAGAAGAACTTAAAGCTCTTCGTGAAAGCGAAATGTGGCGTGCCGGAGCCGTAGTACGTAAACTTCGTCCGGAAAATAATTGATAATTAGAAAAGCAAAATCCCAACAGTTGTAAAATCAGCAACAATCAGGAAATAACTTAAGTAAAAAAGCCGTAGAGAATCATTTCTCTGCGGCTTTTTAGCATTCACACAGCTATGTATTCATACTTCTATATTAATAGTACCCTTCATTTTGAGCCTCACTTAATTCTGGTTTTGGAGAAAGGCGGTCAATATGGTTTTGAGGTATAGGACGTAGTTTGTGATAATCCTTAATACCTTTCGCTGCATCAGGATTATACTTCTTCACACGTTCTACGAGCATCTCTGTACGTACAAGATCTTCCCATCTATTCATTTCACCGAATAATTCTCGACAACGCTCATCAAGCATAAAGTTCACAAAGTCTGAATCAATCTTTGCAGCTGTCACCATCATTGCATCTTCTGTTGAGTCGGATATTTTAGCAGGATCTCCACCATCAATAGCAATCCATTCTTGCGGTTTAGCTTCGCCTTGTTTATATGCTGCGCGTTTACGAACTGTATTAATATAACTCGCTGCTGTATTCATATCCCCCATTCTTCCGGCGGCTTCAGCAGCAATCAGATAGGTTTCCGCCAGACGCATACGAATGAAATTACGCGAACCTTGTTCGTAATTCATATCAGGCCGTTCGGGATCAAGCCATTTAAGCAGACAAGGGAAGAAATGGTTTGTGTTGTTATCTACAGGAATCAACGTATAGGTACTCTTTGCGATATCTGCTTGCATTTGTTTGTCTTTTTCAACATCAATCACTTTGTTCGTGTTATCTTTAGCACCATAATATTTCGAAGTGAAATAGGCAGCCGTATCGCCAACAGCAAACTTCTTTTTACCGACCAAATCAGTGGGAGTTGTGTATAGCAGATCAGTTGTCGTTTTACCATTCTCATCAACATAATAATACTTGTCCTTCCATACAGGAATTGAAGATTCTTTGTTTGCCCAAAATACCCATTTGAACATTTTCTGCAAACGAGAGTCATTTTTTTTATCAAATAACTCGGTCTGGAAGTAAGGCGTAGGGCGAACACGTTTCCATGCACGACCTTGCTCCAGGTCACGCTGTAATCCTGGTATATTCTCATAAGTAGGAACCCAATAGAGATGCATTTTATTTCCATCACCATTGAAGAGGATCTCCTGAGTAAACTCAATGCCGAAAATTGTCTCTGTAGAATTCTTTTGCAGTTGCTGATCAATTGTTGTTTTATAATCCGCTTCAAGCGAATATTTCCCGGATTCGATCACTGTTTTCGCATACTTAAGAGCATTCTGCATATCAGTCTGCTGTTGTCCGCGTTGATCTTTCACTGCACTTCCGCGAGTTAGGTATACCTTTGCAAGAAGATGTCCCGCCGCTCCTTGAGTAGCTCGCCCGCGTTGGCTCTGCTGCGCCACATTTGGTAATGCATCATAAGCAAATTCAAGGTCTGATATTATAGCATTATAAACATCTGCAATAGACGCACGTTTAAAATCAGTCACAATCTCAGACACATTCCCTTCTAACACTAAAGGAATCCGACCAAACTGCTGAACAAGGTCAAAATAGAAGTATGCACGCATAAATCTTAGTTCTCCTTCACGACCTTTTTTCTCTTCGTCAGTCATATCTTTTACCTTGGGTAGATACATCAACGCTGTATTAATACGATTGATTCCTTTATAATTGTTTTCCCAAAAATCATATAACATACCAAAACTAGAGTTCATCTGTACACTATACTTATTGAAGGCATCCTTGTTTCCTCCGTCAGCACCTTCCCAAACGTAATCAACCCCGTATTCGTTCAGACAGTAATAACGCTCACCGCCAACGTACCAGCGCATAGTCGTATACGCACCGTTAACAGCTGTTTCTATACCAGTCTTTGTTTCAAGGAAATCATAAGACACTCCACTGACTACCTTTTCATCAAGAAAAGAGTCACAAGAAGTAATAGATGCGAAAAGGACCGTAAGGAGGCCATATTTTAATATATTCTTCATTTTCGTATTCTTTTATATTGTAATACAATTAGAAACTAAGGTTTAAACCAACCAGATAAGTTCTTGGAACAGGTTCATTATACCCTTTATTATCTTCGGTATTTCCTAATTCAGGGTCAATTCCCGGATAGCTTGTAAAGACATGTAAATTCTGTACTGTTCCGTATACCCTCAGGCTTCCTACACCCCATTTCTTGGTTAAAGAAGAAGGAAGAGTATACCCTAAAGTAACCTGCCCGATACGTAGGAAAGAAGATTTATTATAATACAATGACGTAATATAGTTAGGGTTCTCAAAGTCTCTATTCGGTCTTGGAGCTGCATTACTCTTGTTACTGATTGGATTTCCATTTCCGTCTTCACCTATAATACGCCAATAATCTACTTTCGCACTATTGTATCTTCCATTCAGACTCCAACCTCTATCGAATACACGCATTTGTCCAAATGCTCCATTCAGGAAAAAATTTAAGTCAAAATTTTTATAACTGAAGTAGTTACTGATACTTAGCGTATATTTGGGCTCTACCTGTCCAAGAATAAAACGATCTTCAGATGTGATCTTATAGTCACCATTACGGTCTACTATTTTAATGTCACCCGGTTTAAATGCACCACCCCATTTATCTAGTTCAGATTGATCTTCAAGTTGCCAGATACCATCTGCCTTATAGTCGTAGAATACTCTTACCGGCTTACCTATGAACCAGCTGTTTCCTTCATCGTCTTCCTTACCATTGTACAACTCACTGATTTCTTCCTTATTAGTAGCAAAAACAATATCGGTATTCCATTTAAAGTTCTTTGTATCAACATTAATGGTATTAAGTGTAATTTCCAATCCTTTGTTTTTAATCTTTCCGATATTAGACATTACATTCGGAAATCCGGAAACAATCGGCAACTGACGCTCCATCAACAAGTCTTTTGTTTCCTGCACATAGAAATCGACAACTCCTCCAATACGTCCATTAAAGAACCCAAAGTCAAACCCGGCATTCCATTGTGTTGTTTTCTCCCAAGTAAGATAAGGATTAGGCATTTCATTTTGAAAAAACGAAAGTACGCCCTGACTGCCATATGAATAACGCCCATATTCGAGGCTACCTTGTGTTTTGTATGGGTCAATAGCTGTATTACCGGTAATACCATAACCAAGTCTTAATTTCAAGTTGCTTAGTACCTCCACATCTTTCAGGAAGGATTCTTCTTTCATACGCCAAGCTAAAGCTGCAGACGGGAATAACACCCACTTATTATCTGGAGCCAAACGGGAAGAACCGTCATAACGAGCAGAAATAGTCAACAAATATTTATCTTTCAGACTATAGTTTACACGCCCCATGAAAGAAGCCAGACGCCAACGAATATAATTACTTGCGACTGATTCTATCTCTTGCGCAGATCCGACATTATGCCATTCCTGATTTTCATAAGGTAGTTCACGTACCTTTATCTCAGCTGTTTCCTGCGTTTCTTGCTGGATTGACTGAAGGAAAGTTACACCAATATGATTATCCGCGTTGATCTGTTTGTTATAGAATAACAAGTTCTCCCATGTATACATAGTACGGGTATCTTTCCGGTTGATTGCTCTAGCCGGACTACCTGCGCGGTCAGAACTAAGGGCACCATAGAACTCATTGTCATAATATGGACCAACATCTAAACCAAAATTTGAACGGTAAGTAATATCAAATGGCAACTTAGCTTCAACATAATAGCTACCAATAAAGCGGTCTTTTGATTGTTCTCTTTTTCGATGATCAAGATTCAGAAACTGGTTCCATAGCTGCGGGTCATTACCCGGACGCTCTATTCTATAGCTTCCATCTTCATTATATATATCTGCTAACGGATAGATACCTCTTGTATCATGATATAAGTTATTCCCCGCGTTCTTATCGAAATGAGAGAACTGTGTATTACCTCCAATCTTTATATAATCATTCAAATCCCAATCAAAGTTCACTCTGACAGAATAACGTGAATAATCCTGCCCTTTTACAACACCTTCCTGATTAAAATAGGTAGCAGATGCAAGCAACTTGATCTTATCTGTTCCTCCACGTACGCTTACTTCGTGATTCTGAATAGGAGCCGTTTGCAATGTTTCACCCATCCAATCGGTATAAGGCACTCTGTCCGGATGCCAGTTCCCACTTTCATCATATCCCATTTCTATTTTACTTAAGACATTCTGATCTGCCGTAAAATACCCAACCTTCTTATCCCAATCAAGCGTAGGAACAAGCGGATAAGGGGTTGTCTTACTTGTTGCACGGTTTGCTTCACGAACCAACTCCACCCATTCAGCTCCATTCATCATATCAATCTTTCGTGTAGCCTCTTGCACGCCATAGTATCCATTATAGCTAATTTGAGCTTTTCCTGATTTTCCTTTCTTTGTCGTAATCAGAATAACACCATTGGCCCCACGAGATCCATAAATAGCCGTTGCTGAAGCATCTTTCAATATCTCGATAGATTCAATATCAGAAGGACTCATTTCATCCAAACCTGTAACGATAGGAATACCATCTACAACATAAAGTGGATCATTGGTTGCCTTAAGAGAACGATTTCCCCTGATTCGGATAGAGCTTTTTCCTCCGGGTGTTGAGTTCGTACGCATAACAGTAATACCGGCAGCACGCCCTTGTAATGCTTCTGTCGTACTAAAGGAAGCTGTTTCTTGTAGCTTGTCTCCTTTTACAGAAGCTACGGAACCGGTTAGGTCACGTTTTTTAACCACACCATAACCTACCACCACCACTTCTTCCAGATTCTGTAGGTCTTCTTTAAGTTCAATCGTAACCTGTGATTTCCCGTTCAATGGAAAGACCAGGCTTTGATATCCGATATAGCTGATATGAAGGGATACGTTAAGATTAGACACAGACAAAGTGAATCTTCCATCCATATCAGTAATAGAACCGTTTGTTGTTCCTGCTTCAACAATATTTGCTCCAATGATCGGTTCACCCGTAATGTCATTCACCACACCGGTTACAGCATGCTGAGCATAAGCACTGGTCGCAATCGAAGCACTTAGAAGAAGGCTCAATAGTAACAAATAAAAATGTTTTGCTTTTTGCATAATAATAAGTTTTTCTGTTTATCAACAAGTCAATTATTCTCTGATGTAAGCTCGGTTTTATTGAGTCCGAACCATATAAACTCATTCTTAAATTGGTTTCTTCATCTTTCTTTTTTTTCTGTTAGACATAAATTTTTTATTGTTTTTGTTTGCGAGCACATTAGTTTATTGAAAGAATCATAGAAAACTGACATTCAGCCCCAAAATAAAACTTCGGGGACGAGGCTCATTGAAATTCATTTCCGTCTCCGGATCTGTACCAGGATAATTAGTAAACACATGCAAGTTCTGTACAGTAGTATAGACTCTCAACTTACTTATCCCTGCCCATTTAAGACAAAAGTCAGGAAATGTATACCCAAGAGTGACTTGTCCAATCCGTAAGAATGAAGATTTCAGGTAATACAAGGAAGTTATATAATTAGGGATTTCATAATCAATATTTGGTCTTGGTGCCTCATTGCTTTTATTACTTACTGGTTTGCCGTTTTTGTCCTCTCCAATGATTCGCCAGAAGTTAACCCGTGCCCCATTATACCGTCCATTCAAAGACCAATTCCTGTCAAACATTTTCATTTGACCGAGTGCACCATAAAGAAAAAAATTAAAGTCAACGTTTTTATAAGCAAAGTAGTTACTCATACTTACTGTAAACTTAGGCTCTGCCTGTCCTAAGACAAAACGATCTTCAGATGTAATCTTGTAATCATTATTTCTATCAATCACTTTTATTTCTCCAGGTTTAAACGCACCACCCCATTTATCCAGTTCAGCCTGATCTTCAAGTTGCCAGACACCATCAGATTTATAGTCATAAAAGATACTGACAGGCTTTCCTATAAACCATTTGTTTCCTTCGTCATTTTCTTTCCCATTATACAAATGCACTATTCGCTCTTTGTTTTTGCTGAAAACGATATCAGTCATCCAGTTATAGTTTGCTGTCTTTACATTTACAGAATTAACAGACAACTCAACACCACGATTCTCTATTTCACCAATATTAGCCATAACACCCGGGAACCCGGATACAACAGGCAATTGACGCTCCATTAATAAATCCGTTGTTTTCTGTCTGTATAAATCTAATGTACCTCCGAAACGATTATTGAACAGATTAAAATCAATTCCAAAATTCCATTGTTTTGTTTTCTCCCAAGACAACTCTCCGTTTGGCATTTCATACTGAAAGAAAGCCAGCACCCCTTCCGAATTATATGAGTATCTTGCAAAATCCAATAGTCCCTGCGTTTTATAGGGATCGATAGAAGTATTCCCGGTAATACCATAACCTAAACGCAACTTAAGATCGTTAAGTTCTTCTACACGCTCAAGGAAGGGCTCTTGATTAAGTCTCCAGGCAAACGCACCGGAAGGGAATAAAACCCATTTATGTCCGGGAGCTAACCGGGAAGATCCATCATATCGGGCAGATAGGGTTAGCAGATATTTATCCTTGAAATTATAATTCACACGCCCCATAAAAGAAGCCAGCCTCCACTGAGAATAGTCACTTGAAACTGAACTTATTGAATTTGCAGAGCCAATATTATACCAAAGCTGACTATCATATGGCAAATCATGCACATCAGCAGCCGTTTTTTTTGTAGTCTCTTGTTGAACAGATTGTAGGAAAGTCATATCTATGGAATGCTCATTTATACGTTTATTAAAAAACAATAGATTCTCCCAAAGAACCATCCGGCTGTTAGTCTGACTATTTATTGCCCTGGGTAGCCCTCCTGCTCTATCTGTACTATATTGACCAAAAAACTCCGGTGTGTGCCAGTCTATAACATCAACTCCGATGTTAGAACGATAACTGAGGCTGAACGGTAGCTTTATCTCAAAATAATAACTTCCCAGAAAACGATCTCTTTTTTGAGTTTTCTTCGTTTGTTCCAAATTGAGCAGTTCATTCCAAAGCTGAGGATCTCCTCCCGGTCGTGAAGTTGTATAATCTCCATTTTCATCATACAGATCGGCTAAAGGAGGAACACTTTTAATGCTACTGTATAAATTATCTCCATTATTACGTATTGCATGTGAAAACAATGATCTGGCTCCAATCAAAAAGTTTTTCCCGGGTTGCCAGTCAAAATTAAGACGAATAGAATAACGCGAATAATCTTGCCCTTTCACTATTCCCTCATGATTAAAAAAACTACTGGATGCAAGAATTTGTATTTTCTCATCTCCTCCGTTTACACTCACCTGATAATTCTGAATCGGCGATGTTTGTAATGTTTTACCCGTCCAATCAGTATAAGGCACTCTTTCCGAATGCCAATTACCCTCATCATCATATCCCTTTTTAATTTTATTAAAGACTGAAGGTTCAGCAGTAAAATAACCGAGTTTTCTGTCCCAATCCAGAGATGGTGTAAGCGGATAGGGTGTGGTTTTAGTCGTTGCACGGTTAGCTTCTCTTACTAGCTCCACCCACTCCGCACCATTCATCATAGGTATAGTTCTCGTTGCGTTTTGAATTCCAAAAAACGAATTAAAATTTATCTGCGTTTTTCCTCTTTCTCCTCTTCTCGTTGAAATAAGAACAACCCCATTGGAGCCTCTGGAGCCATAGATGGCGGTAGCAGAAGCATCTTTCAACACATCGACAGACTCAATGTCTGATGTACTCAACTCGCTTAAACCTCCGGATACAGGAACTCCATCAATTACATATAAAGGAGTATTGAGGGCATTCAAGGATCTGTTCCCGCGTATTCTGATGTTAGCTTCCTCACCAGGCTTTGCACTTTGCATCATGACGGTAACCCCTGCCGCGCGGCCCTGAAGTGCATCTATCGCACTAAAAGAAGAGCTTTCTCGCAATTTATCCCCCTTTACAGAAGTTATAGAACCAGTCATATTTTCTTTCTTTATCATCCCATATCCGACTACAACGACCTCCTTCAATCCTAAAGCATCAGTTTCTAATTGACAGCTAATATGTGTCTGGTCTGCGATCTTCATTTCTTTGGTTTTATACCCCATATAAGAAAAAACCAGTGTTGCGTTAGCTTGTGTAATCGGAACGGTAAAATGCCCATTCAAATCTGTAGTAGTGCCTCTTCCTGTTCCTTTAACAAGAATATTAACACCAATCAAAGGAATATCCACATCCAGCACGATACCTGACACAATTCTTCGCCGATATATTTTTGTGGATTTTAAATCAGAGGAGTCCTTGCATATTATAAAAATTTGTCTGTCTTCTATTGCGTAAGTATTTTCGGTCGATTCAAAAACAGCATCTAAGATTTCGTTGATAGTTTTTTCCGTCAATCGAATTGTCACCCGACGGTCAACATCAACAGCTTCATCATAATAGAAGAAAATATAGTCGCTGTTATTCTCAATCTCACGAAAAACATCTTTTATCGACTTGTCTTTTACTGACAATGATAAAAAAGTTGATTGACAATATACCACCGAGCTAATATTTATGCCTATTCCAATGAATAAAAACACTACTGTTAATCTCATAATACTCGTATTAGACAACTACATACTTTAGACTATCACATGAGCCTATACACCTTAATCAACCCCTCACTTCTTTGATATCATATATTTTCCGGATCTGGATTCATAAGCAATAGGTGCGGTTGTAGCTATTCCTTTAAGAATTACTGATAAGTCATCTTTCAAATCCAATTTTCCTGAAAATCTTAAATGAGACACATCATCTGTATAATTTATTTCTTTTCCATAATATCTGGACAGACGAGTTAAAATAATCCCCAACTGCTCACTCTGATACTGATATATCCCGTTTCTCCATGAAATATATTCTTCCACATTTATCGTTTTCACCTGTCTGATACCATTGCTATAGGTGTACATCTCATTAGGAGATAGAACTATTTCCTTTTTATTTTGTGATTTTACCTTCAAACTACCCGATACCAATACGATATTTTGAACAGTATCCCTCTCGTATGCAGTCAGATTAAACGAAGTACCCAAAACCTCTAACTGATGATCTTTAGTTTTAACGATAAAGGGTTTTCTTTTCATCGGGTATACATCCAAAAAGATTTCCCCATCAACAAAAACCTCCCTCTTCTTTTTATCAAAAAAAACAGGATAAACAACTCGAGTACCCGAGTTTACCCAAATTTTACTCCCATCGGTTAAAGTCAGCATTGACCTTTTTCCTACAGGAACAACCAACTGGTTATATGCTATCGCTCCTCTCGAGGTAAGTTGAGTATTTTTTATATCTGTCTCCTGATTATTTATTTCTATACCTTTCTCATTATATAAAATATCGGCTTCCTGACCAACCAAAGAGAGGGTTTTATTATCCGCCAATATCAATTTAATATCCGAACTCGTACTATCAACAACATCAATATGTTCGATAGCCGATCGTAAATCTAACGGAAAAAAAATAGGTTGAAAGAATAAGAAACCGCAAGCTAAAAGAACAGCAATTACCGCGGAAATCGAATAATAGATATTTAACCTCTGTTCCTTTTTCTTTAAAAAGTCTTTGTTCCTCAATTCGATATCCTCCCACAAATCAAACATTTCTTCTTGAGTAATCCTCTCCCTTTTTTCCTGAGACGAACAAATGAATAGATGAGCCACAGCATATTCTTCTTTATCTATAATATCCTGAGCTATAGCTTCATTCCAAAAAAGTACCGAATCGTCAGAAGGGTGAATCATCGATTGAATAAAAAAATCATCCTGAAGAAATTCTTCTGCAGAATAAAACTTATATTTTTCATATTCTAATTTATCCGATAACATATCTCTAAAATATTCTTCACACACAGCGTGATCTGTTTTTAACACTCAAAGTCGATATTTTCTTTGAAGGGAAAACTGTCCTTATCTTCTTAAATGAACGTTGTATCAAATTCTGTACGGATTGGTAATTCATATTCATCAACAGACAAACTTCTCTCATTTCCATACCTTCAATATAGCGGTAATAAACCACCTCCTTTTGCCTTGGTGTTAATGTTTCAAGCATTTGATCAATTTGATAGCTTTGTTCCTCTTCCACTTCTTCTCGGATTAGTTTGTCTTCTATCGAAAACTCAATTGTAAAGACTGGTTCCAGTGTATCTATGTGATAATCCGCATTATCTTTTTGAAAAACATTAAATAATGTGTTCTTTAATGCAATAAAAAGATAAAGCTTAACATTGTCCGTCGTAGATAATTTACTTCGATTACAATAGATTTTCACGAAAACATCCTGAATGCAATCTTTAACCAATTCTCGGTTAGGAGTAAAATGTAAGCCATATGAAAAAAGATCCATTACATATTTTTTATAAAAATAAGTGTAGGATTTATCGTCACCAGATCGGAATTTATCCCATATCTGCTGGTCGTCATTTATTTGGTTTTTTTTAGTAAGCATAAATGGGCAGCCTGATCTTTATTATAGGAACAGCTATAGTCTAAAAATATACTCACTATTCAAGTAAATATTCCTTTTCTATCATAATTTATGATCAAGCACAATTTTATTCCTATAGAATTCCTTTTTCTCTGATATAATTTCTTTTTCCCCAACATCACAGCGAAAGAAGAACAAAGGTTCTTAACTAAAAACAAACAATATAAAAACAGAGAATAAACAATACCTTTTTTCATTATATCATTAATTAATCTTATTTTATTTTAAAGCGGATACTCAAATAAGTATAAATAGCTTCCTGTGCACGGATTTTTTGGGGATTGTTATCGTGTTTGAAGTTGTTGGCTAAGTTTTCGTCTATGAAGCAGGCCTTCACATTGTCTTGCAATTGGATATTCAAAATATCGATGATCTCTTGTTTGATTTCGGGGGAAAGAATGGGGAAGGCTGTTTCTATGCGGCGACTTAAATTACGTCGCATCCAATCTGCCGAAGTCATGTAGAGGTTTTCTTCGCCGTTATTATAGAAATACCATACGCGCGAATGCTCGAGATACATGTCTACGATACGGGTGATCCGGATATTCCGGCTGTATGGCTGATTCGGAACAAGGCAACAGATGCCTCGCACAATCAGATCAATCTCCACACCGGCTTCACTGGCCTGGTATAATTCCATGATCATATTTTGGTCGTGAAGGCCATTCATTTTAAGGATGATCCGTCCTTTTTTACCTTGTCTCACGTGTTCACTTTCGCGACGAATCATACGTGTTAGCTCGTCTACCATATTAAAACGGGCAACAAGCAATGTGTCAAAACGTGGATTCTCCAATCTTCCTTCCAATACGGCAAAGACGTCTTTTATATCGTGAATGATTTTCTGATTGGAGGTAAGAAGTGCCATGTCGGAATAGACTGTAGCCGTTTTTTCATTAAAATTACCGGTGCTCAGGTAAGCGTAACCACTTTCCACCGGTTTTTTGAGTAGCACAACAGCTACTTTGGCATGCACCTTTAATCCGGGGATACTGTATATGATACGTATTCCGGCCTGTTTCATTCTCTCGGCAGTATGAATATTATTCTCTTCATCAAAGCGCGCTTTAAGCTCGACAAAGACAGTTACTTTTTTTCCGATATTAGCAGCACGTATGAGAATGTTGATAACTGCAGAATCTTCAGCTACGCGATACTGCGTAACTTTTATTTCAGCCACATTTGGATCCGTTGCCGCTTCCGTGAGGAAACGAAGCATATAATCAAACGAATAGTACGGAAAATGTAATAACACATCTTGTTGCCTGATTACCTTAAAAACGGAGTCTGCTTTTTCGAAAAGAGCAAAGTTTATTGGCTCAGGGCGGCACAGTTCAAACGCTTTACCAAGTGGATTTGGCAGTTTTATCAAGTCTTGAAGATTGAGATAACGCCCTCCGCGAACAAGGCTATCTTCATCGATACCAAAAGTATGACGTATAAAAGTTAAGAAATCATCCGGCATGGCTGCGTCATACATAAACCGGCTAAGAGCTCCTATTTTGCGCTTTTTTACCTTTTTCTTCAACTTTTCGACCAGATTGCCATTCTCGTCTTCAAAATAAATATCAGCGTCTCTCGATATTTTAATGCTATAGCAACTTTCCACATTGTAGCCCGGAAAGACAGACGAAAGGTTCGCACGTATCACATCGTCGATAAACATGATATAATGCGTAGCTTCATGTTTGGGCAATTCGATAAACCTGGGAACCTTAGCAAAAGGGATTTTAATCAGCGCATAGTAATACTTGCCCGACGCGCTCCCCTTCTTTGTTAACCGCACAATCAGGTAAAGGCGGCGGTCACGAAGGAATATACGAATAGCTTCCGGTTCAAGCATCACAGGTGAAAGAAAGGGAAAAATTTCTTCTTCAAAATAACGCTTTACAACTTCTTTGTGAAAAGGCTTTGGGATATGATCCTGATATAGAAATACACCATGTTTATTCAGTTCCGGAAGTACTTGCCCTTGAAAAATTCTATAAAATACATTTTGCTGATTGTTTACCTCATTGGTGATGGCAGCTAAAATCTGTTCCGCCTCCTGCGAATCCTCTTCAACATAATTACGTTTCATAATCACTCCCCGATGCTCAGCTACCCGGATCTCGTAAAACTCCTCCAGGTTTGAAGAGTATATGGAAAGGAATTTGATTCTTTCGTATACAGGCAACGTTTTGTCTTCTGCTTCCAGTAAAACCCGGAAATTAAAAGACAACCAACTGACATCACGCTTAAAATATTTATATGAATGCTCCATGGTTTTTTCTTAATACGTAAATATAGATACTTTTGTAGTAAAAAAAAACAGAAAAGATGAAAGTTGGGTTACTTTCCGATACACATGGTTACTGGGATAATCGCTATGCTAAGCACTTTAAGGATTGCGATGAGATATGGCATGCCGGCGATATCGGCTCGGAAGAAGTTATTAAACGATTGGCTGAGTTAAAGCCAACGCGTGCTGTTTATGGCAATATAGACGGGCAGAATATTCGTATTCAATACCCTCGAACAGCGGTCTTCCTTGCAGATGAGGTGAAAGTTCTTATTACACATATCGGCGGCTATCCCGGAAGATATGCTCCGGAAATAAGAAGGGAACTCTACGCAGAACGCCCTGATTTATTTATCGCTGGTCATTCACACATACTCAAGGTGATGTTTGATGACACATTAAATTGTCTTTATATAAATCCGGGGGCAGCAGGAATTAGTGGATTTCATCAGGTGCGCACACTGGTTCGCTTCTCGATCGAGGGTAAGAAGATCCGGGATCTGGAAGTGATCGAGTTGGGTAACAGATAATTTAAACCTCTACTTCCGCAAGACCGCCCTGCTGACAGCAATAGCTTTCTACCATCAGGACAGTGTTTTGTAGGTAGGTAAACTCCTTTTCAAAATATTCACTAAACAATCCCGTACCCAAATTATCTTCAATTTGTTTAGAGGTCCATAGTTTACCGGTTGCATCTTTACAACAGGCAAACTGTTCTTCAGTATGCAGATAGACTACGTAAACAGATACCTGATGTTTCACTAATTCATTCTCAAACTTATACCTTATCAGGAATCTGGGCGAAACGGCTTCACGGGAAAAACAACAAGACAGCGCATCGTAGGCTGCTTCCTCTATCCCTTGTTGATAACGTACGTAGTATTTAAAAGGATAGTCTAAGGCATTGGGAGATATAATCGAACCAGAATCTCTCTTCGTAAGATACAGCATGCCGTTATAAACTACGGCTACACGAACTACAGGGTGGTAGAATTTTCTGGCGGAAGCCGCGCTTATGGAGTGAGCTACGCGCCCAACAACCGAACCGTTATCATTCAACACCGGCAACCAAACTTCATGTTTTAAAAACCCCCTCAACATAATTAAACGTACCCGCTCATAAAGCATGATTCCAAACCCGGCGATTAAGGGCATGTAATTAAACAGTAATGGCTCATAATAGGAGTTTCTGGCTGCTTCTGGAAGTAACAAATAAAACAAGACAACAAAAAGATGCAAGGTGAACGCCCCTTGAATGATCTGAATCGTAAAAAAGAATTCATTCAGGGAAGCAATCAGGTAGCCCTGTTTGTCTGAACCCATTTCCACATTTCTTGCCATTCTTCTCACCTTTTGCTTTTGCAGATAAGTAAATGCCAAAACAATCACAAATAGAATCTCAACAAACAACGCGGAATGCTTTTCGAGAAACTGAGGATTCACGAAAAGCAAACTTACAGAATAAAGCATCTGCGTTATGGCCACCGGAAAAAGGACAAATTGATATCCTTCGGATCCACGCAACCACTTATACAAAAGATAGCAGAGCGCGGAAAAAGCCACCGAAATCATGAAAGAGATCAAATGTGGAAGAAATAAATTCATTCCAAAAAACAACAACAAGGGCAACAGGCCTATGGTTTGGTTACCAATTCCTTTTCTCAGTCTTTTCATCACTAAATATGTTTAATCAATCAGTCCTTTTACAAATAACAACTAAGAATGACTATTTGTTAGAAATTACACATGCTTCTCAGCATGATAAGAAGAACGTACCAATGGAGCACTCTCAACTTTAGCGAATCCTTTTCGCAATGCAACTTCTTTATATTCCACAAACTGATCAGGATGAATATAGGCAGAAACGGGAACATGCTTCCGCGATGGTTGAAGATATTGTCCGATCGTTAATACCGAACCTCCTACCGCAAGTACATCATCCATTAATTGATATATCTCTTCGGTCTGCTCTCCGAGTCCTACCATCATTCCGGTTTTAGCTACTACGCCACGTTCAGCAATACGATTCAGCACCGAAAGGCTCACATCGTATTTCGCCGCACTACGTATTCTGGGTGTAAGCCTCCGAACAGTTTCCATATTATGTGAAATAATATCCGGAGCGGCATCCACAACCATATCAACAAGTTCCGTCCGTCCTTTAAAGTCCGGAATCAACACCTCCACAGTAAGTCCGGGATTTCGTTTCTTAACTGTTTCTATCGTTTTAACCCAATGAGCGGCCCCCAAATCCGGCAAATCGTCACGATCTACAGACGTTATCACGGCATGCTTCAAGTTCATCAATCGTATACTCAATGCTACATTTTCCGGCTCCAAAGGATTCAATGGAAGCGGTTTACCGGTCAACGTATTGCAAAACTTACAGGAACGCGTGCAGATTTCTCCTCCAATCATAAACGTGGCTGTTCCACGCTCCCAACACTCGCCCATATTCGGACATTTTCCACTCGTACAAATCGTATGTAAAGAATGAGACTCTACAATTTCTTTTGTTCGTGTAAATTTTTCGTTTCCTCCGAGCCGGATTTTAAGCCAATCCGGCTTTCTCACATGTTCTGCCATTTTATAAATTATCTAACAGGAAATTCGACATCTTTGTATAAAGATGATAGCGTGTGTTTCCACCATAGATACCATGGTTACGGTCTTTGTATAGCTGCATATCAAATTGCTTACCGGCCTGAACTAATGCCTCCGCATAATCCATGGTTTGATGGAAATGAACGTTATCATCCGCTGTACCATGTATAAGCAACAATTTACCTTGCAGTTTAGTTGCCAATTTTATTGGAGAAGTAGCATCATATCCTTGGAAGTTTTCATTCGGAGTGCGCATAAAACGCTCTGTATAAACCGTATCGTAATATTTCCAGTCTGTAGGAGGAGCTACCGCAATTCCGGCTTTAAATGTTCCGTCGCCTATGCTCATAGACATCAAAGTGGTATAACCGCCAAAACTCCAGCCCCAGATTGCGATGCGCTTACTGTCTACAAACGGCAATGCACCTAAAGCACGTGCGGATTCTACCTGATCCCGGGCTTCTAATTCGCCTAATTTCAGATAAGTACATTTACGGAAAGCTTCTCCACGCGCGCCCGTTCCTCTACCATCAACACTTACAACGATAAAGCCGGCAGAGGCTAAATAGTGTTCCCATCCGAAATCATAAGCATCAACAACCTGTTGTGAGTTAGGTCCGCTATATTGCACCATTAAAACAGGGTATTTACGGGAAGCGTCAAAATTTGCCGGCTTCACCATCCACGCATTCAGGTCATATCCGGAAGCGGTTTCTATGGTCATAAATTCTTTCGGACTATAGGATAGGTCAGCAAGAAGAGACTTCAGGGCAGCATTGTCTTGCAACACCCGCAATTCTTTCTGCGACTTTGTTTCATTCACGGTTATGCGCGAAGGTGAATTGGCGTGCGAATAATAATTTACATAATAGGTAAAGTTGGCATTGAATACCGCATTATTGGTTCCTTCGGAAGCTGATAGCTTTGTTTTGTTTCCCTTCGCGTCAATCCGATAAACAGAACGGCGCATCGGACTTTCTTCTGCTGATTGATAATAAACCGTTTTCGTTGCTTCGTCAATTCCCAGGAAGTCAGTCACATCCCAATTTCCCTTCGTTACCTGACGTTGCATAACACCTGTTGGCGAGTAAAGATAGACATGCGCATAGCCATCCTGTTCGCTTACATAGGTAAACCCATCATTCAAAAAATGGATTGACGACAGCCATTCGGAATCAACGTATGCTTTATTTTCTTCACGCAGCACCAAACGGAACACACCGCTCTTCGGGTTCGCGTAATACATACTGAACACATTCTGGTGCCGGTTCAGCGTCATAACAGCCAACTGATCGGAGTTCTTGGTAAACGTAATGCGAGGGATGTATCCGTCTGCGTCCATGGGCACTTTCAGCTCTTTTATATCTTTGGTTTCCACACTGTAAGAGTGAACCGTTACCTTAGAATTTTTCTCTCCGGCCTTAGGGTATTTAAAGTTATAATATTCCGGATACGCTCCATCGCCATATATTTGCATAGAAAACTCCGGAACTTCCGTTTCGTCAAAGCGAACATAAGTAAGGTACTCACTATCCGGAGACCAGGCCATCAGGTTTGTAACCGAAAATTCTTCTTCATACACCCAGTCTGTTATTCCGTTTAAAATCTTATTAGCCGCTCCATCCTTGGTAACCTGTACCTCGGTATCATAATCAAACTTTTTCACCCAGATATTATTGTCGCGCACATACGCACACATACGTCCGTCAGGAGAAAAAGTCGGGATCATCTGCTTCTCCGCAGCCTCAGTCAGCGGTTTCACCATATTCCGACGCACATCATAATCATAGATCACCGCTTTGGAAGAACGACGGTAAATCGATTCAGTATCTCCGAGAAGCAATATCCGATGCCCGGTAGAACTGATCAGGTAGTTATCGAATTTATCAAACGTACATTCACGTGCTTTAGCCACATTAAACAACGTATCCACCGGACTCCCTGTTTTGTAGGCATACTTAATCACCATCGTACGTTCTTTATTCATTGCGGTATAATGCTCACCATCCGGCAAAGAACGCATTTCACCAACATTAGTTACCTGACGGAATTTTCCGTCGGTTATATCTTTCAGATTAACGCGCTGACTTCCATTCTGCGCGAAAACACTTCCTGTTATTCCTATAAATAATAAAATATTCAGACCCGTTTGCTTCATAATCATGTTGATACATTTGATTTCGTAACAAAAATACGAAAAAGATTCCGCAAAGGTCACAAAACGGGATTGAATATGGAAGAACAAGATTGGACAAGAAGAGATGAGCCCCTTCGGCAGGCTCAGGATGACAGTGGATGAGGCGGGGGGGGTAATGGGATTTCACACTTGTTATCTCATGTCATTTTTGGGGTTTGATCTAAAAAAATCATAATTCTGTTTGAGTTGTTCTATACGCGTTTCAAGATTGGATATTTCCACTATTTTTTGATATGGTGAATTGAGTAGTCTATATTGGGAAATTAAGTCTATCAGTAAAATATGTCATTCGCTTTTCCCTTCTTGTTTAGAATCTTCAATCTCTCGCTTTAATTCCGTCAAGAGCTGTTTCTCTGTCGGTAAGTAGAGCTGATATTTGCTTGCCATTATCGCTTTGTCGTTTTCCGGTAGCGAGTATTTTACAACTGCATTGTTCTTATCGGCACAAAGAAGAATGCCTATTGTTGGATTTTCATCAGGCAATTTTTCATTTCTATCATAGTAATTCACATACATTTGTAGTTGTCCAATATCAGCATGAGTAATCTTATGTGTCTTAATTTCAATGATTACGAAAGAGCGTAATAAGCGGTTATAAAAAACCAAATCAATAAAGAACTCATCATCTTCCAGCAAAATTCGTTTTTGCCTTGCAATAAATGAGAATCCATTACCTAATTCCAATAGAAAGAGTTGAAGATTCGTTATTAATGCACTTTCCAAATCTTTTTCATAATATGTTGCATCCCGCTTTAACCCTAAAAATTCCAATACCATTGGGTCTTTTATAATCTCAGCCGGTTGCTCCGGCATTCTTTGTTTTCTTGCAACTTCTAAAACCGCCTTCTTGTCATTACTCAATAATAATCTTTCATATAACCCCGAATTTATTTGCCTTTCCAATTCTCTACCTGTCCATCCATTGTTCGCTGCTTCCAGTTCATAATATTCTCTTTTGTCTTCATTATCAATCTGCATAAGCATCTTGTATTGAGACCAGTTGAATTGCGTCCGCACTGCGGTCGCAATTGGATACGTTCTATAAAACTGTCTTGCACGCTCTAATTGTCTCGTTGAAAAACCTGAACCAAATTCAGGTTCAATTACTTTGGAAAGATTTTTCGCCCCTACGAACAATGACCGACCTCCCTGTCATCTCGACTATCCTCCCTGTCATCTCGACCGAAGTGGAGAGATCTCTGTATAAGGCTTCGTTTAATAATAGTCAGACGCGGTGAGATGTTTCGACAAGCTCAACATGACAATGTGTTGGGATGAGACCCTTCGACAAGCTCAACATGACAACGTGTTGGGATGAGACCCTTCGACAGGCTCAACATGACAACGTGTTGGGATGAGACCCTTCGACAGGCTCAGGGTGACAATGTGTTGCGATGAGTGGTTTTCGACAGGGTCTGGATGGCAATGGATGAGGCGGTGGGGTTAATGGGGTTTCGCACTTGCGAATTACATTGCGGCTCCGGAATTTGAGGTTGGCGAATATGTTGACTCCTCCTTTTTAACAATTCAAAATCGCCCTTGAAATGGAGGCGTTATTTTGCATTACTATATGTTTGAAAAGATATCCTTTATTTTTTCGGAAATATCCTTTATTTTCGGAAAAATAACCTTTATGTTTTTCAGCATAAACAACCTGCTGATTATCAGCACTATAAAAAACCGCTCAAAAACAGACAAACAAGTGCCGTTTTTAACTTAAAAAGTTAAGATTCCGTTTAAATTTTGCTTGTCGCTTTTTTGAGATTTTTTCGAGGGTATTTACTTGTTTTCAAATGAGGATAGATCGAAAAGAAATTCAAAACTGAGCAAAATAACAACATAATATTATTTTTCGGAAAATTTAAACCGGCTCTATAGGTTAAATGATAGTAATGATAGGAGAATATTCGTATTTTTGTGTATTAAATATAAAAGTTATAGAAATGGCATCTCATGATTGAACGGATATATATTCTTGAAAACGTAGATCCTGTCTTATTCTACGGTGTTAACAACGTAAACATACAACTGATCAAAACTTTATTTCCGAAGTTGCGTATTGTGGCAAGGGGGAATATAATGAAGGTGATAGGAGACGAGGAAGAATCGGAAATCTTCCTGAAAAAAATCCGGGAAATCGAGAAGTACTGCGAAGAGTTTAATACGCTAAACGAGGAGGTTATTCTGGATATTCTAAAAGGTAAGGCTCCTACTGTCGTAAAACAGGAAAACCTCATCATTCACGGCATGAATGGTAAGCCGATTGTGGCCCGTACGGAAAACCAGCAATTACTTGTAAAGTCATTTGATGAAAATGATCTGGTTTTTGCTATCGGACCTGCCGGATCGGGAAAAACATTCGTAGCTATTGCTCTTGCGGTCAGGGCACTGAAAAATAAGGAAGTCAGGAAAATCATTCTTAGTCGCCCGGCTGTTGAAGCAGGTGAGAAATTGGGTTTCCTGCCGGGGGAGATGAAAGATAAGCTCGATCCTTATCTGCAACCTTTATACGATGCGCTTCAGGACATGATTCCGGCTGTTAAGCTAAAGGAATATATGGAAACAAATGTAATTCAGATAGCACCTTTAGCGTTTATGCGCGGACGTACGCTGAATGATGCTGTGATTATTCTGGATGAGGCGCAAAACACAACAACTCACCAGATTAAAATGTTCCTTACACGTCTGGGTATGGGTGCGAAAATGATCGTAACGGGAGATATCACACAAATAGACCTCCCTCCGACTACAACTTCCGGACTTATTCAGGCTATGGATATACTGAAAGGGGTAACTGGAATCGGGCGAACCGAGTTTACAAAGAAAGATATTGTACGTCATAAACTGGTACAGCGTATCGTGAATGCTTACGATAAATTTGATGAAAGGCGTAAAAAAGAAACAAGAGAAAAAAGAAATAACACAACAGAAACGAATCAAAAATAGGAATGATATGAAAAAGGCGTTAGTTGAAACGGATTTTAATTTCCCGAAACAAAAGGGTGTTTATCATGGAAAAGTACGCGACGTTTATAACATCAACGATGAATTATTGGTGATGGTAGCAACCGACCGAATTTCCGCTTTTGATGTAGTGCTTCCTGAAGGTATTCCTTATAAAGGACAAATGTTGAATCAGATTGCTGCCGGTTTTTTGGATGCTACGGCTGATATCTGCCCAAACTGGAAATTGGCTTCTCCGGATCCGATGGTAACAGTTGGTGTGCAATGTGAAGGTTTTCCGGTAGAGATGATTGTACGTGGTTACTTGTGCGGAAGCGCATGGCGTGCTTATAAGAGTGGCGTGCGTGAAATATGCGGAGTAAAAATACCCGACGGTATGCGCGAAAACCAGCGTTTCCCGGAACCGATCATCACGCCTACAACAAAGGCCGCGATCGGTATGCATGATGAGGATATTTCTAAAGAAGAAATTCTGCAACAGGGATTGGTGTCGGCGGCAGATTACGAAGTGCTTGAGAAGTATACTACCGCTCTATTTAAACGGGGTACTGAAATAGCGGCTAAAAGGGGACTGATCTTAGTAGATACAAAGTATGAATTCGGACATCGTGATGGAAAAATTTATTTGATCGATGAAATTCACACACCGGACTCGTCTCGTTATTTCTACGCTGAAGGATATGAAGAACGTTTCAACAAAAACGAAGCGCAAAAACAACTTTCTAAAGAATTTGTTCGTGAATGGCTGATGGAAAACGGTTTTCAGGGTAAAGAAGGGCAACAGGTTCCCGAAATGACTCCGGCAATTGTTGAAGGTATCAGCGAACGGTATATCGAACTATTCGAACATATCACCGGAGAGCCTTTTGAACGAGGCAACACAGAGAATCTTCTGAATAGAATTGAACGTAATGTAACGGCTTATCTTGCCTCCAGATAAATGACGTACGGAGCAGAAAAAATACGTCCTTACAAAGGTGAGGAGCAAAAGACGGTACAAGTAAGGCGGATGTTTGATACTATCGCATTCGCTTATGACAAGCTGAACCGTTTGTTATCGCTTGGCTTTGACAAGGGATGGCGCAAGAAAGGTATCGCCTACTTAAAGCCTTTTGCTCCTCAGCATATACTCGACATCGCAACCGGAACGGGTGATCTGGCTATTGCCATGCGCCACCGGTTGAATGCCGAAAAAGTTATTGGTGCTGATATCTCCGAAGGAATGATGAGTATCGGTAGGGAGAAGGCCCGTGAGGCCGGATATGCCGACTCAATATCATTCGAACAGCAAGATTGCCTTGCGCTTACTTATGAAAACAATAGGTTTGACGCTGCTACGGCCGCCTTTGGTGTACGTAATTTCGAAGATATCGAACAGGGAATCAGCGAAATGTATCGTGTGCTTAAACCCGGCGGACATATCATGATTCTGGAACTCTCTTCACCGGAATACTTTCCGATGAAGCAACTCTTCTCTGTTTATTCGAAGTACATAATCCCTACTATGGGAAAGTTAATATCGAAAGAAAAGGCTGCTTACGACTATCTGCCCTCTTCAATTAAAGTTGTTCCTCAAGGACGCGTAATGACAGGCATTCTCGATCGGGCAGGTTTTAAAGAAACACAGTACCGGACATTTACATTTGGTGTTTGTACAATGTATACCGGTACGAAATAAAAAACCAATTATTTATGCGAAAATACGGATTGTTGGGATATCCGCTTGGGCACTCCTTCTCCAAAACTTATTTTAACAGAAAGTTTGAAGCGGAGAAAATCAATGCCCAATACGTGAATTTTGAGATCCCCGATATTAAAGAATTAAAAGATGTGCTAAAGAGTAATCCTGATTTATGTGGCCTGAATGTTACGTTGCCTTATAAATCTCAGGTAATTCCTCTTTTAGATGAAATTGACGAGAACGCGAAGTTAATCGGTGCAGTAAATGTGATAAAGTTCACGAAAGGTTTTTTGGGAAAAACTAAACTTAAAGGTTTTAACTCAGACATTGTCGGTTTTAAACAATCGATAGAACCCTTATTGGACAGTTCGCACCGAAAAGCGTTGATACTGGGCACAGGCGGCTCTTCTAAAGCTGTTTATCATGGTTTGAAACAATTAGGAATTGACGCCACATTCGTTTCGCGTAATCCTAAAGATCTGTGTATTACGTATGACGAAATTACACCAAAAATGCTGGATTACTATACAGTAATAGTTAATTGCACGCCATTGGGAATGTATCCGCATGTAGATAATTGTCCGGAAATTCCCTACGAAGCACTTACCTCAAAGCATCTATTGTATGACTTGCTGTACAACCCCGATGAAACAAAATTTATGAAAAACGGGAAGGCGCAGGGGGCAACTGTTAAAAACGGATTGGAAATGTTATTGCTTCAGGCATTTGAAGCATGGCAGATATGGAACAGGTAAGAAAAAAGCTACATTGTACTTACCTGTTGAAGGTGAGTACAATATCAGGAGTTACCAGATAATTCAAAATAAATGATTCTCTTCGAGGTGTTCTTGATTCCCATACTTCTACTTCACCTTCCGGGCTATAAGCAAAAGGATTAATATGCAAATGCCCACGAAAGTCTACCTCATCCTGCCTAATCAATTTAAAAAGAGTTTCTTTAGCACACCAACAGATCAGCAGATATCCGGTTTCATTCTCCTGATCAACCATTTCAAGTTCTTCTTCCGACAAAAATTTGTGCTTGATCTTCAGTATTCTGTTTGCCCAGTATTCAATATCTATACCAACCGGTGCGCCTTCTTTACAATAAACCGCCACATAACCTTTCGTATGGGAAACACTGATAGACATATCAGGTCGGTCCGGCAGATACGGCGCACCATCCGAATAATAGGCAATCATCAACTCTTCGCCTAATAATTCTTTTAGCAAAACACGCGTCGCAAGCCATTCTTTTTTGCGTGTTTCCACCTTGTGCTTATTCAAAAAAAGCTGATAAGCCTTATGCGGATCCAGAAGGTTCAATAATTCAGCTTCCGTTTCTTCAATTTTCCATATTCCCAAAAGCAGGGAAGAATGTCTTTTAAGTAATGCCATCAATCTTTCCAACTAAAGGTTTGAACTAATTCTATCATATCCTTTCGTAAATAGTCCGTCACAGGAGCTATTGAGTCTGATTCGGGAACCTTATGGTAATATAATGCTCCACGAAAAAAACGCGAAAGGCTATCCGTCAAAAAAAATTGTAGCGGTGAGGCCACATTGCCGCTTATTTCAAAAAACTTTCCGTAAACCTTTGATTCCGGATTCTCGTAAGCAGAAACTTTGGATGGTTGGCCCATTCGTTCTACAAGCTTATGCGCTTCGCCGGTTAATTCGGGTAGTTTATCGTTTGTTACAAGAAAAAAGCTGCCATATAAAGTAGCGTTAAGCTCCGGGTAAGTAAATGTAATCCACCCTACAGGTTGTTCGTCTGGGAGTTCTATCGTTACTTTATCTGAAATTGAGAAAGAATAAGGTATATCCGTTACAGGCAATTGAACATAAAGAGCTGCTGCCGGTTCGAGTCGGACATACCCTCGTGGTTTAGGTGTATATTCCGAACAGGAAAGCATAAAGAGTAAGCAGATATAAAACACCCGGTACATTGTATATATAAATCTTATGACTGCGTTTCTTGGTCTGTATTGTAAAACTTCACTTTCAGGATTCGCCTGTTGTCAAGTTCCAATATCTGAAAACGGTATTTCTTATACGCAATAATTTCTTTTCGTTGCGGAAAACCGCCTTTTATTTCAAGTAATAATCCACCTAATGTTTCCACTTCTTCGGTCAGATCATCAAACTCATCCGGGTCGACATCGGTCATACGGAAAAAGTTGGTCAACAATATTTTGGTTTTTAGAATAAAACTTCCGTCGGCCAAACGAATACATTGTTTTTCATCTTCATCATATTCATCGAATATCTCGCCTACGATTTCTTCCAGAATATCCTCCATTGTTACAATACCGGATGTACCGCCAAATTCATCTACAACAATGGCCATGTGGATCTTATTCACTCTGAATTCTTCCAACAAATCGTCAATCTTTTTGGTTTCCGGAACAAAGTAAGCCGGACGAATTAACGTTTGCCACTTAAAATCATCATCTTTATATAAATGAGGTAAAAGATCTCTCAGGTAGAGAATCCCCTTCATATTGTCTTCGGAATCCTCATAGACCGGTATACGTGAAAATCCGGATTCCAACACAAAAGCGACAACAGCCCGAAAACTTGTTCTGATATCGATATCCTCAACATCTAAACGGGAGGTCATAATTTCATCGGCTGTTTTGTCGTAAAACTTAATAACCTCCGCAATCATTTCCTTATCCTCCGAATTACGGGAGCTGTTGTAATCAAATGAGCCTGACAATTCATTGGAACTTTCGGCTTTATTTTTCACCAGCTTTTTCTCAAAAAAGGAACCTATAGAGATGAATAATTTCGCAAATGGAAAACAAATAAAATCAACCACACTTATCAGTGGTGCTAAAAAACGAGCGAATTCCAACGGAAAGATCCGCGCATATCTCCTCGGTATTTTACTAAAATAGATCAATAATGTTATTCCCACCAACAATAGGATCAATCCCAAAACAGGAGCAAACGAAAAGTCGAATAATGAATAAAAAGTAAACGTACAAAGAAGAACAATCGCTACCAATAAAAGATTACTTGTAATAAAGACTGAAAGCAGCAAATAATTAGGGCGGGAAAGCAAACGTTTAATAAGCGAATCGGAAGTTTTTCGTTCACTCTGGACTGCATTTACATCTTCCGGAGGTAAAGAAAAATAAGCTACTTCGGCGGCTGATATTAATGCATAAAAAACCAACAAGAGAAAGGCTATAAATAAAGCCACAAAGGGACTTAATGAAGAATTCCAAAATGCTGTTTGTTCGTATAAGCCCGATAAATAATAATCTGAGTCCAAGGGGTATGGCATTAGTTAAACAATATCAGAACGGGAGATCATCCGCGTCACTGGTTTCTGTAATGGAAGAGGCCTGACTTACGTTCGGCTGTTGATAAGAGGATGTATTTCCCTGCGAAGGAGAAGTACTTGCCGCTGCTTGCTGTCCTTCTGCCGGACGCGAACCCGACCCCAGACTAAAGAATTCAACACGATCCGCGTGAATTTCGGTCACATATCGCTTCACGCCATTCTGGTCATCATAACTACGGTTGCGAATCTTACCTTCTACCTGAACGAGTGAACCTTTTTTTACCCATTTTTCAACAAAGTTAACCTGATCACGACGCACCACGATATTATGCCAATCCGTACGTTCCGGAACAACTGTTCCATTCGCAAGTGTATATCCTCTTTCGGATGTAGCCAATGGGAAGTTGGCAACAGCCGCACCACTGTCAAAGTAACGTACATCAGGATCTTTCCCAACGTTCCCTATCAAAATCACTTTATTTAGAGACATAGTTTTTTTATTTATAATATAATAATACAAAGAAACATAAATTCGATTACTTAGCCAACTTTCCTCCTGTTTTCTCCAAATAAATATGTAGCAGACGAGGCATTGCGTAATCAGTTAGATTTTCTATGGAAATCTGTTGATACGCCTCAAGGTTTTGTGCGGCTTTTTGTAGTTGGATCTGATAAAACGAAGCATTCAATGTTTGATGAGACAAAATATGCTTTATTCCGGATAGTGTATAACCAATTTCTATTCCCTCACTTCCGGAAAATAATTCACGGAAAGATTGCGATTGCTCTAATTCCGCAAAGTCCATCTGAACAGAGGTTTCTATCAAAGGAAATTCATATAAGCCCTGCCAGATATCCCCGGAAGGACGCTTATGAAGGTAGGTTTTATTGCCTTCTATTATATGGAAGTAATGAAAGTAACGCGTACGAACCTTTGTCTTACCTTGCTTAAATGGAAGTAGCGAAACCTTATTTTGAGCATAAGCCAAGCAGTTGTCTGAAAAGATACAAGAAACGCAATCCGGATTACGAGGTACGCATTGCAATGCACCAAACTCCATTATCGCTTGGTTATGTTCGCCGGCATATTCGCGATCCATTATCTGTGTAGCTAATTCAGCAAACGCCTTTTTGCCTTTACCTGTATCAATAGGTGTATCCAGTCCGAAAAGTCGCGACAACACCCGATATACATTACCATCTACCACGGCATAAGGCTGATTCCAAACAAAAGAAACGATGGCCGCCGCAGTGTACTCTCCTACTCCTTTTAAAGACAAAACATCGATATATTGATCAGGAAAACGGCCGTTAAAATCAGTCAGTATACATTTAGCTGCGGCGTGTAAATTTCGTGCCCGGCTATAATAACCCAACCCTTCCCAATATTTCAACACCTCATCCTCCGAAGCTTCGGCTAAAGACTGTACATCCGGAAAACGTTCCGTAAATCGCAAAAAATAATCATACCCCTGCGCAACGCGTGTTTGCTGTAGCATGATTTCAGATATCCAGATCACATAAGGATCCGTTGAGTTTCGCCATGGCAAATCACGCTTATTAATCCGATACCACGCTCTTATTTTTTCACTGATCATTTACCTTCTCTCCTATTTCACGGTCAAAGGTAAAAATCAAGAAGGAGAAAACAAAAGTAAATTTTCTCTTCTCTCATTTTGAGCTCTCACGCCATTATTAGATAACTGAAAAACCAAACGGCCAACCATTAGTTTTGTCTATAGAAGTTATCGAATCTTCCGTATGCCATTTCTTTAATGGCTCATTTCGAGAGATAAGAATGTCGCAGATGGACAAATTGGATTTCACGAGGCCTTACACATTTTCGAGAAGATTATCAAATCTTCACCGGAGAACCAACAGTTAGTTTTAATCTTAACATCATTTGCGAACGCTTCCTTTACTCGTCTGTTTGGAGGCGATAGTATTTCCATGTTGATTGTATTTATAGCAACATTAGTCGGTTATCGTATTAAACAAATAATGTTAGAGAATAGGATGGATATTCGTCTTATCTTCTTTTGTTCTGCTTTTTTTCCGTCAGTTATAGCAGCCTCCGGACATCTATTCAGTTTAGGAGAAACTCCCCAGATCACACTTGGAACAAGTGTGCTTTATCTAATACCGGGAATTCCTTATATCAATTCCAGAGTCAAAAAGAAAACCCGGTTGGTGTATGTAATTAACAATTCAGATTCACTTAAAAACAGAAGCGTTTTTTTTATAATACTATGTTTTTAAAAAGATATCCTTTATTTTTCAAAAAATATCCTTTATGTTTGAAAAAATAACCTTTATATTTTTCGCAAATATAAGGCGTTGATTTACAGCAATATAAAAATCGGTCAAAAATAGTAAATTAAGCACTGTTTTTAACTTAAAAAACAAAAAAAATAGGTGTTGCCAACCGGATACTTCATTTGATCCCAATTCCATAAGTGATATGCTTGACGGACATTATAAGCAGAAACATGTCTATTCCCGGCATTGCTTCCTATGATTCCCGGGATGTATGCTTACCGGACAATCACAGCATTATTGCTTTGTCTTTTTCAGCAAGAAGAGAATTTATTTGATCATTATTTATATTTACTTACTTTTAACGGTTTAATATGCATATTTATAATTTTAGGAATGGTAGTAAATATGCTAAAAAAGACGTACAGAAAACGTTCAGCGCAAGAGTTTATCCGATTACTAAGTGAATCCAACGCCATTCGCCAACGCATTCATGAATGGTTATAGGGCAAAAGAGGGTATCCAAAGCTTTCAGATACCCTCTACTATTTTATTTTCCTATTACCTAATTCATTTACAGAAGTAAGGTAATTGATAAGGATTTCTATATTCGTATGCGTATAAACGGTGTGCCGCGGCTTCTTTGTCGTTAACAAATGTGAGTGTTGCCGGATCCCATTTAACCGGACGATTCAACTCGCGGGCGATATTCGCCAGACAGCAAAGTGTATTCGTACTACAGCCAACTTCAACCGGAGCAATCGGATTTTCGCGGGAACGAACACAATCAATAAAGTTTTGCATGTGCGGAGAACTTGTTTCATAGCTTCCTGCCATACCACCTTTCGCCGGTTCGCCTTTTTTCTTCTTTTTCTTACTTTCTTCTTCTTGCTTTTTCTTATACTCTTCCCACATTCTGGTTTGCTCTTCCTTGCTTAAAGGACGTTTTCCGGCCAGATCAGCAGGCACTTTAGAAGGATCCGAACAAGCCAAATAACCGCGTGCTACTTCAATCCAACCATTTGTACCGATAAATTTGATGCCTTGAGCTCCATCGTTATCGTCTAAAAATGGTTGCTCAGTCATTACAATACCGTTGGCGTATTTCATTGCCGCATATTGTGCTCCATTATGTCCCTGAGGGATAAATTCAACAGGTCCCGAACCATCCATTCCTATGGCAGCCTGTGCTATATCAAACATGTGAGCACCCCAATCGGCTGTATAACCGTTGCCGGTTTCTTGATACCAACGCCATGCTCCCCAAAGCTGTTCATTCTGATCCGGATCTAAGGAGATCGGCGGACAAAGGTCTGCATGATAATGAACCTTAGGATCATTTAACGGTCCCATCCATTGATTAAAGTTTAAATTAGCCGGAACAGCCATTTCGGGTAAATCCAATGGTTTAGGAGGTGCGCCTACACGAGCATGTATTTTTTCAATATGTCCGATAGCACCCGAACGAACCAATTCAATGGCTTTCTGAAATTCTTTGCTGGAACGTTGTTGACTACCTACCTGAAGAACACGTTTGTTTTGACGTACAGCTTTCACCATAGCCAAACCTTCCGCGATTGTAAAGGCTAAAGGCTTCTGACAATAAACGTCTTTGCCTGCTTGGCAAGCATGGATCGTGTTCAAGGCATGCCAATGATCCGGAGTAGCAACTTCGATAGCGTCAATATCTTTTCGCTCAAGCATTTGTTCATAAAACTCATACTTATCACAACGAGCAGTCATTCCCTTTGCTTCCTGCCATGAAGCAATACGTCTTCTGAAACGCTCCATCTTTATTGAGTCGACATCGCTGCATGCAGCAACCTGCACGCCCGGGCATCCGGCAAATCCGGCAAAGTCAGACAATCCCTGCTGACCTAAACCGATAAATCCCAAAACTACACGATCACTGGGTGCGACCCGTACGCCATTCATTGCCCAACTTGGAAGAATGGTCAGCCCGGCCAAACCCAAAGCAGAATAGCTTAGAAATTCCCTGCGGCTGATTCCTTTTTTATTTTCTGTTTTCATGGTAAAAAAATTAATATTTAAACAAATCATTCGTGGTTTTACAAAAACAGTCAAATATACTAAAGAATTTAATATGTGAATTAGCGTCAAATCAACTATTATTCCTTTATTTGTATGTATAACCTATCATTACTCATTAATTTTTTAATAAAACCATGACAACACGTAGAGATTTTATTCGCCAGGCTTCACTACTCGGAGCCGGATTAACCATGAGTCCATTTTTAATAAGAGCCGGACAAAGCGTCAGTTCAAACGATAAGATTGCAGTTGGATTAATCGGCTGTAAAGGGATGGGATTTGAAAACCTGAAAGCTTTTCTTCGCAATCCGGAAGTAGAATGCCTTGCATTGGCGGATATTGATGAATCCGTATTAAACGAAAGAGCCGCAGACGCGCAAAAAATAACAGGAAAGAAAGTTAAACATTTATACAAAGACTGGAGACATCTGATTGACAATAAAGACATCGATGTGGTAATTGTAGGTACACCCGACCACTGGCATTGCCTTCAGATGGTTGCTGCTTGCGAAGCTGGGAAAGATGTATATTGCGAAAAGCCGCTGGGAAATAGTATCGAAGAATGTAATATTATGATACGCGCGGCCGAGAAATATAACCGTGTAGTGCAAGTTGGTCAATGGCAACGCAGTGACCCGCACTGGAAAGACGCCATGGATTTTGTTCATAGCGGACAATTAGGCAAAATACGTACTGTACGCGTATTTTCTTACCAGGGTTGGTGTCCGTCCATTCCCGTGCTGGCAGATGAAGCTGTTCCGGCAGGAGTAGATTATAACATGTGGCTTGGTCCGGCACCTGAACGTCCGTTTAACAGGAACAGATTCCACTTTACATTCCGATGGTTCTGGGATTACGCGGGTGGTTTAATGACAGACTGGGGTGTTCACCTTCTGGACTTTGCTCTTTATGGAATGAAAGTTAACGCTCCCGAGTCTATTATGGCGTCCGGAGGTAAATTCGGATATCCGGATGATGCCTGTGAAACGCCGGACTTATTACAGACCATTTACACCTTTAAAGATTTTACCGTTATGTGGGATCATGCCATTGGAATAGACGATGGAGCCTACGGTCGAAATCACGGGTTAGGATTTGTGGGTGAAAACGGCACTTTGGTATTGGATCGTGGCGGTTGGGAAGTTATTCCTGAGAAAGTAAATGGCAAACAACGCATGGATGCTGTGGCCCTAAAAAAACAATATGGCGAAGGAGGTTTGAACCTACACGTTAAGAATCATTTGGAATGTATTAAGAGTCGCAACAGAAACTGTAATGCAAGTGTAGAGATAGGTGCCCATATCGCTAAATTCTCTCAATTAGGAAATATCGCTTATCGTACGGGTAAAAAATTATCGTGGGATGGAAAGAGCTTCCATGATACCGAAGCCGACAAGCTCCTTACAAAAGAATATCGCGCACCATGGCAACTGCCTAAGATTTAATAAAAGAGTAGAGCCGCACGATTTGTGCGGCTCTACTCTTTTATCCTTATATAATGCAAATCAAGATACGGAATGCTCCGGTCTTAATAAATCATTTACTGTTTTCACCGGATTAAAGGTTTCTACCGGAACTTCCACAAACACGGTATTCCAGTCACTCATCGCTCCGTTCCATAAGCCGGGCAATTCCAGCGCTTTCAAATCACGTCCGTCCTTACTCTTTTGAGAAATAAATCCGGTATTCTTATCTACAAACTCAAGCAAGTTAAACTTCTCGTCTTTATAGTTCTTCACGCCACAAACCAGATCTACAGGATTAAAATGCGTTCCTCCTTCAAACAAGGATTTCTTTTCAGGATCACTTAAATCAATCTGCGAGCTTTCCAATATCTGCAAAGAAATAGTTCCATCCGGATTCACGGCAAAGAAAGGTCCTCCTCCGGGCTCACCGGAATTACGTACCATCCCACAGACTCTTATCGGACGATTCAGTTTGCGTTTAAGATAAAGTACCAATTCCACATCTTCAAGCAATTTGATGCCGGGATTACGTACATTCAACTCATTCTGAAGAAAATGGATCATCTCTTCAATCTGACTATGTGAATATTTACCACTCTCAATCAGTCGGAGATAATCAAAAATCTTTTTCTGTAAACGCACAAGCAACCCTGCCAGAAGCTTCTTATAAGCAACGGTTGAGAATTTAAAAGAGTCGGGCACTACATTATCAATGTTCTTTATAAAAACGATATCGCCATCGATATCATTCAGGTTTTCGATCAGCGCGCCATGCCCTCCCGGTCTGAACAGCAAACTTCCGTCCTGATTCAAGAACGGTTTATTTTCCATATCAACCGCAATCGTGTCTGTACTTTCTTTCTGCACACTAAAAGAGATATCGTAATCTACAGAATATTTTTTTTCATACGATTCGCTTTTTTTCCCCACCAACGCTTTGAACAACGCGCGGTGTTCCGGCGATACGGTGAAATGAAGATTTACTTTCCCGAGGTTATTCTTTGCATACAAAGCGCCTTCGGCAAGATGCTCTTCCATCGCGGTGCGAACTTCTTTTCCGGAATGATGAAACAACAGCACCCCTTTAGGCAATTGCCCGTAATTCAATCCGGACTCATCCAGCAAGAGTGATACAATTCGTTTATAACCTTTCATCAACAGAAGCGTAGGAATATCTTTCCCTTCTTTTTTCACACAACAATTATTGAGCTCATCATAAAAAGCGAACTGCTTTAATCCTTCAAAAAACTGTTTTTCAAAAGAGGTAGCAGGTTCATCATAAGGAGCGGATTGAAACTCGTAGAGATTTTTAAACATTCTACTGGCAGCTCCGGAGGCGGGAACGAACTTAACAACTGTTTTTTCTTGCCCTAAATAAGCATCCCAGTCGTTCATCAATCCATCCCGGTCTTCTTTGGAGATTACATTAATGCCTTTTTCTACAGAAGCGGAAGATGTTATTTCCAAAAAAGGAAATCCTTTAGAAAAGCATGCTAATTGTTCCTCAATTTGATTAACTGTGATGCCCTTCGCGGTTACTTGAGTCAGTGCTTTTGAATCCAACATACATATACTATTTTAATTCATAACTCTTAAATTTATCAGCAAACAAGTCATATTCTTACAAATATAGAAAATTGAGAATAGTATTTCATGCTATTTCATGAAAAAAAGATACTTTTACATTAGGTTTAGGTTTGTCCGTCTAAGGACTTGTTTTTGTAAAGGCATATAGTGATGAACAAAACAGAGACATTTTTCACGCCCGAGGAGAAAAGCATCTTCTTTTCGGAATATAAAAAACTATTACGTAACTTATATTCGTCGCTTGAGAAAGAAGACATACGCAAGATGCGTATTTTACTGAATGAAATCGTATCGTTAGATTGTTACGGAAGGGATAGAAACGGCATCAACGGCTTAGTCAGAAATATCAGTACAGCCCTGATAGCTACGTCCGAAATCGGACTTAAGCGCACTTCTATTCTGGCACTCTTGCTTTACAGACCCGTTTTAAAAGGGGCGATCAATCTTGATCAGGTTGAGAAAACGTTTAACGCTGATGTTACGCTGATTATTCGCCGACTACTGAAAACTTCCGATCTGTATGCACGAAATACAGTGATCAATTCGGAAAATTTCCATCGTTTGCTGTTTTCGTTTGCCGAGGATGTGCGCGTGATTCTGATCATGATTGCCGACCGTCTCTGCCTGATGCGTATGGGCAAACAATTAAAAGAGGAAACCGACCGGAAACGGTTGGCCATGGAGGCGTCTTACCTGTATGCTCCGCTTGCACATCGTTTGGGTTTATACACCATTAAAAGTGAGCTGGAAGACTTATCGCTCAAATACATGGACAATAAACAGTACCTCTTTATCAAACAGAAATTAAACGAAACCAAACGCTCGCGTGATGCCTATATTGAAGAGTTTATTCGCCCGGTTCAAGAAAAATTAATCCAGTCGGGACTGGTTTTCGATATTAAAGGAAGAACCAAATCAATCTTTTCCATCAACAATAAGCTGAAGAAACAGCAACTGGAATTTGAAGACATCTACGATCTTTTTGCTATTCGGATTGTTATTGAAACGCCTATAGATAAAGAACGTTCGGATTGTTGGCAAGCTTACTCCATTATCACGGACATGTATCAACCGAATCCCAAACGGATGAAGGACTGGATATCTATTCCTAAATCAAATGGTTATGAAAGTTTGCATATTACCGTACTTGGTCCTCAGAATAAATGGGTAGAAGTACAGATCCGCACCGTACGTATGGACGAGATTGCGGAAAAAGGGTTGGCCGCGCACTGGAAATACAAAGGGGTAAAGGAGGAGAACGGGTTAGACGAGTTCCTCACCAATGTAAGAGCGGCATTAGAGGCAAACAGTAATAATCCGATGGACTTGATGAAAGAGTTCAAAATGGATTTGTATAAAGATGAAATATACGTCTTTACTCCCACCGGCGAATTGATTAAATTACCCAAAGGAGCAACCGTACTCGATTTTGCCTTCTCGATTCATTCTAAGATAGGAAGCCGTTGTATTTCTGCCAAGGTGAACGACAGGAATGTGTCGATCAAGCATATTCTCAATAATGGAGACTCGGTTACGATAATCACCTCTCCTACCCAATCTCCGAAAAGAGACTGGCTGAATTTTGTCAGCACAACTAAAGCGCGCGCCCGAATAAAGCAGGCTTTGCGGGAAGAAGCAGCCAAGACGGTAGATTTTGCGAAAGAGATGTTGCAGCGTCGTTTCAAGAACAGAAAAATCGACCTGGAGGAACCGGTTCTGATGCGTTACATCAAGAAGAAGGGGTATAAAACGGTTACTGATTTTTATCTGGATATCTCCGAAGAGCGGCTTGACCTGAACCAGATCATCGACCAATACATCGAGTTGGATAAAAAAGAAAAGGAAGCTTTTGAGCACACTGAAGTTCGCAGCGCGGAAGATTATATTACCACAACAGAAGTCGAAGAAAGATCTTCTCAGCAGGATGTATTGGTGATAGATAAGAACCTGAGGGGGATAGAATACAAGCTGGCTAAATGTTGTAACCCGATCTATGGAGACGATGTGTTCGGCTTTGTTTCTACACAGGGAATCAAGGTGCACCGCACCGACTGCCCGAACGCGCAGGAATTATTCACCCGCTTTGGCTATCGCATTATTCGTGCACGCTGGAGTGGTAAAGGTGATAGTGGATACGTGGTAACACTACGAGTTACAGGAAGAGATGACATCACGATCGTAACAAACATTACTTCCGTAATCAGTAAAGAAAACGGTGTAACGCTGCGTTCGTTAAATATTGATTCGGTAGACGGTATCTTCCAGGGGAACTTTTCCGTAATGGTGCGAGACACCACTTCACTAACGATTCTGACCAAGAAAATAAAGACTGTAAAGGGCGTTAAAGCCGTAGAGCGTTTAAACAAGTTGTGATGTTTCAACTCCGCGCCATGCGGAGTTCCTTAACATTCTTTCAACCCCATTTCCGCGGCTTTCTGAAGCATAAAGGCACGGGCTGCTTCGTATTCATTCGGGATTATTCCATCCAGAATAGCGTCTTTTATCAACTCTTTCAGTTCACCCACCGGACGGGAAGGAGTGAGACCGAATGTCTTCATTATTTCTTCGCCCGATACAGGTGGCTGAAAGTTGCGAACCCTGTCTTTCTCTTCGATCTCGGCCAATTTGCCTCGCACGATCTTGAAATTATTCAGGAAGCGGCGTACTTTCTCCGGATTTTTGCTGGTGATATCCGCTTCGCAAAGCAACATAAGCTCATCCACATCGTCTCCGGCGTCAAACAGTAATCTGCGTACAGCCGAGTCCGTTACTTCGTCATCTGCCAGGGCGATAGGCCGCATGTGAAGCAATACCATTTTCTGAACAAACTTCATTTTCTCATTCATCGGCAACTTCATCCGTTTAAAAATGGCAGGAAGCATCTTTTCTCCAATAAAATTATGATTGTGGAAAGTCCATCCTTGCTTAGCATCCCAGCGTTTTGTGGCCGGTTTAGCAATATCGTGCAATAATGCAGCCCACCTCAACCAAAGATTATCCGACGTCTTCGCCAAGCGGTCAAGCACCATCAGGGTATGCGAAAAATTATCTTTATGCCCGATCCCTTCCTTTGTTTCCGCTCCTTTCAGCGCATCGAGTTCGGGGAATATAAGCGCAAGCAAACCACATTTATCCAGCAAATCAAAACCCACCGAAGGTTTAGGCGAGAGAATAATCTTATTTAATTCATCTATAATACGCTCACCGGAAATAATATGAATGCGCTCCTTATTACGTTCAATCGCGTCGAAGGTTTCGGGTTCAATATCAAAACCCAGCTGAGTGGCAAAACGAATACCACGCATCATGCGGAGAGGATCATCACTGAATGTTATATCGGGATCAAGCGGAGTACGTATAATACGATCTTCCATATCATACAAACCGTCAAAAGGATCTACCAATTCGCCATAACGATTCCGGTTCAAACAAATAGCCAACGCGTTAATTGTAAAATCCCGCCGGTTCTGGTCGTCTTCAAGCGTACCATCTTCAACAACGGGCTTACGACTGTCGTGTGTATACGACTCCTTACGGGCGCCAACAAACTCAAGCTCGAACTCACGGGTTTTGATCAAAGCGGTTCCGAAGTTTTTAAAGACAGACAAAGAAGCCTTACGCCCGATTTTCTTCGCCACCTGTTCAGCCAGGGCAATCCCGCTTCCCACGGTAACGATGTCAATATCCTTAGAAGGGCGACACAGAAAGATATCCCGCACATAACCGCCCACCACATAAGCCTCAACACCCAATTCATCCGCAGCTTCCGAAACCAAATGAAATGGCTTTGCTGATATATATTGTAATAATTCGTCTTTACTTAAATACATTCGTTTTATTGATCTTTTTCAGGCTGCAAAGATAAATAAAATCCGCAACGCATCCTTATACCCGACAAGACGGATCCGCACAAATCATCCTCACCGCTTGCCTGATCGAAGTAAGTCCGAATGCTTCGGGGTCGAGTTTTTCTTTTGGCACAATCACAATTTCAGCAGCATCATCCCCGGCAACCGCCACATCAAACGAGTCTACCTCACAAAGAAAGAACATATCCACCGTGTGCACATCAAATCCGGAATAAGGATAAATATTCGGCAAAGAAAACAAATACACCAACGACAAAATATCCAAACCCGTTTCCTCCTTCACCTCCCTACGGGCAGACTCTTCAGCAGTTTCATACATATCAGAAAAACCTCCCGGCAGATCCAAAGTACCTTTAGCCGGATCCTTACTACGCTTTACAACCAGAAAATTATCCGCCCTGTCCTTAATAAAACAAGCCACAGCCGCAGAAGGATTAAAATAATAAACAAAACCGCAAGTCGTACACTTCTTAGCTTTCTCATTAACCCCAACAAACCCCTTAGCACCACAGCGAGGACAAAACTCAAATTGAAAAAGAGGGTGCTTTATCGATGCATCCATAAATTATTATTTTACACGTTAAAAAAGACCATTTAAAACCCCCAAAAATCCACCTTAAAAACACATTGAAATTCAAGGACTAAAAACATAAAGGTTATTTTTCAAAAAATATCCTTTATTTTCCGAAAGATAACCTTTGTTTTTTAAAACATAAAGGATATACAAAAAACTCTTCAATAATTTAAGAGCCTTTTACTCGCATAAATTAGTTGTTATTGGTGCTATAATTTTTTCCCGGCAAAGAAGATTATTAACAAGGACTTTTTTGCTTATTTTCATATAAAATCCTATCTTTCGAACGTATTTATGTTAGCCTGTAATAAGTTTGCCAATGAAAAACCGAATGTATTTCTATACACTTGTATTTTTGTTCGTTTTCACTTTTTTCTCATGTGATAAGCAGCACACGCTAAAGGAGTTAGCTCAGGCCGATACCCTGATGCAAACCTCCCCCGACAGCGCCTTATTATTACTTGAATCTATTCCTTCCCCGGAAAAGATGAAAAAAAAAGATTACGCCCTATATTGCCTGCTGCTGACAGAAGCCCGGGATAAGAATTACTATCAATTCACCTCAGATTCGGTGATACGGGTGGCTGCGGAGTATTATGAAGCAACAGATGACAAACGTAAACTCCTCAAAACATATTATTATATGGGGCGTGTCTATCAGGAACTGAAAGAAATACCTTATGCTTTGGAATATTACCTGAAAGCGGAAAACTCAATTCAGAATAATATTGAAGATGCAAGACTGATGTCACGTATATATAATAGTATCGGAAGTATATATACGATGTTGCATATCTATGATGATGCTATGGAGGCTTATAAAAACGCGGAACGCTATTTAGTTGTTTGTGGAGATTCTGTTGGTATTCCTTTTGTGTTGAGAAACATTGCACGGATTTATCATGTGACAGAAAAACAGGATAGTGCTGTTTTATATTATAAACAGACAATTGAAAAAGCAAAAAAAATAAAAAACCAACGTGCTTTGATTTCGTCCTTAATAGAGATTGCAGGACTATACACCGAACGTGGAGATTACAAGAAAGCAAGCGCCTGTCTGTCAGAAGTCTCTGGATTAAAACCAAACAAATCGGACTCCGAACAATTAGCCTCTGTCTATGCCCGCTATTATCACTATACCGGCAAGATCGACTCTGCTTTATTCTTTTTAAATCAATGCTTACAAAGCAGAAACAGCTATACCAAAACGGCATCCTACCACAAGCTCTACCAGATTGCAAAAGATAAACAAGAGTATAAACAGGCACTTGATTACGCTGACCAATATTATGCATATAAAGATACTTTAGCACAGAAAATGGAGAGAGAAGAAAGTTTGCGGATTCAGAACCTGTATAACTATCAGAAAATAATCCGGGAGAATGAACAATTACAACATGAACATAATAAAAAACAACAGCAAATTATTTATTTATTCTGCCTATTCCTTTTCTCCTTCCTTTTAGGTATTCTCTTCTTCTTTTACCAAAAACTGCGTAGAAAAAACGAACGTTTACTTCATGAAAAACTATTACGATTGAAAGAAGAATCATATAAGAATAGTCAAAAACAGCTTACAGAAAATCTAAATCAAATAAAACACTTAGAATATAAACTACAGGAAAACGAACAGAAATTAGATCAAGCAGAAAAAAACTTAATAGAAAAATATAAAGATTTATTACAACAAGATAATATCCGCATTGAATTAGCGAGTGAAAGTAAACAGCTTCAATATGAACGATTCTATTCTACCTCCATTTATAATCAGTTAAAGAATACAACCAGTCAGAAATTTATGCCGGACATAGTTTGGAAAGAACTCAAAACAACTATAGACGAAATCTTTGATCAATTCGGAGGGAAATTGACGAGCCATTACCCAAAGATATCTGAAAAAGATTTAAGGATTTGTTATCTAATCAAAACAAAATTTTCCGTTAATGAAATCGCTGATTTCTTAGGATTAAGCAAATCGGCTATCTCCCAAAGTCGTAAACGTATGTATGAAAAAATATATGGAATCCCCGGTTCCAGTGAAGACTTAGATCGATTTATTGACAGCCTATAATTTTTTCTTTTAGAGTTGACAGTTTGTTGACAAAACACAGCAGAGACAAAATGTCAACTAAATGTCAACTAAAAAACAACACAAAACAAAATAATGGATTTAGTTTTGTGAGAAATCAATCTAAGTAAGAGACATGAAAAAACATCTACATTACATCGCGTTATTACTTTTTTTATTTATCCCCACATTTGTATGGAGTGATACTGTTCCAATTCAAGGAGATTGGACTCAAGGAGATTTACGCTCTGCTGGTTCTATTCCTTTCATTGTTGAAAAAGAAAACAATACATTACACATACTCTCCCGTAAACATGTGGAGAATGTTTTGATACAGATTGTTTCTTTTGAAGGAGTTGTTTTCTATGAAGAGAGACACACACTCCTTAACAACGAAAATATTTCTATTACATTAAATAACCTTCCTGAAGGAAATTATACAATGGATTTTTTTCATAGAAATGGATTTTTGAGTGGTAAATTTAGCAATCCGTGACTTATAAATTTAATTTTAGCTGTTAGAACAACATGAAAATTTTCGGACAATATGATCAAATGCAATTGTCAAACATCATTTTTTCACGGGAAAGAGAAAACTTTATATTAGCTACTCAAAAGATAATTTTGCAGCTAAGTTATTACATCAGTATAGCTATATTCAGGACTTTTCCTCTATAGATTTTTTAGAATAAACACAGAATAATATGATATTATCTAGTTTTTTATATACGAGACACTCGCAACTACTAACTTCTATTCTTAAAATGGAAAAAGTAAAATATACACAAATGTATTCGAGAGAGCTGTTTGACACAAGCCCACGTAACTCTACATTATTCGGGATTTCTGAAATGTTAGACAAGTATAATATTGAAACTGAATCATATCAGATAGAAGAGAAGGAAAAGATTAATCTTATTCCTACACCCTTTGTCGCTGAAACAGAGACTGAAAACATCCTCGTTTTATGTTGTGATAATGATACAGTTACTTTCCTACGACAAGGCAAAAAGGAAAAAATGACTAAAGATTTTTTTATTTCAATTTGGGATGGTTCTATATTATTATTTGAAAAAAACAGCCAATCTATAGAACCTGATTATATATTTAATAGATTAAAAAGTATTTCGATTGATGCATGTCTATTATATCTCTGTGCGTTTATATTTACATTTTTAACATTACATATTATTCCTGTTTGGAATAATACATGGATTTATTATATATTCATACTAAGTAATCTACTGGGAGCATATGTGAGTCTATTGTTATTCATGGAGATGTTTGAAAACACCCAAGAAAGGGCAAATAAAATATGCAAATTATTAAATCAAAAAAGCAATTGTGATGAAATAACAAACTCTGATCAAGGAAAGCTCTTTGGAGTTATAAGTTGGAGCGAAATTGGCTTAGCTTATTTTATAGTAAATGCTCTATTCGTTATTATTTACCCAATTTCTCTTTTTTCAATACTGTTTATTAATTCTTTTGCTCTGCTTTATACTTGTTGGAGCATTTGGTATCAGAATAAAGTAGGAAAATGGTGTGCACTCTGCTTATTAGTACAATCTGTTTTCATTTTTAATTTTATTCTTGGGCTAATCTCTTTCGAATTAGTTTATTTGAAAATTGAATTTAGATTAATATGTTTTATTTTTTTTATATATGCTTTCTTGTTTTCGTTAATATACTTGTCTAAGTATCCACTAATCTGGTTTTTTGAGAGGAATAATTTTAAAAAAGAACTTGCTCACTTTAAATCAGATAAAGATGTTTTTTCGGCATTAGTGGAGAGACTGCCTCAAATACCTACTTATGATTTCAAATCATCTATATACAAAGGAAACAGAAATTCATCTTGTATAGTAACAATTATTACAAATCCTCATTGTACAGCTTGTACTATTTTACATAAAAAACTTAAAAGGGTTGAAAAACACATTGATGCTATTTGTATTCAATATGTGTTGGCAATAAATAATAATGAAAAAGACAATGATGCACGTTTGCTTATAGCTGCAGCACTAAATAAGGACACTGAATTAATCGATCTCTGGTTTCAGACAAAGGACAAAAGTCTGTTATATCAAAAATATAGCTATGATCTGTATACAGACAATATCAACAAGGAGTATTTCAAACATAAGTCATTTGTGGAATACATAAATCCGAAAGGTACACCAACTGTTTTGATTAATGGTGCTCAACTTCCAGATTATTATCATATAGATGACATAATAGAATCAAATTTAATCCCATTATAATCCCCGAAATAATGGGCTGCTTTTAAAGGGGATCATTTTAATTAATAAAATCATGAAAAGGCGAATGAATTTTGGAAAAAAACTTTCAAAAATTGAATTGAAAAAAGTTAAGGGTGGAGGTTGTGGTTATGGTAGTCCATCAGGATCAGATGTTACATGTGTTCCTTATGGTGGAGCAGCAGGTGCTGAGCATATGGCTGGAGCAACAGGATGGTGGTGTTGTGGATGTTCCGCTACTGCTGGTTGCTAATTAATATCTAACTTTAATCGGGAAGTTCTCTGAAATTTTCCGATTAAGGTTTTAGAAATAGTAAATGTTACACAGTCCCTGTTTTAAGAGATATATCTACCTGTAAAATTATATTTTATGTTAAAAAAAATATATAGTTATGCCTTTTGTCTGTCGCTTTTTTTCACTTGCGATGTTCAGAAAAAAAAAGATATTTCATCAGTAGTTCCTATCATAAACATTGAAAACTCTTTGTCTGATTTCAGAATAACTCCGTTGAGTAACTATGTTTCTCAAATTAGATACCTGAAGTTAGAAATGAAAGAAGAATGTTTAGTCACTCAGGAGATCAAAAAAATCTATCTAGAAAAAGGGCAATTGTTTATTCATGATAACGAGCCTTTTCTTAAAGTATTCGATGCGAATACAGGTAGATATCTATATAATATAGGCAAAAAAGGACAAGGTCCCGGTGAGCTTGCTCAATTATACTATTTTGATATTTGTCCTGATAAGGAAGAAATTCTTCTTTCCGGAGATGGGGGAACATATAAATTTTCCATTAATGGTACTTTTATAGGTAAAGTAGAAAAACCATCTATCTACGGTATAGAGCTTGATTCAAATGTTGCATTCCTTAATGACGGTTTATATGGGGCTGGATTAAGATACCCCAAGCAGCCTCAAGAGTATGCTATTGTTTTATTTGATGAACAACAAAATATAGTCAGTTCTTTGAAGAGTTATAAGGATCCGATTCAACATCCAACGATAAAAGCATGGTCAACGTTGATACAAAGTGGTTTTTTCTATCGAAATGGGAAAGAGATTCGTCACTATAGGGGAATTAGTGATACAATTTATACATACAATTCAGAGGAGAGACGCTTTATTCCTGTCTACAGTTTCAATTGGGGAAAACATCAACCTCATGAATATTACGATCCGAAAAGTCAAAATCCAGATGAAATCCACCTATCTCAAAAAACAATTTCAGAAAACAATGAATTTTTCTTCTTTGATTTTTTATCTAAGCGAGCTTCACCTGAACCTTTCAAAGAGATTGTTTTTCGGTTTGATCAATGGCATGAGATTAATAATAATAATATTTATGGAATCTACGATAAGGATAAAAGACAGTTGCACTTTTTGCTTCAACCGATTCCGGGAGTACGTGGACTAAAGAATGATCTTGACGGCGGTATACCTTTCTGGCCAAAGTCAATATCATCCAATTATCAAATGTTGGATTACTATCATGCTGGCAGTTTTCTTGAACTAGCTAAAAAGATTAAGAATCCAAACGAATCCTTTTCAGCATTTGTTCGAACCTGCTCAGAGGAAGACAATCCAGTCGTTATTATTGTAGAATGAATGATCTTTAGAGTATGTATACACAATTCAATTTATCAGAGCGTATTGCACATCATTTGATTTTAAAATACAAATCTATTCAAGATTTAGGATTATTGGAGGGGCGAATGGGAATTGCACTGGGATTTTCAACTCTTTGCTCTTCTTCATCTGACTCCCAAGAGATCTTCTATGATTTCATGTATGATTTGGTTGAAGATATCATTAATAATTTGAATAGAAATTTCGATATAGGTTTTAAATCAGGTTTATCCGGAATTGGTTGGGGAATAGAATATCTTATACAAAAGAACTTCTTTGAAGGAACTGGAATTGATATCTGCCAAGAAATCGACAATTGCATTATGAACAAAGATCCAAGAAGAATCAGAGATTTATCTTTAGAAACAGGTCTGGAAGGAATGCTTCACTATATTTTAGCCCATATTTCAGGAAGTTTAAACAATAGTAATATTTATCCATTTGATAATTACTATTTAAATGATTTGTATGAATTAGTTAAAAATATTCAGAAAAATAGCATCTCTCCTTCTCTTCAATATTTATTACAACAATTCGTTGACTGCATTGAGATAAAAGATTCTTTTAAGTATATTTTTCAAATAAATAAATTTATTCTTATATCAGAATTTGATGAAACCAAACTGACCGATTATCCCTTAACCTTAAGAAATGGCGTAACTGGTGTCTTAATAAAAAAACAGAGAAATGACTAAACAAAGGAATCTTTATATCATTGAGATATATGCAAGTTCACATAAAAGTGGAGTGAATACTTTTGTCTCTGAATTGATACATTGTATGAAAAATTCAAATATTAACATTATTCTAATTGTTTTTAATTCAGATGTTAAAGAATTTTGCATAGAGCGAAATGACAAACTGACAAGAATGTTATTCCCTATTTTTTCATCTGATATGTTTTTAAATCACGTTGATATTATTGATAAATTTTTCAGATTATACATATCCGACTCACCTGAAAATGTGTTCTTAATAAATTATTTACCTTGTGAAACATTTTTAAAGTCCATTAGTTTATCTCATCCATTATCTAAGCGAATATTGATTATTCATGATTTATCTTGGACACATACATATAATGGAAATAAAGACTCGTTTGTTAAAATATTAAATAAAAAACAAAAAAATGAAATAGAAAAAACTTCCTTTAATTTTTTCCGTTTAGAGAGAAGAATGTATGATTATGCAAACAAAATTGTTTGTTTATCTGATGATACATACAACTTGTTGGTTTCAATCTATGGTGTTCCCTTTAATAAGCTGGAATTAATACCTAATGGACTAAGATCTATTGCCCCAACTTCTTTGGCTTATTCAACAAAAAATATACGCAAAGAATTACATATTTCAGAAAATGAATCTATTTTACTTTTCGTTGGAAGACCTACATTGCAAAAAGGATTCTATGCACTATTGAAGGCTTTTGAGAAAACTCTTTTAGAGTTTCCAAATGTTCGATTAGTCGTTGTAGGAGCGGACAGTAATAATAAGTTAGGAAATCTTTTACCAAAGCTAAGTTCTACTATTACAAAAATAGTCTTCACTGGTTTAATAGATAAAAAACTCTTAAGTAAATGGTATAAAATTGCTAATGTTGGAATTATTCCTTCATATTATGAACAATGTAGTTATACGGGGATAGAAATGATGATGTTTGGCTTACCTATAATAGCCTCTGATGGTTATGGGATAAGGAATATGTTTGAAGATAATATTACTGCTAAAGTCGCGAAAATTGGCAATCGTGAGGATTCTGAAGACTTTGTTCGTAATCTATTTAATGCTATTATAGAGTTACTAAATTCTAAGTCTTTTTGTTCAGAATTGAGTATCGAATCGAGAAAAACATTTCAGAATAAATACAATTCTAGATACATGAAAAAAAAGTATATAGATTTAATCATGTCTGTGTAAATATAAAATTTTGTCATGAACAATCAATTACGTACTCTCTATATATAAAGTAGAATATAATTAAATGAGATTGTATTCGGAATAATAAGTTTTAAGATGAAAATACCTTTAGTTTCTGTTGTAATTCCAGTTTATAATACCCCCAAATTATTAGAAATAACACTGAAATCCGTTATAAATCAAACTGTTACTGATGTTGAAATTTTAGTGATTGATGATGGGTCTACAGTTGATATAGAATTTGTTATAAACAGAATAAATGACAATCGTATAAAGTACTATAAATTAGAACATACTAATGCGAATGTTGCGCGTAACTATGGGATACGAAAAAGTGTGGGAAGGTATATTGCAATGCTTGATTCTGATGACCTTTGGTGTAATAATCATTTACAAGAGTGTTTTGAATTGCTTCAAGATAATGCTGATGGGCTATATGGTAGTTTAATATTAAAAAAAGAGGATATATCCCAAGGAAAAACATTTTTTGTACGAGCCTTGAAACAAAAAGAAACTATGGTAGATTATTTGCTTCAGAATGGATATGGTGCGCAGACATCAACCTTTTTTATGACAGCTGATAGTATGAAAGATATATTATGGGACCCTAAGTTAAAGAGACACCAAGATTATGATTTTGTTATTAGATACTCTAAGAAATATAAATTAATTCCCAAATTAAATCCGACAGTAATCTATACAATAAAAAAAAACATAACTAAAATTGACTTTAGCTCTTGTATCTGCTTTATTCAAAGAAACAAACATAATATTACTCCCATGAATTATTTAAGATATTATGTTAATATGCTAATATTGGCTAAGCAATATAGTGAGAACAAGCATATTATAACATACTATAAAAATGAAGCCAGTAGATATAAAGAGCTGTTGTCTTACGCTGAGTACATTGCAATAGTATCACCTCAAAATATTTATCAAAAGGTTAAAGCTAAATTATCTTATCTATTCAGTATTTTATTCGTCACAATAGGATAATTTATTACAAAGTATTGATAAGTAAATTACGCGTAAATTTAATAGAATGTTATTTCAATCCAATACACTTACTCCTTTTCCACATTGGACTCAACTAGACGCCATGGATTGTGGCCCTACTTGCCTTCGCATGATTGCAAAACATTACGGGCGCAGCTATACTTTGCAGTCTCTTCGTGAGCGTTCGTTTATCACGCGTGAGGGAGTGTCCATGTTGGGGATCAGTGACGCAGCGGAATCGATTGGTTTTCGGACTTCAGGGGTGCGTATTACAGTGGATCAGTTGAAAAAGGAAGCGGTTCTGCCTTGTATCCTACACTGGAATCAAAGTCATTTTGTGGTATTGTATAAGGTTAAAGGTGACCAATTCTATATCGCTGATCCTGCATCCAAAAAGGTGGTATTCAATGAGGAAGAGTTTAAGCGGTGCTGGCTGAGTACAAAATCGGACGGAGTGGATACGGGAACAGCTCTGCTCTTAGAACCGGGGCCGGAGTTTTATGACAGGGAGGATGAACGTGAAGTGAGAGTGAGGAATCTTAGTTTCTTCTTCCGATATATCCGCCCCTACCGGAAAGAGTTGTTGCAGTTGATCCTCGGCATGGTCACAGCCAGTATCCTGCAATTAATCTTGCCTTTTTTGACCCAAAGCCTTGTTGATACCGGTATTCGGGATAGTAACCTGAACTTTATTACCCTTGTGTTGATAGCCCAACTTGTCATTTTTGTCGCTAAACTGTCCGTTGATTTTATCCGGAGCTGGATATTGCTTCACATGAACACACGGATCAACATTGCCTTGATCTCGGACTTCTTAGCTAAACTGATGCGACTACCCCTGTCTTTTTTTGATACGAAGATGATCGGAGATATTATGCAGCGTATCGGGGATCATAGCCGTATCGAATCATTTATGACCGGTTCCTCCATCAATACGCTCTTTTCGTTTGTGAACTTTATTGTCTTCGGCTTTGTGCTGGGATATTATAACCTGACTATATTAGGACTGTTCCTTTTAGGGAACGGGCTGTATGTGGCCTGGGTGCTGGCGTTTATGAAATATCGCAGGGAACTTGATATCAAACGCTTTGCTCAGGCTGCAGGAGAACAGAGTAATTTGTTTCAGTTAATTACCGGCATGCAGGAGATTAAGCTGAATAATTGTGAGACAGAGAAACGCTGGCAATGGGAACGTATTCAGGTGAAATTGTTTAAGATCAGTATCAAAGGGCTTGCCTTGGAGCAATACCAGCAATTAGGCTCCGTGTTCTTTCATCAGACTACGAACATTTTAGTTTCTTTCTTAGCTGCCCGTGCCGTTGTATCGGGAGATATGACGCTGGGTATGATGATGTCGCTGACCTATATTGTGGGACAGCTCACGTCTCCCATCGAGCAGTTTATCGGTTTTGCCCGTGCGTTTCAGGATGCCAAGATTAGTCTGGAGCGATTAAGCGAGATTCATGGTAAGGAGGATGAGGAGCAGACGCTATCCCTGAAAGTAACCTCTCTCCCATCCGACCGTACACTTCGCGTGGAAGATGTGAGTTTCAGTTATGACGGAGCAGACCGAGATTATGTATTGGAAGGTGTTAATCTTATAATCCCGGAAAATAAAGTAACGGCTATTGTGGGAGCCAGTGGTAGTGGCAAGACCACCTTAGTGAAGCTTCTACTTGGCTTCTACGAAACGAACAAGGGAACAATCAAGATTGGTGATCTGCCGCTAAAGAATGTCAACCCGCATGTTTGGCGACAGAGAACGGGAGCGGTGATGCAGGACGGTTTTATCTTTTCCGATACGATTGCCAAGAATATAGCCGTTGGTGCAGAGATAATAGATAAGGATCGTCTGTTGCATGCGGTAACAATAGCGAATATCCGGGATTTCATTGACTGTCTGCCGCTTGGTTATAATACAAAGATTGGGATGGAGGGAAATGGCGTGAGTCAGGGACAGCGTCAACGTATCTTGATAGCCCGTGCCGTTTATAAGAATCCGGAATATATTTTTTTAGACGAAGCAACGAATGCGCTGGATGCCAATAATGAAAAGGAGATCATGGAGCAGTTGCACCAATTCTATAAAGGACGGACAGTCGTAGTGGTAGCGCACCGGCTTAGTACCGTTCGTGATGCGGATAATATTGTTGTTCTTGACAAAGGACGCGTAGCAGAAGAAGGTACACATGAAGAACTGACCGCCAAACGAGGCATCTATTATCAGTTAGTTAAGAACCAGTTGGAACTCGGAAATTAATGGAAACGGAAGACAGAAAGCAATGGAAAGATGTGGAACTGCGCAGTGAAGAGGTGCAGGAGGTGATGGGGCAGATTCCGCCGTGGATACTGCGCTGGGGAATAACATTGCTTTTTGTCGTTGTCTTAGCATTAGTTATTGTCAGCATCTTCTTTAAATACCCGGATGTGATCACTTCGGAGATGACCCTTACCGGCCGTTTCCCTGCAACAGGTATCATCGCCAGAAGTTCGGGTAAGATCAGCCATCTGTTAGTAAAAGAAGGAACAAGCGTGGAAAAGGGAACATTATTGGCCGTATTGGAGAATGCAGCCCTTACGGAAGATGTAGCCTGGCTAAAGCTAACCTTAACCGAACATTTATCCAATCCTGACAGTACAGCAATGAAATTAATGGGAAAAGGCGACTTATCCCTTGGAGACGTACAGTCTGCCTACAGTAGTTTTCTATCCCAAATACACGAATATGTGAACTATCGTATGTTAGACTACTATCCAAAGAAAATCACGCAGACACAGAAACAAATAGGGCAGTACAAAGATTATGCCCTTAACGTTGAGCAACAACTGCGGGTGATGGAATCCCAATACGAAATAGCCCGTAGCCAATTTGACCGTGATTCATTGCTTTTCAGCCGTCAGGTCTTGTCGGATTCTGAATATGAGATGGCGAAGGCTACGTTATTACAAAGCCGTCATTCATTAGAAGGAGCGCGCGCTTCATTGGATAACCTGAAAATACAGATCAGTAGCCAAGAGACCACCTTACTTGATCTGGAGTTGCAGCAGGCGGAAAAAGAAAGTGTACTAGCGCAGTCCTATCACCGGGCAGCGGAAGAGTTGCAGAACGCGATAAATAACTGGGAGCTGAATTACTGCCTGATAAGTCCGGTCAGGGGAAAGATCACCTTCACCACTTACCGGACAGAGAACCTCTATGTTACGCAGGGAGAAAACATCTTCACTGTTGTGCCGGAAGAATCGGACGAACTATTGGGGAAGGCCTACCTACCGATCTACCGTTCTGGAAAGGTGAAGGAGGGGCAGCGAGTAATCATTCGCTTCAACAACTTCCCCGACCAGGAGTTTGGTTATGTGGAAGGGCGGATATCTTCCGTTTCCCTTGTTCCTTCGGATGAAAACTATCTGGTTGAGATCACGTTGTCGAATGGATTAATGACCAATTACGACAGGGAGCTTCCAGCTTCTCAGGAAATGAAGGCAACCGCCGATATCGTCACTGAAGACTTGCGACTAATCGAACGCTTCTTTATGCCATTGAAGAAAGTCTTGAAAGAAGGGTTCTGATTTTATGTAAAAAATAATATTGCATTTTACAAAAACAAAGCGACAAGAAGTCTAATGTATATATTAATAAATAAAAAAATGAGAACAATTATTATCCAACTACTCCTATCCTTATTTCTATTTCAATCCGGTTATTCCCAAAAAGTCATTGATCTATACAGCCATTTATCAAAACAGACTGAAGTAAAATTAAGCGATATAGCAAACGGTATCCATTATGTTCCTTTAGAAACATCAGAGAAATGCTTATTAAGCAATGAGCTGCAGGTATACTCTACATCTGACTTTATTTTTATTGGAGATCAATTAACAAACAAGTTTTTTAGATTTGATAAAAATGGAAAATTCCTCAATCAAATTGGAGCAAAGGGAGAGGGTGATATGGAATATGCTAATGCTCTTTTCTTTTTTGTTGATGAAAGCTATAGAGTAGTAAATCTTATTTCACCACAAACAAAGAGCATATATCAATATACCTACGCAGGTGAGTTTTTGAGTAAAATACAGCTTTCCGAATCTCCTTGGATGATAGAAAGTATGGGGGATAATTATGTTTTTTATAACAATCGATTTAACAGAATAAAAGGAAATAAAAATGTAAAGGAGCTTTTTTTGATAAATAAAAAGGGAATGGTGATTAATTCGTTACCAACAACTATAACGAATGAAGAGTTAGATATGGTATTGTTTGAGTTTCCTTTCTTTTACTCATATAATAAACAATTATTTTATAAAAACCCATTGGTTGATGATGTCTTTCAAATTACAGATGATTTTTCACTCAAGAAAAAATATAAAATCAAAACAGGGACACAAAATAGAAGAAAAGATGATTACAAGAATTTAAAACAATATTCAAAACGAATATCTGTCCGTTCTGTTTTTGAGAATGACAATATCCTGTTAACTATTTATGCCTATGAAGACAATTTTCATTTCTTATTAGTTTATAAAGATTCTTGGAAAACTGTCAATGTAGGTGAAAACACACCGGGTTTTGTGGATGATATAGAAGATGGCCCTTTGTTTCGTCCTTATTGGCTCTTTCAGTCTAAATGTAATTCATTGCTATCTATTCTTACTTTTGATGAAATAGAAAAACAGCGTATTTCATTTGATAAAATCAAGACGAAAAATTCCTTTTTGAAGGAAAGATTGCCGAATGATAACCCGGTCTTAGTATTTCTTGAATTAAAATAGAGAACAACATAAAAGCATAAAAAAAAGGAGCCACATAAAATGTAACTCCTTTTCTTTGTTTTTATTTCTTATTGTAGCGAGACCGGGGCATGATCCCGGGACCTCATGATTATGAATCATGCGCTCTAACCAACTGAGCTATCTCGCCATCATTTCTTAAATAACGCTGCAAAAGTAGATGTTATTTTTATACTATGCAACTATTCAATTTAAAAAATGTATTGTTTTAATTCCTATTTTGCACTAACAGCTTTAGTCTTAGACGTTTTTATATGAATATTTTCGTCTTTTCCATTTCTTTTGCGTAACTTGCTGCGGATTTGAAAACACCCTTATTGATGAATAAAGAAAAATTTCATATAGAATATGTTTTTGATAAGGTCTCAAAAAAAAGTTTATGGAATCATCTGACTACACCGCCCGGACTTTCCTCCTGGTTTTCTGATGATGTTATAATTGATGGAGATTCTTATGTGTTTAGATGGGATAAAGAAGAACAAAAAGCGGAAGTTATCTCTTTGAAACCAGAAACAAGTATTCGTTACCGTTGGGAGGATGATCCTTTTTATTTTGAATTTATCATTCATACAATTGAACTTACTGGTTCTATCGCCTTAGAAATAACAGACTTTGCTGACCCAAGTGAAAAGGAAGATTCTATCGAACTTTGGGATACGCAAATTGAAGAATTAAAAAGAACATTAGGCATTTAGGGTTGTTTCACAAAAGACAACGCCTCTTTTAATGTTTTTTGGTTTACCTTTGTCCCTTCAATTTGACAGTAAATGTTTAGGATAAAAAGACTATACACTTTCATGCTGCAAACATTCCTGCCGTTGTTCGTTATGACCTTCGGTATTTGTTTGTTTATTGTATTAATGCAGTTTATCTGGCGGTATATTGATGACATGGTAGGCAAAGGCTTTGATATGGCCGTTTTAGGAGAAATGCTCTTTTACGCTGCCATTTTTTCTGTACCTATGGCTTTGCCATTATCTATTCTGCTTGCTTCACTGATGACTTTTGGCAATCTGGGTGAACGGCTTGAACTTTTGGCGATGAAGTCTGCCGGTGTATCGTTGTTACGCATCATGCGCCCCCTGATTATATTAATTTCTTTTATCAGCGTCGGCGCCTTCTTTTTTCAAAACAACATAATGCCTATTGCGCAAGTTAAGCTTTACTCGTTGCTTTATTCCATGAGGCAAAAATCGCCGGAACTGAATATTCCTGAAGGGGTTTTTTACAAAGATATTCCGGACTATAATGTATATGTTCGTGAGAAAGACAAATCCGGACTTCTCAAAAACCTGATGATTTATAATTATTCTCAGGGCTTTGAAAAAATAGATGTTACCGTAGCCGACTCCGGCAGATTAAAAGCTTCTGCCGACAAACTCTTTCTGGTACTTACGCTTTATAATGGGGAATCTTTTCAGAATATGCCTCAGGATAATAAGCGTGGAAACGACGTGGTGCCCTACAGAAGAGAATCATTTACTACCAAAGAGTTGCTTATTGAATTTGACGCCAATTTCACCCGAACTGACGAATCGTTCCTCCAGAATAATTTCATGGGTAAAAACCTGGAAAACCTTCAGCTATCTATCGATTCCATGAGTCTTCGATTAGACAGTATAAGGAATCTGAACTCCAGTGCGGTTGTTGAGCAATCGTATCGAAAATCGTTTACATCAAGACCACAGCCCGACGTTCAACTAAGTTCTGAAGAACAACTTCAAAACAAGAATACGGATAATTCGTGGGCGCTCATTTCAAACGACACCCGTACGATCGACATAGATAGTCTGTTTATGGCGGAAACACCAAGCAGCAGGGCGGCAATCTTAGGTCGCGTTAAATCTTCAATAGACAATATAAAATCCGAATATTATTTCAAATCATTCAGTTTTGCAGACGAAGCCTACAAATTGCGGCGCCACAATACAGAATGGCATACTAAATTTACCCTTTCATTCTCATGTCTCATATTTTTCTTTATTGGTGCCCCAATTGGTGCGATAATCCGAAAAGGAGGACTGGGAACTCCGGTTGTTATTTCGATCTTCCTGTTCATTTTTTATTACATGGTTAATAATATCGGATTAAAGATGGCAAGAGACGGTGTTTGGCCTGAATGGGAAGGCATGTGGCTGAGTTCTTTTGTACTGGCTCCTATGGGGATATTCCTTACGTACAAAGCAGTAAACGACTCTACAATAATGAACGCAGATACGTATATCAACGCGATAAAGAATCTGTTTGGCAAACGTGCTACAAGAAAGGTGGAAAGAAAAGAAGTCATTATCTTCGACCCCGATTATCCTTCTTTAGTGGGTAAGCTATCTGAGCTCAATAGTTTAAGCAGCGCGTATCTTGATGTAAATAAGAAAAGAGTTAATTACGTAAAGTTCTGGATGCGATTTGGAAAAAAGAACCAGTTTTCTGAAATCTCAGAAAAAATGGAACTGATTGTAGAAGAGTTGAGCAATTCAGACCAGAATCTTATATTGAATAAGCTGATGGATTTACCTTTTCTAAATGGATACAACCTATTGTCGGCGAATAAACTTTCAAAAGCCGGTCCGGTTATCGGTTTATTATTCCCTTTAGGCATCCCCCTCTATTTGGGAGCAACATACCAACGCAATCTATTATTACACGATATAAAAACAATAAAACGGGTTTGTTCTGAATTAGATGAAATGATTGTCAAACTCATTTCACCTATATCGTAAATAAAAACTGCCTGTATTGATATATTACCTAACTTTGTTGAAGAAAACAGCAAATTATACCCTAATTGATATGAGTGAATATAAATTTAACACCATAGAAGAAGCGATAGAAGATTTTCGTGAAGGAAAATTCCTTATTGTTGTTGACGATGAGGATCGCGAAAACGAAGGTGACTTTATTATTGCAGCAGAGAAAGTAACTCCGGAAAAAATTAATTTCATGATGAAATACGGACGAGGCGTTCTTTGTGCTCCAATCACGGAGGAAAGATGTGTTGAACTGGAGCTGGAAATGCAGGTTAGCAAAAACACTTCTATGCTGGAAACTCCCTTTACTGTAACAGTTGATAAACTTGGTGGTGGTTGCACAACAGGCGTTTCGATGTACGACCGTGCACAAACGATCCTGGCACTTGCAAATCCGGAAACAAAACCAACTGAGTTAGGACGCCCGGGACACGTAAGTCCGCTACGCGCACGTTCTAAAGGAGTGCTTCGCAGATGCGGACACACTGAAGCAACTGTAGACATGGCTCGCCTTGCCGGACTTTATCCTGCCGGTGCATTAATCGAAATCATCAATGAAGATGGAACAATGGCTCGTCTGCCTCAGTTAATGCAAGTGGCAAAAAAACACGATCTTAAAATCATTTGTATTAAGGATCTGATCGCTTATCGTTTACAACACGAATCTATTGTAGAAAAAGGCGTTGAGGTTGATATGCCGACACAATTCGGACATTTCCATCTGATTCCTTTCAAACAAAAAAGTAACGGACTGGAACATATCGCGCTTATAAAAGGAGAGATCCATAAGGACGATTCTGTACTTGTTCGGGTACACTCCTCTTGTGCTACCGGAGATATTTTTGGTTCTATGCGATGTGAATGCGGAGAACAATTACATAAAGCCATGAGCCTCATAGAAAAAGAAGGAAAAGGAGTTATCGTCTACCTGAATCAGGAAGGACGGGGCATCGGCTTGATGGAAAAAATGAAGGCGTACAAGCTACAGGAAGAAGGATTGGATACGGTTGATGCGAATTTGCATCTGGGACATGATGCGGATGAACGGGATTATGGCGTCGGAGCACAAATATTGCGCAGCGTAGGTGTATCTAAAATGCGTTTGATAACGAACAATCCGGTGAAACGTGTTGGACTTGAAGCATACGGTCTGACTGTTGTTGAAAATGTTCCGATCGAAGTAGTACCCAACAAATACAACGCGTTCTATATGAAAACAAAAAAAGAACGTATGGGACATATACTACACAATATTAAATAAAGAGCAAAATGTTTTTAAAACTGCTTCATTTTATTAATTTTGTAACCAAATTTTAAAACAATCCACACAAAAGAAACAACATGACACAAGTTTCAGAACGTTTAGCAAGTTTGTCGCCATCAGAAACACTGGCGATGTCTCAAAAAAGTAACGAGCTAAAAGCTCAAGGTATAGATGTAATTAACTTAAGCGTCGGCGAACCTGATTTCTTCACACCGGATCACATTAAGGAAGCTGCAAAAAAGGCTATTGATGCGAATTTTTCATTCTATTCTCCCGTTCCGGGCTACCCTGATCTACGTAAAGCAATCGTAAATAAACTGAAACGCGAAAATAACCTGGACTTTACACCGGACCAAATTGTGGTATCAAATGGTGCCAAACAATCTGTTTGTAATGTTCTGCTCAGCATTGTTGGCCCGGGGGATGAAGTGATCGTGCCCGCGCCTTATTGGGTGAGTTACGTAGAAATGGTTAAACTGGCAGAAGGAACCAATGTTGTTGTTTCAGCAGGTATTGAGCAGGATTTTAAAATTACCGCTTCTCAACTTGAGTCTGTAATAACTCCTAAAACCAAGGCGTTAATTCTTTGTTCTCCATCTAATCCGACAGGAAGTGTTTATAGCAAGGATGAATTAAAGGCTTTGGCTGATGTAATTGCAAAGTATCCCAATATTATTGTTATCGCGGATGAAATCTACGAACACATTAATTATGTAGGAAAACACGAAAGCATTGCGCAATTCGAGAATATCAAGGACAGAGTTGTTGTTGTTAACGGTGTTTCTAAAGCTTACGCAATGACAGGATGGCGTATAGGTTTCCTTGCGGCTCCTTTATGGATAGCTAAAGCGTGCAATAAACTACAAGGACAATATACTTCCGGACCTAATTCTATTGCGCAGAAAGCTGCAACCGAAGCATTCAACGGAGACCAGACTTGTGTAAAGGAAATGCGTGACGCGTTTTTGCGTCGTCGTGATTTGGTTGTTGGTTTGTGTAAAGAGATTCCGGGAATTAAAGTAAACGTACCGGAAGGAGCCTTTTACTTATTCCCTGAAGTTAGTTCATACTATGGCAAAAAAGCAGGAGATCGTTTGATTGCTGATGGTGCGGACTTAGCCATGTATTTACTTGAAGTCGGACACGTAGCTACTGTAGGTGGTGCTGCGTTCGGTGCTCCTGAGTGTATTCGTTTCTCTTACGCTACTTCAGACGAAAATTTAGTTGAAGCAATTAAAAGAATTAAGGAAGCATTAGCTGCTTTAAAATAAAAACAGATCGAATTGCTCTGAATAAGCAGTACGGTTTATTTTCCGATTATTAGAAATCCATGTGTTTTTCTAATAATCGGATTTTTTTGTGCCCATCACAGAAAAGATGACCTTATGTTCATTTTGACGGATACTGTTGCTTTTTATATAAAACACTACCTTTGGAGTCTAAACAAACAGAAATATGCTAACACTTCTTTCTCCTGCGAAAACAATGACCGGGATTTCAAATACAAAAGCACCGATCGCAACTTCTCCGATCTTTCATGCGGAAGCGAATGAGATTGCGCTTAATATGGCTCAATTTTCCAAAGAGGAATTGGAGAAGAAACTCAAACTAAGCCCTAAACTTGCCATTGAAAGCTACAACCGTTATCAAGCGTTCCATTCGCCGGAATTAGTACCTCTACAATCCATTTTGGCATATACCGGTGTAGTATTTAAGCACATAGATCCTACCGACTTTACGATTGACGATTTCCTTTTTGCGCAGGATCATGTTCGTTTTGTTTCGATCTGTTACGGTTTACTTCGGCCATTAGATGGAATCAAGCCTTATCGTATGGAATATGACATCCGCCTACCTGAACTTGGCACCGGAAATATGTATGCGTATTGGAGAGAGATACAAACCGATCGTTTAATTAATCAGGTAAAAAAAGCCGGAGGTATTCTTCTAAACCTCGCAAGTATGGATGTACAACCTGCTTTTGATTGGAAAAAAGTAGAAGAGTCGGTGCGCGTTATCACACCGGATTTTAAAGTGATGAAGAACGGTAAAGCAAAAACAGTTGTAATCTACGCGAAAATGGCACGGGGAAAGATGACACGGCATATTATCAAAAACCGGATAAACAACCCGGAAGAGCTGAAAAACTTCTCGTGGGAAGGGTATCTTTATACAGAAGAAGCATCCGACCTAAATCATTGGTGTTTTTTACAATAGGGATACTCAATATTTAATGATCTGCTCCGTTTTATATATGATACGAAAAAGATTAATCTATCATGAAGCGGACTTTTCTAACTTTGTTTATACTTCTTACTGCCCTCTATGCTAAGCAGGGGTATGATTTGCTGACCTCTGATGGAGTAGAATCGTGCCTGTTGTCCGGTCATCTTTCCGATATAGCGGAAGAGGTAATTGCCATTCCTCTTCAAAACAGTAAGACACACAACATCCGTTACGCTAAGCAGGTACGTAAAGCCGGGAGTAATCTTTTTCTCATTTGCAATGAAACCATTTATCGTTTTAATCGAAAAGGAGAATTGCTCAATGCCATCACTGATCCGCAGAAGATACAGGTGAAAGGGTATATCATCGACCAACGAAGTCATCAACTTATTGTTCTCGGTAATGAAGACGACATACAGTATTATACATTCAACGGCGAATTGGTAGAATCAAAAAAGCTGGGAAGTAAACTGACCGGAAACAAGGTTTATTCTATGGCTATGCATAAGAATAACATCTGGACAACAGAAGAGCACATCAGCTATGATCCGGACACAAACAAAACCTCGATGGAAGTACTGGCTGTAAAATACGACACCTCATTCGTAAAGCTGGAAAGCAAAAAGATAGCGTCTATTGACACCGGACGTGAACAATCACTACTATCCTATTATAACAGTGAGTTTTGCGTTCACCACGATACAGGCAATATATACCTTTACAATCCTCCGCTTTCAACGGAATATTTATTAAGCGACTCCCTTTACATCTTAAATCAAAAAAAATATTGGAACAACACGTATCTCAGTGACACGTATCTCAAAACCTTTCCAACACGTATGGGAACTCGCTTTTGGCTGGCAGCCTGTGGCAACAACCAAAACCCGTTGCACAATTACTTCTTTTGCTATGACACGCATAAGAACCGGGCATGGCAACTAACAAATGGGTTTGATGACGATTACTATAAAACAGGAAGTGTGCCTGATCTCCATCCGTTAGATGCGTTTGGCAGTGATTATTACTTCTGCAAATCAGGAAAAGATTTACAACATTCCTTCCCTCAATCAGCAAAAGAAGACAGTTTGGTTGTTTTTATTGTAAAACTGAAGGCGTAATACAATCTACCAAAAAACCTGTACCTTTGCAGCCATGAACAATACGTGGTTGCCAACAACAAAAAAGGAAGTAGAAGCAAGAGGCTGGGATTACATTGATGTGATTCTTTTCTCAGGAGATGCTTATGTGGATCATCCGTCGTTCGGAGCGGCAGTAATAGGAAGAACGCTCGAAGCGGAAGGTTTACGTGTAGCCATTGTGCCTCAACCCGATTGGAGAGGCGACTATCGTGATTTCAAAAAATTAGGAGAACCTCGCCTTTTTTTCGGTATATCTCCCGGAGCAATGGACTCGATGATCAATCACTATACGGCCAATAAGCGGTTGCGAAGTGATGATGCCTATACGCCGGATCGTCGTGCCGGTATGCGTCCTGATTACCCCAGTATTGTTTATGCAAAAATTCTTCGTGAATTATTTCCGGATACCCCTATTCTGTTAGGTGGTATAGAGGCCTCACTCCGCAGATTAACACATTACGACTATTGGCAAGATAAACTTCGTCCGGGTATTCTGGCGGATAGTCCGGCCGACCTATTAATATACGGTATGGGCGAATTACCACTGAAAGAGTTAATCCATCGCCTGAAAGAAGGAGAGCCATTCAATCAGATGAAAGATATTCGTCAGACTGCTTTTATAACAAAAGAAAAAATTGATGCCAAGGAAGACGACATCCATCTTTACACTCATGAAGAATGTCTTTCCGATAAACTTAAACAAGCGAAGAACTTCCGCCATATTGAAGAAGAGTCCAATAAATATCGCGCATCACGAATCCTGCAAAAGGTGGGAAAACATACGATCGTTGTTAATCCGCCATTTCCTCCGATGACAGAGGAACAGATAGATGCGTCCTTCGATTTGCCGTACACGCGGTTGCCTCATCCGAAATACAAGGGGAAAACGATTTCGGCATTCGATATGATTAAGTTTTCCGTAAACTTGCACCGCGGTTGCTTTGGCGGATGTGCCTTTTGTACAATTTCAGCCCATCAGGGAAAATTTATTGCCTCACGAAGTAAAGAATCGGTACTAAAGGAAGTTAAACAAGTAATTCAAATGCCCGACTTCAAAGGCTATCTAAGTGATCTCGGAGGCCCTTCAGCCAATATGTACCGCATGAAAGGAAAAGACGAACGTATCTGTGCCAAATGCAAAAAGCCGTCTTGCATTTCTCCGGTGATCTGTCCGAACCTGAATGCCGACCATACTCCGTTACTGGATATCTACCGGGAAGTAGATCGCCTGCCCGGAATTAAAAAATCATTTATTGGCAGCGGCGTTCGCTATGACCTGCTTCTTCATGAATACAAAGACGAACAGACAAAAAAGGCAGCACGTACCTATACCGAAGAGTTAATTGCCCATCATGTGTCCGGACGATTAAAAGTCGCCCCCGAACACACGTCAGACGAAGTACTGACACAGATGCGCAAACCGAGTTTTAAACAATTCGGACAATTCAAGCGAATATTCGATGATGTAAACCGTCGGCAAGGATTAAACCAACAGCTTATCCCCTACTTCATATCCAGTCATCCCGGCTGTAAAGAAGAAGACATGGCCGATCTTGCCATTCAAACCAAGCAACTCAACTTTCAGCTCGAGCAGATACAAGACTTCACCCCTACACCGATGACCTTAGCCACCGAAATCTACTATACCGGCTATCACCCCTACACGCTGGAAAAGATTTACACCGCCCGTACCAAAGAAGAAAAATTAGCCCAACGCCAATTCTTCTTCTGGTATCAGCCCGAGTACCGTCAACGCATTCAACAATCCCTCCGCCGCATCGGCCGAAAAGACCTCATCGACCGATTGTTTGAAAATAGCAACAGAAGAAAGAGATGAGGGGTTCAACAAGCAACATTTTTCTATTTAGTTACTTACTTCTTACTCTCAACCAACTTAAGAGCTTGCTTCAACGCAGTTTGATATACAGTCTCCATGGAGATTGCCTTACCACCTTGCGCCTTACTCTGATTTGACGCCTCCATGAAAGTGAAAATCTCTATTGTTTCTTTTTCAAAAACAGGCGGATTCTTTGTTTTAAAGAAAGTAATGATCTCCTTCAGTAAATGACCATATCCATCATAACCTCCTATCTCCGTATTCTCCTTCTCACAGAAAGCCGAACCACCATAACCTTGCTTGCCTGCCCGTATACCCCGGAAAGACCCGATTCTTCCATCATCCCACAAACCAACAACAACATCTGTTCCTTCAGAAGAAACCCGGCTAACTTCCTTACAGCCAACTCCCATTACAGTAAACAATGTCTCAACTCCATGTATACCATACCATGAAAAATCCGGATGCGAAGGTTCTCCCGGTGCAGGAGAATAGGCATCAGCACCCAATACTTTTCCAAAATCACCATTTCTCAAAGCCATATTTTTAGGAACAAATCGTAATGCCGAAGAAGAAAAAACAGGCGTATTATACTTCTTAGCCAACTCAAAAATAGCGATAGCATCCACTAAATTGGCGGCCACGGGCTTATCTATAAACATTGGCTTACCTGTCTTCAAAACCTCCACAGCCTGCTCAAGATGCAGATTTCCGTCATTCGTTTCCAGCAAAACACAATCCACCTGTTTCAGCAGTTCAGCAATCGACTCTACGATTTTCACATCGTATTTTTTCACCTCTTCAATATAACCCGGTATCCGCTTCGCACTACTTTCTATACGAGTAGAACCATAAGGATAAGCAGCAACAATTTTGTAACCGGCATAAACAGGATCATCATTCTCTCCATTCAATATTTTCACAAATGCAGGAGAATGAGATGTATCCAAACCAATTATGCCAACCTTCACTATATTTTGAGCGAACAAAGGAAAGCCTATCAGACTGACACATAACAGAAGAATTAATCTTTTTAGTTTCATGATATTTCGTTTAAATATTGATTCAAAAAAATGCCGACAAACCACGTCGAAAAACATACATCCTTTATCTCTAAAAACATATCCTTTATATTTTCAAAAATATCCTTTATTTTTCAAAAAATAACCTTTATGTTTTTTCCCGCTAAAAACCACTGAAAATCAACACTTTGAAAAACGAGTGTTTTTACCTCAAAAACCACCTGTTTTTAGAATAGAAAAAGCATAATTTTAAGGAGCTATAAAACGCTATTTATCTACAGTTTCATTTCCCAACCTTTTTCATAATCTCTGCCCCAATACGCCATCGCTTCCCGGTCGTGGATGATACGTCCGTTTTCTGCATCTGTTTGTAAAGAGCGACCAACACGTTGAGATATATTGCCTAATTGCATAGACAAAGTGCTCTTATGACCGGAAACTATATCGGAATTCAGTTGTTCGTTTTTACGTATCGCATCAAAGAAATTATTAATATGCAGTGCATCCAAACTCTCCGCCGGATTCATCAGATTTCGGGGATCTATTGTTAGTTTACTGGTTTGTTCTTTTACAACCTTATTATCCGGATCGAATATTGTATAGCCGTCACTTCCAGTAATTAACATGCTTCCTTTATCTCCGAAAAACAAAGAACCTACACTACTGCCTTCAATTGTTCGGCCGTTACAACAACGTCCTTCCCATGAGATCGATTTTGAATTTCCATATTCCAGATTAATCACCTGTGTATCCGGAGTTTCCCAATCGTCTTTGTAGTAATAACGTCCACCGATAGAATTAACCATAGTTGGATATTCCAGATCCATACCCCATCGAAGAATATCGACCATGTGTGTTCCGTTATTCAGCGATTCGGCAGTTCCCCAACGCCAAAACCAGTGCCAGTTATAATGAACGTAGTTATCTTTAAAAGCTACACGTGGAGCTGGTCCTTGCCAAAGATCCCAGTCCAACCAATCAGGAACAGCAACATTTTTGCCAATACCGATTGAAGGTCTGTTATTCGTATACCAGGCTTTTCCAAAATGAACATCTCCAATCACACCTTCTTTTAGTGCCTGAATTCCTTCTTTTACATTGGGCCACGATCTCCTTTGATTGCCCATTTGTAAAACTCGTTTGTATTTGTCGACTGCTTTAATTAATATTTCTCCTTCTTCCGGCGCATAACTACAAGGTTTTTCTAAGTAAACGTCCTTTCCAGCCTGCATAGCCATCAAAGCTGCGGGAGCATGCCAATGGTCGGGAGTTGCTATAATAACGGCATCTACATCTCTATCCTCAAGAACCTTTCTAAAATCCTTTTCTCCTTTTATTTTATCTTTTTGAACTTTAGACACTGCATCAATGCATTTCTCAATTGCCCGGCTGTCAACATCGCAAATATGAGAAATTACACAGCCTTTCTGTTTTGCGAAATTAACGGCTAAAGCTCTTCCTCTGGAGTTAACACCTATAACAGCCACCCTTATCTGGTCGTTTGCTCCTTTTATATTTGAATAACTGCTTGCGTTTACATTGTTAACAAAACCGCCAAGAGATAAAGTTGATACTCCCAGTGCCGCCTTTTTTATAAAATCTCGTCGTGTATTCATGGTTATTAGATTTAATTTGTTTCTATTTTTTACTGTAATTACAAAGAAATGTCTTTTGTCAACAAAAGCATAGGCAAAAACCGCTACACTTTCCTCTAAAAACGTCAAACTGAATTCTCGTTTTACGTAAAACTATCTTGTCAATAATGAAGCACTATCAGCATCAAGAAACAACATTGCTCCTTTTTTTCTCCTTAACACTGATGCCGGACAATTTTCAGAAATGTCTCCATTCAGCGTTTTATATACAGCTTGTGCTTTCGATTTATAAGGAACTATGCAATAAATATAAGGAGCAGATAAAATTGTCGGTATAGTCAATGTCAACGCATGTGTGGGCACATCTCCCAACTTTTCAAAACATCCGTCATTGACTTGTTGCTGTCTGCACATTTGATCCAATTCCACAATTTTCACTGCTTTTTCATCACAAAAATCAGCTACGTGGGGATCATTAAACGCAATATGTCCATTTTCACCAATTCCAATACAGGCAATATCTGTCGGATATTGATTCAAAACCTCGGCATACCTTTCACATTCTCCATTCAATGGTTCCTGTCCATTTAAATAGAAAATACTTTTAAATGGCAGGTAATCAAACAGTTCTATTTTCAGAAAATTCCCAAATCGCTGTGTAGCATCTTTCTCTAAGCCTATATATTCATCTAAATGGAATGCATTTATTCTATTCCATTCTACACCTTTGGACTCGATTAATGATTTAAAGAAATCAGACTGAGAAGGTGCAGCAGCAAATAACATATTAATGGTCTCTTTTTCCTTTAATAGTTCTTTTATTTTATTTGAAACTTCCTGTGCGGCTGCGCAAGACATTTCTCTGGTAGCAGAAAAAATATGGACAGTCAAGTTATCTTTTGTGACAATCATAATTATTACTTTTTTTTGTATATTATTTTTCCTTCGACAATATGCTCCTACGGTGTTATCCATAAAATATCCGGAGTTCAAAAATATTGATTCGAAAAAATATCACAGGTATATAATGCGAACGAAAGTTCTCATAAGACGTCAATCTAATCTGTTGCTGGAATTTAGGTTAAAGACAGCTACTGCAATGGTTGCTGTTTTTCCTTTTTATATAGCTTTCTATATTCTGCCGGGGAGATAGACTTATATTTACGAAAAATACGGGAAACATTTTTATAATCCTCAAATCCGGACTGAATGGCAGCGTCCGGCAAATGATAATCGGTACTCAATAATAGTTTAATGAAATGGTTGATCCTATGGTCTAATACACATTGATAAATCGATGTTCGCATTGTTTCTTTGAATCTTTTCTCAAGCACTCTTCTGGAGTACGGAACGAGGTCAACCACATCATCTACGGAAATGGGCTTATGAAAGTTTTCTTTTATATAGTTCAATACTTTTTGAAGGTATTCATCCGACACGGCATATTTTTCTGTTGAAGCTCGGTTTTCAACATATAATGGTTCAACTACAATGTTAAAGGCTTCTTTTGTTCCGCTAATAATGGATTTATACAGAAGTTTTGCTGCCTGATAACCTCCGTTTTCTACATCTAAGACGATAGAAGATAAGGTAGGAGAAGAAAGATTACACAAAAGCTCGTCGTTATCAACGCCCAACAGAGCGATCTCGTCAGGTATGGCTATGTTTAAAATATTACATGTTTCTGATATTTGTAATGCGTAATAATCATCACAGGCAAAAAGAGCTACCGGTTTAGGCAATGCTTCCAACCAACTTCCTACTTGTTTTGTGTTGTAAAGCCATTCTTTTGTGTTCGGGTTTTTATTTTCCAACACCTCGCAATGAAAACCTGCCCGTTCGATGTGTTCTTTAAAACCGATTCCTCTTTCTCGCGACCATATTGCATTCTGATAACCGTAATAGGCAAAATGTCGATATCCGCGATTAAGGAAATAATCAGCAGCCATAACACCCGTATTGTAGTAGTCTCCTGTTAGATTAGATATATGTTTACTGCGTTCATGATAATTTTGGACAATAATCGGAATATCCAATGTATTTAATTGTTCTAAATTAACATCCCTCAATTGCGCGATTATCGCATCAGCTTTCCATCTCTTGGCAAATGAAACTACAGCATTCTCACCATGCATCATTTGGTAATACAATGGCATTCTTAAAAAAGACCAGGTACCGGCCTCTCTGGAATAACGAATAATCCCTTCCAGCAAACGCCTGCTATATCCACTGGAAAAATCAGTAAGAACAAGTATTTTCAACATAATGGTGATTTAGATTTAAAGTCAATGACATCCTTCCGAAAGAAAGAAAGAAGATAAAAACACAAAGCCACCCGTTTTATTCTTTTGGATTACAGGTGGCCTTTGTTTATATTATTTCAAGCGTGCTTATTTAGTAATTCGCTCAAGCCATTTCAACATAAATAGCATTGCAAACATAGAAATCAAACAAGCAACTACAAAGACAGTCCATGTCAACCAGATTGGAATCTGTTCGTAAAGGATAGCTCCAATAAACAACAATTGATTGCCAAGTGCTGTTGCACCTAACCAACAACCTTGCATAATTCCCTGATATTGCGGAGGTGCTACTTTAGAAACGAATGAAATACCCAACGGACTAATAAATAGTTCAGCGACAGTTAATATCAGATAGGTGCCAATTAATAAGAACGGAGTAACACGTTGAGCATCCGGCAGCCCTCCCATAGCACTTACTTCTGAAGAAGAAGGTAAGTTTAATGAGCCTAATACCATCACAACATAAGCTATAGCTGCAATACCCATCCCTATAGCGATCTTACGTGGTGCTGATGGTTCTTTACCATTTGCGCGCAACCAACCAAATACGGCTAACACAATCGGAGTCAGGAATACAACAAAAAACGGATTAGCCGATTGGAATAACTCGGCGGTTATGTTCCAGCTGCCGATTTTAAGTAAGGTATAGTCATTCGCAAAGAAAGTCAAAGTTAAACCATTCTGATGGAATGAAAACCAAAAGAATATTACGACACCAAAAACAGCAAACAAAGCATACAAACGTTGCTTTACTTCTTTTACATCCATCACTGGTGCTTCTACGGAAGAACCGGCTGCGGTTTTGATACTTGGTTCCGGGAAGTATTTCTTATTTAGCACAAAAACAAATAATGAGATCAAAAGAGCGATGATCGCAATTCCAAAAGCATAATGGAACCCTGTATTAAATACATTCAAATAAGTGTTTGCAAAAACAGTTGGATCCGTTATGGTTTGTCCTACGCTTACTTGAGTCATTAATTCATTATATCTGTTAGTAGCCTCAGGCGAAAGAGTTCCCGACAGGAATTGATGACACAAAGCAGATAAATCAGAATTATAAAGAAAGCCATTATTTTCTAACCACCAATTTCGTACTGCAACAGCACACATGGGAGCAAAAATAGCACCAATATTAATGAACATATAAAACAATGAAAAACCTGAATCACGCATTTTTGAGTATGTTTCATTATCATACATCTGCCCAACAAGTGCTTGAAGGTTTCCTTTAAACAATCCATTTCCAAAAGCAATCACAAACAACCCTATACAGGTAAGCGTCAAGAACAATGGGAGGTTAGATACGGGTGTATCTGTTGGTATAGCGATGATCAAATAGCCAACAGCCATCAGTATGATACCAAGCATGATCGTTCTTTTAAAATTCTTGGTTTTATCCGCAATAATACCACCTACTAATGCTAAAATATAAATTGAAAAATAGAAAACGGAATAGATAATTCCAGAATTCGTTTTATCCAATCCGAACTTCGACATTAAAAATAACGACAAGATGGCCATCATGGTATAGAAGCCAAAACGCTCCCCCATATTAGCTAATGAGGCTGCAACTAATCCTTTTGGATGATTTTTAAACATTGTTTTTTAGGTATTATTATTGTTTATACTTATTGAATTATCTGCTTTATTGCTCCTGTTTCAGGGTAGAAGTAAACTTTTACAGGAGATCTTTTATCTTCAAACATAACAGGAGCAAGCCCTTCTTGTGTTCCAAATTGGGTAATCTGAACTTCTCCTTTGTATAGTGTTTTTTTGTTCATTTGTATATCCACATTGGCTTTACCGGGGATATTATAGATAATTCCCTTTAAGGATTTTTCTTTACGGGCTGCTTCTTTTTCATCAAGCATCGGAGCACGGTCTGTTGCTTTCAAATTGAAGTAGACCGGAGTTCCTCCCAAGTCATCGGCATCTACAATGCCTAAGAGTGATGAAAAACGGAAGATGATCTCTTTATCTAAATCATCATGAGGAGTGAGGGTTACATCATAATCGATAACTTCCTCTACAATAATTCCGGTAAAAAGATTTACCAACGCTTTTTCTTGCTCTTCCAGCTGCTGTATAACCAATTTCATGGCTTCTCCATCGGGTGGAAGATTATCCGCGTCGCCGGTCAGTATGTTTAAACGGCTTTCACGTATACGATAAATTTGTTTGGCGGCAACTTCCGCTTGCTTAGCTACAGAACCGGCCATCAACAGTTCTTCCGAATAGACCGAAGCATCTGCTACGCGCACTGCTTTTGACTTGTTCTTCCGCGCGATATCCATTTCTGATTCTACCGGAGCATATTCCGCATTAATAGAACAGAGCAGTCCTTCTTCCGTCAGATATGCGTAAGGAGCTACTGTTCCTCCTTTGAATTCTACAATATAAGTTTGTTCCGGATCCGGCACACCTTTATTAAACAAGGTGATTTTGCCTAATTCGTAAAACACTTTATCTTCTGTAACAACTTCCTTTACTCCTAAATATTTTTCGGCATATTTATAATAAGGTCCGGCCTTGCAGGTCGATTTCTTTACTTCCGCGTTTATGATCAACGAGGTTTTTGGCAGTGAATAAGTTATTCCGAAGTTATTGCTCTTCAATGCATTTCTTTTTACCACTTTAGTCTGTGCAAAAAGAGGTAATGAAATCAACAAACTTGCAACAATGATGAGATTCTTCATTTCCAATTTGTATTATGTCAATATAAAGATTTTACAAATCTATAAAAAACTACAGAAAGTACATAATAATTCGAGAGAGGATGCCGGGATTTTAGATTTTAAATTTTCACCTATGTTTCGCTTCTTTCAAGGCTTCACATCAAACAAAAGGGCGCCCAATAGATTTTGGACACCCTCTCTCATTTTATTTTTATTTTTCAAGCTTAAAACTCCGCATTATTCGGCGTACGTGGAAATGGTATAACGTCTCTGATGTTGGCCATTCCGGTTACAAACAACAGCAAACGCTCAAAACCAAGACCAAACCCCGAGTGAGGAGCTGTTCCAAAGCGGCGTGTATCCAGATACCACCAGATATCCTTCATCGGTATATCCATTTCTTCAGCTCTCTTATACAGTTTATCGTAATCTTCTTCACGCTGAGAACCTCCGATGATTTCACCGATTTTAGGGAATAACACATCCATCGCGCGCACCGTTTTTCCGTCTTCGTTCTGCTTCATATAGAACGATTTGATCTCTTTTGGATAATCGGTCAGAATTACGGGGCATTTGAAATGTTTTTCCACCAGATAGCGTTCGTGCTCGGAAGCTAAATCGGCACCCCAGAAAATCGGGAATTCAAATTTATGTCCTTTAGCTACTGCTTCTTCCAGAATTTTCACTCCTTCAGTGTATGATAAACGGATGAATTTATTGTCCAGAATAAATCTCAGACGTTCTACTAAATCATCATTGTCTTCGTTTTTATAAAGAAGCTTTCTGGCGCCGTTCAGGAATTGTATATCATCCAAACAGTTATCTAAAGCCCATTGAATACAATATTTGATAAAGTCTTCGGCCAACTGCATGTTTTCTTCTATTTCGTAGAAGGCAACTTCCGGTTCTACCATCCAGAACTCTGCAAGATGTCGGGGTGTATTTGAGTTTTCCGCCCTGAAAGTAGGGCCGAAAGTATAGATCGATCCTAAAGCCATGGCAGCAAGTTCTCCTTCCAATTGTCCGGAAACAGTCAGGCTGGCTTGCTTTCCGAAGAAATCGTCTTCATAAGTTATGTTCCCATTTTCATCCTTCTTCAGATCGTACAGGTTTTTGGTTGTTACCTGAAACATTTGTCCGGCGCCTTCACAGTCTGAAGCGGTAATAATAGGGGTATGAAAGTAGAAGAATCCTCTCTCGTGAAAGAATCGGTGAATAGCCATTGCCATGTGGTGACGAATACGGAACACGGCTCCGAATGTATTGGTTCGAGGTCTCAAATGAGCTATTTCACGTAGAAACTCTACAGAATGCCCCTTCTTTTGAAGCGGATAAGTCTGTGGGTCGGCCGTTCCGTATATTTCAACTTCAGTAGCTTGTACTTCCACGTTCTGATCTTTCCCCTGAGATTCTACCAAAATACCGTTTACATTAATACACGCACCGGTAGTTATCGGCTTCAGGTATTCCTCACCGAGTTTTTCCACATCAACAACGATCTGAACATTATGTATTGTAGAACCGTCATTCAGAGCGATAAAGTTTACCATTTTACTACCACGACGAGTACGAACCCATCCTTTTACGTTTACTTTCTCTCCAAACGACTTGCTTTTAAGCAGGTCTGCAATCTTTGTTCTAGTAATTGTTTCCATGATTTATTTTTAACTTATAATTGAAATAAGTTAGCCGGTCTTTATTAACCGGCTAACCTAAAAAATCAGTTTTATTCAAAAGCACCCATTCGGAGTGCATTTACTTCTCTCTCATTCAGGTAGCGCCATTTTCCGCGACCCAGATTTTTCTTGGTCAGGCCGGCAAAATAAACACGGTCGAGTTTGATAACATGATAACCTAATGATTCGAAAATACGACGAACGATACGGTTTCTGCCGGAATGGATTTCGATACCAACCTGGCTCTTATCAATTTCATTCGCATAACTAATTGCATCCGCATGGATTTCTCCATCTTCAAGTTCTATACCATTAGCTATTTTTTCCATATCCTCAATGGCCACATTCTTGTCTAACCAAACATGGTAGATTTTTTTCTTCTTTAATGATGGGTGCGTTAATTTCGACGCCAAATCGCCATCGTTTGTAAGAAGTAAAACACCTGTTGTGTTACGGTCTAATCTTCCTACCGGATAGATTCTTTCCTTACAAGCATTTTTCACCAAATCCATTACCGTAAGGCGTTCCTGCGGATCGTCTGAGGTAGTTACACAGTTCTTCGGTTTGTTCAGAACAATATAAACTTTGCTTTCAATCTGCACCTGACGATCATTGAATACTACTTTATCCTGACGTGTGATTTTTGTTCCCAACTCGGTGATAACAACATCATTCACTTTCACAGCTCCTGACTGGATAAATTCATCCGCCTCGCGACGCGAACATACGCCTGCGTTAGCCAGGAATTTATTCAATCGGATTGGTTCGTTAGGATCGGCCAATACTTCCTTATACTTTAATTGTTTTTGGAAGTTGTATTTTGCATTCGGATTGTAATCACCCGTATGTCTGTTTTGAGGGCGACCCATTCCTCCACGGTTATTACTGTATCCACCACCCTGGCGGTTGTTTCCATATCCACCGCCTTGACGGTTATTTCCGTATCCACCGCCTCCTTGGCGATTATATCCGTATCCACCGCCACTGCTTTGACGGTTGTTTCCGTATCCACCGCCCTGGCGGTTGTCACCGTATCCACCCTGACGATTGTCTCCGTATCCACCTTGACGATTATTTCCGTATGAAGGACGGTTTCCATAAGAAGGTTGTTGTTGATCGTAAGCGCTTACGCGTGTGTCGCCCACTCTTGGTCTTCTTTTCTTTTCGCCCGTTCCATCATCAGACGGACTGGCAGAATAGGCTCTTGCCGGCCTGTTCTCGTAATTGCCTCCCTGACGATTTCCATACTGGTTCCCTCCCCCATAAGAGGAACGGTTATTGTCATAATTATTCCCATACGACGGTTTATTATAACCTCCGTCTCTGTTATACGGTCTGTTATACCCTCCTCCATCACGATTATCATAAGATTGTCGTGGTCTGTTTGAGTAATCATTGTAGTTCGATGAAGATCCATATCCCCCACGGTCGTCTCTTTGGGGTTGGTTGTACGATCTTCTCTCATAATTGCCACCTTCTGACCTTCCATAACCTCCTTGGTTATATGGTCTTCTTTCACCTTCAGGTTCTGTGTTTTCCCGTCTGACACTAGGTATTACTTTTCTAGGACGAGGTTGAGTTTCATCTCTTTCTTCTGTACTCATTTTTCTAAATTAAATAATTTACTAAATCAGCAACCTCACGGTTACTTTCATGTTTCACTCTAAATACCGGTATAGTTGTGAGGCGTCATTGCCTTCAGTTCTTCTTTTATTTTTGCACTAACGTTTAAAGTATCGATAAAACTTGCTATTGACTGTTCTGTTATGCCTTCGTTCGTACGGGTCAAAGCTTTCAATGCCTCATAGGGCTTTGGGTAACCTTCACGTCTCAACACGGTTTGTATTCCTTCAGCTACAACAGCCCAGGATTCTTCCAAATCAGCATATAATGCCTTCTCATTTAATAACAACTTACCCAGCCCTTTTGTTAAACTTGCAATTGCAATTTCTATGTGAGCAAGCGGCACACCTACATTTCGCAACACGGTAGAATCCGTCAGATCTCGCTGCAGGCGCGAGATTGGCAGCTTTACAGCCAGATGGTCTAATATCGCATTTGCTATACCCAGATTGCCTTCTGCGTTTTCAAAATCAATCGGATTAACCTTGTGTGGCATAGCTGATGATCCCACCTCGCCGGCTTTGATCTGTTGTTTGAAATACTCCATCGATATGTATTGCCAAAAATCTCTTGACAGATCTATAAGAATTGTATTTATGCGTTTCAGTCCATCAAATATAGCTGCCAAATTATCATAATTGGATATCTGTGTTGTAAACTCTTCCCTTTTTAAATTCAGGACATTGTTCACAAAATGATTTCCGAAATCTTTCCAGTTCACCTCCGGATAAGCTACGTGGTGGGCATTAAAGTTTCCTGTGGCACCTCCAAATTTAGCAGAAACCGGAATCGCGCGGAGCAAATTCAATTGTTGTTCCAGTCGATAAACAAACACCATGATTTCCTTGCCCAATCGGGTTGGAGACGCAGGCTGTCCGTGGGTTTTTGCCAGCATAGGGATAATATCCCAACGTTCGGCAAAGCCGGTCAAAACGGCAATAATTTCTTTCAGATGCGGATAATACGCCTCGTTCAGCGCTTCTTGCAATGACAAGGGAACAGCTGTGTTATTTATATCTTGCGAAGTAAGCCCAAAATGAATAAACTCCTTGTATTCTTCCAGCCCTAAACGATCAAATTGTTCTTTAATAAAATATTCAACCGCTTTCACATCATGATTTGTCGTAGCTTCTATTTCTTTAATCCGAAGAGCATCTTGCTCAGAAAAATTTTGATAAATAGCCCGCAAATCATTCTCCACAGCCTTAACAGCATCACTTTTAAGTTGGGGAATATATTGAGAAAGCACGATAAAATATTCAATTTCAACCCGCACCCTATATTTTATAAGCGCATATTCAGAAAAATAGGCGGCTAAACATACTGATTTATTCCTGTATCGTCCATCCACTGGTGAAATGGCAGTTAGTGTCGAAAGCTTCATAATATACATTATTATATAGGCATGCAAAGATAATTCATTTCTCCATACTATTAAATATAATATGGCATAATTCACCGCATTAAACATTATTTATTAAGTGATTCCATCAACAAAAACAACACATCCCCAGAATCAATCTAAACAAAGTAAATTTAAAAAATGTTTACCTTTAAAAATCAAAGGATAACCTTTGTTTTGTTATTTCGACAATTGTCGAACAGTTTTTCTATATATATGGTAAAGTTTTTCTACATATATAGAAAGCTTTTTCCATATATATAGAAAAAGAAATAAATAGTATGCAAACACAAAAAACAAAGGATAAAAATGAAATTATAACCAGATCTATATAAATACAAACGAAGGCAATCTTTCGATAACAAAAATTAAGTATTAGTTTTATGCCAAATAGAACATCTTCAACAAAAAAAGAGTTATATTAGTGGGATAATAACAAAAATAAGATGAATTATGAAAAATGTAGATTCAAAATTATTATTGGGATTAGTTGTTGGTGCTGCAGTAGGTGCAGCAGTTGGTTATCTGGCAGCTACAGATAAAAGAGAACAACTTCTCGGTGAATTGAACAACGTTGTTGATAAAGTGAAAGAAGGATTTAACACGGCAGTCAGCAAATATAAAGACACAAAACACGAACTGGTTAACAAACTGGAAGAAGCAAACACTCCGGCTGAATAAGTTCATGGAAAAGGATTCTGAACAGGTTTTCAATCGCATAAAAAAAGATGTTATTGCTTTTTTTGAGCTAAAATTTGAACTTCTCAAATTAAGCACATACGAAAGAACGGGCAAAGTTTTAGGCGTTCTTTCGTATGGCTTAATATTACTTTTTACTGCTTTCTTCGCTTTTTTATTCATTTTCCTTGCCCTTGGTTTTTTCTTAGGCGAATTATTTAACTCTGAAGCAATGGGGTTCGTAAGCGTAGCTATGCTTTACGTAATTCTTATTTTAGTGATAATCGCTAATAAAAACAAGGTGGTAGAAAAGGTTGAGAATGAAATCATCGCGGCGCTAATGTCTAACGATGAAGAAAAGAATAACGACACAGAAAAAAATGAACAGCAAGCCTCAGACCCCTCTGGAGAAATTAACAGCTGATAAAAACAGAATCAAGCGGTTAACCCAAGAACAGGAAGTAAAGTTAAATGAGCATATTGTCTATGTACAAAAAAATGCAGGAAGCTTGCTTTTATCACTCGTCTCCTCCATGCTCTTCGCACCTTCTGCAAAGAAAGAAAACAAACAGGCAATCCCTACAGGAGAACAACCGGAAACGATTGCCGCCGGCAAACTTTCACTGGCCGATTTCATACCGGTTGGTAAGCTTTTGCTGCCCGTTGCATGGGATATTGCCAAACCAATTTTACTTTCATGGGGACTAAAAAAAGTTACCCAGATCACAACAGGTCTGTTTTCACGCAAAAAAGTGTAGTTTTAAGAATTATTTTATGTTAGAGGACATACTTTTCCTCCGTATATATAAGGACATTCGGAAAAACATAACTAAATTTGCAGTAGATAAAACAAATACATAATGAAACAAAAAACTGTTGTTTTCGTAACATTTTGGTTTATGTTTATTTTATTTGCTTCTTGCGCAACCCCCTGTGGTTGTTAATGATAAGAAATTGTTTTTTTAATAAACCCAAATAAAGTTTTATTACAATGATTAAAGTAGGTATTAACGGTTTCGGCCGTATCGGACGTTTAGTGTTCCGTGCTGCTCAAAGCAGAAACGACATTCAGGTAGTTGGTATCAACGACCTTATCAGTGTTGATTACATGGCTTACATGTTAAAATATGACACTATCCACGGAAGATTCGACGGAACTGTTGAAGTAAAAGACGGAAATTTAGTCGTAAACGGTAACTCAATCCGCGTAACAGCAGAAAGAAATCCTGCTGATTTGAAATGGAATGCAGTTGGCGCAGAATATGTAGTTGAATCAACTGGTTTGTTCTTGTCAAAAGAGTCAGCTCAGGGTCATATCGACGCTGGAGCGAAATATGTTGTAATGTCAGCTCCTTCTAAAGACGACACGCCTATGTTCGTTTGCGGTGTGAACTTGGATTCATACGTAAAAGGAACTCAATTCGTTTCTAATGCTTCTTGTACAACTAACTGTTTGGCTCCTATCGCTAAGGTATTGAACGACAAATTCGGTATCAAAGATGGTTTGATGACTACAGTACACGCTACAACTGCTACTCAAAAAACAGTTGACGGTCCTTCAGTAAAAGACTGGAGAGGTGGTCGTGCTGCTGCAGGTAACATTATCCCTTCTTCTACCGGTGCTGCTAAAGCTGTAGGTAAAGTTATTCCTCAATTGAATGGCAAATTAACTGGTATGGCTTTCCGCGTTCCTACTTTGGACGTTTCTGTAGTTGACCTGACAGTTAACTTAGACAAAGCAACTACATACGCAGAAATTTGTGCTGCTATGAAGGAAGCTTCTGAAGGTGAATTAAAAGGTATCTTAGGTTATACAGAAGACGAAGTAGTATCTTCAGACTTCTTGACTGACCCACGTACTTCTATCTTCGACGCTAAAGCCGGTATCCAATTAACTCCTAACTTCGTTAAGGTTGTTTCTTGGTACGACAACGAGTGGGGTTATTCAAACAAAGTTCTTGGTTTGATCGCTCACATGGCTCAAGTAAACGGATAATTCCGGGGAAAATAAATCTAAAAAGCCGCGCCCTCAATGGACGCGGCTTTTTTATTATCTTTGCTGTATCATGAAGGGATACGAACTAATAACAATCATAGGCCCAACGGCTTCCGGCAAAACTACCCTGGCGGCTCACTTGGCCGATCGCTTAAATACAGAGATCATCAGCGGAGATTCCCGTCAGGTTTATAGAAACATGGATATCGGAACCGGGAAAGATCTGTCAGACTACACCGTTAACGGAAAAGAAATACCTTATCATCTGATCGACATTTGCGATCCGGGTGATAAATACAATGTATTCGAATATCAGCACGACTTCCACAAAGCGTTTGAAAGTATCAGAAACAAGAATAAAATGCCTATTTTATGTGGTGGTACCGGCATGTATATTGAAGCCGTATTAAAAGGATACAAACTTTTAGATGTTCCGGAAAATAAAGAGTTACGTATTTCTTTGAAAAGCAAAAATTTAGATGAACTAACGAATATTCTTGCCGGCTACAAAACACTGCATAACAAAACGGATGTTGACTCAGCCCAGCGTGCAATACGCGCAATTGAAATAGAGGAGTATTACAAACAAAACTCTTCGCCGGAACAAAACGAATATGCTCCGATAAATAGTCTGATTATCGGCATTAATATAGACAGGGAGCTTCGCCGCGCAAAGATATCCGGACGACTCCGCGACAGATTAAACGAGGGTATGGTAGATGAAATTAAAAACATCCTAAACACCGGTGTTGCAGCAGATGATTTGGTTTATTATGGCTTAGAATATAAATTCGTTACGCTTTATGTAACAGGAGAAATCAGCTACGACACGATGGTTAACGAATTGGAAATCGCCATACACCAATTTGCAAAGCGTCAAATGACCTGGTTCAGAGGGATGGAAAGACGTGGGTTTAAAATTCATTGGATTGACTCCGTAACATCCACGGAAGAAAAAACAAACCGGATTCTTACTTTATTGAATGAATAATATAAAAACAGAATGATAACGATCAACGATTTCAAACAAAACGAAAACTTCTTCCTAATGGCCGGACCATGTGCCATAGAAAGTGAAGAGTCCGCCATGCATATAGCAGAGCGCATTGTAGAAATTACATCTAAACTTAATATCCCTTATATATTCAAGGGTTCATACAGAAAGGCAAACCGTTCACGCATTGATTCTTTCACAGGAATTGGCGACGAGAAAGCACTTATAATATTACGTAAGGTCAAAGAATCATTCAATGTTCCTGTAGTAACCGACATCCACGAAACGGCAGAGGCCTCAATGGCTGCGGAGTATGTGGATATACTTCAAATACCTGCATTCTTATGCCGGCAAACAGATCTGCTTTTAGCTGCAGCAAAAACCGGTAAAATCGTGAACATCAAAAAAGGACAATTTCTTTCACCTGAAGCCATGAAATTCACAGCTCAAAAGGTCGTGGATGCCGGTAATGAAAATGTAATGCTCACGGAAAGAGGAACAACTTTTGGCTATGGAGATTTGGTAGTAGATTATCGAGGAATACCAACTATGCAACAGTTTGGTTTTCCTGTAATTATGGATGTTACACATTCCTTACAACAACCAAACCAGACATCCGGAGTAACAGGAGGATTACCCGCACTTATCTCGACTATTTCTCAAGCCGCTGTAGCCGTAGGAGTAGACGGTTTATTCATCGAAACACATCCTAACCCTGAAATTGCAAAATCAGACGGAAGCAACATGCTCAAACTTGACCTATTAGAAGATCTATTAGTACGACTTCTAAAAATCCGTCAGGCCATTAAATAATAAACACAAACCGTTCAAAATACAGAAGAGGGTGTCCCACAAGGGCACTCTCTTTTATCTTTTTATGCTGCGTTCTTTTGTTGATTTAGCTTTGTCAGATTTATAATCTGAGTTTTTCTCTCTTCGTGGTGTTGATAGACTCTAAAAAGTTCTACATTCTTGTTTTTTACCGTTCTTTTTTGAGCAAAAACTGCCTTTTTCTGCTTTCGATATAGTTTGAGCAGGTTAAAGGCTATAGCAAAGACAGCAAAATCCATTGCCACTTTCTCTTTTGATTGATGGCGGAACCGATTGTAAGCTTTATTGTATTTGATTTGACCGAAAACAGCTTCGGGTTCTATGGGGCGTCGCTTTCGCATTCGTAGACCTTCTTCCGAGGTAAGCCTTTCACGGGCTTTCCGTTTATACTCCCTTAGCTTATGATTAACCTGTATTTGTCTGTCGTTTTCTGACTTATGGCATAAACTCCTGAGCGGACAACCTTGACAACGGCTGGCTTTGTAAACACTTATCTCTGAAACAAAGCCACTTTGAGTTTTACGATTTGTCGTATAAATCTTTTTCATTTGTTGCCCCATCGGACAGATGAAATAGTCTTTCTCCTTATTGTAATAGAGGTTGTCCTGTAGAAATGCATTGTTTTTAAAGGAACGTTTCTCTTCTTTGTGAAAATAATTGTATTTTACATAAGCCTCGATTTCTTTCTTTTCCAGGTAAGTATAATTCTCTTCACTTCCATAACCCGAGTCGGCACAAAGCTGTTCAGGACGTATCTTGTAGTTGCTTTCAAATCCATTCATAAAAGGGATAAGAGTCAATGTGTCTGTTGGATTAGGAAAGAGATCATAGTGTGTTATAAATTGGTTTTCTGTACCTATTTGAAGATTATACGCGGGCTTTAACTGTCCGTTTCTCATATGGTCCTCTTTCATGCGCATAAAAGTTGAATCCGTATCGGTTTTGCCAAAGCTATTACGCTCCCCCAGAGTATCCAACTTTTCTTCGTACTCCTGAAGTTTTGGCAAATGTTTATCTTCCAGCGTTTTGATTTGTTTAAGTTCTTCTTTACTACGGTTCTCCCGGTTTATCTGCTGTATCCTTTCTTTCAATTCCCGACTGTTGATGGGGGTAGGAGGCTCATCATCGGGAGCATTGTCTTGAGTAATACCGTCTTCTATCTGAGAGAGAATACCATGTATTTTAGATTCCAGCTTAGCCTTATTTCTTTCAACGCTTTTGCGCCATACAAAAGTGTATCGGTTAGCACGGCTCTCCAACTTAGTGCCATCTACATAGAGTTCTTTCAAACTGATGTAGCCCATATCTACCAGAATGAAGACGATCTGAACAAATAGCTTATGGATACTCTGCTTTAGACGAAGCGAACGGAAGTTGTTTATTGTCCTGAAATTAGGCTGTTGATCGCCAGAGAGCCAGATGTAATAAATGTTTTGTTCTAATTGAGCGGCTATTTTTCGACAGGAATAGACATTGTTCAGATAGGCGTAAAAAAGAATCTTTAGCAACATCCGGGGGTGGTAACTACTATTGCCTCCTCCTTTATATCCAAAATCAATGTCGGATAAGTCAAGCTCGTCAACAATATGATTGACTAAACGAACGGGGTGATCTTCAGGTATCTTACTGTCTATACTTACCGGAAAAAGAACACCTTGCCCCTGATTGTAGGGTTTCCATGATATTTTGGCCATAAAGCAATGATTGTCTTTGTTTTATGACTTAAATATAATAAAAAAAGAGCAATAAAAAAAGGATGTCCAAAACTTTTTGGACACCCTC
>NZ_FXDJ01000006.1 GCF_900178525.1 Massilibacteroides vaginae
CTCTAGGATATCTTCCTTTTAAATAATGATTTATTGAATAGTACCTGTATTTAAGTCTTTGAACGGAAGTCAATTTTTTATTATCAAATTCCCTTTTCCTTTTTTAATCTTGAACCATCTATTCTATACAATATATATACATAACATATATATACCACTAAACAGACAGACAAAACTGTACTACTTTTTAGTTGATATGTAATTCTTTCAAAGATCGTTTAGCAAACTGACTTTCGTCCTGATTGCGGGTGCAAATATAGATGTTTTTATTCTTACAATCCAAAAAAAATCGTAAGAAAAAAACATCTTTTTTTTAACGTAATGAGAACAAGCCTTTTAAAAAATTCATTTTTTAGATTTCGCTTTTGCTTTTTTTGCTTTCTTCTCGTCATTCAGTACCTCAAGAAACCGAGTAGCCGGCTTAAACTTCACACTCAGGCGAGGTTTAATTACACACTCAACACCTGTACGTGGATTTCTACCTACACGTTCAGTTTGTTTCCATGGAGAAAATACTCCAAACCCAAGCAATGATAAATTATTATCCTGCTTTAATTCTTCTCCTAATATTTCATGAAATGTATCCAGGAATTTTTGAGCTTGAGATTGAGTAACTGACATCTTACTTGCCAGGCTTTTTGTTAACTCTGCTTTGTTCATGATCTGATTCTTTAATAAACTAAATTAATACAATAATATATAACTCAAATAAAATTCTACCTTAAATTAGGTATTTGTCATTTTAATTCAATTCAGATGTAATAAATAATTTATAAAAACAAATAATCCTACTGATGCAAATGTAGACATAATCTTTTAAATTCAAAACGATGATTCCATTTAATATCAACATAATATTAAAAAAATTCTAGACATAGAGACTATCTAACATCTTAAATATCATATATATTACATTATTCATCATAAAAGATAGAATATTAAGTGCTGATTTTCTGCATATTACAAACATTTTCTCTGTTTATTTGTCTTTTTGACAATTCATCATGTCCGTAGAAAAAAACAAAACTTCAGCGTCCTTTTTTTATTTTATTTCTTTTATATAACAACTAATCATTGGAAAATGTTATACTTTTTTTCATAAACAACAAGGGAAATTTACGTGTTGGGTGAAAAAAGATGATATTCCCAATTGTGAGGCTTCAGCGCAGGGGTTATAAAACATGATCTCTCACTATTTTTCAGCGATTTTATTAAAAATGAAAGATAAATTATTCGTTCCGGTTGGTTGTGTTTTTGTATCTATTCCGCTTTCGAGTTAGCGTAAGCAAATTCAGCTTTAAAATGGAGCAATTTTTTACAATACTATATGAAAAAAAAATATATCCTTTATTTTTCAAAATATATCCTTTATTTTTCCGAAAATAACCTTTATGTTTTTTGATAGGTATAATAAGCTGATTATCAGAGATGTAAAAATGCATAAAAAACCATACCTTGTTTTAGCTTTTAAACAGGAAAATATCATCAAAAATAATTCTCAAAACAGCGACGGGCTAAATTTAAATTGGCTCTAACTGAAAAGCATTAAAAAAGGTGATTGCACAACGGCAACCACCTTGAAACAAATCCCCCTGATCTGTATATATTACTTGACCGCAATAATTTCTATTTCTACTAACGCATTTTTGGGAAGGGTTTTGACCGCAACGGCCGAACGCGCAGGATATGTGTCTTTGAATTGGGTTGCATACACTTCATTTACTGTTCCAAAATCACCCATATCAGCAAGAAAGACGGTTACTTTTACAACATCTTCAATAGCATAACCGGCTTCGGCCAATACCGCATGGATATTTTTAAATGCCTGTTCTGTCTGTCCTTTAACATCTTGTGCGGCAAATTCTCCACTTTCCGGAACAAGGCCTAACTGTCCGGAAGCAAAAAGCATATTTCCGGCTTGTATGGCCTGACTATAGGGTCCAATGGCTGCCGGTGCATTTTTTGTTACAATAATTTTTTTCATACGATTATAGTTTTTTTATATTAAGGTAGTATGGAACTCACATTATCATTCACGTTAGCGTAAACGATCGTTTTGCCTGTTCGTTTCATATACGTTTTTTTATTTTTCTTCCTGATTGATACGTTGCCGCACTACTTCATACACTAAGATAGAAGAAGCGACAGAAACATTGAGTGAACCAATTTTTCCAAATTGAGGTATTTTCACCATATAGTCGGCAATGCGTAAATTTTCGTTGGCAACACCTGTATCTTCAGCTCCTACAACAATCGCGACCGGTCCATCATACGAAACTGAGGTATAAAGTTCGGTTGCTTTTTCTGTTGCCGCGTATACTTTCACACCACTGGCTTGCAAAAAACGTATAGCCTCGTTTATACTTTTTTCCTTACATACAGGCAAAGTGTGAAGTGCTCCTGCAGAAGTCTTGATCGCATCGGCATTCACGGTTACACTTCCACGCGATGGTATTACTATCGCATCTGCACCTGCGCATTCGCAAGTACGAGCTATGGCACCAAAATTACGCACATCGGTTACTCCATCTAATAATACGATAAAGGGACTCCTTCCCTGTTCATATAGAAATGGAATTATATCTTCCAACTTTTGATAGGTAACCGACGAAATAAAAGCGATAACTCCCTGATGATTCTTTCGCGTAATGCGGTCTAATCTTTCAGGTGGCACACGCTGTATGGGGATGTCCCGACCTCTTAACACATCTAATAATTCTTTAGACAATTCATTTTTCATGTCCCTGCGAACAAGAATTTTATCTATTTCCTTATCTGCCTGAACGGCTTCGATAACGGCACGGGTACCAAAGATTAATTCATTCTCTTTCATTTATCTTATTTCTTTTTTTATCATCAAATTCCGAGTAGATCACGCGCGTTAGCTACCGAGGCCTCAGTCAGCGTTGCACCACTTAACATTCGTGCGATTTCCGACACACGTTCATTTTGATCCAGTTTTCGTATCGATGTGATGGTACGATCTGCCGAATCATGTTTATATACATAATAATGACTCATTCCTTTTGCCGCAATCTGCGGAAGGTGAGTAATTGCCAAAACCTGCATATTATCGCCCAGCCCACGCATAATATCACCCATTTTATCAGCAATATCTCCGGAAACTCCGGTATCTACTTCGTCAAAAATAATGGATGGCAAGGCTGTTGATCCGGCAATCATCGCCTTTATACAAAGCATAAGCCGGGAAATTTCGCCTCCTGAGGCTGTTTCTGCCACAGGCTGCATAAGTCCGTTTTTATTTGCAGAAAAAAGAAACCGAATTTCATCGATCCCATTCATATCCGGTTCTTTCCGCAGAGATAATTCAACCGAAAAACGCATATTGGGCATACCCAAGGGTGCAATCATCTTCACTAATTCACGGGAAATCTGTTCGGCTGTCTGCTGTCTGGCTTCATGTATTTTTTTTGCAAGGGAAAGAACTGTTGTATATTGAGTTTTGATCTGTTTGTCGAGTTCTTCAATTTGTTCATCAAAAGATTCAATTGCCAATAATTGTTTTTGGTAGGTTTCCAGCAAAACAATCAGTTCATCGATCGAAGAAACACGATGTTTTTGTTCTAATGAATAAAACAAATTCAACCGTTCGTTAACATAATCCATTCGTTCCGGATTATATTCTATGTTTTCTTGTTGGCCTTCGGCGTCTGCAGCCAGGTCATCCAAATCAATATAGACCGAACGTAAACGCTCTTCCATTTGTTTTGATTTCGGATAGAAGCGTTCAATAGATCCTACCAATGCTATCGCATCTTTCAGCCCACGTACAACTCCTTGCTCTTCACCGTTAAGCAACTCATGCAATTTATATAGTGAGGTTTTTATTTCTTCAGCATGCGTCAAAAGAGTCTGTTCATTTTCCAGTTCTTCCTGTTCTCCGGCATAAAGATTTGCCTCTTCCAATTGTTCCGCCTGAAAGCGGATATAATCTTCTTCTTGCTTTGCCTGTGCCGCTTTATCCGATAGTTCTTTGCGTTCTTTTCGCAATCGGGTATAAGCCAGAAACTCCTCATGATAGTGTGACAGAAGTTGTTTGTTGTTCGCCATCACGTCAACTACACGCAACTGGAACATAATATCTCCCAATAACAGGTTTTGGTGCTGCGAATGAATATCTATCAGGTATGCGCCAAGTTCTTTCATCACCGAAAGAGACACAGGCGAATCGTTCACAAAAGCACGGGATTTACCGGAAGCATATAATTCTCTTCTGAAAATACAAACTTCGGGATCGTATTCCAGATCATTCTCCTGAAAAAAGAAGGCTAATTCGTATTTCTTAATATCAAAGATGGCTTCTATCGTGCATTTATCCGCTCCCAACTTAATACTTTTCCCATCTGCCCGTTGTCCTAAAACAAGAGCGAGTGCACCTAAAATTATAGATTTTCCGGCACCAGTCTCACCGGTAATAACAGAGAATTTATCATTGAAGTCTATCTCCAGATTATCTATCAATACAAAATTCTGTATAAGTAATGACTTTAACATAGTTTCGGATTATTTCTTTAAAGGCTCCAATCTTGTTGACTCCGCAGGATATAGTTCAGAAAGAGTTTTATAGCCTTCTTGTTTCTCTTGCATGGTTGCTTTGGAATAAATCGCAACCAACTCGTCTAACTTGGCATCGGAGAAGACAGACAACAACACAGAAGATGGTCTACTGCTTTTCAGTTCGGTCAGCGCAGGCAATAATGAAATAATCGTAGTACGTCCACGATCTGCATTTGCAGCCATCTCATCCAATCCTTTGCGATGATATGTATACCACATATTACGGAATCCTTCACCGGTGTTTTCCGTCAGAGCTGTTGCTAATGCGTGCCTGTTTCGTTGGCTATCAAAAGGCTTCCAGCCATTCCAGGAGGCTTCAGATTGCGCCAAAGTTACTATCTGCATGGCTTGTTGCAAGAAAGCATTTCCCCCTAATGGAGAAAAACTATCAAAATCCAGTCCGAGTATAAGATATACATAGAAGACAATCGTTGCTGTCAGGTTATTTTCCAGCGTATTTTCCGTGTATTGCAGTTGTTCGAATTCCACATAATTGAAATCTAATTGTGTGTCACGGAAATTTAACAATGTAGTTGTATAGGAGGAGTTATAAGCCGGTCGCCGGGCCTGCACCAACAATTCAGCTTTAAAACTATCATCCGAAGGACGCTCGTTTATTGTAAGATTTATCGTACAGTCAATCCGTTCATTCACGGCGAAAGTTGCATCAGTCCATTTCTTATTATTCACAAACTCAGTTAAAGCATTCTCCAGAGTGGTAAAAACTTGTTTGCTTGATCCCTGAATTTTGTCACTGTTAATTGTCACCCGGGCATTTATCTCCTGTGCCTTAACCGAACAGGTAAAACAAACAAACAGAATAGGAATAATAATTTTTAATGCCTTCATAATAACAAAGTCGCCAATTTATCTACAATATCAACAGCCACCTCTTGTTTCAGTTTTAAGGGAAACTCAGCGATTGCTCCTTTTTGATCTATTATTGATATTTTATTCGTATCACAACGGAATCCCGCACCTTTCTCTTTTAAGGAATTCAAGACGATAAAGTCCAGATTCTTTCGTTTCAACTTATCTAAAGCATGTGCTTCTTCGTTGTTTGTTTCCAAAGCAAAACCAACCAGCACCTGTCCTTCTTTTTTAATTGCGCCTAAAGAAGCGGCAATATCTTTATTCGGAGTAAGTTGCAACGTAAGTTCGGCAGATGATTCCCGCTTGATCTTTTTATCCATGCTAACAGCCGGTTTATAATCAGCAACAGCAGCACAAAGTATACCTGCATCCACATGCGGAAAAACCGACATTGCCTCGTTGTACATCTCGTCTGCCGATTCCACATCTATGCGTGTTACGTTAGGATGAGCGATCGTTTCCGACACCGGACCGGATATCAAAATAACTTCCGCTCCTCGTTCAGCACAAGCCTTTGCCAACGCATATCCCATCTTTCCTGACGAATAATTACCTATAAAACGTACGGGATCTATCTTTTCATATGTAGGACCTGCAGTTATTACAATTTTTTTTTCACGAAGGTCTTTCTGCTCTGCAAAAAAATGCTCCAAAACACATATAATACTATCCGGTTCTTCCATACGCCCCTTACCTATCAGATGGCTCGCAAGCTCACCTTCCGCTGGTTCAATAATACGATTTCCGAAAGTACGCAAGCGATCCAGGTTTTGTTGTGTTGTTGGATGGGCAAACATATCCAGATCCATTGCCGGTGCGATAAATACCGGAGCTTTGCATGAAAGATAAGTTGTAATCAGCATATTATCCGCAATTCCATTCGCTATTTTCCCGATTGTAGCTGCTGTAGCAGGAGCAATCAACATAGCATCTGCCCATAGTCCCAGATCAACATGACTATTCCACGAACCGTCGCGATTTGAAAAAAACTCACTGATAACCGGGGCATTGCTTAATGTGGAGAGCGTCAGAGGTGTTATAAATTCTTTTCCGGCAGGTGTAATAACCACCTGAACATTAGCGCCCTTCTTCACCAACCCACGAATCAGATAAGCGGCTTTATATGCCGCGATACTACCCGTTACGCCTACAATAATATTTTTACCCTTCAGCATTACAAACCTATTTGTTTGAAAAGTTATAATCTTAAGCTCAATATTTCCTTTGCAGCCTGCCAATCAATATCTGCATGTTCTCCCAACTGCCAGTTCATTTCACGAACATGTTGTACAAGAGAATTCAAATCATTCTCCTTAATTCCAAATTCTGATAAACGAGTAGAGAAACCCATTGAACGGAAGAAAGCCTCAACAGCATCTATTGTCTCGTCAACCAGTGCAGACTCGCTGTTCGGCATAATATTAAAGACAGAAAGTCCAAGTGAAATAATTTTATCTTTCTTCTCTTTCTTTTTATATTCCATCACACCCGGCAAAATCACTGCCAGTGTTTGTGCATGATCTAAGCCAAACAATGCAGTAAGCGAATAACCAATACGATGAGACGACCAATCCTGAGGCACACCCTGTCCAATCCATGAATTTAACGCGTTAGACGCAGCCCACATCAGATTAGCACGAATAGCATAATCATTTGGTTTTTTCAATACTTTTAGCCCTTCTTCTTTGATAATACACATCAAAGATTCAGCAAAAGCATCCTGCACGCGGGCATTTACCGGATAAGTTAGATATTGTTCGATCACATGCATAAAAGAATCCACTACTCCATTCGCGACCTGTTTGAGCGGTAAAGAATAAGTAACTTCTGGATCAAGAATAGCAAATTGAGGAAAAACAAGAGGTGATGCAAATCCAAGTTTTAATTTTGAGTCGTTTTTAGAGATAACAAAACGTTCATTCATTTCAGATCCTGTAGCTGCAAGTGTTAAAACACATCCTAAAGGCAATGCTTTTTTTATGGCGGCACCTTTCCTTAAAATGTCCCATGGATCCTCTCCTTCATAACAAGCTGCAGACGCTATAAATTTAGTAGCATCTATTACAGACCCACCACCTACAGCTAACAGAAAATCAATTTTTTCGTTCTTTACCAGCTCCACCGCCTTCATGCAGGTGTCATAATCAGGGTTTGGTTGTATTCCTCCGAACTCGAAAGTTTCGATACCGGACAAAGCGTTCTTTACCTGATCATATATGCCATTCTTTTTTATACTTCCACCACCATAAAGGATCAACACCTTTACACCGGCAGGTAATTGAGCCGTTAATCGGCTGATCATTCCTTTTCCGAAAATTATTTTTACCGGATTGCAAAACTCAAAATTATTCATCTTCTTATTTTGAATTAAATCCCCTCAATTTAATCTCTGTTAATATCCGTTTTGTATTTAACGGGAAATCACCACTCATGATCCACCCATAATAGCCGGGATCTGTTTGTAAAACGTCTGCAACCAAACGCCCTTTATACTTTCCGAAATTAATAACCTCTTCCCCCTTATCATTATATACCATCCGTCCTGCGAAATCCACATTATTCGTAAAACTGGAAAATTTAGAAAGAAAGTTTATGTCATTTTCCAAGTCCGGATAACGATCCAACTGTGACTTCAAAACTTCATAAGTAGCCAACGTATCGGCTTCAGCGGTATGTGCATTTTCTAATGTCTTATCACAATAGAATTTATATGCGGCGGCCAATGTACGCTGTTCCATTTTATGGAAAATTGTTTGTACATCAATAAATTTACGCTTGTTCAAATCCACATCCACTTCAGCACGCAGAAACTCTTCGGCCAGCAAAGGGATATCAAAACGATTTGAATTATAACCGGCCAGATCACATCCTTCTAATTGAGAGGCAAGAGATTTCGCTATCTCTTTGAAAGTCGGGCAATCCTTTACGTCATCATCCGATATTCCATGAATAGCGGTAGCTTCCGGCGGTATAGGCATTCCCGGATTAACCCGACGTGTTTTTGATTCTTCTTTTCCATTGGGATAAACTTTCATAAAAGATATTTCGACGATTCGATCTTTCACTATGTTGATCCCGGTGGTTTCCAGATCAAAAAACACCAACGGATTTTTCAAATTCAATTGCATTATATTTTGTCTTATTTAATCATTAAGCATCATTGGCATTATCAGCATCAGCAGATCCTCGTTTTCCTCATTTTCAGCAGGAACAATTGTTCCCGCACGAGTAGGATCAGCCAATTCAATCACTACTTCTTCGGATGATATATTAGCTAATATTTCGATCAGGAAAGTACCCTTAAATCCAATCTTCAATTCAGGATCTACATACTGGCAAATAATTTTTTCTTCTGCGGAGGTGGAAAAATCGATATCCTGAGCAGAAATAATCAGCTGATTATCCAAAAGGTGAAGTTTCACTAAGCTACTTGCCGGATTGGAAAATACAGAAACACGTTTTAAAGCATTCAGAAACGAAACGCGGTCTATCGTTACTTTATAGGGATTTTCCTGTGGAATCACACTGTTGTAATTTGGATAACGTCCTTCTATCAAGCGACAAACCATTTCAAAATTCGAACAAGTAAAATAAGCGTTATTCTCATCAAATTTAATCAGCACCTCTTCTTGTTCCTTCGCCAAAACAGAGCGAAGCAAATTGGCCGGTTTCTTAGCCAATATAAAAGCAGCCCTCTCCTCGCCTTTAATAGCGTAATTTCTCAAGCGGGCTAATTTATGACCGTCTGAAGCCACAAAAGTCATGCTATCCGTATTGATATCGAAATAAACACCGTTCATTACCGGACGAAGTTCATCATCTGCGGTTGCGAACAAAGCACGTCCAAGTCCGTTCAGTAGTATCTGAGCTTCGATCTGGAGCGAAGTTACATTCTCTCCTATCGGTTTCTGTTGAGGATACGTATCACCACGTTGACCTATAAAACTATATTGTCCGTTTTGAAAATGAATAAACACTTCCATATTATCCTCATTGATGCTAAAGTGCAAAGGTTGTTCAGGAAGTTCTTTTAATGGATCAAGCAATATCTTAGCCGATATGGCAAACAAGCCTTCTCCTTCAACGTTCATCACGTCAACGGAAGTAAGCAAACGGGTTTCAGAGTCGGATGCTGTTATTGTAAGTTTATCCCCCTCCAGATTAAAAAGAAAACTATCCAGAATCGGTAAAGAATTTTTTGAAGCGATCACCTTACTTATCGATTGCAAACGAGACAATAGCGCTGTGCTTGATACATCAAATTTCATATCTTATCTATTTATATTGTTATTCTAGAATTATTTATTGCTATATAAATTAATAACAAAAACAAAATTAAGAAATAAATCCATTTTCCCTATTGATTAAGATCACAAATCTTCATTAACAGAAAAAGCCCTCTTCTGCATCAAAACAAAAGAGGGTTTTCTCCTATTATTTCCAGCTTGATTATTTCGCGAAATAATCTTTCACTGCTTCATTAGGGACCATTTCTTCCTGAAAGATATAAGCTCCTGTTTTTGGAGACTTAACCATTTTAATCACTTTTGAATAGGTACGTCCGTCACCTTTCTTAAATGTCGCAACCGCTTTCTTTGCCATTGTTTAATCTCCTTATTACTTAATTTCTTTATGAATAGTCATTCTCTTCAGAATAGGATTGTATTTTTTCAATTCCATTCTTTGAGTTGTATTTTTTCTGTTTTTTGTTGTTATATATCTTGAAGTACCCGGCATACCACTTTCTTTGTGTTCCGTACATTCCAATATAACCTGGATTCTATTACCTTTTGCTTTCTTAGCCATTTCTTAGTCCTCCCAAATTATGCGTTTAAATACCCTTTTTCAGCAGCCATTTTAATAGCAGCTTCAACACCTAACTTGTTAATCGTGCGCAAACCTGCAGCCGACACATTCAGGCTAATCCAACAATCCTGTTCTACCCAATAGAACTTTTTTCTAAACAGGTTAACATTAAATTTACGTTTCGTTCTTCTTTTAGAGTGAGAAACGTTATTGCCAACCATTGCTTTTTTTCCGGTAATCTGACAAATCTTGGACATCTCTATCTTAGTTTTATATATTATTCTTAAACTCTTACGACCAGACTCAAACTGGACATAGTTTGTTATACACCAGTATAAACACCCCATGAATCGATCATCTTCTTACTGAACTAGCATCACGTACAGGATCAAAGACAAAAAATACACGAATTACAAACGAACCCGCATCTTTCGGAGCGCAAAGGTAAAAAAACTATTCTATATAACCTTAATAAATAGCCAAATAATTAGCTATTTTTATTATTAATCTTGTTTATTCACCTTTTACCCATTCAATTATCTCATCAGACAAAGGGGATGTTTTTGGGGACACACTTCCAATCCATTCCCCGTTTTCGCTGATCATAAACTTCTGGAAATTCCAAGTAACTTCAGCATCAGCCTTGCCATTTCCTTCTTTTGTTGTCAACCATTTATATAACGGAGCGATATCGTTTCCTTGTACGGATATTTTCTCCATCATAGGAAACGTCACACCATAATTTAAGGTGCAGAATTCCTGTATTTCTTCATTCGATCCAGGCTCTTGTCCTTTGAAATTATTCGCGGGAAACCCGATAATCATCAGTCCTTTTTCCGCATATTTCGTATATAGTTCCTGCAAACCTTCGTATTGGGGAGTCAATCCGCATTTAGATGCGACATTAACCACTAACACTTTTTTACCTTTCAACTGACTCAGGGGATAATCTTTTCCATCAATCGTCTTCACGGTAAAATCATAAAACGAACCACCCTGTCCTAATAAGGATATCGGAAACAGCACAGTCATAATCAAATAAAGAATTGTTTTCATAAACATCCAATTAAATTAATTAAGATCAAATGTTCTTCAGACAGTCCGTGAACGCTTGCTATTTACCTCGCAAGGAAATCCGCTATCAACACTTGATGTTAAGCTGGTTCAGAACTGTTCTGATCTTTTCGAAAGTAGTAATTCGCGTCGGCACTAATGGCAAACGCAATTTATTTTCAATATATCCCATTGCATTCAGCATACTTTTTACTCCTGCCGGATTGCCGTCTACAAACAACAGATCGAACAATTCCGTAAAACTATGATGAATAGTACGGGCATTGCCATAGTCACCACTCAGAGCCAAACGAACCATTCGACTGAACTCACGGGGAAAAGCATTTCCAATCACTGAAATTACACCTACAGCACCAAGAGTTATCAACGGAAAGGTTATGCCGTCATCGCCGGAGATCACATTAAAGTTTGCCGGCTTATTCTTAATAATATCATCCATCTGAGTGATATTACCGGAGGCTTCTTTCACTGCAATAACGTTTTTAAAGTCACGCGCGATTCTCAAGGTGGTCTCAGCCGTCATATTCACGCCTGTTCTTCCCGGCACATTATATAATACGATAGGCAGCCTGGTTGCTTCCGAAACCGCTTTATAATGCTGGTATAATCCTTCTTGGGAAGGTTTGTTATAATATGGGGTAACCGACAAAATAGCATCGATTCCCGAAAAATCGTCGTGTTTTAATGCGTCAACAACCGAACGAGTACAATTCCCTCCTACTCCCAACACAATAGGTATTTGGCCTTTAACTTTGGAGACAACCAAGCTTACTACATTTTTCTTTTCACTTTCTGTCAATGTAGGGGTTTCAGCGGTAGTCCCAAGTACAACAAGATAATCTGTGCCATTCTGCAACTGATAGTCTACCAAACGGTTCAGCGCATCATAGTCAACACTCTCATCTTCTTTAAACGGGGTTATCAATGCTACCCCCATTCCTTTTAAATTAATATCTGCCATGGAGATTTTGTTCTCTTCTTTATTCTTTTGTCATGCAAAAATAGGAAATAATATCATTTCGAACGGATTGTTTGCAAATAAAATAATATATATCCAAACAATTCGGCCGTTCCTCCTCCATCTGTCATAATGATGGAAAAATCATAAATCGTTTCATCCATAAGTCTTTCCCCCACTTTAAAGCGAGAGGGATGTTGAAGCATAAGTACTGATAATGCATGGCACTTTCCTCTGCTCAAATCAATCAACACATCTGCCTCTATTTTAGCCAACCGGGCACTTATGTCCGCGTTTGGTATTCCATATTTATCGGCTTCTTTGTTTTTATTCACATAAAGCACAGAAGGGTCGTCGTGATCTATTGTTCCCGTATAGCTTACACAACAGGAGATCCGTTTACCGGAAGCACGCAGTTTTTCCAACAGTGGTTCAACTGCTGCTTTATCTTCATTCCGAAATAAAACAAGCAAACTACGGGCATCTTCCAATGAGCAAAATTTATGCTTTCTGCCGTGCGAGTCTGCAATTAATTTCTGAACTTTCCGTTTAAAAAAATAGTTTCCAAATATCATTCTTCAAGTAGCTTAAGAAACGCTTCTTCATCTAAAATTTTCACACCTAATTTGGCCGCCTTTTCCAGCTTAGCAGGTCCCATATTGTCACCGGCCAGAATAAAATCAGTTTTTCCTGAAACCGACCCTACATTCTTACCGCCGTGTTGCTCTATCATGTGCTTATATTCGTCTCTGGAATATTTCGCGAATGTTCCGCTAATAACGACAGATTTTCCCGCCAGTTTGTTTGAGCGCATCGCAACCGACTCTTTTGAGATTTCCATCTGAACACCGGAATCTCTCAGCCGGGCCACCAGTTCTTTGTTTTTAGGATTGGCAAAATACGCTACCACACTCTGAGCTATACGCTCTCCTATCTCGTCAACTTCCATTAATTGCTCTATGGAAGCTTGCCGCAGATTCTCTATATGCTGAAAAGCGTAAGCCAGTTTTTTGGCAACAGTTTCGCCAACATAGCGAATGCCCAATGCAAAAAGCACCCGCTCAAACGGTACACGCTTCGACGTATCGACACTCTTCATGAAATTTTCCGCGCTCTTTTCCGCCCATCGTTCCAGACGAAGCAGATCCGAGGTCTTCAACACATAAAGATCAGCCGACGTTTTCACATAGCCTGCGTTATACAGATCATCTATTGTTTCAGGACCAATATTTATATTCATAGCCTTTCGAGTAACGAAATGTTCTATGCGCCCTTTTATCTGTGGCGGACAGTCCGTTTCATTCGGACAATAATGGGCGGCTTCCCCTTCCGGGCGAATCAACGAAGTACCGCATTCCGGGCATTTTGTGATAAAGCGTACTTTTTCTCCAATCAGCAAAGGACGTGAATCGGTATCCACTCCCACTATTTTAGGTATGATCTCTCCGCCTTTTTCAACAAACACCTGATCTCCTATATATAGATCTAGACCGGCAATAATATCCGCGTTATGCAACGAAGCCCTTCGTACGACTGTTCCCGAAAGCTGAACCGGTTCGAGGTTGGCTACAGGCGTTATCGCGCCCGTTCTTCCTACCTGAAAAGACACCGAATTCAAACGTGTTGCTGCCCGTTCGGCCTGAAATTTATATGAGATAGCCCAGCGTGGACTCTTTGCTGTAAATCCGAGGTTGCGTTGTTGCTTTAATGAATTTACTTTCAGCACTACGCCATCGGTAGCTACCGGTAAATTCTTACGTTCTTTGTTCCAATAATTTAAATAAGAAAACACGTCTTCGGGGGTAGTACATTTACGTATCACGCTCGGCACCTTAAATCCCCAGGAACGAGCTGCCTCCAGATTTTCAAAATGACTCTCAAACGGCAAATCTTCACCCAATAGATAATAAAAATAAGCATCTAATTTACGAGAGGCGACAACTACCGGATTTTGCAATTTAAGAGTGCCCGACGCCGCGTTACGCGGATTAGCAAACAAGGGTTCTTCCTGTTCTTCACGTTCTTTGTTTATACGTTCAAACTCCACCCATGGCAGTAGTATTTCTCCTCTAATTTCAAACACTTCCGGATAACCTGAGCCCATTAACCGCAACGGAATAGAACGAATTGTTTTCACATTAGCAGTAACATCATCTCCTTTCGTTCCGTCACCTCGCGTTACAGCGCGAACCAGCACACCATGCTCATATAACAGAGAAATGGAAGTTCCATCGTATTTTAGTTCGGCAACCAGTTCGAAAGATTCATTCAAAAAGCGTGCTGTCCGTTCGTAAAAATCCCGCACCTCGTCTTCCGAATAGGTATTCCCAAGAGAAAGCATGGGGTAACGGTGTGTTACCTGCTCAAACTCTTTCGACAAGTCGCTCCCCACACGTTGGGTTGGGGAATAAGGATCAGCAAATTCCGGATGTTCAGCTTCAAGTGCCTGCAACTCTTTCATCAACGCATCAAACTCAAAATCACTTATCTTCGGTTGCGCGAGTACATAATAGTTATAATTATGCTGCTCCAATATTTCCCGCAGCTCTTTAATCCTGTCTCCCGGAATATTATTCATAGCTTTCTATTTACTGCCATTCAGACTAAACGCTTACTTCCCCGGTCTGCCGTATCGGAAAATGGAAGAAGTTCTCCCAAATATTCCTCGCTGCTTCGATCGTATATCCTCAACAATATAAAATGCATTCGGATCAAAATCACGAACTACCGCTTCTGCATCTTTTTCAAACTTTCTGTTGAAAACAGATTCTACCACATCGACTTTCGAAACAGCCCCCTGTCCGGAAATACAAGTAGACCCAAATCCTTTCGCATTTAGATTTTTAGTTAATTCCAATCCGTCTTTTTGTGTAAACACACGGAAAAGAATTACCCCGAAAGCAATACGTTGTTCGATTAATATACCAACAAAATTTCCGGCGGCATAACCGGCGGCATAAGACAAATAAGCTACTAAGTCATTGGCGCGCCCTAAGACCTGAGAAATGACGACGATCCAGATGAAAACTTCAAAGAAACCCACCAAAGGAGCTTTGTACTTCTCTCCTTTAGAAACGAAAATAATTCTTAACGTCCCCAACGTCACATCACAAATACGCCCGAAGAAAATAATGAAAGGTAATATCCAAGGGTATGTATCCAAAAAATCAAACATGATATCCTGCTTTTTAGAATGTTTACACGACAAATATAGCGATTTTTCTTCTTAGAAGACGGAAGGTAGCAGCTTGTTGTAGCTACTCGTCATCAGATTTGACACATCCTTAGGCTGATAGCTACAAAAACACATTCAATCCTGTCGCAATTTCTTTTAACTCTCCTTTTAGCGAATGACAGGAAACCTGTGAATAGTCGGAAACATGCTTTGGCGGAGAACCGGGAGGATTTAACAAAGCCCTCCGATTAAAGAGGGCTAAGTCTGTACAAATGGTTTGATTTTATATAAGCCTTACGGCTGCCATTTCCTTTCCTAATTTGTTAACTGTAGTTTGGAGTTTATTTATTTGCTTCTCCGATGCAAATGTAAGACGTTTTTTGTACTGACGAAGTAAAGAAGCGTTTATTTCTGCTTTCTCCGCAAGTTTTGAAACATTAATCCAATCGTAATAGTCAAAGAAAGAAGCCAGATCATACTTGTATTCAAATTCCGGATCAATAAACGCCTCTGGTATTTCTTTACCCATTGACTCATACATTTCAACATAATCTTTTAATCCTTCCAGTAATCCGTCTTTAGCTTCCTGTACTGTTGTGCCTTGTGCGTTAAGATTATGCTTCTCCATATCAGGAACATAGATACTATATGTACCATCATCCCATAACTCCACAATAGCTGTAAATTTCATGTTAAATATATTTAAGTTACACAGCAACCCCTGTGTCAGGTCTGTACAAATGTGCGGGGTCATTTCAACCCCGCATCTTTCATCATGCTGTTAAGAGTACCACTTTTAAGCTCTTGGCCCTGATGCCTTGACACCCTGAAAAACTTTTCAGTAACAGGACTGTACCAGACATCATGTTCTTTACCATGACTTACAAAATAGCAACCTATCTTAGCAGCCTTTTTAAGAAACTCTGATGTTTTCATAAAATCAAAGATCATTTGTACAATACAAATATATAACACTATTGTTATATGTGCAAACATATTTATAACTATTTTGTTATTTTTTTATTCAGTGATTACAGGCGTCAGCAGATAATATTTGCTATTCCACCTACCTCGAACAATCATTACTTCTTCTTTGTCGACTATAGCTAAATATTTGTCAATGTTTCTATTAAATTCTGAAGCAGTTATTAATACCATAATGTTATTCTAAAGATCCAGTATCGTCTTTAAATTGGCCTGGATAATGCTCATTGATGTAGTTGTGGGCTTCCTTCGTATAAAGCTCTTCAATGAATTCCAAGGATTCGATATTAGTCATATTGTGTTTATTTTGTGGTTTACAATCATTTGTTGTTTATTTCTATTTCACAATAGCTATTCACTAAACCACAAAAAGAAGACGTGGAACTCGCCAAGTCCGTAGTAGAGGTACTGGTATACCCTAGAGACGAAACAAGGCAAGCCCATGCCCCTATTACGAGCATGAGCATTGCACAGTTTCCTTGTCTCTCTAAAATTTCCAGTTTTCTGTTACAAGGTTTATGTGAACGCTAATGTATATCTACTTTATATGCGACGCTTCGCTAATATGTTATTGGCAAAGATATAAATAATTCTGTTTTAATTAATTTGGATAGAATAGATTCGTTTTTAACTTTTAGTATGTTTGTGTTGGTAATTACTAATAAACATACATGTATATGACAACTTACGATTTTTCAACATTAAATGATAAAGATTTTGAAGAATTATCAAGGGATCTATTAAATGCAGAGTTGAAATTGTTTTTTCAAAGTTTCACACAAGGTAGAGATGGTGGAATAGATTTACGATATGCTACTGTAAAAAACGAAAATAACATTATAGTTCAAGCAAAACATTATTTAGGTACAGGCTATAGTGGACTCAAGTCAAAACTAAAGAATGAAGAATTACCAAAAGTGGAAAATATGACACCAAAAGTGAATAGATATATTCTTATAACATCTGTAAAGTTAACTCCTCTTAATAAAAAAGAACTCAAAAGATTATTTAAGGGATATATACAGACGACCAATGATATATTAGGACAAGATGATCTAAATGGGTTGTTAGTAAAACATGGACATATTGAAAAGAAATACCATAAACTTTGGTTTTCAAATACACTTGTTTTAGAAAAAATATTTCAGAATGCAATTTCTGGTCGTTCTTCTTTTATCAAAGAAAAGATAGAAAAACACATACAGCTATATGTAGAGACTAAGGCGTTTGAAAAAGCCTTAAATATAATCAGAAATAACAAAATAGTCTTAATAACTGGAATACCAGGAATAGGCAAATCCACGTTAGCGAATATGCTAACATATCATATACTAGGGAATGATTTTGAATTAGTGTATATAGATGGTGAATTAAAGGAAGCAGAAGAACTTTTTGATAATTCAGCATCAAAACAACTATTTTATTTTGACGATTTTTTAGGTTCAAATTATATTGAAATTGTTAATTCTAAAAATACAGACAGTAAGATTGTAAATTTTATTGAAAGAATTAGTTCTTCTAAAAATAAATATTTGATATTGACTACAAGGTCTAGTATTTTGAATCAAGCTAAGAGTTATCGTGAAAAATTAAATAATACAAACTTAGACAACTTAAAATATGAAATAGAGCTAAAAGATTACTCTGATTATGACAAGGCAAAGATTCTATACAACCATCTGTATTTTTATGATTTAGAAAAAGAGTATATTTCAAAAATTTTCGAAAAGAAGAATTATTGGAAAATAATTAAGCATTCTAATTATAATCCTCGTCTGATAGATTTTTTTTCGAAGAAAAGTAATATTAAAGATGTCTCTACAGAAGATTATGTCTATTTCATAATGAAAAACCTAAATAATCCGAACAAGATTTGGGAGCATGCTATTCAAAACCAACTAGATGATCCGGATAAATATCTGTTATTTACTTTACTGACTTTTAGGGGGTCAGTAAAAAAAGAACATTTAGAGATTGCTTTTAAAGAACGTATTAGTTATGAAGTAAATAATAATGGTTACCATAGAAGACAAGGTGCTTTTGAAAAATCTTTCAAACATTTATTAGATGGATTCATAAATCATCTTATTTCTAGAGATACAAACGATTCAAGGATTTCATTTGTTAATCCATCAATAGGAGACTATCTAATATCTTTTTTTAATTTGAATAATATCGAAAAATGGGATTTAATAAATTCATTGTTCTATATTGAACAATTTTCGTTTGTGTTTGAATATGATTTGCAAAAAGAAGGACGCAACAAAATAAACATAAAAAAAGAAGAGTTGGAAAGATTTATAAAGAAAATTGATGAATGCCAATGTTCGTTATATAGTTTTATTTCGCAATCTCCAAGTAATATGTCTATTTTGATAATAAGTGTTTTATGTCATTTCCGTAATAAGGAATCATATATACTAATTGATGAAAAAATTGAAAGCAGATTAGATAGTATAATTTGGGCTGATGTAACAGAGTTATACTCTTTAGTTCATGACATACTTCCTCTATTTCTTTCTGTAGAAGAGAAAAGTAGATTGTATGACATTATTAAGAAAAAATGGATTGATGAAATATTACCTACTTTACTTAAAAGCTTGAATGATATAGAACAAATTGAACAAGTCAAAGAATTGTGTGTCAGGTTAGGATATAATTTATCTGAATTATATGCTGATGATTTTCATTCACAAATAGATTTATCTATAAAAAATATATATTTAGAGCAAGTTAAAGATATTAAAGAGAATGAGTTACTCAATGTATATTCAGAAGAAGAATTTCAAGGAATAGAAAATGATGTTTGGGAGAGTTATACTACACTTTACCGAGAGATTCTAGGGGTTCATCGAGAACTTCCAGAGAATATGACAGAAAGCTTATTTGCTGATGTTGATATTGAAGCTATAATACAACAAAATCAAGAAGAAGAAGCACGAGCCGAAGCTTATATGGATGATTATAGATTTGATGATTCCCCAAGTGAAAGTTATATGATAGATAATTTGTTTTCATCAATGGATAAAGAATGACTTTTTTATCCCTCGAATTACCCCTCTATAAAAACAAAAAGCTTATAATCAATCGATTATAAGCTTTCTATGTACTCGGAGCGGGACTTGAACCCGCACAGCTGCTATAGCCAAAGGATTTTAAGTCCTTCGTGTCTACCATTCCACCATCCGAGCATCCTTTTCTCTTAAAAGATGAGCGAAAGACGGGATTCGAACCCGCGACCCTAACCTTGGCAAGGTTATGCTCTACCAACTGAGCTACTTTCGCGTTTTTTTCTTTGGTTTTGCGAGTGCAAAGGTAGGGTATTTTTTGATTCTTCCAAACCTTTTGCGTGCAAATTTAATTAGATATGTAAATTTTATTTCCTGTAAGTGTTGTTATGTTATAAAATTGACGTAGCCTTTTGCGTCCCCGGTCTTCTGTGCTTGGTCCTGAGACAGGTGCTCCACCTGCTTCAAGGCTAAATTGACTGCTACATTTTGAGCAGGATGCCGACAATCCGGACGAATCAACGTGCACTATTACGTCAGGGTTTATTTCGTATGGACATGCTGCGTCAAATGCAAGAAAACCGGAAGCACTATGATAAACCAAAACCCCACCAAAACCAACACGTTCATTTAATATGTTGATGTCTTTTAGTGTATAGATTTTATGGGATAGAATGCTATTTAGTTCCTTGTCCTTGAAGGTTAAATCTAATGTTAAGCTAACCCTTGTTGATGGTATATCCGAATATTCTGTTTTGCCGCAGGCTAATAGGAATAAGGCAAAGATTAGAAACGTCAGACGATTAGTTTTCATTTGTCAATAATTTTTTCTCTGCGAAGTCTATTCTTTCAAACGAAAAGCCATCGATAATATTTTGCATCAAGGCGGAAATTGCATCGTTGCATAGGTTGCCTATACTTCCCTCGTGCGTGTGATGAATCTTCTTGTCGGGAGAAAATTTGCCTGCTTCTATTTCTAAACCTACCTGTTTATAGGCATCGCGGAAAGGAGTGCCTTCTATTACGCGACGGTTTACTTCTTCAACGCTGAAGAGCAGCGCGTATTTGTCGTCTTCCAAAATACTTTGGTTGACTTTTACTTCACGCATCATGTGAGCAACCATGCGAAGGCAGTCTTTCAATTCATCGAATGCCGGCACAAATAGCTCTTTAATTAGTTGCAAGTCTCTGAAATAACCGGATGGCAGGTTATTGCAGATTAAGGTGATCTGTTGAGGTAATCCTTGAATCTTGTTGCATTTTGCCCGGGTTAGTTCGAATACATCCGGATTCTTTTTATGAGGCATGATGCTCGATCCGGTGGTGAACTGATCCGGCAGCTTGATGAAACCGAAGTTTTGACTATTGAACATGCAAGCATCAAAAGCCAGTTTGGATAAGGTAGCCGCGATTCCTGCCATGGCAAAGGCAACCGTTCGTTCCATTTTTCCGCGCCCCATTTGCGCGTAAACCACATTGTAGTTCATGGAATCAAAACCCAACAGGTTGGTGGTCATCTTTCGGTTTAAAGGGAAAGATGAACCGTATCCGGCAGCAGAGCCGAGTGGATTTCGGTTGCATACTTTATAGGCGGCCTGCAATAATTGCAGATCGTCGGCCAGACTTTCGGCGTAAGCGCCGAACCATAGTCCGAAGGATGAAGGCATAGCAACCTGTAAGTGCGTATAGCCCGGTAGTAAAACTTCTTTATAGCTTTCGCTTTGTTGGAGTAAAACATCAAACAGGTCTTTTGTTAGTTCTGTAAGTGTACGAATCTCCGCGCGGGTGAATAGTTTCAAGTCTACCAACACCTGATCATTGCGTGAACGTCCGCTATGGATTTTCTTACCTACGTCGCCCAGTTTACGGGTTAAAAGGAGTTCCACTTGCGAATGCACATCTTCAACACCTTCTTCTATTACAAATTCCCCTTTTTCGGCAATGTGATAGATGCTTCTAAGCTCATGGAGCAGCAAGTCGAGCTCTGCATTGGTTAGCAAACCAATACTTTCAAGCATTGTGATATGCGCCATTGAGCCAAGCACATCGTATTTGGCCAAATAAATATCCATTTCACGGTCTTTACCGACGGTGAATGCTTCCACTTCTTTATCTACCTGTATGTTTTTTTCCCAAAGCTTCTGAGCCATAATCAATCTTTTAATAAGGAAGACCTGCCAGAACAGTAGAGATTTTATCTATCGCATCTTGCAATGGTTTCGACACCATTGGTTTAATAAACGCGTTCAATTCTGCCCGGGCGGTCAGTTTCATTTTAGTGTCGTTATCGCCGGCCTGTACCAATTGGATCCATAAAAACAGAGGAACCGGAGAATTGGTTGTAGCAAACTTGATCAGCTTGTTTGGCTCGCGCTCAACGATCTGGAATGTTATTTTACCAACAGGAGCAACCGTAAAGCTGCAACTGTCACTATCGAACTCAAAATCAGAGACCTTATCTTGTGGGATGCGATCCTTTATCTGTTCTAAATTAGACAGATCGGATAGCATCGCAAAGATACGATCGTCATTGTGAGGTATAGTTTTTACCTCACTAACAAAATCAGTCATAGCCATTTCGTTTAGTTATACCTGATTAGGGTTGCCAGTTTGCCGGATCTTTACGCCACTCCTGCAATGTCGCGATTTCAGACTCATCGATATAGTCTGTACGAACAGCTTCTTCAATCACAGCGTCATAGTTGCTCAAGGTGGTAAGCGTTACTTTCGCGTCTCTGAATTGTTGTGTTGCTACAGGGAACCCATGCGTAAAGATGGCTACCATACCAACAACATCACAACCAAAATTGCGAACTGCCTCTACCGCTTTAAGACTACTACCTCCGGTAGAAACTAAATCCTCAATTATCACGACTTTCGAACCCGGTCTCAATTCTCCTTCAATCAGGTTTTCCAATCCGTGATCTTTTGGCGTTGCGCGAATATAAACAAAAGGCAATCCCAGCAAATCTGCTACCAATGCGCCCTGAGCGATAGCTCCCGTTGCTACACCGGCAATAGCATCTGCGTTTTCATACTTTTCACTAATAACACGCGCAAGTTCTAATTTGATAAATGTACGAACCGCCGGATAAGAAAGGGTCTTTCTGTTATCACAGTAAATTGGAGACTTCCATCCCGAAGCCCAAGTAAACGGATTAGCCGGTTGCAATTTTACGGCTTTGATTTTTAACAATTTCTCTGCAACTAATCTTTCCAGTGTTTTCATACCATGAATAAAATTTATATACAGACGCAAAAATAGCTAAACTAGGCGATATAACCTTAAGACAATGAGGTAAAATTTTTATGTCATTGAGCAACTGCCAGACAAAAGATGCTGATTTTTATTTTCTCACAGCGCGATAATTCCTTAACACAAGCATTAAGTGTTGCGCCTGAGGTCATTACATCGTCAATAAGGAGCACGTGCTTACCTTCCAGGTTCTCGCCGGAGGTTAATTGAAAAGCAGTTTCGATACCGGTTATTCTATCGTATACGCTCTTCTTGGTTTGAGTTTCGGTTTTCTTAAGGCGTACGAGCGAAGTGGTGTCGATTGATTTCCGGCAAACCGAATTAAACCCTTTAGCAATCCATTCAGACTGATTATATCCTCTTTTTTTTAACCGTTTTTTATGGAGAGGAACAGGGATTATTACATCCGGTTGTTCAAAATCAACCTGCCGGATAAGCTGCAACGCTGCCATCCGGCCTAATAAGAAACCTAATTTCTTATTGTTATGGTATTTTAGTGAGAAGATCAGTTTTTGCGTGATACCTCCTTTTTCATAATGAAGGAATGCGTAAGCCGCGCTGATCTCATTTCTTCCGGCGAATAACAGCTCCGCCGGATTTTGATTAACGTTAAATCGAGTATAGGATAGTTGATTGAGGCAGGCAATACAGAGTTGTTCTTCGCCGATTATTAACGGAGACTTACAATTAACACAGGTGTTGGGAAAAAATAAGTAAAGCAACTCAGTCAAAATCCGCTTCATCCGTATCCGTATTGAGAATTTCTTTCAAACAAGCTGAAATAAACGGACTTTCAAACCCTCTTCCGGCAGCAAAACGATATAATTTCACAAAGACTTCTTGTGCTGTTTTGCCTTTCGTGCTTTTTTTCTTTTGAATTAAGATTTCTTTGAGCATGGTTTTGTAGGCTGTCTCATCTATCTCATTCAATATGTTTTCAATTAAAGAAGACGGGACTTCCTTTCCGCGAAGTTCATATTTAATTTTGACGCGCCCCCATTTGCTGAACCGCAGCTTATCTTTGACAAAAGCCCGTGTGTATCGTTCTTCGTCAATGAACTTCTCCGAACAAAGGCGGTGGATAATTCGTTCGCATGCTTCATCTGTCAGGTCGGTTGCTTTTATTTTCTGCCGGATATCCCGAATGCAGTATTCTTTTACGGAACAAAGAGCAGCCATTCTTTGCAAAATAGTTGTTTCGGTTGTATTGCTCATCGCGTAGCTTTGATTATTCTGTCTCTTTGAGAAAGGTCTTTACTAAGTATACAGTCTCGGTATCCCAATTCGGAGATTAGCACTTTCGTTTCCTGTCCTAAAGCAGCATTAATTTCAAAATATAGTCGACCGCCCTCTTTTAAATACCGGATACCGAACAAGGCAATTATCCGATAGAAAAGCAAGGGATCTTCATCGGGAACAAACAGGGCATTATGGGGTTCGTAATCCAATACATTCTGCTTCATGGCCTCCATCTCCCGATTCATCACATAGGGCGGATTACTTACAATAACATCTTGTTTCTCAAGTTGTAAATCATCGCTACTCAGTATATCCCGGTGTATGAAACGAACGTCGGCCTGATTTGCATCAGCATTGCTTTTTGCTACTTCAAGTGCTTTTTCTGAAATATCCAAAGCGGAAACTACCGGTTGTTTGAGTTGTTTCGCCAACGAAATGGCGATACATCCGCTTCCGGTACCTATATCTAACAGGCGTAGGTTTTCCGCATGTTCCTCGTGAACAATTAAATCAACAAGTTCTTCTGTTTCGGGGCGAGGTATCAACACCGCGGGGGTAACCTTAAAAGAATAACCATAAAAAGAAGTGGAGCCTAATATATATTGAATAGGTTCATGCGCAAGTAATCTGTTCACGATCTGCCTGATTTGCTCTCGTGTTACTTCTGATAATTCCTTATCTTTGTGAAGGAGAATCTGATGAGGTTCAAAATTACATACATCCTTCAGGATAAGATGTGTTAAACTTCTGACTTCCTCCGGCTGAAAGTGATTTCCTAATGCTTGTTTTATATAAGCAATGGTGTTGTTCATTTCGCATTTAATGTTTATCGGCAGACAAAAGTAATTAAAAACCAAACACGAATTGAGATGACAGTTGACGAAAAATATATGAGACGTGCCATGGAACTGGCGTTAAACGGACGTGGCGCGGTAAAATCCAATCCGATGGTAGGAGCTGTAATTGTGCATAACGACCGGATTATAGGTGAAGGGTTTCATTGCGAATACGGAAAAGCGCATGCGGAGGTAAACGCCGTTAATTCGGTGAAAGATGAAACTTTACTGCCGGATTCGACCATGTATGTAACGCTGGAACCTTGCTCGCATTACGGCAAAACACCTCCTTGCGCCGAATTAATTATACGAAAACAGATTCCCCGGGTTGTGATCGGCTCTCTTGACCCCTACCCTGAAGTGGCCGGAAGAGGAGTTGACATGTTGAGAAACGCCGGAGTTGAGGTCGTTACCGGTGTTTTGGAAGGCGAATTGTATGAACTGAATCGTCCTTTTATTACAGCTCACATGCGCCAACGCCCTTATGTTATACTGAAATGGGCGCAAAGCGCTGATGGTTTTATTGATAAAATTCGAACAGACGCTTCTACCCCGGCTGTTGTGCTGTCGCCACCAGACTCTATGCGGTTAGTGCATAAATTGCGCGCGGAAGTAAGCGCTATAATGATTGGTACGCGTACAGCTATATTAGACAATCCGTCTCTGACCGTTCGCCATTGGGTGGGCGAGTCGCCCGTTCGGGTAGTATTAGACAGGGCTTTAACTATCCCATCAAATTATAATATACTGGACGGATCTGTTCCTACGCTCGTTTTTACGGCAAAAAAAGCCGAAAAACGTCAGCATGTAGAATACATCACGATTGATTTTGAAAAAGAGGTACTGCTGCAAGTGCTGCACCACTTGTACAAACGAAAATTGATCTCCCTATTGGTTGAAGGAGGAAGCATGCTTCATAACCAATTTCTCAAAGAAGGTTTATGGGATGAAATACGTATGGAAAAGACAGCCGGACTATTACACGAAGGCGTACACGCTCCGGATCTAACCAAAATTTCTTCCTCAGACCGGGGTGAGCAGCGAGGACGCTATATACATTATTATAATCGCTGACAAAGGATTAAAAAAAGAATATATAGTACAAACAGATTTTCATAAAGTATATTTTCTTTTTTCCATAGCTGTAGTAAAGTTTTTCCACAACTGTGGTAAAGTTTTTCTATAGCTGTAGAAAGCTTTTTCCATATATATAGAAAAAGAAAAATATACTTTATTTGGGAATAAACATCCTATATACAGCTAAAACAAACGTATCCTTTTTACTTTTATATCCCTATTGTTAATTATTTACCTGGTTTAATCTCAAATTTCTAGTTGCGGTCAGATCATTTAATGAGATTGTTTGACGATAGGTTCGACCATCTGTTTGATAGGTAAATGTTATGTTTGGGTTACTTTGCGTTGATGGCATGGTAAAAACATAATTCCCGTTTGAAGACACTTGAATTGTCGCGTTGTTGATACCTGAAATTATTACATTCGCATTGCTTGGCACATTAGTCCACTGGTTATTATTATTATTTCTACGATTATACTGTATAGGTCCACTTATCGTTATTGATGCATTTGAATGATAAGCCACCTGTCCATCCGTGAAATAATCTGCTTGTAGCGTGATCGTTTCCGAGTTACCTGATTTGTTTGTTTTAAAATGTATTGTTTGCTGTCCTTTTGATACCGCGCGATAGATATAATGAATTTCTCCGGCTGCTACTTGTGCTTCCATTCCAGTTGTTGCCGCATATAAACCTTGCGTAAATATTTTTACAGGAAGAGGAAGTAAATCTTCCGGAAAATCGGCAGGTATATTGAATCTTAGTATCGCGTCTTTACCCTGTCCTTCTGCGATTTGAGCCGGGCTTTGATTGTTTATGCTTACCGGTATAAAGCGGAAGGGTTCTCTTAAAAAAACACGGATGGTACGAGCTAATTCTCCTTTTGAAACAACAAGAGTTGATTGTTGAGGCACAGCCGGCAAAACATTCACTGCATTGACTGCAATAGTTCCGGAGCTTATATTAAGGGAGGGTGTGAGTGCGTTTCCACCCGGCTGTAACACGACCGAAACCGCTGTATTGTCTACTGTTGGAGAGCCAATGCTTGGAAAGAATTTGTACCAAACACTCATTGCCTGATTGGGCTGAGTTAAAACAACGATTGTTTTTTCGACTTCCAGTTTTCCAATACCATCTGAGATGATCGGATATTTTTCAATGATCGGATCCAGCGCGCTGTTATTGAGAGAGGCACCGTTCAGCGCATCTTCAAAGCTTGCATATCCGGCTCTGTTGACTGTTTGAATTTTTACGGCATAATGATAATTTCGTTCGATGTTATATCTATTCTTGTTGGCGTCAATTAAGTCGATCTTGTAATAATAGTCGTGCCCTACGTAATTACCCTTTATAATAACTGTTGTGATTTCTGAAGCGGAAGCGTTTTTTCTTTCAAATAAATACTTCTCCGTGTTGTTAATATCATTCACATTGGCATTATGTAAAATCAAATCGGCAGGTTCGGTAATTACTCCGGCTAAAAACGAAGAGCTTATGCTGTAAGGAGCCACCGTTCCTGCCGATGGCGCTTTATGGATTGTAAACCCAGAATAAGTAAATCCCGGAGCAATACTGCTTACGCTTATTTTAGCCTGATTCCGTAATAACTCGACCGACTGATTGGCAAAACCGGTTGCGGATATACCGGAATCAAGCACAACACGTGACCAGAAAACCGGATTTGACGGATCGCTACTCTTTATTGGCGTGATCACACCCACTTCATTTGTACCGGGAATATCGGTGAAGTCCGCCTGATCATAATTCGATATGAAATGAATCGTGCGTTTCTTCGTACTTGCCGGTAGTTCAGCGGTGAATGCACCACCGGTTTCAGTCTGTGCGGATAGTGTTGCTTCTTTGCGTACAATAAAATTCCCATTCTCGTCAAAAACAAGCAAATACATACTGTTTACGCCTCCGCTTGCCCGGGTTCCCAATGTTTTAAACTCCGGAATTGTTGCTATAAAACTCAGTGTAACGTATTCTTTTTCAGTAAGGTTTTCGCCATTAAGGCTTTCTTCTTGCGTACACCCCGGCAAACAGATCAGGAGTAGTACGAACAAGCTATATGCGATCTTTTTCATAGCGTTGTGTTTTTTAATCTTTAGTCTTTAATATCACGGATGCAACGAACATGTGCAGAAGTACTACTGGCTGAAGTGCTGATTGGAGCCTTCATACGATAAGCGTTGTTCGCTTTGTACGCGTCCCAATAATAATTGCCTCTCATTACCACTCCTTGCGGATTGTTTGAGTCGTGTTGCAAATCATCAATGTATCTGATTTCAGCTTCTGTGGGTAAACGCCAATCCGAATAGCGTACCGTTAGTCCGTTTTTAGTCGTTTCCTCCCAATAATCCTGACAGTTTGTGGCCCCATTGTTGTAACTCATCGATGATGTTGCTCCCATTTGCGATGCCATCATAAATTTGGGCGAAACCATATTGGCAACTTCTGCCGAATTTATCGTATTGCCTTTTGAATCTACCGGAGGAAATCCCCATATAATACTACCGCTCGGAGCCAACGTGGTTATTGAATACATGTATGGGTTTGTGTGTTCCGCATCGAGCTGATTTCTTAAATTGGATCTGTTTCCTTTTTCCGTTGTAAAATAAGTTGGCGGGAGTTGTCTTACAACTACTGTTTCAGTCAGATGTCCGTTCGTTAATTTGAATTCTATATCTTTTGGAATTTGGTTTACCGGAATTGCGCTGGTTATTACTATTGTTCCGGAAGCTACCCCGCTTTGTAGACTAACTGAAGGGTATTGAGAGCCGGTAGTAATGGCTACCGGAAACACCGTGCCGCTGTTGGCATCCACATAAGTATAGCTTGCTTTTAGACTGCCGCTTACCAATTTAACATCAGCAATTGAGGAATTAAAGGTTAAAGTGTAAGTAGAGATATTCGGCATAACAATGTTTGATTCGGATACGACCAGGTAGTGGGCTCCTTTGATGTCGATTAAAACATTCATTGTGTTCCAATCAATAATGGTGCAGTTGCCGGTTGCAATTACCGGACGTTCGTCTAATCCGCCCAGTATCCGGATATCTACTGCAATATCATAAAGATGATTGCGAAATAAATTCGTCCTATATTTACTGTCTTCACCCGTCAACTCACCCGGCGTAATGGGAACCAAATATTTATACGTATCAGTCACATTGGATGTATTCCCTTTCAGAGGAATGTATAGTTCTAAATAAGTTTCCTTATCCGGATCACTGCTCCAATTATTGGCATAAGCGTAAAAAGGAGCCGCTGTGGAAAGTCCGTTTAAACCGTAGGGAAGAGTAGACGCTATGTTTCTGTCGCTTGAGGTTTTCCAGTCGGCATGCTTACTAATGGCAGCTGCTGTACCCTCTTCGAGTAAAACCGACTTATCGGTAAAGTGAACAAGCCGCGCGGTTGCTGTTCCATACTGTGTGTAGCCCGGAACAGCCACATTGATCAGCCGCATACGAATCTTTGCCGCTGCTCTTTTTAAACTGACGGTACCCAGAAAAGGATTGTTCACATTGATAACTTTGTTGGGCATCGTACCATCCATCAGGAAATCCGTTTGTGCTTCATATCCTCCTTTAGTCTGAAATTCGGAAGTTTGGAAAACGAGGTTTTTTAAATCGTTCAGATTCACCGCTCCTTCGCTTATCGAACTTAGATCTGCTTTGTTGTTTGCTATAATATAGATGTCGTACGTACCCGGAAACAAGTTATTTTTTGCTGAAGTGATCGGAACAGTTGCTTTCAGATCCGAATCATTGTAACTAATTCCGGAATTTACGGTTGAAGCATGCCATTTAAGCGTATTTTCTTGATAGAAGAAAATATCAAGTGAATTGATCTTATCTTCATTAAGACTTCCTTCGTAATTACCCACTTCTTCACCTGGTGCTTTGGTTTTCAACGTACCAAAAGACAAATTCATTACAAGGTTATTGTTACCTATATCAGGTTCGTCCGTTGCGCAACTTGTGTTTAAAATTAACGCTATAGAGAATAAGACGAATAGGTTGTTGACTATGTTTCTCATATCAGATTCTGTCCTTTTATATCGATTAATTACTTATCGGCTGTATAATTTTGACCCGGTTACCTTCTCCTATTAATGAGCTTCCCGATATCAGTGGTAGTTCAGAGAAATTACCATCCAATAATGCACTGATATAAAACGCTGTTTCCCGATTTGCAGCATCGGAAGGCGTTTTTTTTGCTTGTATGGTTATGGTAACTTGTTGGTTGGCTATTCCGCTACGTATTGATGTGATCTCAAAGTCTACTTCATTCGTGAGGTTTGCCGTCCAGGAAGCACCAATCGGATTTGTCAAATTGAAGGTAAAGGAAATCTGATTAGACGCGTCCATTGTAAAGGTGTGATTCGCAGATGTAGGTTGCGGTGTAATACTCAATATCCAATCATACAAAATAGAAGAAGATACTTTTTTCCAGGGGAGAACGTTCGTTTCTAAGTTCAGACCGTCAAACTCTCCCATCCCGGTGATAGTTCCTGTAAGTACATACGCATAATTACGCTTAATAGCGTAAAGATGATCATTTGGCGATGAGACCGAAGAACCCGGATTTCCTGCATTTACAAATGAAGAAATATTTTCATTAACATAAACACGGTATTTTGTATCAACACCATTGTAGGAAGCTTCTACTTCTACTTGGGTAGCATTGGTTATGATTCCGCCCGTTAAATTTTCATACACATAAATAACTTCACTTCCGGGGAATGAGGTTGCGTCCGCGTTCAATATCATATTGTCGGTTGCAGAGATATAAGACCAATAATTTTGATTGGCATCAGGAATGCTGATTGCACCATCTATCAGTCCTGATTTTTCGGTATTATTAAACAATGATACTTTCTTAATTATTACATTATCCGTAGTTTCTTTTCTGAACAACAATTGAATTTTGGCGGCAATTCGTTTTAAAGTAATCTCACTTATATTTGGTTGCCCCTCCATCACTGTAACCGAAGGCATATTGCCAATCATCATTAACGGTAAACTAAGCGGAGAATTTATGGTTTCTGCCAGCAATCCTTTCAGTTGGCTCACAGAGCTTATTACTGCTAAAGCAGAAGTGAGTCCGGCTGTTTCGTTAGCAATAACATAGACCTCTTTTGTTCCGGTTTTCACTTCAATCTGAAAAGGGTTGCTGAAGTTTGTATTGCCTGAAATGAATACCTCGTTCTTTTCAATGTCTCCGTTTAAAAACACAAGCACCCTTATTTTCTCGATTAAATCCTCGTTGGCAAATAAGCTTTCTGCCCTTAGCTGCGTGTTGTTCAATGAAACTAAAATAAAACCATTGCCCTTTTCTGTCGGAAAATCTTCATTCGTACATGATGGCGTGGCTATGAATAACAACATTGATAGTGCCAGTATTACATGGTGCGTTAAATATCTTTTTTTCATATCGCCGCTTATTTATAATTCAACATGTTGGAATACCTGATTCCAAGGAGTGACCACTGTTTTTATTGATACGTTTGAAGGAACTTTCTGATCTTCACGGGGCGCTTCAAAGTGAATTATTATATTTAATAGCCTACCCACTTCCGGCACAAAAAGATGTCCGTTTGAATCTTTTGTATCTGCAAAAATGACTTCCCCATTAAAACGAATATAAAGCGTATACGTCTTGCCGTCGGATGTTGGAAAGGTATGAAAAATGGGAGTAGATAGATTTCCCAGATTATCCATATTCGCTGCAGGAGAGTACCCGGTTATGTTATCGGTAAGGATTCCTGCTTCATTGTAAGTATCGAGAGATACTCCTAATTCGAAAGCATATTCTCCTTCCAAGTTTCTATTCCATAATTTTAACCCGAAAGCAGCAGTACTAACCTGAGCCGTCTTTCTTGAAAGTACTATAGTCTGATCACCGGACGGTTCAACCCCTCTATATTCAACCGGTACGCTCAGGTTACCATAGAATAAATCGTCGGGCGAATGAGAAATTTTGCCTGATGTCATCGTTTTTGCTTCGGCGTTTTTAAGGCTTACATATAGATCGTTTATTTTTTTCACGGAATTAATAGTCGGAAATTCTACGTTCGGTCCTATATTTCCCCATGCAACAAACTGCAATGCCTGATGTCCGGGATAATCCAACTTAACGTCGACTGGTTTATTACTTTTGATATGATTGGTATCAAGTTCAATAGCCTTTACAATCTCTTGTTTCTCGTTGAACACAAACAGAATCACTTGCTGCACCTCTCCCGAACTGGTAATATCGTTCATGTCGGCATCTATAGCTTTAATAAACAGTCTGAAGGGACGTGGACAATCCCCATAGCTATCCTTAATGCAACTGACAGACAGCAATCCGGTGATCAGCACTGCCACTATCATAATCAAGCGTATTATGTTTGTGTTGTTCATCTCTTTTATTCTTTAATAATACGTGTAGTTTGTGAAGCCTCAGGTAGAAATGTTGCTACCTGAGGATAGATTGTTCTTCCTGATTGTTAAACGCAACAATTGCCGCATTTACCAAATCACTTGCTGATTAACCACTTCCCAAGGTTTAACTACTACCTTCACATCCAGAAACGCCGTTTCTGCCGGGTCTATTGAGGGGTTGCCAATACCTGTAACAGATAATGATATGTTGTATTGCGTGTTACGGATAATCTTGCTGTCGGCCGTGTGATCCGGATTATAGCTGTAGCCGTTTTTTATCGCATTTACCCAGACAGGATAGTATGTATATCCGCTTGCATCTGTGTATAAACCGGGAGCCACAACAGCAACACCGCTTAATGTCGGTTTAGCTCTCAATACAATTAACATTTGTTCCTGCTCTGTTTTTGCTGTGTTTTCGTTTACATAGAAGTAAGGCGCAGCAGTGTTTACGATTGGGAAATTTACCGCCCCTTCAAAAAGAGTCTGTTCCAAGGTTCCTGACATATAGCTTCCTGAAGTAGAAAGCCAGTCCTGTCCAAAAAGATAAGCTGAGTTTTGCGCCAATTCAGCCCCGAAAAGCTTCGTTATTTCAGGAACATTAAATAGGGCTACCTGAGCATCTGTTAAACCATCAAACAGTTGTGCTTCTCCTGCTCCGGGTGTTGCAAGATTGAGTGTAGCTCCAACGATAGCTACTCGCGCATTGATGCGGATAAGCGCTAAAGGGTCGGTTGAAATGTAATTTTTTTCGGACGTTGTTGTTCCCGGGTAGCCATAGAAATTTTCACCTTTTACAAGCGCGACATCCAAAGGATCGGCAGTCATAACCAAGCCTTTTGATATATCCTGAGAAAGTTTTTTTGTCAAAGCAGTAAGCGCAGTCAAAGTAGCTTGTGTGCCCAGATTGGCATTTGCAACAACCACAAGCTTGCGTGCTCCGGAAGTAACTTCGATATCTTTGATCTCTAACGAGCCGGTTACAGAAGCATATTTTTCTAAAGCGTTTCCATTAAAAATCCATACTTCCAGTTGTTTGATCTCACTTTCCGCAACCAAACCCGGCGAAAGGACACCATCCCCTTTTAAGTCACCTGTTGCGCGAGTTTGCGAACCTGTACTGGCGGGATACACTTTTATTGAGATTGACGCGTCGGTACTTCCGTTGGCCGAATGAGGTACATCTTCGTCGCTACAAGCTACAAAACCTAATGTTATAGCACTTAAAAAAAGAAATTTACGTAGTTTCATAATGCGAAAATTTAATAATGAGTAATTGAATTATCTATTTGATGATTTATTCTATTGAATAAGCGATACGCCCGCTTTAGTTATACTGATTGATTGTGCGCAAGTTGTATTATAGTGGGAAAAAGTGTTTAATAAAGTTTTCTTAAAGCTCACTTATCTGCTTGCAAAATTACGCCTGTAGAGCCGTCAAAGCCATTATTAAGCGTAAAATAATTCGTTAATAAGTAAAATATATACTCTCAAAAAGTAAAAAATACCAGGCAACTATGAAATTGCTTTTTCATGCTGTCCGGTTTGGGTTTATTAACATGTGGATACGCCGGTTTAATCAATTTATGCTTAAGTTTATCGGTGTAGAAATATGTGAATAACTTTCGATGAAAATTCATTTTAGAACTTTATAACTATTCAGGGTTTATGCAGTTGGGACTTGTTAGCTTAGCGCCACTATTCGTTTGTGTATTTTGGAGTAACATTATGCTTATAATTGTACTTTTCATTATAGGATTGATCTTTGCTATATGTTATTTAGGTTATCGAAACTACGTAGCTCGTGGTTTAATGCGGGATAACGCGTCTGATTCATTCGACAATGACACTGCGAAAGACGTTAAATTGGAAAAGCAGACGATCAGACATGAGCTACTTATGCTACTCGAAGACGAATCCGTATTTACCCGTAAAGGATTAAAGATTACCGACTTAGCCGACATGTTATATTCAAACAGAACTTATATATCCAATGTTATCAACGATGAATTTAACATGAGTTTTACCGATCTGATTAATGAGTACCGGGTTGATTATACAAAAAAGATATTATCTCAACCGGAAAAAAGAGGTTTAACGCTGTCTGAGGTCAGGATAATGTCCGGGTTTTCCAGCGACAGTTCCTTTTATCGAATTTTCAAACAAAAGGAGGGGATTACACCGTTGGAATATAAAAAAAAGTGCTATTGAAGTAACAGGATTACACTGACCCGAATTCGGAATTAAGATTAACTTTCACATTTTTAAGTAAAAGATTTATGAAAGAATAAAGAGAATGTTCATATTTGTAAATGGATATCTCTTTCGTCATTTATATTTGACTGTAAATGAGCAAAGAATGTTTAGGACTATTAGCTGTTTATCGTTTTAACCGTTTTGTAATATAATTTGTAATTCAGCTATAATCTCTGATATTAAGGACGAGTGGAGTATAGTATTTGTTTAAACTGACTTGTTCCGGATGAATCGGCAATAACTTGTTCGGACCTAAAATCGGAAACGATTTCTTATCTGCACGGAGCAGTAAAAAACCGGCGATATATTTAACGAAATAGCTACATTAGCTTATGAAACCTGGTCGCAGCAAGACTCGCTGCTTATTCTTTCGGGAAACAGCATCGGCAATCGTCAAACAATTTCTTTCTCGGACACGTTTAATATTGATAAGTTGACAAAGGATAGCTTAGTATTGAGAAAAGGTAAACTTGTGCTGGGCTACGCAAGAGATGTTACGCCACAAGAGAAATCACGAGACACTATTCCTGCCGCATTAATTGTTCCGGCTAAAAAGAGTTTAAACGTAATTGGCGAATTGATTATCGGCCCGGAAGTTCGTGCGTTCAAACCGGAGGGTAGTTCTGAGATTTACTAGATTATCGATAAAACAGGAGAACTTTATTTAGAGTATGATAAAAAAACAGGGGGAACCAAAAACGGACAACCTGTACAAGCTGATTTGCAAATCGTAGACATGGGAAAATCGGATGAGGGATTTGCCGCGAATTACAAGGGTGTATATCATGTCTATAAAATTAACCGTTTGTATTAATTAAAGGAAAAGAAGTATGAAAAGAATTTATTTACTGCTGTTCTTGGTCGCTTTCGTTAGCAATGCGTTCAGTCAGAATAGACTTTCGCTCTACATAGGAAGCGCAAACCAATATGCCGCTGTGGAATTATCTGATTTCCGCCAACGGCTATGTGTGGAGTATGGTATACCTGTTTCTTCATTAGATGATTATTACCACCGGTGCGGAAACGATTGGGGAAATGTAGGAATCGCGCTTGAAATTGCGAGAACCTCCGGAAGAAGCATGAGAGATGTTTGTAATTATTACGATCGCTACCGTCGCTACGGGTGGGATCGCGTTGTACTGGAAATAGGTATCAAACCCGGTTCTCGCTATTACAAACCGTTTTATGACAGAATACATCATCACCATGATGTTTGGGATCAACACTATTACAATTACTGTGAAAGACACGGTAAGCACCACCCTAAAAATCATAAGTACAAAGCCAAACACAAGAAAAAGTATGACAATGGATACCATAGAGGATATGATAAACGATACAAGAAAAAGTATCATGATGATGACGACGACGACGACGATTATGATGACTAAATTGACCCTTCCGGGGATAAATTTTAGCCTATTTACACCAATCTGATAATCAAGCCGTTAGATACACCGAAAAACATAAAGGTTATTTTTGAAAATATAAAGGATATATTTTCAAAAATAACCTTTATGTTTTTATAAAGATAGTAATATAAAAATCGCTTGTAAAAATCACGCTGTTTATAGGGCTTCCAACTTACCCATTCACTTCGTATTTATTTCCCTTTTGAAACTACATTTTTTCCTGTCATCTCATAATCCGTATTCAGTCCCGCTTTTTCCGGCTTGGGTAAATTTTAACCCAACTTGCAGCGATCGCTCCTCACATGGTTAAATAAATTAGAGGAACAATTGAATCCTGAACAGTTCTTCCGGGTGAACCGGCAGATGATACTGAACATCGATGCGATTGACCATGCGGCACCGTATTTTAAAGGTCGGATTAAAGTAACCGTTCATCCTTCTTTCAAATCAGACATTATAATAAGCGAAGGGAAAGCTTCCAATTTTAAATTGTGGCTTAATTACTGATCTTACAGTTAAATTTTTCCGTCTAATTTGTCTACAAAATGCTTGTATCCTCTGTAACTTCTAAATCCGGCTCTAAGAACAAGCATTTCTTTATCATAATCTGATTTTACAGGTTCTTTTTCTAATTGTTTAAGTTCAATCAACCGGCAACTGTTTATATAACGGCTGAAACTCATACCATACGTTTTATTAATAAAAGTCGATAAATAAGTGCGGTTTGTACAAAGCTCGAACATCAGATCGGTAATTTTAAGACTTGGATTCAAATAGGGTTTTTTCTCCCGGATCAGTTTCTCGAATTCAGCTTTGTCAATATGAAGGTAATCAAGTTTCTCTTCTTTTAAATCAACTCCTACAGGATACATGATGATGTAGTTGTCTGTAAATACATTGTAAACTATAATTATTAATTGTAGCTGAAAAATAAAATGTATTATGGCCAAGAACAGGGAGATCATTACCTCTTCATCTCTAAAAAACACATATAAAACGGTAGGAGGTATTAATGAAAAGGTTAGTATTATTACTAAAATAAGCCATCTAAGGGAAGTTCTGTCTTCGTCTGCCGAATAATCTTTAATGATATTTCTATATTTGAGAATCCTTCGTAAACCATAATATAAATAGACAGTTCCGTAAACCATCCAAATACAAAGCTTAAAAGACGAAACAACGACAAACCACTTTGGCGTATAAAGCAACGCAATATTAAAACCGGGTAAAATAGAATACGAAAAAACATATTGAATTATCAGAATAAGAATCGGACTTAGGTAATGCCAATAAGAAAACGTTGTTCTCTTATCCACATTAGTAACCAGATAGATAATATGGTAAATGATAATGATCGAATACAAAATCGACAGCATCGAAAAAAAATTTACATAAACATAAAGGGGTTTCAGGTAAATAAAAGAGAAGCTTGCAACACTTACGAATACAATCATTATATAGTAAACCATCAACAATTTTAGCAGATAGACATTCTTTGTTTTGTCTTTCTCGAATAAACGCATTAAGATAAAACCTAAACAAATAAACGCTGTCATGGCCGGAGCAGCCATACTGATAATAAAAAACAATTCTATGATACTCATTACTGCTCTTTTTTATTGTTCTTCTTCTGATTGCTTAGCCCTTAGATAGCTACGAAAACTACCAAAACCGGCTTTCGACACCAATTCACGCAGTTCTTTATTTTTATTTGAGGGCAATCTTTGTAAAATAGCTAACTCCTGTAAACGGCACTGATTCAGATACCGGTTAAAATTCACACCATATTCCGTATTTATAAATCGGGAAATATAGGTCCGGTTAACTTTAAGTTGCTCAACCAAATCAGTGATCTGATATTTCGGATCCAGATAAGGCTTGTTCTTTTTCATATAATTCTCAAAATTCCTCTTGTTAAGTATCGGGAATGGAGCGAATATCTCGGTGTCTGCATTTCTTTGATATCGGGTAACGGAACTTCTCTCTATCTGACTACCGATCGGATTTGTTTGATAATCTGCCGGTTCAATATCTCCAATGTCTTCATCGTCCGGATTTGACGTAGTGATCGATTCGGAAAAATTCAGGAAATAATTACGCCTCATCACCTTATAACTCATCACAACATGACCGCATGCGATGAACAACACTATGAAAATATTCCTCAACAACTTATTCATATGTGCGTGAGAGCCAAGCGAGCTTATCATGGCAACTAATAAAATGACAATGCTCAAGCCTATTAAATACCACAGCCAGAATGTATACCTCTTATAGTCTGCGGGATATCGTCTCTTCACAAATAGGTTATACGACCAAAGCGTTTTCATGGATAACAAAACATAGACAATCAGGTATAAAATACGCATTACATGCTTTGATTCATAAAACATATAATAATATCTATATTCCGGAATTATGTTTGCCGATGAAGAAACAATAGCATTCTGAACTTCATATGGAATAAAAAGAGACCAAACAAAAATAATGGCGCAAAGAATTAAAGGAGGCACATAATGCCACGCCGGAAAGTTCGGGGTTTCTTGGGAAGCGGTTAAATTATAAATAAAATGATATAAAGTTACCGAAGCCAATAATAAACTCAGATAGAACAGTGGATTTAAATAAATAAACAATTCGCTCTGATAGTTAAACAAAATGGTTCCGGCCCAAATAGTTAGTGCGAATAAATAATAGAAAATCAGTACCCATCTTATTCCTTTCTCTTCAGAACAGGTGCTATCCTGGTAGGTTAGTATCATTAATATGATGCAAATGGTTGACGAATATACCGGAATTGCATAAATGACAATCTCCATACATGTTAGAAAACTGGTTTGGTTCATTATTTCGTCGTGTTTAATAAATAAAAAATAAATAGAGAGCTTTTGCTACCAACAGATATAACACATACCCATAAACAAAGCACTTTTCTTGAAACACAAAGCAAATTTAAACAAAACAAATCTTTTAACCATTCTTTTTTACGTCTATTTTACAATTTGTCCAAAAAGAAAAGTAAACAAAACAGTACACAAAGAATGATATAAATGATAAAAAAACCTCATCGTTTCCACTCATAAAAAACACAAATAAAAACACGTAATCATCTCATTACCTGATGCATTTGTACAAATATGAAGTGTATATATCATGTGTCCTTTTTTACATTTTTATATTTATCATTTGGCATGTTTTGAATATACAGTTTAGTAAAGAGAAATACATTTTTACCTGTTTTATTTGCAGTAATCAAAGTGAGATAACGAATCATTTCTTTTAATTAATTTAATAATAGAAAACTATGAAACTCCAAAATTTATTCATGACGACATCGCTTATTGCATTCGGAATTATTAGCTGCAATAACGAAGATTATGACCTTCAAAACAAAGGTGACGGCACGGATGGCGAAGAAACGTATATGAGCTTAACATTATCTTTTCCTAAGACAGACGGACCTCAATTCCGTGCCACCGGAGATAATAATGCCACTTTAGAGGAAACGGCATTAGACAGAATTGATGTGTTTATTTTTAACTCTAACACCGGCTTTATGGTAAAAAACGCCGTGTTGAATGCTTCCAACTTTGATCAGATGGCATCTACCTCTTCAGAAGATGTTTGGAAGGCTAAAACAACGATAGGCACAACGACCGGACAGAAAACCATTTTCGTAGGTATTAACTTGCCGGTAACTTTCGCACAGGGATTAAATAATACATCGCTTGCTAATTTTAATGATATAGCACATACCTTAAACATAAGCGAATTGGTTACAACCCAAGGTTTAGCCATGTTTAGTGCAAAAGGTACAACCAGCGAACTTAAACCTATAGGAGACCCTGCCTACAACACCAATAATGTACTTAAAATTCCAATTAAGCGAATGGTAGCTAAAATAACCGTAGAAGAAGGTGAAAACATGGTTATCAATGGTGCGGGTAAGTTGGATAATCTGAGCTTCGCGATAAGCAACATAAACAAAAAAATGTACTTAGTGCCTAAAACAGATGGTAGCGACCCCAATTATGCAGCCAATACATGGCTGGCGGGCGATTTTATTAGCGCAGTTAACACACCGGGAGGTGCGGGAGACGGTTTTATTCGTATTGATTCGGCTAAGACAGAAGTGAAAAAGCTGAAAACGCTTTATGCGACTGAAAACACATCTGTTAATCATTGGAAAGAAGAAATTACACGGGTTATAGTTAGAGCAACTTTTGTGCCGGAAAAAATTACTGATCTCCAGGGTGCGAATTATGTTCAGATAGCAAACCCCAATAGTTCTCCAACTACATTCTGGACAGTCTTGCTGCAAAATGGTTTTAAATATTTCTTCTTAAACGAAAGTACGGCTAATGCTTATAAAGCGGCCAATCCGGGTAGTATTAAATCGGCTGCTTACACAAACGGTTATTGTTATTACGATATGTACCTGAACAAAGACGGATACTTTCAAGGCAATATCGTAACGGCTAAAAAGTGGGATGTGTTCCGAAATGATTATTACCGTTGCCGCATAACGAACATACTTGCTCCCGGACGTCCAACGGAAAATTTAGTGGATCCTAAAACGCCGCCGGCAGTTGAAACAGACCTTCAGTTTGATCTTGACATTTTATTCTGGAATCTTATTACCGGCGATTATTCGCTTGAACCTTAACCGGGAAAAATTACACATTCCTATATGAATGTATGTTTCAACAAGGGAGAAATAAAACCTCTCCCTTGTTAAAAAAAGAGCCTCGTAAATAATTAAATACAAAAACAACATGGGAATACTATCTAACTTTAAGTTCTCCGCATGGTTCGTCTTGCTGCTAATCACGTCTTCATGCATTCGGGAAGATCTTTCTGATTGTCCTGTGAAAATGGAGAAACTCCAAGTGGCTTTTTCATTCGACACACCGGCAGGACCGCGTAACATAGATCCCGCCGAGCTTAAAATAGCGCACCTTTACATATTTGATGTAGACGGAAATTACGTAAGCACCGTTACTTACCAAAATCCGCAACTTTATCACAATTATCCGATAGAGGTTGATCTCCTCCCGGGCGAGTATGAATTTATTGTATGGATGAATACAGCAGAATATTTTGACGTATTGTCTGTCGATTCAAACGAAAAGCTCAGCAACCCGGACCGACACGAAGATATTATAAAGTTAGCAGTTCCGTCTTTGGGATATATTACATCTGAAATTCCTTTAATTATGTTTGGCGAAGTGAGTAACCAGCAGATTACCAACGACAATCAGATTATAACGATTCCGCTTGTACAAAACACAAACACAATTAATGTTACGGTTAAAGGATTGCCGCAAACCGGTCATGAGTACTATCAGGTAATTAGTGACAAAAATGCATACGAATCGTTTCAAAACAAACCTGTTGCAGGCGAAGAGATCAGCTATGTGGCTCCAATGAATCTGAGAGGAACAAAAAGTGTCGTAAATGAATCTACTGATCTTGTTTCCTCCTTAAGGGTACTTAAACTCTACAAGGAAAACCAACCTAAACTGGTTTTATGGAATGAAACTGAAAAGATAGATCTATATCCGGGGAAAAGTGGTTTATCGAATGATTTAATTAAAATGATCACCGAGAAATATCCGGATGTCGACTTTAAAACTACCCACGTATTTGATATCATTCTTTATTACAATACGAACATGGAAGTTACTGTTGACATACAATACTGGAACGACTATGAAACGGATTATACAATAGAGCCTGATTGAAATAAAAATGTCTATATAACAAAATAAATAAGCATATGAAATCTATTAATCATTACCTTTTAGTTATTGTGCCTGTTCTTTTTATGGTAGCGTGTAGTAACGAAATAGAACTCAGATCTAACTCATCAAATACAGAAGATATAGACGTTAATTTCAACCTGTCACTACCGGCACAAGACGAGCCCTCTGTGGAACAGGCAGGGACTCAGAATGAAAACACAATTCTAAAAATCAACATCCTTGCGTATAAAGTTAATTCGGCAGGGAAAGAACACTTCGATTATCACACTGAAGGTGTACTGCAATCCGGTGCAGGAACTGCACTTCAAACATACAGCGCGAAAGTAAAAGTAAGATCCTACAAACAGCGTTTTGTTATTATTGCTAACGCACGTGACGAAGTAACGCAAATTTTACACACTTACGCCGGCCAACCAATTGAAAAAATTGAAATGCTGAAGATGTTGGAATTTACAAACGCAGCACCGGATCATAAATGGAATATTAGTAACACAGCCGGGTTTACTCCTATTCCGATGTGGGGCGAAACACAGACTCCCCAACAAATTACCACCGCAACCGCAAGCATAGATAAAATTCCAATGCTTCGTATGGTAGCAAAAGTTGATGTCTTATTGGTCGATCAGGCATCCGGCAAGAAAATAAAAGACCATTTTAAGTTGAGCGAAATCTACCTTTACAATATAAAAGAAAATAGTCGCATCGTTCCGGATACAAACACGTTAGAACTTTATTCCAACAACAGACTCATTGTTACAAAGCCAACATTAGCAACATCACAACAGAACTGGTTCGGACCAATTAAATATGTTGCAGACAGTGAGACTTCTTTACTTAACACAATATATCTTTCAGAATCCCGGGCAGTTGTTCTCAGTTCAGATTTTTTAAACGCTACAGGGTTTGTTATAGGAGGTTATTATAGTGAGAATGGCATTGCCTGGGATTCTGCTCCCTCCTATTACAGATTAGACATAATGACAGGCGATAAAACCGAAACGCGCGATATTTTACGCAATCATAGTTATCAACTCAATATCATTCAAGTAAACGGATCGGGACACCCCACGGCCGAGAAGGCTTGGAACAGGGGCACGGATATGAATTTAATGGTTGCCGACTGGAGCACGCAGGTTATTTCTGAAAATGTGCTGAAAAGACAGTTACATCTTTCGGCCACTGAAGCTGAAATTTCCGACGTAAGTGCATCAAGAATCTATTTTTGGAGTGACCAGAAAGAGGTTAAAGTGGAAAAACAAGGGTATATCGGATATTCGAATACAAGCCCGTTTAATGTTAATGATTTTTTTGATGATTTAGCCGGTTCGCCTCTAACAACGAATTTTCAGTTCAATCCGGTAAGCGGACATGGGCATATGGACATAAGTACAATAAGCACACAGAAAACGACAAATGACATACGCAAAATCTACCTTAACGCCGGAGGGCTTAAGCGGGAAATAATTGTAAAGACGAATATCTCAGACCCCCCGAAAACGTTTTTAGAGATCCCTTGGGTAGGAACCTTTCACCGTAAAAACGAAGTAGGAGAACGCGTTATTTACGCTGACCATATAGGCGCATGGAGTGCTGAGGTAAATGATCCCACCGGAGAAGGACATTTCGTTGTTTTAAGTAAATCCCGGAGTGCGGACAAGTCTTTACGCACCGAAAACCCGGGAGATGCTGAAAATTATCCGGTAGTGGACGGTAAAAAAACAATAAGCGGAAATGGTCGTATTTACTTTCGCGTAGGGTTGACTTCAACCTACCAAAGCACGCCGACTAAGCCGGTACGTTACGCTACAATTAAGCTTACTCATTCAAAAGGTTATTCTACTATCTATGTACGCCAGGGAGAAGATGCAGATTATTTAATGCGAATGAACGACCCGACTGTTGGGGTTAATCCCTCTATCCCCAAACGCCCATTTGCGAAAAAATTTAGTCCATACAATTTAACCGATCCTCAGGAAAGACCCGGGCGCGTAGGCGATTCAATCAATAGTAAATACGTATTTACTCAGTTTCCAACTCAGGCGGGGTATTATTTTCAGTTTGCTCGGACCTATGCCTGGTATCCTGATGTTGAAGCTCCGGAAAATTGGTACTACAATAGACCCAATGCACTATGGTATTTACACAAAAACGACTGGGAAAGCGCTCCTGCCGGATATCGCCGTCCAAATGAGGGAAGCATTAGTAGTTATGCAACGTCCACGTCCAGCAGTGATTTAGAAATTAGCCAATCCCTATTATTAGATCCCAAGAAAAGAAGAGAAAATGATGATGCAAATACCTTGTGGGGATATTATGCTGATGGTTTTTTTGATCGCAGACCTATTCGAAAAAGCCTAACGGGCACAGAAGCCTCTACAGTTGGAAGTGGGGCAAAGCTGGCTTATATCGGACAGTTACATTTTAATCCCTACACAAATGCATCATTGTTCTTTCCGGCTGCCGGATATCGTGCTTCCAGCGAATCAAATCTTTTATATCCTATTAAAGGCGGGCTGAGGAGAAACGGAGAACGAGTTTATTTCTGGTCAACAGCCACACGCAACGATGGTAATAGTTGGTTGTATAGAAGTTCCAAAGAAAACAAAGATGTTATGAGTGCCAGTTTACTTTATGGTTACAACATTCGGTGCGTAAAAGATGAATAATCAAAAAAAAATTACGTTTATGAAACTAACAATAAATTTAAAAAAATATTATCTGCTTGGGTTTATTTTGCTCCTGCTAACCGCTTGTAGTGAAGAATATGACTTAACAGATATGAAACCGGTAGATACTGCTGAGAGCACCGTGTTAGTAGAGCTTTTCACCCATACGGGTGATTATCAAACCCCTACAAATCAGCAAACAAGAACATTTAGAGGAGGTTTATCGGAGGCGATGCCTTGGGTAATCGTATTCTTGGGAGATACCGATCAGGCAATGTTTTCGCAAGTTGCTCGCGCAACAAAATCCGGGAATAAGATGGTTGTGTCGCTCACTGAAACAACGGTTAAAACACGGGTTATGATTATCGCGAATCCGCCGGCTGTTTTTTTCGACGGAACCATTGATAATACACCTTTAAGTAAAGATGCGCTTACCTCAAAATTAACAGGCAAAACGTACAATGAGGCTTTATCAATACTCAACACCCCTAAACTCCAGTCGCCGCAAAAAAGCATACCGTATGCCGCAGAAGATATTCCGGCCACGCTATCCATAACACTCAATAAGATTGATAACAATACGGCTATAGGAACTGCCGCAAACAAATTGAGCTTAATTCGTGTGGTTGCGAAAGTAACCGTAGAGAACAATTCGCCCGATTTCGTGCTTGAAGGTTTTTCGGTTATCGGAGCCTCGCAGTATGGACGTTTAATTCCGTCGAATACATTTACAACTCAGGTAGATAAGGTGAATTATTTAGCAGCCCCTCCCCACGATTCAATTTGCGGAATCTCATCGGGTGAGCCTATTTACATATACGAATCGCTTGCCGGAGAATCTTCTGTTATCGTAAAAGGAAGCTACAAGGGGCAATCCGGCTATTATAGCTTGTTATTTCAGGACGCAAACAAAAATTCGTTCAACCTCATACGCAACAAATGGTATCAGTTTAAGCTAAAAGAAATTAATACCGCAGGCTATAAAACGATTGGTGAGGCGTTAAATGCTCCGCCCTCCAATATATTCTCAACAATAACTGTTATCGATCAAAACGCTATGGAGATTACCGATAATGGTCAGTACTTCATTGGGTTAAGCAATTCTGAATTTATTGTATATTCAAACACAAAACAAGACAACCTAACGGCTGTAACAGTTTCTTATAACGCTCCTACCGGAGTTCTTGCACAAACAAAAGTAGTTGCTGCATCCCCTGCCGGATCAATAACGATAGCTAAAGGATTAGATCAGCCTAACGGAACGAACAACACGAGTGAAGTAAAACTAAATTTAGCCGCAAATTTCTCTAAAGGTCAAATCAGCATAGCAGTAGGCAATTTAGAGCGAATTGTACAAGTAAAACGAATGTCGCCAATCAATTGGATAGGAGAAATCGTTACATTCAAGGACAATTATGTATCGGCTAAAATAGAAAGTCAAGGAATTACCGATAGCACCTGGCTTCATTTATCAACAGATTTGCTACATTTCGTCGACACTGAAGTGGTACGTTTAGATACACCGGGAACAATTTACCTGAAAACGAGTATGAATCCACTCCTAACAAGAATACGAAAAGGAGGAATAATCTATCTATCACACAAAGAAAAAAACGGACGTATAAAATTATACCTTGAGCAAGGATCGCGAAATTTTTAAACAAGGCAAAAAACAGCCTTATAAAAGAGGCGTGTTTTTTACATTACTATATAAAAAAAAATATATCCTTTATTTTTCAAAATATATCCTTTATTTTTCGAAAAATAACCTTTATGTTTTTATCAAGATACAATACATTGATTATCAAGCATATACAAGAAGGGCAAAAAAGCAGAAAATAGAGTCCTGTTTTTAACCAAAAAAAAATAAAATACAGTCATAGAAAACAACATATTTCACTTGATTCTTAATCTTTATAACTCTCAGCAAACTAAAGACTTGATTAATAAAAAAAGCCTGAACAACAACAACAGTTGTATTCAGGCTTTTTTCTTTGGTGACCAGGGTGGGATTCAAACCCACGACCTTCAGAACCGGAATCTGACGCTCTATTCACTAAGCTACCCAGCCAAAGACCTGCAAAAGTAAGCATAATCTATCAGTAATACAAGCAGGAAATTTAAATTGACAAAATGAAACTATTCAAAGCCTCAAACATACCACTTTGTAAATTATAATACTTTTTCATTGTTCTTATTTTATTATTCCGTTATCTTTGCATTCTAATTTAAACAAACACAAAGGAATAAACATATATGAGCTACCTGATCAAACCTACAGGATATAGAGCTTTGCTTAACCTTGCTCAAACAGAATTGGGCATTAAGAAAATTAAAGACTTCTTCCAACAAAATCTTTCTTCGGAGTTACGGCTAAGACGTGTAACCGCTCCTCTTTTTGTATTAAAGGGGTTAGGTATCAACGACGACCTGAATGGTATAGAAAGACCAGTAACTTTCCCTATAAAAGATTTAAATGATAATAAGGCTGAAATTGTACACTCACTCGCCAAATGGAAAAGATTAACTTTGGCTGATTATGAGATAGATCCGGGATTTGGTATTTACACGGATATGAATGCGATTCGCTCTGACGAAGAACTGGGTAACCTGCATTCTTTATATGTGGACCAATGGGACTGGGAGCGGGTAATGACAAACGAAGAACGAAACATTGACTTCTTAAAGGAAATAGTTCAACGCATTTATGCCGCGCTTGTACGTACAGAATATATGGTGTATGAAATGTTTCCGGATATAAAGCCTGTGCTTCCTCAGCGAATACACTTTATTCACGCGGAAGACTTATTACTAAAATACCCTACGCTGACTCCGAAAGACAGGGAGGATGAGATATGTAGAGAATACGGAGCGGTTTTCATCATCGGGATTGGATGTACACTGAGCAATGGGGAAAAGCACGACGGAAGAGCACCGGACTATGACGACTGGTCTACCGTAGCCGAAAATGGGCAAACAGGTTTAAATGGAGACTTATTGGTCTGGAACGGGATTTTGAATCGTTCGGTAGAGCTTTCTTCTATGGGGATTCGTGTTAACAAGGAGGCTTTGCTTCGTCAGCTGAAATTTTCGAACGCGGAAGAACGGGCAAACCTTTATTTTCACCATCGCCTGTTAAACGACGAGCTACCTCTCAGCATAGGTGGAGGGATAGGTCAAAGTCGTCTTTGTATGTTCTACCTTCGCAAAGCACACATAGGCGAAATTCAGGCCAGTATATGGCCGGATGATATGCGGAAAGAGTCTAAAGCAGCCGGAATGCCGCTAATATAGCAATTGAATCAAAAGAGGAATGGATGTAAAGATTGAGGAAAGTTGGAAAACACAGTTAATTGATGAGTTTGAAAAAGATTATTTCAAGAATCTAACTGATTTTATCAGGCAGGAATATCAGCAAAGGCAGGTATATCCTCTTGGGCGTGATATATTCAATGCTTTTTCACATTGTCCTTTTGATAAAGTTAAAGTTGTTATCCTCGGGCAGGATCCTTATCATGAGCCGGGGCAAGCACATGGACTTTGTTTCTCGGTCAAAGAGGGAATTACTGTTCCTCCTTCTTTAGTCAATATTTACAAAGAAATTAAAACGGACCTTGGCATAACCAGTCCGCGTAGCGGGGATCTTACCCGTTGGGCTGACCAAGGCGTTTTGCTTCTCAACGCAACATTAACAGTTCGGGCGCATCAAGCCGGATCTCATCAAAACAAGGGTTGGGAAACATTTACCGATGCGGTGATACACCGTCTGGCAGAACAAAAGCAACAGTTGGTATATATCCTTTGGGGCTCTTATGCCCAACGCAAAGGTGCATTTATCGATACTTCCGCAAACCTGGTTCTTAAAGCACCTCATCCCTCTCCCCTATCTTCTTACAGAGGATTCTTCGGAAGTAAACATTTCAGTAAAACAAATGATTATCTGATCGCGAACGGACAGTCTCCGATAGCATGGTAGATCAATACCATTTTTGTCCATCACGATAGTTGCTTCTTTGATCCCATTTCAGGTCTTTCAGCAAAGACGAATTTACCGCGATAGAGAAAGAATAAGTTTTATACGGACCTACCGGAACAAAACTTGCGGTCATCTGCCAGCAGTGAAGTGTACGTGAGATATTGCAAGTCATGTAAGAAAGTTTATTATTATCGAAATCATACGTAGCGTTGAAGTTGAAACGCCAATTCTTCGTTGGTTGGATATTCCCATTAAAGCTCAGCGCATGGGTTATCTTGTATTTATATTCTGCATTTGCGATATCGATCTTCTGATTGTCATAATTAAGGTTCATGCTGTAATTAAAAGACAAACTCCAGGGGATTGTATTTACATAATAGCCATCGGCATCAGCGTCTGACGCTTCTGCCTTCTGATCTTTCCTTAACCTTCCTCCTTCGGTAGTAGCGGTTTCTTCATCAGGACCATTCATACCCGGTTGATCCTGATCGGCCGTGTTGTTCGCTGAAGCTCCCTGATCGCCTTTCTTTTCGGAGCCTCCCCCGCCAAACAACTTCGAGAATGTATCATTGTTGAATGTATAAGAAAAACTGGTACCCGTAGAGCGTAAACGCCCCAAACCTTTACCGGCTTCCCAACGCGTTTTGTTCTGTCTAACTAAAGAATTCGTATGATCATCATACCTGTAGGTATAAGTATCAAACATTGCGTTCAGGTTTAATGTATAACTTTTAGAGAACTTCAAACGTAAAGAGGCTGAAATATCACTCCATTGGAAAGAATCGGCCGCCAGATTATTACTTATACTTAAAGAAAGCTTATCAATTAAACTGATCTTCTTAAATCCTGTAGAATCCTTATCCGAACGTATTTTTGCTTCCACATTATTAGATACCGAGAAAGAAACACTTCCCTGCTTTCCTTTTGATGGAATACCGAATTCTCGTCCTTCAAAAGGCGAGTAAACATGTTCTTGCTGTATCCCATTCATATCCTCATACAGATACGTCTTGTAAAATCCATAGCTGGGATCTCCAAAGTCGGGTGCCGCACTGAATGAGATCGACGGTTCTAAGCGATGGCGTATCATCTGCACCGCATCTCCAAATATCGACCAAGGTTTAAAATTACCATAAACGGTGGTAGAAGCAGAAACCGACGCATTATAGTCATACACTCTATAGAAACCATAGGTGGTGTCTTTTACCATTAAAGCATTTTGAGTGGGATCATATTCTTTTTCCACCTTATTGCTATACCAACGCTCCGTGTAATTGAAAGTAGGCGTAATATTAATGTAATTAAACAACGAGAAAGTCGCACTTACTGGTATTTTATGCTGCATGGCATTCTTCCAATCTTTAACGAGGCTGGCCTTAAGGAATTGATCTTCTTTCGTTGTAATACTGTTTCGCAAATAACCGGTGTACTGCATGGATATTTTTTCATACCATCGCTCAGCTCCTACACGCGATTTTCTTTTAAATGGGAAAATACGGCTCATCGTAACAGTTAAGTCCGGAAGGGTAACCGCTAAAGAGGAGTCTTTCATACGCTGATTAACACTCATTGTACCGGAAATGCTGAATGGATTATTCGGAAAACGTTTGGTTATATTGACCGTTGATCCTTTCGTATTCTCGGTAGCACTACCATATCCGTTACTACTATTGCCGTTAAAATGTCCGTATTCATTATTCCTGTCAAAACTACTCGTCGCAAAATTTACGCTGGCAGAAAAAGTCAGGAAAGGATTCGATTTCGGATCCTGAGAATGCGACCAATTTATTTTGAAGTCTTTAGCCAAAGAGTAATCGGGCAATTTTTGTCCTTTGATAACATCTCCATATTTAGATACCTGATAGGCCAGGTTAAAGTTTCCGGAATACTTATATCGCTTACGATAAGAAGACTTAGCCGCTAGCCCCCAGGAACCTTTAGTGTAAATTTCGCCGGTCAAAGCTAAATCCATATAATCACTTAGCGCAAAATAATATCCGCCATCACGCAGGAAGAAACCGCGTGAACTTTCCTCTCCGAAAGTGGGCATAAGAATACCCGAAGAATAACTACTTGTAAAAGGGAAAAAGGCAAACGGTAGTCCGATCGGATAAAGCGGAACATCTTCGAGCACCAAATAAACAGGACCTGTCACGATGTCTTTTTTAGGCCTTACCTTGGCCTTCGTCATGTGAATATAGAAGTGAGGATGATCGTGTTCATCACACGTGGTATATCTTCCGGGTGCCATATTCAGCACATCCGATGGCATCTTCTTCGTTCTGCCCGAAGTTACAAACCCTTCTCCTTGTTGTGTTATTACGTCGGTTATGTATCCCTTTTTCGAGCCGAAATTATAGCGCATGGTTTTAGATTCATACTGCTGTTCGCCTTCTTTAAAAAGCGGATAACCAAATTCCAGTCCGGCAGTATCCAATGCGAATGTAGCATTGACCAAACTGCTATCCATATTCATCTGGATAAGCTCGGCTTCTAATTCTATATTCTGGTATTTAACACTGCCTTCGCCATACAGGAAAGCCCAATTATCGGCAGTCATCACGATAGAGTCTTTTGCCTGATAGTTTACCGGAGCATCGAGTCCGTTTTTCTTTGGGGGAATTGTATCGACAGGTACCACCTCAAGACTATCTGTTGGGATAGATTCTTCCTGGGCAGACACCACGAAACTTCTGGTTAAAAGAAATATCAGAAAAATAAAGACTCTGTATCTTAAGAACATTTTGTTTATTTGACCGTTATCAAAGTGCAAATGTATAACAAAATACCGCTACAAAGGATGTTTAATCTCCTAAAAAGAGTTTACACCACCTATCAAATCGTTCTTCCGTCTCGCTTCCGTACTTCAAAAGTGATTTTTTTATCTTCTTGACAGGCTTTTCAACACCCAATTTAGTCTTGCTATAAAACTTGTCGGCAAAACAGATCAGCTGCTCTTCAATCGAAACGGGCAGCATGTCCCGATGCGGCAAAGGCAGCCCTTCTTTTTCAATCATTGCCAAAGAAAGCCCGGTACCGGTATGCCGTTCACAAACCAAGGCATGTCGCTCCAACCCTTCTTTCCTCAGCAAGTCTGCCCCCAGATAGCCGTGACAGATATAAGGATACGCTCCGTAACATGCTATACCCGGCGCATCACACAAAAAAATTCCAATATCATGCAGCATGGCTGCTTCTTCCACAAAACGCGTGTCTATCTGCAATTCCGGATGCATAGCTGCTATTGCTAATGCTTTATCGGCTACGCTTCTGCTGTGGGTTACAAGTATATGATAAGCTTCGGAACCGGGAACGTAATAATTTGAAATAATATCTAAGGGATTCATACTGTCTGTGTATCTGAGTTTATTAAAAAAACCGGAAAAAGTGCTTCACTTATAACAAGTGGCATCTTCATCCGGTTTCTCAAATTTATATAATTCCTGTTTTTACAAAGTCTTTACTTTCAGGTTGCGCCAAAGAACTTTGATACCTCCTCCATCGTGTATCTGAAGGGCGATACGGCCTTTTCCGGCTCCGATCTTAGCGTCAGTAAGATTTACCATTTCCTGATCGTTCAACCAAGTAGTAACATTATCTCCCTGAACTTTAATACGCATGGTGTTCCAGTCTTTTACTTTCAGGATAGTTTCTTTTTCATCGGGTATTTGCTCCAACCAGCCACGTCCGTATGATTCGTAAATACCACCTGTATCATGTCCTTTTGGTGCTACTTCTACCTGCCAGCCGTTCACCTTCACTCCTTCTTCAATAAAAGAACGGATAAAGACACCGGAGTTACCGTCGGCTTCTTGTTTAAACTCAACAGTCAGGTCAAAATCATCGTAATAATCACGGGTAGCCAAGTAACCATATTGCTTATCTGGACCGCTTTCACAGATCAACAAACCATCTTTTACATACCAAAGTTCGGTTCCATAAGCTTCCCAACCGGTCAGGTCTACACCATTAAACAGATTAATGTCTTTCGGTTTGCGTGGCAATTCCTTTATCTTAATATTACGGAAAGAAGCCGGGTAGCCATGATCCTGCAAACAAAGAACGCCTTTCTGAGCCAATCCATATTCGGGCGCATTTTCCCATTTACCGCTATTTTTGCGTGCATGCCAATCGTCTGTCCATGCTTCGAATTCAAGTATTTTTTCACCGTTCAGCCAATGTTCTACATGGCCATTGTCAAAAACGATTTTAGAATTATTCCATTTTCCTTGCGGATTAACTTTCATTTTTGATTTATCAGGCAAGTACATAGCATAATCTACGCCTAATTTTTGCCATTCTTCCAATGGTTCCGGAAAGTTAGGCTCGTCAATAAGTTGATATTCCGGTCCTGTTACATAAGGAACGGCGAATTGTGGGCGTTCTACTACGTGATATAACATACCACTATTGCCACCTTTAGACAATTTCCAATCCCACGACAATTCGAAATTTCCGTATTCTTTATCAGTAACTATGTATCCACTGGCGTCGCTACCATCGCCTTTCGCCTGTATACATCCGTCTACTACATGCCAAGGTTGCGTAAGCGTGGTTCCATTATAGTCTTTCCAGCCGTTCAGCGTAGTTCCGTCAAATAGTAATTGCCAGCCTGCTGCCTCTTCTTCCGGAGTTAATACATTGTGCTGAGTCGTATCACACGAAGTCAGCACACAAAAAACTGAGCAGGAGAGAAATAGTCCAGCCAATGATCTTGTAATTGTTGTTGCTTTCATTATAGATATGTGTTTAAAATAGAAGACACAACAAAGATAGTAATATTAATCTATCTTAACACTATGAAGTCTTTTGATTTTCTATACACAAAGGTCGGAATTAAATTTTGAGGCGCCTCAAAAGACAAAAGCACGGCCGTCAAAAGATAAAAGCACGGCCGTCAAAAAACAAAAGCAGGAGCCTCAAAATTAAAAAAGGCTGTATAACGGTACAGTTTCGATACGGTAATAAGTTAAATTGTATGGTATTTTTTCAGTTCCTGACGAAGTGCTTTCGATTGATTTTCCGTAACAGCATCCATCAATTTCCAGAAGCGTTCGTTATGACTCATTTCTTTGGTGTGGCACAATTCATGTAAAAGCACATAGTCGATCAGATGATCAGGCAGCAGCATCAATGATCTTGAAAGGCTTATGGATTTCCGGGCATTGCAACTGCCCCAGCTTGTTTTACTTTTCGAGACTCGAACGCCGGTATAGGTAAATTTGTTTCGAACGGCCAGATTGCGCAGTCGCCATGGCAAAACCAGTTTAGCCACGTGAAACAAAGCCCTTCCAAGTAAATCATACAGTATTTCCTGAACATGTTCATCCGAAAAATCAGTCTGAGACGGACAAGCAATATGCAGCATACCTTGTTCCAGTTTCATATAAAAGCCGCTTCGTTCTGTACAGAAAATATGCAGCCGGAATGTATTCGTTTGCAAAACCGTAGATTCATTTAATTGCTCACGGGCAGGTCGCTTTTGCAAAGCCTTGATCAGTTGCTCCCGCTTCTCTTCAATAAAGGCAAGCATCTGTTTCTCTTCTCCCTGTTCAGGCATAACAGCTTCAATCTTGCCATTCGCTATCTTCAGTGTATAACGAGTTGCTTTCGCACTCTTTCGAAGCGCTATCACCCCTAAGTCCTTGTCTATAATTTCTCTTTTCATTCCTAAGGCAAAAGTAATATAATAGTGCAAACAATTAATACATCGGAAATCCCTATCTTTGCGGCTATTATACAAATTACAACTAAAATAGATATTTGAATTATGGGCAAAAAAGCACTCTTAATCATTTGTGATGGCTGGGGAATCGGCAACCAGGGTAAAAGTGATGTTATTTTTTCGACACCAACTCCTTACTGGGATAGCTTAATTAAGAACTATCCTAACTCACAACTGCAGGCTTCGGGAGAAAACGTAGGTCTGCCCGACGGACAGATGGGTAATTCGGAAGTAGGTCACCTCAACATTGGTGCAGGACGTGTGGTATATCAGGATTTAGTTAAGATCAACATTGCCTGTCGTGAAAACACAATCATGAACAACCCGGAAATCAAACGTGCTTATAGCTACGCCAAAGAAAACAATAAAAATATTCATTTCTTAGGATTGGTTTCAGACGGGGGTGTACATAGCTCTATGGAGCATTTGATGAAGCTCACCGACATTGCCCGTGAATATGGCATTACCAAATCGTACGTACATTGCTTTATGGACGGGCGAGACACCGACCCGAAAAGCGGAAAGGATTTTATTGAAGAACTTGAAAAGCACCTTCAAACAACAGGCGGAAAGATAGCTTCCATCATCGGACGCTATTACGCAATGGACAGAGACAAACGCTGGGAACGTGTAAAAGAAGCTTACGATTTGCTTGTGAACGGCATCGGAAAATCTGCTGAATGTATGGTTCAGGCCGTAGAAGATTCGTACGCCGAAGGAATCACCGACGAATTTATAAAACCAATCGTACACACCGAAAACGGCAAGCCGGTAGCTCAGATCGAAGAAGGGGATGTAGTGATCTTCTTCAACTATCGTAACGACCGTGCAAAAGAATTGACCGTTGTATTGACGCAACAGGATATGCCGGAAGCCGGTATGAAAACAATCCCGGGTCTGCACTATTTCTGTATGACTCCTTACGACGCAAATTATAAAGGACTTCATATTCTTTTTGACAAGGAAAATGTAAGCAATACCCTGGGTGAATATCTGGCTGAACAGAATAAAACTCAGCTTCATATCGCGGAAACCGAAAAGTACGCGCACGTAACGTTCTTCTTCAATGGTGGACGTGAAGAGCCTTTTTCCGGCGAAGATCGTATTCTTGTGCCATCGCCTAAAGTGGCTACTTACGACCTGAAACCGGAAATGAGCGCATACGAAGTTAAAGACAAATTGGTTGAGGCTATTCATACGGAAAAGTACGATTGTATCATCTGTAATTATGCAAATGGTGACATGGTGGGACATACCGGCATTTACGAAGCCATCGAGAAAGCGGTTGTAGCCGTTGATAATTGCCTTCGCGATACGGTTGAAGCGGCAAAAGCAAAAGGATATGAAGTGATTATTATCGCGGATCACGGAAATGCGGACAATGCGGTTAATACTGACGGAAGTCCGAACACGGCTCATTCATTGAACCCCGTTCCTTGTGTATATGTTACAGATCGCGAAGGAGCGAAAGTAGAAAACGGAATTCTGGCAGATGTAGCCCCTACCCTTTTAGCCATACTGGGATTGGGTCAGCCTGCTGAAATGACCGGACGTTCATTGATAAAATAAGATTATATCATTACCATAGTAAAGACAAGGCGCGCCTTGTCTTTACTATTCATATTTTTATTTATGATTCAAATTGAAGATACGCTGATCAGCTTAGATATCATCGAGAAGGCATTTATTTGCGACCTGGCGCAATGCAAAGGAGCCTGTTGTGTAGAAGGAGACTCCGGCGCACCTCTTGAAAGCAATGAATACCAGATCATCAAAAAGATACTACCCGAAATCTGGAATGACCTCTCACCTGAAGCGCAAGCTGTTATCGAAAAGCAGGGTGTTGGTTATATAGATGAGGATGGCGAGGTAGTAACCTCATTAGTAAACGGACGCGACTGTGTGTTTACCTTCTACGATGAAAAAGGCATTTGTAAATGCGCGATAGAAAAGGCGTACCGGGAAGGGCGGATCGATTTTTACAAACCGATATCCTGCCATCTTTATCCAATTCGGGTAGCGAAGCACAATACATTCCGCGCGCTGAACTATAACAAATGGAAGATTTGCAAACCGGCTGAAATCCTGGGTAGCAAGGCCGGCGTTCCTTTATATAAATTTCTGAAAGAGCCCTTGATCCGCAAGTTCGGTGAAGCCTGGTACAACGAATTAGAGACAGTTGCTTCCGAATGGGAAAAACAAAAAGAAAGTGAATTGTAAGAATTGTGACACGGAAGTTAATACACCTTATTGTCCGCAATGTGGACAAAAAAGTGCTACCGAACCGCTAAATTATAAATCTTTAGCGCAAAGCGTAATGCTGAGCTTCGGAACAATAGACAGGGGTATGCTTCGCACATTGATCGACCTCTTTACTCAGCCTGCCCGTATGGCAGCGGAATATGTATATGGCCGGCGTGTTACGTTCTTTGCCCCCTTCCAGCTGCTCTTCCTAACGGCAACTCTTTACATGATTATCTATTTCTGGAGTGGGGAGAGTAGTGATTTTGAGATAGGCAACAGCTTCTCGAATATGTTAACACCCGCGGTAAATACTTTTTGCACGAAGTTAATCCGCTTCTTTCAAAATAACCGGGGAATCATGTGGGTGTTTTGTATCCCGTTACAGGTTTTAGTATTCCGCATGCTTTATAAAGAGATACGTTATCGGTTCACCTGGGTGGAGACCTGTTTCATCGCGGCTTATTTCTTTTCACAGATCATTATTATCGAACTGATTTTTGTTTTGTTCAATGCGTTTTTCCCGTCTTATGCCATCAATGACAGTTACTTAATGCTTTCCTATTTATTTTTTTTAAGTTACGACATGAAAGAGTTGACCGGAGGAACATGGAAAAAGAACATATTCAAATGTATCTTCGGGCAGTTTTTATTCTTTACTGTGCTGGGATTTATAGCCCTTTTCGTAACAATAGCAGGCTTCATTATTTACGGATTGCTTAAGCAACAAGAAAGCCTTGCCTTTTTGATGTAAAAAGCAAGGCTCCATTTGTTTCTTTTATTTAATTGCTTACTCCGCGTTTTTTATCAAATCTGTTGAAGATTGGTCTTCTTTCAGATAGGTTTCAATATGGCGTTTCTTCTTTTCTTCCAAAATTTCATTTATCGCGATCAGGATACCGGTCTCTTCTACCTCTCCGAATTCTTGGTTAACAGCAGTTCCGAATACGCGCATTTGTGGAGAAAGACTCATATATGCGCTTACTAACGGCGGAACGTTTATACCCAACTTACGCACCTCAGTATTCAATATCTTATAATTCTCCTTAAAGTTCTCATGCGGAAAAAGAGTCTTCATTTTTTCGATATCCGTATCTGTTTGCAGAGGACATACCGGAGTAATCAAGCGATCTTTATCGGGAAAATGCAAACTTAGAAAATACAGAATCATATTTCGGGCTTCTGTATTATAGGTGTTATACATGGTTACTTTGCCGAAAAAGTATTTAAGGGTAGGGTCTATTACCGACAAGGCTCCTAAGCCATCCCACAGATTGTCTAAAACAAACAACCCTTTTGCGCCGGCACGCGTTGATTGATATTCCAACGTAACAAAAGATCTCCCCAGTTCAACAATATAGGGCAGATAATCTTTAATAAATTTCTCAGAAAAATTAAACAAATGCGAAGTGGCCAGCATTGGCTTCCCGTCCTTATCAAACTTTACATCCGAACCGCACAAAAAGCGATAGCCTCCTAAAATCATATCATCTTCCGGACTCCACACTATCAATTGACGATAAGCATTGTCCATCGTATCATACTCATCAATATCCATCTCTTTGCCTGTGCCTCCGCCATAGAAACGAAAGGCGATCTCGCGCAAACGTGCGATCTCGCGCATTACGTTTGGCGAATCATGAGCCGTAACGATATAAATTTCGTTATTGGATTTATTGGTTCTCCGTAAGAGTTTGTCTTTCGTCAGTTCCGCCTTAAGCAGTTCTATATCTACCGGACTAATTATCTCCTGCATTTGCATACATCTTGCTGTTCTAAAGTTTATAAACAATTTGCTTCACCCACTCAGCCCATTCAGCGGGCTTTCTACTTTTATCAAAGGTTTGCCAGGGAATCGGTTCTCCAAAATAAATTTTGAAGGTTTTATGTTTAGAATTAAACATTTCGTCCGGCAAATAAATCATTTCGTAATTCATTTTCACACCGAATGCTTTACGCACATTCGACAGGTTATAAAAGAAAGAGGAATTTTTTCCTTCAAAACGAACAGGAATAATATCCCGTTTATATTCTACGGCTTTTTGGATAAAAGACTTTTTCCATTCCAGATCTACAATATCGCCTTTTATCTTTCTGGAACAAAGTCCGGCCGGGAAAGTGACAATTTGATTATCCGAAGCATAAGCTTCTTCAAGCATTAGCGCCGCTTCCTTACCTTGCGATCCATGTTTGTTGATCGGAACAAAAATAGTTCTCAGATTAGCCAAGTAAAGCAATAAGTCGTTAACCAGATATTTTATCTTTCCATCAAACTTACCACCGATAACGGCAGACAAGCATATACCATCCAACCCTCCCAAAGGATGATTAGACGCGAATATAAAGCGCCCTTTATCAGGAATATTTTCGTCGTTGACAAGTTGCAAAGTCAAATCGAAATAACCGATTAATTCTTGCATAAACTCTACACCTTCTTTATCCTGATATCTTGTCAGAATATCATTCAGTTCATCCTGGTGAACTGTTCTTATCAAATAGTTGACAATAAAGCCCGGTATTTTCCCGGCAAGGGAAGGTGCTTTTTGTCTTAAGATTTGTTTGAGATCTATTCTGCAAATATTTTCTTTATCTGCCATACACTGATATATCTTGTCGCAAAGATAGAGTTAATAATGAAAACTACAGGACTTATAACCATTTAATTATCTTAACGAATAGAGACTAAGGGTCATAAAAAGAGCTATAAAACAAAAGACCATGCCGTAATCAGGCTCTCTCAAGAACCTCTTTCCGGCATGGTCTTCATACAATTTTATCTATTTTCATCTATGATTATTAGCCGCTTTATTCGCTAACAATCAACACATAAAAGCATCCTTAAAAACAACTACAACCGGAACAGGTGGCCAATTCTCCACGAAAACGTTTTTCCACCAAAGCTGTCAGTCTTTCCCGTAGCGGTTCAAGCCGTATGTGGTCTAACACATCAGCCGTAAATGCAACACTCAGCATCATACGCGCCTCAGCTTCGGGGATACCACGACTTCTGAGATAAAACAGCGCGTTTTCATCCAATTGTCCGGTTGTCATACCGTGCGAGCACTTCACATCATCAGCGTAAATCTCCAATTGTGGTTTGCTGTACATACGGGCATCGCGGGTAAGCAGCAGATTCCTATTACTTTGGTAAGCACGTGTTTTTTGAGCATCCAATTTCACCAATATACGCGCAGCAAAAGAACCTACCGAGTGATCATTCAGTACATTTTTGAATAATTCCGTACTATGGCAATTTGGTACCGCATGCGTGATATGGCTGTAAACATCCACTTTCTTTTCCTTGTCCATCACTCCCATACCACATAACGTGGCTTCGGCATATTCACCGTTCAACTCAAAGTAGTAGTTGTTACGGCTAAGTCCGTTCATTAACGTGATACCATTGACAAGTACGTTTGAATTGGCTTCCTGTTTCACGTGCAATGAAGAGAAGCGCGTAGTCAGGTCGTTTGTTTCTTCCAACTCATAAAAGTCTAAAAAAGCACCTTCTCCAACGAATATCTCCACCACCTGTGTTGCCAAGAATTTCTTGTAATCAAGACAGTGGTCACAAACTAAAAGACGGGCTTCGGAATGTGCTTCCATAATAATCAGCATACGACGATTCGCCATCATCTCCACCTTACTACGTAAGATATTGATCAGCTGCATTGGCTTTTCCACCACTACTCCTTTGGGTACGTAGATTACAAAAGCATCTTGCGCCAACATGGAGTTTATTGCGATTATACCGTCATGTGCTGTTGATGCGGCTTTGCCGTAATACCGGGCTGCCACATCCGGATGCATCTCCGCAAATTTCCTGAATCCCCCGACGAATGTTCCATCGGGTAAGTTCTTATCCTTATGTGTTTTCTCAACATACGAATCGTTCACCATAAAGTAAAGCGATGTTCCCAGATTAGGAAGATCACAATGAAATACATCTTCCGGTTTGAAAGACATATCCAAGCGGTTAAGATTCAATCCGTAATCAGAAGAAAAAGCTTTCTGAACATCCGTATATCTGTAGTTTTCATCATTTGATGAAGGGAATCCGATTCGTTTAAAGTCTTCGAAAGCCTGAGCCCGAAGTTTATTCATCACCTCAGGAGAATGTTTAGTTATCAAGTTCTCTTGTTGGGCGAACAAATCAATATATTGTTTTTCTGCTCCCATATCATGCTTTTGTTTCAGGCTCCTTAATCCAATCGTATCCTTTCTTCTCCAGTTCCAGCGCTAATTCCGGACCGGCACTTTTTACAATACGACCATTATAAAGGACATGTACAAAATCAGGTTTAATATATTCCAGTAGTCGTTGATAGTGGGTAATTACAATTGTCGCGTTTTCCGATGATCTCATCTCATTCACTCCTTTTGCCACAATACGAAGAGCGTCGATATCCAAACCACTATCGGTTTCGTCAAGGATAGACAATTTAGGTTCCAGCATAGCCATCTGGAAGATTTCATTCCGCTTCTTTTCACCGCCTGAAAATCCTTCATTCACACTACGTCCGGCCAGTTTATTATCCAACTCCACAATAGCTCTTTTCTCACGCATTAACTTTAAGAAGTCTGTTGCCGAAACAGGTTCGAGACCTTTATATTTGCGGTGTTCATTTACTGCCGCACGCATGAAGTTAACCATACTTACCCCGGGTATTTCAACCGGATATTGAAAGCTTAAGAAGATACCAGCGCGACTACGATCTTCCGGTTCAAGCTCCAGCAGATTCTTACCATTATATAGCACTTCACCTTCTGTCACTTCAAAAGCGGGATTTCCAACCAATACGCTACTTAGGGTACTCTTACCCGATCCGTTTGGTCCCATTATCGCGTGGATTTCTCCGGCGTTTACTTTTAAATCTATTCCCTTTAATATTTCTTTGCCTTCAATGTTGGCATGTAAGTTCTTTATTTCTAACATGTTTATTATATATATCTTTATATTATCCGACACTGCCTTCCAGCGAAATACTGAGTAGTTTTTGTGCCTCAACGGCAAACTCCATCGGCAATTTATTCATTACTTCTTTTGCATATCCGTTTACGATCAATCCAACCGCTTCCTCCACCGAGATGCCACGTTGCTGGCAATAGAACAATTGCTCTTCGCTGATCTTGCTGGTGGTTGCTTCGTGCTCTATTACCGCTGTTTCATTTTGCACATCGGCATAAGGGTAGGTGTGAGCTCCACAGGTGGAACTAAGCAATAAGCTATCACATTGGCTATGATTACGGGCTCCTTCAGCACGGGCTGATATTTTCACTAAACCCCGGTAACTATTATGGCTGAATCCGGCAGAGATTCCTTTAGACACAATACGGCTTCTGGTATTTTTCCCCAGATGGATCATCTTCGTTCCTGTATCTGCCTGCTGATAATTGTTTGTTACGGCAACAGAATAAAATTCGCCTACCGAATTATCTCCTGCCAGAATACAACTTGGGTATTTCCATGTAATAGCCGAGCCGGTCTCTACCTGAGTCCACGATATTTTACTGTTATCTCCTTTACAAAGTCCTCTTTTTGTCACGAAGTTATAAATACCACCCTTTCCTTCTTTATCACCCGGATACCAGTTTTGAACAGTCGAATATTTTACTTCGGCATTCGTTTGAGCGATAATTTCCACAATAGCGGCATGCAATTGGTTTTCATCACGCATCGGGGCAGTACAACCTTCCAGATAGCTTACATAAGAATCATCTTCCGCAACAATAAGTGTGCGTTCAAACTGACCGGTATTGGCCGCGTTAATCCGGAAGTAAGTGCTCAACTCCATCGGACAGCGAACTCCCTTTGGTATATAAACAAAGGAACCATCTGAAAACACAGCGGAGTTTAATGCGGCAAAGAAATTATCACGATAGCTCACCACACTTCCCAAATACTGCTGAACAAGATCAGGGTGATGCTGAACGGCTTCACTAAAGGAGCTAAAGATCACGCCTTTCTCGGCCAACACTTCTTTAAACGTTGTTTTCACAGAAACACTATCCATTACAGCGTCAACCGCCATTCCGCTTAACATTTTCTGTTCTTCCAAAGGAATTCCCAGTTTATCGAATGTTTTAAGCAATTCAGGATCTACTTCGTCCAGACTTTTCGGTCCTTCTTTTTGCTTCGGAGCAGCGTAATATATAATATCCTGGTAATCGATCGGAGGAATGGTTAGATGAGGCCATGTAGGCATCTCGAGCGTAAGCCAATGGCGATAAGCTTTCAGCCTAAATTCCAATAGCCACTCGGGTTCATTCTTCTTCGCGGATATAATACGAACAGTTTCTTCGTCTAATCCCTTGTGAATCGTCTCCGTATCAATATCAGTAACAAATCCGTATTTGTATTCACTGGTTGTTACGTCATTCAATATATCATTTGATTCTTGCATTATACTTTATTTAAAAAACAATCTTTTACTCGTTATAGAACAGTTTGTGAGGGTAAATGGTTGGCACGATTTCTTTTATCGGAGCATAGAAGCGAGACTCTACTTTGATTTCAGGAGCTATAAGCGCAGATTTCTTTTCAAAAACCTCAAGAAAGTTCAGTCCCAAACTTAAAAAAAGGAGCATGATAACCAAACCTAATGCCCCTCCTCCTAAATGATTTAATACGCCAAGCGGCGTTACACCGACAACCCGGTGTACAATTTCTCCGGCCAATAAAATAATTCCAAGTATTAAAATAAAACCGAATATATAGCTGATGATCGTTACCGACTCGGCAGAGAACCAATCCAACCGTATCAGATGTCCTTCCACCCAAACGGCAACCTCCGCACAAAAGTAAATAGCAACAGCCAAGGCTATAAGCGAAACAACCTGTTTGATCATTCCATCAAACAGGCCTTTCAAAAATCCTATACCTGCCAGACATAGCAATACAATGTCCAACCAGTTCATATCGTTGTTTTATAACGTTTGTTTAACCTCTATTTCTTCGTAAGCTTCAATAATATCGCCAACCTGAATATCGTTGTAATTGGTAATATTAAGTCCGCATTCATATCCGAAGGCAACCTCTTTCACGTCATCTTTAAATCGTTTCAGCGATCCTAAATTGCCTGAGTAAATCACAATACCATCACGAATCAGGCGGATTTTGTTAGAACGTTTGATCTTACCTTCCTTAACCATACAACCGGCCACAGTTCCGACTTTAGTGATTTTGAACACTTCACGTACTTCCACATTCGCGGCAAACACTTCTTTCACTTCAGGCGCAAGCATACCCTCCATTGCACTCGTTACCTCTTCGATAGCATCGTAGATGATAGAGTACTGGCGAATCTCTACGCCTTCGTTTTCCGCGTTGCGTCTGGCAGCTTGCGAAGGTCTCACCTGGAAACCAATGATAATCGCATTTGAAGCAGCCGCAAGAACAACATCCGATTCCGAAATCTGCCCTACCGCTTTGTGTATTACGTTTACCTGTATTTGCTCTGTAGACAAGCGAATCAAAGAGTCTGAAAGCGCTTCCACTGATCCGTCCACGTCTCCCTTCACAATCACATTCAGCTCCTGGAAGTTTCCGATTGCTATACGGCGACCGATATCATCCAGCGTAAGCATTTTCTGCGTACGCAAGTTGAGTTCGCGCTGTAGTTGCTCACGACGATTCGCGATATCACGCGCTTCCTGTTCTGTTTCTATGACATTAAACGTATCACCGGCCTGAGGAGCACCATTCAATCCTAAGATCAATGCCGGTTCAGAAGGTCCGGCTTCTTCAATGCGTTGGTTACGTTCGTTGAACATTGCCTTTACACGTCCGAAGTGCGTACCTGCCACCACGATATCACCCATTTTAAGTGTACCGTTCTCTACTAAAATAGTAGATACATATCCACGTCCTTTATCTAATGACGATTCTATGATCGAACCAATCGCTCTACGTTTTGGATTAGCCTTCAAGTCGAGCAAGTCGGCCTCAAGCAATACTTTTTCAAGCAATTCTTCTACACCTAAACCCTTCTTGGCCGAAACTTCCTGACTTTGGTATTTACCTCCCCAGTCTTCCACTAAGTAGTTCATACCTGCCAGTTCTTCCTTAATTTTTTCAGGGTTCGCGTGCGGTTTATCTATCTTGTTAATCGCGAAAACAATCGGCACACCTGCCGCAGCAGCATGATTGATAGCCTCCACAGTCTGTGGCATCACATTGTCATCAGCAGCAACAATAATAATCGCGATATCTGTAACTTTCGCTCCACGTGCACGCATCGCGGTAAACGCCTCGTGCCCCGGAGTATCCAGGAACGTAATTCGACGTCCGCTACGTGGTAGTTTCACGTTGTAAGCACCGATATGCTGTGTGATACCTCCGGCCTCTCCGGCAATCACATTCGCGTTTCGAATACCATCAAGTAAAGATGTTTTACCGTGGTCAACGTGTCCCATCACCGTAACGATAGGCGGACGCGCAACCAAATCTTCTTCTACATCCTCTTCCTCATCGGCATTGATCGCTTCAACAACCTCCGCACTTACATATTCTGTTTTGAAGCCAAATTCTTCGGCTACTATATTAATTGTTTCAGCATCCAATCGTTGATTGATTGAAACCATGATTCCAATACTCATGCAAGTACCGATTACTTTCGTTACCGGAACATCCATCATATTAGCCAAGTCGTTCGCTGTAACAAACTCGGTCAGTTTCAATACTTTGCTTTCCAGTTCTTCCTGTTCAAGCAATTCACTTTCCCGTCTTACGGCCGCGTCACGTTTATCGCGTCTGTACTTCGCACCTTTATTGCTCTTATTCCCCCTGTTTGTCAGGCGGGCAAGCGTTTCCTTCACTTGTTTTTGTACATCCTCCTCACTTACTTCGGCCTTTACCGGTTTTCTCAGACGAGGTTTACGGAAATCCTTATTACCTCCGCTATGTCCACCACTATGTCCTCCGCTATGGGGCGCGTTTGTTCCGGGTGTATTGTTTACATCTACCCGATCCTTTTTAATACGTTTGCGCTTTCTCTTCGCATCAGCGTCGGCAGCACTTGTTCCGGCAGTACCTGCACCCGTTTTCGGGGATTGGGTATTGGGGTTATTGCCAGCAGCAGTATTCGGTCCTTTACCATGACTGAATTTCTCACGCTTATCTTCCCGCTCTTTACGACGTTCCTCTTTTGTTTTTTTCTTCGGACGAGTAGATTGGTTAAGTGTAGCCAAATCAATCTTCCCCGTTACCTTAATGTTCGATTCGAACTTAGGTGCACTCAGGCGAAATAAAGAATCATTGTCAGCGCTCGCGGTTTCTTCATTTTCCTGCCCTTTATCCACAGGGGCTGATGTAGTTTCAGGTTGTGTCTTTTTAACAGTCTCTGCTTCCACAGTTATTTTATTTTCAGCGATTAGTTTTTCCGCGTTCTCTTGTTCCTTCGCGGCAGGAATTACCTGCGGAGCTTCTACCTTGGGTTGAGGCTTCGGTTCAGGTTTTACAATAACTTCTTTTTTAACTTCCGGTTCCGTTTTTTTAACCTCAGGTTCTACCTTCACTTCAGGCACAACGGGAGCTTGCTGCTCCTGCGGCTTGTTCAACTCATCCAAATCAATCTTTCCCTTGGTTACAATCTTTGGCTTATATTCTTCCGGAACTTCTGTTTTAATTATTTCAGGAGTTTCTTTTTTTGTGATATGCACTTTTTTAACAGGGCGTTCAAAAGCAGGTCGTTCCCGTACTCCGGCATGCGAAGGTTTCCCAAACTCACTTACGAGTAAAGTATATTGTTCATCACTGATCTTCGTGTTGGGATTACTCTCAACCTGATGACCTTTCTTGTTCAGAAACTCCACAACCGTGGTGATCCCTACGTTTAAATCTCGTGTTACTTTTATTAATTTTATAGGCATATCAATATTTATCGTAATACTTTTATACGTTTTTCTCGTCTTCAAATTCAGCAGCTAAAACAGCCAACACCTCATCAATAGTAGATTCTTCCAAATCAGTACGCTCGATTAATTCGGCGCGGTTCATTGCCAACACGTTTTTAGCGGTATAGCATCCACTGTTTTTCAGAATCTCAAGCACCCATGCATCAATTTCATCAGAGAATTCATCCAAATAGATGTCTTCTTCATCCGCACTATCAATATCACGGAACACATCAATCGTATATTCAGTCAACATACTTGCCAGTTTGATATTCAAACCTCCTTTTCCGATGGCTAAGGAAACTTCCTCGGGGCGAAGAAATACTTCAGCCTTACGTTCTTCTTCGTTTAAGCGAATAGAGGAAATTTTAGCCGGACTGAGTGAGCGTTGTATAAACAGTGAAATATTTGATGTATAATTGATCACATCAATATTTTCATTTCTCAATTCACGAACAATTCCATGAATACGTGAACCCTTCATACCCACACAAGCTCCTACCGGATCGATACGGTCGTCATACGATTCAACGGCAACTTTTGCTCTTTCTCCCGGAATACGCGCGATTGCCTTGATGGTTATTAAGCCATCGTTAATCTCGGGTACTTCCAGTTCGAACAAGCGCTGTAAAAAGACTTTATCGGTACGAGACAATATGATCTTCGGATTGTTGTTCATATTATCTACACGTTGAACAATCGCACGAACTGTTTCTCCCTTACGATAGAAGTCAGTCGGTATTTGCTCTGATTTAGGAAGAAGCAACTCATTCCCTTCATCATCAAGCAACAGAATTTCTTTTTTCCACACCTGATATACATCAGCGGCAATTATTGTTCCGATTTTGTCTTTATATTTTGCAAACAGACTATCTTTCTGTAATTCAAGTATTTTTGAGGCTAATGTTTGACGCAGGTTCAATATTGCTCTACGTCCGAATTTGGCAAAATACACTTCATCCGTAACTTCCTCACCTACTTCACAATCCGGGTCTATTTCACGGGCCTGTGTCAATGTTAGTTGCAAATTCGAATCCTCCAGCTGGTCGTCGGCAACCACCACACGGTTTCTCCAAATTTCAAAGTCTCCTTTTTCCGGGTTGATGATTACGTCATAATTCTCATCCGTCCCGAACATTTTGGCTATCACATTACGGAACGACTCTTCCAGCACACTGATCATTGTATCCTTGTCAATGTTCTTCAATTCTTTGAATTCCGCAAGTGTATCAATCATGCTGACTGTTTCCTCTTTCTTCGCCATAATTTTTCTACTTGAATCTTAATAAATATTTCGTATATTTTATTTCTTCAAAAGCGTAAGCCTGCTCTTCTTCGACCAGCACTTTTCTTTTAGCTCCTTCCGGTTTAACCATTTTTTCCACGACGATTACGATTCCGTTTTCATCCGCGAATTTCAGCACACCGGTCACCTTCAGCCCTTTTAGCAACAGCAACTCCACCTCTTTACCAATATATTTATTGTATTGGCGAAGCACTTTTAGCGGCGAAGTGATTCCGGCCGAACCGACTTCCAGCTCGAAGTCTTCCTTATCCCTGTCTAAAGCATCTTCAATGTAGCGGCTCAACTCCACACAGTCGTCAATACCCACAGATTCATCATTATCTATCTCAACCACAATCAGATTGCCGGGTTTAACCTGTACATCTACTAAAAAATTAGTCGATGAAGCAAGCTTCTCCTCCACAAGCCGTACCAGTTCGTTTTTATCAATCATACTATTTGACAATTAGGAGAATAAAAGAAGGGGACTATCCGTCCCCCTCCTCATCCTCTTCTCTCATTCGGTCGCAAATATACAAATATTCAAGCACACTGCAAAAGAATCTATATTTTATTCATTATTTCGCAGTGCTTTTCGCGACACTACATAAACAACAATTATAACCAGTTGCGGATTGTCGCCGATATGGCTTATTTTTCAAGATAATTAACATTTCAAAAACATAGCAAATCAATGCCTCTCCAAACGCATCCTTTATCTTTTAAAAGATATCCTTTATAATTCAAAAAATATCCTTTATGTTTTCAAAAATAACCTTTATGTTTTTGAGCACTACCAACAAGCTAATTATCAATTAGTTATAAAACCCCTTTTTCTGTGGATATAGCTACGTGAAATTTAACATATTTAAACACACCGAGCCGGGCTATTGTTTTTCCGTTTTTTTCATTTTTAGCGACTTACAACTGCAACGGTTTTCAGTATTTTAATAACTTTGCCTTAAGTACAAATAATGATTTAAAACCAGAGTTTGATGAAAGTAACAATTGTTGAGCGTATTGCCGCGTTAAGAAAATTGATGCACGAACGCCGGATCGATGCGTATATTATTCCGGGTTCGGATCCGCACATGAGTGAATATCCTGCCGACAGATGGAAAACACGTCAGTGGATATCCGGTTTTACCGGTTCGGCAGGTACGGTCGTTATTACGACCAACAAAGCCGGCTTGTGGACTGATTCACGTTATTTCCTGCAAGCGATTGACCAACTAAACGGAAGTGGAATCGATCTTTACAGACTTGCTTTACCCGAAACGCCTTCCATCCCCGAATTCTTACTATCAGAATTACTCGAGGGGCAGACAGTTGGTTTTGATGGGGCTTGTTACAGCATTGCCGATTGGCGGAACCTGGAACTGAAATTAAATTGTAAAGGTATTAAAGTGGATTCGTCCATGGATCTGCCGGGCGAGATATGGATAGACCGTCCGGAAGTACCCGGTGATGCGTTATTTGAAATGCCGATTGAGTACAGCGGTAAAAGTACTGCCGATAAAATTGAAGAGATAATCGCGATGTTGCGTAAATCGGAAGCGGATTGTACGGTTCTTTCGGCACTCGACGAGGTGGCGTGGACTTTTAATATTCGCGGAACTGATGTTACCTACAATCCGGTGGTGATAAGCTATGCTTTCGTTTCCGAAAAAGAAAGCGTTCTTTTTATTCATCCGAAGAAACTGACCGATGAAGCCGCCGGAAGATTGAAAGAAGAAGGGGTTATACTGGCCGATTATTCTATGATAGAGGTTTATCTGTCTCGCCTTCCGGAAAACAGCCGCGTGTTCCTTGATCCGGCTAAAACAAATGTGGCTTTATACAATGCGCTACCAAAGGGTGCGACAATAATTGAAGGTATCGCTCCGGCCAATCACCTGAAAAGCATCAAGAACGATACCGAGATAAAGGGCTTTCGCCATGCTGTTTTAAAAGACGGTATCGCGCTTAGCCGTTTCTACTTTTGGTTGGAAAAGCAACTGGCTGCCGGCGAAAAAGTAACCGAACTCAGCGCAGCGGCAAAACTAACGTCTTTACGCGCGGAGCAACCGCAATATATAATGGATAGTTTCGCGGCCATATCCAGCTATGGTGAACACGGGGCAGTTGTGCATTACTCGCCTACTCCGGAAACCGACATTCAACTTCAACCGGAAGGGCTCTACCTGCTGGATTCGGGCGGTCAGTACCTGGATGGCACAACAGATGTTACGCGTACTATCGCTTTGGGCGAACCTACCGAACAGATGAGGAAAGATTTTACGCGCGCGCTAAAAGGCACAATCAGCATGGCCAAATGTAAATTTCCGGAGGGTATTCGGGGTTGTTTGATCGATGCATTCGCCAGAAAAGCACTTTGGGATGCAGGGATCAACTATATGCACGGAACTTGCCACGGAATTGGGCATTGCCTCAACGTGCACGAAGGTCCGCAAAGCATTCGCATGGAAGAAAATCCGGTGATTTTGCGCGAGGGCATGGTGATGAGCGATGAGCCGGCAATGTATAGAACGGGCGAATACGGAATCCGGACCGAGAACATTATGTTGATCCGGGAAGACAGCGTTACTGAATACGGACGCTTTTTAACGTTCGATACGCTTACGCTTTGCTACATCGACACCCGTTTAGTTATCCCATCTATGTTATCTGCGCGGGAACATGCCTGGCTAAACAAATATCACGAAATGGTATACGAACTGCTAAGTCCGCATCTTAACGCTGAAGAAGCGGCTTGGTTAAAAGATAAAACAACAGAAATTTAAACTATGGCAATTATAAAATCGGTAAGGGGATTTACGCCTATAATTGGCGACGACACTTACCTGGCCGACAATGCGGCAATTATTGGTGATGTAGAGATCGGCACAGGGTGCAGTATTTGGTTCGGCACAGTGCTTAGAGGGGATGTAAATTCTATCCGCATTGGCAACGGGGTAAACATACAAGACGGAACGGTTCTGCATACGCTCTACCAGAAATCCACAATCGAAATTGGAAATGATGTATCTGTAGGTCACAACGTTACAATCCACGGAGCTAAAATTTGCGACGGTGCTTTAATCGGAATGGGTTCTGTTGTGCTGGATCATGTTGTGGTGGGCGAAGGTGCAATTATCGCGGCCGGATCGGTGGTTCTAAGCAATACGATTGTAGAGCCCGGTAGCATTTACGCCGGTGTTCCTGCTAAGTTTGTAAAGAAGGTAGACCCGGCACAGTCTCAGGAAATAAATCAACGCATCGCTAAGAATTACCACATGTATGCTTCTTGGTATAAGGAGGATACTTCCGAATGAAAAAGTGGGGAGTAGCGATTCTGCTGGTACTGGGTTGTTTGGCGGCTTTCATCACGCTGCCTTCTAATTATTACCTGAGAAGAGCGTTAGTACACCTGACGCCGAAGATCGATCAATATCCGATTTTTGAGAACAGAACGGTCAAGGCAGGAAACCCTTCTCCGTGGGAATTATCACCACAATATAATCAGCGTGCTATTCCTGAACAATTGCAAGCGGATTTCACAAAATACGGGACGGTTGCCTTTGTGGTTATCAAAGACAACCGCCTGTTATTCGAGTCTTATTGGGATACGTACTCTTCCTCTTCTTTGAGTAATTCCTTTTCAATGGCAAAGAGCATCGTTGCCTTAGCTATCGGTTGTGCGATTGACGACGGACTGATCCGCAATGTGCATCAGCCCGTTAGTGATTTCGTGCCGGGCTTTCAAGGGTTTGATGGTGAAGTTTTAACGATTAAACATTTGCTGACCATGAGTGCCGGTGTGGATTTTGAAGAGGCCTACACTTCCCCCTTCTCTCCTACCACCAAGTTGTATTATGGAAACAACCTGGAGCATATTGTTTACGGAATGAAAGAAATTGAAAAGCCGGGAGTAAACTTCGTATACCAAAGTGGCGTTACACAACTATTGGCGTTCGTACTGGAGAAAGCTACGGGAGAAAGATTATCCGATTATGTATCTCGCAAACTATGGACTCCGATGCAAGCGGAAGAAAATGCGTTGTGGAGCTTAGATAAGGCGAACGGAATGGAAAAAGCGTATTGCTGCTTCAACAGTAACGCCCGAGATTTTGCCCGGTTTGGACAGTTATTGCTAAACAAAGGTTACTGGAACGGAAAACAGCTGATTTCATCCGCATACCTTGAGGAGGCAACAACTCCTGATGCCTCTTTGGTATTCGCAGAATACAACGAGCCAAACCAATGTTACGGCTATCAGTTCTGGCACTTAAAATACCATGACCTGGAGGTTTCGTATATGCGTGGTATACTTGGGCAATATGTTTTTGTGATTCCGGAACATAACGCTGTAATTGTTCGTTTAGGAGAAAAACGTAGCGAAACAAGAACATCTCAGCATTACCCCGACGATATCGACATCTGGCTGAAGGCCGGATTGTCCATCCTTGATATGTCAAATTAAACAAACACTAACTAACTAAATAATGATACGCATTTTAAGCTTTTCTGTTTTCACTATCCTTTTATTACTATTCATTCCGTCCTGTAAACAGGCTGATAAAGAAGTGCACTCCATCAACTTTGCCGATCCCATACAATTCAATCCTCCCGGGTATGTGTGTTACCAGCTTAACCACCCCATCGAGATAGACGGCAAAATAAATCCCTCTGAATGGGACAATATTCCCTGGACAGATGATTTTACGGATATCGAAGGAGACAAAAAACCGGCGCCTCATTTGCAAACCCGTGTAAAAATGGCTTACGACAGTACCGGTATGTATTTCGCTGCCTTAATGGAGGAGCCTCATGTTTGGGCATCTATAACCAAACACGATGCTGTTATCTTTCATGACAATGATTTCGAAATATTCCTGAATCCCTCCGGAGACACACATAATTATTTGGAATACGAAGTAAACGCACTCGGAACTGTCTGGGATTTATTCCTGTCAAAGCCTTATCGTGACGGCACTGTTGTGCTTAACAACTGGGAATTTGCCGGAATGAAATCAGCGGTTTATGTAGATGGCACAATCAATAACCCCAACGACACAGATCGTTCCTGGAGCTTAGAAGTATTTATTCCCTGGGAATCACTTTATCAACCTGTGCGTCATTCAAAAATGCCTCAGCCGGGAGAACAAATCCGGGTAAACTTTTCCCGTGTGCAATGGACAACTACAGTTGAAAACGGCCAATACAAAAAGACACCCATTGCCGGTGAAGATAAGATCAGAGAATACAATTGGGTTTGGGCTCCAACAGGAGTTATAGATATTCATCGTCCCGAATTCTGGGGATTTGTACAATTTTCAGGCATAACATGCGGAGCGGGTGAGGAAGCATTCGTTTTACAACCGGAAGAAGAAATAAAATGGACCTTACGCAATCTGTATTATCGCCAGTCGCATTATTTCAAAACTTTCGGACATTACGCTAAAAATCCTGACGATTTACAAGCAAAAGATTTCTGCAATGCTGAGGAGTTGAAAACAATACAGCTATACACCTTGCCGTCCGGCTATGAAATCACCCTACCCTTTCAGAATCAGTTATGGCATATTCGCCAAGATGGATTGGTTTGGAAATAAACCGGTAGTTATTCTGTAATTTCTATGCGATTGTTTTCGGGATCAAGTACAACACTTTCAAAATAACCATCTCCCGTAGTTCTTGTTTCGGAAGCAATCGTATAACCGTCTGCTCTTAGCCGTTCGGTCAATGCAGTTACATTTTCTTTATTACCGGTTGAAAAAGCCAAGTGAGTTATACCTAAATAGTCTCCACGCTCCGAAGAATTTTTCACATCGTCTCTTTGCATAAGCTCTAAGCGGCAACCATCTGCAAAAGCAATAAAATAAGAAGAGAACTTTTTCAACGGATTTTCATAGCGTTCGTTCGGTACGCCATCGAAGTAGGTAACATAAAAATCTTTCATCAACTCAAGGTTGGAAGTCCAAATTGCAATGTGCTCGATCTTCATCTTGTTATTGATTAAATAAATAAGAATAAACTCAATGCCATAGTTACCATTCCTCCGATCAATCCAAGAATAGACAAGTGATGCTCACCATACTTCTGGGCACTGGGCAAAAGTTCGTCCATCGAGATAAAGACCATGATACCTGATACGGCGGCTAAAATAAAACCATTCAATGCAGGCGTCCAGAATGGCATTAATATAAGGAATCCAAACAAAGCGCCAACCGGTTCGGCCATACCAGACAAGAAAGACAGCCAAAAAGCTTTCTTCTTATTACCTGTTGCATGGTAAATAGGCACAGAAACAGCAATACCTTCAGGAATATTGTGAATCGCAATAGCAAAAGTAATCGGTAAAGCAATCTCAAGACTGTTTAACGCAGAAGTAAAAGTCGCTATCCCTTCCGGAAAGTTATGAATACCAATAGACACAGCAACCATCATACCGGTCTTAGTTAATCCGGTCTGTTTCTTATCCAGTTCTTCAACTCGATGCAGCTCATGCGGATTCTTATCTTCCGGTATGATAAAGTCGATTAAGCTAATCAGGGCCATTCCGCCAAAGAAAGCGAACAACATATATAATGTACCTAAATGCTCGCCAAAATCCTCTATCAAACTCGACTTCGCCTCGGGCATCATCTCCATAAATGACACGTAAATCATCACACCGGCAGAGAATCCAAGTGCCGTTGACAGGAATTTTGTATTTGTTCGTTTTGTAAAGAAGGCCAGCACACTTCCTATCCCGGTTGAAAGGCCAGCGATAAGTGTTAAACCAAAAGCTAATAAAATTGTCTGAACATCCATGAACTTTAATGTTTGGACAAAATTAGAAAGTTTTTTAATATATTTACTCCAAAATAGAAAGTATGCAGCAAAATACAGATGATGAAATACTGAGACTACTGCAATCTCCTGACCAACGACGTACCGCATTTACGTTGACAGTCAACCGATATAGCGAGAAGCTTTATTGGTATATTCGAAAAATGGTTTTAAACCACGATGATGCAAACGATTTATTACAAAATACTTTTTTAAAAGCCTGGACAAATCTTGATTCATTCAGGGGAGATTCCCGTCTTTCAACTTGGCTGTATAAAATTGCCGTCAATGAATCAATAACCTTTCTCAACAAACAACGCAACTTAAATAACGTATCGATTGACGATACAGATGTTTTTCTCTTGGAACGACTCAAAGGAGATTCATACTTTGATGGCGACAGTGCCCAGATGAAACTACAAGAAGCAATCTTAACATTGCCCGAAAAGCAGCGCATCGTTTTTACAATGAAATATTTTGAGGAAATGAAGTATGAAGAGATGTCAGAAATACTTAACACATCCGTAGGTGCACTAAAAGCATCCTATCATCACGCAACAAAAAAAGTCGAGGACTTTTTAACAAAAGACATTTAAACCATTTGGGATTCAGTTAGTCAAATAATAAAAAACATATAAAATGGGAAAAGATCAACATGAATTAGACAATTTGAAAGGACAGAATCCTTTCCGTGTGCCCGAAGGATACATGGAAAGTCTGACTGACCAAATCATGAGTCAGCTGCCGGAAGATGCTACATGTGAAAAGAAATCGCGCAAGGTTCCCATGATAACTCGTCTTCGCCCGTGGATAGGAATAGCTGCCATATCATTAGGGATAGCTTTTTTTATCAATATTTTCATTGGGCTTGAAGACCAGACCGACGCTTATATGAATGATTCCCTTCGGGTGCAAACACAACGACAAGCTGATATCATGTCGGGCCTGCAAAGCAATCTTGATGAGGAATATCTCGAATACTTAGAAGCCAGATACTCTGATTATATTTTGGAAGAAGAGTTGGCTTATTCCGAATAAAATGTTAGATATATTTAGTAGAATAGAATATTTTTGTAAATTCATTTGTATGTATAAAATATTTATTATTACATTTGCCTCGTTCGCTTTCTTATTTTCCGGAACAGTATCCGCCCATGAGAAACAACAGGGACGTCAATTTGACAGAAAAGTATTTATTGAAAAAAGAAATGCTTATCTGGTAGCAGAAATTGGTCTTACTTCAGAAGAAGCCGCAAAATTCATTCCTCTTTATAATGAGTTCCAAGGCAAAAGATTTGAGGTTGGACAAAAATGCAGAGAGCTTTCCCGGGAAGTCAGAAAGAACAAAAGCGCAACTTCGGCCGATTACACGAAAGCGGTGGATGAATGTGTGGAAGTGAAGCTGAAAGAAGCAGAATTAGATAAAGAGTATTATGGTAAATTCAAAAAGATACTCTCGCCTGAAAAGCTTTATAAATTAAACACGGCTGAATATAGATTCGCTCGTGAGTTTATGAAAGGTTCGGGTAATAAAAGATAATACATAAATAGATAGTATTTACAATATCATTATTTGTGTTTTTTGTTTAGATTTAGTTTTGGCGTTTAAGTTAAGGGAGGGGTGACGACGTGATGTCGGCTCCCCTTTTGTTTTTTATAGGCCTTTGGATTTCGCTTCATTCCATACTTCATCCATCTCGTTTAAAGACATGGATTTTAAAGAGCGACCTTCTTTCAATGTATGCTCCTCCAGGTAATTAAAGCGACGTATAAACTTTTGGTTTGTCCGCTCAAGCGCATTGTCCGGATTGATTTTATATAAACGGGCAGCGTTGATCAAACTGAAGAAAAGATCTCCGAATTCAGCTTCCATGAAATCGTTATCCATTTTATTGATTTCGGCTTTTAGCTCCGAGAATTCTTCGTGCACTTTATCCCATACCTGTTCGCGTTCCTCCCAATCAAACCCTACATTGCGGGCTTTATCCTGAATCCGATGTGCTTTTACTAATGAGGGAAGTGAAGCTGGTACTCCTTCAAGCACTGTTTTGTTTCCTCCTCTTTCTTTCAGTTTTAATTCCTCCCAGCTTTGTTCTACTTTTTTGCTGGTTTCGGCTACGGCTTCACCAAACACATGCGGATGACGGTAGATTAATTTTTGACACAGACTGTCGCAAACGTCCTTAATGTCGAATGCTTCTTTTTCAGCGCCAATCTTAGCATAAAACACCACATGAAGCAACAAGTCGCCAAGCTCTTTCTTTATCCCTACATCATCATTGCGCATGATGGCATCACACAATTCATACGTTTCTTCTATCGTATTTGTTCTTAAACTCTCATTGGTCTGCTTCTTGTCCCAAGGGCATTTTTCCCTCAGCTCATCCATAATATCCAACAGCTGCCCGAAGGCAGCCATCTGTTCTTCTCTGCTACTCATTTGTTTTTAAAATTTATCAAACCTTCCTGCAGGAATTTAATGTATTTGTCCACATCTTCATCATAGGCATACGAAGAGGTCAGCGGTTTTCCATCCGCATCCAATAAAACATAGAAAGGTTGGGCATTAGCTCCGAATTTACTTCTTTGCAGATAACTCCATTTATCACCGATTGTTTTCAATTTACGGGTTTTACCATGCTCTTCGATCTCGATTACTTCCGGTAGTTTTGTTTTATCATCGACCATGAGTGTGATCAACACGTAATCATTCTCGATAATTCCCTTCACCTTCGGATCCGTCCATACAGATGCTTCCATTTTCCGGCAATTCACACAGCCATACCCTGAAAAATCAATCATAACAGGCTTGTTTAACCGTTTGGCATAGGCCATTCCCGCTTCATAATCATCGAAGTTGGCATGAACCTCATCATCATATAAATTAAAATCTTGCGTATATAACGGTGGAGCAAAGGCGCTGATCGCTTTTAGCGGAGCACCCCACAAACCGGGAACCATATAAACGGCAAATGACAACGAAACAATCGCCATAAACAAGCGAGGTACAGATACATGCTTTAATTCGCTATCATGACTAAACCGGATTTTACCCAACAGGTAGAAGCCCAACATCGCAAATATAACGATCCATAACACCAGGAAGACTTCACGGTCAAGAATACGCCAGCCATAAGCCAAGTCTGCCACTGAAAGGAACTTCAGCGCAAGGGCCAGTTCAAGGAATCCAAGAACTACTTTTACTGAATTCAACCAGCCACCGGACTTTGGCATATTTTGCAACATATTCGGGAAAATCGCGAAGAAAGAGAACGGGATAGACAACGCTAAAGCGAATCCGAACATACCGATTGCCGGACCAACAGCACTACCCATCGACGCGGCCTGTACAAGCAAAGTACCGATGATAGGTCCTGTACACGAGAACGACACCAGCACAAGTGTAAACGACATGAAGAATATACTCAGAATACCCGTTGTAGAATCGGCTTTGCTGTCCAATTTGTTCGTCCACGAAGCCGGAAGTACCATTTCGAACGCGCCGAAAAACGAAATCGCGAAAACAACCAATAACAGACAGAATAAAATATTAAAAATCGCATTTGTAGAAAGGTCATTCAGTGCGCTGGCGCCAAATATACCGGTAATCAACAAGCCCATGACTAAGTAGATCACGATAATAGACAAGCCATACGTCACAGCATCACGAATCGCCTTTTTGCGGTTTTTGGTGCGTTTTAAGAAGAAACTTACCGTCATCGGTATCATCGGCCAAACACAAGGCGTTAGTAAAGCGATCAACCCACCCAGAAATCCGGCAAAAAAGATAAATAACCAGGAAGTATCAGGGGCGGACACAACTTTATCACCATACGACTTCAATTCATCAATCACAGGAGTCCACAACACATCCGCCGAGACTACCTTTTGAGACGGATCTTCTATTTTGGTCATAGGGATAGTTTGAATCACGGTAGGTTCACCTGCGGTTGAGGTTACCTCCACTTGATTATCCGCACTATCCGTCACCGCTTCATCGGCAGAATTATCAGCCGTTAACTGATCATTTGTTATCGAAACATGGCGTTTATCAAAGCTAAATTCCACACGGTCCGGAGGAAGACAGGTCTCATCATTACAAACCATAAATTCCACCTCACCATTGAGTTTAAACTTAACCGGATCCGTAATTTTTATCTTTTGTCTGAAACTAACCTTATCCGCATACCAACGGAGGTTCATCGAGAACAACTCGTCGTACACCGTAGTTGGCGCAACAGAAGCGACGGGCGTACCCACCAGTTCCACTCCGGTTAACTTTTCAAAGGTAAATGAAGTCGATACCGGTCCGCCTTCAGGCAGGTTCATATCATACAAATGCCAACCCTTATCAAGCACAACTGTAAAGACAACCTCTTTTTCCGGACTTCCGGATTGCTCTAAACGAATATCCCATTTTGCAGGAGTAAAAATCTGCGCTTGTACACTAAGGGTAAAAACCAGAAGCAAAAGGATTGAATGTATCTTTTTCATACGATTTTTTACTTTTATTTTTTCACGAGAGAAATGAAAGATGAAGGTATAGGTGACTCAAAACACATCTCTTCATTAGTGACAGGATGAATAAAAAACAATTTATGCGCATGCAATGCAATTCGAGCAACGGGATTGGTTTGCGCGCCAAATTTTTCATCACCCGCTATCGGTGTGCCAAGTGCCCCCAATCGTTCGCGGATCAAATTTTTATGACCGGACTCCATCGTAAGTTCTAACAAAGAATAGATATCATTTGTTTTCAGGAGTTTATAACGCATGATCGTCTCCGTGCCACTATCGGCAGACGTAATATAAACAGTAGACTTTTCTCCGTTTGAATCGAAAGACATCAACAGATCAGTATCTTTTTCCGGACGCCCTTCCACAGCAGCAGCAAAACTCCGGTTGGTCATCATCGTGTTCCAATTCGTATGCAACTGTGCCTGCACACCTTTGTTTTTAGCAAAGATCATCAGTCCCGAAGCCTCCCGCTCCAATCGGTGTAAAATAAAAATTTTGTTCCGCAAATCTGTTTTCTTCACATAATCGCTTAACAATTGGTAAGCCGTTCTCTCCTTTACTTTTTGATTAGCAACCGAGAGCAATCCATTTTTTTTATTCACCACAATAAGCGAATCGTCCTCCCAAACTAACTTAAGCATAGGATGATTAAAAACCACTTTCCCCCTACCGTAAGTTATAGTTACAAGATCATTTGGATGAAGAGGCGCATCAAATTGCGTGGTAACTTCACCATTAACCAATACCTGCCCTTTACTTAAGAGGGATTTAATAGCAGTTTTACTATGTTCTTTCGCCAATGAATTGTAAAGAAGAGGGAGTAAAGTAGCTTCCTCATTAACTGAAATTCGGCGTTCCCCGGCTTGACGAGGTTTATAATTATTTTTTTTATCTGAGCGTCGTCCCATGTATAAAATATATATTTCATACAAAGATAAAGTCATTTAAGACACACAGCAAACCCTGTTTCATTTTTTATCTAAACAAGGCATATTATAACAATCTTTATACAACGGGAAAACGCCCGGCAGTTTTTTTCAATTTCGCAACATGACACGAAAACAGTTGATTTAAAATCATTTTAACACCGGCGAAAAAACAAGCTATCTCAGCCATTTTCCCCCGGGAAACGGAACGGGCGTCCAATTGAACTATAAGTCCGGCAGAAGCGCTTTTATCGGCCTTATCAAAGCATGTCTTTCTCAAAAAAAACAACATTACTATGTCTTTCGAAAGATAAAGGATATTTTTCGGAGAATAAAGGATATTAAAAAAAATATATACTAATGCTTTTCTCAAGTTATCAGGGGAAACAAAAAAACGACCCAACCGATTTTGATGGAAACAAAGGATATCAAGAGTCTTATTTAACTTTTATTTCATCTCCGGACTGAATCATTAACACATGAATACAATTCCGGATATTCAACTTGACACAAAAAAAGACGGAAAAACAACATTTTAACACAATGAACACACTTGTTTTCCGAAAAAACATGACCAGACTGTAAACCTACACCACCGGTTTGTTTGTTAGTAAATATAGTAGTCTGGTAAATTGAATTAAACCAACAGGCTTTCCCGGTTAAACTTCCGGGAAAATCGTATATTTGTTTGACAAAAAAAGAAAGGATAAAATTTATGTTACTTACCTATATATATCACAGTTGTTATTTGCTGGAAACAGAGAAATGCAATCTGATTTTCGACTACTTCAAAGATAGTGGCGACAAACCCGGCGTTGGAATTATTCACACGAGAATTCTGGCAGATAAAAAACCTTTATACGTTTTGTCATCGCATTTTCATCCGGATCATTTCAACCGGGATATTCTTCTATGGAGATCCCAGCAGAAAAACACAACCTATATTTTCTCAAAAGACATTCTTGAGAATCATAAAGCCGGAGCTAATGACGCCATTTATCTGGAAAAAGGAGAAATCTTTACGGACGACTTACTTTCTGTAAAGGCGTTCGGGTCTACTGATGTGGGTGTTTCTTTCTTCGTAGAAATAGAAGGCAAGAAAATATTTCATGCCGGCGACCTGAATAACTGGCATTGGAAAGATGAGTCTACAAAAGAGGAAGTAGACGAAGCCGAGGCCTTTTACGAACGCGAACTAACCGATGTTGCCAATGGCATAGACAATATTGACTTCGCAATGTTTCCTATCGATCCGCGTTTAGGGACGGACTTTATGCGTGGAGCTATACAATTTGTCTCGCGCATTCCCGTAAAACAAATTGCCCCGATGCATTTTGGAGAAGCTTACGACAAGATAGCACCGTTTAGCAACTATGCAAAAGCAGCAAACTGTGAATATATACAAATACGACAAAAAGGACAGAGTATAACTATTTAAACATATAACAATGAAAATAAAAGGACATTTCGATCATTTTAACATAAACGTTACAGATCTGGCAAAGAGTATCGAATTTTATGACAAAGCGCTCGGTCTGAAAGAGGCACGTAGAAAAGAAGCCAAAGACGGATCATTCACCTTAGTTTACCTCACCGATGAAACAACAGGTTTCCTGCTGGAGCTAACTTGGCTAAGAGACCACAAAGAAGCATACGAACTGGGAGAGAACGAAAGTCACCTTTGTTACCGCGTTGAGGGTGATTACGATGAAATTCGCAAATATCATAAGGAAATGGGATGTGTTTGCTTTGAAAATGAGTCCATGGGGCTATATTTTATTAATGATCCGGACGACTATTGGATTGAGATTTTACCGGTAATAAGATAGCTGAAAGTATTCTTTTCTACTTTTTTATCATTCTACATATTGTCACTTATACATAAACGCTTATATTTGTTGGTCTGAAAAAAATCTCATTATTAATCTAAAATATAAAATCATGGATAAACCTTATGTAGTTGGTATTGATATAGGTGGTACCAATTCGGTGTATGGTGTTGTTGACGCAAGAGGAACTATTATTTACAGTGGTTCAATTAAAACCGGCAGTCATGCGGATGTAAACGACTATGTAGCAGAATTAGCGAAAGGTCTTAAGCTCGTAATTGATCAAGCCGGAGGTAATGACAAAATCAAAGGAATTGGCGTTGGTGCCCCTAACGGGAACTACTTTAACGGTTGTATCGAATTTGCTCCGAACCTTCCTTGGAAGGGGAAAATCCCATTGGCACAGCTAATCAGTGAAGCAACAGGCGGAATTCCTGTTTCATTAACAAACGATGCTAACGCAGCGGCTATCGGCGAAATGACTTACGGCGTTGCGCGCGGCATGAAAGACTTTATCGTGATCACACTTGGTACAGGAGTTGGCAGCGGAATTGTTATCGGTGGCAACTTAGTATACGGACACGATGGCTTTGCCGGCGAATTAGGTCACGTAATCATGCGTCGTCACAATGGTCGTCTTTGCGGTTGTGGTCGTCACGGATGTTTGGAAGCCTATGCTTCAGCAACCGGTGTGGCACGTACAGCTCGCGAATATCTTGAAATTCGCAAAGAAGACAGTTTGTTACGCGAACTGAATTCTGAAGAAATTACATCGAAAGACGTATTTGACGCAGCCATCAAAGGAGACAAGATCGCTCTTGAAATATTCGAAGCCACCGGTACAATCCTTGGTGAAGCTATCGCAGATTTCGTAGCCTTCTCAAGCCCGGAAGCAATCATCCTGTTCGGCGGACTTACCAAAGCAGGAGACCTGATCATGAACCCGATCAAGGCAGCAATGGACAAAAATATGCTGAAAGTATTCGAAGGAAAAACAAAATTATTATTCTCACAACTAAAAGAAAGCGACGCGGCAGTATTAGGCGCAAGCGCATTAGGTTGGGAAGCAAAATAAAAACCCCTCGAATCTAAAAAACAAATCACCCCGCTCTTAAGGTTTTCCTTAAAAACGGGGTGATCTTTTTTTCAGAAAAGGAGGAGGTTGCTCTCTCTCACTTTTACTTAATATCGCTCAGTTCCACTAATTTATTTACAATAGCGTAAATTGTCAGACCGCTGGCACTATGGATCTGGAGTTTACGGGCAATGTTTCGCCGATGTGTAATAACTGTATGTGTAGACAGAAAAAGACTTGTAGCAATCTCCCGGTTTGTCATACCTTTTACTACACAAACAACAATTTCTTTTTCTCTGGCACTCAGCATTTGCTGCTCATCAGACTCTTCCATTGAAACAACCTCTTCCGCATTCAATCGCTCCAATTTGTGCCTGATCTCATCTGCACTATCAAAGATTTTGATCTGCTCGTCAAACATGCGTAAACAGGTATGTTCAAATACGGAATAAACAAGTGCTATGCATTTCACTGAAAGGCAGCTACATTCTTCCTTAAAATTCGAGAGATTAACTCCTCCGATCATTGCCGGGTTTATAATAAGCACATCCGGCTTATTCGTCCGCATGGCGTCGGGCAGAGATTCAACTCCACTAACTTCTACTATTTGAATTCGGAATCCCGCTATCCGCTTTAAAAGAAGTTCTAAACCGCTTCGTATAATTACGGAGGGCTCTGCAATGATTATTTTAAGGTTTATGTTTGCCATTGTTATTTAAAACTTTTTTTTCAAGCTCCAAGATCGCCGGGATAAAAAGTGAATCCTCAATCTGATTATGAGACGCCAGGTCTTCTTCTGTTGAGAAGATATCAAACAATACACTATTCAGCATATTATTAGAGGCTCCGGGGTAATATTTTATTAATATATTTTTCAATTCAGCAATCTTCAGTTCTATCTGATCATGCCTTTTCATAAAAATAGAAATATTGTATTTCTGATTTGTCTCTCCGTTCAGTATTGCCCTTACATACGGAAATACGGTTTTTTCTTCATACAGCATGTGTTTATTTACTTCTTCGGCATATTCATCAAAGAAACGCCGTATTACAAAGGTCACATCATCTGTAGAATTACTTATCGCTTCGAGCAGTTTCGCACGTATCTGGGGCAGTCTGAATTTTAAAAAATAATCATGGGAATTATGCAAATAGGTCATAAATGATTCAAGTGAAAGACATTCGCTGACTGTTGGCACAGAACCTAAAGCGGTATCAGACAAAAAGTTGACAACAGTAAGAAATGTACATGTATCTACATTATTCATTCTGCACACCTCTCCTATATTCTTTTCACCAAAGCCAAGCGCTATTCCAAAACGACTCATAACAAGCAACATCGGATAGTTGTCACATATCAAATCGCTCATTTTATCGGTTTCCCGGTAATTACCTTTCTTATACATAATATATCTTACTCCTTTTACGCTTACAGATCAAAGATACTTTATTTCCGTAAACGTACTTCTCTTTTATTATTACTTAATTATTTTATTTCTGTAAAGGATTCTCCGTACAAAGAACCATATACATAGCATGATTGTTGAATCGTTTAATATTTCTTATTGAACGGGCTTCCACAAATGTAGCAGACAAAATCCCGTTATTCAATAGCAAGGAATAGGTATTTTAACCCGGACAGACCCTATATATAAGTAGCATTTATTCAAAAAACCGTTTTTTTGATCATCGTTTGTCTTAAATAATTATTTTTACACAGGTTTTTCAAGACTATTCATTCATTTTTTTATCTATGGCAACATCTAAAGAAAATTATTGGAAGTATTCGTTAATGATCTTAATCGTTTTTATCGGGATTATTGTCTTCAACGAGTTTCGTCCGTTTCTAACCGGTTTGCTCGGAGCATTCACGATGTATGTAGTACTGAGGAGACAGATGTTTTACCTTGTTGAAAAGAAAAATGTCAACAGTACGGTATCAGCTCTTATTCTCATTTCGGAGGTGATACTCTGCATTCTTGTTCCCATGTTTCTGATTGTTTGGATGCTTTTAGGAAAAGCTAAACACGTAGATCTGGACATTGCTCCGCTAATTTCTTTTGTACAACAGTTCATAAATCTTGTACAGGAAAAAACCGGCTATAACCTGTTAAGCACCGACAATCTGGGCACCGTTACAACCTATGCTACCAAACTGGTGCAATTGCTGATTGGCCAGGTCAGCCATATTATTGTAAATTCGGTAGTGCTTATTTTCATTCTCTATTTTATGTTAATCAACGGACGAAAATTAGAGGCTTATATATATGGAATTCTACCGTTCAATGATGCGAACAAGGCTAACGTTATGGTTGAAATCAAGAGGATGGTACTTTCTAACGCGATAGGAATCCCACTGCTTGCCGTAATTCAGGGAATAATCGCATTTATCGGGTATCTGATTTTCGGTGTACCGAGCGCGCTTATTTTCGGGATTATTACCAGTTTTGCCACACTGATACCACTACTTGGTACAGGCTTGGTTTGGTTTCCTTTGTGTATCTATTTCGCGCTGACCGGCAATTGGTTCGGTGCTATCGGGTTATTAATTTACTCATTAATTATCCTGACCAATATAGATAATGTAATTCGCTTCTTACTTCAGAAAAAATTAGCAGATACGCATCCGCTTATTACGGTATTCGGGGTAATTATGGGGTTATCATTATTCGGATTTTGGGGTGTCATATTCGGACCACTGCTTTTATCGATGTTCTTTTTGCTTATCAATATATTTAAAACAGAATATATTGATAAGGATTTCAAAAAAACAAAAGTCTAAAAACTTCAATATTTCAGCAGGAAAATATACTTTTGGGAAGAATATTAAATCTAAAGTTTAACAAAAAAACAGTTTAAAAATGAAACAAGCATTCCTCTCAACATTAATCTTCGCAGGCATAAGTCTGTTTTCTTCATGCAACCAACAGCCGGCACAAACACCGGATCCCACGCCACAGGTTATTGTAGAAAAAACAGTTGAGCTTCCCGGCGAAGCACTAAGAATCGTTGCAGTAGTAACACTAAAAAGCGAAGCCCATATTGCAGACTTTGAGAAAGCCGCTGCAGCAGTAGTAGCCGGTTCCCGCGCGGAAGAAGGATGTGTTTATTACGAATTAGGAAAATCAAACACCCCGCTGACCTACGCATTTATCGAAGTATGGAAATCTCAAGACGCCATCAACACACACAACGAAACGGCCCACTTTAAAACATTCGTGGAAGCCATCAATGGAAAAGCAGACTTGAGCGTCTGTGTAACAAATAAATTACACTAAAAAAACCTTCAGAAGGTGTACTCATCTACACCTTCTTTACATACCTTTATCTCTCATCCGTTTCATTGCTCTCCCAACAAGTTTTCTCACAGCCGGAGCAGTCATTTCCATCAATTCCCCTATTTCCTCATATCCCATTTCCTGGATAAAGCGCAAATAAACAGCCTCTCTTTGTCTATCTGTCAGAACTCCTAATAACGTTTCCATTTCCGATTCAAAAGCAAGTTTTTCTTCTATAGCTACTAACTCATCCAAGATTGAAGGTTCGATTAAAAACGGCAGGTCTGTGATTTCTTCTTTCACCTCTCTTTTGATTGATCTATGAATATCAAATAAATGATTTTTCAACATACGAAACAGGTAATATTTCAATTCTACAATATCTTTCAATTGTTTTTTCTTGATGTAAAATTTAACAAAAACATCTTGTATGGCGTCTTTAAGTGTTTCACGGTCAAATCCAAATCCCACACCGTAAGCAAAGAGCTCATCAATATATTTGTTATAAATAATTGAAAAAGCATCACTATCACCTTTTAGAAAAGAGGTCAATAGTACTTGATCTTCCTCAACTATTACGTTTCTTTTGTCAAAGTCTCTATTCACGGTGCTCATCAATATTTTTTCGTATCACATACAAAGATAACATCTATCAGAATAAAACAAACAACTACAAGAGACCCTCAAAACGGTTTAAACAACATATTTAGAAAAACTACGGCTCATTTTATACTTATTTTCTTGCCTATATCTTTTATAAACATTCTTCATTATCATTTTTTCATATGCTTATTGATAAAAAATCACAGAATTGGAAAAGGTTTTTTATTAAGAATAAACTAACAACAACCTGATTGGAATTTTAGCTCTTTAATAATTATCTGTAATAAATTATTTTTTCAAAATATGGGAACAAAAATAAATCTTAATCGTCTGTCTTATGAATATTTATAGTGAAGTATGCAAAATCATTGGTTATATAAAAAGAATATAGAGAAACTATCTACTGAAGAGAAACAGGAGATATTTATACAAGTACAAAAAAAGATAGACAAGAAACAGAGGCAAAAACGTATCCGGATGTATCTATCTGCTTTTACTGCGGCTTGTGTCATCCTCACAGTTTTTTTACTGAACCCATTTACAAATCGCACTATTCCTTCAGAGGAGGAAACGCTATCACATGTTATAAATCATGCAATCAACGAAAAAGACATCCAACTGATCTTAGCTGATAATAAAACAATTACGTTTCAAAAGGATGCGGATATTAAATATAGCGAAAAAGGAGAAATAACGGTTAGTACCGAAGATGAACAAATAAAAACATCAGAAACAGCCACGAAAGATGCATCTTATAATACTCTGATTGTTCCTAAAGGGAAGCGTTCAAGCCTTACACTTGCCGATGGAACAAAAGTCTGGATCAATTCAGGAACTACGCTACAGTTTCCGACACAGTTCAATTCAGAAAGAAGAGATATCCGGGTTGAAGGAGAAATTTTCATCGATGTAGTCAAGGATAAGACCCGCCCCTTCTATGTAAGCACGAGTAGGATGATTATAGATGTGGTAGGAACAAGATTTAATGTATCCGCCTATAATGAAGACGCTGAACATGCTGTGGTATTGGTGGAAGGATGTGTAAATATTAGTGTTGATTCTGAAAAAGCCAGTTTGCTGCCTAATCAGATACTCTCAGCATCAATGGGTGAAATCTCTGTCAAGGAGGTTGATGTGAACAATTACGTCAGTTGGAAAGATGGCTATCTACAGTTCACCAGCGAACCACTAACCAATATTTTAAAACGTCTTTCGCGCTATTATGATATCCCTATACATTATGAAGAAAACAGCGCTATGCTAAAATGCAATGGCAAGTTATTTTTGTTCGACAATATAAAGGAGGTTTTAGAAACAATCAGTAATACAATCCCAATCAGTTACAAAATTGAAGAAACAGGAATCTCAATACATAGAAACCCATAATAAATAATATACTGTTAACATCTTAAATCGAAAAAGCCTATGAAACACGGACCCTAAAAAAACAAATATGCCGGATAATATTGGACTATTATCCGGCATGAGATTTCAAAGTAAATATTGCACTTTTAACTTATAAAATCAATACAAATATATGAAAATAAATCATCATAGAGATAGATCGTGGGGTGACAACGATCTACGAAAAACTTTGCGCGCATTGAAAATTACAATAATCCTCCTATTTATGGGAATAAGCAATGCCTTTTCTTTTACTTATTCTCAAAACACACTTCTTTCACTCGATATCAATAGGCAATCCATAAAAGAGGTTTTTGATGTAATTGAAAGTAACTCCGAATACATTTTCTTTTTTTCAGATAATATCCGGAAGGATTTAGATAAGAAGGTTAATATAAAAGTAGAAGAACAAACATTAGACGTCATTCTAAATAGCCTTTTCACAAACACAAGTCTGGATTATAAGATCAACAATCGTCAGGTATCTGTTGCCAAAGCTAAAGCAATGGCAATAGCGCCTATACATGTTCCACAGCAAGAATCAAATATGCTAACCGGTACGGTTATGGATGAAAACAACGAGCTGTTAATTGGTGTAAATATCCTAATAAAAGGGACTTCAACAGGAACCATTACTGATATTGACGGTAAATTTGCATTGAAAACGAATCAACTAAGCCCGACACTCATTATTTCTTACATAGGTTATCAAACACAAGAAGTAACAGTAAAAGACAAACAACATCTGAATATCATATTACAAGCTGATCAATTAGGATTGGAAGAGATTGTAGTTGTGGGCTATGGGACAGTAAAAAAGAAAGACTTGACAGGCTCTGTTTCATCTATCGGGGCAGAAAAAATTGCAGCAACACCAGCAACAAGTGCTGTACAAGCAATTCAGGGTCGGGTGCCAGGTGTTTACATAGCTAATTCCACCACAAAACCGGGCGAAAATGCTTCTGTAGTAATCAGAGGAAAGCGTTCAATAAGCGGTAGTAGTGATCCTTTATATATTGTAGATGGTATTCCTATCGTTGGCGGATTAAACGAAATCAACCCAGCTGATATCGAGTCTATGGATATTCTTAAAGACGCATCAGCAACTGCGATCTACGGCGCCAGAGGCTCCAACGGAGTTATTATGATTACAACCAAAAGAGGTCGCGAAGGCAAAACGCAAGTTGATTATAACGGATACGTGGGTTTTCAAAGCGTTCTTAATGAGCTGGAGTATATGGATGGTACCTCTTATGCAGAAACAGTACGCGAATCTTATCGTTCAACCGGAAAATATAATTCAGCAACACCAAGTTGGGAAGAAGACAAGAAAATAGGTTCATTTTCAAATGATCCTTATACATTAGAGTCTCTTCGAATGGCCTATGACGAGAGTGGCAGTTATGACCCATCAAAGGTTCGTTCAGGTAGTAAGTGGTGGGAAGCCGCCAAACGTACAGGAATGACAACTGATCATCAGATAAGCGTAAGAGGAGGAAATGATAAAACCAATTTCACTTTTAGCGGAGGATATTATAATTATAAAGGTCTTGTCAAAGATGAAGCATTCTCACGTTATTCTACACGTATGAATCTTGAGCATCAGATCAATAAACATATCAAACTGGGAGCAAATAACCAGTTTTCTCATTCTTTGCAAGAAAGAGGAAGTACTTTGTTCAATTCCTGGCGTGTTATGCCTATGGGACGATTTTATGACGATGACGGTCAATTATTGGAAAAAGTATCAGGAACTGATGACCAATGGCGAAACCCTTTACTCAGACTAGCTGACGGTGCTGTTGAAAATCCCTTAAAAGTTAACAGATTTATTGGCAGCTATTTTGCCGAAATTTCTCTTCCTATTGACGGACTACGCTTTCGTACCAACTTAGGGTTGGACTCACGAGCCGTACAGGATTACAACTTCCAATCAGCAGAAGCAAGAGGTAGTTCAATGAATTCTGCAAAGAATGCAACAGACAACCGCTTTATGTTTACTTGGGAAAATTTATTGTTCTATGATAAAGTTATTAAAGATCATACATTCGGAATCACCTTACTACAGTCAATCCAGGAATATCTGAGAGAATATAATAATATTCCTGTGGAAGGAGTACCTGCTGACGAACTACTTTATTACAATGTAGGATCAGCCTCGACACCAGGAAGCACAGAGAGTGGAAAAAGTCAATGGAAGCTGGCTTCTTTTATGGCTCGCTTAAATTACGGGTATAAAGGACGTTACCTGATGACTGTTTCTGCTCGTTATGATGGTTCGTCTCGTTTGGCTGAAGGGCATCAATGGGTTGCCTTCCCTGCCATAGCTTTAGGGTGGCGTATTAATGAAGAATCATTTTTGAGAGACTTCTCAGCACTCAGTAATTTAAAACTCCGTTTGGGATATGGAACTGTTGCCAGCTCTGAGGTTGATCCTTACGAAACAAAGGGAACACTAAAACAATTACCTTATAATTATGGTGATGAAAAGCTATTCGGATATGGTCCGGATAAAATGCCAAACAACACGCTAACATGGGAAACTACCGGACAATGGAATGCAGGGCTAGATTTCGGATTCTTTGGGAACAGATTAAACGGAGCTATTGATGTGTATCTACAGAATACAAATCAATTACTCCTTAACAGACAATTACCGATTGTTTCCGGTTTTAACCAAATTCGTTCCAATGTCGGGAAAACCCGTAACAAAGGAATAGAGTTCACACTAAGTTCTCTTAATATCAGCAAAAAGAATTTTAGCTGGTCCACAGATTTCATAGCCTACATAAATAAAGAAGAAATAGTAGAACTGTACAACGGAAAAGAAGATGATCCCGGAAATGCCTGGTTTATCGGCGAAGCTATTAACGTTTTCTATGATTACAAAAAAACAGGAATATGGCAAGATACTCCGGAAGATCATGCGGAAATGGAAAAATTCAACGCCAACGGAAGTAATTTTTATCCGGGAACAATACGTTTGTGGGATAATGGCGACTATAAGATCAATTCTGACGATCGTGTAATTCAAGGTCAGTCCAGGCCAAAAGCAATACTCAGTTTAAACAATTCTTTCCGTTATAAAGACTTTGATTTCAGCGTGTTTTTTGTTGGTAATTTTGGAGCTATGCTTAAGAACAACATTAGCTATCTGAATCAAGCGCATAGAAATGGAAACGTAAAAGTTGATTACTGGACTCCGTCAAATCCAACCAACGCTTTTCCTCGTCCTATCGAAGGAGTTGACTACCTTCCATATTACGAAACATTACATTATGAAAAAACAGATTTCATTAGACTAAGAGATGTAACCCTAGGTTATACCATACCTGGCAAGCTTGCTAAAAAGCTGACATTTTCAAAGTGCCGCATATACGTTCAAGCTCAAAACCCGTGGATGTGGACAAGCTTTAGTGGTGTTGATCCGGAAGGTCAGAATAAGGATATAGATGGTACCTATGCAGGATATACCCGCCCAACTCCTTCAACATGGTTAGTCGGTCTTAATTTAAGCTTTTAATCAATAAAACATGATGACAATGAAAGATACAACAATAAAAAAGATTGCAGTCGTATGCTTGGCTATATGCTTCGGACTTACAAGTTGCGACGATTATTTGAAAGAAAAAGATCTACCTCGCCTGACTCCTGATTACTATGGGACAGTGGCTGGTGTAGAATCAGCAGCAACCGCAACATATAGCTACCTGCGCTGGGGAGCAGGTGAAGAACGTTATAATGTTATAACAGAATACGGAACAGACTTATTTACTCAAGGTGAAGATCCTGGCAAATATGCTGATGGATTCAACAAATATGGTAGCCAGCTAAATCCGGATGCTGCCGTTTTATATGAGTTCTGGGAAAACCATTATAAGGCGATCAGCACATCGAATTTAGTAATTCAACAAGTCGAAGCGTCTACATCAATGACTGAAGTTCAGAAACAATCAGCGATAGCTGAAATGTCATTCCTTCGTGGCTTTTTATATTTTGAACTCGTACAGCAGTTCGGAAGTATCCCGTTGGTATTAGATGTCTATTTTGAAGTCAGGACGGATTTCCCCCGTTTCTCTGTTTCTGATATTTATACGCAGATTATTAAAGACCTGGAGTATGCAGTAGCATATCTACCGGAAAAACCAGCTAAAACAGGCAAAGCCGCCCGATATGCAGCAGCCCATCTACTAGCTAAAGTCTTTTTGACACGAGGGAGCGCAATTAATGATCAGCGCGGGCAGCAACCGACAGATATGGATAATGCATTAAAATATGCAAGAATGGTTATTGAAAGCGGGCAATATAGTTTATTAAGCAATTTCACCGATTTATGGGATATTAATAATCAGGGGAATAAAGAGGTTATTTTTTCAATTCAGTTTACAACCGATCCTGTCTATCGTGATAAGGGTAATTCTTTCCATCTATACTGGGGCTCATGGTATGAAGACCAGCCTGGAATGAAAAGAGATCTTGAAAATGGTCGTCCTTACAGAAGGCACCTTCAAACGAATAAAACAATGTTGGAATTATTTGATCGAAAAAATGATTCCCGCTTTTATAAAAGTTTCAAATGGGCTTACTATGCAAATAGAGAAGGAGCTGGTTTAGAAATAGGAGATACCGCTATTTACTATAGTATTAATCCATCAACAGAAGCTTATCGCTATAAATATTTTGCTTGGGATAAAAAAATTGTAGCAAAAAATAACCGCAACTACCCTCCTTTATTGAAGTATTTTGACCCTCTGCGTATTTCCATTAACGATATGCCTGGAGGTAGAGAATGGGTAAAGATGCGCCTTGGAGAAACCTATCTTATCGCAGCTGAAGCCGCAGGAAGAAAAGGAGACTACACTACTGCTGCTACTTATATCAACATTGTTCGCAAACGGGCTGCCTGGCAGGATAATGAACAAAAAATCCCACAATATTGGCGTGAAGAAGGTGGAGAGGCCGGAAATACAAACAATACATTTTCAAAAATAGAAGTAAGCACATCCAATATACAAGCGAATTTCATTGACTTTATGCTAGATGAGAGAGGTCGTGAACTTTTAGGAGAAACCTGCCGTTGGAATGATCTGGTACGTTGTGAGAAACTAGAAGAATATATTAAGAAGTGGAATCCCGATGCCTCTGTGACATATAAGACACATCATAAACTTCGACCGATTCCTCAAAAACACATCGATAGACTTAATCCAAGAGGGACTGATGCCGAGGAACAAAATCCGGGATATTATTAATTAAAGATTTAAACTATATGAAGAAGATTTTCATTTTAGCATTACTAATTTTCATCGCATTAAACAGCTGTGCTCAAAAAGAAAGTACAGATCTCACCAATTTCCCGGAAGGTTATACTCCTGTGGAAATAGGGACTAAATTAGGAGCGCATTTTGTAACAAGCGAACACATGCTCCACAAAAACACATGGATTCATTATGCCCAAGTATGCTCATGGTACGGAGCATTAAAGTTTGCCACCGTCAGTAACAATAAAGAGTTGAGTGAGCAATTACAAGATAAGTTTGAACCCTTTTTCTCTACCGAACAAGGCTATCTTCCCCCAATGAATCACGTGGATTTAAATATGTTCGGCAGCCTTCCTCTTGAACTATATCAAATAAATGGAGACAAACGTTGTCTTGATCTGGGTTTAAAATATGCAGACACACAATGGCAAGCGCCTGACAGTTGCAGTATTGAAGAAAAAGACTGGGAAAACAAAGGATTTTCATGGCAAACCCGTTTATGGATCGATGATATGTTTATGATTACCATTATACAATCCCAAGCATACAAAGTCACAGGTAACAGAAAGTATATCGATCGTGCAGCTCGTGAAATGGTCATGTATCTAGATGAATTACAGATGCAAAACGGATTATTTTATCATGCGCCGGATGTCCCCTTTTACTGGGCACGCGGAAACGGTTGGATGGCAGCAGGTATGACAGAACTGCTCCGTTATTTACCGGAAGACAACCCGGATCGTGAACGTATTCTTAAGGGATATTTACTAATGATGAAAAGCCTAAAAGAATATCAAATGCCTACTGGGATGTGGAATCAGTTAATTGATGAGCCGACTTTTTGGCCTGAAACATCAGGTACAGCAATGTTTGCTTATGCTATGATCACAGGAGTAAAATTGGGCTGGCTCAATAAGGAAGAATATTCTAAGGTGGCACGCGACGCATGGATGGGACTAATTCCTTATATAGATGAGAATGGAGATGTTACAGAAGTTTGTGTTGGGACAAACAAGAAAAATGATCGTCAGTATTATTACGACCGCCCCAGAAAGGCAGGAGACTATCATGGACAAGCTCCTATTCTCTGGTGCTGCTTCGCATTAATAGAATAAGACTACATCGTAAAAATCAAAAAGGGAAAAAACTGCTTTACCAAATAATAAAGTAAAGCAGTTCTTCCATTTTTAAGTCATTAGTGTCCACTGAAAAACACAATTATTCTTTGAATTCTTTGAAAATTAGATAGTCATTATGGGGAAATCGAGTCAACGGACTTGAGTTCATTTCTTTGAATTATTTAAATAGTCACCGCATATATTTCAAGACACCTGACTTTGAAGGTTAATTTTCTTAAATACATGATTTTCAGCGATATTCATTTTCGCTTAGACACTACATTTATTTCTTCCTCTCTAATTTAAAGGGCACAGTGTGTCGCTTCATCTGCATGGTTTCATAGATTAAATTGGCTTCAGTACTGGGTTTGGAGGGTATCACATAGTGATCATCGGTAGTCGTATGACAAACTATGCTTTCTTGTACACGGAAAAGTTCCTGTCGTATCCTGTCGGTCGAATAACCTTCCTGTTTTTCTTTTAGAATACGATATTGAAGGAAGCGAATCAAAGAAAAGGCGGCAAAACATATAGCTAAATGAGCTTTTATTCTATCAGATGACCAGTGAAAGACAGGGCATACACGTAAATCATGTTTGCAGCCGGAACGATTCTTCCACTTGCCAGAGACCGTGATTTTGACTCAATACCTCATCTGCAGACAAGTGTCACCTTCATACATATTTCCTGGGAAAACGTCCTAACCGACCGAAAACCCCTATTCGGTTACCATCAAGGCCAATAACACTTATCCCTGATTGAATTTATGATCTTTACTGTAACCGAAGCTTTGGAATTCATCCTCCGTAAAACTTTCAAAATACGGGGCAGTACAATCATAAAACATGATCTTGACTTCTTTAGTCAGAAGTGACCGGGAATGATTCCAGCTTAACTGTTGAAGTTGTTTTATACGAGCATCTGTCAAAACATCCATCATTCGATAGACTTTTTCCAATGGTATTTTTATTCCATAGTCTCTTTCCTGCATTTCCACAGAGGTGCGTTTACTGCAAGGCTGCGATAATCTGGCCATCACAATATCTTTCATCACGGAACGACTTGCCGGACAACAATTGAAAATACGACCAAAATCGATCTCGTCAAATAAACAGACATAGATATCATGGATTCCACTTACCACACGATGTTCTACCCTTATTTTGCGCATATTAACCGGCAAAGGACTATCTTCCGAAAGGGAACGCTTGTTGCAGCAGTAGTAGCCGGTTCCCGCGCGGAAGAAGGATGTGTTTATTACGAATTAGGAAAATCAAACACCCCGCTGACCTACGCATTTATCGAAGTATGGAAATCTCAAGACGCCATCAACACACACAACGAAACGGCCCACTTTAAAACATTCGTGGAAGCCATCAATGGAAAAGCAGACTTGAGCGTCTGTGTAACAAACAGATTTCACTAAAAAAACCTTCAGAAGGTGTACTCACCTACACCTTCTTTACATACCCCTATCTCTCATCCGTTTCATTGCTCTCCCGGCATTTCTCCGATAATCCATATTTTCCATTAGAGTGATCATCCAATGATTTTGACCAGTTTGAACCTTACTCGCTACCTTCGGAAAAGCAATATTGACTATTTTTTCTATCCACACAGCAAAGGTTTCTGATAGAATAAACTTATTTTTGCGACCATAAAGTTGAAGAGTTCATCTTGTACTTCAAAAACAACAAGCAACTCATCGTACAATCATCCAATAAATTACGACAAATGTACACATCATTAACCGGCTGGGAGATCGAAAGATCAGAATCTAACATACTGGCAAACAAAAAGAAAGAAGTAGAACAGCTCCTACAAAATTATCCTCTTTGTGCGTGGGATGAAGCAGAGGAATCCTTCTGGATTATCCGCAAGTATCATCCCGTGCTGCAACGAGAACCTGACACCGAAACGGAGTTTAGATATGGTTTGCTTTATCATTTTCCTTCGGGCCATTGTTGCTACTTTTTGCCTCACTACACGTATACCCAGTTGAGCATAAAGCCAAGAGATGGGTATAGCCAGATTACGATAACCAGTGATGAGGTTGGAGACATAGTAACTAATAAAAATGAACTGGGACGCAAACTTCTCTACGGTATAAAAACAGAAGAAGAGCGTGATACAGTCTTCAAAAGCCTTTGCGATGAAATCAAGGTTAAACAGAAGGTGGTGAGCAAAGAAACAGAAATTACCTCAGCAGTTTTAGGAGTTATACCTAAAGGAGAGTTTGACGATTGGTGGACGTTGAAAGCGGTTGAAATTCCTTATTGGAATAAGCAGAATGTTCCGATCACTTTTGCCAATTACACCCCTGCTTTGGATGCTAATTTCATGGCAGAGGCTGATAGCTTGTTACAAATCTTTTTGGCAAAAACCAATCAAGACAGAATCGATGAACTTACCCATTTGCTCCACCAAGACTGTATAAACTTTATATCAGATGTTTGGGACGAAGAGAATGAGATGCATCATACACTTGCTCATTTAGCTGTTGAAAGTGAAATTTGGAACTACATATATTTAAAAGATCTGTACGTGGAACGAATTGGGAATACAGATGAAATGCAACTTATTTTACACTGTGATTGCGAATGGGATGATGAACATGGAGTTGATCTGGCATACAACAAAGAAGGAAAACTTATTGACTTAGAAGCATAAAATTAAGACATAAACTAATATCGAGCTTGACGTTGATCGAGTAAATAATCCGGAGCATCCGGATTATCAAACGGTAAAGTTTCAATCAATAGTATGTAATTCCCGTATTGAATGATATACGTGCGCAGTCATACCCCTAACGATGACACAGACTACTCGTAAGAAAAGCCAGAATTACACCCAAACAACTATATAAAAGAATCAAATGTAAACAAAACGGAGCACACCGAATGTTAACGAAACAGTGGTAACCTAAACAGTGGATGCGTTGTGATTTGCTTTCAAAATTGTACCTTAGTTCATTGATTACAGTGGGTAGTTTAGGGAAGCCGTGACTTACCAGTTGTGATTTGCTTTCAAAATTGTACCTTAGTTCATTGATTACAGTCAACTGCGGTTCGGAAATTTACATATAGGTGTTGTGATTTGCTTTCAAAATTGTACCTTAGTTCATTGATTACAGTCAACTGCGGTTCGGAAATTTACATATAGGTGTTGTGATTTGCTTTCAAAATTGTACCTTAGTTCATTGATTACAGTCAACTTCCGCTTTTTTAATAGCGTCAGAAGTTGTGATTTGCTTTCAAAATTGTACCTTAGTTCATTGATTACAGTAATTGACGTATCGCAAGGTACGGGGGCGTGGTTGTGATTTGCTTTCAAAATTGTACCTTAGTTCATTGATTACAGTAAGCGGTATTCAGGGAGTGGTTGGAGTATCGTTGTGATTTGCTTTCAAAATTGTACCTTAGTTCATTGATTACAGTAGGAACACAGCAGTTATATTTTAACAGTAGTTGTGATTTGCTTTCAAAATTGTACCTTAGTTCATTGATTACAGTGCGTATACCCTCCTTGGAAAAGGCGCTCACGGTTGTGATTTGCTTTCAAAATTGTACCTTAGTTCATTGATTACAGTTTCGGAACAGTATCTGAACCTATAAATTCAGTTGTGATTTGCTTTCAAAATTGTACCTTAGTTCATTGATTACAGTTCGAAGTTATGATTATATCCTTGCGGCTAAGTTGTGATTTGCTTTCAAAATTGTACCTTAGTTCATTGATTACAGTGCACTCCAATCAAGTACGATGAGGCAACTGTTGTGATTTGCTTTCAAAATTGTACCTTAGTTCATTGATTACAGTGACTACCGTATGAAGGACCAAGCCGTGAAGGTTGTGATTTGCTTTCAAAATTGTACCTTAGTTCGTAAGCATTCGGTGTCCCCCGTATTGATAGCAAACGATTTTCAGTTATAGAGAAGTAACTTTCAAAAACTACGAAAACATTCGGAGTCGTTTCAGATTTTCTTGGATTTTTCTTTGGAGTTTTTTTGCATCCACTTGTGTGGTAACAGTTCTGCCAAATCTTTCGTATAATCGGTATCGTAGTCATGGATGTGACTCAATACATAGAGCATCCAGTCCCGGAAGTTAGCATCAACCGCTTTACAACAGCCCAGTAGAGAGTACAGCACTGCGGCATCTTCCGCCGCATCGTGATTTCCACAAAAGAGATAGTTCTTTCGCCCCAAAGCCAGGGGACGGATGCTGTTTTCGGCCAGATTATTATCCATGCGATATCGGCCGTCCAGATGATAACGGGTCAGACGGTGATAAATCCCGTAAGTGTATTTGATCGCTTTCCCAATCCGACCTTTGGGCAAGACTTTAGGGTATTCATTTACCAACCATTTCTCAAAGACCACCAAGATAGGATACGCAAGACGTTCGCGCATTTGGGCCCGCTCTTCATACGTGAGATTCCGGTAATCAGCTTCCCGTTCCACCTCATAGAGCAGACCTATCTGCTCCAAGGCATATTCTGCTCTGGTTTTATCTTCTTTCAAAGCCTCTTCAAACTTCCGTCTGGCATGCGCCCAACAACCAAGAGGAAGAACACCCTGCTTGTCTTCGTAGACCTTGTATACTTCATAGCCGTCCGTTTGCAAAGCTCCCCGGAAGTCTTTGAGTAATGGCAATACCACTTTCTGTGCCCTGGAACCCTGATCGTAATGAAAGAATACGAGTGAGTCCATGACAGAACGCACCATCCAGATGTATCCCTTGATGGTTTTATGCTTCTCTTCCTGTACGATGGGAAGCGTGGTTTCATCTACCTGTATATAATCGGTAGCAAGGACTAATTCTTTGAGCCGATAGTACAGGGGGCGGAGTAAATCCGCGGTGTCTCGGAACCAACCGTTGACCGTGGGAGGAGGAAGATTGACCCCCATCTGTTTGAGCATCTGTATCTGCCGGTAAAAAGGAAGATGATTCACATATTTACCGATCAACAGTTCCGCTAAAAGAGAAGCTCCGGCATAACTGCGTGAGAGAGGTTGGTAAGCAACTGGAAGCGGAGCCGTTACGATTGGACTTGCCACTTCCTGTTGTTTATCTTTGAGCGCATATTTGTGGCGGATAATCCGACGAACATAACACTTGCCCGGTTCATACTCCAACACTTCGGTCACCTCCGGGTCCAATTCGCTCCAAACGGTATTATCGTCCAGATTATCAACTGCAGGGTAAACATGTTCTTCTTTGCGGGGTAGATCTTCCGGCAAGGGTTTGCGGACGGGTTTTTCTTTTACCCGCTCACGCGTGCGTCGTTCTTTGGAAGCGGCAAGCTCTTGGGCTGCTTTCTCTACCAGTTCCTTTTCTTCGGGCAGAACATCCATCCCCTCAAAGTCAATGCGACGTTGGCGGGGATCTTCCTTAATAAAGCGTTCACTGGTCTTACCCCACAAACGGCGGTTCAGGTAAGCTACCTGGCTTTCCAGAGAAAGTATCTTTTCCTTCTGAAGGGAGATGGTTTGTTCATAAGAGCTCTGCAGGGCATCTACATCCGTACGGTCTTTCAGTTTGCTTTTCAGGCGTTGTATCTCCTGATACTGACGGTCGCATTTATCCAAAAGCACCAGCAAAAGTTCATCCGTATTTTCGTTGTTTTCCTGCATCTATCCCCGCTTTATTACAAGAGTAAAGATACGGAGCTTCAACGATTCAGACAAGAAAAAAGTGGGTTAACACCCTTTATTTATCAGCCTTTCCAGCGTTTTTGGTGTTTGCAGGTTTGCGCATCAATGCCTTGTATCATAAGCATCAGATTTTTCCAGGAACTCCGGTGAGAACGGCTCTCTTGATCAAAAGCAGGAAGCTTGAAAGTGCCCTCTTCAAGCCGCAAATGATAGATAACCAATCCGCCGGTTTCCATGTGTAATACTTTCATTGAGGTGCAAGGTCGGTTGATAAAGATAAAGGCATCACCGCTCCGGATATTGCAGCCCATCTGATCGGTCACTATCCCGCTCAAGGTATAAAAGCTTTTACGCATATCGGTCGGGAAAGGATACAACCAATAGCGGATGGATTCATTCAGATTAAACATGGCTTAACGAAATAAGAGGATAAGCTGTTCCAACTGTCGGATATCCGTATCTAAAGGTAAACGGAGTTTTATTCCATTAGGATAGACCACCTCGCAAACAGACTCGGTTTTTGATTGATGATATGAAACATCCGAATAATCAGAAGAACTCTTTGCCGGAGAACCTGAAGAATTCAACATCAACGGAACGAAACCGGAAGGGGAAGGCAATTCTCTGCCATAGGACTTCAGCTTCTTCTGCCAATAGAAAAAACGGGATAAAGAAATGCACTCGTTATGACAAAAGTCTTTGACACGGAGACCGCTGGACTTATAATGCGAATAGACAACTTCAAATTCTTTGAGATTCCACATAATCTTTTTTGGGCAAAGATAGAACCAAGTAAAGCTAAGAAAAAGACGGAGGACGCCGAATGCTTACCTTAGTTCATTGATTACAGTCCGCACACGTAATATAATCCGTAACAACGTGTTGTGATTTGCTTTCAAAATTGTACCTTAATTCATTGATTACAGTCGAATAGGCTTACCATACCGTTCTCTTAAAGTTGTGATTTGCTTTCAAAATTGTACCTTAGTTCATTGATTACAGTGCTTATTATAATGATTGTATAACCAAGTTGTTGTGATTTGCTTTCAAAATTGTACCTTAGTTCATTGATTACAGTTGTCCTTAAATTCCAAAGGCACATCCATTTGTTGTGATTTGCTTTCAAAATTGTACCTTAGTTCATTGATTACAGTAGGTTCAAAGCCGAACATTTCAGCTACAAGTTGTGATTTGCTTTCAAAATTGTACCTTAGTTCATTGATTACAGTCCGATCTGTCATTCTCATTGTACCTGATAGGTTGTGATTTGCTTTCAAAATTGTACCTTAGTTCATTGATTACAGTAGGTTCAAAGCCGAACATTTCAGCTACAAGTTGTGATTTGCTTTCAAAATTGTACCTTAGTTCATTGATTACAGTTTCCACGATTTACTAACAGATATGGATTCCGTTGTGATTTGCTTTCAAAATTGTACCTTAGTTCATTGATTACAGTCCGATCTGTCATTCTCATTGTACCTGATAGGTTGTGATTTGCTTTCAAAATTGTACCTTAGTTCATTGATTACAGTTGGGCTTTTACATAAACCACGAAGAAACAGGTTGTGATTTGCTTTCAAAATTGTACCTTAGTTCATTGATTACAGTTCTTTTAGCGAATCGTAAGGCGTACGGCGGGTTGTGATTTGCTTTCAAAATTGTACCTTAGTTCATTGATTACAGTCTATTGACATTGTTGGCAAGAAAGATAATAGTTGTGATTTGCTTTCAAAATTGTACCTTAGTTCATTGATTACAGTCCGATCTGTCATTCTCATTGTACCTGATAGGTTGTGATTTGCTTTCAAAATTGTACCTTAGTTCATTGATTACAGTTGGGCTTTTACATAAACCACGAAGAAACAGGTTGTGATTTGCTTTCAAAATTGTACCTTAGTTCATTGATTACAGTTCTTTTAGCGAATCGTAAGGCGTACGGCGGGTTGTGATTTGCTTTCAAAATTGTACCTTAGTTCATTGATTACAGTGCCTAAGCTATTGGTATGTCCGCAAGGAAGTTGTGATTTGCTTTCAAAATTGTACCTTAGTTCATTGATTACAGTGGAAATCGGCAATGAAGCACGTCAACAAGAGTTGTGATTTGCTTTCAAAATTGTACCTTAGTTCATTGATTACAGTAAACCAGCCATTTCCTTTTTCCGTGATATGTTGTGATTTGCTTTCAAAATTGTACCTTAGTTCATTGATTACAGTAACTTATGCTGTCCGCTATTAACGGGGATAGTTGTGATTTGCTTTCAAAATTGTACCTTAGTTCATTGATTACAGTCCTCCGCATTTTTTTTCAAGGTTCAGGGAGGTTGTGATTTGCTTTCAAAATTGTACCTTAGTTCATTGATTACAGTTATGAGGGGTACAACTATCATTCCGTTGCTGTTGTGATTTGCTTTCAAAATTGTACCTTAGTTCATTGATTACAGTACGGACGTTCCTGATTATTGGTGGGATGGCGTTGTGATTTGCTTTCAAAATTGTACCTTAGTTCATTGATTACAGTCGATACCGCCTGATTCTCTTAAGTCTGCCAGTTGTGATTTGCTTTCAAAATTGTACCTTAGTTCATTGATTACAGTAAGGATAATGTCGTGATGCCGGTTGTGTATGTTGTGATTTGCTTTCAAAATTGTACCTTAGTTCATTGATTACAGTCGCTATCAATTAACATATTGGATGGATAGAGTTGTGATTTGCTTTCAAAATTGTACCTTAGTTCATTGATTACAGTTTGAGTACTTTTTATCAACAGAATACTTCAGTTGTGATTTGCTTTCAAAATTGTACCTTAGTTCATTGATTACAGTATGTGATAGAAGATGATGGATACGTTTATAGTTGTGATTTGCTTTCAAAATTGTACCTTAGTTCATTGATTACAGTTTGACGTTGTAGAAGGTAAAGGGCTTTCAGTTGTGATTTGCTTTCAAAATTGTACCTTAGTTCATTGATTACAGTATACCACACAGTAATAACGTATATATCAACGTATTACAAAGGTTGTTTGCATTTGATTTTTTATTATTTAGAAACCTTAAATCTTGAGACGTGTTAAGATTTGGGGTTTCTAAAATAATTCAAGTTGCTGGGCTCCGGTATCTTTAAATTCAGGACTTTTTCCATAAAATAGCTCCATCATACCAAACTGCTTGTCGGTTATACATAAAATTCCAACATGCCCCTTTTCTGGTAAAAATTTCTTTACACGCTTTATATGTACATTAGCATTTTCTACGCTCATGCAATGGCGTATATAAGTAGAAAACTGAAACATAGTAAAACCGTCTTTCTGTAGTTTATTTCTAAATACCGAATAAGCTTTTCTATCCTTTTTAGTTTCAGTAGGTAGATCAAATAATACTATAACCCACATAATACGATATTGATTAAACCGACTCTGTCTCATACTTTATAACAATTCAGGGTACTTTATCCGGCGTAATTTACCTTCAAAACATAAGTTTAGTGAGGCGGCTGTTTGTCCTGCTGCAACCATTAATGGACTACGTCGTTTTTCTATCATCACATCTATTGTTGGAATTGCAAGAAGTTTTGCTTTTACTGAAGTTGTTAATTCTGAATAATTTTCGCCACTCTTTACTATTGAAAATACAAGGTCATCAACAAACGGGCGATACGGCTCCATTATATCATCGGCCAAACAATAAGCGTTATAGCGATTATGGTGATGAATTCCTAATGTAGGCAACAAACCACTACCTACCAACGAACGTGCAATAACTGCTCTCAAAACCGCATACCCATAATTTAATAAATTATTGGGGGGATCACAATCTCTTCCTCTTGTAAAGTTATCAATCATAGGAAAGGCTTCCTTCCAATAATATGCAGCAGAACGTGCTTCATGATTATCAGCATCTCCACTCTTCACCTCCCCTGCCCAATACAACATATTACGAATATTACACGTTCTATGTTTTTTCAAGACTCTGGCTTGATTTGTTATTTTAGCCTTGATTGTTTGTTGCCATAGGTTTTTTTTCAATGGATCAGAGGCATTTATTTGTGATGCAAATCTCTCACTTTGTAAAGTATTCTTTGAAAGAGGTAACATCATACCAACAGGCATTCTGGTACTATCACAAGTTAATAGGGCAACATTATTTGCCAACAACTTTTCTATTAATCCATGAGTTAACGTTATTTGTTTATGATCAAGCATAACAACACCTAAATCTTCAATAGGAAAAGATGCCTCACTAACCTTTTTGAAATGATCTGGCAACGAATCATTTTTTTCAATTTCCGGCAACTTAATAATAAGTTGTTCATTACGGAGACTCAAATAGGCCGGATTACCAAAATACAATGTTTTCTTTATCATAATTTAACACCAAAACAAAATAAAATGACTCTAAACTCAATAAATGTTCAAAATAAATTTATCTTTGCAGATGAATGCTTATCAATTTTTTAATTATTATTTGGAGGGTATTTATTTATACATGATAGCTTTTTCATAAAAAAGCTATCACCTCCAAAATTAGATTTTAACAAAATAAATTCAATACAATAAATATTGAGTTTAGTTGTGATTTGCTTTTTTTATTTTGAGAGGAGGAATACTTAATTCCTCCTCTTTTTTTTAAATAATAAATCAAGCCTCAATCCTGTTCAATATTAACAATCTGTCCAATATGATTTACTCTTACTTTCACAATATCAGTAAGACCACCAAGTCCTATTCTCAACCAGGTAATTCCTTTCAAAGCATTATTATCATCAACATTAGTTTCCAAATGATGTCTGAAAAAATAATCTCTTGTTGCAATTTTTTGTACCCTAAACAAATTAGGGCTGATTGTTGAATAATTATCAGGATTCTTTAAATCTATTTCATTCGGATCAAAGCCAGTATGCGGATTCGGAAAAACAAAATACTCATTTTGCTTCATTGTAAACAGAAACTCCCAACCTTCACTTGCGTTATAAGATTTATCAATAATCGGTTGATGAAGGGTTGCACGCATTGTTGCCTCAAAAAAAGAAACTACAGTTTCTTGCAAATTCCCAGCCTTATCTTTATAGATGGCTACATGATGATTATTTCCTGTATTAACAAAGTCCACAGGAATCTTCCGTCCTTCTTTATCTAAAATAAATCTACCGTCTTTATCTTTTTTATCATGCAAAGCATTCGCATTACTTACACCTCGAATAGTAACTCGTTTAATACAAATTCCTTTTTTTTCATTTAACCAAATTGGATTTTCCTCTAAGTTTGAAAACGCCTTCTTATTATCTCCTCCAAATTCATTTAATCTTGCTTGTAGAATTTTTCTAATTTTATGATCAATCACTTTATCCAATTTCAAATCCGGGGCTATTTCTTTCCGAATGGTATAGATATATTCTAAATTGACTAACTTAACCTTTTCCGGCAGCATTTCCGTATGATTTTCATCTAAAAACAAAGGAGATTTTGATATCGAATTCTTTCCTGAAAATGCTTTTCGGGGATCATTATCAAATAAAGCTAACCGCTTAAGTAAAGCCTTTTTATGACATTCAGGTACGACCTTCGCTATTTTAATCTCATCAAAAGAGGCGCCGACTTTTTCTGTTTTTGTGACATACTGCTGAATACGGCCATAAATTGTTTCATTATGAAGCTGACCTCTTGGAGTAAGCTGTTTCTTTTTACTCACTCCCTCTTTTTTATCAATCGTATTTACATTAGTTGTAGCAACTTTATTCTTTGCTTTAATTGAAACAAAAAGATTTTCCAAATGCATTCTGGCTTCTTTTCGAAATTCATGCAATTGCATGGGAGGTTTAAATTTCAACTTGTTCTTACTATCTCTTGACAAATATTTTTGCTCTATACCATAGATATCACTTGTCTTATCAATTCTTGAATTCAAATTATTGAGATACTGAATATAAACATGTTTCGTAAAAGCAACTGTTAAAGCATCCATCGCATGATGCCTATGATCATTACGCTTTGTCCAATCCGTAATACGTTTTACAATATGACCGTCTCTATTCTCAAAAACCTCCGTTAACCCTAATTTATCATACTTATCCCAGTTCAGCTCTTTCATCACATCTACAAGCTGCCAATCCTCACGCAATCTATCTGTTATGGCACCCGTAGTCGAAACTACATTTTTAACCAGTTCTTCTAATATTTCTTTTGCTTTTTTGGCTATATATTGCGTATCATTCAAGTCTCGATTTATAAACCCATCAGGAATAGCATCTCCTTTAATTTTAAGCTTCACATATTTTGCCTTTGAAATCGCACTCTGTTTAAACAGTGAATCCAGCCGTTGTTCATAATCTTCAACACCTTCGTCTCCTTTCTTCTTAAATATATAATCCCATGCTGTATCATTTCCTTTTTCACGATTTATACTACTTAACTCTAACGTTTTATTTGAAAAAGAATCATCAAATAATCGCGATTGAGGAATAATATGTTCTATGTCAAATTCTTTTGAAAACAATTTTTCCGGAGAAATATAAGTTTTAGAATAGAGTGTATGGTAACCATTATGTTTTAGCTCTTCATATAATTTATAGCGAATAATATCATTACGACTAATATGAGATAGTCCAAACTTATTTTTCAATATATTTTTGACCTCTTCATTGTTTATAGCTGTCTGATTTATATTTTGAGTCATTAACGCACGCTGCTTTGCATTCTTCCTTAGCTCTCTCGCTAGTTCTATCCGTATTTCGTCAGGCTTACCATAAGTATCAATAATTAAATTGATCACATTTATCATTTGATTCAATATCTTTTCGACTACTGGATTACGCAAACTGTTCTTCGAAAAATTTTCCAATCGTTCTTTATACTGCTTCTGCTCTTTCTCTTCAACAGTCATCGATTTAGCCGAATGCTGATAGCCCGCTTTGAAACAAGCATCACTGTATTTCATTCCTTCTCTTAAATAAGGTAATATTCGTCTTATTGCTTTTGCGCTTAGACTCCCATAATCATTCTGAAAAGTAATTTTTGCAAACAAAGTTGAAAAGGATTTTTCAAACCCAAACAGATCAGTAATTTTTTGAATTAGTTTTTCATTTCCTGTATTTGATTTATCACCTTCAAAAGAATATAAAAGATGCCACAACTGAAACAAAGGTTGTTTTTCAATGCTACTGCCCTCTAAAGTTGAGTCAAAATTAAGTAGTCCAACATTATAACCTAAAGCACAAAAAACAGAGCTTACTAATTCTAACACCTCTGAGGAATTCATTTTTTGAAAAACATATTTCCCATGCCCACTCAATTCTATTATATCCTGATAAACCTCAAATAAAGCAGCTTGTGTGCGGTTTCCTTCAATTCTATCAATATTCAATTCAATTTTTGAGGTTTTCTTAAAAAGAAGTTTTATGACCTCAGAAGCTTTCATTTCTTTTTTTATATTCAGCTCTTTAAATAAAGTTTCCTTTTCTTCTTGAGTTAGGAAACGTTTCTCAAAACCACCTCCTTCATTCTTAACAACAATATCATTTAATATCTGCCATATTTTAAACTCTTGAAAAATTGGCGAAGACTTAGGGCATACTCTAAATCCATTTTTCTTTATCTTCTTTTTACCGTCTACAATTATTTCAATTTCTTTACTTTCAAACTCACAAAAACTGATCAATCCTTTCTGGCTCTTTAATCTGCGTTGATAAAAAATAACAACATCACGAATTTCTTGTTTTAGTTCAGGTGTTAACACATCATGATACTTCGCTTGATTTTCCCAAATCGCTTCAAATTCATTCAAATAATCCTGACGATAAAACACTTTATTTTTAAGAGAAGTATTAGGATTATTTTTCAGTTGCATCATTAAAAATTGCCCTACAGTCTGTTTGTGAAAGAACAGTTCTTTACTTCTATCACTAATATCACCTAGATAACCGCTTGAGTTACTAATTTCTCCGTTAATTTCACTAATAACAAAAGCAACTTCCTCAACAGTCAATTGTTTTTTCAAGCCGTCCACACGCCACTTAGCTGCTTGCAAGCGTTTATCTTTATTCTTATTTTCTGCTGTATAAACACCGTGTAATGCAAGGAATAGTTTCGCGGTATTTAGTTTGCTTTTCCCTTCTGATTTTGTCTTTAAATCGTCAGTCAAAATTTCCGGATAAAACTGACTTTGAAAATTCCATACCTTATCAAACTCAATCTGTAGATCTGAACGATAAAAATCAGGAATATTTTTTTTCCCTTCTTTCAAGAACAGATAAATTAGCTGCCCCGGAGTTAGATTGTCCTCATATAACCTTTTTGCTACTTCAAGACCATCTATTAACTGTCCTTCATCTTGAGATTTAGACTTTCTACTACTTTTATAACCTCTCTTTTTATTAATCATTAATAATACACGAGCAAGCTGATCCAAGGTTACTCTTTCGGTGACTGCTTTTGCTCTTAAATGATGTGTTTCAAAAGTAGTTTTGTTTCCTGTCTCTGACAATATGGAGTCTTCAGAAATAAAGCCGTTCCTCTTTAGTATTTCTATCAGGTTGTTTCTCCTTAATTTATAACGTTGCAAATTTCTACGCATACTCCTTTTAAGAGTCCTATCCGCATTTGTTGTAATACTCTTCCCGCGTTCGAAATTAGAGGTCTCATCAACAGTCAACGGATTCACACGTACACCCAATTTGATAATTGATGACGTTTCATTTTCATTATCTCCCTCTCTGACAAGAGCCCATCCTATTGATGATACTCCAAGATCTAATCCCAAAATAGTTCTCATTTTTTTTCATTATATTGATTAAATTCATTTTTTTATTATATTTGCACCTACAATTTGAAGCAAATCACAATAAGGATTATTCCGTTGTGAAAACATTAGAGGCGGCATATTTTATATGTCGCTTTTCTTTTTCCACAACTCACAACAATCTCAATTCCTCATTTACTTCGTTGGCATTAAAGGGCCAGAGTTCTTCCCAGGTTTCGTCTGGGGCGAGTTCGAGCCAGTCTCTGTAGTGTGCGGCGGTGGGGGTTTCGGGGGTTTCTCGTAGTATTCTTTTTATTTCTTCGTATATGGGGGCTCCTCCACAGTCTTCGGGGGGGCAACTGCCTTTTCCGGCCAGGCAGACGGCTTTGAGGGCGTTTTCCGGCAATATGGCTTCGAGCTTGATTTCGTGTTCCCAGTTATCGCCATAGTCGTAGATGTACATATAGGTTTGTCCTTCTGAATTGAAGATGTCTTTTAGTTTGATTTTTCTTGCGTGTTTTACCGGCTCCCAGTCGTCTTCTGATGGTATGGAGATTACTAATCCGCGATCCATGGGTTTGGGTTCAAAGCGGTACAGATGGTAGTTTAACCAACCGAATGATAGTTGAATCACATCGTGAAAACGCTCAAAGGTAAAGGTTGAAGGGACTGCTACACGACGCCAAACGGGTGGCTTTTTTATTCCTTTAATTTGAATTTTAAATTGATAGATCATGGTTTATTTTTTTAATTAGAAAACGCAACTAAGCTATTTGTCTGTGTTTATTTTCAAATTTAATAAATCCAATGATATCCGGGACTAATCCGCCTGTGTTTTTCCTAAAAAACAGCATTTTTGCAGCCGTTGAAATTCAAAGCCAAATACATAAAGGTTATTTTTCGAAAAATAAAGGATATCTTTTTAAAAATAAAGGATATCTTTTTAAACGTATAGTAATGTGTAGAAAATAGCGTACCGACAGGATACAAAAAAGGCTGTCCGATAATTTCGAACAGCCTTTTTGTGTTTTTCAGTTTTCCTTAAGAGGAATCCTTATTTCTTGTTACGGTTACCGTAGCGACTCATGAACTTATCAACACGTCCTGCAGTATCCACCAGTTTAGATTTACCAGTATAGAACGGGTGAGAAGTATTTGAAATTTCTATTTTGATTAATGGATATGTAACGCCATCAATTTCAATAGTTTCTTTTGCGTTGATTGTTGAACGCGTGATGAATACATCGTCGTTTGACATATCTTTGAATGCTACCGCACGATAGTTGTCAGGGTGAATACCTTGTTTCATTGCTTTATCTTATTTTTAATTATAATCTGTTTATTCAGCTGGTAACCGGTAAATTGGCTTGCAAAGGTATTCATTCATCATGAAGAAACAAAGAAATGGGAAGTATTTTTTCATTTGTAATATAGTTTTGTGTTATTTTAGTATGTTTAATAGCATACAGTACACCGAATATTTGTATATTTGTACAAGTTTTTAATCAATAACGTAATAACACATATAACAATGCTAAGTTACAAACAATTAGGCTTGGTGAACACAAAGGAAATGTTCGCAAAAGCAGTTAAAGGTGGATATGCGATCCCTGCTTTTAACTTCAACAACATGGAACAGCTTCAGGCAATTATCCAGGCTGCTGCTGAAACTAATTCTCCGGTAATCCTTCAGGTTTCTAAAGGTGCACGTCAGTATGCAAACCAGACTCTTCTTCGCTATATGGCTGAGGGTGCTGTTGAGTACGCAAAAGAATTAGGCTGCAAAAATCCTCAAATCGTGCTTCACTTAGATCACGGTGATTCTTTTGAAACTTGCAAGAGCTGTATTGATATGGGATTCTCTTCTGTTATGATTGACGGATCTCACCTGCCTTATGACGAAAACGTAGCGCTGACAAAGAAAGTTGTTGAATACGCACATCAATTCGATGTAACTGTTGAGGGTGAATTAGGTATCCTTGCAGGTGTTGAAGATGAAGTTTCTGCTGAGCACCATACATATACTAAACCTGAAGAAGTGGTTGACTTCGTTACTAAAACGGGTTGCGACTCTTTAGCTATTTCTATCGGTACTTCTCACGGAGCTAACAAGTTTACTCCGGACCAATGTACACGTGATGCTAAAGGTGTTCTTGTTCCTCCTCCCTTGCGTTTCGACGTATTGGAAGGTTGCGAAAAAGAACTTCCGGGCTTCCCAATCGTGTTGCACGGTGCATCTTCAGTTCCTGAGGAAGAGGTTAATACTATCAACAAATACGGTGGTGCATTGAAAGATGCTATCGGTATCCCTGAAGAACAATTACGTAGAGCAGCTGCTTCTGCGGTATGTAAAATCAACATCGACTCAGATAGCCGTTTGGCTATGACAGCTTCTATCCGCGAAACTTTCGCAACTAAGCCTGCTGAATTCGACCCACGTAAATATTTAGGTCCGGCTCGCGACAACATGAAGAAGTTGTACAAACACAAAATCGAAAACGTATTAGGTTCGGCAAACAAGCTTTAATCCTACTCACGTTCGTATTATAAGAAAGGCAATCCGGAATCCGGATTGCCTTTTTCTCTATATTAATAAATATAATCCGCCTGCCAATAAAGCCCCGGTAAAGGGCCCTACCACAGGCACCCAGGAATAAGTCCAATCGCTATCTCTTTTTCCTTTTATCGGTAATATAGCATGTGCAATGCGAGGAGCCAGGTCTCGAGCCGGGTTTATCGCGTATCCGGTTGTACCTCCCAGCGACATACCGATTGCCACAATTAATAATGCCACCGGATAAGGACCGGATATTTCCGCTCCTGCCACATACAGTATTCCAAAAACAAGCAGGAAGGTTCCAATTACTTCACAAATGAAGTTGTATGTATAATTACGAATCGCAGGTATTGTACAGAACACGCCAAGTTTGGTAGTACTGTCTTCTTCAGCATCAAAATGAGGTTTATAAAACAAGTAAACCAACGAGGCACCAAGTATACCTCCCATCATTTGGGCAACGATATAACCGATAATATTTCCTTCAAACAGTCCGGCTAAAGCCAAACCAACGGTTAGTGCGGGGTTCAGGTGAGCTCCGGAATAAGGTGCGGAGATGAAAGCTGCTACAAACACGGCCAATCCCCAGGCAATAGTTATCACAACCCAACCGGAATTATGCCCTTTTGTTCCCTTTAAAATCACATTGGCAACTACACCGTCTCCCAACAGTACCAAAATTGCGGTTCCAATAAATTCGAATAATAAATCTTGTCCCATGCAATAGTATAAGTTTTAGGGTTATTTAATCCATGATTGAGCACGGTGAACAGCTTCGTTCCATTGTTTTTTTGCCAGATGCATATCAATTTTTGAATTCGGCTCGAAAGTTACATCGACATGCCATTGCGCGCGTATTTCATCCAGACTTGTCCAGAAGCCTACCGCTAATCCGGCTAAATAAGCAGCTCCTAAGGCTGTAGTTTCTGTTGTTTGCGGACGAATTACCGTTTGCCCCAGAATATCTGCCTGAAATTGCATTAACAGATTATTTTTCGCAGCTCCACCATCTACGCGCAATTCCTTCAACCCTACTCCGGCGTCAAGAATCATGGCATTGATTACATCCATCGTTTGGTAAGCGATTCCTTCAAGTGCGGCACGGGCAATGTGTCCGGAAGTTGTTCCACGAGAGATGCCAACAATTGTTCCTCTGGCGTACTGATCCCAATGAGGCGCTCCTAATCCGGTTAGCGCGGGCACAAAAAACACACCTCCGTTATCTTTTACAGTTTTGGCAAGTTCTTCTATTTCGGCAGACGATTTGATAATATTTAGTCCGTCTCTCAGCCATTGCACGATTGCGCCTCCAACAAATATGCTACCCTCCAACGCATAATTTACTTTTCCATTCAGTTTCCAGGCAACCGTTGTAATTAAATTATTCTTCGATACAACTTTGTTTTCTCCGGTATTCATCAGAATAAAGCATCCGGTACCGTAAGTATTTTTCACCATTCCCGGTTCCACACACATTTGACCGAATAAAGCAGCTTGTTGGTCGCCGGCAATACCGGCAATGGGTACTTTAGTTGCAAAAATCGTAGTTTTGGTATATCCGTAAATCTCACTTGATTCGCATACTTTAGGCATCATGGATTTAGGAATCGTAAATAATTCCAACAACTCGTCATCCCATGTCAATGTGTGAATATTAAACAACATCGTACGTGAAGCATTGGATACATCAGTAACATGTACCTCTCCGCGAGTGAGTTGCCAAACAATCCAGGCATCTACCGTTCCGAACACTAATTTTCCGGCTTCTGCTTTTTCTCTTGCCCCTTCTACATTGTCCAAAATCCATTTTACTTTTGTGGCACTAAAGTAAGCATCGATTATTAGTCCGGTTTTATCCTTAATAAGTTGCAATTGTCCGTCATTCTTCAACTGATCACAGTATTCAGATGTCCGTCGGTCTTGCCAAACTATCGCATTATACACAGGCTCGCCTGTTTCTTTATCCCACACGATTGTGGTTTCGCGTTGGTTGGTTATTCCTATTCCGGCTATGTTCAGACCATTAACGCCTATTTTAGTAATTGCTTCAGCAGCAACTGCAGCTTGTGAAGACCATATCTCACGTGGATCATGCTCCACCCAACCACTTTGCGGAAAGTATTGCGTAAATTCTTTTTGGGCTACAGAACAGATTTCCCCTTTTCTATCAAAGAGAATAGCGCGGGAACTGGTTGTCCCGGCATCAAATGCCAATATGTATTTTTCCATGCGTTTTTCAATATTAGATTATTCCAAAAATCAAAAGTATAAATATCCTGCCAGAAAATCAGGGTTCCAGCAAATAGTTTTTCGCTAAATGAACAAACTCATCCACTTGCCGGTCCTTCCATTCTTCGTTCATCTTCATTTCTGTCATCATAATCGCAGCTACTTTAGGAGCCATGTTCATAGCAGCCCGGGCATCCAAAAACGTTATTCGAAGTCTTCGAGACAACACGTCGTCAAGCGTCATTGCCATTTCTTGCCGCACAGCCCAGATCACTTCAGCCACTGTGTAATCATAGGCAGGATGTAGTTTTTTCGAATTTTCTGCTGTTTCACTTTCTATTTCGCGGATTTTCGGATAATCACTGCCATAAACATACGAGAAGTTTGAACGATCCACCTTTTCCTGATAGCCATGTATCAAGATATCTTCGGTTTTGCAGGGCACATTCGTTAAGTTACATACAGTAATCGCACGATTCACCGCATCTTCCGCCATATCACGGTAGGTAGTCCATTTACCTCCGGTTATTGTCACTAATCCACTGGGCGATACAACAATCTTATGACTTCTGGATATTTCCTTCGTTTTTTTACCATCTGTTGTCTTTTTGGGTGCAGCCAACGGACGAAGTCCTGCGAATACAGAAAGCACATCTTCACGTTTTGGTTGCTTGGTCAGGTATTGTCCGGAGGTTTTTAGTATAAATTCTACTTCCTCTTCCAACGCCTTTGGTTCGAGAACAAACTCATTCATCGGTGTATCTGTAGTTCCTAAAACCACCTTATCATGCCAGGGCACACCAAACATTACACGCCCATCACTTGTTTTAGGTATCATAATCGCTGTGTCGCCTCCCAGAAATGATTTGTCCACCACCAAATGCACTCCTTGACTGGGACGTACTATCTTTTCTTTTTCCGGCGCGTCCATTTGCATGAGATCATCTACAAATATACCTGTTGCGTTTATCACGGCACGAGCCTGGAGTTTATACGTCTGACCGGTAAGTTCATCTACAGCCTCAACTCCGGATATCCGTCCGTTTGCATCCTTTGTCAAAGCGGATACTTTCACATAGTTTGCCACTGTAGCGCCATGCTCAACAGCTGTTTGAAGTAGGTTAATGCCCATACGGGAATCATCAAATTGCCCGTCATGGTAAACTACCCCACCCCTGAGTCCTTTTTCCGAGATTCCGGGTATTTCGCTTATAACCTCTTTCTTTCGCATTGGCAATGAGCGACCGAAACTTCTTCGTCCGGCCAGAATGTCATACATTGTCAATCCAATCGTATAAAACGCCTTTTCCCACCAACGGTAGGTTCCGATAATAAATCGCTGATCCTTCACAAGGTGAGGTGCATTTTTTCGCATAAATCCCCTTTCATGAAGCGCGTCAACAACAAGACCTACGTCTCCTTGCGCCAGATAACGCACTCCGCCATGCACTAATTTAGTACTCCGACTCGATGTAGCTTTCGTAAAGTCGGACTGTTCCAACAGTACAGCTTTGAATCCACGTGAAGCGGCATCCAAAGCTATCCCTATACCGGTAGCACCTCCACCAACCACAAGGATATCCCATCCAATTGTAGTATCGGCTATTTTCTTAATGTGATCTTCTCTTTTCATCAAGCAAATTATTGTATTAATTGTTATTACGCAGGTTTATATATTGCAAAGATAATTACGTTTTAAATATATCAAAGCTTTTTCGAAACTTTTATAACACAATATATAAGCTTTCGAAACTTTATCGAAACATATATGAAACAAAATAAGTTTTTTTAGCTCCTATAATCTTTTGATATACGCGAATCTTGTATATTTGCATAAACACACAAAACACAAACGCTATGCGAAGTATTGCCGAAAGACACCAATATATACTGGAACAAATAAAAAATAAAGGTCACGTAAAGGTACAGGAGCTAAGCGAAACATTAGAGGTTTCGGAAGTGACGATACGAAAGGATTTAAAACATCTTGAGGGAAGGAAAATGCTCTACCGCAATCACGGCAGTGCAAGCAGTATGAGTGCGATCATCACCGACAGACATATTGACGACAAGGAGAAAATAAATCAGGAAGAGAAAGTAGGTATCGCGCGTGCAGCGGCTCAACTATTAAACGAGAACGACAAAATTATTATTGCATCCGGAACCACGCTATTGTCATTTGCCGACGCAATCAGCACAATAGATGAAATGATAACAGTTATCACTTCTTCCGTCAAGGTTTCGCTGACGCTTTGTTACAATCCGAATATTGAAGTAATCCAACTTGGTGGTATTATGAGGAAGAACTCAGTTTCTATCATCGGGCACTATGCTGAAAATATCCTTGAAAGCCTTTCATGCAACAAACTTTTCCTGGGCGTTGACGGCATAGATTTAGATTACGGACTGACGACCAGCAACATGAACGAAGCTCGTATTAATCAGCAGATGATTGATGCTTCGCAAGAAATCATCATCCTGACTGATTCCTCCAAATTCGGCAAACGAGGTTTTTGCAAGATTTGCGACATCGACAAAGTTCACCATATTATAACAAATAAAAATGCGCCCACGCATATTATCGAAATGTTACGTGAGCGCGAGATAAAGGTGACACTTGTTTAAGCATTCCCTTGCAATATCTGATCTATTGGTTTGCGCCAATCTTCTTTATTCAATGGTTGGTAAGTTAAAAATCCCAGCTTTGCTCCTGTTTCAACATTTAGTTTACCATCATCGACAAACAGAGTTTCGGAAGCAAGCATACCGGAGTCCTGTATCATCAAATCGAAAATCCGGGGATTTGGCTTAGTAACTTTCATTTCGAATGAAGCATAAAATTTATCACAATAATCGGTAACAGGAAGCCCGGCTTCGGAAAAAGCAGGAGTTTTAGCCCATTCCATAACGACCGGATTCGTATTACTAAGAATAAAAACATTATAGTTTTTTCGTAATTCCAGTATATAATCCAGCTTATACTGTGGCACAGCCTCTATAAAACCCAACCATCCAGACTGAACCTCCTCGGTTGTCAAAGGTTTTTCTACAATTTCACTTAGTTTAATCCGGAATTCTTCAATATCTACACCTCCGTTTTCTAACTCAAGAAAGATTCCTCTTTGCTCATAAGGGTCCAGATAGTCTTCTATATTAGCAACACCTATTTCCTTAAATCGCTTAAGCGAGCTATCTCGATCTAAATCAATAATCACTCCTCCCAAATCAAAAACGATATTCTTTATTTTACTCATCTGATAGTTTACGGTTTTTATTTCAACAAAAAGGGCAGGTTTTCAGCCTGCCCCATATAATATTAATTAGTCTAAACTATGAATAACCAGCCCGGAGCGAAGCTTCGGCTCAAACCAGGTTGTTTTCGGAGGCATAATGTTACCGGTATCGGCGATATCAATCAATTGTTTCATAGAAACAGGATAAAGTGCCAATGCGACTTTCATCTCTCCATTATCCACACGACGTTTCAACTCACCTAACCCGCGTATTCCACCAACGAAATCTATACGTTTATCAGAACGCAAATCCTTAATTCCTAAGATTTCATCCAACACAAGATTAGAAGAAATAGTCACATCCAACACGCCAATTGGGTCATTATCATTGTATGTGCCCGGCTTTGCGGTTAAAGAATACCACTTACCGGATAGATAAAGAGAGAAATTATGCAATGCTGCCGGTGTGTAAATATCCGTTCCCTTTTCTTCAATGATGAAGTTATCTGATAACTTAGCCAGAAATTCCGCATCAGAAAGTCCATTTAAGTCTTTAACTACACGATTATAATCGATGATTGTAAGCTGACTGGCCGGAAAACATACTGCCATGAAATAATTATATTCCTCATCCCCACGATGGGCAGGATTTTGTTTGGCCTTTTCTGCTCCTACTAAAGCTGCGGCAGCTGAACGATGATGCCCATCCGCAATGTACAAGGAAGGAATAGCTGCAAACAGTTCCGTTATGCGCTGAATATCCTGCACATTATCAATAGGCCAAAAGGTATGACCAAAACCATCTAATGGAGCAACAAAATCATATTCAGGAGCTTTATCGGTATATTTTTTCACAATACCATCCAACTCAGCATTATCCGGATAAGCAAAGAAAACTGGTTCGACATTCGCGTTATTGATGCGCACATGCTTCATTCTGTCTTCCTCTTTATCCCGCCTTGTTAATTCATGTTTCTTAATATTACCTTTCAGATAATCTTCAACTGAAGCACAAACAACTAAGCCATATTGCGTACGCCCGTTCATCGTCTGAGCATACACATAGTACATTTCTTTTTGATCTTGCACCAACCAGCCTTTTTCCTGAAACAGTTTAAAGTTTTCGACGGCTTTTTCATACACAGCCGCATCGTGCTCATCTGTTCCTACAGGAAAATCTATTTCCGGTTTAATAATACGATACAACGACTTTTCGTTTCCTTTCGCTTCTTCACGAGCTTCTTCAGAATTCAAAACATCGTATGGTCGAGAAGCTACTTTCTCAACCAAATCGACAGGTGGTCTGATTCCTTTAAATGGTTTTATTACCGCCATTACATGTTATTTTGTTAGACAATTGTTATTTATTCACTTTGTATTGCTCATTTCCATTTTTCAGGAAATCTACAATTTGATTTGCTGCTGCAAGACCGGCATTTATATTAGCTTCTGCAGTTTGGGCACCCATCTTTTTAGGAGTCGCAAAATAGCGATCCGGATAAGCGGCCAATAGCTCCGCGTGATTTCCAGGCTGAATATCTGTAAAATACTTAAAGTCCGATCGCTCGGAAAACATCTTCAGTAACCCTTCGTCATCCACAACTTCTTTACGGGCAGTATTCACAACAATCGCTCCTTTAGGCATTGAATTCATCAATTCGAAATTGATCGATTTCTTTGTTTCTGCCGTTGCCGGGATATGCAAAGATACAATCTGGCAGGTCTTAAACAAATCTTCAACAGAAGTCAATGCTTTTACACCGTCATTTTCTATGGTAACTGTCGATGCGTAGGCGTCATAAGCATATTGATCCATTCCAAAGCCCTTACCAACCCGAGCCACATTACGTCCTACGTGTCCATAAGCCAATATCCCCAGTTTTTTATCTTTCAGTTCAATACCCGCTGTTCCATTAAAGAAACCACGAATTCCATAAAGCAACATACCAAACACCAATTCGGCTACAGCATTCGCATTCTGTCCCGGCGTGTTCATTACGCATACATTATTAGCAGTAGCAGCATCCAGATCAACATTATCGTATCCAGCTCCGGCACGAACTACGATTTTAAGTTGTTTAGCCGCGTTCAACACTTCCTGATCAATAATGTCACTACGAATAATTATCGCATCAACATTCTTAACGGCATCCAGCAATTGTGCTTTTTCCGTATATTTCTCAAGCAGTACTAATTCAAATCCCTCCTTCTCAACAATTTCCCGTATTCCCTGAACAGCTACGGGTGCGAAAGGCTTGTCTGTTGCGATTAATATCTTTGCCATACTCAATGTTTCTTTTCAAAATCTTTCATTACTTGAATCAAAGCTTCCACACTGCTTTTATCCATAGCATTATAGATAGAAGCACGGAACCCTCCAACAGAACGATGTCCTTTAATACCTACCATTCCGGCGGCCGATGCAAATGCGTTAAATTCTGCTTCAAGCTCTTTGTATTCTTCGTTCATAACAAAGCAAACATTCATTATAGAACGATCTTCTACAGCAGCTGTTCCTCTGAACAATTTATTACGATCTATTTCATCATAAAGGATAGCAGCTTTGTCAATATTTTTCTTTTCCAGCACTTTCACACCGCCTAATTCTTTATAAAGCTTCAATGTCTGAAGACTTGCGTAAATAGGCATTACCGGTGGTGTGTTAAACATGGATTCTTTTGCTATATGCGTTTTAAAATTTAAGATAGTAGGGATCGGACGTTCCACATGTCCAAGCGCATCCTCACGTACAATAACCAATGTTACACCAGCCGGGCCGAGATTTTTTTGTGCACCGGCATAAATAACATCATATTTGGACACATCCACCGGACGCGAGAAAATATCAGACGACATATCGGCTACCAAACGCGCTTTCACATCCGGATCATACCTCATCTCCGTACCGAAGATAGTATTATTAGATGTAAAATGAAAATAATCCGTATCGTCCGCGATCGAATATCCTTTTGGTATATATGAATAATTTGCTTCTTTTGACGAAGCTACAACTTCGACTTCTCCAAAGAACTTGGCTTCCTTTATAGCATTGGAAGCCCATGTCCCCGAATCCAAATAAGAAGCTTTCTTGTTTAGTAGATTGAAAGGCACCATACAGAATTGCATACTTGCACCTCCCCCGAGAAAAACCACTTCGTAACCTGCCGGAACATCTAAAAGCTCCTTAACCAAGGCTCTCGCCTCGTCACTTACGGCAACGAATTCTTTACTTCTATGCGAAACTTCGAGTAAGGACAACCCTGTACCAGCAAAATCATTTACCGCTGCAGCGGTATTCTTTATCGTATACTCGCTTAGGATAGAAGGACCCGCATAAAAATTGTGCTTCTTCATACTTTTATGAATTTAATTTTATATAAATATTATAATAACTTACTACACCAATCCTGTTTTTTAACAGGCGGCTAATGTACGCTTTTTTTTGAATACAGCAACCATTTAGTTATTAAAAATCAATTTACAATGGCATATTAACACTAATAACGCCCTCCCCATAACGCTTTCACATGTTCAACTAATTTCTTTTCGGCCGGATTATCCTGTCCTTCCCAAAAACGTTCATTCAGCATTTCATGAGGTAAATACTCTTGCTTCACAAAGTGGTTGGGGTAGTCGTGCGCATACTTATAATCAGCGCCATAGTTAAGCTCAGACATTAACTTAGTCGGGGCATTTCGCAGATGAAGAGGCACCGGTACGTTACCCGTTTGATTAACATAAGCAATGGCTTTATCAATCGACAGGTAAGCCGAATTACTCTTTGGGCAACAAGCCAGATAGATCGTTGTTTCGGCTAAAACAATACGCCCTTCGGGCCAACCGATCTTCTTCAGGGTGTCAAAACAGGCGTTTGCCAACAATAAGGCATTGGGGTTAGCTAAACCAACATCTTCGGCAGCAGAAATAACAAGTCTCCGGGCTATAAACTCGGGATCTTCACCTCCCGCCACCATACGAGCCAGCCAATAGATTGCGCCATCCGGATCACTACCACGTATCGATTTGATAAATGCAGAAATGATGTCATAATGCATTTCCCCACCCTTATCATAGGCTGCGGGATTCTCTTGCAATCGTTCAACAACTTTGACATTTGTTATCTCAACATGATCGCTTTCTTCAGCGGCAACTACTAATTCAAGAATATTCAGAAGTTTACGAGCGTCACCACCTGAATACCGAAGCAAAGCCCCCGTTTCAGTCAACGTTATTTTCTTCTCCTTAAGTACAATATCATGTTGAATTGCATGATTCAACAATTCCAACAAATCACCTTTATCCAGCGATTTCAGCACATAAACCTGACAACGAGATAACAAAGGGCGAATAACTTCAAATGAAGGATTCTCCGTAGTTGCGCCTATCAGCGTAACTACCCCCGTCTCAACAGCATGCAACAATGAATCTTGCTGAGATTTACTAAACCGGTGAATTTCATCAATGAATAATAAAGGTGAAGTCGTATTAAAAAACTTGTTTTTCTTGGCTTGATCAATAATTTCACGAACATCCTTAACGCCGGAGCTGATTGCGCTCAAGGTATAAAAAGTCGTCTCTAATCTATTCGCAATGATCTGGGCTAATGTTGTTTTTCCTACACCGGGAGGTCCCCACAAGATAAAAGAAGGCACTCTTCCCGCGTCTATCATTCTACGCAACACAGCTCCTTCTCCCACCAGATGCTTTTGTCCTATATAGTCATCCAGCGTTTTTGGGCGTAATCTCTCAGCTAAAGGTTGACTTATCATAGAAACAAAATTCGCATATTTTATCCACTTGACAAAGGATCAACCACAAAATAGTAAAAGAAAAATTCCGTATAAAAGGCACATACCGTAAATTTTAACAGAAAAGGGAGGGAGATTATTTTTATCCGCTAAAAACAGTAGTTATTAAACTAGAATATGCCGGTTTCACAACCGGCATATTCTCTATTTGACTAAACATTGTTTTATCAACGAAGAAGCGGATTTCTCAATGGGCTTCCTTCTAATACTCTATTGTTATTTATAATAATTCTAATTGTTAACTAATCTATCTGATTATATCCCTTAAGATTATTTATCAGAAACATAGTTCCAATAATCTGTTTTTGCAATTCTCTCAATTATCACCTTTCTGTCAGCTTCACTTATATTAACTGTACCGGGGTGATCTCTTAAGCTATTTCAATCCTACGCCACAAAACTTCACAAACAGAAAGCCCATTCGAACCTTAAGGTTTTCCCGGAATGGTGATGTGCAGATTTGTATTGCACGAAACCAACGTTATGGATAGGAGGAAAAAAATCACTAAATTATTTAAACCTGTTTTCAGCATAATCTTTTTTTTATCATTATAACAAAATTAACAGAGATACATTTCTACTTTTTCAATTGATTCTAATTTCAGATGAATCAAGTTGTATTTAATATTTTCTCATAGTCTATATATCCCAATCATTTCTCAATAGGATCAATTAGCAGACCAGTTATTAGTTTTGATCTGCAAAAATAACACAAGTTAATGGGAATAGAATTCTTTAAACACGCCCCTTAATTAGTCAAACTAATCCTTTGCATTGTTTTTTTCGGGTTACCCCCGGTGTTTCCCCAAAAGTAGTCTTGTAAAAATCACTAAAAGTACTTGTCGAGGAAAAATTATATTTATCCGAAATCTGCTTAAAGTTTAGCTTACTCGAACAAACATCCCTATAAATCTCTCTGGATTTTTGCTCTCTCATCCATTTGGATGGAGACACACCAAATGTTTTCTTAAACCGCTTTTCAAATCCGGACACCGTATAGTGTAATGATTCCGCAAGTGCAGAGACAGTTGAAAAACGACGGAAATTTCTAACCACTTCACTTGAAAACGTAATATTATCAGACAATCCTTCGTAAAAGAAAAGCGCTAATTCATCTTTTGTATAAAAACCACGAAGCATATAAAGTAGTTCTTTCCGTTTGTAGTCAAAAAATATACGGCAAAACATTTTATGGGCAAGCAAACATTCAACTCCGTCTACGAAACTCCGGATTAATTGATTTGCAGATAAAACAAAGGGTGATTCTTTTTTTATGTTGATCAGCTTTTTTTTCAGCATGGGGCCGGTAAAACAATCGCAAAAACGAATTTGATCTTCCAACCTAAACATAAAACACTTAAATCCGGCTGTCGATTTATAGGTCAGTTCACTACCGATCGGTACAAAATACATCTGATTTTCCGAAACCAAAACATCAGAATAAGAATTGTAACTGAACGCTACTTCGCCATTTACAACATATAAAACAATATGATTATTCAAAAATAACTTTCCACAAGCGTCTGCCTTGCCTTCAATTAATTCAATTAAAGGCTCATTTCCTATTTCATAATTAAAACAAGCCTTATGTTCTTCTAAATATTTAATTACCATTTTTTGCTTTTGAGATTTTCTACAATAGGTATTTTCTAATTGTACACTGAGGTATTCCTCATTATTGTATGTTTTGATAAAATAGAAATAATAAAATGTTACTCTTCTGTTTCCTTCAAAAATAGAATTAATTCACACATTTGCTTTGGCTAATTTTCAGCGTCCGTAAATACTTTCACCTTAATATTAGAGACAAAAATACACAAACTATAGCAAACAACAATAAAAAGTCAAAAAGCTACATCGCAAGAAAATTGCCACTTATTCAGTTGTAACAAAAAAAGCCCACAATTTGTTTTTGAAATTATGTATATAATACTTAAAACTCGCACAAAAAAGAAAAATAATTTATGTAATATATTGAAAGAGAATATTTTTGCAAAAGCGAATAATAAATAAAAATATCATGTTTAAAACCAAAGAAAGATTATTTACTCTCATTTGTTCGGTCTTATTTTCATTACCAGGACTTGCACAAAAAACACTTAACCTTGTTGACTATGTTAACCCTTTAGCAGGAACACTGTCGAAGTTCGAACTATCTACAGGCAATACCTATCCTGCCATTGCACGTCCATGGGGCATGAATTTCTGGGTACCGCAAACCGGAAGTATGGGAAATGGCTGGACCTATACTTATACTGCAGACAAGATCAAAGGCTTCAAGCAAACTCACCAACCAAGTCCATGGATGAACGATTACGGTCAGTTCTCAATCATGCCGGTTTCCGGAAAATTGGTGTTCGATCAGGATAAACGCGCCAGTTGGTTCTCCCATAAAGCCGAAATCGCGAAGCCTCATTATTACAAAGTGCATCTGGCCGATCATGATATAACAACTGAAATTACACCGACTGATCGCGCGGCCATGTTTCGGTTCACTTTTCCGGAATCAGATAAATCATACGTCGTAGTCGATGCTTTTGACCGAGGTTCATACATTAAAATTATTCCGGAAGAAAATAAAATCATAGGCTATACTACACGCAACAGCGGTGGAGTGCCCGAAAATTTCAAAAACTATTTCGTGATCACTTTTGATAAATCATTTACATATCAAGCAACGGTGGGTGATCTGGAAATTCGAAAAAACGAATTGGAAGCATCCGAAGAGCATACCGGAGCTATCATCGGTTTTCAAACCAAAAGGCATGAGGTTGTTCATGCGCGTGTAGCGTCTTCGTTTATAAGCTTCGAACAAGCGGAACTTAATTTAAAAGAACTCCGGAACGATTCTTTTGATCAGATCGTAGATAAAGGAGAGGAAGTCTGGAATGAAACTTTAGGGCGCATTACCATTGAAGATGATAACATCGACAATTTGCGCACATTCTATTCTTGTCTTTATCGCTCGGTACTTTTCCCGCGTAGTTTCTATGAAATCGACGCAAAAGGGCAAATCGTACATTATAGTCCATACAATGGTGAAGTTTTGCCCGGATATATGTTTGCCGACACCGGTTTTTGGGACACCTTCCGCTGTCTGTTCCCGTTCTTAAATATGGTTTACCCTTCCATGAATGTGAAAATGCAGGAAGGATTAGCCAATGCTTACAAAGAAAGCGGCTTCCTTCCCGAATGGTCAAGTCCGGGACATCGTAACACCATGGTAGGAAACAATTCAGCCTCCGTCGTGGCAGACGCTTACCTGAAAGGTCTTCGGGGCTATGATGTCGAAACACTTTGGAAAGCATTAAAGAACGGAGCAAACAACGTACATCCTACAGTGGCAGCCTCCGGACGTGCCGGTTACAACTACTACAATGAATATGGCTATATACCGAATGACACGGAAATCAGCCAAAACGTCGCGCGTACATTAGAATATGCTTACAATGACTGGACAATCTACCAACTTGGAAAAGCCCTAAATAAACCGGCAACAGAGATCGATATCTATGCCAAAAGAGCGATGAACTACAAAAATCTGTTTGATCCGGAATATAAACTGATGAGAGGTAAAGGAAAAGACGGACGCTTTCACGGCAAATTCAGTCCGACGGATTGGAGTCGCGACTTTACCGAAGGTAATAGCTGGCATTATAGCTGGTCGGTTTTCCATGATCCACAAGGATTGATCGATCTGATGGGAGGATATACGATGTTTAACACCATGCTTGACTCCGTCTTTATTGTTCCCGGCATGGAGGGAATGAAAAGCCGGGGCATGATTCATGAAATGCGTGAAATGCAAGTGATGAATATGGGGCAATACGCGCATGGAAATCAGCCTATACAACACATGATCTATTTATACAATTATTCCGGACAACCCTGGAAAAGCCAATATTGGCTTCGTGAGGTAATGGATAAACTTTACACCGACGGACCTGACGGTTATTGCGGTGATGAAGATAACGGACAGACATCCGCCTGGTATGTATTCTCCGCTTTGGGTTTCTATCCGGTTTGTCCGGGCACGGATCAATACATTATCGGTTCGCCGCTCTTTAAATCCGCCACTGTCAAATTAGAAAACGGAAAAGTCTTAAAAATTAATTCGAAGAACAACGACAAAGCCAACCGATACATATCAACAATGAAACTCAACGGCAAGAACTACACAAAAAATTACATCACACATGCAGATATAATGAAAGGGGCGGTTATTTCTTTCGACATGTCTGCCGAACCAAACAAAAAGCGTGGGGTTTCCGAAACCGATTTCCCCTACTCTTTCTCTAAAGAATAAAAGAGAAAAAATGCGTACCTTTGCAGGCAGTTACAATATTCGTTGAATGTGAATCGCTATTTTATTTATTTAGGATATAACGGTAAGCCATTTTGTGGCTGGCAAGTACAACCAAACGGCATTACAGTACAGCAATGTATAGAAGAAGCATTAGCTACATTATTCCGTCAACCGGTTCCTATTGTAGGAGCCGGGCGCACGGATGCCGGCGTACATGCCCGGTCTATGGTGGCTCACTTCGATTGGTCGGAGCCGATAGCCGACCTCCCTTTTCTGGTTGAGAAACTAAACCGGTTACTGCCTAAAGAGGTTGCTATCTACCGCATCGTTCCTGTAACACCTGATGCACATGCCCGCTTTGACGCGATTTCACGCACCTACCATTATTATATCACAACAAAAAAAGACCCGTTTAATTTCGATTTCTCGTATAAGCTTCATGGCACAATAAACTATGCGGCAATGAATGAGGCATGCCATGTATTGTTTGAATACACCGACTTTACCAGTTTCAGCAAATTACACACCGATGTAAAAACAAACAATTGCCGGATTATGCATGCCGAATGGACACAGGAAGAGAACATGTGGAGGTTTACTATACAAGCAGATCGTTTTCTGAGGAATATGGTACGTGCCATTGTCGGCACGTTGTTGGAGGTAGGTAGGGGTAAAATGACGATCAACGAATTTCGTAACGTTATCGAGGCAAAAGATAGAAACAAGGCCGGCACGTCTGTTCCGGGGCAGGCCTTATTTCTGGCAGAGGTCAGTTATCCAGAACAGTTGTTTAAGGTTGATAAATAAAAAAATATGTGGTTAAGTTTAGCGTTTGCTTCTGCCTTTCTTTTAGGCTGCTATGAAGTAAACAAAAAAGTTTCGTTGGCAAACAACGCGGTTATCCCCGTTTTATTCGTTAATACATTAGTAAGTAGTTTATTGTTTGTTCCTTTTATTCTGCTGTCGTATTGCACACCGGTATTAAACGATACGCTTTTTTATGTTCCCCGTGTTTCATTTTCAACCCACATGGCTGTATTGCTAAAAGCCGTTATTGTCCTTTCATCCTGGATATTCGGTTATTTCGCAGTCAAACATCTGCCGTTAACGATCACGGGACCGATCAAAGCTACACAACCTGTAATTACCCTGCTGGGAGCCATGCTTATTTTCGGAGAACGACTGAACCTTTTTCAGTGGGTTGGGGTACTTTTATCAATAGCCTCTTTTTATCTCCTCTCCACAGCCGGAAAAAAAGAAGGAATACGTTTCACCAACAACAAATGGATTCTATTCACCATTTTATCCATCATCATGGGGGCTATTAGCGGTTTGTATGACAAACACCTGATGAAAAGCTTAGATGTAATGACCGTACAAGTCTGGTTTAACGTTTATCAGTTCATTATCATGACATTCATCCTGATCTTCCTTTGGTATCCACGCCGCAAAAACAGCACGCCCTTTACATGGCATTGGAATATCATTTTCATATCCGTATTTCTGGTGTTGGCAGACTGGATCTATTTCTATGCACTGAGCGATCCGGATTCTCTGATTTCAGTAGTAGCCATGATCAGGCGTAGCAATGTGCTGGTAACCTTCTTTGCCGGAGCTTTGTTTTTCCATGAAAAGAATCTGAAAAGTAAAGCCTTCGATCTTTTCCTTGTCTTCCTCGGGATGATATTCCTTTATATCGGCTCAAGATAAAGGTTATACTATTCCATTAAAAATCGCAAAGTATTATTTAAAACATTTGAAATTCAGACACAACGTCAAGATGTTGTTTTGTATACAAATAAGGATTATAATCCGTTTCACATAAAAACAGGACCACATAGAGTATACTTTTATGATATAAAATCAAATATTACAAGGACCATATCTACAGAATATTACTTACATATTAAAAATATATCTTACCTTTATCCCGGCATTGGTTTGGATATATACTTCTATATATCTGATTAATAGGGAATCAGGTGCAAATCCTGAACAGACCCGCTACTGTAAGTCCTATGCAACGTTTTGGCAACACTATCGCCACTGTCCGTCAACCGACGGATGGGAAGGCAGTTCAAAACGGGGACAAGTCAGGAGACCTACCGATGTTCTATAATTTTAAAGCTTTCGAGGAATAGAGCTTTGAGACCAAATGCAATCGGCATAATTTCATTTGATTTCAGTTTGTCCACGAGGAAGCTATTTGGTAATTAATCAAATGGTTTTTTATGTTTTCCAATAAACGTCACTGTTTAGGGGTAAGGGGATTTATATTCTCCATAGTAGTAGGAATGTCTTTGCAATTTTCATTAATTGCTCAGAACCAAACAGACAGTATCGCAAAGACTCTCTTGTTAGATGAAGTTGTAGTTACGGCCAAACAGCACAGCGAAATCATCCCTGCCCAGAAACTATCAGGCAAAGAGCTCGAAGTGCTCAACTCCTTCTCCGTAGCTGATGCTATTCGCTACTTCTCGGGCGTACAACTCAAAGATTTTGGCGGAGTAGGCGGACTAAAAACAATCAACATCCGTAGTATGGGAACTAATCAAGTCGGTGTCTTCTATAATGGTATTCAACTGGGGAATGCCCAGAACGGACAAGTCGATTTAGGCAAGTTCTCGATGGATAATATTGAGGAGATTGCCCTTTACAATGGACAGAAAAGCAAGATATTCCAATCCGCCCGCGACTTTAGTTCTGCCAGCAGCATTTATATAACGCCTCGCAAACCAAGTTTCGGGGGAGATAAGAATACAAACATAAAAGCTAATCTCAAGTTCGGCTCTTTCGATTTGATTAATCCCTCTATGCTGGTCGAATATAAGATAAGCGATAATGTAAGTATGTCGCTCAACGGGGAATGGATTAATTCCAGCGGGAAATATAAAGTCCACTACAAACGGGTCTTCCCCAATACAAACACTGTTGCTTATGACACAGTTGCCACTCGACAAAACAGTGATATAAATGCCTCTCGAATCGAAACATCTCTTTATGGTGTATTCTCTAAAGGTTCATGGAATATTCATGCCTACAATTACAGTTCAGACAGAGGGGTCCCAGGTGCAGTCATTAATAATGTATGGCGGCGTGGCGAACGTATGGGCGACGTAAATTCTTTCATACAAGGCAATATGAAGATGAATATAAGTAGCCGTTGGAATACATTGCTGAATGTGAAATATGCCAGCGACTATACCCATTTCGAAAACTTCGACTATTCTCTCTATCCCACTAACAACAAGTTCCGGCAGAAAGAATTCTATATCGCCACCGCCAATCTTTTCCCGATAACCAAATGGTGGGATGTTTCATTTTCCTATGACTTCCAATGGAATACATTGGATGCCGACTTTCAGCGAATGGATGATTACGATGTCTTTGCCTACCCGACACGCTATTCTCATTGGTTATCTTTGGCAACATCATTTGACTTTAATCGCCTGAAAGTACAAGCAAGTATATTGGGCACATTTGTTCATGAGTCAGTGAAAAAATATATTGCTCCGGAAGATAAACATGTTCTCGCTCCTGCTGTTTTCGCATCTTACAAACTGCTTCCGAAAGAAGATTTACGGCTTAATGCCTTCTATAAAAAGATTTTCCGTACAGCCACATTCAATGAAATGTACTATGTGGAAATGATAAGCTCCGACATCAAGCCTGAATATGCCACACAGTATAACGTCGGACTGAAATATACCAAACAACTGAAACACTTTTTCTTCAAAAGCATAGAAGCGCAAGTCGATGCCTATTACAACCAAGTAGAAGATAAAATCATCTGCACACCCAAAAGCCCCATGTTCAAATGGACTACCTATAATCTCGGCTTAGTCAAGATAAAGGGATTAGATGCATCCGTAGGTAATCTCTTCCAGATAGATAAGGTTTTCCTGCAAACCAAACTGCAATATACATATCAGAAAGCGCAAGACTTTACCGACCCAACCGATACCTTTTATGCCAATCAAATTCCTTACATCCCGTGCCACAGCGGAACCGCAATAGCCTCGGCTATGTACAAAACGTGGACATTGAACTACAGTTTTATCTACACAGGCGAACGTTATAGCCAATCGGATAATATCATCTACAATCACGTTCAGCCTTGGTACACACACGACATTTCTCTCGTAAAATCATTCAAAATAAACAATATGAACTTCAAAGCTACAGCAGAAGTAAACAACCTGCTGAATCAGGACTATGAAGTTATTTTCAACTATCCAATGCCAAAGCGAAATTACAGAATATCCTTAGTCGTAGAATTATGAAGAACATAAGATTACATATCATTCTACTCTTAGGGATATTATTATTCTCTTGTCGTGAAGATGAACATATTGTTGTGAGCGAGTTTCAAGTCATCCCTGAAGAAATCAATTACGACTCGGAGGTTATGGGGATGTACCTGGTAAATGAGGGTAATATGGGAAGCAACAAATGCACGATGGATTACCTCGACTTTACAACTTCCGTTTACCTGCGGAATATTTATGCCGAACGAAATCCTGCGGTTGTAAAAGAACTCGGTGATGTAGGCAATGATATTCAGGTATATGAAGATAAACTTTATATCGTGGTAAACTGCTCTCATAAAGTGGAGGTCTTGGATGCTTACACAGGAGTCCGTATCAAACAGATAGATATTCCGAATTGTCGATACGTGCGCTTCTACCGCGGCTATGCATACGTAAGCTCCTTTGTTTCAGGAGTTCTTATCGACCCAAATGCACCTCTGGGAGCTGTCTATAAGATAAATACCAACACATTGGAAATCGTCAATAAAATAACGGTCGGTTATCAACCTGAAGAGATGGAAGTGTTGGGCGAATACCTCTATGTCGCTAACTCTGGCGGATACCGCGTTCCATATTATGACAATACAGTATCCGTAGTGGAATTGGAAGGCTTCAAACAGGTTAGAAAGGTTAACGTCGGACTAAACCTGCATCGCATCCGTGCCGATAAATACGGAAAACTTTGGGTCAGTTCACGGGGTAATTACAACGATATTTATTCTCCTTACGGAAGCGTTCCTTCCAATCTGTATGTACTCGAAAAAAAAGTCGGGTATAATGATATGGTCGTTACAGATACGATTAATATCCCTTGCTCTAATATGGCAATTCATGGCGATTCCCTTTATCTCTATAGCCATGATTATGATAATCTAACGGGCGAGAGCGCTTTGACTTATGCCATTGTAAATATACAAACCAAAGAAGTAGTCAGCAAGAACTTTATTACAGATGGCACAGAGAAAGAAATCAAGATGCCCTACGGTATAAACGTCCACCCTGAAATAGGAGACATCTATGTGACAGATGCCAAGAACTATGTTTCTACAGGTACTCTTTCCTGCTATAACAAGGAAGGCAAACGTAAATGGCGAGTCAGCACAGGAGATATTCCTGCTCATATGGTATTCCTATATAAATAAGAAAAAACATGAAAAAAGCATATAGACTACTAATTCTATTCGGTTCAATCCTTCTCTTTTGGGGATGCGAACATGATACTCCTATTGTCAGTTTAGGCATAGATGATACTTACTATCTGTCGAGAATGCAAGCACACCGTTTTACTCCCGGCTTTACGGGAGAAGCATACCGTTGGAGTATGCTATTAACCGATGGACGAGACTCTTTACTTTCGGAAGAGCGCGACTATACCTTTGTCCGGAAAGACGAAGGTACTTACAACCTGCGTTTCGAGATTATCGACCCGCACAATCCTTATACGCATAACTTTCAGGTAGAAGTATTGCACGAAGTGGTGGAATATAGCGCTTTTATCTCTCGCGTACTCGAATACAAGCCCGCCCCCGGACAGTTCGTCAACGAAATGCCTTTATACGAAAATGGCGATACGGAAGAAATCATGCGTAAAAAAGCAGAGGAGAACATCTCGGGTAAGAACGATGTGATGATTACTCTCGGCGGTTTCGGTGGCTATGTAACGTTCGGTTTCGACCATACAGTTATGAATGTAACAGGGGAAAAAGATTTCTCCATATTGGGAAATGCCTTCTACTCCTTAGTAGAAGTCGATAATCCGGGTGGAAGCTGTGAGCCGGGCATCGTCATGGTAGCCTTCGATAAGAATCGGAACGGAATACCCGATGACGATGAATGGTTTGAACTGGCAGGGAGCGAATATTACAAGCCCGAAACAATAAAGAACTATAAAATAACCTATTCTCGACCTGATACCAATAAAGAACCTGTTCCTGATGAGACAGGAAACATTACCGACCAGACTTATATCGGTTGGGTGGATAATCTGGGAACAACAGGTTATATTCCAAAAAACAGGTTCCATACGCAAGAATACTATCCTAAATGGATAAACTCAGACCAACTAAACTTCAAAGGTACTCGCCTAAAGGATAATGCTGAAGATATCAGTGGAATGGGAACTTATTGGGTACAATATGCTTACGATTGGGGATATGTAGATAACCATCCGAACGACTCCACATCTCTCGTTAGTTTTGATATAGGCTGGGCGGTCGATAGCAACGGGAATCCAGTTCACCTGCCGGGAGTTGATTTTATCCGGGTATATACTGCCGTCAATCAGGTTTGCGGCTGGATAGGAGAAACTTCTACCGAGATAATAAGGGCGCAAGATTTACATATAAAATAACAACTAATTATTATACACATGAATAAAATTTATACTCTACTACTATTTTTATCGGTCTCAATAAGCGCTTTCTGTCAAGAAAGCGATGATACCGAATACACAAACGGAGTCTTCTTCTTAAATGAAGACTGGTATGGGCATCAAAACAGTACGATCAACTTCCTTTCCGACGAAGGAGAATGGACGTACAGAGTGTTCCAAAAGACTAATCCCGGAAAGGAATTAGGCTGCACAAGCCAATTCGGGACAATCTACAACGGCAAGTTCTATATCGTGTCTAAACAGGAGCGAGACCCCGGTGCAAGCATCACGGGTAGTCGTCTTACTGTTTGTGATGCAAAGACTATGGTTTGCCTTAAAGAGTTTCAGATCATTGCCGCGAATGAGAACGGCAAGTCCATTGCCGACGGACGTTCCTTTCTGGGTGTTAGCGAGAAGAAAGGTTATATCGGTACCAGTAACGGAATATGGATTTATGATATAGAAAACATGACTATCGGCGGACAGATTGCAGGAACGGGCAATCCCAACGGCTCGGGATACGGACAATTGTACTATGCTCAAATCGGCACGATGGTACGAAGTGATGATTATGTCTTCGCCATTCATCAGCAATATGGACTTATAATCATCGATCCTGATACGGATAAGGTTATCAAAACTATTTCTGCTCCCGAATATAATAATAACGGGACGACAACGCAAAGCGGATTCGGTTCTATTGTTCAATCGAAAGACGGAAATCTCTGGATAAGTATGGCTGCCAATGTAAAAGGGACAGGAGCGACTTTGCCATATGTAATAAAGATGGACCCCTATACCTTTGAGGCAGATACCATCCAAATACCGAATGACGAGGGTATCGAAGACATTCCCAACTCGTGGTACGCGTGGACTGCCGACGGTTTTTGCGCCAGCGAACAAGAAAACAAAATCTATTGGGCGGGAAACAACGGTAACTCTTGGTTCAAAGGAAGAAGAATATTCTCTTATGATATAGATAAAAAAAAGTTTTCCTTAGTCTATGACTTCGAACAGATGCCTGGCAACTGGATTCTCTATGGAGCAGGTTTTAGAATACATCCCAAAACCGACGAGCTCTATTGCTCACTCTTCCACGAATTTCAAGATCCCACATATCAAACAGTACGTATAAGTAATCGCGGAGAACTACTACAAGAATACTCCATGATAACTAATTATTGGTTTCCTGCAATGCCTATCTTCCCTGTTAATCCATCAGCCACATCGATTATCACGCCCAATATCATGGCTAAACATCATATCTATACTTTGGGAAATACGTTATACATAAAGAACTTCCGCGATTATCGCTTCTCTTTATACAACATCAGCGGAGTGAAGATGAAAGAAATGAATGTAACGAACGATGATTACTCGAAAGCGCTCTATGTGGATAAGGGAATTTATATCCTATGCGGAATAAAAGGAGCGGATATTGTTTCCCGGAAGATAATCATAAAATAATATACTCAACTTAAATACAAAAACAAATGAAAAAGTGTTTATCATTTCTTTTATTGTGGTTCCTATACTTCGGAACCGTACTTGCCCAACAAAACGATTTTAGGACGCAAGGAATTCCTCGTCCTGACATAACCGTCGGACAAAGTAAAACAAGGACACAAAGTCCTGCATCCACTCAAAGTAATGCGATTGTAGCACAAGGTGTTCCACGCTCTGAGTCACAAATGAACAACAGCAAATCTTCTTTACTAAGAAGTGCGGAAGATTTTACATTTGACGACATCCGTTTTTGGGTGGGCGAAGGCGAAAATAAAGCCGCTTTAGTAATTGATTGGTACTATGATGGAGGAAATGCAATGGTATGGGGATATCGTTGGGATGGAGAGGCAAACGGATTGAATATGATTTCAGAGATTGCCAAAGAAGACGAAAATTTCCTTCTGTTAACTCAACTAACAAACTTGGGCAATACAATCTGTGGAATAGGATACGGCTATCCTCGAAGCACAATAGGGCTCGAATATGATTTGGATGGAGCCAGCACGGACAGCCGTATCTCCTTCAAGTTCGATTCTCCCAATTCGAACATGGGACAAACAAGTTGCCCGACTGATCCTCTCACCCAAATAAACACAGCTTTACAAGAAGGCTTAAATAGCGGAATAATAGACCACCCGTTCAACTACACCAACTATGGATATGCCGCTTATGACTATGACTATTGGAAACCAACAACTACAGGTTCAAAATGGCGCTCGGCATGGTACGAAGGTTACTGGTCTTATCTTGTCAAAGATGATATTTCGGACGAATTCAGTTATTCAGGCTTAGGAGCCACCTTAAGAGTATTATCCAATGGTAGTTGGGATGCCTGGGGATTTCAGGATGGTTGGGATAGTTGGGAAGGTGTAAATCCACGCGAACCAATGATAGCTGCTTTGCCCATGATTTTGGACAATAATACGGCGACTATGTATGTAAGCGACGATTTGCAATTAACACCTACTATCTATCAAAAATCATATCAAGGACAAAGTATTACTTGGACAAGCAGCAACGATGCCATTGCTACTGTCAATGCAAACGGAAAAATTACAGCAATCAGTACTGGCTCTGCAACGATAACCGCTAAAATCAGTGACGATTGTTATACAGAATGTAACGTTGTAATTGACGTAAAACCATTTTCATTTGAAGACATTGTGTTTTGGGTGGGTGTAGGAGATAAACAAGCTGGCGTAACCATCAAATGGAACGACGGAAAAGAAAAAGACGCCCTTACTTGGGGATACCGTTGGAGTGGTGATAAGAAAGTAATAGATATGCTCAAAGACATTGCCCGTGAAGACGAACGTTTCTTCATCCTATTGAACGAAAGTAACCCGGTAGTAATCGGTGGTTTCGGTTTCGACCTGAACGGCATAAATACTACGGCTGTTATCTATAACGACCAAACTACTTATCCGCAATATCCTGTCGAAGGATTGATTTCTGCAATAACTACCGATTACGATAAGTATGCAGTAAGGGATCAAGACGATCATTGGCAGTCGGGAGTAACCACAAACGGCATCTGGAATTATCTGATCATGGAAGAAGATGGTAATTACTTTACTCCATCATCCGAATCAATATTGAGTAAAGAACTGACCGGTGGTTCATGGAATGCTTGGAACTTCGATACTAACTTCGGAGAAGTGACATTAGGAACAGACTTCAACCCAGTATCGGAATATGTTTGGGAGGTAGTGGATTATACTAAAGGGACATTCTTTGTCAATGAAGATTGGTTTGGCCATACCAACGGTTCAGTTAACTTCCTGAAAGAAAACGGAGAATGGGTATATCGTGCTTATACAAGAGAGAATCCTAAACAGGGTTTCGGCTGTACCACCCAGTTCGGGACTATTTATGGCGATAACTTTTATTTCGTTTCCAAGCAAGAAGCTGATGGTGGAGATACACAATACACTCCGGGAGGGCGTTTAGTGGTTGCCGATGCTAAGACATTAAAGAAAAAAGCCGGATTTGATATATTAGGTGCAATCGGAGACGGACGTTCATTCCTTGGCGTTGATGAACATACAGGCTATATTGGAGGAAGTGGCGGAATAGCGCTATTCAATATTGACGACCTGACAATCGGGAATTTAATCGCTGAAACGGGTGGAGGCAGTCTATATGCAGGACAAATCGGAACCATGCTTCGTGTCGGAGACTATGTTTTTGCCTGTAAACAAAGTAAAGGAATTCTTGTCATTGATGCTAAGACACATACCGTTAAAGAGACGATAGAGTGTAAAAATATCGGAAGTATTGTGCAAAGTAAAGACGGGTCTTTGTGGGCTTCTGCCTATAAAGATGGTTTATGGAAAATAAATCCATATACTTTTGAAATTGAAAAAAAGATAAATATCCCTACAGCAGCCCAGATCCCAAGCACATGGGGCGCATGGACTTCAGGAGTGATGGCAGCAAGTGAAGAAACAAACACAATCTATTGGGCGAAGATGAACGGCTCGACCATGACCTTCTTCGGAACAAAAGTCTTCAAATATGATATTGACAACGATGATGTGGAAGCAGCCGACTTTTTAGGTACTCCATTCTATGAACTAAGCGGCTATGACGGAAAAGAAGCCTTTTATGGCTCAGGGTTGAACGTAAACCCGGCTACGGATGAAGTAATTATTACAACAACCAGCACCGGATATGGAGCAAATTACCAAAAAAACAGAGTACATATCATTGATGGACAAACAGCAGCCGTAAAAAACATCTATGAACTAAACGATTACTATTGGTTCCCGGCTATGACGGTATTTCCCGACGTACATGCTCCTGTTGTTTCCGAATCACTGACAGATATTACGATTAAGGGCGAAACTAAGATTGCTTTAAGCGATAAGGTAAGCGATAGTGATAATCGCAATGCGGCTATTATCAAGTCTATTATTTCCGTTTCGGATGAGAGTTTATTTACATATATTATCATAAACGATACGATTGTGTTTACACCGATTACCGGACAATACGGAAGCGCAGACGTAGAGGTTAAATTCAATTCCAACGGTCAGGTTACGACTAAAACGTTTGCGGTAACTATCGAAGACCCTTCAATATATGTAACGGGAGTTACTTTAGATGAAACAAGCAAAACTTTGGCAATAGCTGAAACACTTCAACTTAATGCAACTGTGAATCCTATTGATGCATATGATAAGACTGTAACTTGGGCGAGCGATAACACTGCTATTGCAACAGTTGATGCTAATGGGCTGGTTACTGCCATTTCTTATGGAGAGGCAACGATTTCTGTTACTACTGAAGATGGAGGATATACTGCAAGCTGCCGGATTACCATATCAGATAGAAGTACAAGTATAGAAAATGTCGCTAATAATGGATTTTCAATTTATGTTGAACCTGTTTCGGAAACAATCATTATTAATACGCCTGTCAAGGGATTAGCTGCTATATATGATATTTCAGGTAATATAGCAATCATTTATAATGTAATTGAAGGAGAAAACAGAATACAAACTAATTCTCTTAGAAAAGGCATCTACATCGTTAGATTCAACAACAGATCATTGAAATTCATAAACAAATAAATGATACAACAAATTAAGAGGGTATGTCAAAAGTGGCATACCCTTTTTTTATTTAAATAAGTTGAACTTTCCACTACCAACAAACACTCACAAGTAAACGAATTTCAAATTCTCTTCACATACATAAAATTGTTTTTAATATGAAAAACTTCAACAAAAGCCTTGAGAGCTATTTTTCTAAGATAAAAAATCAATCATTCTTTTTTAGCCAAATTAATGATAAAGGTTTATTAATGGATAAAAAAGGGATCGTTTCTGTGTCTTTCCTATATTTGTAATCAAAATGATAAAAACAACAGTTTACAAATGAAGCGCAATATAGTTAAATTCATTCTCATCCTTCTGATAATCTGTCCCGTGGTCAAGGCACAGGACATGGCTACCTTATTTGCAAATATGCCGGACGAATATGTTCCGCACCTGGAAAGTGCCTGGCGGAAAGACCTGATAGACCTATACAACACAGGAAAGCCGGCAACTTTACAAAACACGATGAACGGCACTTCCTCGCTTCTGAATCTGACAGGAAATTATCTGTTGCTTCAATCTACAGAACGCAGCACGGTAGAAATCAAACTCCTTCCGTTAATCAACAACACAAACATTATTTGTATGATAACTACTATCAACGCACCTGTGGCAGATAGTAGAATTGGCTTTTTCACAACAGAATGGCATCCGCTCAGTTCTGATGATTTATTCACGCCCGTAAAAGGAGATTGGTTCGTTAAGGAAGATGCAGACAAATCCGCTGACGCCTACAAAGACGCCATATCCCGCTTAGACATGGAGTTGATTAAATACAATCTAAACCCTGATAACCTGACATTGACAGCCACCTATACAACTCCTTTATATTTAAGTAGCGAAGAGCGCGGAAAAGTTACCCCTTATATAAAAGAAACTCCCAAGTTGTTCACCTGGGAGAATTCTCGTTTTAAATAATGAATCGATTTTTCGTATCAGTTTATCTCTACGCCTTCAGGAGTAAGATAAACGTTAATTTCCATGTCTCCTTTTTCTAATTCAAAAGCATAACGTGAGCCTGCCGGGGTTTCGTGAAATTCGATATCATCAATCTTATAACCACTGTATTTTTGCTCGATCGTTTGCAAAACAACCGCTGGCACATCTCTTTTATAAACATCCCACTCTGTGCGGATCCATTCTCCTTCAAGCGAAAACAAAACATCTTTGTAGATTGCATTGTGTAGTATATCCACCTCTATTCGGTTTTTTTCCGAATCATATTCAAGAATTTTTGCTCCGGGATATTTATCCGATATAAAGTCGGTTATCGCCTTCGTGATTACTAACGGCTGATGCGGTTTGCCTGTGTCGTCGGTTATTACTTTTATCAGCGTTCCGTCTGCCGCATAGATCAACTCCACCTCCTGTTTGTCTTTTTCTACCTCTACCACATAAATAGTTTCGGTATTGTAGCGTTCAATCCTATCTACATCGTCTACTTTCCAATTGGCGTATACTCCCAAAACATGTTTTTCCTGTACGGCCAAAGGCAATTCTTCGAAACGAATGTCGGTTTCAGTCATAAACCAATTACCCTGAGTGTCAAACCAGGCTTCCATTTCGTGGTTGTCGAGTATAAATTCCGCAACTTTGTAATCTGTTTTATTCCCCCAGGATACTTTTTCAGCCTTGGGATACTTAGATGTAAATGCACTAACAACAGACGTTTCGGGCAGAAAATCATCATCATCGTCGTCACAACCAACAAACGCAACCGCACTAAATGCGAATAATAACATAAACAATTTTACTTTCATCATAACTTCTCTTTTTATTTAATGAACTAATAATATTAATAATCAACTTTTTGCAAACGCCCATTCCGGTCGAAATCCAACTCCATCCCATTGTTCAATTTCACCTCATACTTCTTATTATCATATTCTATAGAAACAATATAATTCTCTGAGAAGTTTGCTTTCACATATTCTGCAATAGGCGTAATAATGATAGCGGTGGGCACAGCAATATTCCTACGGCTCACTTCTTTCCATTCCCCATTCTTACGAAATTCCACTTCAGTTCCGTCGGTCAGAATAACATCATAATCTTTTATGCCATACCAGTTTTTTTCCACACTGATGTGCGAAACTTTGATCCCATTGAAATGAGCTGTTAAAAACTGTCTGCTGTTTTCAGGCAAGCTGTTCAGGTCTGTTGTATACACCTTATTATCAGCAGATGTTACATTCACGAATAAAACCATTCCTAACAAAAAAAATATCCATTTACGCATATCCAAGTATTTATAAGTTTATACTGCAAATAAAACACACGATTTTGGAAAAAATTAGGAACTTTTCCAAAAAGTGAGTTCAAAATCAGCTGTAAACACACGTTTTTTTCACCAAATGTATATAGCTGATAATCTTGCATTTACAAAACCAAAAAACATAAAGGTTATTTTTCGAAAAATAAAGGATATCTTTTGAAAAATAAAGGATATCTTTTTTCTTATATAGTATTATAAAAAAACACCCCGGAAATCGGAGTGATTTTTAGAGTGGAAAGTCTTACTTGTTTTCGTTTTTTTTAGACGCTCAATTTTTAAACGTCAGACAAAAACTATGCATTTTGTCCTTAAAGTCATAGGCGATTTCGATTTCATACAATGAGGAGATCGATTTAACGACTGCCAAACCTAAACCGGTCGAGTCTGACGCGGTTCCCTCTTTATTAAAACGGCTATACAACTTCGCTTTGTTTAGTACGGCGTTGTTGCTTGTGTTTGAAATCGTAAACCGGTTACGGGAAATCCGGATAGCAATAACCCCTTCCTCATAATTATGTACAAAAGCGTTTTTCAGCAAATTAGCGATTAACACCCTCGCTAATGATTCATTCATTTTACATAAAAGTGTCTCTTTTTCTTCTAGCTGAATTTGTAGGGCTCTCTTTTCATAAACAGCAGTAAACGATTCCAACAGGTGGTGCAGAAGCTCATTCATGTTTACTTGGGTAGTTTCGGGATACTGTCTGTTTTCAATTCGCGACAACAAGAGCAGCGATTTGTTCATTTTGATCACTCCTCTTATTACATTATATATATCCCCTATTTCTTTCAGTTGTGTTTCCGTGCAATCCGGATTCTCACTTAACAACTCTAATTTATTTGTTACAATCGCCAATGGCGTCTGCAATTCGTGCGCCGCGTTTTCCACAAACTGTTTTTGTTGATTGTAAATCTCCCTGTTTCGGTGAACAGACTCTACCAAGGCTTTATTTAAAGAGACAAATTCATCTACTTTTGTGTTCATCTCATATACCTCTTCATTTTTCCCGGGGTGAATCCTTTTCAACCAATTCAACAAACCATAAAGCGGAGTGAAACTTTTCCTAAACACATAATGAGTAACCACTAAAATACAACACAGCAGAACAAAATACAAGACCACAATACTCCAGAAGATCGTTTCGGCCATGTCTTCTTTCTCTAAAGTGGAAGTTTCCACCTCAAGCTCATAGCATCTCCCCGCCGCATCCATATAATAACACCTGAGTATGCGAACCGGCTCGTCTTCCATTTCAGTTTCAATGTAGGTGGTGGAATCATAAAAGTAATTCTCAGACAACTTAGCCGTTGCCGGATCTACTTCCCGTATTCTATAGCGGGTCATTTCGTTGGAATAAGAGTAATCAAAATCAGGATCAGTCAGTGCTTTTCGGATAATCAATTCCTTGTAATTCTCCAGCGTGTCATTTGTTTCATCGTCTATCTCGTGCATAATGAGCACATAAAACACAGACGACCATACCAAAATGATCAGAAACAAAGGAAACAACAGATTCCGAATGGTGTAATGACTTAATTTCATCGCCCTTTATTCAGTTACTAATTTATAGCCAAAGCCGTAAACGGCTTTAATTTCGGGTATCGCACCGGCGGCTTTCATTTTTTTTCGCAGGTTTTTCACCTGGCTGTATATAAAATCGAAACTATCCACCTGATCTATATAATCTCCCCATACCGATTCAACCAACGCACTCTTTTCGAGCACCCGTCCGGGGTTTATCACGAAATAATAGAGTAAATCAAACTCTTTCCGATTTAAAACCAGCTCTTGCTCATCTACATAAACCGTGTGTCTATCCGGATAGATAACCAGATTTTCTAACGAGATATCCAAATCACCATCCTGCTGTTTACGGCGAATTACGCTTTTAATCCGGGCATTGAGTTCGGCCAAATGAAACGGTTTGGTCAGGTAATCATCAGCCCCTAAATCCAAGCCGGTAATTCGATCTTCAATAGAATCTTTCGCGGATATAATAATAACACTATCTCTCTTTCTTATTTTCTTCAGCTCCTGCAACAGTGCCAACCCACTCCCTCCGGGAAGCATAATATCAAGCACGATACAGTCATAATCATAATCACTCACCTTCGCCAATCCATCTTGATAGTTAGCGGCACTTTCCACAACATACCTTTCCTTTTCCAATGAACGGATTATCGTTTCACGTAATGAGTCCGAATCTTCAATTACCAGGATTTTCATACGATTATTGTTTTTTTTTGCTCAAAACAAAATTAACGAAAGATTCTGACAAATTTCTGGAATGCTGGTGTTATGTTTTAGGAAGCTGACCGTATCATTTTAATTTCAGCATTTATCTTGTACAATAAAAAGAATTATATTTATAGCGATATAGGAGGAATACAGGCAATGAATAAAGTTTTAACACCTAAAATAATATGATAAAAATACTGATACTAATTGATTCCTCAACTGAGTTCAGTCGTCGCTTTCTGACCGGGCTTATTCGCTACTCCGAGCATCATGGCCCTTGGGATTTCTATCGTTTACCGGCTTATTATAAAACGCTTTATGGCGAAAAAGGTATTCTTGAAAAAATAAAAGACTGGCAAATAGATGCCGTTATTACGCAATGGGAATATGAGGAAATTGGTTTCTTGATCAAAGCTGATATTCCGGTTTTCACACAAAGTTATAAAAATGAGATTTCCGCCTTTTCCAAAATAGGAGGTGATTATATCGGTGCCGGCATCATGGCAGCGCGTTTCTTTGCAAAGCGCAAGTTCCACAACTTCGCATTTTACGGAAACAAGGATTTTTTCTGGTCAAAACAAAGAGCTGAGGGTTTTAGACGGGAAGTAGAAAAACTGGGTGGCGATTATTTTTATTTCGAATCAAAACAACTAAATGACGCTCAATGGAGTAGAAGTCATATTGAGTTAGACCGGTGGTTACTATCCCTGCCAAAACCTGTTGGTTTGCTTGCATGTGATGATAATTTCGCATTGCAAATTTCTGAAATGTGTAAATTCAACAACATAAATATACCTAAAGAGTTATCTCTTCTTGGGGTTGATAATGATGAGTTAATCTGTAATTTATCCCATCCGTCCATCTCTTCTATTATAACTGATGATGAAAGAGGAGGATATAAAACAGGAGAAATGTTGCATCGATTAATCATGAATAAAGAGAATATCCCTTTTAATATCATGATCGATCCTATTCGTATTAAGTTACGTCAATCTACCGAGAAATATAATATTGCCGATGAGTATATTTTACAAGTCGTTAATTATATCGACGAGAATATAACCAGCAACTTTTCGGTCGATACCTTAACGCATGTCGTCCCTCTTTCGAGAAGAAGTTTAGAGATAAAATTCAAGAAAATTATGGGCTGTTCCATTTATCAGTATATTTTAGACCACAAAATAGATTCTATTGCCGATATGCTGATTACAACCAATAAAAGTTTACTTGAAATAACCATTCACATGGGTTTTAATGATGTGCGGAATGTATATCGTATTTTTAAGAAACACAAAGGTTACAGCCCTATAGAATTCAGAAAAAAATATGCAGAACTTTAAAAACGCTACTAATTTCATTTTCTGACAATTAAAAAGACAACTATGTTAGACTTTATTTGTATTTTGCGCAAAATATCATTTTTTATTCGTAAACTATCTCATTTAAAGCAATAATAAGTATTTGCTTTGTTTTTATTTGAGATCAATATAAGTTGACCTATATATATCGATAATATTTCTGTTCTCTAAAAGGCTACTGTAATATTATCCACATTTCAACTCTGAATTATAAGACCAATACGCTTTTTGCTATAACACGACTAATAGCTGTTATTAACTTTAAATCAAAATAGTATGAAGTTTTCAAGAAGAAATTTTATTAAAACGGCAGGTGTAGCCACTGTTGGCACGCTTATTCCTAAAAGTACGATTTTAGCATCCGAATCGGCCTGGTCGGCCAATAGCAATACGCTAAAAGTTGGGTTGATAGGTTGTGGCGGACGTGGCACGGGCGCGGCAGAAGAGGCGCTGAATGCCGATCCCAATGTTGTGCTGACTGCCATGGCTGATGCTTTCGGTGATCAGCTGGACGCTTCTTATAAGAAGTTGAAAGGGAAAATGGCGCAGAAGGTACAGGTGCCGGACAATAAGAAATTCGTAGGTCTGGATGCTTATCAGAAGCTGATTGATTCGGATGTTGATGTTGTTCTTTTGGCAGCTCCTCCCGCTTTTCGCCCAATGCATCTTGAAGCCGCGGTAAATGCGGGAAAACACATTTTCTGTGAGAAACCGTTTGCCGTAGATGGTCCCGGTTTGCGTAGGGTAATTATGGCGGCTCAAAAGGCAAGAGAAAAATCGCTGTCGTTAGTCTCCGGTTTTTGCTGGAGATATCACCTCCCCAAAAGAGAAACGTTTGGCCGGGTTCTAAATGGACAAATCGGAGAAATCCTTTCGGCCGAGGCAACTTACAATACCGGCGAACTTTGGTCTAAAGATCGTCAGAATGGCTGGTCGGACTTTGAGTATCAGCTACGGAACTGGTTGTATTACAACTGGCTTTCGGGCGATCACATCATAGAGCAGGCCATACATAGCCTTGATATGTTGCAGTGGGGAATGGGCGACGCCATGCCTATTCGGGTCAGCGGTACCGGAGGAAGACAAAAAAGGGTGGATCCTAAATTCGGTAATGTCTATGATCACTTTGCGGTTACTTACGAATATTCAAATGGGGCAAAAGCTTACTTCTCTTGTCGCCAGCAGACAAACACCGCTCCTTCGTATGCCGTGGAGCTAACCGGAAAAGACGGTAAATGTATTGTGGATTGCCGTACCGGACTGCACGAAATAAAAGGAAAAAATCCTTGGGTATATGCCGACGAAACCAAGTTTACGGACGAAAACGCGTACCAGCGTTCGAAAGTCCGGAGCATGTATCAACAGGAACACGATGAACTGTTCGCTTCTATCAGAGACAATAGGCCGATCAATGACGGCGACTGGATGACGCGCTCTAACTTAGTGGCTCTTGCCGGAAGAATGGCCGGTTACACCGGTCAGACCATCTCTTGTGAACAAGCACTTTGCTCATTGGAAACCCTGTTTCCTGAGAATGTATCATGGGACACAAAGCATACTATTCCAATTGCCATTCCGGGCATAACTCAATTAAAATAAGTATATGGAACGAAGAAATTTTATAAAATCAGCTGCTGTTTTATCCGGATTGTCTGTCGTCCCGTCTTTTGTTACAGCCTCAACAGAAGAGACGCAGATCATCAATCAGAAGAAACTTAAAAAAGGCTTGGGGTATGGCATGATAAAAGAAGATATCCCGCTTCTCGATAAGTTTAAAATGGTAAAAGATCTCGGTTTTGACGGAATCGAATTTAATGCGCCCGTTGAGATACCGATAAAAGAGCTGTTGGACGCAAAAGCTAAAACGGGGATTGAATTGCCCAGCGTGGTGAACAAGGACCACTGGTCTAAACCCCTTTCCCATCCTGATCCGAAAGTAAGACAGGAATGCATTGATTCGGTTGCTAAGTCGTTGGAGGAAGTAAAAGCGCTTGGCGGAGATACCGTATTGGTCGTTCCGGGCGTTGTAAACGAAACAATTCCCTATGAGCAAGCCTACAACACCGCCTTGGAATCCATTCGAAAACTCATTCCGGCGGTCGAAAAAACAGGTATGTATATCGGTCTGGAGAATGTATGGAGCAACTTTATACTAAGTCCCGTTGAAGCCCGCCGCTTTGTTGATGAAATAAATCACCCGCTGATAGGTTGGTATTTTGACATCGGAAACATCTTGCGTTACGGTTGGCCGGAGCACTGGATTGAAACACTAAATTCCAGAATAGTAAAACTTCACATCAAGGAATTTAGTCGCGAAGCCATGAATAAAAAAGGCCTTTGGGAAGGATTTAACGTCGAACTCCTCGAAGGAGACAACAACTGGCCGGTAGTAATGAAGGCAGTAAGCAAGATAAACTACACCGGAGGATGGGTTACAGCCGAAGTAGGCGGAGGAGACAGAAACCACCTAAAGAAAATCTCAGAACAAATGGATCGCATTTTTGCTTATTATAAGTAGCAGACAAAAAAAGGGAGACTATCGAATTAATCGAAGAGCCTCCCTTTTCATTGTAAATCTTATATTATGCTTCAGCTTTAACTGAAACGAAAGATCTGTTTTCTTTTCCTTTGCTGAATACAACAACTCCATCAGTCAAAGCAAACAAAGTATGGTCTTTACCGATACCTACGTTTGTGCCCGGATGATGAACAGTTCCTCTTTGGCGAACCAAAATGTTACCTGCTTTTGCTACTTCTCCACCAAAAAGTTTTACTCCTAAACGTTTGCTATGCGATTCACGGCCGTTCTTTGAACTACCAACGCCTTTCTTATGTGCCATTTCTTTTTAAGTCTTTTAAAATGTTAAGCAACAATTTCTTTAATACTCACTTCTGTAAACTGTTGACGGTGACCGTTCAGTTTACGGTGTCCTTTTCTTCTCTTTTTGTGGAAGATCAACACTTTGTCACCCTTCACTAATGGAGAAAGTACTTCACATACTACTTTTGCTCCTTCAACTGTAGGCGCTCCTACTTTTACCGCTCCGTCATTGTCAACCAATAACACGCGATCAAACTCAACAACAGCTCCGCTTTCCGCATTCTGGATGTGGTGAACGAATAATTTCTTTCCTTGTTCAGCTTTGAACTGCTGTCCGTTAATTTCTACGATTACGTACATCTGTCTTATAATTAATACAGGTTATGTCCCGGGGGTGGATGCATTTGTGTATCGCTTATTTACCCCCTGCGGAATTCAGAGTGCAAAAATAGACCTTATTTACAAAATACACAAGTCTTTAGCCTGTTTTTGTCGTTTTTGCACCCTGTTTTAATAGTATTAAGTCCCTGTTTAAATTTTCCGAAGAATAATATTATGTTGTTGTTTCGTCCTGTTTTGAGTTTCTTTTCGGTCTATTCCCTTGTTTTATTTCGTCACATAGCCCGCTATGCTCCTCTTCAAAACAAGAAAATATCCTCGAAAACAATTCTCAAAACAACAACGAGCAAAATTTAAACAGGCTCTAATTGTATTTATATTTCGCTTTGTCTGCGGCTGAATGTTCATTATCTACAGGAATCAACGTGAATCCCCAGTTGTATTCTTTATTTGCAGGTAATGCATAGGCCGGTTCAGGACGAGCTCCCCAGCTATTATAACCGGCTACTCCTTGTTGTTTATAATCCACACATACTTCTACAAAATCACGTGGGTTTATATCGTTAATATGATGCATACGTCGCAACACGTTTTTAGCTGCTGCTTCATCATGATTCGCGATTTCTTCCGGTGAAAAGTTATTCCACTGACGGGAATGGGGTAAGGCTTCTTCTGAATCAAAATCTTCAATGGTATTTCTCAGGGCATTAAAGCCTATTGTTTCGTCCGCTTTTATCATCAGCCCTTTGCCTTTTCCCGTGGTTAATGAAACCCAGCGTGTATCAGTACGGTGGCCATTTTCCTGTGGACGAACATAGGCTACATACATATCTTCCGCGGTGGTTTTATATAAGCCAACTTTTGTTCCGGCATTTCTATCCCAGTAATTTTCCTCCGGACCACGTCCTAAATACTGAACAGAGTTCATAGTTACCGGCATACGAAAACGCACACCGATACGAGGTACATTCAACTTAGATGATGCTTTACGTGCCTCATCATTGCCCGGCGTAAAGGTTGCCGTACGCGTAGCTTCTGAAACTTCAGTTTGAGCTGCATCCATCTCGGTTGAGGTAAAGCGGGCTGCCACATGCACTACACCACTCGGATATATCTTGTAAGTAACAATATACAGGTTTCCGGCCGGCAATAAGTACGTGCTACTTAAGAATGCATTGTCATCAACAACCTCAACTTTCGCATCGGTAACATTAAAACTCTTGCTGCTTTGTTTCCAGATTTGCAGACGCTTGGGCATACCGTTTCCGTAATCATTATCATTCGGACCACGCCAGAAGTTCGGTTGAATACCGAAACCTTCAGCAAAGTATTCAGTTCCGCCTACTTTATAAGAGGTAACTAAACCCGTTTTTTTGTCAAATACAAAGTTTACTTTTGAAGAATTCACTTTCAATAAATCTCCCTCAGTAGATGCCACAAGCTTAGGGCCACGTGTTTTATAAGCTACCTCTTCTCCCTTTAGTGATAATTGAAACTGATCGTAGGCGATTTCGTGTCCGGCAGGAATCAGAGCATCAGCCACAGTTGTTTTCACACTGAAGTTAACGAAGTATTCTACTCCTGCCTGAGCTTTTAATCCGGCAACAGGGATCGTAACCTCTTCAGAAGCCTGAGGAGCCAGATTTAGCGGAAGTCTGCCGTTTTTCAATTCTTTTCCATCTCCGAGAATCCGGTAAGAAATGGCATACTTATTACTTGGGGTAAAATAAAAACGATTTGTAATACGGAAAATACCACGATCTACATCAACAGCATCAAAACCAAAGTTCTGATGTGAATATTTTACTTCTGTCAGTCCCGGATGCGGAACCCTGTCCGGTCCGACTACACCATTACAGGCAAAATTACCATCACTTGGTTCGTTTACGCCATAGTCACCTCCGTATGTATAATACAAACGTCCTTTATCATCGATCTCTTCAAAAGCCTGGTCTACCCAATCCCATAGGAAACCTCCCTGCAGATTAGGGTATTTATAAATTTCTTTCCATTGATCCCATAAGTTGCCCGATGAGTTGCCCATTGAATGCGAATACTCTGAAGGCACAATCGGACGATCACTACCTTCTGCACCAATTTTAGCAAGCCATTCAGCCCCCGGATACTGCGGTACATACATATCTGTATTCCATTCCCAAAGAGCTCGTTCGTAACAAACCGGACGATTCATCAGCTGTTTATCCTTGTCTTTTAGTAACAAATACGCCTGGTAGAAGTTGTATCCGTTACCTGCTTCATTCCCTAAAGAAAAAATAGTAACAGACGCATGGTTTTTGTTACGCTCAAACATATTGGTCACACGATGTAAATGAGGTTTCAGCCATTCCGGGTTATTTCCTAAAGAGTTGCCCTTGCTCAGGTTGTAATACATGCCATGAGATTCTATATTCGCTTCATCATAAACATAAAGACCGAACTCATCACACAGTTCATAAAAACGACGTGCCTGCGGATAATGGCTCAAACGAACAGCGTTAAGATTATGTTGCTTCATAAGCTGAAAGTCTTTACGCATCAGTTCTTCTGAAACATAACGCCCTGTCTTCGGATCGTGCTCGTGAATATTTGTTCCTTTTAATTTAATGGCTTGTCCATTAACCATAAATACGGTATAAGGTTTTCCATTTCCGCTGATCTGATCAATTTCCTTAATTTCTATTTTCCGGAATCCAACACGGAAAGGTACTACTTCAACGATTTGATTATCTACTTTGATTGTCATTAACAGGCTGTAGAGATTCGGCGTTTCAGAAGTCCATTTGTTTACTTCAGGAATGAGTTGCTCAAATGAAGCCCGTTGAACAGCATCTCCATTTATCCAAACGGATTCTTCTTGCTGACCAATTACTCGTTTTTGTTTATCAAGTAATTCATAGCTTACTTTAATTTCTTTGGTTTCCGTTGTATGGTTTTTCACATCTACGCCCAGTTTAAAGATACCATCCTTATACTGCTCATCCAATGTGGAAACAATACGGAAATCTTTTACGGCAACTTTTGGTTGGGAATACAGTATAACATCTCTTTCTATTCCGCTTACTCGCCACATGTCCTGGCATTCAAGATAGGAACCGGTACTCCAACGGAATATTTTCAGCGCCAATTCGTTTTTCCCCGGACGCAGATAAGGATTCAACAAAAAGTCTGCTGGATTTTTAGAGTCTTCACTGTAACCGATTTCTTTTCCATTCAGGTAAACGTAAAGTCCGTTTTTAGCTCCTCCAACCTGAAGATAAATATCGCGTCCGTCCCATTCAGCAGGCACTTCGATGTCTCTACGGTAAACACCCACCGGGTTCGCTTCGGGTAATAACGGAGGCTCCGGATTGCGTGCCTTAAATTCATACCCGTGATTCACATAAACAGCGGCGCCATAACCTTGACGCTCCCAGTTTCCGGGTACAACAATATTATCCCATGAGGATATGTTGAGTCCATCCTCGGTTGCGTTCGCCGGTAATTTCTTGTAGCCATCTACATAAAGGAATTTCCATGTTCCGTTAAGAGACATGTAAAAAGGACTCTCTTCAAACGATTTTGATAAGGCGGAATTACGATCCGGGTAGCTCATAAATGAAGTTCGTGGCTCTTCTTTATTCACCTCTACGGTTTGTATGTCTTGCCAATAAGGTTTAGGCTGAATACCTTCATTTGCTAAGGCAGCAGGGTTTTGGACAAGACAGGTGACGAAGAGTCCTGTCAACAATAATTTTTTTGCTGAGTTTTTCATGTTTTGTTTAGTATTTAAAATGGCGATTAAGTATAAAAAGCAGAGACTCCTTTTGAAAGTAAAGGAGTCTCCTATTTGGTTAAATTAACGTGCAGCATAAAAAGAAGCATGCTGAACAACTTGTTGGAAAGCGAGAACGCCTGCCTGACTAAGTTCAACTTCCATGCTTTGTCCATCTGAAAGGAACATAACTACTTTGTCGTTATCTTTAAACTCGAGTAGCTTATGAGTTTCGCCTTCAGCTTCTACATTCCAGCTATTATCTTCTTTGTTATAAACTAATTCTACAGAAGTTTCTTCTCCTTCTTTCTGAATACTGTAACCATCCGCTTTTGTTTCAATAGCGTAAGTTCCTTCATTTGTTTCAATGGTTTTCACAGCGCCGACATCTGCTACAGGGTTACTACCACTCCAGAATTCAATTGAGTTAATAACCAATATATCCGCCATTACAGCAATAGGATAAACGGGTACAATGTGAAACGCGATAAAGACTAATTCGTTTACAAATTTTGAATCTACGCCTCTATTCCAATCAAGTAGCTTGTTTGTCAAGCCAAATGAACCGATACATGATGTAAACATAAGGCTACTTGCCAGTGTAGCAGCCATTAATAGATTAAAACTTCTCTTCTTCATAAGAATAAATTTATTTAAACAAGTATTAATAATATTATGGCGAAGATAAAAACTTTCAAAGAGATATGATACTTTTTCTCGTTTAATTGTGCATAAATGTCATTTTTTCACGGTGTTAACAGAAATATTTTGCATTTTTTTCAATGGAATTCTACGGATCGGCTTTCTTTCGACAGGGCAAGAGTTGATGTTGTTTTATTTCGAAGATAACACTTCCGGATTCAAAGGAGTGCAAAATGTATAGTAAACGATCGAATCGGCTATACTTATTCCGGATTGTACATGAATGTCAGGTATTTGATCTTCAATCAGCAGCTTAAGGCTATCAGCTGTGGAAGCCACAATGCTGTCTGTTATTTCAGCAAATGTATGGTTATATAAACAACACACCTGTTCTTCGTGCAAAAACAGGTCGATAGTTTGCCAGCCGGGCTCGAAGTCGTACTGAAATATTGCGTTTAGTATCGCTTCGTTATCTATCTTGTCTTTTAGTCCTTTCTGAAAAAAAATGGACGTGTTATTTTTCTTTCTGTGACATTCGGCAACAAGTTCCAACAGTTTCCGGCTACTGCTTGCCACGCCAACTCCTTCATATATATACTTTCCTAAATATTGATTAGGCGCTTTCGGATAGAACTCGAAATGTATTGCTTCGTTTTTGACAGCAACGAAAGATTCTTTTGGAAAACAAGCAAACACCTCGTCTTGCTCATTATATAGATGATAGTATATCACAACACCCTGCGGATAACAGGCCAATAAAATGGAAGAATGTTTAACCTGACTAAGCAAATTGAAATATTCTTCCGGAATCAGTGTTTTGAAATAATTCTTTAACTGTGGATGATGTTCAAGTACTTTCGAAAATTGGATCGGTTTATTAATGGATAAAACATAGTCAACATCAGGCAGAATTAAACTATATAGATCCAGACTTCCTTCCGCTTTTTTCTCTTTGAGATGCAATAGGAAAAATACAATCGTTCCGATTATTGCTAAAGAAATAATTAGAGCTCCTGCAATTTCATTTCGATAAGCCCTCATCGTTGACGTTGAAAATAGGCACACCAAGGCTGTAATCCGCATTCTAAACATTTAGGTTTGCGTGCCAAACAAATGTATCGCCCATGTAATATTAACCAGTGATGTGCCTTAGGAATTATCTTTTCGGGGATATGTTTCACTAATTCTTTTTCTGTTTCCAAAGGAGTTTTACTATTCGGAGTAAAGCCTAATCGGGCAGATACCCGGAATACATGTGTATCTACTGCCATGGTCGGCTTATTAAAGACAACAGAAGCAATCACATTGGCTGTTTTTCGTCCTACACCGGGTAGTTTCTGCAAATCTTCAACAGATGAAGGTACAACACCACTAAACTCATCCATTAGCGTTTGTGCCATACCAACTAAATGCTTGGACTTATTGTTTGGATACGATATGCTTTTTATATACCCAAAAACCTCTTCCGGCGTAGCTTTAGCCAACAACTCCGCGGTCGGATATTGCTCAAACAGGGCGGGAGTCGTCATATTCACACGCTTATCTGTGCATTGCGCCGAAAGAATAACCGCAACTAAAAGTTGATATGGATCTTTATAATGCAGTTCAGTCTCAGCAACAGGAACATTTTTTTCAAACCAATCCAGAATATATTTATATCGTTCTTTCTTTAGCATTTCCTCACTTGATTAACGCCGAAGCATATTTTCCCAACAAATATCCTAAAAAAACAGCTGACAGACCTAATATATTGCTGGCTAATATGTAGGAGAGAGCAATCTTATACTCACCGGCCTTTAATAAGAGCATGGCATCCAGGGTAAAGGAAGAGAAGGTTGTAAAGCCACCAAGTAATCCTGTAAACAGGAAAAGTTTAAAATTAGAAGAGAAACCGAATGCGTCGGAAAGGCTCCAGCAAAAGCCTATTACAAAGGAACCGGCTATGTTAACTGCAAGAATCCCATAAGGAAAGGCAGATAAAACAGTATGTTGTATCCAGTTTGATAGTTGATACCTGAAAACAGTACCTAAAGCACCTCCCGCAATCAATAATAATACCTTTACCATAACAACTCCCTGTGTTTTCCCCGGGCTGGTTAAAAAGCCCGGGGATGGTAATGATTATAGGTTTTCAATTTAATTGGCCGACTCAAATTGTCTCAGGAAACGAACGTCGTTTTCTGAGAACATACGTAAGTCTTTCACTTGGTATTTAAGATTCGTAATCCGCTCTACACCCATACCTAAAGCGTAGCCGGTATATATTTTACTGTTGATTCCACAGTTTTCAAGTACATTCGGATCAACCATACCGCAACCTAATATTTCCACCCAACCGGTGTGTTTACAGAACGGACATCCTTTTCCTCCACAAAGGTTACATGAAATATCCATTTCGGCCGAAGGCTCTGTAAAAGGGAAATAAGAAGGGCGCAAACGTATTTTTGTATCTTGTCCGAATAGCTCTTTAGCAAAAAATAATAACGCTTGTTTCAAATCAGCAAACGACACATCTTTATCTACATAAAGTGCTTCTACCTGATGAAAGAAACAGTGCGCGCGATAGGAGATCGCTTCGTTACGATAAACACGTCCCGGGCAGATAATCCTGATCGGAGGCTCCTGCTTTTCCATTACTCTTGTCTGTACAGAAGAAGTATGCGTGCGAAGTAATACATCCGGATTGTGCTGAATAAAGAACGTGTCCTGCATATCACGGGCTGGATGATCTTCCGCAAAGTTCAATGAAGAAAACACATGCCAGTCATCTTCAATCTCCGGTCCTTCAGCTATGCTAAAGCCAAGACGAGCGAAAATATCACATATCTCTTTTTTAACGATAGAAATAGGATGACGCGTTCCTAAGGCTATAGGATAAGAGGTACGGGAAAGATCGATATCCGTATCAACATTTCCTGTGTTTGAAAATTCTTCTTTTAATGTATTGATTTTCTCTTGTGCGGCTTCTTTCAATTCATTTAAGAACTGACCTACCTCACGCTTTTGTTCGGCAGCCACATTACGAAAATCATTCATCAATGCGGAAATTTCACCTTTCTTACTCAAATATTTAATACGCAGGGCTTCCAGCTCTTCCGCATTATTTGCCTTTAATTCATCTACTTCCTTAAGCAGAGTCTTTATCCTATCGATCATCTCAACTGCTGTGTTTTTATTAACCGGACAAATTTACGCCTTTCTTCCGAGACTGCAACTCTTTATCTCTCTTTTTTATCAGAACAGGTACAGTCTGCAATCATCTCATTTTAAATCCTTTCAAACCAAAGAATAAGATATAAGCAAAACAAACCAAAGGAATTATAAATCCTACCGCCATATTTTCTTCACCTAAATAGCCCATTAACATCGGCGCAAACGCACCTCCTGACACACCTACTATAATATAAGAAGAGGCTTTTTTTGTGTACGAACCCATATCGGCAAGTCCCAGAGCGAAAATAGTAGGAAACATAATCGACATGAAGAAAAACGTTACATACAAAGCGTAAAGAGAAACATAGCCTAAAGGAAGTATCACCAAAATCATGGTTACACAGCACATGAAAGCATAAAATGCAAGTATTTTGTTTGGTTTGAACTTCGCCATAATAACACTTCCCGACAGTCGCCCGATCATAAACAGGAGCATTCCGCCAAAGGCCAGGTATTGAGCAGCCTGCACCGGCGTTGTTGTTGTATCGTGTTCGGTTACATAGTTAATAAAGAAACTGAATATGCCGGTTTGAGCAGCGCAATAAAGAAATTGCGCAATAACGGCAAGAACAAAATGCTTATGTTGCCACATCGGCTTCAGTTTCGTATCGGCGGTTTCTTTTACCTCATCTTCCTCAACAATATCAGGGAGCTTGGTGAAAAATATAAAAACCGCGATAACAACAACGCATAATCCTGTTAGTATATAAGGTTTCGTTAACGCCATCGTATCATTTGCGGAAGCACCCAGAATTAATTGCCCGCCAATATACGGCCCCAATATCCAACCTAAACCGTTAAATGATTGGGAAAGATTAAGCCGCTGCGCTGCGCTTTCTTTCGGTCCCAGCACGGTAGCATACGGGTTGGCTGCCGTTTCCAATATACATAATCCGCAAGCCACCACAAACAAAGCAATAAGAAACGGATCTGCCGATCCCATGAATGCCGCCGGGATAAATCCGAACGCACCTACAGCATAGATAGACAAGCCAAGCAGTATTCCTTTTTTATACCCATAACGTCTCATAAACAATCCCGCAGGGATTCCGAATACGCCGTAAGCGATGTATGTTGAGAATTGCACTAATCCGGATTGTGCCTTAGTCATCGTAAACGCTTCCTGAAAATGTTTGTTCAACACATCCAGCAATCCATGCGCTAATCCCCACATCAGGAAAAGACTGGTCACAAGTATAAACGGTAACAAATAGCTCTTGCCTCCCGGAGCTTTGAATATTGATTTTTTCAGTTTAGTATTTTCCATGTTCTAACAAATGATTATTCAGACTGGTAGGGAGAAGGGAGGGCCTTCTGCAAATCGTCGTGAATTAGTTTATTCGATGCAATTATATGATGCGTATTCAGGATATTCTCATTTCCGTTATAGTCCGTAATTCGTCCTCCGGCCTCTCTTACAAGTAGAACTCCTGCCGAATAGTCCCACACTTTAATATGTGCCTCCATCCAACCGTCGTATCTTCCGGCCGCAACATAACACAGACCCATAGCGGCAGACCCGTTAATACGAATACTGGAAACTCTACCATAAAGCGCATCCATCAGTCGATGAATTATCGGCTTATATTCCCCGGCATTATAGGGAACATCCAATCCTATAAATGCTTCGTCAATGGTTTTGGAGGTAACCCGGATTTGTTTCTCATTAAGATAGGCTCCTCCACCTTTCCATGCCGAGTAACACTCGTCACGACACACCTCATACACTACCCCAATCAAGAGATCTTCTCCATTTCTTAAAGCGAGACTAATACAATAGGGCGCACAGTCCTGAATGTAATTTGTTGTTCCGTCCAACGGATCAATAATCCAGTTCAACTCTTTTCCGGACGGAGCAACCGTGTTTTCTTCCGTAATGAACCCTGCATTCGGCAAAAGCCCGGCCAATTCTTTCACAAGCATTTTTTCCGCCGTTTTGTCAACATAAGAAACATAGTCGTGACTATCTTTCCGTTCAACCCGGTCAGAAGAAAACACTTTTCTTTCTTCTCTCAAAAAAACACCTACCTGTTTTGCAATTACACAAACATCAGCAGTAAGTTCCTTCAAATTCTTCATATATCATTCACTATATTGTTCGGGAGTTACATTTATTTGAAACAGATAATTACCATGTATATCTTTATATTGGTAATTAATTATTATTTTATGATCCCGAAAAAATTTTGCGTCAGGACTGGTTCGAAAAGTATTTATGGCATTTTGCTTAATTTGATCCTTTAAAAGCAACGTATCGGCAAACATGTTTTCGAACTTAACTAAGGTATAGTAATACTGAATCGTTTTGGGCGGTATTGCCAATACGTTATCTAATCTGGTAAGATGATCAATCATCATGGGGCAGTTCGCGTTCGTTTTACTTGCCGTATCAATCAGTTCTTTATCAACGGCAGAAACACTGAAAAACACTTGATATACGACCATAAACATCATCCAGACACCGAGTGTTACCACAACAACCCCCAACAGGATTTTGTTTTTCGGTTTCTTTTCGATTAGTCTGTCAACAGCTAACTTATTTCCGCAATTAGAACAGAACCGGGCTGTATCCGAACTGTCAATTCCACATTGATTACATTTTATCATAGATGTAAAAATAACTACATATATGTACAAATATAAGGCAAAGATTTCGCAAAGGCAGCAAATCCGTATTGAATACGGTAAGTGTTTGGTAAATTTGGATTTAGTAAATCAAGATATCGTTTGTATTTTATTCAATGCAATTTTAATAAAGTGATCATTTGAAAACAGTGTTTTTTTTCTGTTACTCCAATTATGCAAATGCACTTTAATATTCTCAATGTCTGTTATTTTTTCATGTTGCACAATATAATCAATTGTGGACAGTAATTCTAAGTTGAAATACGAATAAGAATTAGCTAAAAATGCTTTAGTATTATCAGCAATTGCTCTATAAACATGGTTCTCTGAAAGATTTAAATACGAATTAACAGCAGTCTCTCCATCAAAAAGGGCATGGAGAAACACCGCACTGAAAAATTTCCCGATACACAAACGGAGATGCAGATAAGTCAATGGCATGGTGGCTGTCAGGCAAAACGATGCGGGAGTTTTTCAGATACGATATAAAATTTATTAGGAAAATGAAAATAGCAATTTAATTCAGTAATAATTTAGGCAAACGGTACAGAGAAGAAAAAATGTACAATAAGTATGAATTCACTAAAAACATCCTCACTCCATCATATTACAGTGAGGATATTTCGATCTGTCGGAGCTTATGAAACGAGGTTTAAAAGACTAGTCTATGAACAGCATTCGATCTGATTGTTCAGAATATCTATAAAAATCATACATATTTAAAGTCAGTGACGTACCTACAAATTTGTCTTTATCCCATATATCTATAAATGGAAGAAAGTTTATCTCTTTTATATGTTCTCCAAACTGATATAGCTTTTTCTCCCATTGTGGGAGGTCTTTTTTCTTTTTTGTAGGAAAAGTAAATGAATATTCATAAATATTGCAATTATTGTCTAGTTCTATAGATATAGTAATAGATTTGAAATCGTTAGGATCTACTTTTACAGGAAATCCAAAAATTTCTTTAAAAATTGGATCGATAGTTATTGCGAATTCTTTAGTTAAGCGAAAACGAGAAACTTGTTGGCTTGACTCAACAATATTCCGAGCCGATAATGTGGACAGATAATTTTTTTCCGCGGCACATAAAGCTGTATTTTGGCTGAATATTATCAGTAAAATTAATATAATAACTTCTGTATCGCAATCACAAAACCAAAAACATCAGATTTAGAAACATTTTATTACTAATCTCCTTCTTTTTCACCCCGACACTTCTCCCTGTCATTCCGACCATCTCTTCCCTGTCATTCCGACCATCTCTTCCCTGTCATCTCGACCGGAGTGGAGAGATCTCTGCATGAAGCTTCATTAAACAATAGTCAGACGCGGTGAGATGTTTCGACAGGCTCAACATGACAGTGGTTGGGACAGAGTTTTAAGGGGTTTCACCCCTGCGACCCCAATCGTTCTTCTTTTTTCATCCCGACCACCCTTCTTTGTCATCTCGACCGAAGTGGAGAGATCCCTGCATATAGCTTCGTTTAATAATAGTCAGACGGTATGAGATCCTTCGACAGGCTCAGGATGACATGGGAGGGGACAGGGTTTTTAAGGGGTTTCACCCCTGCGACCCCACATCATTTTTTGGCTTGATCCAAAAAACGAAGCAAAAAAGATCAAGGCTGCACTTCCTTCGCTAAAAAACACTGCGCTTTCGCTAAACAAATCGAAACTCGCTACGCTCAAACAACGATTTGTTTTTAACGCTTTCGCTCCGGGTTTTTCTTAACGCTCATCCAATGAGGCCGTTTTTTTCACGGCTCGCCGCTTAGCGCGGCATCGCGCTCTTTTCCGGGTAGGAACCGCTTTTCTTTTGTCATTCCGACCACCCTTGCCTGTCATCTCGACCGGAGTGGAGAGATCTCTGCGTATAGCTTCGTTTCTGATTAGTTTTTTGATTCGAGATAGCTTGTCAATTCGTTGATTGCATATAATGGTAAGTTTGTTAACCATATTTCTTCTCTAAAATCTGACATGGAAGTTCGTATTGCCATTTTAGATTTATTCTTTTCAACAAAAGCTCGTAAGCTTTTTGCTTGAAGGTTTTCGGCTGCTTTTACTTCTATCGGAACTACTTCGTTTTTGTACTGTATAAGTAAATCTATTTCTCCAATCGATTTTTCCGACGACCAATAGAATATTGAGATTTCCGCATCTGTAACCAATTGTTGCAAAACATACTGTTCGGTTAAAGCTCCTTTAAACTCGGTGAAAATCTGGTTGCCATCAAGCAACGTTTTCACATCAAGGTTTGCCATCGCTCCCAACAAACCGATATCAAGCAGATACAGTTTAAAGGCACCCATATCTTCATAGGCTTTCAATGGTAAGGCCGGCTTAGATACTCTATTGATCTTATGTATTAAGCCGCAATCTATTAACCAAGCTAACGCTAATTCAAATTCTTTGGCTCTGGCTCCTTGTTTTATCAATCCGTAAATGAATTTACGATTTTCTTTCGATAATTGTGCAGGTACGGAATTCCAAACCATACGGATGCGTGGAACAACATCTGTAGGAGCATGTTTTGAGAAATCCTGTTCGTATGAATTTAGTATTTGCTGCTGAATCTGACGTACTTCGCTAAAATCCTGATTAATTGCATAGTTTGAAACCACTTCGGGCATACCTCCCACATAGTAATATTGCTTTAGTAGCTCTATATACTTTGTTTTAAACGTGTTTATCATTACCCACTGCTCAGTCTTAATCAAATTATTCAAATCGTGTTCGCCCAATGCGTCTAAAAATTCAGCAAAACTTAGCGGGTATAGATCTAAGAACTCAACTTTACCTACTGGAAAAGATGTGTTTTCATGTAGTGCAATTCCGAGTAAAGATCCTGCTGCTACAATATGGTATTCGGGAGCGTTTTCCCTAAAATATTTCAATGAGGTTAAAGCTCTCTCTGCTTCTTGAATCTCATCGAATATAATCAATGTTTTGTTTGGCTCTGGTTTTATTCCTGTTGCGATCTGGATTGCCAATAAAATACGAGGTATATCGAAATCGTTTAAGAACAATGTTTTTAGTTGTTGATTGTCTTCAAAATTTATATAAGCGAAATTCTCATATTCGGTTTTGGCAAATTCTTTCATCAGCCAAGTTTTGCCAACTTGGCGAGCTCCTCTTATTATAAGAGGTTTCCGTGTGTTTTTATGTTTCCATTTCTGCAAGAAACTTAATGCTGTTCTTCTCATATAGTTGTTTTTTTCTCTATTTTACACTTTTACCCTACGACTTTATGAGCAAATATACATTTTTACCCCATGACTTTATGCAAAACAATACATTATTATATTCAAAAGTTGGTTTTAAACGATAAAAGGTTGTTGCTATGGTTGGTATTTGGCGAAAGATTTTTCGCCCCTACGAACACCGACACCCTTCCGATTAACCCAACCACCCTTTCCTGTTAACCCAACCACCTTTCCCGTTAACCCGACATCCTTCCCCTGTCATCTCGACCGAAGTGGAGAGATCTCTGCGTATAGCTTCGTTTAAGAATAGTCAGACGCGGTGAGATGTTTCGACAGGCTCAACATGACAGTGGAGGGGACAGAGTTTTAAGGGGTTTCACCCCTGTGACCCCACATCATTTTTTGGCTTGATCAAAAAACGAAGCAAAAAAGATCAAGGCTGCACTTCCTTCGCTAAAAAACACTGCGCTTTCGCTAAACAAATCGAAACTCGCTGCGCTCAAACAACGATTTGTTTTTAACGCTTTCGCTCCGGGTTTTTCTTAACGCTCATCCAATGAGGCCGTTTTTTTCACGGCTCGCCGCTTATCGCGGCATCGCGCTCTTTTCCGGGTAGGAACCGCTTTTCTTTTGTCATTCTGTCCACCCTTCCCTGTAAACCCGATCATCCTCCCCTGTCATCTCGACCATCCTTTCCAGTCATCTCGACCGAAGTGGAGAGATCTCTGCATAAAGCTTCGTTTAAGAATAGTCAGACGCGGTGAGATGTTTCGACAGGCTCAACATGACAGTGGGTTGGGATGGGATGTTTCGACAGGCTCGGGGTTATACAGTTATAGTGGTGGGAAAGAAAATTTTCTTGCGATTTTAAGTTAAAATCGGGGGTTTTTGTCTTATTTTTCTTGATTTTATATGTTACTGATAATCAGTATGTTGAATATTTTTAAAACATAAAGGTTATTTTTTCGAAAATAAAGGTTATTTTCAAAAAAATAAAGGATATCTTTTCAGAAAGATAGTATTGTAAAAAAACGCCTATATTTCAAGGCGGAGTTTGAAATGTTAATTTGTTTCGGATCGACGAATATGGTAACCGGAGATTCTGTTTGATCTGATAGATGTGCTTATACCGACTAAACTATCGCGCTCTGTTTTATTGTCCGGATAGTTTGTTTGTCTCTCTTCAGCTGTATTTACATCGTTGCGCTATGTTAATGGATGGGTACAGATTTTATCACGTTAGTATTGAAAATCTTAGTCTTATTTACAATGAAAGATCTCCTGAAAAAACTTGAAGAATTAAATCGCCAGGCTGAACTGGGTGGTGGCTCTAAAAGGATAGAAAAGCAACATCAAATGGGTAAACTGACTGCTCGTGAACGAATTGAACTTTTGTTGGAAAAAGGTTCTTTTATCGAACTCGATAAGTTTGTAGTGCATCGTACAACTGATTTCGGAATGCAGAGTTCCAAAATTCCGGGTGATGGCGTAGTTACGGGCTACGGAATGATTGGTGAGCGATTGGTTTTTGTTTTCGCACAGGATTTTACTGTTTTTGGTGGCGCCTTGTCTGAAACGTATGCTAAAAAAATATGTAAGGTAATGGATATGGCCATGCACATGGGTGCTCCCGTTATTGGTCTGAACGATTCGGGCGGAGCTCGTATTCAGGAAGGGGTGCGATCTCTGGGCGGATATGCGGATATTTTCTTGAAAAACTCTATGGCGTCGGGCGTTATTCCGCAAATCAGCGCGATCATGGGCCCTTGTGCCGGGGGAGCTGTGTATTCTCCTGCTTTGACCGACTTTATTTTTATGGTTAAGCAAAGTAGTTATATGTTTATAACTGGTCCGGATGTGGTAAAGAGTGTTACGCAGGAAGAGGTGTCGAAAGAAGATCTGGGAGGTACGGATATTCATATGACTAAATCCGGAGTGGCTCATTTTAGCGCGGAGAACGACATTGATTGTATCAATCGCATTCGGGAACTGATTTCTTATCTGCCCGGAAATAATATGGAAGAACCTCCGTTTGTTCCTACGCTTGATTCGCCAACGCGTCCGACTTCGAGCTTGGAAGACCTGATCCCTACTAATCCGAATCAACCGTACAACATCAAGGAAATGATCAACGAGATAGCGGATGATTATCGTTTTTTTGAAGTGCAGGAGGAGTTTGCGATGAACATTGTTACAGGTTATATCAGGCTGAACGGAAAAACCGTGGGAGTGGTTGCCAACCAACCTGCCGTACTTGCGGGTACGTTGGATATTAACGCATCGGTAAAAGCCGCGCGTTTTGTGCGTTTCTGTGATGCGTTTAACATTCCGCTGCTGACGCTGGTGGATGTTCCCGGATTCCTTCCCGGCATTAATCAGGAGTACGACGGAATTATACGGCATGGGGCTAAGTTGCTTTATGCTTATTGCGAGGCGACTGTTCCCAAGGTAACGATCGTTGTACGCAAATCGTATGGAGGTGCTTACTGTGTAATGAGTTCAAAGCACATTCGCGGGGATATTAATTTTGCTTATCCCACCGCCGAAATCGCGGTAATGGGACCGGATGGGGCAGTAAATATCCTTTTCAAAAAAGAAATTGAAAAGTCGGATGCGCCTGAAACCAAACGAAAAGAATTGCAGGAGGATTACAGGGAAAAATTCGCCAACCCCTATCGTGCGGCCGAATTAGGTTATATGGATGAGGTGATAGACCCTGCGGTAACCCGTATGAGGTTGATCAGAAGTTTTGAGATGCTTGCCAACAAGCGGCAGTCCAACCCTCCCAAAAAACATTCCAACTTACCACTTTAAACACAAGACGATATGATGATAAAGAAAATATTAGTAGCCAATAGAGGTGAAATAGCTTTGCGCATTTTCCGCACATGTCGGATAATGGGACTGGATACTGTAGCCATATATACGCATGTGGATCGCGGCGCGCTTCATGTTCGTTACGCGGAAGAGGCTTATTGTGTATCTGATTCGTTAGAAGACACTTCTTATCTTAAACCCCGGAAGATACTGGATATAGCCAAAAAGACCGGAGCCGCCATCCATCCCGGATATGGTTTCTTGTCTGAAAACGCCGATTTTGCCCGTCAATGCGAGAAAGAAGGGATCATATTCATCGGTCCGAGCGCAGATATTATTGAGTGTATGGGTATAAAAACCGAAGCGAGGAAATTAATGAAAGAGGCCGGATTGCCTGTAGTTCTCGGTATTGAAAAGCCGCTTGCTTCTGTAGAAGAGGCGCGTCAGGTAGCCGAAGAAGTAGGTTATCCTATTATGCTGAAGGCACTGGCCGGCGGTGGTGGAAAAGGGATGCGACTTGTGCATTCCGAAGATGAACTGGAAGCGGCTATACGCTTGTCAAAATCGGAGGCCGGTAATGCTTTTGGAAATGATGCCGTTTATATTGAAAAATACATTGAAAAACCGCATCACGTTGAGGTGCAGGTGTTAGGCGACCGCTACGGAAATGTAGTCCATCTCGGCGAAAGAGAATGTTCGATACAACGGCGAAACCAGAAGTTGATTGAGGAAGCTCCGTCTCCCTACCTGAAACCCGAAGTAAGGACTGCCATGCTGGAACTGGCCGTAAAAGCCGCTAAGAAAATTAACTATTACAGCGCGGGAACATTGGAGTTTATGGTTGATAAAGAGCAGAACTTCTACTTTCTGGAAATGAATACCCGTTTGCAGGTTGAGCATCCCGTTACGGAATTATGTACAGGGGTGGACATCGTACGTGATATGATAGAAATAGCCGGAGGCAACAAACTCCCCTATAAGCAGGAGGACATTAATTTTCAGGGATATGCCATAGAATGCCGTGTATATGCGGAAGATCCGGTGAACAACTTTATGCCGTCTCCGGGAATCATCAAGGTGAGGGAAGTACCCGAAGGACGTAACATTCGTCTGGACAGCTCGGTTTACGCCGGCTTTGAGGTTTCGTTGCATTACGACTCGATGATTGCCAAGCTATGTTCGTGGGGACGTACGCGTCAATCGGCCATTGAAACAATGCGACGTGCTCTGCGTGAATACAAAATGCTCGGTATAAAAACCACCATTCCTTTCCATCAGCGTGTGTTGATGAACGAAGCATTTGAAAAGGGGGATTACGACACCACCTTTATCGATACGCGTTTTGACAAGGAAGACCTTAAAAAGAAAAAGAGCAGCGACCCGACCGTAGCGGTTATAACTGCCGCGCTTCGGCATTACGAACTGGAAAAATCAGCCGCAGCACGCGCAACTACCCTTCCGGTAATAGGTGAATCTCTGTGGAAATATTACGGCAAATTACAGATGACAGCAAACAACTATTGATTTGCAACGTTATGAAACGAACATGTAAAAATTAAACGATAATCGTATGAAAGATGTCAATAAACCATTAGCAACATATTACGCCCAGGTGGAAGATTTCCCCGACAGAGAATATAAAGTTGAAATAATTGAGGACGGACCCATAAAAAAGGTGCTTGTAAACGGTAAAGAATACGAAGTGGACTACAACGTAGGAGGTGACTCCTTGTATTCGGTGATCATCGACAACCGCTCGAACGGTGTGCAGCTGACCCAGGTAGACACCACATCCTATGAAGTGATTAACCGTGGCGACCTGTTCCATATCAACCTCATCAATGAACTTGCCCGAACCCGGCACGAACATGAAAAGTCCGCCCATGCCGGCGTACAGATCATCACCGCCCCCATGCCCGGTGTGATACTCAAAGTCTACGTCAAAGAAGGCAGCGAGGTAAAGGCCGGAGACCCGTTATGTGTACTTGTAGCCATGAAAATGGAGAACGAAATAAAAGCCACATCAAGCGGCATCGTCAAAGAAATTTTCGTAAAAGACACCGACAAAGTCAGCCAAAGAGACAAAATCATGGTAATAGAGTAAAGAAATAGAGGTAGCCTATTTTTTGTAGGCTACCTCTATGTTGTTATTCGGGGTAATTGTATCCGTTAAAACTGAATATCATAATACGGAATCCCGTCCTTTGTAAAATCAGCAACACCCTTGTCCGTCATTGGATGTTTTATCAGTAAATTAAAGATTTCATACGAAAGAGTCACCGCATGACAACCGTTTAAACTTACCTGATAAACTTGATTTACATTCTTAAAGCTCGCCCCTAATACGTTGCAAGGGAGAGAATGCAGCGTGAATGTTTTTACAATATCAGAAACAACATTAACACCCTGTGCTCCAATGTTATCCAGCCGGTTTACGTATGGAGCAACAAAATCCGCACCTGCCTTAGCAGCGATTAAAGCTTGCTGTTGTGTAAATACAGCGGTTGCCGTAACATTCATACCCGCCTCTTTAACCATTTTAATTGCCCGGATTCCCTCTTTAGTTACAGGAATTTTAACGAAGTACTTTTCATTTAATTGAAAATAGTCCCGATATCGTTTAGCTTCACGTAACATATCTTCTGATTTTTCACTCATCACCTGAATATGTATCATCTTGTCGCCAAGAAGCTGAAGTATTTCCGGTATGATTTGAGAGAGCTTCTTTTTTGAATGTGCTAATAGTGTAGGATTTGTAGTCACTCCTTCTATGGGGAGATAATTGAGCAACTCTTTTATTTCATCAATATTAGCCGTGTCTGCTAAGTATTTCATACGCTTATACACCTATAATATGAACTTCACAAACTCTTTTTCTTTCACGAACCTGATCCCAGTCGATAAAATAAATATAACCAAAATCTCCCAGAGACAACTTACCATCAATTAAAGGTATTGTTTCTGAGCGTCCGAAAAAAACCGAACGTAAATGAGCATCTGTATTCAAACTGCCTTTTGCCTCTTCTCCCGGAATACTCAACGCAAAGTCAATATGTTTGGGGCCCGGGTGCAGGTATTGCCCTTCCGTACGGCAAGTCGGGATGAGTTTCTCCATAATGTTGTTTAAATCTTGCTGCAAAAACTCCCTGCCGAAATAGTTCAGGTCATGTGAACATTCCTGAGTTATTACTGAACATGTAGTGTGGTGCGAGTATACCACACAAATACCATTTTCAACTCCCGATTTTTTGATGATTTGTTTTACTCCTTCCGTAACATTGTGAAAATCCGGTCTGTGATCTTGTGATTGAACCTCAATGTTTTCTCTGTAAATTTTCATTTTGTATCTCCTTTTTATTAAAATAGAATTATAATTTAATTTTATGAATGCACTTCATCCCAAGCCATACGAACAGCTCGAATCATTTCGTCCAACATTGCTTCCGGGTTTTCGGCTTTCATAATGCCACTTGTTGTTCCGGTTGCATCGGCACCAGCTTTGATTACACGGTATACGTCTTCTTCGTTTTTGATACCGGCAGCCTGAAGCACCTGTATTTCCGGATTGATCTTTTTTATTGCAGATGTTGTGGCAATTACGTATTCTTCATCGCTTGTTTGCCCGGTACCGATCAGTTCTGTTGGTTCCGCAACAATAATGTTTGGTGCGAAAAGTGCGATTGCTTCCGCTTCTTTAATAGAATCGGCACACACAATAGTAGCTAATCCAACTTCATCTGCACGCTTAATCGACCTATATAAATCGGCAATTGTCATTGGTTTTTCGGCGTGATTTAGCATAACTCCTACTGCTCCGGCTGCCTTGATGGCTTCGGGCAGGATACTGCCCTGTCCACGTCCGACAATGACCGGATCCATGTGCTGAGCAAAGAGATATATGTTTTTGGTTTCCTGTGCCAAAAGGTAAAGATCTGATGGCTGAGGGGTTATAATGATACTCACATCATACTTTTGAGCTGCTTCATCTGCAACCTTGGCTAACTTCAACATCTTTTCTCCATAGAGAAATGCCTTCGGGCCTATCTCAAAAAAAGGTGGTTTAATTTTAAATCCTTTATACATGGTTTTTTATTTATTTAGTTTAGAACCAACCGCTCCTCCGGGATGGATCAGTGCAAATTGTTCGAGTGTATACTTGGAGACATCCATTAATGCAGCTAAAATTGCATCCATAATAGCTATTGTTACAATGAAACTTGAGGTAGCCATGATATTGAGCGGATCGCTTTCTCTATTTATTTTCATAAGAATAACGATCTGGGCTTTTTGTGCTAATGGCGAATTCCGGTTTTCTGTTATAACGATGAGTTTTGCTTTTTTCTTAATACATACATCAAGGATGGGCAACAATTCGACTGTTTTGCCCCCACGAGAAATCATCACCACTGCATCTCCTTCTTTTATGCACCCTAATCCTCCATGTACAGCTTCTGATGGAGAAAGAAACCAGGCGTTTAGTTCAATACAACATAAGGAATGGGCAAATTTCTTTGCTGCTATTCCTGAGGTTCCACTTGCACAAGTAATGATCTTCGGGCAGGAACTTAAAAGATTAACAGCCTCTTCAAGCTTCTCGGTTTCTATATATGTTTTAATGTCAGCGATTGCATTAGATTCGATAGTTAATGAATCCATCGCGCATTGTATAATTCTTTCTTTCGTGGAATTTTCCATATTATTTACTGTTTTATAGTTTGATTTGCTTTCCAGTTAAAGTATTCATGCGTGTTCTTGGGATCAGGGGTCATTACGTCTTTATATCTCACCCATAGTGCTATGGTTTTATCGTGATTTTTTGCCGGAGTATTTCCCATAAAACCTAACATGGCTGCCCCTTGACAAGCCAATTCATTGCATTCCGGCAGTAAAAAGGTTTTATTTATCATATCGGCTTTGATTTGCATCCAGAGCCGGCTCTTTGCTCCTCCTCCCGATGAAACAACTTGTTTACCTGTTGCTTCTTCTCCCATGTTTATCAGTAAACTCAATAAGCTCAAACTGGTAGATTCAAGAATAGCACGTACAAAATGCGCTGGTTCGTACTGTTTTTTATGAGGTTTAAAACCCTCTAAATCCTTGTATTTGTTTGCAGACGGGTTTGCTGTTAATCCGTTGCAGCCGGGAGGAATAGTGCAGGCTAATGTCAACAGTTGTTCTATAGACAATTCCGGCATATAGTTTTTTTGATACCACTCTAATGCAGAAGCCCCATTTTCCTCGAATGCCATTTGGAAATAATAATTATCTTCTAATCCCGGAGCGATATTCACCCCTTTTTGGGGGGAATATCCCTGTTTGTAGTTAACAGCAGCTAAAACAGTTCCTGTTGATTCACTAATCTGATCAAGAACCGGCAAGCCGGCTCCTACAGCAACCATGTGATGATCTAAAGCTCCTACATAGAAAGCTGTATGAGTAGATAAACCGGTAAGTTTTGCCCCTTTTGAAGATATCCGGCCGATCAAAGAGCCTATTGCTGTCGGTACTGCTAAGTAATGCAGATCAATGCAAAAAACAGCAAGAGCATCGTTCCACCACTTTTTATCCGGGATACTGAATAAACCGGTCATGGATGAGGTGCTATAATCAGTAACTTTTTCTCCTGTAAGTGAGAAGGTAAGGTAATCCGAAATTGACAAGACCGTTTTCACCTGTTTCCATATCTGCGGGCGTAAGATTCTAAACCATTCGATCTTTGCTGCAAGAGATTGATTATTAGGTGCAATTCCCAAACCGGTTATCTGATTAAAATCAGGATTATTGATTAAACGCTGTAAAGAATCAGCGTTATTCTCTGCTCTTTGATCCGGCCAAAGAATTAGGGGGGTTAAAGGTTCATCTGAATGATCAAGCAATACAAAACTATTAGCTTGAGACGAATAAGAGACTGTTTTTATCTCTTCGGGTTGAATAGCTGCGTTTTTTATCGCTTCTCCCAAACAGGAACGTAATGTTTTCCAAAAGACAGCCACAGGCAATTCACAAATCCCCATATTCCCTGTTTCTTTGTTGACATAGCAACGTCCCAGACCTCTTAGATTGCCTTGTTCATCAAAAACTCCTGCTTTGAAATAACTTGTACCTAAATCTATGCCAAGAAAAAAACTCATTTCAAATTGATTTTAATTCTTTCAGTGTTTCTTCCAGTAAAATAGCACCGGAAGTATAATCGAACAGCGAATTAGAAGCCTCATAATATCCTTTTTCATTAGCTTCTTCGGTAGATATATACCCTTGTAGTTCACCATTGGCAAGGGTGATCAAAAAGGCATTTTTTGCTTGTTCCTTAAGCTGAAGCGCATATTCTATAAATATTTCGCCGGGCCAAGCAACAAAGTTCCAATCATCAATATTTATGATTTGTATTTCCGCAGGAAGACATTTGGCGTAAGCGGCCTCCAGTGTTTCTGACGAGGAGAGTTTGGATAGGAACGCAATCTCTTCACTCCCAAACCAATCAACTTCAGCAGAACGAATTTCTTGTGTGTTTTGCGAATGCTCCTTTAATGTTTCAAATTTCTTTTTAGCTGACAAACGATGTTGCTCTGCCGACTCAACTGAAGGAAAACATTTTCTTTTCAACTCAACCAACCGTTGTTTACAACCTATTTTTACGACTGAAGAATAGGTTAAATCACTTACTAGTTTTTCTCCGATTGCCTGAGCTACAATATTGCCCAAACGTTTAGCCTCCGCAAAAGTGTTTTCTTTTGTAACATGTCTTGGGCTTTGATTTCCGCAAGCACCCGTGAAATAAATCACCGGACAATCAACACCTAAAAACAACTTTTGTAAAATATCACGTGTATAGAATGGAAAATCGGAAGTATATAATGTAGAGTCTTCATGCAATACCGTAGGATGCATATTACATACAAGCATTGTAGCGATGTATTCATTGTCTTGATTTTTAAGAATCAATACAGGAATTTCCAGGTCTTTAGGACCTAATGGATTATGCCTGTTGGTTCCTATGCCCGTACCGTCTGCTTTCAAAAAAGCAGATTGAGCAGGTACGGCTTGATTGAATGCCGCACAAGCAGATTCGATTGTTTTTCGTTCCATCTCTTCTACATACGCTTTGTCGGCCTTTGGAACTATCGGGTCGTTTGCACTTATTACACAATCGACTGTTACCGGACCGGAATGTGTATGTGTAGCTGCAATCAAAATATTTTCTTCCGGAATTCCGGTTTGTTTATTTATTGCTTTGCGGATACGTGCTACTGAGTCTTTATTCACGTAAATTACATCATTAGAAATGAAGATTGTTTGTTGATCTCCATCTGACAGATATAGGGCAGAACTATATAACCAATCATGAACACCGGTACTCATTCTTTCGACGAATGGATAACCGAACAGAAAATGCGGTTTCTTCGGTGTAATGTTCCGAACAGCAGCACCTGCTTTCAATTGTTTTATCATTGTGTATGTTTTTAATACCCTTTACTCCAATCTGTTTCAATATTTTGAGCGATTGTTTCCGAGACATATACCTCAGTGGGGAGTGTTTGTAAAATCGATTCGGGAACTAAAGGAGTTACCGGTCCGTGAAGCACTAAACGACTGATAAAGCGTTGCCATGCTGTACTGGTTCCATGTACCGTAATAGCATGCGTGTCAAACCTATTTTTAGCATTGATTACATCAGCAGGACCAATAGTAGCTGCTTTAGGTGGGATAGCTGCCAAGTTGCCGCTCTTGCCAAAACAGCCATGTAATGAATTTTGTGCAAGCGTAAACGGACTCAACGTGCAAATTCTCGCACTCAACTGTTTCCACTCCTCTAAAGGTGCTTGGAATTCGGGAGCATCAGGTTCAATAAATGCCAAATGCCCGGTCCACCCAGGACCGCTGTAACAAATATCAGCACCTCCAAGATCAGCAATCATTTGACTATAATGTTGTATATTTTGATTTGTAAACCCGACGATCTGCTTTTTAGGTGGCCTTAATTTTTCCTCTATTTCATAATAAAAATACTTCATCATTGCATTTGTAAAACCAAACTCCCAGTTTTCCGGAGCTATTTTGCCATTTTCATCCGCGTATTCATCCATAGCAAAAGCATACACGTTACGACAGTCTATTTGACAAGCATTGATGAGTCGTGCCAGATGTCGATAAACGGGAGCCGGATTTGGCAAAATCATTACAAGTCGTTCTCCGGTTTCTGATGCTTTTTTTATTCTTTTAAACATATCCGTGATCCATAAATAATCAACATCCATGTCGGGAACTACCTTTATCTTAAAATCCGGATTTGAGTGTTTTTCTATCTCCTCTTTTTTTATTTTTGCCACTCTGTTTATTTCATTTTTATCTTTAAATGGCACCCATTCTGATGGGGTAAATTCGAATTGTTCAGACAAGTTTTTCATATTAAAATAGTGTTTGTTATGTTTAAGATTTATAATAGCATTGCCCATTTACCCATGTTTGCAGAACTTCATATTCCCGATTTAGAATAACAAAGTCAGCATCGTATTCCTTTTTCAAGACCCCTTTTGTATTTTCCAAACCAATCACTTTTGCCGGATTTGCACTTAAAAGTTTAGATGCCTGCACGATGTCAACACCTAACCAATCTATGGCATTTCGTAGCGCTCGATCCATCGTCAAACCACTACCGGCGAGGGTATGCCCGTTTACAGAACGAGCCGGTGCTCCTTTGTAAGCGAATTCTATCTCACCGCTATTACCGAACACAAATCGTCCCGGTTCTAAACCTGCTCCAACATTAGCATCAGTAATCAAGCAAACCTTACCTGTGGCTTCCGGCTTGCATTTCAGTGCCATCTTAACAGCAACCGGATCAACATGCACGCCATCCAAAATAAAGTCAACACTTACCCGTTCATCCGCCAGTATGGCTTCAACAGCACCACAAGGTCGCACACCGGGCTCTGTAACGGGAGGGCAAGGAAATACATCATAGAAGTGTGTGGCATGACGTGCTCCTGCATTGATTGCTTTTTGTGTTTGTTCTACATTCGCAGCAGTATGCGTAATAAAAACAGGCGTGTTGTTTTGTGCCATCAGGGGAATTAATTTGATAATACCTTCCACATCCGGAGAGATACTGAATATTGCTTTATAAGGCTTTGCCGCCTCCATTAAGTTTTCAACTCTGGCTGTTTCAGCCGACGAAATAGCGTCTGAAGTCAAAGATCCTGTAATCTTCAGAAAAGGTCCTTCAAGATGAAATCCTAAAATTTTTGCTCCTTCAATATTCGCTTTTGCTAATTGAGAGAGAAACAACACATCTTCTCCTTTTGATCTTGGCGCAACAGTTGGTAAAAACCCCGTTACACCATATTGAGGCAGTATTTTACATATTTTCTCTAAATCAGCTACTCCATTATCAACCAAAGAATAATGAATGCCATGTATATGTAAGTCTATAAATCCCGGCACAATATATACCTCTCCCAAATCAATAACATCACCTATGGGTTTTGTGGTAGTAATAGCTTTAACTTTGCCATTTTCAATGGAGAGATATCCTTCAATGATATAATCTCCGCTGACAATCTTGCCTGAGAAAACAATCAAATCGTTCCTATTTTTTTCTTTTGTCATATTGCTGGATACTTTAATTACGCATGCATTCCACCATCCATAAGTATATTTTGACCATTAATGTATGCTCCAGCTTCAGAAGCTAACAGCACCATCAAACCTTTTATATCATCCGTATTGGCCATTCTACCCACAGGTACTTTTTTACAATAATTCTCTACGAATTGTTTCGGTTGGTAATTAAATAAACCACCAGGACTAACACAATTTACACGAATGTTCTTCCCGGCAAAGATCTTAGCCAGATAACGGGTTAGATTAATAAGTCCTGCTCTATGAAAAAAGTAATCAGGTGGAGGCCACCCCATATCAGTTCCATCGTAATTAGAAAGGTCGGGACCATGCATACCCATCATAGAAGCAATATTAATAACACTTCCCCCTCCACTATCTTCAATCAGCCCACACATTTCACGAAGAATATCCATAGACCCTGTAGCGTTAATGTGCATTGATTCAGCAAAATGTTCAATGGGCTCGTTATAGCCTTTCATTGGCCTTGCTACTGCATTGTTTATAAAAACGTCTAACCGACCGAACTGCTTTATTATCTCAGCTTTAAGGTTTAAAACTGATGTATGATCACCTTGATCAACCTGCATGGCATATATATCATATCCTTGATTACGAAATTGATTTGCAGTCTCAACAACTTTCGCCAAATTTCGAGAAGCAATAATAATCGTTCCACCAGCTTCTGCCAATCCTTCAACAATACATTTTCCATATAAACCTGCACCGCCGGAAACCAGAATGGTTTTACCTTTTAAGCTGAATAATTTATTTATATTCATCATTATTTTATTTTAACCAGTTCATTTTATCCCAATATGATAAATCTATAAATTCAGGGTTAGGGAAAGATAGCTTGATAGCTATATCTAATTCTTCTTTTGTTAGGCATCTTCCTTGTCCAGCATTTAGAGCTTGCTCTAAATATTCTGTTTTATCAATACCGACTAATACAGAAGATACTTCCGGAAAAGAAAGGGCAAACTTTATTGCTAATGTTGGTAAATTGAATTTAGTTTGCTCTAAGAATACATTATAACTTTCAATATGCTTTTCCACATTTTCTAATTTGGGGTGCAAATTTTTACCGCGATTACTTAATAATCCTTTAAGTAATACAGAGCGAATAACAATGCCAACACCATTTTTACTTGCATCGTTAAAAAGGCTTTTTTGTCTTTGATCCATAAGATTAAATGGAAGTTGTAGGATATCCCATACATTCTGCTGAATAGCTTTTTTTGTCTCATTCAAGGTATATGTAGATACTCCTGTCGCTCTAATTTTGCCTTCTTCCTTTAATTTTGAGAAAAAATTGATGATGGTTTCATTTTCAATAATATCTTCATTTACTTGATGAAGCATATATATATCTATATAATCAGTTTTAAGTGCCTCAAGACTTTTATGAAAAGATTCCATTAAACATTTTTCCAATTTTGAGACTTCTGGTATTTCACCGTTTTTATCTAAAAAATGACAGCACTTCGTAGCTATAACTACTTGTTCTCTTTTTTCTTTAAATGTTTTACCAATTATATATTCGCTATTGCCATACATTCGGGCTGTGTCAAAGTAATTAATCCCATTTTCCAAAGCAGCATTAAGCAATGCTATAGCCTCCTTTTCTGTCAGCATATCAGAGTTTGTTTTCACTCCAATCCCATAAGGTATTCCTATTTCAACACCTCCAAATGCAATTTCAGAAACGAACAATCCTGTTTTACCTAATTCATTTTGTTTCATATTAATATAAATTCTTTTTCTCCTTTTTCACACTTTTAATTACTAGACATAATATACCAATACAGGCTATTATTGCAACCCCTGATATTTGATATATAAATGAAAGATTTGTTTGAGAGTCCCTCATCATACCTGCAAGATAAACACCCAATCCACCTATAATAGTTGAGAACATGTTAAGTACACCATAACCTGTTGCGATGTATTTTCTATCAACTATCAAACATAGCATAGGCATTATGTTAGTGTCAGTAAATTTGCTAGATAATCCATAAATGAAGAAGAAGGTTATTGTTAGGATAAGAGTAGTAGTTATACTTCCGCAAAGAATGCTCGGAGCAGCGATTGTAAGTCCAATTAATGGAGTTATAATTTTTGCCAGATGATTGTTTTCACTCCATTTATCAGCGATAAAACCTCCAGCTAACAATCCAACTATTGATGCCGGATAAAAATAAGCAGTAGCATATATTCCAGCTAAACTTTGAGACAGATTGAAGGTCTCTTTATAATAAGTAGGTAGCCAAGCAACAATCATCCAATTAACCAAACCTAAAATCCCCCAGAAAATAAGTAGATATAGAAATGCAGATTTACTGAATATTTTTTTTATTGCATTAAAAAAAAGAACTTTTTCTACCATGTCTTTTCTTGTTGAGTTGTTGTCATCAGGTGCATCTTTAAGAAAGAAAAAAAGAATTACTGCAAAAGCTACTCCGATTATACCAAATCCATTAAATGCTAGATTCCAAGTGTATTTTTCTGCAATCCAGCCTCCGATGAAACCTAAACTTGAGCCAATCATTACTCCTGTAAGATTTATTCCAGTGGCTAAAGACTGTGTTTTTCCTCTGTGATAATCTACAATTAAAGCTAAAGCTGCCGGCATATAGAAAGCTTCACTTACTCCCATTAATGCTCGTGAAATTAAAAGTTGATTATAAGTAGTGGCGTGTCCGGTTAACCAAGTAACAATAGACCATATTACCAAACTTGAAATAATAACATGACTTCTATTAAATTTATCAGCGATAAATCCGGCAAAAGGACTAAGAAAACCATATGTCCATAAAAACACGGAGGTTAACAAACCGAACTGGGCATCGCTCATTTCTATCGAATCAATAATTGAACTACGCATGGTTGTTAACATGTTACGATCAATATAATTCAAAGCACCTACTACAAATAGAAAAAAAACGACGAGCCAGGCTCCTTTGGGTAGTTTATATTTAGAAGAATCAATGACCATTACTTTAGATTTCTCCTATTTCTTTCATTAACACTTCAATATTTTCTTTTAAGTTTTCAGATATGGGTAAGGCGTAGTCCGGATGATAATTCCCAGGACATTGTAGTAGTTTCATGGCATATGAATATGCAGATAAAACATTTTCTTTGATGAACAGATCCCTCAATCTCAAAATATTGATAAGATGATTTAAATTTACAGCATCACTATTCCCCGTTTTATACATCTCTTTTGAATTATAAGGTGTACAAGTGAACATTCCATCTAAATTTTTATTTATTCCGAGTTTTAATGCAATGTCAAAAAGATCAAGATTACTATAAAAAACCGAGAATAGTTGATTGTAATTTGTGAGTTTATGTCTGTGTATTTCTTGTATCAAGTGAAGATTTCCTGTTTTTATACCTCTAATATTTGAGTTGCTTATAAGACTTTTTAAATGATTTATATTAATAGACGATTGTGTAACAACAGGTAAATCATAGATGTATATAGGGTATTTCGTCTCTTTAGCAAGGACTGTAAAAAAAGTAACAATTTCATTATCATTTAATTTATTGTAGAAGGGTAGAGTTGCAACAACTCCATCTATTTGCGCGTTGTCTAATGCTTCAATCCTATCTAAAACTCTATCTATCGAACAATCCATAACTCCCACCATAATCGGGACTTTATTATTCACAGAAGAACAACATTGAGCAACAATTTTGGGATATTCTGTATTTTTTATGGTTGCCATTTTACCCATTGAACCTAAACACAATACACCTTGAGCTCCTGATTCAATCATCAATTCTACTTGTTTATTAAAACTATCAACGTTTAATGTCCCGTCAAGATTTGTTGGGGTACCTAAAGCAGGATAAAAACTCTTTTTGCTCATTTTTTTTGATTTTTAATCTGTTTTTTTATAGTTATATTGCAAGTTGAATTACCGCAATCAACATTTGTTTCATAAGTATAGCCTGCTTTTTCAACAATTGGCCGGTATAGGGCCTCGCAATGATCACAATACGAATGATATGGAATCATGTGTTTTAATTCTGTCAACATGCCTCTTGAAGGACATTTATGCATATCAATTTTAAACTCTTCTTTATCCTGATCTAATATCATTGTAAAATCAGCAGCCTCTTCGTTTAGTGATTGAGACCAATACTCAAAACATCCTTCCAAACCTTTTTCTAAGATTAATTTTGACAAAGTTTCTTTTAGATATATTTCTGATAATTCCTTCCAAAACTTTTTCACTTCATCTTTTCCGTTAATTTGTTCAAGGAACTTGAATCCTTCACTATATGCTGGTATAAATTCTGTACATGAAATCATTTTTACCCCTTTCTTTTAAAAATTTGTTTGCATGCCCCTGTTTCTTCATCATAGTACTCAAGAGTATATTCAAAAGGAGTGTTAAGGCACAATGTGTTATAAACAGTTCGGTATGTCTCAATATATAATGGACAAGGAAGTTCCCCTTTAGATTTTATATGACTAATCCCGGGGCATGCAGATTGCTCTATTTCAAGAAAGTCTTTTCCATGATTAATTTGTACCGGCCATTCTTCTTTTTTGTAGACTTCCTTAAAGTATATAGCCAGATCATGAATATTGCCGATTTTTATTTGTTCAGATAATGGTTTATGGAAACTACAGGTATATTGTTGCAAATAGCTTATCAGAGCTTCTTTCCCCCAATTATTATATATATAGTTTAAGAGAATATTCATTGATAAATGAAAATCTTTGTGTAAATATTTGTTATCGGATGCATTTCTCCGCATTATTTTTATTTTGTTCTGTGTTCCCATAAACAATTTGAATAAGATTAATTATTTGTATATCCACTGTTTGTTAAGTCTTGTTATATTTGTGAAAGATAATCCTGTATTATTAGACTGACTTCCTGCGCAATATCCAAGCAATAGATTATCATTATCTATAAAACGGATTGCGATGTAACAATACCAACCATCAGGATCTTCCTGAATATTTTTGATTTTTTTCCATGTTTTACCTTCATCTTTGGAGATCGCCATTGTTAATGGAGTTCTTTGTCCTTTTGTCTTAGCATCAGAACCATCATTATTATTCCACACTAACAACCAATCATCACTTCCCGGAATCTTTTCTATAGTTGCAGGAGATATAGGTGAGGCAATATTACTACTCTCAATATGACTCCAACTAGCACCTTTATCTGTTGAAAAAGAGAGTTGTTGATGACCACCACTTGCACGGATATACATCATTATCCGACCATCTCTTAGCTCTATTACTCCTGGTTCTTGGGTTATAATATTGGTGAGATTTGGAACACTTGTACTTGATTTCCATGTATTGCCGTTATCTTCAGAGTAATAACAATACAAATCAGCTTGCTCTTTCCATTCACCATTAGACGTTTTATGTAATGCAACAGGCATAAGTAGTCTTCCATCTTCTAATTGTATTACTCGTGCATTGTTTAAGACAAAATAGCCACTTTTGTCTGTTATGCAAACAATAGGTTCACTCCAAGAGTTTCCTTCATCTTTAGAAATACGCATCATTGGAATACAATCTTCTATTGAGTTTTTTTTCAAATAGAAAAGGGCTATATTGCCATTTTTCAAACGAAGTAAGGATACTGACATTATATTCATCCCCCCTTCATTAGACAGTATTACTTTATCTTCTAAAGTCCATGTTTGACCATTATCATTTGAGTAACGAGCCGCTAAATATGCTGGGGCATGATCACTAGATGAAGTTCCGGTGTAACGGCTATATATAAACATAATCTGCCCATCTTTTAATGTTACAAAATCTCCCTCACTATTACGCGGGTTGTCTTTACCCGGAGCAAGTGTTAATACTATTTCCGGATCAATAGTGCTTGCATTTGTACTTTTGTTTGCATTACATGCCATAACGAAAATTGATAAAAAAAATGCCCAAAAACATGTGGTTTTGTAATGTCTTGTTTTAATAGATTGCTTTTTCATTATTTTTTAAATTTTATTATTGAAACTTTTCCTGTTCTTGTTTTATTTGAATCTGGCTCCCCTCCAATTAGCCACCATTCTTCCTCAGAAATCTTTATCAAAGGTGCTGTCGTTGATTGTATTATTAATGATCCTATATTATTTGCTAACCCGGATTTCACATCGATTGTCCAAATTCCTTTATGAACCATCCCGTCAGCTCGCCCGGTTATTAGTATCTTATTCGCATCAAGAGATTGACCCATCCAACCATAGCCATTAAATGGTAGATTCTTTAATTTCTCCCATTTATCTTTTTCAGGATTATAACGAAAAAGATCTGATAGGGGAGTTAAAGGACTGACTTCTGATAAACCTCCAATTACATATAAATAATTCTCGCATGCCACTAAAGCATGCAATATCCTTGGAGATCCTGGAATTGATCCACACTTAACCCAACCTTTGTTAGGCTGACAAATATCCAATACCCACATTTTATCTGAATATCCTTCATTTGAGGTTCCTCCAGAAACATAGAATTTGTTGTTTAAAATAGCGCCGGATCCAAAACCAATACATTCAGGCAGATTAGGCAATTTGTCCCACTCGTTTTTATTATTAATTGCTTTTAATACGTAAACTTCGTTTGACATATTATTACCATCTGTGGTTCCGCCTGCGATGTATAGCCCTGTTTCATTATGACAGAAAATCGAATATGCTAATGGAATAGGCAAAGGAATACCTTCGGTCCAGTGATCATCTTCGAATATTAAAGAATTTTTCAGTATTGTCTTAGAAGTTTTTTCCTTATTCCAACTTGTTCCACCTAAGATAATTGGCTTTCCATTAATCATTCCACCCACATGCCCACCTCTTTCAGAATTTTCAGGAAGAGCAATACCTTCAATAACTTTTGAATGTTTGGAGGAGCTTATTTGATTCTCGTTCGTTAATAATAAATTCATAAATAAGAGTGATTTAATATTAGTATTTTGAACAGCATACGTATTGAAACTCATAAATAATAATATACAATACAACGCTATTTTGACACTGTTATATTTCATGCTATTTAAACTATTTAATGATCACCTTCGTAATATTCACCTCCGCAACTTGCAGCATTCGGATCAAAAATTGATAATGCTTTAAATAAAGCTATAGCTATTTCCATATGTCCGTAACCATTGGGATGTAGAGGATCATTTAGTAATTTCTTATGTACTTCTCCTTGATATTTATTTTGTAAACTTGTATTCCATATTTCCCAGTTATCAACTAAAACCACATTATTCTTTCGTGATACTTCTCTCATTTTTAACACATAATCGTTAATAGCCTTTCTCTCTGAGGATTTTTCGATTATTATTATTGTCGGGGTCATTAATATAGGAATAGCATCAATTTTTCGAATCCGGCCAATTAGTTTTTCCAAATTTTCACCATATTCTTTAACGCTAATATTTTTATTTATTGATGCATCATTAGTACCTAACATCAAGACAACGACTTTAGGATTGAATTGAGTTATTCTTTTATCGAAATCATTTAAAATATTCTGCGTCGTATGACCACTAATAGCTGAATTGATAATAAAATCCATTGATCTTTGCATTTCCCATCTAATGCGTTCCGAAAAAATTTCCGGAAAAGCTCGCATACCATGTGTATGCTTTGCTCCTTGTGTTATGCTATTTCCTGTAAATACCCAGTTTATTGGTGATTTATTATCTATTAACTCTTTAATCTTTGTTCTGTCAGAAAAATCAGACTCAATAGTATTAAATTCAATTGCTTGCAATAGAATGATATTTGTAAAAAGAAAGAATAATAGTTTTTTTTTCATGAGTGTTTATTGTGATATTTATTCATATCCTGGTGTTTGTTCAAGAAGAGGATCATTGTTTAATGTATTAACATCTATTGGCCATAATAATTTATGTGCTTCAGAATCAAAATTCAATATCGGTTGAGTGGAACCATATGTTATATCAGTTGAAAAAACAAGTGGTTTACCTTCGGCATCTTGCATACGACATACATCATACCAGCGTTTACCTTCCCAAACAAATTCTTTATCACGTTCTTTTAAAATAGCAAGCTCATTTTGTGAATAACCTAGATCTTTATACTCATGTATTTCTGGATTAAAATTAAGTCCATAGGCTCTTTTACGCACCTCATTTATATATTGAGCAGGATTATTACCCAATTTGTTTTCTATTTCAGCCATTAGTAAAAGAGTTTCCGCGTAACGATAAATAGGAATGTCAGAAACGTATATTCGGTTATTAGTACTGTTGATGATGCCCATAAATTTTCTAAGAATAAGACCTTTTCCTGTTATTGATTTGTTTTCATCTTTCATGTAAAAGTCTAGAAATGTGGCATCTCTACGCATATCCATAGAATCATAAGATTCAAACAACTCAAATTTATACGCATTAAAATAATATCCTGTGCTTTTAGCATCTAATGTATCACCCATTATTATGCCATCCCTACCGTAGACCTGATCTACAAAATTGAAATTTGGATAAACAAAATCCCATGCCCAGCTTGTAGCCTCACCTTCTAGGTATCGAATTGTGAAAATTATTTCATCATTACCTTTGTTTATGCAACTAAAAACATCTTCGAAATTTGGACATAAGGAGTATTTATTTATTAAAGAAGAGATTGCTTTTTTTGCTATTTGAATATCATCAACAGACGGAATTTGATCTTGGGTGGTAACTTTTGCGGACCATAAATAAATTTCTCCTTTCAGCATTAAAGTTGCATCACTTGACCATAAAGATTTAGGATTGGTTGTTAAGGTTGAAGATGCAAAATAAGATTCGGATTTATTTATATCTTCTTTGATAAAACTTAATGTTTCTTTTGCTGTTGAGCGTTTGGTGTACAAATCTTGTGCATTTGTTGCTCCATTTAAAACTGCAGCATTATCAATAACTGGTACCCCACCATAAGTACGATATAATATAAAATAATAAAAGGCTCTTAATCCATAAGCTTGTCCTAAAAAATAACTTTTTTCAGTATCTGAAAGAAAAGAACATTCATTTTCAACTTTCCCTATAAAAATATTGACTTGTAGGATTTTTGAATAATAGCCATTCCAATTTGAAATTCCGGTATTGTCTTTTGTGAAATTATTATCTTTTATTGGAGTAGTATTAATTATACTTGTTCCGAGTGCAGTTGCTCCGAGTACAGATGTTCCCCCACGTGCTTCTCCTAAGTTAAAAACAGATCGATCTGTGCTGCGTAGATCATTATGTAAGCCAAGCATAAAACCTTCGACCTGCGATGAGTTATTCCAAAAGCTTCCACTACCATAATAATCTTCAGGAGTAAGATCCAGACTATCACAAGCATAAAAAATAAATAATGCTGATAAATATTTAATTATTTGTTTCATTTTTTTTGATAATTATTTATTAATACGTAATAGAAACTCCCAATATCACAGTTCTTGGTAGAGCATATCCACTACCTGTATTTCCTCCTTGTTCAGGAGTATATAATTTAGAATTTGTTATGTATCCTAAATTTTGTCCGGTAATTGAAAATTCTGCATTTTCCGCACCTATTTTTTGGGTAAGTGTTTGAGGTAAACGATAGTTCAAAGACAATTCCCTGATTGCTAAATAGCTTGCATTATAAATAAATAAACTATTTGATGGTCGATCGTAATTCCGTTTACCAGCCTGATCTGCCCAATAATATTTAGGGTATTTTGCATTAGGATTTTCAGGACTCCAAGAATCTCTCGTGTCAATTATAGAATTAAAGGATCCTTGCATACATCCCATGAAAAATGGTCGAGCCGTATCCACTTGGTAATGACCTAAGGCAAAATCAAATTTGGAAGAGAAAGTAATGCCTTTCCATGATAAAACATTAGTGAATCCTCCAAGCCATTTCGGAGTTGTGTTGCCCATGTAAACCTTGTCATAGGTGTCTATTATTCCATCCTTATTTACATCTTTCCAAATAACATCGCCGGCTTGAATCGGGTAAGCATTTCCTTTTTGTGCATCGGTTAATTTTGCCCATTCATTTGGACCGTATAAAAACTTCCCAGCTCCAGTCGAACTTACTGTTTTATCAATTCTGTTTGCAGCAAGCGACATTACTTCTTCTTCACTTTTATATATACCTTCTGCAACATACGCATATATAGCACCAGGCTCCTGTCCTTCCTGATATCCTCCAACCCAAATTCGTTCATCTCCATTTCCGGTATAAACTTGAATAGCACTTTGACGATTTCTTTCTAAACCATTTTCAGGTAGTTTGATAATTTTATTTTTGTTATAAGCAATATTTGCATTAATATTCCATTTCCATTCATCATTATTAAGTACTTTAAAGCCAAGTTCGAGTTCTAATCCTTTATTGTTAATTTCTCCATTATTAGAACGAATGCTTGTTATCCCCGAACTTCCAGGTAATGGAATATTTGCAAACTTATCTACTGTTGTACGGTTGTAATACGTTATATTGGAATTTATTGCATTATTGAGCCAGCCCAAATCCAAACCTATTTCAAAAGTATTAGATTTTTCCCATTGTAAAGACTGATTAGGAATTTGAGTTAATTTATACCCAACTGTACCGTCATAGTTTGCTGTTCCATAAGCTCCTTGAAGTTCATATGCTCCAACGCCTGATACATTACCATTAACCCCATAGCTACTTCTTAATTTTGCAAACGATATAATATCTGTCATTTTTTGCATGAAATTTTCTTTACCGAAAACCCATCCTAATGAAACGCCAGGGAATAATCCCCATCTATTATCAATCAAGGTAGAATATCCATCTCTTCTAAAAGTTACAGACGCTAAATATTTCTCTTTGTAATCATAATTAATTCGTCCCATAAAAGACATAATTCGTTGTCGTATATGCCAGGAATCAATATTTCGTTTATTTTTGTCTGAAGAAGTAAGTCCTAAATCTTGAAAATCATCAGTTGGAGCTCCAGATCCACTAGCATTAAAGCCTTTCAGATAATCATCAAAGTACTCAAATCCCAATAAAGTGCTAAATGCGTGATTTTTCTGAATTAAAAAGTCATAATTTGCAATTATATTATATGTCTGCCGTTTTTTACGTTCAAAGCTGGCGGCTGTACTACGAGTCCTTGACCAAATTCCTGGAGCGGAAAGATAATCTTTATCAAAAGTTTCATTGAAATTTTCATCGTATGCCCACAATGCACTAGCTTTAACATAAAAGCCATTAAAAAGATCGAATTGAAAGGATTGGCCTAATGTGAATTTATCTGTATTTAGATCACGAATAAACTTGTCTATATTTTTTTTCGGATTTCCATCAGTTGCACTTCTTCCCAACAATTCTTCTCCATCTGCGTTATAGCCTCGCATAGTTGGAGGTGCGCTTAGCATTCTTCCAAAATAATCTCCATATCCAATATTTGCACTTTCTTTTTTGTTTGTATTCGCAAAATTGAAGGTAGTGTATGAGGTTAGCCAAGGCTTGATTTTATAATCACCATTAAAAATAGCTGTTATCCTTTTATAATAAGTTTTTATAGGTATACCTTCAGCATCATAATAACCAATTCCAGCATAGTAATGTCCCTTATCATTACCTCCTGACAAAGCAATATTATAATCTTGTGTAATTGAAGGATTTTTGAATGCAGCTTTTGCATAATCAAATTCTGTATAAATGATAGTCTCACCAGTTATGGGATCTTTCATTGTTTGCCATCCCTCAGACAAAAGAAAGCGATTTGTGTCATCCAAAATCATTGGGCTCCAAACTGCTCTTGCATCCTTATTTCCATCTAAAGCAATTGTTGGATTGTTTGGATCCCAATATAAATTCCCAACTCCATAAGGTTGTACCCCGTCTAAAGAAGACATATTTGTATATCCTTGCCAATCTCCTTTTTGATTTTGCCATATTTGAGAAGCATTTTTAACCGCTGAGCGCATCCAATAAAGATAGTCGCCACCATTCATCATCTCATATGGATTATTTAAATAATTAATACCGACTCTAGCTTTAAATGAAATGGAGGATTTTCCTGATTTTCCTGTTTTAGTTGTAACTAAAATCACCCCATTATTTGCTCTGGCTCCATATAAAGCTGTAGCTCCTGCATCTTTTAAGACTTCTAAGGATTCAATATCTTCTGGATTTATGTCATTTAGATTGTCTCTAACTTGACCATCAATCATAATTAATGGAGATCCAGTTCCATCTAAATTTGTTCCTCCACGCAAGACAATAGTTGGAGCAGCACTAGGACTTCCTGACGATTGTATTACTTTTAACCCGGCTACTGCTCCAGATAAAGCTTGTGCCGGATTAGAGTACAAGCCCGATTTTAGAGTTTCATTTTTTACTGTTGCAATGGAGTTTGTTAATTTAGAACGTCTCTGTCGTCCTCCATATCCAGTAACAACTATTTCATCTATTAATTCTGTATCTCCTCTTAAAGCAACATCGATTTTAGTTTTATTACCCACTGCAATTTCTTGTGTGGTATATCCAATAAAGGAGAAAACTAGAATATCATCATTAGAAACAAGTATAGAGTAATTTCCATCGATGTCTGTTACAACTCCTGTGTTTAGGCCTTTAACCACAACATTCACTCCCGGCATAGACTCGTTTTGGTCATCTAATACCACTCCCGTAATTGCTTTTTTGCCTTCTTGTGTGGTTTGTGCCAGTAAATATGTTGGCAGAAGGCAAATGGCTATAAAGAGTATTATTTTTTTTATATTCATGATTGATAAAATGATATTTTTGTATCAAAATGCTACGGAATGTTTTTGTAACATTTTAATTGGTTAAAAACATAATAGTGATTTTAGATATACTTTATTTGTTTTCAGACTTAGCGAATTGTTATTTTCCACCTCCTTTCATGTTTATTTTGTACTCTGATTTTAACTGTAGCAAAACAAAGGATTATTATTGCCTTAATTTGGATAGTTTGCGAATAAGGAATGATAAATTGCGAAAAAGCACAGGGAAAAGTGACATTTATGGTGTGAGGTAATGCGTTTTGCGGACAGTTTATTATAAACATTGATTTTAAATGTTGTTAAAATAAGTGTTTTAGGTATATGTAAATTCCTTAATATTAGTGTTATGTGTCGTGGTAATAGGAAAACAAATAGAGGTAGTCTACAAAAATAGGCTACCTCTACGTTATAATTCGGGGTGATCTTCTATTTATAATAAGCAAAAATGCGATCCATTTGTTCTGAGATTTTCTTTAGGTGGTTTCTGTCTCCTCCGCCTACTTCGGCTGTAACCCATCCTCCGGTGTAGTTTATCTTGCTTACTGCCTTCATTACTACCGGCCAGTTGTTGTCTCCTTCGAGGAGTTCGACGTTAAATCCTTCCCAAAGGCCTTTTTTATTCATGGCTTCGCGACTAAATTCCTTGATGTGAAGTTTTACTATTCTGGAATTTAGTGTTTCAATCCAGTGCTCCGGCCAACCGTAACGCAAGATGTTTCCGATGTCAAAATACCAACCTATCAGCGGGTGATTTATTTCATCAACAAAGCGGCGGGCTTCAACGGGACTTAGTATAAAGTTGCTCCATACATTCTCCAGACCGATATACATACCTGTTTTTTCGACCGCCGGAATGAGTTTTCGAATGGATTCCAAGGCGGTGTTGTAGGCTTGCTCATAGGGAATTGTTTCGTTTACAACGCCCGGAACGACCAATACGGTATCTCCGCCAAGCGCTTTTACTTCCTCCAACGACTTAGCAACCGAATCAATGCATTCCTGTCTTACTTTCGGATCAGGATGGGAAAGGGGTTTAGACCAGTGGTCCTTGTTCACCACGCTGGGCAATTCAATCCCCGTTTTAGCTTTTGCGTCCAACAGCTCTTTTATCGGTATCTCAACGGGCGCATTAAATTCGATTCCGTCAAAACCGAGATCTTTTACCATTTTAAACTTATCGAGAAGCGGGATATCTTCTTTTATCATGCCATACCCCAAGCCTTTTTTAAGTTTCTTCTGATTGATGATCTGCGTCTCTTCTGTTGAGGCTGTAACAAAAGACGGGACGACAGACAATCCGGATAAAACAGCAGCTGATTTTATAAAATTTCTTCGTTCCATATACTTATTTTAATTGAGTTATGCCCGGAATGGCAATTGGAATAGTATGCTTTGTGTCCCATGATACATTCTCAGGAAACAGGGTTTCCAATGAGCAAAGTGCTTGTTCACAAGAGATGGTCTGACCGGTGTAACCGGCCATTCTTCCGGCAAGAGCCACTAAGTTAGAGCGCGTCATCCAGTCGCCGTCATTGATCGGCCTATTGTCTCTGATAGAAGCGAACAGTTCATCGTGTTCCTGTTGATACATGCTCCGGACTTTCGAACGCTGGTACGCGTTTTCGTCCGTAAACTTGGTTTCGTCGGCATATACCCAAGGATTTTTTCCTTTTATTTCGTGCAGTCCGGTACGGCAATCCACAATACATTTACCGTCTTTTCCGGTTAGCTCCACGGCATACGAAGGAGCGGTGTTTGTCTGCTGGCGACAAGAGAAGTAAGCTTTTGCCCCATTTGAATATTCGTAAGTAACCGCAAAGTGATCATAGACATTACCGAATTTAGGATCCACCCTTTTTTGTCTTCCTCCGGTACCGCTGACCCGAATAGGCATGGCGTCGCCCATTCCCCACTGCAACATATCAAGGCTATGTATGGCCTGCTCTATGATGTGATCGCCCGAAAGCCAGTTGTAATACAACCAGTTCCGTAGCTGATACTCAAAGTCCGACCAGCCATTCTGACGATCTTTAGACCAAAGTTCGCCGGTATTGTAAGTTGCCTCGGCCGAAAGGATTTCTCCGATTTGTCCATTTAGAACCCGGCCAAACGTTTCTCTTTTGGGGAGGTGATATCTCCAGCAAAAACCGGAGACTAACGACAGCGATTTTTCTCTTGCCTTTTGAGCCGCCATAATTACCCTACGCAAACCGGGACCATCTACGGCAAACGGTTTCTCACAGAAAATGTGTTTTCCCGCATTTACCGCGGCTTCAAGATGCATTGGGCGAAAAGCGGGAGGAGCTGCCAAAAGAACAACATCAACATCCGAATCAATCAGCTTCTGATAAGCATCCAGACCTACGAATTTCTTATTGTCCGGCACCTGTACCTTCTGCGCCATTTTCCCTTTCAACTTCTTATAAGAAGCGTCCAGCTGATCACCGAAAGCATCAGCCATGGCAGTCAGCACAACATTGGGATCGGCATTCAGCGCCTCTTCTGCCGCGCCCGTGCCACGTCCGCCACAACCTATCAACCCGACTTTTAGCGTATTGCTATTGGCCGACCAGGCCGATTCGGATGCTAAAATCGTACTTTTAGGAATAAGCGTACCAACAGTGGCTACACCTGCCGTTTTAATAAAATTTCTTCTTGAAAACTTCATACTATTTTGATTTAAAGTTAATAACCCGGATTTTGCTGTAACTGAGGAGCTTTATTCATTTCTTCGATAGCTATCGGCAACCAATATTGCCTTTTATTCCACTCTCTGGTATCCGCCAGAGTTGTTGTATTATAGATATATATCGAAACTCCGTCCTCAAAATGATAAATATATGTAGGACTAAAACTCTTTATTACTTTATCACAAATCATCCATTTACGTATGCTATACCAACGGTCACCCTCTCCCATCATTTCGATAAGGCGTTCATGTCTATACCATTCACGTGCCTGATTCTGGTCTGCAGACAACTCTCTTCCAGGTAATCCTGCTCGATTTCTTATTTTATTAACAGCCTTCAAACCTTCTTCTACTTCACCTAATTCAATGCAAGCTTCAGCATAATCCAGCATGACCTCAGCCAATCTCATCTCAACCCAGGTATTTTCATTATTATCGATTTCTCCGTTCAACGTAACATCAAGCATTTTACGTATATAATACCCTGTTTTTGTACCATTCCATGCTTGGTTTGCCGCAGATCTTGAATCTGCTCCACCTATTTGATCAGACTCCATTTTACTTATCTCGCTCATCAGGCTTGCCACATCTTTTCCAATCAAGGCGTTGCCCGGACGTTTAATTTTATGTCCTATCTGAATCTTATTGTCAGTAGAAGGTCTATCTCTCCAAGGAGCTCCGTCAAATAAAATAGATGCATAAAAACGAGGCTCTCTTCCAATATATGGATTATGTTCAGGATCCGTCTCCAATTGTTGTTTAGTGAAAGCTCTAACACTTTTATCTCCCGGTTTATATTTGTCCCATTGGAAAGAAGATCCATCTTTCATTTCATATTCCCGTACCAAATCTTCTATCGGTTCATTATTCCCCCAACAATTATAACCGTTAGGTCCCCAGTAGAGATTATTCCTAGCAACATTCCCTTGTTTATTCAGGTATTGTACACCAAATATAATTTCGTCGTCCCAAACGCCTTTCTGTAAAAATATTCCGGCATAATTTTCAGCATAAGCTTGTATCTCCGCTTCAGTAATATCTGCGGAAGGTTCTCCAGCTGCACCGGTCAGCGCATATTTGCCATATTTACCATCCAGCACTTCTTTCGCAGCATTCTTTGCAGCCAACAACCTGTCTGTTCGATTCCCTCCATCAAAGGAAACCAAAGGATTAGAAGCTTCATATCCTCCGTTAGTAAGCTCTCCGGCAACAAAGCTCAACAATCTTGACTTTAATGCAGCCGCTGTTCCTTTTGTTGCTCGCCCTTGTTCAATATCCGCTTTAAGAGGTAAACCTTCAATAGCCAGATCAACATCCTTGAGAATAAAGTCTACTGTTTCCTGCAGAGTAGAGCGTTTTGGCAGAAGGAAGTCATCTTTCAAATCATATTTTTTATCCGAAAGCACCAACCCGCCATAAGATCTCAGGAGATTCGTATAGTCAAAAGCCCTAATAAAAAGTGCTTCTGCTTTTATCTGCTGTAGCTTAGCTTCTTCAGCAGCTGTTTTTACAGGTACATCATCAATTCCATCCAATAACGTATTGACGTTTTTAATATTCCTATACAGATCATGCCAGAGTATAAAACTATACCTTACACCTACACTATTTCCTGTACCTCCGAAATGCCCTAAATAACTTGGCGTTAATGTACCTTTTGTGAATGTTACATTACCTGCCCTATGAATATTAAGTAACTCATCTGTAGAAGAAGACAACAAATCCTCTTTCATTCCCAATACATTCTCATGATCACCACCTATTTGATCATAACACTGATACAAAAAGGCCTCTACCAGATTTATGTCCCGGAATAAAGATTCTTCATTAAATGAGTCAACCGGATCTTGATTAAGTACATTATCACAAGATGTTGTCATAAATATTATTGCAATAACAGAAATGCAACACTTATATATCAAATTATTCTTTTCCATATTTTTTGTGATTTTATCATTTGTATGCCGTCAAAAAGTAAGTTTAACACCCAGATTAATGGATTTCATCGCCGGATAATATTGAGGATTAGCCACTTCAGGGTCATAATTTCTTTGAGCTGAATAGATCAGGAATAAATTATAGCCCGACACATATACATCAGCTTTAGAAACACCAACTTTTTTAGTTAAAAGTTGAGGAATAGTATAATTGACCATAACACTCTTCAATCGTAGATAAGCCATATTATCATACCAATAAGAATTACCATTACTTAAATATGACCAGTATTGATCAGCACGATGAAAAGGTCTGGCTTGATTTGAATTGCTATTCTCAGGAGTCCAATAACCATTTGCAATCCATTGGAACACATTCTGACCAACACCTCTATTACCTTCAATAGAACTTACATAGTAGTTACCTTGTCCTTGTGCCAATGCAGAGAACGACCAGTTTTTATATGCCAGATCCAACTTAATACCATAGAATAACTCAGGAGCATCAGTTTTATCCATTAAAATACGGTCATCCGCATTAATCACGCCATCCCCATTATAATCTTCAAAAATCACATCTCCCGGTTTTGCTCCAGCCCAATGAGGGTATGCATCTACTTCGGCTTGTGTTTTAAATATTCCTATTGCATTATATACTAATTTTGTTCCATACGGATGACCGGTTTCTCTTTGCCATTCCACAGCACGTTCAGGTTCATCCATAAACTTCACTTTATTACGCGCCAAGCTCAGGTTTCCCGATAAATCGAGTCTTACTTCTCCAAATTTTTTATGAAAACCGGCGTCGATTTCGAAACCTCTATTATCCACTATACCTATATTTTCGTCGGGCAATGCCAAACCGGTAAAACTGGGCACAGACGCATTTTTCTTTACAAGAATATCGGAACGTCTGTTAAAGAAAAACTCTGTATTTAAGTGGAACATTTGATTCAAAAATTGAGAATCAAATCCAAAGTTATAGGTAGTTTGTTTCTCCCATGTTATATTAGAGTTTGCAACTACAGACTGGTAAATCTTTGTTACCACATCTTTTGAACTACCCAATGTTACCCCTGCATCAAGAGCATATTTATTAATATATTGGAAAGGATCTCCCGGGTCCATCCCCATTTTACCATAAGTTCCCCTCAGTTTGAAATAGTCAATAAACGATAAGTTCTCTTTCCAGAAACTTTCTTCTGATGCACGCCATGCTAAAAGAATTGCCGGGAAATTTCCCCATCTGCTGGAAGGAGGAAATTTAATAGAACCATCACGACGAAATATAAATTCCATCAAATACCTGTCTTTATAGCTATAGTTTAATCGGCTAATCCAGGATTGACGAGCATAAATGCTCAGTTTACCGGAATTCGATTTATCTTTCTCACCTCCTGCATCTAAAGCTTGAACTAAATCAGAAATGAAGTATTTACGATAGGCATCAAAAATAAAGTAATCTTCGTCTAACTGTTCAAAAGCACCAAAAATAGAGAATGTGTGATCTCCAAATGTTCGTCCGTAATTAAAACTGATATTAAACATTTGCTTTCTTGTTCTTGAATTTTCCTGAGTCAGTTCAGGAGAATCAAGACCACGCAAACGGGGTTCAAGATCCATACTGGTGATAAAACCATCTTCATTTCTTACTGCTGTTTCATAATCAGCATAATATAAAGTCCATGGTTTTTTAAAAACTTTCTTATTATAATTGCTCACATCATAATTAAAGAATCCATCAATAGATAATCCCTCAATCATAGGAGGTTTAATGGATGCACGGAATGTCAGCTCGTTTTTATAGTTTTCCTGCTCGTCGTATCCTGCATCAAAACTTGTGTTGACAACAGGATTCACACCACCTTCAAAATCGGGTCCGGGTTCTCCGGTAGGCCAAAAAGAAGGAACTGTAGGAACAACTAAAGTAGCCCATCCAACCAACTTGGATGTTTCTGTTGTAGGATATTTCTTTGACGTCATAAATCCGGCATATTGAACAGATGCGTCAAGCCAATCGGTGATAGGCACATCAATTTTGGCTCTTAAATTATACTGTTTGTATTTTGTGGATTCTTGCTTATAAAACGCCTGATTGTTTTTATAGCCGAAAGAAACATAATACCTCATTTTTTCATACCCACCATTAATAGATAAGCTATGCCGGGTATCTGTTGTCCAGTCTTTAACCAAATCGCCCATCCAATCGGAATTAGGATGCTCCCATGGGTCTATTCCGCTTTTAAACAATTCAATATCCCTGTCAGAATAAAGTCTGCTTAGCCCTTCATAATCCTGATAATCTGAAATATACTGAGAATATTCACCGGCATTTGCAAGTTTAGGCAGAATTGTCGGAGCTTTAAAGCTGGCAGAAAATTGATAATCTAATTTTGCTTTCTGACTAGCTCCGCTTTTTGTTGTAACAAGTATTACCCCATTTGCAGCACGCGATCCATAGATTGCCGCAGACGCATCCTTCAGCACAGATATACTTTCTATATCATTTGGATCAATCTCATACAAACTTCTGTCAGGAATACCATCAATTACGACTAAAGGATTTAATGGTTTCGAATCACCTTTTCGATCCCCTAAAGTAGATCGTCCACGAATAAGTATCTGCGCTTCATCTTTTCCAGGTTCACCCGAACCTTGTATTACCGTTGCCCCCGGCAATCTTCCTGAAATAGCATTTGTTACATCAAAAGCATTCGTAGAAGCAATTTCTTCCCCCTGTATGGCAGCAACTGCACCAACAAGGTTTTCCTTCTTTTGTACACCATAACCAATAACAACCACTTCACCTAAAGCCTGACGATCCTCTAACAGTTTTACAGTAAGCGTACTTTGTGAATCTATCACTATAGACTGCTGTATATAACCTACATATCTTATTTCTACCACATTGCCAGTAGAAACATCCAGCGAGAACTTTCCGTCAAAATCAGTTATTGTTCCATCAGTAGTACCTTTGATTACGACATTGGCTCCAATAATAGCTTCACCTTTCTCATCTAATACAGTACCTGTTATTTTCTTTTTTTGTGTAACCTGATTTGTTGAGGGCTTCTCTTTTTCCTTTTGAACCGACAGCACAATATGCGAACCTTCTATTTTATACTTTACACCGGTTCCTTTGAACAGTTTATCCAAAACGTCGGAAATAGATTCATTTTCCACACTAATAGACACAATCCTATCCATATCTATTTGTGTGTTGTAAACAAACATATAGTCCGTCTGCTGTTCAATAACGCGAAGGGCTTGTTCTACATTTATATTTTTCTCATTTATAGTCACGTCCGTTTTTTGGGACTTAACTTCAAGAGCAGATGAATACACTATGCACGAGAATAAGAGAATAACCTGAAGGCATACAGATTTAATATTGCAAAATCTCCATAATAGTTTTTTTTCCATAATTTTACGATCTAAAATTCTAGTATTAATACTTCTCTTCTCCAGAAAGTAAATTCTTTATCTGGATTTAATGGTTAACTGAATATTTTTCAACTAAAACCGACAAAAAGGTTGTTTCATAGGCTGTGTGTTTTATTAATACCCTACTTAATGATTATTGTATTCGTTTTTTTATCCCGGAAATAAGAAAAACGGATACTCTCCTGCAAGAGGCCTAAAGCATAATCTATACCATCGGTTTGAAGAAACTTACCTGTATATAGATATTGATTTACATTTTGGTTTAATACATTTATTTTACAACCATACGACTTCTCAAAAACAGTCATTATATCGTCAAAACGTTCTTTATGAAAACTTAGAATACCATCCCGCCAGTCAAATTTTTCGAGGTCGGTTAATGTTGAAATTTGCAGATCTCCATTTAGATAGCTACACAGTGTATTTGGATCTAATTTCACATATTTTTCAGGAGATGATGCATCAACAATTTTTACAGACCCTTCAAAAAGGGCTGTTTCAAATCTATTTTTAGAGACATCAACATTAACGTTAAACTTTGTTCCTAAAACTTCTATTTTATGATTACCGGCAGATACACGAAAGGGAATATTTTCATTTCTGAAAATATCAAAATAGGCCTCTCCTTCAATTATTACTTCGCGAACGTCTTCGTTAAAAGTCACAGGATATTTTATAGAAGTACCTGCGTTTAAGCAGACTTTACTTCCATCAGGAAGGTCTATATTAACCCGTTGACCAAATGGAACCGTTATTGTTTGATAGGCGGTATGCGGTGTGACAGTCTTTTTAGTATATAAAGAATAAAAGGAAATGAATATCAACAAAAGTAGTACTGCGGCCTTTGAATAAGTCCAATAAATCTTTTTAAGAAAATGCTTATTGACAGCTTGTTCTTTTTTAGGTGTACTCAACTGTCGGCTAAATAAGCTCAGATTATAAATCTTCCTCTCCTTCAGGAAATGATCGTAATAATCTGGATGTTCCTCCAAATAATGCTTTAAATGTATTTTTTCTTTTTCAGAGAAACTACCTGAGAAAAATTTATGTAAATCCGGCTCCTTCATTCTTTTTATAGTTTGCGAACTATATATAAAGAACACGGGGAGGACAACAGCCTAGTTGTAAATAGTTAACAAAATATAAAACAGATAATCTTTCAGATTAGTTCTTAACTCGACCAAGGCTCTTGAAATATGATATTCAACACCTTTGACACTCATATTCATAATTTCAGCAATCTCTTTTCTGGTTTTATTTTCATCCCTACTCATAATAAATATCTTTCTTGTGTCTGATGGTAATTTACTTAACGTATCCTCCACAATTGCAGTAATTTCTGTTTTAAATAATTCGTTAGGCTCACAAGATGACAAGGAGTTAATCTGCAAATCCAACTCCCATTGATACAAATCACGAATATTATCTGAAATCGACTCTTGATATTTTCTTTGCCTGAGGTGGTTTAAGCATTTGTGTTTTACTACGGTAAGAATGAACGCAAGTATATTTGAGTTAGCCTGGTTAGTCAAACTATCTCTATTTGTCCAATACTCCATGAATGATTCAAGAACATAATCTTCTGATGCTTCAAAATCGCCAGTATAGGAAAAAGCAAAATGAATCAGCGGTTTTTCATACTTTCGAATTATCCTATTCAGTTTTTTCAAGTCTTGTGTATGATTAATATCATGCATCGGTTAATCCTATAAATTGTTGATTTAAAAAAAATATTACAGATTTAGGGTCTCTCAAATTTGACTATTTTAAGACAATTCGACTACCCTCAGTACTAAATCTCACTATCTGTAAATAAAATTAGCAACATGGTAAAGATACATTTATTTTTTGCAGGACAAAAAAACATAAAACCCTGCCCTATTTTTCACCATTAATTTTGTCGATAAAAATGATGATTTTAAATACAATTCCAATCAGGATTTTTTTATTCAGACTTCATTTAGATCAGGCAGAAAGTCCGGTTTACATATTGCCTTTTACTGAAGCAAATTAACAATTCAAATTTCACGCTGAAATGGAGGCGTTTTTTTGCAATACTATATGTTTGAAAATATATCCTTTATTTTTCTGAAGATAACCTTTATTTTTCCAAAAATAACCTTTATGTTTTTCGAAACACACAATTCATTGATTATCAAAAGGATAAGGAGACATCCAAAACCAGCAAACAAAGTGCCGTTTTTAACTTAAAAAAGGAGTAAAATTATTGTCGCCAATTTGAATTTCCATATATTGATGAATAGAAATATTAAGGCCATAATGTTTTTTAGTGTACATGGTTTTCCACTATACACTTGGACTATACATTAACATAGTTTTAACAATTAATGTACACTTTGGATACACCAGTTAATGTGGAGTCCTTTGGTCAAAAAAAATCAGTTTTACTAATTTTACACATAACAAACAAACCATAATGTGCTTATTATCAACTATTTATTTGGAGTTTTTTCTTAATTTCACTTTAACAAAAAAGAGAAGCCAAAACAATGACTTCTCTTATAAAGTGGAGCATATCGGACTCGAACCGATCACCTTTAGACTGCCAGTCTAACGCTCTAGCCAGATGAGCTAATGCCCCATAATTTCGAGTGCAAATATAGGCGTTTTCCTGATATATCCTATCTTTGTGTGATAAAATAAAGAGATATGATTGTTTACAACACTACTTTTCATATAGATAATGGGGTTTTGGATGAGGGCGTTGCTTTCTTAAGGGAGGTGTATTTGCCTCGCGCAAGTGCAAGTGGTTTTCTTCTGAATCCTTTACTTCGGAAAGTTTTGCATGATTCGGAAGATGAGGGGGTGAATTTCTCTGTTCAGTTTCATGTTAAGAACATCGACACGTTAAATTTTTGGTTAGAAAGCGAGGGTAAACTTTTGCATCAAGAGTTGGTTGCTAAGTTTGGGCCTAAAATTGCCGGGTTTAGTACGCTTCTTGAAGAAATTGACTGGAGAAAATGAGTAAAGAGCGTGTCATCTTAGGAATTGATCCGGGTACGATTGTCATGGGTTATGGAATTTTAGTTGTTAGGGGGAATAAGCCGAGCATGGAGGCTATTGGTGTATTGCAATTGAATAAGTTTGATGATCACTATCTGCGTCTTCGAAAAATTTTCGAACGCGTTACTTCCTTAATCGATCAATATCATCCGGATGAATTGGCTATTGAGGCTCCTTTTTTCGGAAAGAATGTGCAGAGTATGTTGAAATTAGGCCGGGCACAAGGTGTTGCCATGTCTGCGGCCTTAAATAGGGATATTCCGATTTTTGAATACGCTCCCTTGAAGATTAAAATGGCTATCACCGGAAATGGTAATGCGTCTAAAGAGCAGGTAGCAGGTATGTTGCAACGTATACTACATATCCCTGAATCGTCAATGCTACCGCAACTGGATGCAACAGACGGACTGGCCGCCGCGCTTTGTCATTATCTGCAATCGAATAATCCTATTGCTGAAAAGAAATACACAGGATGGAAGGATTTTATTGCCAAAAACCCCAAAAAGATAAGGTGATAAATAAGAAATGAGGCCCTTCAAGTATTGTTTGAAGAGCCTCTGTTTTAATCATTCAAATAGTTTAATTCTTATACAACCCCTTGTGCCATCATTGCACGGGCTACTTTCATAAAGCCTGCGATATTCGCTCCTTTTACATAATTAATATATTTTCCATCATTGCCATGAGCCACACACTGATCGTGGATACTTCCCATAATTTGATGTAGCTTCGCATCTACTTCAGCTGCTGTCCACGAAATATGCATCGCATTTTGTGTCATTTCCAGTCCGGATGTTGCTACACCACCGGCATTAACAGCCTTTCCGGGTGCAAATAGCTGATTATGCTCAATAAATAAATCCACTGCTTCAGCCGTACAGCCCATATTGGATACCTCAGCCACGCAGAGTGTTTTGTTTGCGATTAGCATACGTGCATCTTCTTCATTTAACTCATTCTGTGTAGCACACGGAAGCGCGATATCTACTTTATGTTCCCATGGTTTTTTATTGGGGAAGAAAGTCGCACCTGGGAATTCATCTGCGTAAGGGGCTACAATATCATTCCCTGAGTTACGTAACTCAAGCATATAATCAATCTTTTTACCGGAAATGCCATCCGGATCATAGATGTATCCGTCAGGTCCTGAAATCGTAACTACTTTAGCACCTAATTCTGTAGCCTTTATTGTAGCACCCCAGGCCACATTTCCAAAACCGGAGACTGACACACTCTTACCTTTAATATCTATGCCATGCGTTTTCAGCATTTGGTGCACAAAATAAAGGGCGCCGAATCCGGTTGCTTCCGGACGAAGGATAGAACCTCCGAATTCCATTCCTTTTCCTGTAAATGTTCCGGTGTTTTCACGTGCCAGTTTCTTATACATACCATACATATAGCCTACTTCTCGTCCGCCAACACCTATATCACCGGCCGGAACATCTGTGTCCGGTCCTATATTATGCCACAACTCGAGTATAAAGGCTTGGCAGAAACGCATGATCTCCGCGTCGCTCTTTCCGCGAATAGAGAAGTCGGAACCGCCTTTACCACCACCCATAGGCAATGTTGTCAATGCATTTTTAAACGTTTGTTCGAAACCGAGAAATTTCAATATTGAAAGATTTACAGACGGGTGGAAGCGGATACCTCCTTTATACGGACCAATTGCGTTATTATATTGTACGCGATAACCAAGGTTTACCTGAACTTTTCCTTTGTCATCTACCCAAGGCACCCGAAATGTGAGTATCCGTTCAGGTTCGACCAGACGCTCAATAATACCAGCTTTTTCGAATTCCGGATGTTGGTTATACACATCTTCTATTGAAAGAAGAACTTCTTTTACGGCTTGCAAGTATTCCTTCTCTCCAGGATGTTTTGCTTCAAGCTCTGCAAGAATCAGGTCTGTTTTCATAAGCATCATTTTTTAGTTAGACTTACATATTGATCACAAATGTATGGAAAAACAGGAGTTAACCAAGTTTCCGTCTGTCTTTTTTCGCCTTTTGTACAACATATTCAAAAATCCTGTCAGGGTAATTGCGTTTTATGGCTATATCCGTGTTTCTTATAGGTTTATCTTATGTTTTTAGCTATTTTTGACGCGATAAATACGATGATTAATTATGAGCAATATTCCTAATTTCAAGAATCTTGTCTTTAAAGATACCTCATTTGCCAACCTGATGAATAAGCGTATCTACAATATATTACTGATAGCCACCAAGTACGATTCCTTTATGCTGGAAGATGACGGGCGCGTGGATGAACAAATATTCAATGAATATGTGGGACTAAGTTTGCGATATCCTCCACGTTTTACGCAAGTCAGCACAAAGAAAGAAGCTTTAGCCGAGCTTTCAAAGCGCAACTTTGAGTTGGTTATATACATGCCTAATATGGATGACGCGGACATGTTTGGTTCGGCTAAAGTGATCAAGTCGCTTTATCAGGAAATTCCGATCGTTGTATTAACACCTTTTTCAAAAGAAGTTTCCAAACGTGTCGCGAATGAAGATTTAAGTGCTTTTGACTACATTTTCAGTTGGCTTGGAAACTCCGAGTTGCTATTGGCAATCATTAAGTTGATAGAAGACAAGATGAATGCGCCGGACGATACGCTCAGCGTAGGTGTTCAGATTATTTTGTTGGTGGAAGACTCGATTCGCTTCTATTCTTCGGCCTTACCTCACCTGTATCGCTTCGTGCTGGAACAAAGTCAGGAATTTTCAAAAGAGGCGCTGAACGCACATCAACGCACATTGCGTATGCGTGGCCGGCCTAAAATTAAACTTGCCCGCAACTATGAGGAAGCAGTCAGGATATTTGACCAGTACAGAGACAACATTCTGGGCATTATTTCAGACATGAGTTTTCCTCGTGAAGGGAAAAAGGATCCCTACGCCGGTTACCGGTTCGGGCAGTATGTCAGAGATACCGGGATGATTATTCCCATTGTTATGGAATCTTCCGAATCAGATAATGTAGTTTATGCCAAAAAGCTGAAAGCGTCTTTCATCGACAAAAATTCGAAAAGTTATCCGCAGGATTTACGCAAAAAGATCATGCAACGATTTGGATTTGGTGATTTTGTTATTCTTAATCCCAAAACCAAACAGGAGATCATGCGTATACATGATCTGAAAGACCTGCAAAAAAAGATATTCAACATACCGGACGAATCGATTTTGTATCACCTTTGTCGTAATCATTTCTCGCGCTTTTTCTATTCACGGGCCATGTTCCCACCGGCAGAAGTGCTGAAGCGAATAGCTGTAAGTGACTATAAAGACATGAGTGAAGCCCGGCAGTTGATTTTTGACCTCATTGTTCAGTACAGACGGATGAAGAATACCGGCGTTGTTGCTGTTTACCAGAAAGAACGATTCGACGAATACAGTAATTTTGCCCGTATCGGAGAGGGATCGTTAGGAGGTAAAGGGCGTGGTCTGGCTTTTATCGGAGCCATGGTAAAACGTTATCCGGAGTTCGACAGCAATCACTTCGGGGTTAATATCCCCAGAACAGTTGTTATCTGTACAGATATCTTCGATACGTTTATGGAAACGAATGATCTCTATCCGCTTGCTTTGAGTGACGCTTCCGACGAAGATATCTTAAAATATTTCCTAAGGTCGAGTCTGCCGGCTGATTTAGTGGAAGATTTTATCGCCTTCTTTGATGTAATAAAAGGTCCGCTTGCAGTGCGCTCTTCCAGCTTGCTGGAGGATTCACACTATCAACCTTTTGCCGGTATTTATTCGACCTATATGATTCCGAAGGTTGATGATAAGTATGAAATGCTTCGGGCGGTTAGCGATGCGATCAAAGCGGTATATGCTTCCGTGTTTTACAAGGACAGCAAAGCCTATATGACCGCGACTTCCAATGTTATCGACCAGGAAAAAATGGCGATTGTACTGCAAGAAGTTGTGGGCACACAGTATAACACACATTTCTATCCGAACATATCGGGTGTTGCCCGTTCGCTCAACTTCTACCCCATCGGTAACGAAAAGGCGGAAGACGGCATTGTTAACATCGCTCTTGGTTTAGGGAAGTATATTGTTGATGGCGGACAAACACTACGTTTCTCGCCTCGTCATCCGCACAGTATTCTGCAAATGAGCACACTCGACTTTGCCTTACGAGAAACACAAACCCGGTTTTACGCGCTCGACCTGACCAATCAAGCCAAACAGTTTGCGATAGATGATTCTTTCAACCTGCTCAGACTGAATTTAAAAGACGCGGAAACCGATGGCGGACTCAAATTTTTAGTTTCCACCTATGATCCTTACGATCAGGTTATTCGTGACGGATTCTACCCCGGAGGACGCAAAATACTTTCTTTTGCCAACATTCTTCAACACGATGTATTTCCACTGGCAGAAACGTTAGACAGGATTTTGCACGTAGGACAAGAAGAGATGGGGCGTCCTATAGAAATAGAATTCGCCGTTACCATTAATCCGAATGATTTCACACAGGCTACCTTTTATTTACTACAGGTAAGACCGATCGTGGAAAATAAGGAAGTAATGAACGAAGATCTTACGCAAACGGATCAACAAGACACTATTCTTTATTCAACCAGCGCGTTAGGACATGGCATCATACAGAACGTACAAGACATTATCTATGTTAAAACCGAAGCGTTTAACTCGGCAGACAATCAGCTGATCGGGTTTGAATTAGAGAAACTGAACAGCAAGTTCACCAATTCGGAGTCCGGGTATATTCTGGTAGGTCCCGGTCGTTGGGGAAGTAGCGACCCATGGTTAGGCATTCCGATAAAATGGCCTCACATTTGCCATGCCCGGGTTATTGTAGAATGCGGACTTGAGAATTATCGGATAGACCCAAGTCAGGGAACACATTTTTTCCAGAATCTGACGTCATTCGGGGTCGGTTATTTCACCGTTAATCCATTCAAAAACGATGGTTGGTTTGATGAAGATTTTCTGAACGGACTACCTGCTATCGAAGAGACAAAACATCTTCGACATGTGCGTTTTAACAAACCTGTGATAATTAAGATGAATGGTAAAAAAGGTATTGGCTTAATCCTTAAACCGGATTAAGCCGGTGCTTACACCATTTATTAAGCCTTCATCCATTCTTCCGCTTTGGCTAAAAAGTCCGGTTTACCCACATCAAAAAGACTCAGATCTTCAGATGGATAAGCCAGAATATCAGTCTTAGCGCAAATAGAAAGATAGAAATTTATGATCGGAAATTTCCCGGTCCACTCTTCCATCCATTCAAAAATCTTGGGCGAAAGTACATGAACACCCCCAAAAGCGTATTCCGTATATTGTAAAGGATCAAAGTCGGGGAAATAAGATTTCACTTCACCGGTTTCTCTGTTACGCCAACCGCAAAGTTTGGATTGCTTGTCAAACAACAGATAGCGGGAAGTTTCGCGTTTACTTACCAAAAGGGTTGCCAGCGGATTATTAGCCAGATGATAGTCATATAGCGCCCGAAGATCCACATTCGAAATGATATCCACATTGTGAATCAGGAAGGGCTCGTCTCCTTGCAGGAAACTCATTGCTTTCTTTATTCCACCTCCGGTATCGAGCAGATAATCACTTTCGTCAGAGATTTGAATATCCAATCCAAAATTATCGTTAGCAGTCAGATAATCAATTATCTGCTGTCCGAAATGATGTACATTAATAATTACATGATGAAAACCCGCTGCTTTCAATTTCAAAATCACATGTTCAAGCATAGGTTTCCCATTCAGCGGAATTAAAGCCTTCGGAACTTCATCTGTTAATGGCTTCAAACGCGAACCGATACCGGCTGCAAAAATCATTGCTTTCATATTATGGCGTCAAATGTTTGATCAATATTCTGTTCCCTATGGGTTAAATGAACTTTTACCCCAAATTTAGCATGCAAATGTTCTGCCAGATGCTGTGCCGAATACACCGAACGGTGTCTGCCTCCGGTACAGCCAAAACAAATCATCAAATTCGTGAATCCTCTGTCAAGATACCGCTTTACCGTAGCATCAACCAGGGTATAAGCATTATCAAGAAAGTGTGTGATCTCTCCGTCTTTCTCTAAGAATTCAACAACCGGCTCATCCAGTCCGTTGAAATGGTTGTAGCGTTCGTATTTACCCGGATTATTTATTGCCCGGCAATCAAACACAAACCCTCCCCCATTACCCGAAGGGTCATTGGGTATTCCCTTTTTATAGGAAAAGCTTACCACCTTGACTTCCAGCATTCTCTTTTGCATATCGTCTGAAAATTGCGACAATAAGCATAAGTCCTTCAATACGGCACAAAGGTAAGGGTATTCTATATAGTCTTCCCGAAGCAGGTGTTTCAGGTTCTCAATGGCATAAGGAATACTTTGAATAAAGTGCGGCTTCTTTTCGAAATACCCGCGAAACCCATAGGCTCCTAAAACCTGAAGTGTACGGAAAAGCACGAAGTGGCGTAAGCGTAAAAGAAAATCCTCACGATCTACGGTTGTAAATTCGGATAACGCATCGATGTATTCATCAACGAGTTCAAACCTGAGGTCTTCCGGAAATCGTGCCTTTGCCTGCCACAAGAAGGAGGCTATATCGTAATAAACCGGACCTTTTCGTCCACCTTGAAAATCGATAAACCAGGGTTCCCCGTCTTTCACCATCACATTTCGCGATTGAAAATCCCGGTAAAGGAAAGTAGAAGAGGGTTTATCGAGCAATACTTTTACTAATTTATTGAAATCGTCTTCCAGGCGATTTTCCTGAAAGTCGAGACCGGTCGATTTAAGAAAACAATATTTAAAATAATTCAAGTCCCAAAGTACGGCGCGCTCATTGAATTCCGCTTGTGGATAACAATACGAAAAATCCATTCCTTCGGCTCCTTTAAACTGTATTTGCGGTAACAAATGAATTGTTTTGCGTAACAATCTACGTTCGTCTTCATCAAAAACACTACTTTGGCGTCCTTTCACTATTTCGTCAAACAACAACGAATCCCCCAGATCTTCCTGCAGGTAAAAAAGTTCGTTGCCCGAAACATGGTACACCTTAGGTACCGGCAAACCCTGTCTTCTGAAATGAGAAGACATATAAATAAAAGCTCTGTTTTCCTCTTTAGAGGTTCCGCTAACACCTATTAGTGTTTTCTCTCCGGTCAAACGGAAATACCTCCGGTTTGATCCGGAAGATGGCAATTCTGTTATATCTTTCGCAGGGACACCAATGTTAGATAAATAAAGTTTTCTCAGTTCGTCGGCAACCATTGTTATGCATTTATGCTACGAAGTTAAAACTTTAATGCACAAAAGGCAATTCTAATCCGATAAATATATTGAAACCTATATAAAGAAAAAAGGAAGGGAGGCCGCTAACTTAAGTTAGTAAAACCTCCCTTCGCATGATTATTAATCTCAGATGCAATAGATTTCTTACAAAATGCCCTGCGACATCATCGCTTTGGCAACCTTCATAAATCCGGCAATATTTGCGCCTTTAACATAATTGATAGTTCCATCGGCTTCGGTTCCATACTTCACACATTGTTCGTGAATTGAGAACATTATACTTTTTAATTTTTCATCTACCTCTTCACTTGCCCAACTCAGCTTCATGGCATTTTGTGTCATCTCCAGTCCAGACACCGACACACCACCGGCATTTGCAGCCTTACCCGGGGCATAAAGAATTTTCGCTTTAAGGAATGCGTCGATAGCTTCGGGCGTTGAGGGCATGTTTGCTCCTTCTGAAACCGCGAAACATCCATTGGCCAACAACGCTTTGGCGTCGTCTTCGTTTAATTCATTCTGGGTAGCACTCGGCATGGCGATATCGCATTTTTCATGCCATGGGCGACCACCTGCCACATATTTACAACCATACTCTTCGGCGTATTCACGAATACGACCGCGATACAGGTTTTTCAGATCCATTATATGTTTCAGCTTTTCAGCATCAATGCCTTCGGGATCATAAATATAGCCGTCTGAGTCTGAAAGCGTTACCACTTTCGCCCCAAGACTGATTAATTTCTCAGTTGTATATTGTGCCACATTTCCGGATCCGGAAACGGCAACTGTTTTTCCTTTGATATCAATATTGCGGGTTTTAAGCATTTCCAGCAGGAAATATACATTTCCATATCCGGTAGCTTCCGGACGAATCAACGATCCGCCGAATTCAATTCCCTTACCTGTGAATGTTCCCGTATTTTCGCGTGCCAGTTTTTTATACATTCCATACATGTAAGCCACTTCACGCCCACCTACACCTATATCACCGGCAGGAACATCCGTGTCCGGACCGATATGACGCCAAAGCTCCATCACAAAAGCCTGACAGAAACGCATAATTTCAGCATTAGACTTTCCACGCGGGCTGAAATCCGAACCTCCCTTTCCTCCGCCCATAGGCAAAGTTGTCAGTGAGTTTTTAAATGTTTGTTCAAAAGCCAGAAACTTCAGAATACCCAGATTAACAGATGAGTGGAAACGAATCCCACCTTTATAAGGTCCAATCGCATTATTATGCTGCACACGGTATCCCATATTCGTATGTACGTTGCCTTTATCATCCACCCAGGTTACACGGAAAGAAAAAATTCTGTCCGGAATACACAGACGCTCAATCAGATTTGTTTTTTCAAATTCAGGATGTTCATTATATACATCTTCAATTGTAGTTAAAACTTCAGCAACTGCCTGATGATACTCCGGTTCATTTGGAAATTTTCTTTTTAGAAGGTCCAATACTTCATTAGATTTCATTGAATGATTATTTTGAATGTTATACCATATACCTATTCGTCAGAATGTCGTTGACCAACGACCGAACAAAGGTAAGCATTTACGCCCAACTAACAAATATTTGAAAGCAAAAATAAGCAATAAAAGTCATTTAGTCATCAAAACAACTAATCAATGATATATATATTCATTCTATAGTTTATTTAGAAATCTATTTTATAACAAAAAAATGAAAAGTTACTTTATTTAAAAAAACATATCCTTTATTTTCCTTTTTCTATATCTGTGGAAAAACTTTTCTACAGTTGTGGTAAAGTTTTTCTATATATATGGAAAAAGCAAAATATACTTTGTGTTTGAATAAACATCCTTTTATTTATCAAATTACTCCTTTCTCCCTGCATTTTATTTGAAACGCTGTTTTTTTACAGGATTAAAATTTTCCTTTTTCGCTTTTATTGTGCTTATTTGCATACGTCAATTAAAATATAAATCTGTCTATATTATAATGTATGAATAAAACGATTAGTTTTTTACTGCTTCTGGTACTTATTGGTTGTACAAACAAAAATTCATTTAAAGTAACTGTTGCTAACCCTTCTTCATTCGACCGCACGAATGAAATTGTGGAACTACCGCTCACCGGCATTATTTTAAAAATGCAGGATAAGGATTTTATCATTACGGATGCGAATGACAAACAGATTCCTTATCAGAAAACGTTTGACAACAAGGTGATTTTTCCGGTTAATATAACGGCAAATAATAAGGTGACTTATACAATCAAAGAAGGTAGTCCGGAACCTTATACACCTGTCGTTTTTGGCAAACTTTATCCGGAACGGGTGGATGATATTGCCTGGGAAAACGACCGCATCGCGTTCAGAACCTACGGTCCTGCCCTACAGGCTACGGGCGAAAAGGCTTATGGGTTTGACATTTGGGTTAAACGTGTGCCCGAACTGGTGGTTAAGGAACGTTACCGCAAGGAACTGGAAGATAAAATTTCATATCATACCGATCATGGCAATGGTTTAGACTATTATAAAGTAGGCCCTACGTTGGGAGCAGGTGCTCCGGCATTGATCGTTAACGACTCGATCGCGTATCCCTATTGCTATAAAACATTCGAGATTGTAGACAACGGTCCGTTGCGTTTCACGGTAAAACTAACCTACAATCCACTGACTATTAATGAGAACAATTCTGTTATTGAGCATCGTACCATCTCCTTAGATGCGGGTACGCAAATGAATAAGGTTACGGTTTTCTATAAAAACCTGACCGAATCTTTGCCCGTTGCGGCCGGTATCGTATTGCATGAACCAAGTGATGAGTTTGTGGTAAGTAAGGACGGGGGATACATAGCCTATGCTGATCCGGCTGATCCCGAAAACGGACAAACTTATATCGGTGCTGCTTTCCCTTTGGCTTTGAATGAAGCTAAAGCGGTTTATTTTTCCGACAAAGAAAAAGCGGAACGCGGAGCAAACGGTCATATTTTAGGTATTGCAGACTATAAACCGGGTAGTGAGTTTGTTTATTACTTTGGCGCAGGCTGGAACAAATGGGGGTTTGAAACTCCGGCAGACTGGTTTAGCTATGTTAAAGCATTTAGTACGCAACTTAAAGAGCCGCTTGAAGTTAGTTATGAATAAGCGTCTGTTTACATAAGCGATGAACAGGCAAATATTACGATTAGCCATTCCTTCTATCGTTTCTAATATCACTGTTCCTTTATTAGGGTTGGTCGATATGGCTATTGTCGGGCATTTGGGTTCTGCTTCCTATATTGGTGCAATAGCGGTAGGAACGATGATGTTCAATATTATATATTGGGTGTTTGGGTTTCTGCGTATGGGTACGGGAGGTTTAGCCGCTCAAGCGTATGGAGAACGTAATCTGAAAGGATTGATGCAGCTACTCACCCGCTCTATCACAATCGCCTTAGGTTTGGCATTAGCCCTCATCCTTCTGCAGTATCCGATAGAATGGCTCACGTTCCGATTGGTAGAGAGCAGTAATGAAGTAGCCGCTTTAGCTACGATTTATTTCCGGATCTGCATCTGGGGTGCTCCGGCAATACTTAGTTTATATTGTTTTACGGGTTGGTTTATCGGAATGCAAAACACGCGTATCCCTATGATAATCGCCATCACACAAAACATCATTAATATTATTGGCAGCCTGCTTCTTGTTTATGTTTTTGATCTGGGTATTGCAGGACTCGCTTCTGCCACATTGATTGCCCAATACAGTGGTGTGTTTATGGCCATAGGTTTCTGGCTTATTTATTACAGCAGACTGAAGGTGCATTTCAATTTCAGGAAAAGCTTTGAATCAAAAGCAATGCGGATATTCTTTTCGGTAAACAGCGATATTTTTCTCCGCACGCTTTGTCTTGTTTCCGTAACAACCTTTTTCACCACCACAGGCGCCAAACAAGGCGACTTAGTATTGGCCGTCAACGCCTTACTCATGCAGCTGTTCACCCTTTATTCTTATTTCATGGATGGATTCGCTTATGCCGGTGAGGCATTGACCGGACGTTTTGTAGGAGCCGGCAATCGTGTAGCCCTGCTGAGAATGATCCGTCAATTATTTGTTTGGGGAATTTCATTAGCTGTTTTCTTTACGCTCCTTTATTTATTAGGCGGGAAAGATTTTCTGCGTTTGCTTACGAATAATAAAGACGTCATTTCTACTTCAGCAAACTATTTTTATTGGGTACTGGCGATTCCTCTTGCGGGATTTTCCGCTTTTTTATGGGACGGGATTTTTATCGGAGCTACTCAAACAAGAAAAATGTTATATTCCATGTTGATCTCTTCCTTTTTGTTTTTCTTTTTATTCTTCTTATTAAACAATCAGCTGGGAAATCATGCGCTTTGGTTGGCTTTCATTTGTTATCTCTCGTTCAGAGGTATCCTTCAAACGTTCTGGAGTCGTTCTTTTATTAAAGAATTTGGGTAACTTTGTATATAAACTAAATAAAAAACAAAGCATGAAGCAATTAGTGATATTCGATCTGGACGGAACACTCCTAAACACGATTGCCGACCTGGCAGTCAGCACTAATTACGCCTTATCACAAAATGGATTTCCTACACACGAAACAGCAGCTTATAATTTTTTTGTAGGAAATGGCATAAACAAACTATTCGAACGCGCACTACCGGATGGAGAAAAAACGGAAGAAAACATTCGCTTGATAAGGGCGTCTTTTTTACCCTATTACGATAAGCATCATACGGATTATAGTTCTCCTTATCCGGGCATTCCGGAGTTACTCGCGGCCTTGCAGGCAAAAGGGATCACGCTTGCCGTCGCATCCAACAAATACCAGTCTGCCACAGAAGAGTTAATACGTCATTTCTTTCCCAACATTTCTTTTGCGATAGTGCTTGGACAAAGGGAAGGTATTCCTCCAAAGCCGGATCCGTCTATCGTAAATCAAATTTTAGCGCATACGGGAATAACGAAAGAAAACACGCTATATGTAGGCGACTCGGGAGTAGATATGCAAACTGTTCTGAACAGTGAAGTAGATGGCGTTGGCGTAACCTGGGGATTTCGTCCCAGAGCGGAACTGGAAAAATTTAATCCTAAACATATAGTAGATGAGGCGTGGGAAATAGCGTCTTTTATCTAACGTGTTTTACGAAAGTATAACGCTGGTTGTTTGACACAACGAACAACAACCTTATTCAAATCTTTTTGTTATCATAATACATCTTAATCAATAAATACGCATGAAATCTGACATCGAAATCGCGAGAAGTGTATCTCTTTCAAAAATCAATGAAGTAGCGGATAAAACAGGCATTCCGCATGAAGAAGTGCTTAATTACGGTCACCATATTGCTAAAGTACCGCTTCGTTTTATTAATGAGGAAAAAGTACGGAAGAGCAATCTGATTTTAGTAACGGCAATTACACCGACTAAGGCCGGAATCGGAAAAACAACCGTTTCTATCGGTTTGGCGCTGGGGTTAAACAGAATTAAAAAAAACGCGATTGTTGCGCTTCGTGAGCCGTCTCTCGGTCCATGCTTTGGCATGAAGGGAGGAGCAGCCGGAGGTGGTTATGCTCAAGTAGTTCCGATGGAGAATATAAACCTGCATTTTACGGGAGATTTCCATGCGATCACTTCAGCGCACAACATGATCACTGCGTTGCTTGATAACTACATTTATCAGAACAGAAAAACAGGTAGTGGTTTAAAAGAAATTAAATGGAAACGCGTATTGGATGTAAATGACCGTAGTTTACGAAATGTGATAACCGGTTTAGGAGGCTCGGCAAATGGCATACCTACCGAATCCGGATTTGACATTACCCCGGCTTCGGAAATTATGGCGATATTCTGTTTATCTACCGACCTAGACGATCTTCGCCGTCGCGTAGGAAATATCCTTTTAGGGTATACTTTTGAAAATAAGCCTTTCACGGTTAACGATCTGGGCATTTCGGGTGCTATCACTGCCTTGCTGAAAGACGCTTTACTGCCTAATTTAGTTCAAACAACAGAAAACACGGCGGCATTTGTACACGGAGGTCCTTTTGCTAACATTGCTCATGGATGCAACTCCGTTCTTGCCACCAAAATGGCTCTTTCTTATGGAGATTATGTGATAACGGAAGCAGGTTTTGGTGCCGACTTGGGAGCTGAAAAATTCTTCAACATCAAATGCCGGAAAACCGGCTTAGCCCCCAAATTAACCGTGATTGTCGCAACTGCCCAAAGTTTAAAAATGCACGGCGGTGTACCTGAAGACAAAATCAAAGAACAGAACATTGAAGGATTAAAGAACGGACTTGCCAATCTGGACAAACATATAGAGAACATGAAAAGTTTCGGTCAGGAAGTGATCGTTACTTTTAATCGATTCGCGACAGACACCGATGAAGAAATAGCCTTAGTTGACGAACATTGCCGCAAGTTAGGTGTAGGATTCGCCATGAACACCGTGTTTGCCGAAGGTGGTAAAGGTGGCGAAGAGCTTGCCCGTCTTGTTGTAGACACAATCGAGAAGCGACCTTCTAAACCACTTCAGTTCACCTATGAAGACAGTGATTCTATCCGCACTAAAGTAAAAAAGGTTACCGAAAAGATTTACGGAGCAGCCTCCATCGTCTATTCTTCGCCTGCTGAAAAGAAAATAAAACAGGTTGAAGAACTGGGCTTTTCGCACTTCCCGATCTGTATCGCTAAAACGCAATATTCTTTCTCAGCGGATGCGAAAGCTTACGGCGTAGCAAAAGATTTTGAATTGGTGGTAAGAGACATCGTTATCAACAGCGGCTCAGAAATGATTGTAATTATCATGGGTGAGATCATGCGTATGCCGGGCCTGCCAAAGATTCCACAGGCACAGAAGATCGATGTCGTTGACGGACTGATCGAAGGATTGAGTTAATCTCAGGGATTTTCTAAAACAGCTAATTCTTTTCTATTCGGGAGGTATTTTAACAAGCCTTCCGAATAGGAAACCCGCTCCTCTCCATTCTCGCCCGTATAGATCAGGAAATATTCAATTTCAGGAACTTTCTTTGCAATTTCGGCCGCCTGCTCTACCCCCAACACCATAAAAACAGTCGCATAGGCATCAGCCGTCATGCAATCGTCGGCAATAACTGTAGCACTTAATATTGATTTTTCAGCAGGATAGCCGGTTACCGGATCAATTGTGTGGGCATATCTCTTGCCATCTTTAATGTAATAATTACGATAGTTGCCGGAAGTAGCGATGCCGCCTTTCTTACAAAGTCTTACCACCTCTTTCGCGACATTAATCATTCCGGTAGAATCATCTTCAGGTTCATTAATCCCTATGCTCCAGCATTTCCCATTGGGGTTAACGCCTTTTACTACAAACTCTCCACCGATTTCGATCATGTAATTTTCAACCCCTTCTTTTTCCATCAAGCGAGCAATTACATCACAAGAAAATCCTTTAGCGATAGCCGATGTATTTAGAATAACACGCGAGTCGTCTTTTTTAATTTGTCCATTATCAATTCTAATCTTTTCATAGCCGGTAAATGTTTTCAGACTATCGATCATGTGCTGAGAGACACTGTCCATATTAGCAAATCCGAACCCCCAAAGGTTAATCAGCGGTGCACAGGTAATATCAAATGCCCCGTTACTTATCCCGGATATTTCCTGCGCCTTATTAAAGACTTCAACAAACCATTCGTCTAATTCGACCGGCTCATTTCTGTTTACCTTTGAAATTATCGAATTCGGATTAAAAGGATTAAGCGACAAGCTGAACTTCTGGAATTCCGCATCGATCTCTGCGGTTAATGGCTTGGATGACTGATATTTAATTGCATAAATCGTATGAAAAATGCTACCTTTCTCTTCATAATAAACCTTTTCTTTATTACAGGATGACAGAAAGATCAAGAAAAACAAGAGTGAAAATAAAGCGTGCTTTGACATAAAAATTTCTCATTAAAAATTGTTGATCAGGAGGTAAACCAAATATGCTCAAGAAGAATTTTCAACCCAATACAAATCAGAAAAATACCACCTATTAAGTCTACGTTAAGATTCATTTTTCGACCAAAATGGCTGCCGAAATAAACGCCAAACGCAGAAAATACAAAAGTAATGATTCCGATGGTTGTAGCTCGCATAAAAATACTGTAATTTAATATCGCGAATGTTATTCCTACAGCAAAGGCGTCAATACTTGTGGCTATGGCTAAACCACAAAGTGTTTTATTACAAAACGGATTACGATGTGTTTCAGGCTCTTCTCTGTCATTAAAGCTCTCATAAATTGCTTTTATTCCAATAGCAGTCAGAAGAAGAAACGCGATCCAATGGTCAATATCTGAAATATACTGTTCAAACCCCATCCCTAAAAGATAGCCAAGCACTGTCATGCCTGCCTGAAATAATCCCATTGCAGAAGCAATCCTCATTACACTTTTCATTGTGCAACGACCAATTACAGCTCCGCCAGTTATTGACACTGCCATACTATCCATGGATAGCCCTGCAGCAAGAAGCATAGTGTCTAAAAATATCATATTGTATTTAGAAAGACTCTCTCAACACCACTTCAGAGATACTCTTTCTTTTCTTCAGGCTATTAGTAAATATATCAGGATTAGTTGGATAACCGATCGGAATAATTGCCGCCGGTTCAATAGCTTCGGGCAAATTAAAAAACGCGCGACATAATGCTGTATCAAAATTACAAACGATGCAACTTCCCAGCTCTTCTTCGGTTGCGGCAAGGCATATATGCTCAATCACTATACCCAGATCAATATCTAAATGATCCTTATCATCCGATTTGCGTTTCCAGGATTCATTTCGATTGCCACATACAAGAAGAAACAAGGGCACCGGCTTTATCCAATCACGCGGATAAGATTTGATTATAGCTTCACGTCCTTTTTCCGAAGTAACAACGACAAAACGCCACGGCTGAAAATTATTCGCTGAAGGAGCGAGTCTGGCAGCATCTAAGATCCGTTCGATCTTTTGTTCTTCTATTGGTTGCGTTAAGTAATCACGAACAGACAGTCTTCTTTGTGCTAATTCAGCAAAAGTCATAATTCTGTTTGAATTTTATAATTATTTCTATTAGACGCGTTTCTTGATATTAATTCACCAATAAAACCCGACAGGAACATCTGTGTTCCCAAAATCATTGCAGTTAGTGATATGTAGAAATACGGAGAATTGGTTACCAAAGGCCTTAGGTCTCCTCCGGAAAACATGGATACAAGCTTCATGCTAAGTACGATGATCAGCGAAATAAAACCTACAAGAAACATTACGCTGCCCCATACACCGAAAAAATGCATCGGTTTTTTTCCGAACTTCGAGGTAAACCATAATGTTATCAGGTCTAAATAACCATTCACGAAACGGTTCAAACCAAACTTGGTTGTTCCGTATTTACGCGCCTGATGCTGAACAACCTTCTCGCCAATTTTACTAAAGCCGGCTATCTTGGCTAAATAAGGAATATAACGGTGCATATCATTATACACCTCAATATTCTTTATTACGATATTTTTATAGGCTTTCAGACCGCAGTTAAAGTCATGCAGATTTTTGATTCCGGAAAACTTCCGGGCTGTTGCATTGAAGATTTTAGAAGGCAGGTTTTTTGAAAAAACCGGATCATAACGTTTTTTCTTCCAACCGGAAACCAAGTCATATCCATCCTCTTTTATCATCCGGTATAGTTCGGGAATTTCATCCGGGCTATCTTGTAAATCGGCATCCATTGTTATCACCACATCTCCTTCCGCACGTTGAAAACCACAATGCAGCCCCGGAGATTTCCCATAGTTACGTCTGAATTTAATACCTTTTACATTTTCAGACTTCTTACTTAATGCCTCTATTACAGTCCATGAACTATCCGTACTTCCATCATCAATAAAGATAACTTCATACGTAAAATGATGATCATTCATAACCCGTTCAATCCAGCTGAATAGTTCAGGAAGTGATTCCTCTTCGTTATATAGCGGTATAACCACAGATATATCCATTATTATCGCTTTTCTATTTTTTATTTTTTACATTGATCCGGTTGGTAATAAACGCAACCGGGAAGGAAACAACAATACCGTATAATATATTATTGAATATGCCTTGTATAGTCATTTGTATCGGTGTAGGAGTTGCCATAGCTTCAACTGTCTCTTTCATTTCCTGACTAACTCCCGAATTATTAATCAGGGCAATTGCCGAGCTTAAAGAATCAGCAATAAAATTAGGAGGAGCCAGATAACGATAAAAAATATAATGTTCCAAAGAAACAAATAGTGCCGCAAAAACATAAATCAACACACCTAACGACCAGTCTTGTGAAAAACTGATTCTATTCGGTAAATAGACCCGAGAATGTAAAATCAATACTGCCAGTAGGAAAGGAACGAAAAATGTCAGTCCCCAATAAACAAACGAAAAGAAAGAGTATGAAACGCTTAACACGAAAAAAACATACTTAAAAGCCCAGAACAGCCCCATTATGAGTCCGTAAACCATCGCGCTTTTAAGTAACATATTTCTATCGCCTTTCATTTTTTCGTATTTATTTAGAACAAGGCAAAAGTAACTATTTATTAGCAATATCAGAACACTAACCTCAAAATAGTACCCTTGCCCTACCCTTTTATAACTGATAAGAAAGTCCTAAGGAGAAATAAATATTATACATCTTATAACTCACGCCTTTAAAATCTGCCGGAAAAATAGGAACAAGTCCCCAAGTCAGCTCACCGGTCGCTGCAATTCGTTTGGTCAAATTCCAGTTCGCTCCGGCCATAATTCCGGCGTCAATATCTTTCAGATGGTCGGAAAAATCGTATATTGAATTTTCCACGGTTATCCGGTCGCCGGTAGGTCCGCCTTCACGAATGTAACCATCAGTGGCTGTGCCTGAGAATTTTGACGTATGAATCCAGGAGAAATAACCTCCGGCATGAAAACGCCAGTTTGCAAAAGGTCTGTAAGACGCCAAAACGGGAATTGTAAAATAACCGTTCTTTACTTTTGTAGCATTCCTGCCCGAAAAGGTTCCGGTAAATCGTCCTGTTTGATCGCCCTCGCCAACAACCAGATCGGTATGCCAGTACTTCACATCGGCCGAAGTATTCATCCCTTTGTAATCAATGGTTATACCGGATGAAACACCCCATTGATTATTACTTTCAAACCATCGGGTAGAACGGATACCGATCACGGGGTTTACCTGCGCCGTAAACGAATTGATCTTCCTGATTTCCGCCGGCAAAGGCAAAGGTGCTGTTCCACCCAGATTTAGCCCTATTCTTATTTCGTGCGTCCATTTGGCGTTGTCTGTCTGTGCAAACAAAGGGTTTGTCAGAAACAGAAGGCCAATCAGTAGAATTATTGTGTGTTTATTTTTCATGACAATTATCTATTTACGCGTTACCCTTACATTATCAACTCTCATTTTGCTGCCCGGTGTTCCGGAATACAAATCGCCATTATAGCTGGACGAGAATACGATAGCCAGTTTATACTTGTTTTTAGAAAAGTCTATTTCTACTCCCGGTTTGTAAACAAAAGGAATATCAAAGTTCATCATCTCTCCGTTCGGAGTTGAGCCTCTGTAACGGTTTTCTGTTGAAGCAACAATGTTGGGATGATTAAGAATGCTGGTACCATCAAGCATAGTCAGCGTTTCATCTACTTTAAATAAAACTCCGTAAAGCGCGCAACTGTCCTTTCTGTTAGGAATCTCTACACTTCCCTTATCCGCTTTCAGAATATAGTTTCCACTACCGGCCAAATAACTATACCTTCCTTGCAAACGGTCCGGAAGATAATCACAGACCACACCAAATTTTGTTGACGACAAAGGATCTTTAATCGCATTTGTCAAATCCATTGTTCCGGTAAACAGCGAACCGGCCACTACCGGAATATATTGTATGTTCATTACATTACCCGGACCCAGGTCTGTTCTTAACACAGCCATTTTCCCGCCATCACTCTGAATAGAGGCTACCGGGTATTTTTCCGGTTCAAGATATTGTTGATACAAAGCCACCCCACGATTACTCGACGACCAGATATAGATTTTATTTTTATCTCCTTCGCTATATTCAAACGGCAGTTCATACCTGGCTGTTCCAATATTATTGGTATATATATCCCAATTGTCAAAATCACTTTGATAAAACATATAGGAGTTTAGCGTAATTTTATACAAGCGCTTTTGCTTTCCATCCGGTGAAGTTACGGTATACGTTACCGGCTGTGAAAAATCCTGTGCAATTCCAATAGCCGGAACAATAGTGGCACCTTCGGTTATCGTTATTTCCGGAGTTAACGACGAAACATCTTCTCCTTTTGATATGGTAATCAGCACCTCCGTTACTCCTTCTTCTCCCCTGTTAAAAAGAGGATCGCTCAACATGATACTCGCGGGCAACGAAAAACTGATCATATCAGCCTCTGGGCTTAGTGGTTCGTCCTTTATACAAGAAGAAAAACCGAAAGCGCCGAGAATAAACAATAGTAAAAATCTTGTTTTCATAAAATAAGAATAAATGAAGAAAGAAACCCTCTTAGCACAAATTTCTCCGGCTAAAAGGGCTTTATTAATATTTTCAAACCTAAGCTGAATTATTCAGAAATCAACTCAAAGTCATCAACAAAGAGTACACTTCCAGGAGCTCCGCTAAAGCTATCACCATCTTTACTGGATGAACAAATAATAGCTAATCGATATTTCTTAGCAGGATCATAAGCCTTTATATACTGAAATTCAAATTCAAACGATGTATATTCCGCTTTTGCAGTTCCGTCCTGAAGCTGAGCTACAGCGACCAGTTTATCTGAGGTATAAGCATTTACTCCTGTCAGATATTCTTCATAATTTGGATCATCAAAAGTCGATACTTCGTAAAGAATGGCGTTGATTGCACATTCATCCTTTTGACCTTCTACAACAGTAAATTCATTCGCTTCATCTTTAGAAGACTTATAATAGACTTCACCTGGAGCATATTTATAGTATCCTTTCAGTACACTTGGCTTCGTAGAAAAAGGAACCCCGAATTTTGTGCTTGCCAAGGTATTTGTCATTTCCGTTTCAAACTCTCCTAAGAACAATGTACCTGTAGTTACTTTAGGCACCTTCACGAAACCATAATCAGCTCCTTTTGTATCCAATGTTTCAATCCGTGCAGCAGATTTTCCTGAATAAGCATCATCATTTTGTGTTACAACAACACGGTCAGTCATTTGCATGGCTTTCAACAGGAAGGCTCCGGTATTACTTGAAGACCATCCTCCTGCTACTTCATAAAAAGTATTCTCAGGTGTTTGCCCTTCATTTGCGACAACCCATTCTTCAAATCCATATTTACGACCCTTACCACCTACAGAAACAGTATAAACAGCAGTCGTTATCCCGTCTTCGGAAGTCACCGTATAAGTAACAGCTTTAGAGAAGTCCTGCTTCTCACCGCTCTTAGGAGAAATAGTAGCCTTGTCTGATATTTTAATTTCAGGAGCTAAAGCCGCTAACGCTTCAACAGGAATTGTGTCAGCAACATAGAATATTATGTTCTTTCCATCAATTAGCGGTTGAGTTGTTACATACTCCGAGCTAAAAGTAAATTCAGTGATCAAAGCCGTCGAACTTTGATCTACGGCAAGTTTTGTTCCATTAAATTTCACTTCAACTTTCGTTCCCTTCACTAACCCTTCAACTACATTAACTCCGATTGTAATATTCGTTTTTTCTCCTTCGATGGTTCCATTAATATCCAGATCGCAAGTTCCAAGATTACTAAGTTCTGATTTTGTCTGACTTGAAAAGGCATGAACACCTCCATCATTTTTCACATCAATATCACTAACCACAATATCTCCAACAGAAAAGCCACTGAATTGGAAATTTTTTAATTGCAGCTTCAGCTTATTATCACCAGTCTTATCAATGTAAATTTTTTGAGGAAGCTGATCCTTAATCTCAGTCCCTTCAGTAAGCGTAGCATTTATATCCAACGTTCCTTTATACACTCCCGTTATAGAGTCGTCAGCTACTTTAGGATCATCATCGTCACTACAAGCACTAAACAAACTTACAGAACACAATAAAACAATTACATAAAATAAATTCTTTTTCATATACTCACGTATTTAGTTATATAAAGCCTTTTTTCACAAAAAAAGCATCACTCTATCCAAAAATGACGATAAAGTAACAAATATTTTTTGTCATTTCACGTATTAAAGTGGATTTGCACCAAAATAATCTAATTAGGGCCTATAGATTAAGGAATATCACTATATCAAACCAAAAAGAGGATAACTTGTTTAAAAGTTATCCTCTCGATAGAGCGGAAGACGGGGCTCAAACCCGCGACCCTCAGCTTGGAAGGCTAATGCTCTATCAACTGAGCTACTTCCGCAATTTTGTGGGCAGTGATGGATTCGAACCACCGAAGGCGTAAGCCAGCTGAGTTACAGTCAGCCCCATTTGGCCACTCTGGTAACTGCCCCCATTATTTTCTTTTGCGATGCAAAGGTAGAAATTAATTTTTAATTAGCAAGAAAAATCTATCATTTTTATTGCAGTAATTGCAGCTTCATCGCCTTTGTTACCTAACTTTCCACCTGCACGGTCTTCTGCTTGTTGCATGTTGTCTGTAGTTAACAATCCGAATATGAATGGGATATCATACATCAGGTTTAACTCTGTAACACCTTGCGTAACACCTGAACATACATAATCAAAATGCGGCGTATCTCCTTTAACTACACAACCTAAAACGATCACAGCATTTACATCTTGTGATTCGGCCAGTTTTTTTGCGCCAAACGTAAGTTCGAAACTTCCCGGAACACGTTTTACAACAATATTTTCCGGCTTCACGCCGTGTTTCTCCAGCGTATTACAGGCTCCTTCTAAAAGCTTTTCCGTAATATGCTTATTCCATTCCGAAACAATAATTCCAAAGCTCATTTCCGAAGCATCGGGAACGCTGTTGAAATCGTAATCGGATAAATTCTGATATGCTGTCGCCATAATTATTTGCTCAATTCTGAAGCACGCACAATATACTTATCAATATCAGACGCTTCTGTTGAAGAGGCGTAAGCTTCTTTTATCGTTGTGTAAGCTTTTACCGCGTCTTTGTATTGTTTCAGGCTCTCATAAGCAACTCCTGCCTTTTTCAAGTAAATCGGGCTGATCAATTTATTATTCGCTTTAGAAGCAGCTTGTTCAAAATAGCTGATTCCTTCTTTTACTTTACCTGCATTTACATACGCATCTCCGATCATACCGGTAACGGCCGGCGAAACCATCTGATCTTTCGAGCTGAAAGATTTCAACAGATCGATAGCTTTGTCATTATCGCCTTGTTTGAAGTAACAAATACCTGCATAAGCTTTTGCTAAATTTCCGGCAGAAGTACCTCCGTATTCTTTCGCTATCGATTCAAATCCGGCATAGTCTGCACCATTGCCATTCAACGCCAATGCGAAAGAGTCTTTTGCGAAATACTGTTCGCCTTTAAATAAGGCAATCGAGGCAGTTTTTTCACGTGGCTCTGAGTATCCATAATGGAATCCCAGATACAGGCCAACTACAACTGCCACACCAATAATTCCGTAAATAATCTGCTTTTGGTTTTTTTCAATAAAGTGTTCTGTTTTCGAAACAATTTCGCCAACTTCTAATTCCGCGTCGGTATTTTTACCTTTGGTAGCCATAATTATATTATAAGTTATTTGTTTATTATCATTTAAAACATCACGCAGGACGATTTAAAGCGCAAAAGTAGTTTTTTTTACCGATATAGCGATATTATTCCTTATATTTTTTGTTTTTACACATAGAACTCCCTTGTGCAAAGTATTTCATACACACGACAATGAAAAATTTGTCTGCGATTCGCAACCATGTATAGCACTCAAAATTTATTATCCGTATTATTTTATTTGCCCTTTAGGATATAATCTTGCCAATAAAGGATATTTCTCTTTTTCTATATCTGTGGAAAAACTTTTCTACATCTGTGGTAAAGTTTTTCTATATATATGGAAAAAGGAAAATATCCTTTATTATTATCGTTATATAGTATACCGGCTCTTTTTAATAGGAATAAATCGTGTTTGACTTTTTTATAGTACATTTGTCTTAACAAGGATGGTGCGTCCTTGATTCAAAAAAGTCTGTAATGATACTCAAAAAGCTTTCTATCCTTAATTATAAGAATATTGAACAGGCGGAAGTCGGGTTCTCTTCTAAGATCAATTGTTTTTTCGGAAACAATGGTATGGGAAAAACGAATCTGCTGGATGCCATCTATTATTTGTCTTTTACTAAAAGTCATATTAACACGCCGGACAGCCAGATTATAAAAAACGGACAGGATATGTGCGTCGTTCAGGGAGGGTATGATTACGCCGGACGTGAAGAGGATATTTTTTGCGCAATCCGTGCCGGACAAAGAAAGCAGTTTAAACGCAACAAAAAGGAATACGATAAACTATCCGAACACATCGGACTTCTGCCTTTGGTAATGATCTCTCCTGCGGATGTGGAACTGATCAGAGGGGGGAGCGATGAAAGGCGCCGTTTCCTGGATATGATCATTTCTCAACAAGACAAGCAATACCTGCACGCGCTTATACAATATAATAAGGCGCTTCATCAAAGAAATGTGTTGCTAAAGAATCAATCCCGGGATTATTCTCTTTTCGAAGTACTGGAGATGCAGCTGGCTATGTACGGCAAACTGGTGTACGAAACCCGCAAACGTTTGGTGGAGGATTTCGTGCCTATCTTTAACGACTATTACCACCGGATTTGTGGTTTCTCGGAAGGGGTTGACCTGCGCTATGTTTCTCATTTAGACAAGGGGGAATTGCAGGAACTATTAGCCCAAAACAGGGAGCGCGACAGCATATTATCCTATACCTCCACCGGTATTCATAAAGATGAATTAGAAATGCTTCTCAACGAGTCGTTGATCCGTAGAGTTGGCTCGCAAGGCCAGAACAAAACCTTCCTGATCGCCCTCAAGTTAGCGCAATTCGCGTTCCTGAAAGAGAAAGGAAACACCACGCCTATTCTATTATTAGATGATCTGTTTGATAAGTTAGACGCCAACCGGGTAGAACAGATTATCCAGTTGGTGAATAATGAGCAGTTCGGTCAAATTTTCATCACGGATACCAACCGGAAATACCTGGATGAAATCCTGTCATTAACAGGCAATAACTACTCTTTATTTAAAGTGGATAACGGTGAAGTAAAACCGCTGACAGTGTAGCCTATGCAACGGAAAAACACACAAATGATTGGCGAAGTGCTCCGAGACATCTTTGAGGAGAACACCGAGTTGTACGAAAAAATCCTGGAGATACGTATAAAAAGAGCCTGGGGTGTAGTGTTGGGGGATATGGTTCTTCAATACACACGAAACCTTTATGTAAAAGACCAAGTACTGTATGTTTCGCTAACCTCCTCCGTATTGCGCAATGAATTAACCCTTTGCCGGGATCGATTGGTCAAAAGCCTCAACGACTACGCGCGGTCTGCGGTTATAAAGGAGATTGTGATCCGGTAATTCAGATAGGCATTATCACTTCTTTGTCAGTAACAATCAGCTCCATCTTTATGTCGTTCGGGCAGGAAGGCACTTCGGGCACAAGCTGAAAATGAAAGCAAAGTCCTACGCGCATCGCGTTTTGCAGTTCCGGCTCTGTGAAGAGTTTGTCGTAATACCCTTTCCCCCGCCCCATACGATTCATGTCCTTATCGAACGCAACGCCCGGAGTTATAATCAGGTCGGGTTTAGGCTTCTTTACTGTTGAAAAGGGAATAGGCTCAAGTATACCGAAAACACCGGGCTTCAGTGTATCGTCCGCTTCATATTGGTGCAACTCCAATAAATCGCCACAGATCACCGGGAGGTAGATCGTTTTGTGCGAAGCCCATTTCTGAATAAACGAGGCGGTTTGCACTTCATCCGGCATCGCGTGATAAATAGCAAAACTATCCGCGCGTTGGAATACGTCGAGTTGCTCTATCTGTTCCAACGCGAGGCAAGAAAGATCAGACAATAAAGTCCGGGAATACTCTTTCTTTCGCAAGGCCATAAGCCTTCGAAGGGATCGTTTGGCTTCGAAGATTTCCTCCATGAGTCGCTTTTTGTATAAATTCAATGAAAGATAAGGTTCTTCCCTCATTCAGTTCCTTGATTGCGCGCAGCAAACTCGGATCATCTTTCAGGAAGACAGGATAGAATCCGGCTTCATCAAAGAAGTTTCGTATGATATAAGCCTGCAAATGATTCTCTATAAGTTTACCCGACACATTAATTAATGTTGGTCTTTTTCGTATCCCCTTAGTTACCGCAAAGTTTGTAAATTCCTCGAGCAAAGGTTGTTGTTGCAAATAGCGATACAATTCCTTATAATCTTTAAAGGAAGAGAAACGCTCTCTGTTCCTGTCTGAATATTCCAAAGCGTATTGATAAATTATTCCTGAATTTACAACACTGGAGAAATAAGAAGTTATTCCACTTGTATCACGCGGGATAAATATATCAGGCATAATTCCTCCGCCACCATAAACCGGACGACCTTCCATTGTTTCAAATCGAAGATTATCGTCTACTTTTATGCTGTCAGCCGAGTCAAACTCTCCGTGCATAAAGCGGTTGTAAATGTCCAGATCATAGTCTTCCGTTTTACCCAACTCGTACGTTTTCTGAATACTACGTCCGGAAGGCACATAATAACGAGCAATAGTGAGACGAAGTTCGGATCCATCACTTAAAGGTATAGGAGCCTGTACAAGCCCTTTGCCATAAGTTCTTCTGCCGATAATCAAACCCCGGTCGTTATCTTGTATGGCACCGGCGAATATCTCGCTTGCGGAAGCAGATATCTCATCAGTAAGCACAACAATCGGATCTTCCTTACAAGTACCTGTGCCGTTAGCATATACATCCCGTCGGGGGAAAGATTTACCTTCGGTGTACACAATCAACCGCCCGTCCGGCATAAATTCGTTGATCATATTAATCGCGGCATCCATATACCCTCCGGTATTTCCGCGTAGGTCGATTACAAAAGCTGTTGATCCCTCCTGTTTCAGTTGGGCAATAGCAGTAAGAAAATCATTGTACGTTGTACGCCCGAACTTGCTTACCTTTATATAGCCAATATCTTTAGTCAATGCATAAGCAACATCCACCGAATGAACCGGCACATCACCACGGGTTACGTCAAAAGAAAGTAGCTCTTTCTCACCTCCACGCTTTACCCCTAAGGTTACGGTACTGTTTTTATCACCGCGGAGTGTTTTCATAATCAGCGACTGACTTGAACTATTTCCCGCGTAAGTGGAGTCGTTAATCGTAATGATACGGTCAAATGGCAATAGCCCCGCTTTTTCGGCCGGACCTCCCGGAATCACACTAATCACAAGTATCGTATCTGTCTGCATATTAAAAGAAACACCGATACCACTGAAAGAACCTTCTAATTCCTCGTTAGCTACCTGCGCGTCCGCAGCCGAGATGTACACCGAGTGCGGATCGAGTTCACTGAAGATTTTCGGAATTGTTCCTTCTACGAGATCAACCATATTAACCGTATCCACATATTGTTGATCGATAATATCCAATATGGCATTTATTTTATTTCCACGGGAGTAGGTTTGCCTTTTTCCCTGACCGATTACAAAGTAATAATTCCCTATAAAAATACCAAGTGCAATACTTGTTGCGATAATTACCGGAAGCCAAATACTCAGTCGCTTGTTTTTATTCATTATTTTTATCTTTTTCCACTTCAACAAAATCCACTTGTATACCAGCCCTGATCAGCAGGTTAGATCCATCTTCAATTCTGTACTTTTCAGAATAAACGACACGCTCAATGCCCGATTGGATAATTAGTTTGGCACACTCAATACAAGGTGCTGCCGTGACATAGATCGTTGCACCTTTGCTGCTGTTTGACGACGCAGCTACTTTTGTAATCGCATTAGCCTCCGCATGTAATACATAGGGTTTGGTTACATTGTTCTCGTCTTCGCACACGTTTTCAAAACCTGCGGGCGTACCATTATAACCATCCGAGATAATCATTTTGTCTTTTACGATGAGTGCCCCTACCCTGCGGCGTTTGCAATAAGAGTTTTCCGCCCAAACCAGTGCCATTCTTAAGTACCGTCTATCTATTTCCAGCTGTCTGCTTTCTGTCTTTTTCTCCATATAATGAAATAGCAATTCACATTATTAGTCGCAAATGTAATGATTCTTAGCAGACTAAGACCCGGTAAGCTGTTTAATTTATTATAAAGTATGCATAAAACAGGCCCTTCCGGGTTTTATTTCTTTATTCCGTTTCGTTCTAACAGGGCATCAATTGTAGGTTCTTGCCCACGGAATCGTTTATAGAGTACAGCAGGATCCTCTGTATCACCTTTTGACAAAATATTCTCGCGGAAAGAACGAGCAACTTCTTTATTAAAGATACCGGCTTTCTTAAAAGCAGCGAAAGCGTCCGCGTCGAGCACTTCGGCCCACTTGTAACCATAGTAACCGGCCGCGTATCCACCGGCAAATAAATGCGAGAAGTTGCTGCTCATCAATGTACCCGGCACTTCCGGTAAAATCATTGCCGGTGCCCAGGCCTGTTTCTCAAAAGCAATTACATCTCCTGCAAACGGCTCTGTTATTGTATGCCAGGCCATATCCAACAAACCAAAGCTTAGTTGTCTGCTGCAAAGATATCCCGCGTTATAATTGGCCGCATTCAATAAGTTATCAATCAATTCCGCCGGAATCTTTTCTCCGGTTTCATAATGAACAGCAATAATGTCAAGGAATTCTTTCTCTTCAAGCCAATTTTCCATGATCTGCGATGGTAATTCCACAAAATCACGGGAAACACTTGTGCCCGACAAACTGGAATAGGTTCCTTCGGCCAACATACCGTGCAGGGCATGGCCAAACTCATGCAGGAAAGTATTCACTTCATCATACGTCAATAATGATGGTTTGGTTTCAGTAGGGCGGGTAAAGTTCATCACAATAATAATTTGGGGACGGCTATCTTTACCATCCGCTTCCTTGTATTGTGATTTCATACTGCTCATCCAGGCTCCGGATTGTTTGCCCGAACGGGGGTGAAAGTCTGTATAAAGTACCGACAGGAATGTGCCGTCTTCATCATACACCTCATAAGCAGTAACTTCGGGATGATACACCGGGATTTCCTTATTTTCTTTGAAAGTAATTCCGTATAATTGAGTAGCCAGTCCGAACACAGCTTTCGTAGCGTTACTCAACTCAAAATAAGGACGTGTCATTTCATCATTCACGCTAAACTTGCTGTCTTTAAGTTTTTCAGCGTAATAATTCCAATCCCAGGGCATTATTGGAGTTAATCCTTCTGCAAATTCAGCAACTTCTTTGTATTCCGCTTCGGCAACCGGCTTATAAGCATCCAGAAGGTCATTCAGAAGTTTATACACATTCTCCTGGTTCTTTGCCATGGTATATTGCAAACGATATTCCGCAAAATTACGATTACCCATTAAGCGAGCTATCTCTAACCGGATATTTACAATCTTACGGATCACCTCTTTGTTGTCAAACTCATCCCCTTTGTTTCCTACGCTTAAGTATTCCTTGTACATCATTTCACGCAGGGTTCTGTTATCCGCATAACGCATAAAGGGGACGTAGCTCGGATAAGAAAGGTCAAACAACCAGCCTTCTTTTCCTTTTTCGCGTGCCATTGCCACAGCAGCTTCACGTACACTTTCCGGCAATCCTGCCAGATCAACTTCGTTTGTAATCAGATATTCAAACCTGTTTTTATCTTTTAACGCATTTTGATTGAATTGAAGATTGAGCAGACTTAATTCCGTACTCAAACTACGGTATTTTTCTTTACCTTGCGCATCAAGCGTAGCACCGCTTTTCTGGAAAGCCTCATAGGTTTTTTCCAGCAAACGCTTATCTTCAACAGACAGGTTTAGGTTATCTTTCTGATCGTATATCTGCTTAACCCTTCCGAACAAGGCCTCGTTCAGGTAAATATTATTTGAACTGGCTGACAATTTCGGAGAAACACGTTGGGATATCTCCATCATTTCATCAGTCGAGGAGGCATTCAATACATTGAAGAATGCAGATCTGACACGATCCAGTAGTTTTCCGCTCCTTTCTAAAGCAACAATCGTATTCTCAAATTCCGGAGCAGCCGGATTGTTAGCAATACCCGTAATTTCATCTTCCAGTTCGGCTATCGCTTTATCAAAAGCAGGTTCATAATGTTCGGGCTTTATTTTGTCAAAAGGAAGCGTTCCGAAGGGGGTGTTATATGGTTTAAAGAAAGGATTGTTTTGCGCGTGTATCATACATGTAATATTTAACATTGAGATTATTACTATTAAAGCCTTATTCATACTTATTGGAATTAATTTGTGTTATAAAATAAACCGTTAGCAAAGTTAATAAAAACAATGAAACCGATTATCTATCACTATTATCTCTATCATTTTATTCTATCTTAATATAGACACAATCTGTTTGACAAACGGTTATTATAAGTGTATCTTTGTAATAAAAAAAACACAACGTATTAATTAAAGATTAAGAATTATGAAAACATTAGATTATCTTCACTTGGATGCTTCAGGAGCAAGCAAAGTAACAAAAGCTCTTCAACAATTATTGTCAGACTATCAAGTATTCTATACAAACTTACGTAATTTCCACTGGAATATTAAAGGTCATGGTTTCTTTGTTCTTCATTCTAAATTCGAAGAATTGTATGACGATACTGCAGAAAAAGTAGATGAGATTGCAGAACGTATCCTGATGCTGGGTGGTGTTCCTGAAAATAAATTCAGCGAATACCTGAAGACTTCAAAAATAAAAGAAACCGAGGTTACTACTTGCGGCGAACAAGCTTTGAAGAATGTGCTTGACACGTACGGTTATCTGATTGGTGAGGAAAGAAAAGTTCTTGCGCTTGCCGGAGAAGTAAATGATGAATCAACGGTAGCTTTAATGAGCGACTACCTGAAAGAACAGGAAAAGTTAGTTTGGATGCTGGTGGCTTATTCTACTTGCGATTGCAAAGAAAAATAATTCATATAAAAACAAATCGAAAAAGAGGTTGGTCGTAAGATCAGCCTCTTTTTTATTTTAGAACTTAAACACAAAACTGAAACGCAATCCGTGTTTGTCAATTCCGGGATTGTCCAGATAAGTCATACGCCACACATAATCCAACCGGAAAAACTTCAGAATGTTCTCTACACCGACTCCGGCTTCCAGGTAAGGATCATCTCCCATCACATGCGAACGTTCAGGAAACGCGAAAAGTCCCTCTCCTTTCTTCCAGGGATTATTTTTATCCGTCAGGTTGCCGTATAGACCTCTAAAGGAAAACACCTCCCTCAGCTTCATCTTCTTCAATAAAGGAATGCGGTTTAATAGCAAACCATTCGCATAGTAGGTAATATCCCATGACACATATTCGTCATTAATAAACTCAATGGCATTCATATTGGTATATGATTCCGGCTGAATGGTATACGACAGGTTTGCATTGGGTAGAATCAGCAGAGGATAGGGCACTTTGTTCCATACCTTGCCTGTTTTCCCGATAACATCGAGGTATCCGAAGGCGGAAAACCAGAAACGTTTCTGAATGGCTAAGTCAGTTCGGTTATACGTATAGTCCGAACCCAACACGCCTTTCCCGGCAATAATATGCGAAAAGCTAAACACAGGCGCGTCGAAGGTTACCGGGTAACGATAGTTACGGCTTTCGTAAAACTTTTCATTTGGCGCATACCTGAATCCCAACTCCAGTTCGCTCATTTTATAGTCGTTCAACGGGGTTACCTGTCCTTCCGCCGCGATTTGATTGAACTCCGCATAAGGTGTGGCGTATTCTTTTTTGTTCCTCAAGATAACCTTGTAGGATAGATTATTATAATACTCCCGCGTATAGGTTAGTTCGGCATTGCGCAAATAAGTGGCACGATCATCTTTTTGTCTTTTAAATGCCAGAAACATATTATCCTTGTTCGTATACAGGTAATGCTGCCCCAGTTGATTGATGTCATAGATGTACTCAAACCGCAGCGAATGCACCGGAAACTCTTTGCGGAACTCTGTTTTGTCTATAAATGAATACTCGCCGATAATGTCATACTTCCATTCTTTGTCTTTTGTGCCGTAAGCCGCATAACCATCCAAAAAGAAGCGTTTACTAAGCGCCGTCATAGTGGTACCTCCTAAACGAAAACGGGTTCCTTCTATAGCATTCGCACTAATCATTGTATTCATAGGGCCAAACTCAAACTTGCTTTTTTTCGGATCGACGTGTGTGGGGATATAACCGGCTACTAATGCCGAAACGACCTTCTCGGTTACATAAAAGACCGGTATTTCACGCAGTCTTTTCATCAATGCGGCCACCCGGTTCAAACTCTTTTCGTTTAATTCATCGGGGCGGGCGTTCAACCAGAAATCGTCCGGCTTCAGGGCGGCATCCTTTGCGGTAACATTTGCTCCGAGCACATCAAAAACAGACAAATCCGAAGGTTCCTCAAAGGAGTGATCGCTATACACATTCAATCGTCTTGCATAAATTCCCTTTGGACCTGAGGTAAGGTTTAGCACTACACTGATATCATCTTTTGTTATAATTCGTGTGCCATCTTCTCTTCGTTCAAAACTTTGCTCAATACTCATTTGATTCACAAAATTAAGATTGATATCTTTCGGCACATTTAACTGCGCGTGTTGAACAAAATAAGTTGAATCCAACGTAATGTATAAATGCCCGGTAAATCCAAACGATTCCGAATTAAACGGAACAAAACCGAGATCTACGCATTTTTGATTGTTAAACTCCAAGGTGTCCAGCAGGTAATACTTGTAAAAGCTGGGACCGATAGAAGACAACGGACTAACAAACCGGTTAAGAAAAAGTGGTATATCATTCTGAAATAAATCTACCTCGCGAAACACTTCATTCAAAATTTGCTGCATACCATCCTGTGTAAACATTTCGTCAACACCATTCGCTTTCAGACCGTGAATAACGCTTTTTTCCGATTTGGGAGATTTCCTGTAATACATTGTCTCGTATTTTTCCTTTTCGGATAAGGGAAGTACGGTGTTATCTACGCCTACCGTATCAACAAAATCAGACAAGAACCCGAACTTACCTTCAGATTTAGCTTTCTTCGCTCTGTATTGGTTGAGCGCGAGTACAATATTCTCATATTTATTATACGAAAAGAAATCGTGATTCTTCGGATCCGAATATTCCTTTGCCTCAATAGCCTTACGGATAAACAAAACCGCCGGATTTTCTTTTTTTGTGTACTTCTCTTTCTTAGGCTTAATCACTATTTCATTCAAATTAATAGTGGAGGGAGCAAGTTCTATTTTCAAATTGTTCGATTTGCCGGGAACGATGTTTATTCGCTTTTCCCTATATCCTAAATAAGAAATCAACAAGACTGATTTTTTAGAAGGAACATTCAACGAGAATGTTCCGTTATCAGCAGTAGTGGTACCAATTGATGTACCTTCAAGTAATATCGATACGTAAGCCAGCTTTTCGCCGGTTATCGAATCAGCGACAACTCCTTTTATTGGCGTACTTTGTGCAAAAAGCGCACCAACCTGAACACCAAGGAAGAAGATAACCCAGATAACTCTATCCAAAATTTCACCTATTAAATACAATGGGCAAAAATAAACAATTATACTATTGCACGAATGTGCCCAAATACGTGCATATTATTCCATTTAGAAAGTATAACAAATAAAAAGCGAAAAGTGTTTCTCGCCGTCTTTGAGGTAAACATAAAAAGAGCGTCATCCCTTATGTTTTAAAGAATGACGCTCTTTTTCCCATCTCCTGTTTGCGTAGTTACTTATATCTCATCCATTTAATCAATTCTTTTAAATCCGGCTTCTTGCCATACATCAAAATACCGACCCGGTATATTTTAGCCGAGAACCAGGTAATTAAGATAGCGGTTCCATATAATAAAGCAACAGACAAAAGTAATTGCCAGTAAGGTACATCGAAAGGTAAACGGATCATCATTACGATTGGTGATGTAAGCGGAATCAACGAACACCAAAATGCCAACGGTCCATCCGGGTTTTCCATGCTGTAAATACCCGCATACAAAGCGAAGACCATCAAAACAGTGATCGGTATCATAAACTGTTGTGTATCCTCCTGCGAATCAACAGCCGAGCCAATCGCGGCAAATAAAGAAGCGTAAAGCATATATCCGCCGATGAAAAACAGGATGAAGAACAGACCTATTTCCGTAAAGTTGATCGTATTGAGCATTTCAAACACCTCGGAATTATTGGCAAGGATATCGGGCGCATTCAGTCCAGGCTGATTCATAGCACCTACCGCAGCCATATCCGAACCCATTCCAATACCGAAAATTAGTTGCGATCCAAGTAGAAGAGCCATCGTAAGAATCCCCCAGAGGAATAATTGTGTTAACCCAACAAAGCAAATTCCTATAATTTTACCCATCATCAGATCGAACGGACGCACAGACGAAATAATAACCTCTATAATACGGTTGCTTTTTTCTTCCATAACTCCCTGCATCACCATACCGCCATAAATCATAATAAACATATAGATCAGCATGGTAAAAACCATACCTGTTATTGAGGCTACCATAGAAGAAGATCGGCTTTCTGTTCCATCGGCACTCCACTTAATGGTCTGCACATTGAAATTGATCTTTGACTCTTGTATAATCTCTTTCAGATTGGGGATATTAAACGAAGCCATCTTCTCTTCTTCCAATTCTTTAGCAATGGCCTGATTCACCAGTCGACTTAATTCACCCGGAATCTGTTTCTCCGAATAAATAATTGCAGCCGAAGGATTTTCCAACAGATCATCGGTTATACTCAGAAAGGCAAATATTTCTTTTTTATCACTTATACGATAGTCTTCAAGCGATTTCCCCCCCTGTATAAAACGATAGGTTTCCGTATCCTGAAATAAGCCGGAGTATTTACCGGTATCATCAAGAACAGCAATATTATGCACGTCATCTCCTTTAAGCGTAGAAAGCCAAAACGGTACAAATATCATGGCGACAAAAAGAAAAGGCAACAGGAATGTTAATAGTAAAAACGACTTTTTACTAACTCTGCGCAAGTATTCGCGTTTTATAATTAATCCGATTTTATTCATACGGCTTTAGGGTTTGGTGTAGATACTGTATTAATAAATATATCGTTCATCGAAGGCAATTCTTCGGAGAAAGAAAGAATTTCGCCCTGCTTGGTTAAGAAACCCAACAGTTCCGAATTGCTCATATCGGCTTCCTTATGAATGCGAAGTTCGCGAACGCCTCTTTCCGTTGTATCAGACAGAATGGAATATTTGTCACTCGCCATGTCAACCGTATTTTCGGAAGAAAGTACTTTCAGCAGGAACGTATTTCCTTTAAAACGATTACGTACTTCTGTTACATCTCCCGACAACACCACTTCCGACCGGTTGATCAACGCGATATCATCGCATATTTCTTCAACCGAAGCCATGTTGTGTGTAGAAAAGATGATTGTATGCCCTTGGTCCTTCAGGTCAAGTATTTCACGTTTCAGTAGATCGGCGTTAACCGGGTCGAATCCACTAAATGGCTCATCGAATATCAACAAAGGCGGTTCATGGATCACGGTGATGATAAACTGAATTTTCTGTTGCATCCCTTTGGATAACTCTTCCAGTTTACGGTTCCACCAAGACATGATATCAAACTTTTCGAACCAATGGATCAACCGTTTGCGGGCAACCGGATAAGACAAACCTTTTAATTGCGCCAGATATACCGCCTGTTCGCCTACTTTCATTTTTTTATACAAACCTCGTTCTTCAGGCATGTATCCGATCCGGTAAATATCTTCGGGAAGAGACAACCTGCCATCAAAACGAACCACTCCACTATCCGGAGCCGTAATTCGGTTTATTATTCTGATAAGTGTGGTTTTTCCGGCTCCATTGGGACCAAGCAAACCAAAAACCTTCCCTTTAGCTACCTGAATACTCACTTTATTGAGCGCTAAATGGCCGGAATATTGTTTAACGACATCTTCTGTTTCTAAAAAATTCATACAATTTGTTTTTGGTTACATCTTTAATATAATTCGTTCGCCAAGTTGTTTACTAAGTACGTTCTTAATCTCGTTCAACTTAGCTAATTCCTGCATTTTTTTAATTATTTCCTCCATATTACCTTCTGCCTGCGCCTTTTTGATCGAATTCTGAATGAGTTTGATCTGATGCCTGATATACGCATCCTTTAACGCATACAAATCCCGGGGCACGTACTGATCCAAATTATCTTCTTCCTGCTCCAGTTCCCGGTATTTCGAGTGGTATTTACTGAGTTCGTACTTATCGTCTATCAGATTGGCTGCCAATCGGCTGACATTGGCATCAGGGTGCGCAAGAAAATATTTATGCGCGAAAAACCCTTCTTGTTTACAACGCTCTGCCGCTTCTTCCAGCATTTGCTTAAAAAGAGGAGTCATAAAGGCCAGATCATCACGCGCCATATCGAAATGAATAAATTCGGCCACGCGCATAACGATATGTTCATTGGTTTCCTCGTCCGTATAATCATACAATACGCGTTCGCCGTAGCGAACAATATAGCGCAACAAGGCGATTTCGAATACTTCATAAGGCGAACGTTGTACAAAAATCTCCTGCGGAGACTCCTTTACCTGCAAGCCACCTTCCATCCGCAGCAGTTCTTCTTCCGAAATAGGAGGCGCATCACCGGGGGAAACAGTACTTGCCTCCGGATTGGGTTCACCGGCATAAATAGGCGGAGCAGCAGGTCGGACCGGAACTGGGGCTTGTTTTTGCAAACGAAGTTTATTTACCTGAGCAAGCACAAGACGTTCGTCTACTTCCATCATAGAGCTACACTCACGTATATAAAATGTACGCGCGATATCATTCGGAATGATCGCGATCGAATTGATAATATCTGTAATTAACCCGGAACGTTGCATCGGATCTTTTTCCGCATCACCCAGCAAAAGTTCTGTTTTAAAACGAATAAAGTCCGTTTCGTTTTTCTCGATAAAACCGGTAAAGCCGGCGGCGTTATGTTTGCGTGCAAAAGAGTCCGGGTCTTCCCCGTCGGGCAGTAAAACAACCTTTATATTCATCCCCTCTTCCAACAAAAGGTCTATCCCACGCAAGGCGGCCTTTATACCGGCAGCGTCGCCGTCATACAATACCGTTATATTGTTAGTAAAACGGTGAATCATACGTATCTGTCCGGGGGTTAAGGCTGTACCCGAAGAGGCTACAACGTTTTCTATTCCGGCCTGATGCATGGAGATCACATCCGTATAGCCTTCCACTAAAAAACATTTATCGTTTTTTACAATCGCCTGTTTTGCAAAAAACATCCCGTAAAGCTCATTACTCTTGTGGTATATTTCACTTTCGGGAGAGTTGACGTATTTAGCGGCTTTTTCATCCTTTTTCAGAATACGCCCACCAAACCCGACCACTTTTCCACTTACCGTATGGATCGGGAATAAAACACGCCCGCGAAATCGGTCGTTTACTTTTCCGTTATCATAGGCAATAACCAAACCTGTTTTTTCCAGAAATTCTTGTTTATAGCCCTTACGCTGGGACTCCTGAAAAAGCGCATCCCATTGATCCAGACTATACCCCAACTGAAACTTACGAATGGTATCTTCCCTGAATCCCCTTTCGGCGAAATAGCGCAAACCCACACTTCTCCCCTCTACATGCTCGTGCAGAATCGTTGAAAAATAATTTTGCGCCCAAGTATTGATAATAAACATACTCTCACGGGTGCTTTGTGTTTCTTTTTCCTTATCGGTAAGCTCCCGTTCCTGTATTTCGATATTGTATTTTTTGGCAAGAATGCGTAAAGCGTCAAAATAGGTAATCTGTTCATGCTTCATAATAAAGTGAACAGCCGTACCACCTTCGCCGCACGAAAAACATTTGCAAATATTCTTTGCCGGAGAAACGTAAAAAGACGGGGTTTTATCCGCATGAAACGGACATAATCCCACGTAATTCACCCCCCTTTTCCTCAGTGTAACAAACTCAGACACGACATCCACAATATTGGCTGCATCAAGAATCCGGTCTATCGTTAGTTGATCAATCATTTCAATCTTAAAAAATCTATAGATGAACAAAAATACGATTATTTTTATAGAAAGATATATCTTTGTAAGCTTTAAATACATAAGACAATGATTATGAAATTTGTATACGTTTTTGCGCTGATGATGCTTTGTGCATCATGTAATGCTTCCAACTCTTCTGCCACTCAGAATGAAGAAGTTCAACAAACCAATCGCCCTGTATTCCAAATGATTGATATCCCGAGCATATTGACCAGCCCTGATGAGCGCGCGGAATATCTCGTAAAAAACTATTGGAATAAATTTAATTTTTCCGACACAACAAACCTCGCCTATCCGGACGCAATCGAACAGCCGTTTGTGGATTACATCGACATACTTCCACACACAACACTGGAAGTGGCATCTGCCGCACTAAGAAGCACGATGGATAAAGCCGGCGCAGAAAAAAAGGTATTTGCGCATTTCTTCGAGTTATTTGAAAAATACCTGTACGACCCTAATTCGCCGATGAGAAACGAAGAGTTTTTCATCCCTATTCTGGAGTCGGCAATCGCCTCTCCTACTTTAGACGATACAGAAAAAATCCGTCCGCAGAGTTTATTGCAACTTGCCCAAAAGAACAGGTTAGGAACGCTTGCCCACGATTTTACATTTACATTGGAAAACGGACAAAAACAATCGCTGTACCAACAGAAAGCAGAATATATCCTTGTCTATTTTTACAACCCGGGCTGTCCGGCATGCGAAGAAACCAGCGGAAAGATGAAGACTTCTCCTCTGATTGCCAATTTAACCAATAGTAAAAATTTAAAAATAGTAGCTATATATCCGGACGAAGACCTGACAGAATGGAAAAAATACCTCAACAACATCCCTAAAAACGCCGGTTGGGTAAGCGGCTACGATCAGGACGTCTACCTCAAAAACGAAGAGATATACGACCTCAAAGCAATTCCCACACTCTACCTCTTAGATAAAGACAAGAAAGTAGTATTGAAAGACGCGGCCATAGAAGAAATTGAAGCATTTCTTTCAACAAAATAAGCCGCTGAATTACATCTCGAAAAAGCATTGATTTTCAAAGACTAAAAACATAAAGGTTATTTTTCGAAAAATAAAGGATATATTTTGAAAAATAACCTTTATGTTTTTATAGATATAGTAATATGTTTTTAGAAGCATTAATTGAGATCATTTTTCACAGATTATCTCTCCTATTACAACCCCAGTCCGGCAGTTAAGCCAAATAATGTTAACAACAGAAAAATATGTTTCATAAATATGTTTCAAAACATATTTTCTCCATATATTTGCACTGTGTTTTTCATGGTATTAGATTTTAAAGTTAGCAATGAAGATTGGTTGTCGTGATGACAACCTTTTTTTGTTTTATACAAATATGATTTTACATACCGGACAAAAAAACCACTGACCTATGAAGAACAGTGGATTTTAAACGAAAACTTAATTAAAGAGGTTTGTCGTGACGGCGACTTTTTTCATACTAAAACGCACGGAAATTTAACTGAAAGTTAAGCACTGGATAAACCGTAAAATTTTTCATAAACTTATTAAAGCTATCGAGTTTGTCACTTATTTCTAAGTGATCTAAATCTGCAATCAATTGCCCTTCGGTTACGACAAACTTGGGTCTACCGTGAAACATAGCACCTAATTCAAATTTAAAACCGACACGTTTGTTTTTTGTCACGGAATTTCCAAAACCCAATCCCAAATAAGGCTTAAGTGCATTTGTCTCTAACTGAACTGTAACATTCTCATCGGATGGTTTAACAATTATATCTCCGATTTCGACTAAACGATCCGCTTTTCCGGAGATCTTAACAATTCCGGAGGTTCCCATATAAACACCTCCTGTTAAATGAAAAGTGCTTTTACGGAAAGGAAAAAAATCAGCCAATAACAAACCGTTCACCATGTTACCTTTTGCTTTCATTGGAATAGGATCAGTGCTTGAATAGCCCTCATATCTTATAATACCGTCGTAATCGTAATTATAAGAATAACTAAACACCATCAGTCCTGTTCTAAGAGAGAGGAAATTATTAATTGGTGATGCAACCTGCAAGCCCACTCCAAGGGTACTAACATTAGCGGACACAGATAAATGTTCAAAGGGCTTTACCTCTTGTTGTGCACTAAGCTTTAACACAGAAAGGGCAAAAAGGACAAGAACGAATGTCCTTACAATACTGTTTTTCATAAAAAGAATTAAAGTTTAAAATAATAAAAACTTATACAACAAATATGTCTTGATAATAAATTATATTTTCATTTCTTTCCGTCAAAGAACTTCTTAAAATATAATATCTGATAGTCTATTGAATTACGCCAGTAGTCAGCGTTATGAACACCGGGACGAACCTGAAATTCATGATCTATTTGATATTTGCGAAGCTTTTTGTGCAAGTCCAGATTCACTTCATAAAAGAAATCACCGTATCCGCAATCAACAATTATGGCCAGATCTCCATTTTTTAAGCGATCTATCTGATTGATTACAGTATGTTGTTCCCAGATTTCCCGATTACTGCTTGCTTCTCCTAATTGCTTACTCATTTCCCAATTATTTGGGAATGGGCGAATGTCTACCCCGCCACTGGTACTACCCACTGCTCCAAAAACAGATTTATTCCTTAGGGCTAACCACATGGCACCATGTCCGCCCATGCTCAAACCTGTAATGGCTCTTGCGCTACGGTCTTTCTTTACCGGATAATTCGCATCGATATAGTCGACTAATTCTTTTGCTACAAATGTTTCGTAACGGTAAGAAGGGTCTTTCGGGCTATCCCAATACCAACTATTTTTCCCATCGGGACAAACGAAAGTTATTCCTGTTTGGTCTGCTATTTTCGGAAGATCAGGTTTAATTCCAATCCAGGAACGGGCATTGCCGCTATAACCATGAAGTAAATAAACAACCGGAGCTTCAGATTTAGCTCCTGACGGGGAAACGACAACTACCTCCACTTGTTTATTCATTGAGTTGCTTCGAACCAGGATTGTATCTACTTTTGCAGCATATAAAGATGACGCGCTGCAAACCAAGAGGAGTAAAAGGGCATTGATCTTTTTCATTTTAATCATATTAAATTATCGGGTGGTGAATATAATAAAAAAGGCAAACGTTTCCATTCGCCTTTTATATTATCGGTCTGTTTTTTAATAAGAACGTGCAAATAATACACGACGGGCAGAAGGTTTACCGGTCACTATACATACGCCCGGAGTCTCGTCTCCTTCCAGTGGGATACAGCGAATCGTTGCTTTCGTTTCATTCTTGATCTGTTCTTCTGTTTCAGATGTGCCGTCCCAGTGAGCAAGAATAAAATTACCTTCGTCCAACTTTACTTTAAAGTCGTCATAAGTATCCGCTTCTACTGTATGAGAAGCGCGATAGTCGAATGCTTTCTTAAAGATATTCTGCTGAATTTCGTCCAACAGATTTTTCACAAATTCTTCGATACCGTCGCAAGTGATTGTTTCTTTCACTAAAGTGTCACGACGCATTACTTCTATTGTATTATTCTCCAGGTCACGTCCTCCCATCGCAAGACGTACAGGTACACCCTTCAGTTCATACTCCGCAAATTTCCATCCCGGCTTTTTATTGTCGGCATCATCGAATTTCACGGAAATTCCCATTTTCTTTAGATTAGCAACAATACCTTTCACCTTTTCACTGATTTGTGCTAATTGCTCGTCGTTGCGATAAATCGGAACAATTACGACCTGAATCGGAGCCAATTGAGGAGGCAAAACCAAGCCATTGTCATCTGAATGTGCCATAATCAACGCACCGATCAAACGAGTAGATACACCCCAGGAAGTTGCCCAAGCATGATCCGTCTGACCGTTTTTGTCGATAAATGTTACATCAAACGCTTTACCGAAGTTTTGTCCGAGGAAGTGCGATGTTCCGGCTTGTAATGCTTTTCCATCCTGCATCATAGCCTCAATAGTGTATGTTTCAATCGCTCCGGCAAAACGTTCGCTCGCTGTTTTCGATCCCTTTACAACAGGCAATGCCATATAGTTTTCGGCAAAATCAGCATAAATATCGTGTATAATACGGGCTTCTTCCAATGCTTCTTCCTGTGTGGCATGAGCAGTATGTCCTTCTTGCCATAAGAATTCGGCAGTACGAAGGAACAGACGGGTACGCATCTCCCAGCGCATCACATTTGCCCATTGATTACAAAGAATCGGCAAGTCCCGATAAGACTGTATCCAATTCCGATAGGTATTCCAGATAATCGTTTCGGAAGTAGGACGAATAATCAACTCTTCTTCCAATTTAGCATTGGGGTCGACCTCCACACCGGTTTTGTCTGCATTCGTTCTTAAACGATAATGAGTTACAACCGCGCATTCTTTTGCAAAACCTTCAACGTGTTCGGCTTCTTTACTTAGAAATGACTTCGGTATCAATAAGGGGAAATAGGCATTTTCATGTCCTGTTTCCTTAAACTTAGCATCAAGTATATGCTGCATTTTTTCCCAAATCGCATAACCGTACGGTTTAATAACCATACAACCACGCACTGCCGAATTTTCCGCCAAATTGGCTTTGATCACCAGATCCTGATACCATTGCGCGTAATTTTCACTACGCTTGGTAAGTTCTTTCAACTCCTTTGCCATTTCTGTTTTTACTTCTAATATATAACGTTCAATATTATTACTTTAAGATTTGCAAAGGTATAAAATATTTTGTTCCGAAAGTTACCCGATTACAATACATATCATGCCTATAAACAAAGAAAGCACCTCTGAGGAAGGCACTTTCTATTTTTCGCAGACTCAATTTAAATTCTACTAACCTAATCTTTCTTTTTCTTTGTGTAAAACGTGTGTAAATGTAGAAACGTACTGTTTCGATATACTACCTATTATTCGAATATCGTGCCAAACGTTTCAGCATTCCATCAGATAAAACATTGAGCCCTGACAATCAACACATTTTAGTTAACATTCATTCAGAAAGCACATTTGATCATTATTCATAAAATGGGGAAAAAGATGTGGAGCTGTGGATTTTTTCCCCACTATACTCCCCACATTTGTTTAGTAACATCCGCCATAACCGATTTTATCTGGTTGTCTACTTCTGCTATCAGAGATCGCCATGCCTCATCAGAAAGTTCGTTGTCGTTCTTTTCCAAAAGTCTTAAACGCTGAACCAAATGGTTTGCTCCGATCATTGAAAACACCGGAATCATCTTATGCGCCACCTTTGACGCTTTCTCACGATCAAGCTGGTTTACTGTAGATTTAAGCAACTCTACATTATCTGAAGTTTCCTTTTTAAAGGTTTCCAAAATTGTATTTAGGGCTTCTTTATCCCCTTCGGCAAAGTCGGTCAAAGAGGAAAAATCCAGTACCATATCCTGATCAAAATCCGTTGCTAAAAGGTCATTAAGAACAGATACAAGTTCTTTTGCCGTAAACGGTTTATTCAAGAATCCGGTGAAGCCTGCCTTCAGGTAAACATCTTCCTCATTCGCCACACTGGCGGATAAAGCGACGATAGGTAAATCTGCTGCTCCTTCGATACCGGAAGCACGGATTAGTTTCACCAGTTCAAAACCGTCTAAGCCGGGCATTTGAATATCCGAAATCACCACATCATAAGACTGATTTTCCACTAATGAAAGTACTTTTTGGGGATCCACACAGGTTTCGACCTCAATCGCGTTCTGCTTTAACAGTTCTTCCGTTAGTGCCAGCTGAAGAGGATCATCGTCTACCAATAAACACTTGATGGTATGTCCGTTTACTTTCAGTTCAGACTCAGTGGTATTTGACGGGGTTGGGGTGTTCGCGATTGTTTCTTTTTCAATTTCCACCAAGGGTATACTCACATAAAATGTACTTCCTTCGCCTAATTTGCTTTCCAACGAGATGGTTCCTTCCATCAGTTCGATAAGCTTACGAGTAATAGACAGTCCGAGTCCGAAACCCTCCTTTTTCTCATTTTTCAACCGGGTAAACTCTCCGAATATCGAGTTTTGCTCTTCTTCAGGAATACCGGGGCCCGTATCATGCACAGAAAGATCTAGCACTCCATCTTTAACATCGACCGACAAAATAACTTTTCCGGTATGTGTAAATTTGAGTGCGTTGGACAACAAATTACTTACAATCTGCCTTATTCTAATCGTATCTCCCGAATAGGTCAAGTCAGTTCCCGGCTTACTAATATTCATCCGGAATTCTATTTTCTTCGCATCAGCGATTGGCTTGAAGCTTAGGAAAATATCATCAAACAATAGCTTAACATTGAAAGCTACCTTCTGTATCTCCATTTTCCCTGAATCCAAACGATGAAAATCCAGCAAATCATTGACCAAAGCAAGAATATGATTAGACGAACTCACCATATTTTCCAGATAATAACGCTGCCGCTCATCCGGTTTTCGCTTTAACAACAGTTCAATATATCCAATTATGGACGACATCGGTGCGCGAATATCATGGCTGATGGTTAACATGAATTTTTCTTGTTTCACCAATAGTTCTTCCGCATATTGCTTTGCCTTTTCCAATTGAAGCCTGTAATATAGGCTTCGCGAAATATCCCGGCTAATTATAAACACAAAACCAAGAATCACCAGAATAGCGATAATAACGACAATACCCAATATACGTGCGGATTCCTTGTAAAGCTTTTGCTTATTTGCCAATTTCTCCATCGAAGTAATGGTTTCCTCTTCTTCAATTGCGTAGAGTATTTGATTTATACGCGCATTGATTAGCACATCATTATGTCGTAGCTCCGTTGCTTTATCGTATAGCTGATAATTAAACTGCTTGCGCTCTTTCTCCAGCTTATCCTGAAAATCTTTTAGTAAAGCCGCCTGTTTTTCCTCCTGATTTGAAATATTATGTGTTGTATCAGTTCGCAAATCACTCGTGGTGTTTACCACAACTCCTACTTCTTCTTTGGGTGGCACAAAAGCATCGGCCAGTCTTTTAAAAAAATTCTTTTTCTTCCGGATAATAACGACCGAGTCTGTTTTAGTCTGTACTTGTTCTTTTACAGCTACTTGCGTAACGGTATCCAAGGCCATTGTTTTAGGTTTCGCCTTGTACACCTTTGTTTTGTTCATCTCTTTCCAGATAGAATACAACTCAGTCGTGTTCAATCTTTTATTTTCAATCAACACGTCGATTGTATCAACCCCCTGGATGTGAAAAGAGTCTGTCAGCACATCGCGCAACTCATCTAAATAAATCAGGGATTCATCCATTGTTTGGTTGAAAAGCTCAAAATACTCATCCGTCATACCAATAGGCTGACCAACTGAAGCACTTTCGTTTAATAATGAGATGATGCGGGTAATGAGATGTTTCTTTTCACGTTGTTCTTGCTCCGTTCCATCGTCAGTACTCATGCCTTTTATTATACTTAGAATATAGAAGATAGAGCCGAAAGCAATTACAGCAAAAAAGATATAACCCAAAATAACTTTCAGGGTTAGATTTTTAGACTTTTCTTCAATCGTTTCATTGTTTTTTTTCATACACAATATTCCATTTGTCGAGCATCTCAAAATCTTGCTTTTTCAATCCTATCTCCCAGAAAGGTACAGGATCGTCATGATCTCCAAGATACATCCGGTCTCTGACTTCGAACAATTCTGATGATAATGCATAAGACATATCAGACACATCTGTTTTAATATTTGCTACATCCAAAATGGTGTGAAACAAACTGTTGGTACTTACCGGCAAGTCTGCGTGCTTACTTATCCAGTCATATTTTTCAGGAAAAGAGGCTTTGTAATCTTCCGAAAACCAATAAATATACGGAATATGCAATTGATAATAGGTAGGAATGGGCGAAGCATGCAAATACCGATTGCGCTTATCGTCAAAAATATCTTCACCGTGATCAGTTAAATAGGCTAAAGCCGCACAGGTGTTCGACTTATCTATCCGCTTGATTATTTCGCTCAACACATAATCCGTATAGCAGATTGTATTATCATAAGCATTACGTAATTCTTTCTTCAGCGCAGCCCTTATTCCATCCGCTTTATCGGGTGTAAATATTGAAAACTCCCTTGGATAGCGTTCGTAATAATTAAAATGGGAACCATAGGTGTGGAGAACAATAAACAGATTGCCGGCTGATTCTGTCATTTCCTTTTCCAGATAGGGTAGCAACGCGTCATCATACGGCGACTTCAGGTACGATCCGGTTTTAAAGGAGCTTATATCAATAAATGTATCCGCTTCTCGATAAAAGCATTCAATTATAGAAGTAGTCAGCTTCTGATTTGCGATAACTACCGTTTTAAAACCTGCTTCTTTAAATGCCGTTACTATACTTTTTTGTTCGTACAGAATCGCATAATTTTCCGCACTTGCTGCCGACAGGATAACCGGAACGCTCTTATGCGTATTATTCGATTGCGTAATTGCGTCCTTCAGGTAAATCAGGTTAGGCGTTTTTTGCAGATTCGGCGTTGTTTCACGTTCATAGCCATACAAACTCCATTCCATTGCCCTACCGGTTTCTCCGACAACCAACACATACACTTCGCGCTTACCATCTGCTCTTTCGGTTTTTACTGAGTTAAAGGTAAAACCTGCTGACGTTTTCTTATAATTGGTGTTTTTCCTTGATTTATTAATTGCAAAACACAGATTATATATAGCATTGCCCGGATAAACATCGTTCTTAAATAAAAAGCGATAATCGAGAAATGCCGACGAAGAACAAACCAGCAGACTGATCAGCAGGAGTATGCCTCCGCGCTTTGCCCATCTCCATCGGAAATCAACCGGAAGTTTATTCTTCAGCAACGTAGAATGAAACGCCAACACCAACGTAGGCAACGTATAGAAAAGGAACACACAGCTAATAACAATAAATATATTCGACAACAATTCGCTTGCTTCCGAAGCATTAGAGCTCGTTAAGTTTAAAAACATATCTACAGCAATTACCGACTCGCCAAAAAGATACAGCAAAACAAGCTGCCCACCATCTAAAATCACTTTGGGCACCAAAAACCACATAACTATCCCCGGTTTAGATGCGAGAAGTAAAACCAACATCAAAACAGACATGGGGAGAATAACTGCGGATAAACCCAAAAGCACCGGTAGCGGTTCTGTGAAAAACAACACCAGATTTGGAATAATGGATAATACAACAAACACAAAATACAAATGTGTTTGCTCACAACACCATTGCTTAATTAAATTTACACTCCGCATTTACAAATAATAAAGAAATACTCAAAACTACACATACTATCTCTCATTTAAATAAGGTCTGATACAACTTGCAAAAATAAAAGTAATTATGGAGATATGAATTTCATAATTCATAAAAGTTATTGAAAAGAACGCGAACAAGTTCCGATAGCGGCTTATTATACATTATTAACAATAAGACCGGTTTTCACATTGAATCAAATGAAGCGAAAAGACCGCTCGGCAACGACTTTTTTTCTCATTTTCACAGATAAAAACAGGGCTTGGCTGCCTGTTTTTACCACTTTTATATCTTCATGATAATCAGCATATTATAACCCCTCTAAAACATAAAGGTTATTTTTCCGGAAATAAAGGTTATTTTTGGAAAAATAAAGGATATATTTTCAATCAGATAGTATTATAAAAAATTCGCTTTAATTCCTTCAAAACAGAAGAGGGGACTTTCGGAATTACCGGAAGCCCCCTCTTCTTATTTTGTCGGATCAATTTCAACCCATTTTGCTAATCTTTTTTAACTTTTCTTCATCTATGAGCTTTATCTTACGCCCATCTAAAGCGATTATACGCTCGGACACAAAAGTGGATAACGTACGTATAGCATTTGATGTAGTCATATTGGACAGGTTTGCCAAGTCTTCACGCGCCAGATAAATACTCAATGTCGCACCGTCTTCTTCCAACCCATAGCTTTCTTTAAGGAACAAAAGAGATTCTGCCAAACGCCCGCGGATATGCTTCTGGGTCAGATTTACAGTTCTTTCATCTGCTATTCCTAAATCAACCGACAACTGCCGTATAAAGAACATAGCCAGGTTTGCATTCCCCATCAACAGATCCGTAACAACAGTCATTGGAATAAGACACACCGTAGAAGCCTCAAATGCAGCTGCGTTTGTCAGATAATCTTCCTGAGCGAAATTAGCCCGGTATCCGAAATACTGAACCGGCTTAATCATTCTGATAATCTGACTTCTCCCTCCAACACCTTCTTTGAAGATTTTCACCTTACCTTTCAGTAAGCACATCATATCCTTTGGCTCGTCGCCCTCACAGTAAATCAACTCATTGCGTTTGAACTGTTGGATCGTCGAACTACCGCGGAGTATATCCCGTTCCTTATCGGTCAGGACTCTCCATACATCTGATAAGCTGGCCGACAAATCGACCTCTCCTTGTTGTTGTTTAACCACGACTGCTATATAACATACTTGTGAAGCACAAATATACATTATTTCTTTTAATGTAGTAATATAATACGATTGAATAATTATATCGTTCTTAATATTTCGGGTCACAAATCAAGCTTTTTCATTTTTATTTTTTACGTTTGTAATCAGATCAAAATAAAGTGGAATAATTGAATAGGTTTTTCTTCATACTCATATTTCTTTCTGTTGCATTCCAATTAACCGCCTTAACCGTAGCGGACAGAAAAAAGCATGTTTTATCTGCACTCGACAACAAACATACCTCGACCGAGATCGCAGACTCAATTATGCACTGTGTGATATGGGCTGCCTCTAAACACGAAAAAACACTCGCCAAATACGAGGCCGAGATTTACATTAAAGGACGTACGGAGATTCTACAAAACAACGCGCTTATTCGTTTGGCTCATCACATATTGCCGGTAAACCGAAAAAACAGAGATATGTTGTTCGAGATTGCCAGCTTTTCCCAATATACCGCTCCCAACATTTACAAACATGAAATCAAAGCCATTACTGGGAATAGTATTCCCAATCAAAAGAAACAGCAGGAGGCACTTAATTTCCTCAATATAAACCTCTACTCTCCTACGCTTTATAAGGAAGACTTGCTAACTCCCATATCCACAAACGCTTTTTCTTATTATGCTTTTGACCTCGACGGCAGCGAACAATACGATGGTTATACGGTCTACAAGATACGTCTTACCCCTAAGATGGAAAGTCAAAACCTAATCTCCGGTTTCATCTACATCAGGGATGAAGAATGGACTGTTGATAAAATAGACATAAACGGTCGTTATAATTTTGCGGATTTCAATCTGGTTATATCCTATAATAAGGAGAAAGGGAAATTTATTTTACCTGAAAACGCAGATCTTAAAATGCGGGTAAGCTTGTTAGGAAATGTGATTGAAACCTCTTATCACTCAAATTTCAAGAACAAAAAAGTTGAATGGATAGAGCAGACAGATGGACCTAAAAAGAAGAAATCACTCGACTTGACCAATCAGTATTCTTTATCAAACAAAGAAATACCGATCATCAACGATTCTACATTCTGGGCTACCTATCGTGACAATCCGCTTTCTGCTGAGGAGAAAAGATTGTATGAAATGACCTCCATTTATCAACTCGGAAATGATACGGCACGATCGGCCAAATATCTTGAGATAACCGAAAATCTTACCGGGTCTATTAATATGAATATAAAAAGCACCCAACTTCGGTATTCGGGATTATTTAATCCGTCGCAGTTGGGATATTCCAGAATGAACGGTATTACGTACAAGCAAAAACTCCGTTTTACCAAAAGATACCAAAACGACCGTCAGTTTCGTTTTTTGCCCGAAGTCGGATTAATATTCAAGCGAAAAGAAATCTTCCTCAAACTGGGAACCGAGTTTGAATATTATCCTCAGCGGTTAGGTAATTTCAGTTTCTCGGTGGGGAATACTTATCAAAGTTATTCGTCGCTCTTCATGCAGGAAATTAAGGAACACACGAAAGATTCTATTTTCAATTTTGATAATTTTGAACTCCCTTACTTTAAAACCTATTTTGCTGATTTCAGACATAGTATTGAGGTTTTTCATGGGTTTCAGGTGTCCGCCGGACTTTCTTATTATCAACGCAAGCCTTCCAAAAAGGAATTTTCTATTAACAATCCGGAAATTGCAGAGCTGATAAACAAAGATTACAACGATTTCACACCGGTTATCAGTGCCTCATATACACCAAGAATGTACTATAGGATGGTCGGGAATAAAAAGGAATACATGCATTCTTATTATCCGACAATTACAGCAGAAGTAGCCAGGGGGATTCCCGGAATACTTAGCAGCAACGGCGATTATTGCAGAATAGAAGCGAACGTACAACAAGCCGTTTCGATCGGTTTAAGCCGGGAATTAAGTTACAACATAAGTGGCGGTTTGTATACGGAACAGAAGTCGGTTTATTTTGCTGATTTCCGTTTTTTCGGACAGAGTTTCTTCCCGGACAGATGGAGTGAGGAAATGGGAGGCAGATTCCATTTATTAAAACGAGAGTGGTACAATGCGTCCGACAAATATGCACAAGCTCATTTCATGTATGAAAGTCCGTTCATACTATTACATCTGTTCAAAAAAGGCATATCGAAATATGTACTTTCCGAACGTTTCTACTTCGGTCAGTTATGGACTCCGGTGTTGAATAGCTATACGGAAATTGGCTATGGGATAGGTAATAACATCTTTAATATAGCCGGATTCGTTAGCTTCAGAGGCAAAGAATATCAGCGGTGCGGATTCCGGTTTGCGTTTGAACTTTTTTAAAATTGCGGACGAACAACAAGTATGCCACTATTCTTTGATACTGACTTTGCGTATTCCTGTAATGTGCCGGATTGTACAACTACCTTTTTCTGCGTGGAAGAGGCATGAACAAAAGTCAATCTGCCGGATTCCCATCTGGCAATACCTACATGAGACACATCTAAACCGGCTATTGAGGTTACAAAACAAATCATATCTCCATCCTTAATGCCTTCACCACAAGCATCGATCCGATCTTTGGAAATAAAGTAATGCGAACGATCATTGACCGATTTTTCGACAGCTGCCATATCGGCGATCAACGCAGGATTATCTTTCAGCAGCTTATATTTATCAGCGTTTCGACTCATGAAAAACAAATCAATTGATAACGGATCTCCACCTATTTCTTTCGTAACATCCTTTACCAAGCCCTTTTGGGTATTTTCAAAGATCCAATCTGTAGTATAATGGAGCCGGCTGGTATAGCCATCAATAATACTGTTCCGATAACGGAATTGTTTCAGATTTTCACAGAATGATTCGAAAGAAGGTTTTCCGTCTACAACGGTTTTCGACAGAGACAAAACCGTTTCTACAAACGTAGTGCAATCCAACTCCCGCAAATTAACAACCAATCCTTCGGGTTCCTTTTCCAAGGTTGCAGCCACATAAGGCGTATTCAAAAAGAACATGGAAGTAGCCATTATTACCTCTTGCGAAGTATAGTCATCCGCTGAAATATAATTGATGTAGCGATCAAAAATTTCCCGGTCCTGCTGCACCATGTACAACTTATCCTCAACCGCATAGGTCGAAAAAGAACACAGAAATACGACGAATAGAAGGTAATAAAATTTCATACTGTTATTTTTTAGTAGTCAATAAGTCCTGCAATTTAAGCAATTCATCCCGATATTGAGCAGCCTCGATAAAGTCGAGTTTTTTAGCAGCTTCAGCCATTTGTTTGCGCGTGCGTTCAATCGCTTTCTCTAATTGGGGGCGCGACATGTAGCTAATCACCGGATCTGCAACAAGGCTTGGTTGCGGCTCAACATAAGCATAAGGATCGATCGCAAGCGTACCTTTTTCCGACAACAAGGAAGATGTGTTTCGTTTCACCTGTGTAGGTGTGATGCCATGAGCTTCGTTATATGCCAACTGTTTCTCACGCCTACGGTTCGTTTCGTCTATAGTAAGCTGCATACTGGCCGTGATTTTATCCGCGTAGAAGATCACCTTTCCATTCACATTACGGGCCGCGCGTCCGGCAGTTTGCGTCAGCGAACGGTGAGATCTGAGGAATCCTTCTTTATCCGCATCAAGTATGGCAACAAGAGATACTTCTGGTAAATCCAGACCTTCACGCAACAAGTTCACTCCGATCAACACATCAAACAAGCCCTTTCGCAAATCATCCATAATCTGAATGCGGTCAAGTGTTTCCACATCACTATGAATATAATTACAGCGCACGCCCATCCTACCCAAGTAAGCAGTAAGCTCTTCGGCCATACGTTTGGTCAGGGTAGTAACCAACACCCGTTCGTCAATGGCAGAACAACGCTGTATTTCTTCCATCAGATCATCAATCTGGTTCATTGTAGGCCGGATATCAATCACCGGATCAAGAAGTCCGGTCGGTCGAATCACCTGATCAACGATTACCCCTTCACTCTTTTCCAATTCAAAATCCGCAGGTGTCGCACTAACGTAAATGGCACAATGAATAAGTGACTCGAACTCTTCAAACATAAGTGGGCGATTGTCCGTTGCCGCCGGCAGACGAAATCCATATTCCACCAAGTTTTGTTTTCTCGAACGGTCTCCACCATACATGGCACGTATCTGAGGTATAGTAACATGACTTTCGTCAACTACGAGCATAAAATCTTCGGAGAAATAATCTAACAAACAATAAGGACGTTCGCCGGCTTCGCGTCCGTCAAAATAGCGGGAGTAGTTTTCAATGCCGGAGCAATGCCCCAATTCCCGGATCATTTCAAGATCAAACGTAACACGTTCATAAAGACGCTTGGCTTCAAAATGCTTCCCTATGGACTTCAAGTACTCTACCTGAGTTCCAAGATCCACATCAATTTGTCCGATTGCCCTGTTCAGCTGATCCTGTGTAGTTACAAACAGATTAGTCGGATAGATATTCAGCTCATTTTGTTCATCGATTTCTTTTCCCGTATCCGGCTCAAAAGTAGAAATTCGCTCTATCTCATCACCCCAGAATTCTATTCGGTAAGCCATTCCATCGAATGTTTCAATCGCGGGGAAGATATCCACTGTATCCCCATTCACGCGAAACGTGCCCCGTCGAAATTCCACTTTGTCATTTACATATAAAGCACCTACAAACCGGCGAATCATTTCATCCCGGTCTATCCTCATTCCCGTTTCCAGATGCACCACTTTCTCGGCAAAAGCACTCGGGTCCGCCATACCATACAGGCAAGAAACAGAAGAAACAACAATCACATCCTTACGTCCGGATAATAAAGAAGCCGTTGCCCGCAAACGAAGTTTATCTATCTCATCGTTGATGGCCAGGTCTTTTTCTATATAGGTATCTGTAGTAGGAAGGTAAGCCTCAGGCTGGTAATAATCATAATACGAAACAAAATACTCCACCGCGTTATTCGGAAAGAAAGCCTTAAACTCACTGTAAAGCTGAGCTGCCAAAGTTTTATTATGACTAAGGATCAAGGTAGGTCGTTGCACTTTCTCAATCACATTCGCGACTGTAAAAGTTTTGCCCGAACCTGTAACACCAAGCAAGGTTTGGAAAGGAACTCCGCTAAGCAAGCCTTCCGTTAATGCGGCAATAGCCTCCGGCTGATCACCGGTAGGCTTAAACGGAGAAGATAATTCAAAATTCATTCTTTAATTATCGGGGTCGACAGGCATAACAAGCCAAAGGATGAAATACGCAATTACACCTGAAAACAAAGTGAATACAGAAAGTAGAATATACCCGACACGCACAAGCGTCGGATCTACATCAAAATAGTTCGCAATACCTCCACAAACACCGCCTATCATTTTATCTTTCAATGATCGGCTTAATCTTTTGCGTGTTTCCATCTTCTTTCTTCTTTTAAATGGGTGATTAATAGATCAAAAATAGGAAAATCTTAACATATTACAAATAAAGAGCTACCTTATTTCTATCTGTTTCAACTGTTTCAAATTCGGATGTCACCGCACTGCTTCCCATAGGCACTCGTTCTTTACGATACACCATTTTACTATGCACTACGCTTCGTGCTGAAGTATGGAATTCCACAGCTCCGGTCTCGGCTTCTATACGCGCAACATTATCTTCGCGTACACCACAGCCGGGCATAATAATAATCCTTCCGGCGGCTTGCTTTACCAGTTTGGCTAATAAGGGAATGCCTGTTACCGCGTCTTTTTCCTGGCCCGAAGTCAGCACACGATCACAACCGGCTTCGATAAGCTGTTCGAGCGCGACAAACGGATCGCGACAAACATCAAAAGCACGATGAAATGTAACCGACAATGGTTTTGACGCATCGACCAAACGTTTCAACAACTCCACATCTATATCTCCTTCAGCTGTCAGACAGCCAAAAACAACCCCATGCACCTTCATATCTTTAGCCATTTCAATGTCATACATCATTGATTTAACCTCAGCCGGAGTATATAAAAAATCGCCTCCACGAGGACGTATTATAACATTAATAGCAATAACTGAAGTTAACTCCTGCGCTGTTTTTATCTCTCCGTAACTCGGAGTAGTACCCCCTTCCGGGATTGCGGCACATAGTTCCACACGAGTAGCCCCACCTGCCTCAGCCTCAACACAACTCTGAGCCGAGTTAGCACAAACCTCAATAATTCTCTTCTTTGTCATACCTCTTTATTTGTTTTGCGTTTTTTAAAATAACAATACAATTTCCACGAAAAAACAGCCATCAGGCTACCAAATAAAATACCCACAACCACATCCATCGGATAATGTTTCCCCACATAAATACGGCTATACCCCACGATTAATGCCCACAGAACGGTACTCACAGTAAACCAGTTCCTTCTCACAACCAACGAGGCAAATATCGCCAAGGCAAAAGAAGAGGAAGAATGAGCCGAAAAAAAACTGTAGCTGGTATCAAACTTTTCTATCGCATGAATAACATCCAGAAAAGCGGTTTCATGAATCGGGCGTGGACGTTCAACAATCACCTTTATAAGTTGATTGGATAAATTTGTAGCTGCCACAGAAAAAAACATAAAACAAGCAGCAAGCCAACGCCTTTCTTTCGATTTCACGAATAAAACATACAAAAAAATCAGCCCGGCAATCACTCCCCAGGCAGTATATGAACTAAAGAACAACATAACCGGATCCAACCATTCCGCATGTTGTCTGTTAATATCAAGAAATAACTGTTTATCAAAATCAATAATCTGATGCATATCTTTTATAATAAAACAGTGCAAGATACGAACTTCTATATTAATGCGATCATTCCATAAATGAGAATTCAATTTACACACAAAAAAAACACTTATTTCCAACTAAATATCAACAAATATATTAGCAAGATATACATCCTTTTAAAAAAAGCACGGCCGTGCTTTTATTTTTTGAGGCTCCTGCTTTTGTTTTTTGACGGCCGTGCTTTTGTCTTTTGAGGAGCCTCATATTTTTTTTACCTCCTAAATATCGCCCAATATTATAGTATAATCGTTGAAGATTAAACGTTGAAAAAACAGACAAGACATTATTAGTATTGCAAAATCATTTGGCATTCCTTCCGAACGAACTTTCTGTTCCTGGCTTCATGTTATAAACTATGTTCGAAACATAAGTGCTCATCATGCGCGATTGTGGAATATTAAGTTTGCCATTCAACCTAACAACTTCCCCTATGGCGTATCTGACTCAAAAACGCATCTAAAATGCTTGTATTCTCATAAAAGTCATTATCTTTATGGGGTATAAAATAAGACTAAAAACGCTTTAAAAAAGCAAGTAAAGATAATATGCCTCTCAGGCGCGTCGTAATGACAGCATACTTGAGGGGCGTTCTTAATTTATATACCTTACTATTGCTGTTTTTCACGGATCAGGAAGATTATCATTCTGTACCCGAACTACTCGGTAAAAACAAAAATACAGCAGTATATTTTGCCGGTCAATGGCTACGGCTTGTAGTTAATTGCGAATTGGTTTTTACTCGCACCATTAAAGGCAGAAAGCTAATTCTTAAAGCAAAGGTAAAAGCACTTGCCTCGCAATTTGAGGATAAATCAGAACAAATAAACAAGTGGGTGTAAGGAAAGAAATGATGAATGGATACTTTTGTTGTATCTTTACATCCTATTTATTAATGAAGATTTGAATATGGTATCGGTTGAAGGACTAACGGTAGAGTTTGGAGGGTTTACTCTTTTTGATGATGTTTCATTTGTGGTTAATAAAAAAGACCGCATCGCTTTAGTGGGAAAAAACGGCGCGGGCAAATCAACCATGTTGAAAATATTCGCCGGGTTGCAACCTCCTACTTCCGGAAATGTTAGTCTGCCGAAAGACATTACCGTGGGTTATCTGCCTCAGCAAATGCAACTTTCGGATGCGCATACCGTACGCGAAGAGGCCGAACTGGCTTTTGAGCATATCCGAAAAATGGAGCAAGAGATTGAACGACTGAATCTCGCATTGGCGGAACGTACGGACTATGAAACCGAAAGTTATCATGCCTTGATTGAACGGGTGACGCATCTTTCCGAACTTTTTCAGATGGAAGGGGGTACTAATTTTCATGCCGAACTGGAGCGTACATTAATAGGACTTGGTTTTAAGCGTGAAGATTTTGACCGGCCTACTTCCGAATTTAGCGGCGGTTGGCGTATGCGTATCGAATTGGCGAAATTATTGTTGAAAAGACCTGACGTTCTCCTACTCGACGAGCCGACCAACCACCTGGATATCGAATCTATTCAATGGTTGGAAAACTTTATCGCTACTCGCGCTAACGCTGTAATCCTTGTTTCGCACGACAGGGCTTTTATTGACAACACTACTTTCCGCACCATAGAAATCGAGCTGGGACATATCTATGATTATAAAGCGAAATATTCGGAGTACGTAGTGTTGCGCAAGGAGCGACGCGAACAACAAATCCGGGCTTTCGAGAATCAGCAAAAGAAACTGGCGGATACGGAAGCCTTTATCGAACGGTTTCGCTATAAAGCGACAAAGGCTGTACAGGTTCAATCGCGCATCAAACAGTTAGAAAAAGTAGAACGCATTGAGGTGGACGATGTCGATACAGCCATGCTGAGCCTTAAGTTTCCTCCGGCTCCACGTTCCGGTTCTTATCCCGTTATCGTGGAAGATTTAGCCAAACGTTATGGCAACCACCTTGTTTTTGAACAGGCTACGTTTACCATCAACCGGGGAGATAAAGTTGCTTTTGTAGGGAAAAACGGAGAAGGAAAGTCTACATTAGTAAAATGCATTATGGGCGAAATCGACTTTGAGGGCAAGTTGCAATTGGGTCATAATGTAAAGATTGGTTATTTTGCGCAGAATCAAGCGCAGTTGCTAAATGAGAACATGACGGTTTTCGACACGATCGATTATGTTGCCCAAGGAGATATACGAACGAAGATCAGAGATATATTAGGTGCATTTATGTTTGGAGGAGAGGCTTCGGATAAAAAAGTCGGCGTGCTTTCCGGAGGTGAACGCAGTCGCTTGTCCATGATTCGCTTGTTGTTAGAGCCGGTAAATCTGTTGATTCTCGATGAGCCTACCAACCACTTGGATATGCGTTCTAAAGATGTTTTGAAGGATGCCTTGAAAGAGTTTGACGGCACAGTAATCCTCGTATCTCACGACCGTGAGTTTCTGGACGGCTTAGTCGACAAAGTCTATGAGTTTGGCAATAAACGTGTGGTAGAGCATCTGGGGGGCATCTATGATTTCCTTGAACGCAAAAAGATGGACAACCTACGCGAACTGGAACGTTCTGCCCAGGCACAATCAGACGACACACTGCAAGGAGATACCAAAGTAACCGACAGCAAGCTTTCTTACGAAGCCCGGAAAGAACAGGCCAAAGTGATACGCAAAGTAGAAAAAGCAATCACAGAATGTGAGGAAGACATTTCAAAGACAGAAAACAAAATCAGTGAACTTGAAGCCCGGCTGGCAACTCCTGAAGGTGCTTCAGACACAAAATTATACACCGAATATGGCGACCTCAAGAAAAAATTGTCAGATTCAATGGAAAAATGGACGGAATTGACATTAGAATTAGAAGATTTAAACAGTTAACTAGGTCGGACGTACTATAGAAATTAGTATATTTGCAATTCGGTCTTTTAAATCTATAAACGTTGTAATAATGAAGACAAATCTTAGTTCACAAATTACATTAACGCGAATTCCCACACGGTACTACCGACCGGAAAATGCCTACGAGTATTCCGTACTCACGCGTTTCGAAAAGATCCCGACATCTATTTATGAATCGGCCGATGAGGGATCTATTACTATCGCCAAAGAAATCGCTACAGAAATTCGTAAAAAACAAAAAGCAGCAAAGAAATTTGTTTTAGCACTACCTGGAGGTCGTTCACCTCAAAGTGTATTCAAAGAACTGATCCGACTGCACAAAGAAGAAAACCTGAGTTTTCAGAATGTAGTTGTATTTAATGTTTATGAATTCTACCCATTAGTATCAGAAGCAAACAGTAATATTGCTTTCTTGAAAGACGCGTTATTGGATCATGTAGATATTGATCCTGCCAACATCTTTACGCCAGACGGATTTATGTCTAAGGATACGACCTCTGAATTCTGCAACCAGTATGAAGAGCAAATCGCATCGTTTGGAGGAATCGATTACATCTTAGTTGGTGTAGGACATGCCGGTAATATCGGGTTTAACTCTCCCGGTTCAACACCGTCGCTCCGCACACGTTTGGTTTTGTTAGATAATGATGCCCGTAAAGAAGCCGCCAACACGTTCAAATCAATTGAGAACGTACCACCCAGTGTAATCACTATGGGTATGTCTACCATACTTGCTGCGAAGAATATCATCGTGATGGCATGGGGAGAAAACAAATCCAAGCTGATCCAACAAACAGTGGAAGGCAAAGTAAGCGACTCGTTCCCTGCTACATTCCTGCAAACGGTTGTTCCGAGTGCCCGTGTAGCAATTGATCTGACAGCTGCATCCCAGCTTACACGTATCAGTCGCCCTTGGTTGGTTACAAGCTGCGAATGGGACAATAAACTTATTCGTCGCGCGATTGTATGGCTATGTCAGTTAACGGGCAAGCCTATCCTTAAGTTGACCAATAAAGATTATAGCGAACATGGTTTGGGCGAACTACTTGCACTATACGGTTCGGCTTATAATGTAAACATTAAAATATTTAACGATATACAGCATACCATCACCGGATGGCCGGGAGGAAAGCCTAACGCCGATGATTCCAATCGTCCGGAGCGCGCTACGCCTTATCCGAAGCGTGTAATCATCTTCAGTCCACACCCGGATGACGATGTGATCTCAATGGGAGGAACATTCCGTCGTTTGTGCGATCAGAACCATGATGTGCATGTAGCTTATCAAACGTCCGGAAATATCGCTGTAGCAGACGATGAAGTAATCCGCTATTGCGAATACCTGCGTGATGTTTGCGCTAAATATGCACCGAGCACAGATGAAGTTGCCAAGAAGGCTGAAGAAATCCTTCATTATCTCCGCAACGAAAAGATAGAAGGAGTTGCCGAACATAAAGATGTTCTCTTTATGAAAGGAACTATCCGCCGAGAAGAAGCACGTGCCGGAGCTCGCCATTCGGGAATCACACAAGATGATCATATTCATTTCCTTGATTTACCATTCTATGAAACCGGTTTAGTGAAAAAGAATGACATCAGCGAAAAAGATAAAGATATTATCAAGGAATTCCTTGTAAATGTAAAGCCTCATCAGATATTCGTAGCAGGAGACCTTGCGGATCCACACGGAACACACAAGGTTTGTCTGGATGCTATCTTAGCGGCGGTAGATGAGATCAAAGACGATGAATGGATGAAAGAATGCCGCATCTGGATGTATCGCGGAGCCTGGGCAGAATGGGAAATGGACCACATCGAAATGGCCGTGCCTATCAGTCCGGAAGAACTACGTTTGAAACGTATCGCTATTCTGAAGCACCAATCGCAAGCTGAAAGTGCGCCGTTCCTCGGAGACGACGAGCGTTTGTTCTGGCAACGCGCGGAAGATCGTAACCGTGCTACAGCCGATCTTTACAGAGATTTGGGACTTGCATCCTACGAAGCTATTGAAGCTTTTGTTCAGTACAAACCGTTGCGTTAAGCAATAACCCGATAATAATGAAGCCGGCTTGTTAATTATTACAATGCCGGTTTTTTTTGTTACTTTGTACACATATATAAATGAATATAGTACGCGTGCTTAAATTTATTAAAGACTGGACATTGCCGCTGGCAATGATTGTGGGTGCCATTACATATCCGGTCAGCGGACAATTGGCAGTTCTTACTCCTTATCTTATTTTCTCCATGCTTTTGCTTACGTTCTGTAAGCTATCTCCCCGCGAAATGCGATTTCATCCGGCTCATGCTAAATTATTGGCTGTCCAAATCGGAGGCGCGCTGCTTGTTTACGCCCTCTGTTACCGGATTGATCCAATCATCGCGCAAGGGGCAATGATCTGTGTGCTGGCACCTACAGCTACATCGGCAGCGGTAATCACCGGGATGCTGGGGGGTAGTATCGCTTTTCTGACAAGTTATCTTCTTTTTTGCAACATAGCCGTCGCACTTATTGTGCCTGTTTTGTTTCCGCTTTTAGGCTTATACAACAACATGGACTTCTTCGACTCCGTGCTATATATTTGCAGTCAGGTGGGACCTATACTCCTCTTGCCGTTAGTGGCGGCATGGTTCATTCGTTATGCAACACCTCGGTTACATGCGAAAATTTTAACTATACATCAACTTTCTTTTTATCTTTGGGCCGTTGCGCTTATTATTGTAACGGGGCGTACGGTAAAATTTCTTGTTGAACAGGAAAATCCGGACTATTTTGTAGAAATAGGCTGCACTATCATTTCTTTATTAATTTGCTGTGGTCAGTTTTTAATCGGCAGAAGGATTGGACGCAAATACGGTGATCCGGTTTCGTCTGGTCAAGGATTAGGGCAAAAGAATACTATTCTTGCTATTTGGATGGCACAAGTTTATCTTAACCCTATTTCATCCGTAGCTCCGGCCGCTTACGTACTTTGGCAAAATATTATCAACTCATGGCAGTTGTGGAAGAAAAGAAAAAAAGGAATAAACACCTAACAAGATATAATTATGAAATTAAGTGACGAATGGTTTACCGCCTTGTCTGAAAACGAAACAGGAGATATGATAACAATCCTGGGACGTGATGAGTTATCAGAGTTCGCATCCTGCGGAAAGTTAAAAGACCGTATCGAAATTACATGGAGATATGATCCGGATCAAAAAGGTATGCCGGCAAGCTCCGTTGGGGAATTAATGGAAGCTGTTGAAGTTGCGCTACAAAAGATCATGGAAAAAGACAAGTTAGCCATTATGACTGCTGTATACACGGGGGGAGGCGAAAAGATCTGGATATTTTATTCCCGTTCTGTACCTGTATTCGGCGAACGACTGAATGAAGCACTTGCGCCATTCAAATTACTTCCCATAACTATTTACGCTGAACAGGATGAAGGCTGGGAAGAATACCTGGATATGTATGAAATGAAAGAATGGAGACAGGATTAAACTATTATTTTTGTAGCGCTCCACAATCGTGGGTGCTACAAAAAAAATAGGATGCGTTATTGTCTAAGCAAAAAGGCTTTAAACCCTACAAAATCTTTGTCTAATTCCACGCTTTGCTTAGTTCCTTTCATAAAGGCTTGCAATTTAGCAGGTATTTCAATATCCGATGAAAGGATTTTATCTACTGTTTCTTTAAATTTGGCCGGGTGAGCTGTTTCAAGAAAAACTCCGGTTTCCGTAGCGGTCAACTTGCTATCGATCAAACCCTGATAACCACATGCTCCATGTGGATCGAGAATGTAACCGGTTTCGCTATATACCGTCTGCATTGTCTGGGCAATCTGTTCATCAGTATAACGATAGGCACTGATCTTAGAACAAATCGCTTTATGAACATCCTCATTCGCTTTAAATAAATCAAGGATACGGGCAAAGTTACTTGGGTCGCCCACGTCCATCGCGTTTGCAATCGTGGACACGGATGGGCGGGGAGTATATTTTCCGGTGTTGAGATATTCAAGAAACACATCGTTGCGATTATTTGCCGCAACGAAACGTTTAATGGGTAGCCCCATACGGGCAGCAAAAAGTCCGGCGGTAATATTGCCAAAGTTTCCGCTCGGTACACAAACCACCATTTCTCCGGCTTTACCCATACGATCCAATTGAGCGTACGCGTTAAAATAGTAAAATGATTGGGGAAGGAAACGGGCTACATTAATTGAATTCGCTGATGTTAATGCCATGTGGTTGTTCAGTGTTTCATCCATGAAAGCATTCTTAACCAAAGCCTGACAGTCATCAAACGTTCCATCAACTTCGAGTGCTGTGATATTCTGACCGAGCGTTGTAAACTGACATTCCTGTATCGGACTGACCTTTCCTTTCGGATAAAGCACAAACACACGGATACCGGGCACACCAAGAAAGCCATTCGCAACCGCACTACCGGTATCTCCGGATGTAGCAACAAGAACATTTACATCGTTCAATCCTTGCTTTTTTATAAAATAGCCCAGCAAACGAGCCATAAAACGACCACCCACATCTTTAAACGCAAGCGTTGGACCATGAAACAACTCAAGGCTATAGCAATTCTTCCTGACCGGGACAACAGGCGTTTCGAACGACAACGTATCTTTCACTAACGCATCCAAGGTGTCGGGCTCGATATCTTCTCCGAAAAACGCGCGGGCTACCGTACAAGCTATTTCGCGAAAAGATTTATCTTTTAGACCGTCAATGGTTGATTTGCTCAATGTTGCTATCTTTTCAGGCATAAACAAACCTTTATCTCCGGCAAGACCTTTCACTACGGCTTCTTCTAAAGAAACAGGAGCAACTTGTCCATTTGTACTATAATATTTCATCTTGTATTATCTTAAAAATTCGCGAATAAACTGATCTTTCTCCAACACGCCGTATTTACCGTCCTTAGCAGAAAACTCATCGTAGCGAGTCACGCTGTCGGCCGTCTGTCCCGGCTTATAAATAACAAAGGGGATAGGTTTGCCGGTATGCGTACGAATAGCACAAGGTGTAGGATGATCGGGCAATAAAGCTATGGCCACAGGCTCACTCCATGTCTGGAGAGTTTCGTATATAATCTTAAGCACCCGTCTGTCGAGGTCTTCGATTGTCCGGATCTTTAGTTTCACATCTCCTTCGTGCCCGGCTTCGTCACTGGCTTCAATATGAAGGTAAACGAAATCATTTGTTTTTAACGCCTCAAGTGCGGCACGAGCCTTACCTTCGTAGTTTGTATCATAAAGACCGGTAGCTCCTTCTACGTTAATAACCTCCAATCCGGCATAAGTTCCGATACCACGTATCAAATCAACAGCAGAAATTACTGCTCCCGCACTAAAGCCATATAATTCTTGCATGGTTTCCATTGCCGGACGATACCCCGGTGACCAAGGCCAAATGCTATTAGCTGGATCTTTCCCCTTTTCGATACGTTTCAGGTTAACAGGATGTTCCTTCAGTAACTCCTGCGATTTCAGAATGAGATCATTAAGAAGATCAGCCGTAGCTTTTGCTTCCGGAATCTCCGGCTTCACCATTAGCGGAGCAAATGGTTTAAGAGGCACATCATGAGGAGGTGTGCAATCGAGATGCTTATCCCCTCCTTTAACCACAAGCAGATGACGATAAGATACACCCGTATAAAAACGTACCGTATCCGATCCTAACTTTTCATTCAGGAAACGGATCAACTCATCAGCTTCTTCTGTTGATATATGACCTGATGAATGATTTTTCAGTATGTCACCTTCAGTACAGATCAGGTTACAACGCATAGCCATTTCACCGGGTTGCAATTCAACACCTATACTTGCTGCTTCCAACACGCCGCGCCCTTCATATACTTTAGACAAGTCATAGCCCAACACAGCCAGATTAGCCACTTCACTTCCCGGATGGAATCCATCCGGAACTGTTTTCAACATTCCTGATACACCTAACTCCGCCAACTTATCCATGTAAGGAGTAGTTGCAAACTGCAACGGAGTCTTACCTGCCAAAGAATCGATAGGCTCATCCGCCATACCGTCTCCCAGAATAATAATATGTTTCATCATTATGCCTTTTAATCTATACTCTATTAAATGTTTGCTATAGAAATAATATCAGCAAACACTCCCGCTGCCGTTACATTGTCTCCGGCACCATAGCCCTTAATGATCATCGGGTATTCGTGGTATCGCTCTGTAGAAATCATGATAATGTTATTACTACCGGCCAGTTCATAGAATGGATGTTGTGCTCCCACTTCTTGTAGTCCCACCTCACATATACCATTTTCCATCTTGGCCACAAAGCGGAAATGTTTATCCTCAGCCTCCAACTTCTGGCGTTTAAGCTCAAATTCGTCATCAAGTTCCTTGATCCTCTTCCAGAAATCGTCCAATCCTCCTTCAAAATAAGTTTCGGGTATGAATAAAACACGCTTCACGTCTTCCTGGTTCACTTTATATCCGGCTTCACGGGCAAGAATTACTAATTTACGCACAACGTCCTTACCACTAAGATCAATCCGTGGGTCAGGTTCTGCGTAATGTGCTTCTTTAGCCATCAGTATGGCCTGACTCAACGGAATTTCGGCACTTAATGTATTAAAGATATAGTTTAACGAACCGGACAAAACAGCTTCCAGTTTAAGAATATGGTCACCACTGTTTATCAAGTCGTTCATTGTATTTATTATAGGCAAACCAGCACCTACATTTGTTTCAAAAAGAAACTTCACTCCTCTTTGGCGTGCTGTATTTTTCAGTTTGATGTAATTATCGTAAGAAGAAGAAGCCGCGATCTTATTCGCCGCCACAACCGAAACGTTATTCTTCAATAACGTCTCATACAGTGCTGCCACATCCGGATTAGCCGTACAATCAACAAACACGGAATTAAATATATTCATATTGAGAATCTCCTCACAAAGCAGCGAGGGAGAATTCGATTGTCCGTTTTCCACTAAATCCTCTTTATACGTATCCAGGTTTAACCCTTCACGCTTAAAGATAGCACGGTTGCTACGCGCTATCCCGACAACACGCACACTCAATCCGTTTTTAATTAGTTTCGGCTGTTGTATGCGAATCTGCTCCAACAACTTTCCGCCAACAGTACCGATTCCGGCGATAAACAAATTCAAGACTTTATACTCCGACAAGAAAAAAGAATCGTGGATAGAGTTCAACGCTTTTCGCAGGTACTTTAGTTTGATTACGAATGAGATATTCGTTTCCGAAGCACCCTGCGCACAAGCAATCACACTAATACCGGCACGTCCAAGAGTACCAAACAATTTACCGGCAATACCCGGAGTACGCTTCATATTCTCACCCACAATAGCCACCGTAGCCAAATCGCGTTCAGCTATAATATCATTGATCTCTCCCTGTGAACGCTCTAATGCAAACTCCTCGTTCAGCACATCAACGGCAATATCCGCATCAGCATTTCGAACGGCAAAAGTTGTATTATTCTCCGAACTTGCCTGTGAAACCATAAATACGCTTACACCATTCTTCGCAAGCGTCTTAAAAATACGGTAGTTCACTCCAATTACACCAACCATACCCAATCCCTGAACAGTGATCAGACAGGTGTCATTGATAGAAGATATTCCTTTAATAATAGCCTTACCTTCCTCCGGCACACGCTCCTTAGAGATGTAAGTACCCGGAGCTTCCGGGTTAAACGTATTCAGGATACGGATAGGAATATTTTTATGGTATACCGGATAGATTGTTGGCGGATAAATCACCTTAGCACCAAAGTTACACAACTCCATAGCCTCAGTAAAACTAAGTCGTTCGATAACGTATGCAGAACTAATCACCCGAGGATCGGCAGTCATAAAACCATCCACATCTGTCCATATTTCCAAAACAGACGCACCTAATGCCGTAGCCAAAATAGAAGCCGTATAATCAGAACCTCCACGTCCCAGATTGCTCACTTCTCCATTTTCTTTATTTGAAGAGATAAAGCCCGGAACTAAAGACACCTTCGGTAGCGGATTGAATGCTTCAAGGATTAACTGATTGGTAAGATCAAAATCTACTATATGTTTATTGAACTGCTGTTCTGTTTTAATCAACTTACGTGAATCAAACAGTTTTGCATCCTTTATTACATTTGATATAATCAGCGATGAAATACGCTCACCATAACTAACAATAGTATCTGATGTTTTCGTAGATAAATCCTGTATCAGATAGATTCCTCTGAAAATATTCCCCAACTCATCCAACAAGATCATGGTCTTTTTTAACGTCTCCGCCCGCAATTCCGCATCAGGAATCACCCCTTCGATAACGTTCAAGTGACGGGTAATTATTTCAGAAAAAGAGCTTTCATAGCTTATATTACCTTTCGAAGCCATATCTGAAGTAGCAAGTAACTTGTCTGTTATCCCCCCTAAAGCGGAAACAACCACAATAACCGGCTCATCAATAGCCTCTACAATTCTTTTTACATTTAATATACTCTCCACGGAACCTACGGATGTTCCGCCGAATTTCAATACCTTCATTGCCTATTAATTAGATTATTTTTTTTTGATCGGAAAAGGACATAATTCTGTCCTATAGAAAAAGGTGCAATAAGACCTATTGCTACAAGGCGGAGACGTGGTCACCGCAATTGTTTATTTGTAGAATTGAACCCCCCAAGGGGTCATCAATGCCCATGTGTAGTACGCAATATTTAAATTCTTTTGATTCGTCATTATTTTTAATTGTGCATTGGACGAACAATATTACGCATTATTTTTTAATTCCAAGCTAAAATATCAAGACAACAGACAAAAAAACAGCAATTTCATCACATTTGCCCCCCAAAAAGTAAAACAAAGACAATCAAATCCCCTTCAAATTTAATATAGTAATAACACACCCCATTTACCCCAAAGAAATTTTACAAGGTTCATATTTGTATATTCCAAAAAGAATAGCTTACTTTGCACACGCAAAATAAGGGTATTCGAACACCCCTTATCAAAAGGTTCCTTGGCCGAGTGGCTAGGCACCGGTCTGCAAAACCGTCTACGGCGGTTCGAATCCGCCAGGAACCTCAAAGGTCTCAATCGAAAGATTGAGGCCTTTTGTGTTTTATATGGTTTTCAATAGTTTGTTACCCAGCGACCACAATAGGGAATAGTGAATTTTGTAGACCGATAATTTCTCTTTATTTGTAGATACAATATATGGAACTATATTTTGCCTTGTGGAATTTTACACCTATCTTTGTACAAAATATCGTACCGATGAAGATTATCAAGAAGAAGCCATTAGTTGATTTCTACGAGAAGCATACAGATGCAAAGACTCCTTTGGAGGAATGGCACTCAAAGACTAAAAAAGCTGATTGGAGCAACTTTAGTGATGTGAAAAAGAACTTTAATAGTGTGGATTCAGTTGGAAATGACAATTACGTCTTTAACATAAAAGGTAATACTTATCGGTTGATAGTAAGGATTTTGTTTAAAGTAAAAACGGTGTACGTTAGGTTTATTGGTACTCACAAAGAGTACGATGATATTGACGACTGTTCTAAAATGTAAGATTATGGCAAAGATTAAAACAGAAAAAGAATACAATGTTGTGATGGAGCGCATAGAAGAACTTCTGGGCATTGTAAACAATGAAACCCCTATTGATAACAAAGATTCAATAGAGTTAGAACTGCTTTCCTGTCTTGTAGAAGAGTACGAAGACGAACATTATCCAATTGGTACTCCTTCATTAGCGGAAACAATCAAATTGAGAATGTATGAAATGAACCTAACTCAAAAAGGGCTAGCAGAACTTATCGGCATCAGCCCTTCCCGGATAAGTGAAATACTCTCGGGAAAAATTGAGCCAACCTACCAAGTTGCAAGAAGCATTAGCAGAAACCTCAATATTGATGCTTCTATAGTTTTGGGAGTATAGAAATATTATAAACCTATGGTAATAGCAAATAAATTATTTAGTGATCAAATGTTAGTCAAATAACAAAGTTGAAAAGACATAATTTTCTGATATTCAGCGCAAAAGGGTAATTGGCGTGAATCCGCCAGGAACCTCAAAGGTCTCAGTCGAAAGATTGAGGCCTTTTGTGTTTTATATGGTTTTCAATCGTTTAATACGGTTCAAGTGGAATATCGGAACTATGGGAATTTCCGGTTGACAAATATGCAGCGTCTAACAAATTAACAATTCAAATTCTACTTTGAAATGAAGTTGTTTTTTAGCAATACTATATGTTTGAAAATATATCCTTTATTTTTCTGAAGATATCCTTTATTTTTTCAAAAATAACCTTTATGTTTTTCGACATACACAATATGCTGATTATCAACAACCTATGGAGTTGTCCAAAAACGGAAAAAAAGTGGCGTTTTTAACTTAAAAAAGGTGTAAATAATTGTCGCCAACCGAATTTTCCGGTTGATCCTGGACAAATGTTGACGCCAAAACAGACCTTGTTTTGAAATCGGCTATTGCCCATCTATGGTTTATTATTATTCATCCATTTGATGATGGTAACGGGCGTATTGCCAGAGCCATTTCTGATTTGTTTTTAACTCGTTCCGAAGATACAACTCAACGATTTTATAGCTTATCAAGTCTGATATATCTTGAAAAGAATGCCTGCCAGTTTATAAAGATCGACACCAACGGTAATGCGTTGGAGAATTTCTTCAAGAGGCGTTCGGCACTGAACCTAAATCCTAAAAGAAATATCGATTTTGGAATTTTAGAAGTTGCATCTATAAAACACCCTGAAAAGTTTCACTATTATGAAACTTTCTATACCTTTGCGGCATGAAAAGGAAAGTAATCGCATTCGGTCGATATTATGCAGATTTCATCGCTTCGCTCACACAAAAGGAGGTGCTGAAAGTGAAATACATACTCTCGCTTCTTGAAACCGAAAACCGTTTACCAACAAAGTTCATAAAACTAATACGGGAAGAGGTGTATGAAATCCGTATTAACTTCAACAATAACATTTACCGTATCTTCTTCATTTTTGATGAAGACCGGATAGTGGTTTTGTTTAATGGCTTTCAAAAGAAAACACAGAAAACACCCGCTTCAGAAATAGAAAAGGCAATTAAAATTAAGGAGGAATATTATGAGTACAAAAGACAACATGCTGACTGACATCAGTGCAGAACTTGAAAAAGAGTTTGGCGCACATGGTACGCCTCAACGGGAGCAGTTCGATGAAGAAGCTTATGCTTTCTATACCGGACAGATACTGCATGACGCAAGAAAGGAAGTTAGAGTAACTCAATCCGAACTTGCCAAAAGAATTAATAGTACAAAGTCGTACATATCCCGTATAGAGAATGGTTCTATTAATCCAAGTGTAGGGACATTCTACCGAATAATGAATGCTCTTGGCTTGAAAATTGAAATAGTCAAACCTATTGCATAATTTAATAGATATCGATCGAATTGCAATTTCAAAAAATCACAACTTTCTGATCATCAAAACAAAAGAATAACTGACACGAATCCGCCGAGAACATCAAAGATTTCAGTCGAAAGATTGAGGCCTTTTGTTTTTTTATACGGTTTTCGGGGATTTATTAAAGGACGAATTGCTGATTAAAGGAAAGATCGCCATATTTATTTCAGAAAGTCTGTCCTTAAAAATGGAAGAGTAACGCTTGGAGCTGAATTGGATAGTAAAAAAGTTTATTGGTATAGGCGTTTAGACCGCACTAATTAATTATTTGATTGTAAGCGAATAGGATTATTTAAAACCATTCTTTTTATGAGTATATCGAATATTGTCTCCATATTTGAACGTCTGTTATACCTAAAGTGGTATTCATCAAGGTATCCTTGAAGACGTTCTTTGGTACAATGATGATGAATTCCTCTGAGCCAACCTTTCAGGTTCATAATGTGGATATGTAAATCCTTGAAGTTTTTTCCGTCGTCAGATTTTACCTGTTCGAGATTTGGAAAATCTTTTTTCAAGGGTATATAACCTCTCCATTCGTCAGTAATTATTCTTGCATCTTTACTGATATATGATTCAAAGAAAGGACGAAAAGAAGCCGAAGAAGCATCCTCGATACATTGAGCATAAGCTCGTCCAACTCCACTCTCAACTATTTCGAGAGCGACAATGACAAGCTTCTTTTCTCCTTTGTAACGACCTCGTTTCCCTTCTTCTTCACCGCCAATATAGAATTCATCAACATGAACTAGTCCTTTGATTAAATGCTTTTTACTGCTTTGCATTGCTTGCTGTATTTTCCATTTGAACTCCCAGCAAGTTTTTTGTCGCAGTTCATATTCTTGAGACAACTCTAAAGAGGACATTCCTTTCTTTTTGGTACTTATCTTAAATGCAATATGAAAAGCCAGGTGCAAAGGAAACTTACATTTATCAAACATAGTTCCTGAAGTGGGACTTTCGTCATATTTACATCTTGTACATCTTCTTGAAAAAGGTCTTACGCCTTTGCAAAAATTTGTATGTCCACATCTTTTACATTGATAAGCGTTATCATTCCATTTGATTGCTGATATGTATTCATAGCAGACTTCATCTGAGCTAAAAGTATTGTAAAATTTGATTGAGTTCACTCCTAAAAATCGTTTTCGTTCATTCATGCTACAAAGGTAGCAAATCATAAAAATCAGTGCGGTCTAAACGCCTATACCAAAAAGTTTATTTTGTCTATATTTACATTTATTATGGAAAAGGAGAAAAATATATTGACTTGTGTTGATTGTGGAACGCAAAATTGTAAGTTTAAAGTTCGTTCGTATCCTGAGTTTTGTCCTACTACTAATCTTGATGAAGGTGATTTGGAATGGGCATTGGAACGTTATGACGAAGGGAATAACCACAAGATAATGACCGCAAGTGCCGAAGTTGAATATGAAGGCTACGGTCATCTTACCCGGGTAGAGGAAATTATGGAGTTTGCACGTAAAACCGGAGCTAAGAAAATTGGGATAGCAAATTGTATCGGTCTGATTAAGGAGGCGAGAACTTTCGCAAAGATACTTCGGGCAAACGATTTTGAACCTTATTCGGTAATCTGTAAAGTAGGTGCGGTCGATAAGTCTTCGATTGGTATTGCTAAGGAGTGCGAGAATATTGGTGCCGCAATGTGTAATCCTATTCTTCAGGCAAGGCTGCTCAATAAGATTAAGACTGATTTAAATGTAGTTATCGGTCTTTGTGTAGGGCACGATAGTTTATTTTATAAGTATTCGGATGCGTATGCAACTACCTTAGTGACCAAAGACAGGGTTACAGGACATAATCCTGCAGCGGTATTGTACACAGCAACCTCCTATTACAAGAAGCTCACGCCTAAGGACTAAGTGCCGGTATAAATATTCCAGGAAATAATATTTTGTTGTTTTTTTATCCTGTTTTGAGTTTCTTTCCGGTCTATTTCCTTGTTATAAATCGGCACACCGCTTGTCATTCTGAGCTTGTCGAAGCATCTCACCGCGTCTGACTATTCTTAAACGAAGCTATATGCAGAGATTCCTCCACTTCGGTCGGAATGACAGGGAGGGCAGTCGGCATGAAAAAGAGGACGATTCCTTCTCCTTGTCATGCTGAGTGTAAAAATATTTTTTTTACGCGAAATTAAAATCATGACAGAAAAAATATATCTTTATCGCCTGATAAATAAGATGATATATGGTTATTAAGTATTCCTTCGCCAAGTACTTTGTGCAAAAGAAGCGTTTTTTTCTTTGACTACCCGAAAGCCATGAAGACTTTAAGGCCTTATCTTCTTTTCTAATAGTTTTCTAATAGCTTCCTGTAATTTTCTAATAGTTCTCTAACAGCCTTTGAAATTTGGCCGGGATACCTTTGTCCCAAAATTACAGAACATAACAATTCGTGCTATGAAGCTCTCAAAAAAACTAAAAAAGAAAAATGCAGAATTCGCTTTCAACAGTGAAAAGTTATTTCTTGCTGCATCGCAATCTAAAGAGCAGGTTTATTCATTTCTTAACTCGCGCCGGGAAGGATTATATCCGGCAGAAGCGGCAAGCCGGTTAAAAGAGTTTGGGACTAATGAAATTGTAGTAGAAAATAAGAATAAATGGTTTATCCTTTTAATAAAGGCTTTTATAAATCCGTTTATCGGGATATTGATGTTTTTGGCATTAATCTCTATTGTTTTGGATGTTATTCTGGCAGCTCCCGATGAAAGAGAGTGGGTAACTGTTATTATCATCACAACAATGGTAACGTTAAGCGGCTTGCTTCGTTTTTATCAGGAATGGAAAGCGAACAAAGCAAGTGAGGCTCTAAAGAAAATGGTCAACAATAAAGTGTCTGTCTTTCGTAAAGGTTCAGACTCCATTATCGATATAAACATTGTAGATCTTGTACCGGGAGATGTTATATTTCTTTCGGCAGGAGATATGATTCCGGCAGATGTACGTATTGTTTCGGTAAAGGACTTATTTGTAAGCCAGTCTGCACTGACAGGAGAGTCTGATGCGGTAGAAAAAACACCTTATACTTTAGGAGAACAACCGACTAAAACGGGAAGTGTTATCGAATTGAACAATATAGCCTTTATGGGTTCTAACGTTATAAGCGGATCTGCACGGGCCATCGTGGTTAGCACCGGAAGCAGCACTTATATGGGAACTATTGCTAAGAACATAGTGGGTAAACGCGCACAGACGAGTTTCGACAAAGGCATCAACAATGTAAGTCTGCTGCTGATACGGTTTATGATTGTTATGGTTCCTTTTGTATTCTTCATCAATGGATTTACCAAGGGCGACTGGTTCGAAGCGTTTTTGTTCGCACTATCGGTGGCTGTAGGACTTACTCCTGAGATGCTTCCGATGATAGTTACCTCCAACCTGGCCAAAGGAGCCGTAAAAATGTCGAAACATAAAACGATTGTAAAGAATCTGAACTCTATACAGAACTTCGGAGCGATGAACATTCTTTGTACAGATAAGACCGGCACCTTGACACAAGACAAGATCGTGCTTGAGCGATATCTGGATGTAGACGGTAAAGACAGTGAACGGGTTTTACGTCATGCTTATTTTAACAGCTTCTTTCAGACCGGATTAAAGAACCTTATGGATAAAGCGATCTTAGCCCATTGCAACGAGTTGAATTTTGGAAATTTGGGCGAACAATATAAAAAAGTAGATGAAATACCTTTCGATTTCAACCGCCGCAGAATGTCTGTAGTAGTAGAAGACAGGCAAGGAAAAAAGCAGATTATAACAAAGGGAGCCATAGAGGAAATTTTATCGGTTTGTATGTTTGCTGAAAAAGACGGTATTCCGGTTCAGGTCTCTGATGAAATAAGAAAAGAGCTGCTCGAAATAAGTACAAACCTCAACAAACAAGGAATGAGAGTACTGGGTGTAGCACAGAAAAGTTGGGTCAACAAATCAAATTCCTTTGCTGTAGAAGACGAATCGGAGATGGTGTTGATTGGTTACCTTGCATTCTTAGATCCGCCCAAAGCTTCGGCATCGACAGCTATTAAGGCATTACATGAGCACGGTGTAGAGGTAAAAGTGCTATCAGGAGATAGTGAGCTTATTAACAGAAATGTATGCCGACAGGTAGGACTTAGCGTAGAAAACATTCTTTTAGGACACCAAATAGAAGAGATGAGTAACGAAGAGCTTGAAAAAGCTGCTGTCAAAACGAACGTTTTTGCCAAACTAACGCCTTTACAGAAATCAAAGGTAATAGAAGCTCTTCAAGCACAGAACAATACAGTAGGGTTTCTGGGTGATGGGATAAACGATGCGCCTGCGTTACGTCAGGCGGATATCGGCATCTCGGTGGATACAGCGGTGGACATTGCCAAGGAGTCGGCAGACATTATTTTATTGATGAAAGATTTAATGGTGCTTGAGAAAGGAGTTATCGAAGGACGCAAGATATTCGGCAACATTACCAAATACATTAAAATGACAGCCAGCTCCAACTTTGGAAATATGTTCAGTGTGCTTGGAGCCAGTGCATTCCTTCCGTTTCTTCCTATGTTGCCTATACATATACTTACACAAAATCTTTTGTATGACATTTCGCAGGTTACAATTCCTTTTGACAGTGTTGATAAAGAATACTTGCAAAAGCCAAGAAAATGGGATGCGTCCGATCTGAAACGGTTCATGATATGTATAGGACCGATCAGTTCTATCTTTGATATTCTGACCTATCTGGTGATGTGGTATGTCTTTAAATGTACACTTCCGGAAGATCAATCATTATTCCAGTCGGGATGGTTCATTGAAGGGCTTCTTTCTCAGACACTCATTGTCCACATGATTCGTACCCGCAAGATTCCATTTATACAAAGCCGGGCTTCCTGGCCGGTCATGCTGACTACATTTGCCATTATGGCTATAGGCATAGCCATACCATTTACTGCATTGGGTGCATCCATAAAGCTGACTCCCCTACCCTGGTCGTACTTCCCATGGTTGGTCGGCATACTGTTGGGCTATTGCTTCCTGACGCAATTTGTAAAGAACCTGTATTTAAACAAATTTCATAAATGGTTATAAAAAACAGAGATTATGCTATCATTTATCATCCATATTTCACTGGCTTTATTTTTAGGAATGTGCATCGGACTGGAACGTCAATTTCGCCAACGTTCAACCGGTCTTCGCACCAATACACTTGTAGCCTTGGGTGCTGCCATATTTATGTTCATCGCTTCCCGCATAGGTGGGGATGCTTCCGGACGTATTGCCTCTTACATTATCAGCGGCATCGGTTTTCTTGGTACAGGCGTTATTCTTAAAGACGGCGCTACGGTAAGAGGCCTTAATACAGCAGCCACTTTGTGGTGTACGGCAGCTATCGGTGCTTTCTGCGGACTCGGATATTTTTATGAGCCATTGATAGGAACAACCTTCATCATTGGGGTTCATGTTTTCTTACGTCCTCTTTCGAATAAAATCATGAAAATACGGGCATTTGAAGACAAAGAGTTAGTGGAATATCACTACAAGTTTGTTGCCTGTTGCAAGGAAGATGTGGAAAATCATATCCGGGTACTATTTATCCAATATATCGGCAATAACACTGATTTAATGTTGAAATCATTAAGTAGCCATGATGCCGACAATCCTTCTTCTGCCGTTATAGAAGCCGACATTATCAGCTTCAGCAAACAAGATGCCACCATTGAAAAAATAGCTTCTTTCCTTACGCTGGAAAGTGGTATCTATTCCATAAAATGGGAGATAGATGACATAGACGCCCATACATAAAAAGACCGATTTGCTTTTGCATTTAATATTAATCCTAAAAAAACAAACATGATGAAGAGAAAAACTTTTCAACTACTCCTGTTCGTATCCGTTATCTGCTTTGCAGGCTGCAATAATAAGGAAGCACAATACGAAAACAGCTCATTTGTTGTAAAAGGAGACAGTGTTTTTATTAAAAATGCTGATGTCGTACTTTCACAGATCAAACTGTCTGAAGTCGGAACCAGCCCCTATTCTAAAGAAGTAATAACAGCCGGAACAGTTCAGCCGGTTCCCACACAATTTGCCTATATAGCTCCGCCTTTTGCAGGGCGGGTAGTAAAATCATATATAAGATTAGGACAAAAAGTGCAGGCAAACACGCCTTTATTTGAAATAGTCTCTGCCGACTTTACTACTGCTCAGAAAGAATTCTTTCAGGCAAAATCTGAAAAAGATCTGGCTCAAAAAGAACTAAAACGGAAGGAAGACTTACTGAAAAACGGGGTAGGCTCGCAAAAGGAAATGGAAGAAGCCCTGAGTGTTCTGCAAATAGCCGAAAAGGAATATGAAAATGCATATTCTGCTTTACAGGTTTATCATGTAAATGCGGAGGAAATGACTTTAGGGCAACCGCTTATTATACGCTCTCCGATAGCAGGAGACGTTATAGAAAACAACATTGTAACAGGACAGTATATAAAAGACGATTCCGATCCTATTGCCGTTATTGCCGACTTATCGCAAGTATGGATAAGTGCGCAGGTAAAAGAAAAAGACATCCGGTTTATTCATGAAGATGACAATATGGATATCTACATTGCAGCATATCCCGAAAAATGCCTCAAGGGTACAGTGTTTCATGTTGAAGAAGCTGTAGATGAAGACACCCGGGCTATACGAGTGTTGTCGTTTGTCGATAACAAAGACGAACTACTGAAGATAGGCATGTACACAACAGTGCACTTCTTAGATAAGCCTTCCGATTTTATACAAATACCCGAGACCGCACTTTTACAAGGAGAAAAAGACAGTTATGTATTTGTAGAAAAAGCGCCCGATCTGTTCCTGAAGGTTCCGGTAGAAGTAGAAGCAACCCGCAACGGAACGGCCGTGATCTCCAAAGGACTATCAAATAAAGATATCATTATCAGCGAAGGTGGATACTATTTAAAATAAACAACGATGAAGAAAGATTTAATGCTTACTGTGATACAAAAAAGATGGGTAGTACTGTGCCTGTTTGTATTGCTATGCGTATTCGGATATTACTCCTGGAAACAATTGTCGATAGAGGCTTATCCCGACATTGCCGATGTTACATCGCAAGTGGTAACCCAAGTGCCCGGATTGGCAGCAGAAGAAGTTGAACAGCAAATAACCATCCCCTTGGAACGAGCATTGAACGGTATGCCCGGCATGCATGTAATGCGTAGCAAAAGTACATTCGGGCTGTCAATGATCACCCTGGTTTTTGATGATGGTATAGAAGATTACTGGAGCCGCCAACGTGTGCAGGAACGACTCAACGAAGTAGAACTTCCGTATGGGGCAATCCCCGGACTTGATCCGTTGACTTCTCCTACAGGCGAGATTTACCGTTACATCATAGAAAGCGACAAACACTCCCTGCGCGAACTTACCGATCTGCAAAACTGGGTAATCATACCCCGGATAAAAGAGGTTCCGGGCGTGGCCGACGTTAGCAATTTCGGAGGAATAACCACCCAATACCAGATTGAAATAGATCCGCTTAAATTAGAGCAATACGGTTTGTCGCTCGATGAGGTAATGGAGGCTATCGAAAACAACAACTCCAACGTTGGAGGCAGCATGCTGAACCGGGGAGATTTAGGATATGTTGTACGGGGAATCGGACAGATAACAAGTCTTGAAGATTTAGGCAGAATAGTGGTCAGCTCGGAAAAAGGCGTACCCATCTTTCTGAATGATCTGGGGAAGGTTAAATACGGAAACCTCGAAAGAAAGGGCGTTCAGGGATACTCAGACCGTAGCCGCGAGTATTCGGAAACGGTTGCCGGCATCGTGTTGCTTTTAAAACACGAGAACCCTTCGGTAGTGCTTGAAGGAATCAGTGAGGCTGTTGAAGAACTAAACAGGAATATATTGCCGGAAGGTGTGCATATACATACCTATCTGGACAGAACAGAATTGGTAGACACCACGCTGAATACGGTTTCACGAACACTCCTCGAAGGAATGCTTTTGGTAGTGGTTGTACTTATTCTATTTCTGGGCAGCTGGCGTGGAGCACTGCTTGTGGCATTAACCATTCCTTTTTCGTTGCTTATTGCTTTTATCCTGATGTACTTTACGGATATACCGGCAAATCTGCTTTCTCTGGGTGCAATCGACTTCGGGATAATTGTTGACGGAGCTATTGTGATGATGGAAACCATCCTTAAAAAACGCGAAGATCATCCGAATATACAGCTGGAAGAAGACAACATCGCCAAACGGGTAAAGGAGGTTGCCAAACCGATTGCTTTTGCTACTATCATTATTATCACAGCCTACTTACCCTTATTTGCATTCGAAAGAGTAGAGCGAAAACTGTTTACGCCGATGGCATTTACGGTCGGTTATGCGTTATTAGGGGCACTGTTGGTCGCGTTATTCCTGATACCCGGCATTGGATATGCATTGTATCGGAAGCCAAGAAAAATATATCAGAATAAATGGCTCGAGAAATTAACACTGAAATATGCTGAAACAGTCAATAAGATTCTGGATAAACCTAAGCAAGTAATTGTAGCGGTTGTGGCCATATTTATAGCGGCGATCGGACTTACGACTTATGTCGGAAAAGATTTCCTTCCAACGCTTGACGAAGGTTCTATCTGGCTGCAAGTAAACCTGCCTCCCGGCATAACGGTAGAAAAATCCCGTGAACTATCTGAAACACTCCGTCAGCGCACGATGAAATATCCCGAAATTACTTATGTAGCGGTACAGGCCGGACGCAACGATGACGGAACCGATCCATGGACAGCTTCTCATTTTGAAGTGTCGGTAGGCATCAAGCCTTACAGTGAATGGCCAAGCGGCAAGACGAAAGACGATCTGATTAACGAACTGTCTCGGGAATACGAAAGCATGCCCGGTTTTAAAGTAGGATTCAGTCAACCTATGATAGACGGTGTAATGGATAAAATTGCCGGTGCACACAGTGAGTTGGTAGTAAAAGTGTATGGAAACGATTTCAAAGAAACCCGGCGAATAGCCGAAGATATTCTTGAAACACTTAAAAAGGTAGACGGCGCAGTAGATCTGGATATAGACCAGGAACCACCTCTACCACAGTTGCAAGTGCACATGAACAGGGATGCCATTGCGCGATACGGATTAAACATAGCCGATGTAAGCAATCTGATAGAGGTAGCCATCGGTGGTAAAGCCATATCGCAATTGTACCAGAATGACAGGGTGTATGATATAACCTGCAAGTATATTGAAAGTGCCCGTGACACCCCCGAAAAAATCAAGAACCTGACACTTACATCGTCTACAGGAGCTAAGATTCCGTTGTCGCAAGTGGCAGAGGTAAGGCTGAGCACTGGTGAAAGCACCATTACACGCGAAATGAATAAAAGACACCTGACAGTAAAACTGAATCTGCGGGGGCGTGACTTATCTTCTTTCTTGCAAGATGCACAAACGGCTATTGAGAAAAATGTAAGCTATGATCACGACAAATATCAGGTAAAATGGGGCGGACAATTTGAAAACCAAAACAGAGCCTATTCTCGATTGGCTATTATTGTTCCGTTGGCATTAGCCATTATGTTCATGCTGCTTTATACCGCATTCGGCAAATTCCGTCAGGCAGGATTAGTATTGATGATTGTTCCTTTGGCCTTGTTTGGCGGCATGTTGGCTTTGAATGTAAGAGGAATGACACTCAATGTGTCGTCGGCAGTAGGTTTCATTGCTTTATTCGGTGTGGCTATCCAAAACGGAGTGCTTATGATATCACACATAAACGGATTGCGCAAAAACGGGTTCAGTCTGTTAAAAGCCGTGAAAGACGGAGCGCGCCACCGGTTTCGTCCTATTCTGATGACCGCAACGGTAGCCATACTTGGTTTACTTCCGGCATCATTGGCTACTGGCATCGGTTCGGATGTGCAACGCCCTTTAGCAACAGTTATAGTTTATGGACTGATGTTCTCTACTATCATTACATTATTCGCCCTTCCTGCTTTCTACTATCTGATTGAAAGGAAAGCCGGAAGAGATCAAGAACCCAAAAACAGCGATAAATTATGAAGACTAACAGCAAATATACAACCATACTGATTTTTGTTTTTTTATTGAGTTTTGTATCCTACACAAGGGCACAAGAGTCCATGGAGCAAGCAACTGCAAACTTATCATTTCAGGAATATCTGAATCAGGTAGGGAAAAGCAACCTCAACTATCTGGCCGAAAAATACAATGTAAGCATTGCCGATGCCGAAGTAATTGCCCAAAAGGTTTTGCCCGATCCTGAAGTTACATTCGAAGGGGCAAACGAAAATTTCTCGATGGGACTTGGTTATACCCTTGAGTTAGGTAATAAAAGAGGCGCCCGGGTACGTTTGGCAAAAAGTCAGGCCGATCTGGAGAAACTGGCGCTGGAGTATTACTACCAGGAATTACGCGCCGAAGCGGCCGATTTATACCTGGAAGCCATGCAGCAACGTGAACTTTTAGAGGTAAAGAAGAGTTCTTATGCATATATGCTTGAACTGAGCAATTCGGACAGCATCCGTTTTCGTTTAGGCGAAATCACCGAAATAGATGCACGGCAGTCTAAATTAGAAGCGGCAACCCTCCTGAACGAAGTGTTTGAACAGGAGGCGGCTTATAAGTCGGCATTGGCAACACTTAATCAATATATGGGACAAACAACACTCTCATTGATGAATCTTTCGGGCAAATGGACGAATATAGACCGGGATTATTTATTGCCGGAATTGATTGCAACCGGGTTGACCAATCGGGTAGACTTGTATGCCGCCCGTAAAAACATTGAGGTAGCCGGCAACCAATACAAACTGGTGAAAGCCGAACGAAAAATGGATCTGGGGCTTTCGGTTAGTTACGAAAGAGACTGGCACGGATTTTTACCACCGGCCGGATCGGTAACAGCGGGCGTGTCGATTCCGCTTCAGTTTTCGAACCGGAATAAAGGGGCACTAAAAGCGGCCAATTACAGTATAGAACAAACCAAAGTGCAGAAACAAAATACAGAACTGCAAATTCAGACAGAAATCGCCCAGGCTTTTTTTCTGTTTGAAGCCGCCCGAAAAAAAGCAGAACAATACCGGACAGGCTTATTGGAAGATGCTAAAAAAGTGCTGGACGGGATGGTCTATAAATACCAGAGAGGAGAAAGCGATATAACAGATGTTCTTATCGCGCAGCGCACCTATAATGAAGTGCGCGAACTGTATCTGGAAACAACAAAAGGCTTTGCTTCGTCGTTGGTTGCATTACAAAAAGCGTGTGGTATATGGGATATTGATTTTTAGATTTTAAGTATCTTTGTTTCAATAGAATCTGTGGAATATGAGAAAAATACTTGTTATTGAAGATGAAAAAAGAATAGCCGAACTCTTGGGTAAGGGGTTAACCGAGTTCGGCTTTGAGGTTACCCTTGCATTTGATGGTGATATCGGGAAACGTCTTATCAGCGCAAACTTGTATGATCTGATTATTACAGATATTATTCTTCCACATCACAATGGATTCGAAATCACAAAGTTTGCGAAAGAAAAGTATCCGCATGTGCCTGTAATTATGCTTACAGCCTTGGGAGCTACCGACGATAAACTGGATGGTTTTGATGCAGGAGCAGATGATTATATGGTTAAGCCATTCGATTTAAGAGAACTGAACGCACGTATTAATGTATTATTAAAGAGAAACAACAATCAACCTGAAAACACAATACCGGACGAACTAAAGTACGACGATTTATGTATGCACGTAAACACCCGCACAGTATTCCGGTCGGGCAAAGAGATAAGACTCACCCCGAAAGAATTCAACTTACTGAAGTATCTGATGGAAAACCCGGAAAGGGTATTGCCGCGAGCCGAAATAGCCGAAAGGGTTTGGGACACGCACTTTGACACCGGAACAAATTTCATTGATGTTTACATCAATTACTTACGACGAAAAATAGATAAAGATTTCGACAACAAACTTATCCATACAAATCCCGGAGTTGGGTTTATACTTAAAACAGAAACATGAAAATAAAAACCAAGATAGCACTCCGATACTCGGTGGTAACAGCCGTGCTGATGGCTATTTTCGCAACCGTCATCTACCTGGTAACTGCACATAACCGTGAGGTAGAGTTTTATAAAAACCTCTATCGGGAAGGGGTATCCAAAGCCAGTTTATTTTTTGAGGCTAAAGCCAGTCCCGAAACGATGCACTCTATTTATAAAAATAATATCGAATACATTGATGAGGTAGAAGTCGCTATTTACGACACTGAAATAAACTTGCTTTATCATGATGCCAAAGATATCGACATCGTGAAAGAAACGCCCCAACTGATTCAGAACATTGCGGCAAACAATAAGGATTATACGTTTTATGTAGGTAAATATCAAGCGGTAGGTTTTCTGTTTAACTACAACAACGCTCACTATATTGTAACAGCAGCAGCCTACGACGGCTATGGCTACAGCAAACTTCATAATCTGGTAATTAACCTGATTGCCCTGACCATTATATCTATTATTATTTTATTTATCCTCGGCTATTTTCTTGCTCGAAGGGCATTGCAACCGGTATCCGATATTTCCGGGAAAATGAAAAATATTACAGCCAACAATTTAGACCTACGCATTTCAGGGTATAACGACAACGACGAGTTCGGTGAACTGGCTGCTTCATTCAACAAAAGTCTGGATATAATAGAATCGTCTTTCGAATCGCAGAAAATGTTTGTCAGCAACACATCGCATGAACTGCGTACTCCACTGGCAACATTGGTCGGAGAGATTGATTTCGCCTTGCTGAAAGAGCGTACGGTAGAAGAGTATATCGAAACGCTTCGCAATTCCAAACTCGATGTAACCCGGCTGATAAAACTGGTAAATGGCCTTTTAGACCTGGCAAAAGCCGGTTACAATGAAAATAAAATAGCGATGAGCGAAGTGCGTATTGACGAGATAGTTTTGGATGCTCGCACCTTTGTTTTGAAAGGAAATCCGGCCTATAAGATCGATGTGCAATTTACGCAAGCAAGCGAAGACGACACCGAGCTGACCATGCTGGGAAATGAATATCTACTGAAAACAGCTTTTATAAACTTAATGGAAAACAATTGTAAGTTTTCAGAAAACAAAACCTCTACCGTCCTGATCTTTTCGGAAGGTAACTGTATTCATATCCATTTTTCCGATACGGGGATAGGTATCCACAAGGAAGAATTAAATACTATTTTCAAGCCGTTTTACAGAGGAAAGAACAAGAAATTTATTGACGGAAACGGAATCGGATTGGCGCTTGTAGATAAAGTTATCCGCATTCATAAAAGCAAGATCGAAGTTGATTCTGTTGTAAATTCGGGAACGATTTTTAAGGTCGAAATACCCTGCTGAAAAGTAAGGCGTTTTTTACATTACTATATGTTTAAAAAGATATCCTTTATTTTTCAAAAAATAACCTTTATGTTTGTAAAAATAACCTTTATGTTTTTCAGTATATACAACGATCTGATTTTCAGCAACATAAAAGAGGGGCAAAAAAGCACAAAAAAAAACTCAGGTTCCTCATTACCCATCCGAAAGAAGGGCATGAGAAACCTGAGTTTTCACATTATCTATTATTAAATTTAAGCGATTATTTCGCTTTGCCTTTTTCTACATAACTCATATCGCCAAAAGACTCTAATGTAAACTTTCCGTCTTTGTAGGTTACTTTACATACGGCAGCATTGCCCATGTGACCCGCGTTAGGTTTCTTTCCATAACTATCCAGATCCGAAAGGAAAATTCCGATAGACATACCATGACCTACCATCAATACATTTCCTCCACCGTTCTTTGCTTGTTTCTCCGCAATTTCACGAATAGCCTTTTGTCCTCTTGCTTTTACGGCATCATAAGGTTCGCCAATGCCAAGAGTTTCTAATGCGGCAAAAGCATCCACCATTTTCTTCATTAATGTAGGATCTTTCTCCAGGTCTGCCATCAATTCCGTATACGATTTATAACCAAGGCGAAGTGCAGCATCATTCCACATTCTAGGATTAAACTCCCCTTCATAACTACCGAAACAAGTTTCGCGCATTTGAGGTACTTCTGTAATCATCATTTCGTTTTGTCCTTTTGTATCTAATACGATACGTGCGGTTTGGCGAGCACGACCAAGGTCGCTGGAGTAGGCTGCTTTGAATATAATACCATCGCTTTTCAATCCCTTGCCCAAATATTCCGCAACCTCAATTCCGGCAGGCGTAAGAGGAGTGTCTGCCCAGCCTTGAACACGGTCCATCGTATTCAAAATAGTCTTGCCATGGCGCGTAATATAGAGTGTTACCGTATTATCTTTTGCATCTTTTTTTTGTGCAAAAGTAGTAGGAACAAAAGCTGACAGCATGAAGCCGATTAATAAAATGTAAGTTTTCATGATTATTTTATTTTTAAAGTTATAGATACTAACACATTTTAGAATCTGATTTTAGTTTTAAATTCGATTGTAAACGGACGGATATAGGTTCCTACTAAAGGTTTGTCGTATAGTGCTGTTGCTTGTTCGGCATTCGTGGTGTTTGTTCCCGAAATAGAACCCTGAGCACCGCTTTGGTTCAACAGATTGACAACGCTGATTCCGAAGTCTACATTTTTGTCGTACTTGTAGTTCAAGCCGGCAAAGGTTTCCCATCTTTCTTTAAAGATCAGTGTGTTGGGATAGTTCGCGTATTCTTTGCTAAAGTAGCGCGCGCTTCCCCAGATTCTGAATTTTCCGAACGTATAGCTTGGGTCGATTTCAATCAATGTTTTTGATACGCTACGTGCCACATTGTCGTTGTTGTTAACCTCTTGTCCCCAGCTGGTTGTAAACTCATAGTTCTTGTATTTAGGGTTTTGGAGGGTAAGCAACATGTGTAAGTCGAAGCCTTTGAATGGGCGGAACAACACGTCGGAAGTCCAACCGATTGTACTTACATCGTAGCTGATTGTTTTCTTATCTACCGCTCCGGTTACCGGATCGTTGAACGTTGAGTTGTTCTTGAAGTTTGTGCGTTTGATAGAGGTTACTTTAGAAACAAGACTAAGCATCGGGTGATTGAAATAAACTCCGGCTGCAAATCCAGGTATCTCACATTTGTCTATTTGAGGGTCGTCAGCACCTGCGTACATGCTTAATTTTCCGGCTTGTTGCAAATAATAAGCGTCGGCAAGGAATCCGAAATTCTGGAATGCTTTCCATGTTGCATTTGCTGTTACGCTAAAGTTGAACCAATCCTTCTTTACATCGGATGTTTTGCCCGAAACCCAGTTTGTTCCACCGGCTTTTCTGTCCTCTGCCGAATACCAGTCGCCATCAATGCGTTGCCACTCCAAACGAGTACCGGCGTCTACCGTAAACCTGTCGTTGATTTTCCACTTTTCGGTAGCTACTGCTGCCATTTTGTTTTCAAATCCGTTATAATACTGCATAGCACCATTGTGTTTGCTATTACCACTTTTGTCGGTTTTACGTACCCACTGTCCGTTACCATCGGCATCCATGGTCCATTCATCGTACACCAAAGAACGCGGATTGGGCGCTACATCAAACTGATAAGAATAGGTAGCCGAAGTTGCTTTATCTACATTGTAATACCAATTGTGCAAGCCTACCATCCAATGATGATTCTCTGTTTTCTTACTTAATTCCACACGTGCCATCACGGTGTTTTTCTTTGATTTCGGCGAGAAGATCATCATGCCGTTTTGTACATATCCTTCGTATGGAGCGTTGGGGCTGTCGGCATAATAGTATCTTTTATTTCCTGCCTTCAAGTCTGCCTCCGCCGCATTCGGATCTACGCTGGAAGTGATTGCCGTTAAGTATGGATTGTATAGTCCTGAATTAGAATACTGATAGCGGAATGTATAATCCAATATCATGCCATTACCTATTTGCTGATCACCCAAAATATCGACTACGTGTGATGTGCTTCCTCCATCTTTCATGGCATCCCAAGCCACGGCTTCACCTGTCAAAGGATCGATTGCGTTAATCATCCCTGATTGTTCAAGGTACGAATCACGTCCGATACGGAAGCCCGGAAGTCTTGACACGCTACCGTCTTTATGATAGATATACGGACTTTGTTTGGCGTTGATGGATTCACTGTTTGCAAATTTGTACTGAATACCGATTTGTCCGGTTTCATACTTCTTATTCAGAAAGCCCTTGTAGATTTGCGTTTTATCTAAAAACGTAGAAATATTCGAACGGAAAGTTCCCGGGTCCATATTTAAAAAGGCAGTAGCCGAATAGTACCATCCGTTCTTCAACGGACCGCTTATATTAACATCACCTCTTAATAACCCAAAAGAGTTGGTGGTGAAACCGGCCGCGCCTTTCACAGTTTCTGTACCTCTATTGGTCCATGTGCTTACCGACACGCCAATGTCGCTGGCAAGCAAAGCCGTTTCGGATACATTCAGCACCTGAAATTTAGACACGCCGTTATCTTGTCTCCACACAGCAGTAGGCATCTGCCCCATAAAGTCATAAACCACCGGCAGTCCATTTTCCAACACAACCGTTCCGCCCACACTGGCAGGTAAACCAATATTTACAGCCCGGGGACCATTATCAGCCGATGCGTTTAGCATCACATTGGCAGTTCCTCCTGCCTTTTGAGCAACTTTTGCGGTGTCACTCTTTGCTGTCTCTGTGTTCTTCGTATTCGTCTGAGCCACCACAGTGGATGTGCCGAGAAATACCAAAAGACTTGTTGCAAGAATAGATAGTTTTCTCTGTTTCATAGGTTTTAAAATATTAAAATAGTTATTAGTTCATTAAGAATTATATTTTGCCATGCGGCGATCTTAGGTGCTACAAGTATGTCGGAAGCATTTTTTCGGCCTCTGCTTCAGACAACTCACCGTTATTGACCTCAGACATAATTTTCACATGTTTATCCCTCAATTTGTAGAAAAAAACAAGAATAATCAGGGTGATAAATGCCCCAACCGCAGGGAAAATATTATACGTTAACCATATTGTATCTACCACTTCCTGGGGTTGTACAATTGTTTCTTGTGCCAAATTGGAAGAAATATATCCGGCAGCAGAAAGGGTGAACATGACCAATGAAGACGCAATAGCCGTAAACATTTTCTGCGTGAATGTTTGAAGAGCAAAAGATATACCCTCCGCGTGAATCTTGGTTTTATAGACTCCGTATATGGTAACATCAGCTACAAAAGTATAGATCAATATCATTGTAAATCCAAAGCACATTCCTTTCATAATGTTCAGCATATAGTACACTGTCAAATCCTGATAACCGGCAAAATACATAACAATATTGGCCACAACAGTAACGACATAACTACCTATAAATATGTAAAACTTATCAAAGTATTTGCACAGTATCATCACTACGGGAACTGCCGCTACCATAGCTCCATAGAAAGAAAACATGTTATATTTGATTGCGCTTTCACCTTCCAGGCATTGTATTGAAACATAATTCATACACGACAGCACCGAATTGTTTGTTGAACCAAGAATCAATGCTAACAAAAAGATAAGTAAATACTTATTTGTTTTTAAATACTGAATAATATCCCTCATATTAAAAGTCGAATCCGAACTTACAGAAAACCGCTCTTTTCCCTTATAACCAATAGGGAGCATAGAGAAAAAAGCCAAGACAGAAAGCACAATTACTCCTGTTCCATAGCTGGTTTGTTTTGTTAGTTCGGGTAAAAAGTAAGCAGCGCCAAGCATGGCAAGCAGGGCGCCAAGTCTTCCTAACGAAATTAAACTGGTACGTTCTTTTACGCTATTCGTAATGGCCATTGAGAGTCCGGCTATCGGCGCATCACAAATGGTATAGGCGGTTCCCCAAAGCAAATGAGCAATAGCTACCCAAGCAACCTTGACTCCGTAAGAAAGATTATTGGGAATCACAAACATCAACACAGTCAGTGCAGGGATTAAATAGGCCGACAGCCTGATCCATGGAATGAATTTCCCGTGCTTTAAATTAGCCCTGTCCATAATCACGCCAAAGAACGGATCAAGAATAGCATCCCATATACGTACAAAAAGAAAAATAGTAGCCACTGCTGCTGCTGTAATACCCACTACATCCGTCAGGTAGGTTTGCAGCATCATAATGACTATGAAATAGGAAATATTCTGCCCCCAGAAGTAAGAGCTATAAAAAAATCTTTCGGACACACTCGTCACCTTGGACGATTGTAACGCAGCATTTTGTATTGCTTTATCCATAGTATGTAGCTTTTCAGGTATAGATAATTAACCATCACTAACTGAATTTCGAATCAATTAGCAAAAAAGGGTTTTTCAATGATTATTATTATTTTAAGGTCTCACTGCTTTGCTTATAAATTCACCTATTCTTTCAAATCCGACAATGACCAACTTTGATTTTACGGTTTGTCACTGCTATTCAGTTTTAAGTTTAAGCATTTAAAAAAAAGACATGTATTCGTCTCTTATCGAAACAAACACATGTCTAAACAATTTAATCATCCAATGAATTTTCTTGTGCTGTGCCAATCTCAACACCCGTTCTTCTCATTTTAGGACGCTCTACTTGCGATTGCATAATATAGGTAACGCCGGTTTTTGCACTTTCCAGCATTCCATGGATTATCTCCATCGCGTGCAATCCTAAGCTATGATGTACTCTGGGTTTACGATTGTTTTTTATCGCATAAGCCATATCCGCTACGCCTAAACCTCTGTTGTTATCACAATAGCCATGCAGTATCGGCAACTCAACGCTATCCGGAGCAGGTCTGTAGCCTGTTTCTTTCAACATACCAATCTGTTTTTCCTCGTCTGCAATAGCTCCCGGTCTTTGCAAAACAATAGACCCGCTAAAGAAATTAGGATGAAACAATTTCAGATTTCCTTCTGTACCTTGTACTGTAAAACTATCATAGACAGCCGAGTCTGAGGATACCAAGAATGTACCTAATACGCCGGACTCAAACTCAAGAATACCGGACAACGACGTTGGAGTGTTCACCAGATACGCTTCTCCATATTTAGGATGATGCGGATTCACATACTTACGGGTAGGATCAATATTTCCACCAAAACCACTTACCCGTTTAACACGTCCAAACAAGTTGATCATATTGTGTAGATAGTAACCACCTAAGTCGTAAGGAAGTCCGCCTCCGGGATGTAAGGGAAAGAAGAAATTATCTGCACCGATATCAAAAGTAGCAGTCACAGGCTGATACGAACAGGTGATCACTGCGTTTACGCTTATTGGCTTACCAACCACACCATCATCAACATATTTGCGAACAGACTGCCAGCCACCTCCAAGGAATGTATCCGGAGCAGAACCAAACATCAGCTTTTTCTCTTCCGCAAGTTTGCACAGTTCTTCAGCTTCCGGATAGTCTACTGTCATCATTTTTTCTACCACACAATGCTTTCCGGCATTCAATATATCTTTACACACTTCGAAATGAGACTGAGGTGTTGTCAGATTGATCACTAAGTCAATTGATTTGTCTGCCAGTATTTCCGCGTTGGTCATTTTTTTAAGACCAAACTCATCGGCTCTTTTTTGCGCCCGATCGTCAATTAAGTCAGCACAAGCTACCAGATCAAGGATCGCAAATTTTTCTTTAATATTGGTCATATAAATGTGGCTAATAGTACCACAACCAATAATAGCAACTTTCAAAGGTTTTAATTCATTCATAGCTTTTCTACTTTAAAACAATTACCACTCAATCCCATTAAACTTTTTAAAGCTCTCCATGCTTACTTTCAAACTCTCCAACTCACCAAGTTTAGAGAAATCCTGTTCCAAAATGATATACTCCACATCACAGTGTTCCGTGGCCGTATTTATAATGCCCTGAATGTTCAAAATACCATGTCCTATTTCCGTAAATGTATCGTCAGAAACAACACTTTCGAAATACGTTAAGTCAACAACCGGCGCGTTTTTGTGAACTGCCTCTATCAGATTGAACTGATCTTTATATTGTGCAGGGAAATCTTTTTGATGCAACAGGCGAATACGTTTTCCATACTTTTTCATGAACGAAGCAATATCTTGTCCTCCACGCAATGCCCAGTAACTGTCAAGCTCGATCTTCAGGTTTTGAGGATCGGTATTTTCCATAATCATTTCGTAAATTGTTTTCCCTCCAAATTCCTGGAACTCGTGAAAATGATTATGATATACGAATTCAATTCCCGCTTCTCTACATTTAGCGCCTACATTATTCAATATTTCGGATTTTCTTAGCACCTCATCTCTATCAGCATAAAAATCCATAGGCATCACTAAAAATTTAGTTCCTATCTGAGCGTGGTAAGCCAGGATAGCGTCCATAGTTTCGGCTCTGAATGGAAAAACGTGTCCACTAATGACCTTCGCGCCGCATTCTTGCAAGGTTTTATTAATTTCTTCAGCACTTACGTTAAATCCCACTCCCGGATCCACTTCTGCATTGTGGTTTGCGATTTCGATATTTTTGTATCCAATTTCAGCAACCTCTTTCAATGTTCCGATAGGATCATTTGCCATACTGTTTCGTACAGAATAAAGTTGTATTCCTACTTTCATGATAAATTAAATTTAAATGATAACACAGTTTTGATGTACAATAACATTCGTAATCTCGGACAATCTAAAACCGCATAAACATTGTTGATATTAAACAAATATTTAATTATTGTATTAATTTTGGAAAATTCAAATCGATCGTTTTTGCTTCCTTACTACATTTGCAAATATAGAGGAGGCGATCAATTTGTTTGTGTTCAATATTAATCGAAGAATGTTCAAATTCAATGAATTTGCATTTTAAGTAAGATAAAAGCGCAGAAACAAAACAACATTAACAAAAACAAACAACACAGCATTGGATACTGATAATAAAATAATTGAGTCAATTCATAGTTTCGTTATTTCTGATTCAAACAGAATAATGAAATACATTAACGTTACCGAAGAGTTCATCTTCGAAGGTTTAATATATGGAATATGCACTAACGGACTTGGCAGAGTGTCTGTAAACAACAGGATACACCAATTAATGAAAAATCATACCTTATTAATTACGCCGCACAGTATCGTTAAAGGATTTATCGATACTGCAGATTTCGAATTGAAGTTAGTTTTCATATCGCTTGAATACTTCTTTACGCTACCCCTTCGTATGGACAAAGAAGATTTTATGATGATGAATGAAGTGCCCGTATTGCAGCGAACAGACAACGAAATCAATGATCTGCTCAGTCTGTTTCAAACGTTGAGAACTTTCAAAAAGAAAGATTTAGTATATCAGGAAGCCATTGTCAATTCTTTACTATTGTCGTATATGCTTATTTTTTCGTCCTATTACAAAAAAGACAGCAACAAAGGTGCTTTACAAAACGCCTCGAAAGAAGATAAAATTGCCCGGGAATTTGTGTACCTGATTCTTACCTATTTTAAAACAGAAAAACAATTGTCATTTTACGCAAATAAGTTATGCCTGGCATCCAACTATCTATCGTCTATTGTAAAAAAAGTAACCGGACATTCTTTTGAGCAATGGAAACAAATAGTAATAACTATTGAATCCAAAAACCTCCTGAAAACAACTGATATGTCGATTGTGGAAATTGCCGATCATCTTAATTTTCCTAACGCTTCATTCTTTGGCACCTTTTTTAAAAAGCAAACCGGCGTTACCCCAAAGGCCTATCGAGACTCCGTTATTAAAACATAAAACACGCCTATTCAGTCGGTATACTTGGAGGTTTCTGAAAAAATGGTACTTTTATAAGCGTATTTCTATTATAATTAAGGTATCATACTTATGGAAGTTAATGGTGTTCATGCGATTTATTTTAGTCCGGCTCTTTCTACTAAGAAAATAGTTAAGGCTGTTGCTGAGGGTATTTCTCCTCATATTGTTACTTATGATATTACTCAGGGTGTCGGAAAAACAGTATTCTTAGACAATAGTATTGTGGTTATTGGCGTTCCGGCTTATTATGGACGGGTTCCTTCGCTTGCTAAGGAGCACTTGTCTCAATTCAAAGCGAATGGCACTCCTGCTATTCTTGTTTGCGTATACGGCAACCGGGAGTTTGAAGATACGCTACTGGAATTGCAGCAAATTTGTATCGAATCCGGATTTAAGGTTATCAGCGCGGGAGCTTTTGTTGCGAGACATTCTATTTTCACGAATGTTGCCGAAGGCAGACCGGACACTGCAGACTTAGAGGCAGCCCGGGAGTTTGGAAAGCAAAGTCTGAAATACAGGTACACAAACAACCTGCACCTGCCCGGCAATATACCCTATCGCGCAATTGGAGCTATTCCTTTTGTACCCACCGGAGGTAGGCAATGCGACAAATGTGGCGTCTGCGTAAAAGCTTGTCCGACCAATGCGATTGCTGACGACACACCAAAGAAGACCGATAAAAGCAAATGTATTTCTTGTGGAAGATGCATTGAATTATGTCCGCAGAAAACCCGAAAATACAGAAGTCTGATTTATCATATCGCTAAAAGAAAATTTACGAAAGCGCATAACGGAAGGAAAGAAATCAGCCTATTTTTCCCTTTATAAGGATTGCTATCTTTATATTTGTGTCTTTACTTAATTTCCGGAAAATATGAAACATACAATTCTTCTATCTTCATTGTTCTTTGTGCTGACATTTTTGTCGTGTGGCGGGGTTCCCTTGCTAACGACAGAGTCTGACAACAACAAGAGCTATACCGTTGAATATTTATTCGAACATGACGGATGCAAAGTTTATCGCTTTATGGATCGCGGAGAATATGTTTATTTCACGAACTGCAATGGCAGCGTAACCTCCGCAACCTCGGATTCTACTCATGTAAAAATCCAGAATACAGTACGCGTAAATCCGGTTACGCAATGAAAAATCAACTACTGCTAACGCTATCTCTCCTCTTTTCGGTTTTGGGTTTGAACGCACAATATAGTCCGGATATCTTACCGGGTTATGAACAGATGACCATTCAGATGAAGCCCGATTATGAAGGAGAGGTTTATTGTACATTGATCAGAAAACCACAACCGGAACCGGTCAATAAAGCTGTTTTGTATATTCACGGCTATAATGATTATTTTTTTCAATCAGCATTGGGCGATAGTATTCAACGCTACGGCTATAACTTCTATGCGCTGGATCTGCGAAAGTACGGTCGTTCTATCCGGGATCACCAACAGCCTACTTTTTGTAAAAGTCTGGATGAATATTATGCTGATATCGATACGGCATTGGCACTAATCAAAAAAGAAGGCAACGACCATATCGTATTGTTGGCGCATTCTACCGGCGGACTTATCACGCCGCTTTATATGGATTCCAGAAAGAACGACGCGGTAGAAAGCCTGATTCTTAACAGTCCGTTTCTGGATATGAATATGAGTTGGTTTATGGAAAAAGTCGCCATCCCTACAGTTTCGTTTCTTGCCCGCTTCTTCCCCGACTGGATTGTTGAGAAGACCGGATTCTCTTCTTATGCGGAAAGTTTACTGGCTGAACACAAAGGAGAATGGACCTTCAACACGTTATGGAAACGCCCGGAAGGCTATCCTAAAAAAGCAGCTTGGCTACGTGCTATACATCAAGGACATAAGAAGGTAAAAAAAGGTCTTTCGCTTACGTGTCCCGTACTCGTGCTGTCGTCGGATAAATCATTTACGGAAACGGCAGCATGGCAGGAGGAATACAGAAACGCGGATATCGTTCTGGATGTAAACGATATTCAGACACTTGGTTTAAAGTTAGGAACCAACGTTGTCCGGGATACGGTTGCCAACGGCATGCACGACCTTATTCTTTCTGCGGAACCTTACCGCACGATTGTTTACGATAAGATCAGCCACTGGTTGCACAATTAGAATTCCGCGATGATACGAACATTCAACTGACGCCCTGTCAGGTAATTGGGAATAGCATGTGAGTTATTATCCACATCCGTGATCCAGAAATAAGAACTTACGTTTTTCATATCGAACAGGTTGAATACATCTACCCCTAACCAAACGTTTTTCAGATTACGGAAGAAGCCCCGGTCCATTATCGCGTCAACGCCTCCCGCCAACTGGTAGGAGAAACCAAGGTCAACCCGTTTGTAAGCGGGCATAGTATAGTAGCCGTTTTCATATAGTTGCCTTGGAGCAGTAAATGGAGTTCCGCCCGAAAGCACCCCTTTCAAATTAACTTTCAGCCGCTTGTTACCCGGAAAATAATCTTGGAAGAATAACGAAAAATTATAGCCGTGGTCATTCGGCATCGGCACAGTCTGTTCCATATTGTCTCTGCGAATGGTCTGTTCCGCTTTCATTAATGAGAAACTGATCCAGGAGTCTGCTCCCGGCACAAACTCACCAAAGAGTTTCATGTCAAGCCCCATCGCATAACCCGTGGCACAATTTTCGCCATAATAGCGTACTTTCACATTATCAACCGTATAGGGAATCAGATCGTCCATTTTTTTATAGTAAGCGTCTGCACTGAATTTAAAGTTACGATCCAATGCGCGGAAAGCATAATCGCCTCCCAGTATAAAATGGATAGAACGTTGAGATTTGATTTCTTTATTCAGATTGATGATACTGTTATCAAATTCATCTTTGGTTTCTACGCGAAGTTCCTTATAGAACGGAGTTTGATAATACAATCCGGTGGCCAAACGAAAAGTCAGGTCTTGATTCAACGCCGGAATAAAGCCCAGCGAAGCACGCGGACTAAAAATCATTTCTTTATTGTACGACCAATAACTGCCTCTCACGCCGGCGGTCAGTGTAAACATTCCTTGTTCGATCCGAAATTTAAACACATCCTGCAGATAAGCGGAAAGCCGCGTACTTTCTATTTTATTATTAGAATACAAATTGGCGATCAAACTCACATCTGTTCCGGTATGCGGTAAGGTATAACCTGCCGAATCTCGTTTTTCCCATTCGTTGATACGGTCGGTAAATTTTTCCATTTGTGCCTGTACACCCCACTTCAGCGTATGCTGACGCATACGGGTAAAACCATAATGCCCTACATTAATTATATTAGAACGAAGACGGTTACGCGCGTGTTCATGGTAATTGCCCAGCAATAACTCACGGGATAAATCATCACCCTTACCGGTATCGTCTCCCTCTCTCAGCAGGTATTCACCACCGATGTCGTATCCTTCTTCTTCTTTACTGGTAAATGCCGAAGCTTGTAAGCCAAGCTCGGTATGCTCGTTTAGTTGATGTTTCAGTGTCAAGGCTCCAAAGAACGTTTCAAAACGGTCACGCTCGTGTCCGCCATCAAACACAACCAACAGATTCTTCATATTTTGAGTGGTTCCAAAGGCGGTTTCACGACTATGCGGAATAAACCTGTAGTTATTTAATGCCATATTACCCAGAAAATTCACTTCCCATTTAGGAGCAACCTCATAGGTCATATACGTTTGTAAATCCACAAACTCAGGGTCATACTCCGCATCCGTATCCATAGATGAAAGCAAAGAACTGCCGGTTTTATACCTCAGCCCTGTAACCTGCGTGAATTTTCCGGAAGAACTACCCACATAGGCATTCGCCCCAAGAAGACTGAGCATAACAGAACCTTCCAGTTTTTCGGGTTTCTTATACGTAATATCAAGTACCGAGCTCATTTTGTCGCCATAACGCGCCTCGAATCCACCGGCAGAGAAATTGACCGACTCCGTCATGTCGGGATTCGTAAAACTAAGCCCTTCTTGTTGCCCTGAACGAATCAACAACGGCCGAAATACTTCCAGCCCGTTTACATAAACAATATTTTCATCATAACTACCGCCACGAACGGAATACTGCGAACTCAATTCATTGCTGGAAGTTACACCCGCGAAAGTTACCACTAAGCTTTCAATGCTTCCTCCCGCCGGGTCGGGCAAGAGGCGTATCTTATCGGCGTCTACAGATTCCAACGTACTGGTTTGTTTACGCATAGCGGTTACGGCAACCTCACCCAACTGAAGCGCGGTATAGTTCATTTGCACGTTTAAACGCATATCACGGGTTGCCTGAGGGATGATTCTTTCGGCTTTATTGTAACCCAGACAGGAAAAAATCAACGTAACAGAATCTCCCGGAGCCACAGAAAGCGAGTAAGCCCCTTTCTCGTCAGTCATCGCACCGATCAATGTATTTTTAACCTGAACAAGAACTAATTCCAGCGGATTTCCATCACCATCACGCACATTTCCGGTCACTTTAATGCGCCCCTGCCCTAAAGCAGTTACAGAAACGAATATAAAAAGTAGTGCAGCTACAGCACGTATCATCATACAATCTTTACTTATTTCACTATTTATAACGAGGAAAAGGCTAAAAGCGTATAAAACAACTCAAAAAAAGTATGGCTTGCAACCTATCCTGAAATTCACATCAAAAATGGGCAAAAAAACACATAGTAATATAAAAAAAAACATAAAGGTTATTTTTGAAAAAATAAAGGATATATTTTCAAAAATAACCTTTATGTTTTTCACCACTCTTTATGTATTGATTTTCAACGACATTAAAAACGGCTGTTTTAGGTAATATTCTGCCGTTGTTTTAACTTAAAAATGTAACTTTGCGGAAAAGTTATGAATATGATCAAGTCGATGACCGGTTTCGGAAAAGTTACTGCCGAATTACCTTCAAAAAAAGTAACCGTTGAAATAAAAGCACTAAACAGTAAACAATTGGATTTATCAACACGTATTCCGTCTGTTTACAGAGATAAAGAAATGGAGATACGCAACCTGTTACTGCAAAACTTGGAAAGAGGGAAAATAGAGTTCAACATTTTTGTGGAATACATTGGTCGCGACACCCCTACACAAATCAACAGCACTGCTATTGAAAACTATTATACACAAATCAAAGATATTTCGGAAAAACTAAGTATTGAATTGCCTTCAGACTGGTTTAAAGTACTGCTCCGCCTGCCCGACGTAATTCGCACGGAAGCACCCGAAGCCGACGAAACCGAATGGGATGTTGTTGAAAAAGCTATAAAAAGCGCAATCAGCCAATTGGTGGAATTCCGTATACAGGAAGGCAATATGTTAGGCAAATTATTTGAAGAAAAGATTGGCAACATCGCGTCGCTGCTTACGGAGGTAGAACAATACGAAGGCGAACGCATCGAAAAAGTGAAGTCCAGAATTCAGGATAATCTGGAGAAAATAGCCGGTCTTGATTTCGATAAAAACCGGTTCGAGCAGGAAATGATCTACTACATTGAGAAATTAGACATCAATGAAGAGAAAACAAGATTGGACAATCACCTGAAATATTTCATCAGCACGATGAATGAAGACAGCAGTTCGGGTAAAAAATTAGGCTTTATCGCACAAGAGATGGGGCGCGAAATCAACACGTTAGGTTCCAAAAGCAACCATGCCGAAATGCAAAAAATCGTTGTTCGCATGAAAGATGAACTCGAACAAATCAAAGAACAGGTATTAAACGTTTTATAAGCATCATGACAGGAAAACTCATTATATTTTCAGCGCCTTCGGGCTCAGGCAAATCCACGATTATCAACTATCTGCTGCAACAGAATCTGAATCTTCACTTCTCGATATCGGCAACCAGCCGTTTGCCAAGAGGCGAAGAAAAAGACGGCGTAGAATATTACTTCCTCACCCCCGACGAATTCCGCGCCCGCATTAAGGGAGGAGACTTTCTGGAATATGAAGAAGTGTATACCGATAAGTTTTACGGAACTTTAAAAAGCGAAGTCGAACGGATTTTGTCTGAAGGAAACAATGTGGTGTTTGATGTAGATGTAGTGGGTGGATGTAACATCAAAAAATATTACGGAGATCGCGCCTTGTCGGTATTTATACAGCCGCCAAGTATCGCCGCATTACGCGAACGCTTGGTAAACCGGGGCACAGATAAACCGGAAATTATTAACGATCGCGTTCAAAAAGCAGAATACGAATTATCCTTTGCGCCTCAATTCGACGTAGTAGTTGTAAACGATGTGCTCGAAACAGCACAATCCGAGGCCTTAGCAGTGATTAAAGCATTTCTTGAAAAATGATTAAAACAGGTATTTTCTCCGGTTCTTTCAATCCTATACATATAGGGCATCTTGCTCTCGCGAATTGGCTTTGCGAGATGGGAGAACTGGATGAAGTCTGGTTTTTAGTTACACCGCAAAGTCCGCTGAAGAAAAAAGCCGACTTATTAGACGATCATTTTCGCCTTCACCTGGTTGAGAAAGCGATCGGATCGTATACAAAGTTTAAAGCCTGCGATATCGAGTTTTCGCTGCCCCGGCCGTTGTATACCATAAACACATTGGCGGCTCTTACGAAGCAGTATCCCGAACACCAGTTCCAACTGATCATCGGGGCCGATAATTGGCATATTATAGATAGATGGAAAGATTCGGAAAAGCTTCTGACTACGTATCCGGTATTAGTCTATCCCCGGATGAACTACCCGATAACCATTCCGGCAGCTTATCCGCTGGTAAAAAATGCGGATGCTCCCCTTATTGAAATTTCTTCCACCTTCATTCGCGAGGGCATACGCCAGAATAAAGATTTGCGCTTTTTCCTCCCACAAGCTATATTTGAAGATATTCAAACGATCAAAAATTCATTGAACAGATGAATTTTTACACATCATAAACCAAAATAACTACTGTTTTTTTCATTTCTGCGCTGACCTTTGTGCCTGATGGCAATAAGAAACGAATAAGGACGTAAGGCATGTTATAAAGCACAATACTTTCGTTTTAATATCAAATTTTTCTACATTTGCCAAGACTTTGAATTTAGACGAAGAATTCACGCTAACAGAAGAATGGATAAAAAATAATAATAACTTGAAAAACATGAACAAAACTACAAACAAGATGACAAATTACAGGTGGGTAATTTGCTCTATGCTTTTTTTCGCAACCACAATTAATTATTTAGATAGGCAGGTGTTATCGCTCACATGGGTAGATTTCATCGCTCCGGAGTTCCATTGGACCAATACTCATTACGGTTATATCACCGCGGCTTTTTCACTTCTTTATGCTATATGTATGCTTTTTGCCGGCCGCTTTATAGACTGGATGGATACCAAAAAAGGATTTCTTTGGGCTATCGGGATATGGTCTGTCGGAGCATGTATTCATGCCTTTTGCGGAATCGCTACTTCCGGTATCACAACCGGCACCTGGTTTGTAGGTTTTGAAGGAGCCCGGGAAGCCATTGGTACGGTTGAGAACGTTGGCAAAGTAATAAATGTCAGTGTTGTTCTGTTTATTTTTGCGCGTTTTGTTCTTGCTTTAGGAGAAGCTGGAAACTTTCCGGCGGCGATCAAAGCCACTGCCGAATATTTCCCTAAAAAAGACAGGGCTTTCTCTACCAGCATATTCAATGCCGGTGCAACCGTAGGCGCATTAGCAGCACCTATCACCATTCCTTTCATTGCCAAAGCATTCGGATGGGAAATGGCTTTTATCATCATTGGTGCATTGGGTTTCATCTGGATGGGCTTCTGGGTATTTATTTATAAGAAACCGGAGCAAAACCCGAAAGTAAATCAGGCGGAATTGGCTTATATCCAGCAAGACGACAAGGAAGAGGAAGCGCCTAAAGAAAATGAGGAAGTGAAGAAAATGTCTTTTATAGACTGTTTCAAATACAGACAAACCTGGGCCTTCGCCGCCGGCAAATTTATGACGGATGGCGTATGGTGGTTCTTCTTGTTCTGGGCTCCGGCTTATCTGAGTTCAGTCTATGGCATGTCTTCTACAGATGCGGCTTTCCCACTGTTCATACTTTATATGATCACTCTTCTATCAATCATCGGCGGTTGGCTACCTTCTTATTTTGTAGACAAAAAAGGAATGAATCCGTATGCCGGTCGAATGAAAGCGATGTTGATATTCGCCTTCTTCCCTCTGTTGGCTCTTTTAGCACAACCTCTTGGTCATATCACGTATTGGATCCCTGTAATCATTATCGGTATCGCAGGAGCAGCCCATCAAGCCTGGTCTGCCAATATCTTCTCGACCGTAGGTGATATGTTCCCCAGATCGGCCATTGCTACCATAACCGGAATCGGCGGTATGGCAGGAGGTGTTGCCTCTTTTATCATCAACCGCAGTTCAGGTGTGTTGTTCGACTATTCAGAGACTACACAAATGCAGTTTATGGGTTTCACCGGTATCGAAGCCGGCTATTTCATCATCTTCTCCATCTGTGCGGTGTCGTACTTAATCGGATGGGTTATCATGAAAATATTAGTACCAAAATACAAACCAATTGTACTGTGAAGATTTTCACAGAAGTTGGGAGTTAGAAGTTAGAAGTTAGGAGTTAGGAGTTAGGAATATTTTTCATTCTAACTACCAACTTCTAACTACCAACTTCTAAAAAAGGGGATACACAAAAGACAATGTGTATCCCCTTTTTCGTGTTGCAAAAATCACTACCTTTGCGGCACTAAATTTTATTTCATGTACACTTACAAGCAAATAGGAATCGTCAGTTATCCTATTTTTTTGAGCTTACTCGCCCAAAACATCATAAACGTAACCAATACCGCATTCTTAGGCCATGTTGGAGAAGTTGAATTAGGAGCTTCTGCCATGGGAGGACTCTTTTATATCTGTGCTTTCACCATTGCCTTCGGCTTTAGCACAGGATCTCAGATACTAATAGCTCGCCGGAACGGAGAAAAGAAGTATACGCAAATCGGACCGGTTATGATTCAGGGTGTATTCTTCCTTCTTGCGCTTGCAGCAGTATTATTTGGGTTATCCCGCTTATTTACTGAAGATTTAATGCGCCTCATGATCTCGTCTGACGTTTTATTAGATAAAACAATCGATTTTCTGGATATTCGGGTGTTCGGTTTCTTTTTCTCCTTCATGAATGTCATGTTCAGGGCATTATTTGTAGGCATTACCCGCACCAAAATTCTCACAATAAACGCGATATTGATGGCCGTAACAAACGTAATTCTGGATTATGTACTAATTTTCGGCAAATGGGGTTTCCCTGAAATGGGAATTAAAGGAGCAGCCATAGGATCCGTTATGGCAGAGATCATATCTATCCTGTTTTTCGTTACGTATACTTATCATAAAGTAAACTTAGAAAAATACGGACTGAATAAACTTCGCGCGTTTGATTGGGGATTGCTCAAGAGAATCCTGAATATTTCCATTTTCACAATGGTTCAATACTTTGTTTCCATGAGCACGTGGTTTATGTTTTTCGTTGCGGTGGAACGTCTCGGACAGCGTGAGCTGGCTGTTGCGAATATCGTGCGCAGTATCTATATGGTATTATTTATCCCGATCAACTCATTCTCAACAACGACCAACACCTTTGTCAGCAACACCATTGGTGCAGGTTATACAGAAAAAGTGCTCCCGATCATAAAGAAAATAGCCGGTTTATCCTTCGTCTTCATGGCCTGTATCTCGGCGGTAGTTTGTTTGATTCCAAGAACATTAGTCTCTATCTACACCAATGATCCGTCTTTAGTTGACGCCTCAGTTCCGTCATTATATGTAATATCAGCAGCCATGTTGGTTTGTTCTATCGGCAGTATTGCCTTTAGTGGCGTATCAGGAACAGGAAATACACGTTCGGCATTAGCACTGGAACTCATAACATTATCCTTTTACGTTGCCTACCTATACTTCATAGCAGTCCATTTGCACATGCCCGTAGAAATATGTTTCACCACAGAATTCGTTTATTTCACAGGACTATTCATCCTAAGCACAATCTATCTAAAAAAAGCCAAATGGCAGGATAAGAAAATATAGGGGGTTAGTAATCCGCTTTCCTGCTCAAATTAATTCAGGTTGAAACTTCCGAAAGCACTTACAGCTCATGGAACAACAACCGTCAGTCTTGCCGGGCTGTATGTTGAGAAAAAGCCTACTGCTCCATTACTGATATTGCCTTGTATATTTGATGGTGGACCTCCGAACATGGGGTTTTCGCCATCTTTAACATCTTGGGCTTGTTTTACAAATTTATAATAGCTCTTTTCTATACGATTGAATTCGACAATGAGCTCATCACCCGAACTAAGAAACGTACGATTCTTTTTACTGTTGTCCGAATAATCATCTATCTCTGCCATATCAGCAAAAAAATAGACTAAATAACCATTCAGATATTCTCCGTCCATAAAAAGATCGTTCATCATTCCGTATTTGCTGAGTTTTGTAGCCAATGTGTCATTTACGTAATACTTGCTGAAATAGAAATCTTCCCCTACCGGCTCTTGTGCAAACAAATTTACTGTAAATGAATTCTTTCCCATATGATCCATCCGACCAATCTGTACTGAATCCAACTGAATTGGTGAGAGCATTGTGCTGGAAGCCTCATACAGTTCTGTTGTACCATCCTGATTAAAGTCATACTCCACTTTCAGATGATATGTTTCACCGGGTTTACCTGCTCTTAACGTTTCGGTCTGATAGGTTCCTTTTTGGTTATCATTTTCTAAAAGAGTCCAAATTTCATTTTCTGAAGTTGTTATCGTTACATGTGCACCCGATACAGTCGGATTATGTTCCATCTCAAAGTAAGGAACTGTACTACTTATTGCAACACTTTGATATGCCAACGTATCTGTAACCGTTCCATAAATTACAATAACAGGATCCGCGCTATCCAGATCAAGATCAATCCGCTCGGTACAGCTTGTCGTGAATATAAACAGAAGGACTAACAGGTTTGTATATATATTTCTCATTTTCATCAAAATTTGAAGTTATAAGTAATTGAAGGTACCAGATTAAAGAGGTATACACTTTCAGCATACGGAATACCTGTATCCGCTTCCTGATCAAATGTAATCATATAAGGATTTTTACGTCCGTAGGCATTGTATATAGAGAAGCTCCATTCGCTTTTCCATTTCTTTTTCGAATCCGGATTGGGAACGTAAGTACATGACAGATCTAAACGATGGTAGTCCGGCTTACGGTATTCGTTCCTTCCCGAATAAACCGGGAAATACTCCCCATCAATTCCGAAACGACCGGAAGGAAATGTAGTCGGTGTACCTGTGGCGTAAACCCATAAACCCGACAAGGTTACTTTCCGTGACAGTTCATAGTTTAAAACAATGTTTACACTGTTTGTTTTATCATAGGGAGACAGATAAGTTTTTCCTTTATTGATCTCTGCAATAGTTCGTTCAGCTCGTGATAACGTATAGTTGACAAATCCATTCAGTCTGCCTTTATTTTTACGTACCATAAATTCGGCTCCGTATGCCTTGCCTTTTCCTGTTCTGACCTCAGCTTCCAGGTGTTTATTTAGAATAAGATCGGCATGATCGGCAAAATCAATCACATTACTCAAAGATTTGTAGTATAGCTCGACCGATGTTTCATACGTATTATTATCCAAATTATGGAAATAGCCGGCAGAGAACATATCTACCTTTTGCGGTTTTATATTTGGTCCGGACAGAAACCACACATCAAGCGGCGAACTTGATGAAGAACTATTCGCCAACTGAATATACTGCGTATTATGCGCATAGCTTGCCTTTACTGATGAATAATCAGTTAGCTTATAAACAACTCCGACACGTGGTTCAAGTGAATGATAGGTATTGTATATCTTTCCTGATTTATAGAACGTAGAATCTGTCTGTTCATAATTATTGTCGTATGTAAAAACAGTTCCTTTTCCTACATTTTGAAACACAGACCATCGGAGTCCGTACTTCACCGATAATTTATCTGTTAGAGATTGTTCATTTGAAGCATACAGGGCACTTTCCAGCGCATAACTGTTATCAATTTTAAACTGTCCGTAATCTTCTGATTTCACTGTTCCCGGAGTGAAACTATGCAAAGTAGACGTTCCGCCAAAACTTAGGTTCAGAAAACCATCATTATTGTAGGTATAGTCTGCGCGCAACATGATGTCATTTATGGTCGACTCCCAAGTCATTTTAGCACCTTCAACATCCGAAGTCAGAAAATAATCATAGTTGCTAATATTTAATCCTATACGAGAATACAGACTTTCACTGTAGCTATGACTCCAACTTAAAGAACCAGCCATATTCCCGTATTTAAAACCAGACAATTTTGTTCCGAAATTATCCTGACCGTAATACATATTCAACGAAATATTATCTCTTGGCGAGATCCGGTGAGTCATTTTTGCATTTAAGTCATAAAAGTAAAGTGTCATTCCTTTCATATCCTCATCGCTGGACAATTTCAGAAATAAATCCGCATAACTACGTCGGCCGCCTACCATCCATGATGTTTTATTTCCCGCTTTCCCTTGCAATACCAAACGGCTAAGAATTAGTCCGATGCCACCTGTTGCCGAAAACTTTTCAGGCATATCATCTATTGTTTTAACATCCAGCAAAGAAGACAAACGTCCACCATGTTTCAAGGGTATATCTCCTTTATAAAGTTCCAGGTCACTCACTACATCATTATTAAACACGGAGAAAAAACCCATAAGGTGCGAGGCATTATAAATTGTCGTGTTATCCAGCAAAATCAAGTTCTGATCCGGAGAACCGCCTCTTACACTAAAGCCGGAACTACCTTCCGAAGTAGACTGAACACCGGGCAATAACTGAACAGCCTTGATGACATCAACCTCTCCCATTAATGCCGGCATTTTTTTGATCTCATTCATAGAAAGTCTTTCTACTCCCATACTCAGGTTTGTTATATTGGCATCTTTAGCCCGGGCAGTTACCACCACTTCCTCTAAAGCCGTATTATCAGCTAAAACAATTTCCAACTTCTGATTATTCGATGCCGATAATTTTGTTCTGGCTGATTGATACCCTACGAATGAAGTCAATAAAGTATAATTCCCTTTTTCTATTGAAAATTTAAAACGTCCGGACTCATCAGAAACATATCCTTTACGCGTCTCCTCAATTAACAAAGTAGCTCCCGGCAAAGGTATTTTTGTCGATTTCTCAAGGACTATACCTTCAACAGTAACAGTTTGCCTTTGAGCATATACCGAACAAACAAAAAAGGAAAAGAAAGAAAAAACAATTAATGTTTTGCTTAACATAATTTAGCGTGCTTATAAAAACGTATTTTAAGAACCAATATTCAAAATTACTCCAGTTTTACAATCAAACGCTGCTTTCTTTTAAACATGGCAACCAATGTGGAGTCAAATTCGTTTGCAAAAAAACGGAAAAGAAGGTTCAATACAAACGAAACACTTCTATTTTTATTGTTTTTTAGGATGATACACTATCCATTGAATTACTTCAAAAAAAGGCTACCCTTTTTCAGAGTAGCCTTTTCGTATATTAAAAAAACATCTATTTATTTAAAAGGAGGGTAACCCGGATTCTGTACGAGTTTATTATTCGTTTGCCATGCCTTTTGAGGGATCAAGAACAAATTCAGGTGATCCTTTCCATGGGTATTCGGTTTTAAGAAACGAGCATCCTGATAGGTTCCAAAACGGATACAGTCCTGACGCGCCATTTGCTCCCATGCAAATTCCAATTTACGTTCTAAAGCGATTTCTTTTAAAGTAACCGTTGTGTAATTATGACTGTCATTACCAAAGCCTCGTTCACGCATTACATTTACCAAACGTGTTGCTTCTGCATTATCCTTGCCCTGACGTACCAACGCTTCCGCTTTCATCAGGTAAACATCCGCCAAACGGAAGATATGGAAATCATTTTCCATTGCATCGACAATAGTCGTTTCATAATCCCACTTCCAGTTACGAGCACCAACTTCTTGTTGAACATCTCCCCAAACCGTACCATCACGTTCGGAACCCGGAATAATTTCAATATCAATCGTATGATTAAGAGGGCGATCGTGAGCTGTGTAAAGCTTTTCACCTGTTGTTAAATCATACATCTGACCGAGAAGAAAACTACCGGTTAAGCGCTGATCGGCTTCGTCAAACAAATGCACATAGGCAGGTTGAGCAGCCCAACTGTTATTACCAGCCGGTTTAATTCCAAGAGCCAGATTATCTTTATAGTGCAACCAGTTATAATATTGCATACGGAAACCGCTCGCATCGTTTACACTAAAACAGGCCGAAAAAATAGCTTCTCTTGAAACTTCATTCTTAGGAATAAAGTTTGTTTTCCAATTTGGCTCAATTTGATAATCTAATTCCATGACAACGTTTAACGCTTCTTCTGCTTCAGCCCACTTAGCATCATCAACTCCCCATGCCTCCGCATTCAAATACATCTTAGCCAATAAAGTATAAGCCGCTCCTTTTGTGAACTTTCCATACGATGCAGGCGTAACATCCTCACGAACAATATCCTTAATTTCATTCAATTCCTTAAGTATAAAGTTGTAAACCTCTTTTCTACTTGATTGCACCGGCAGGTCGGTTTGTGTAAAATCCGTAACCAAAGGTATGTTTCCCCAGAAATCCATCATCAGATACAACCAAAACGCACGTACTCCTCGTACTTCAGCCAATATTCGGGTTCTCACTTGCTCATCTAACCCTTCAATATTTTCCACAATATTAAGCACAAGATTAGCAGAAGATACAGCCTGGGTTGATTTATCCCATGCACCCCAGATAGAGTTATTTGTTTCCACCCAATCATGCATATGAATCTCACGGAATTGGCCACCATCCCACCAGTCACCTCCTCTTTTCGAAGGAACAAGCGACATATCTCCGGCAGCATCCTGAAGGGTCATAAAATTATGTCCGGCTGCATAACGGCAAAGCGTTTTATAAACAGGACCTACAATTGCATTTACTTCCGCCTCATTTTTCCCGAAATTATTAGCCGGAATTTTATCTTCAATCTCTTCATCCAAATTCAGACAGGAAGAGAAAGCAAAAACAGCAGAAAATAAGATAATCAGATTTATATATATTCTTTTCTTCATGACAATTTGCATTAATTAGATTAAAAAGTAAGATTCACACCAAACGTAAATGTTCTTGCTTTAGGCTGGAACTGACGAGGTTCAATACCTGGAGACAAACCGGCGTCATCCGCATCCGGATTACTATTAAAGAACAATTCCACTTCAGGATCAAGCCCTTTATAACCAGTTATTACAAATAAGTTTTGAGCCGATACGTACAAACGTAATTTCTCAATCCATTTCTTATCTTTCAGATTAAAGGTATAACCTAAGGCCATATTTTCAAGACGTGCAAAAGAAGCATCTTCAAGATACAAAGAACACATACGGGAAGATTCTTTTAATTGATAAACCAACGGATCATTCAATGCGTTAGCTCCAATCAGATACGTATTGTTTGCATAAGCAGCTCTTGGGTTATTCAACACTTTCTGTCCGACTGATCCTCTTAAGAAAAAGCTAAAGTCCCATTCTTTATATTTAAAAGAGTTGTTCCAACCAAACGTAAAGTCCGGCTGTGCGTCACCCATATACGTACGGTCATCTTCCGTAATTTTACCATCTTTATTTTGATCAACCATTATGTATTTGCCATTTTCATCGATACCTGTACATTCCAACAAGAAGAACTGACCGATAGGATATCCTTCTTCCACAACGTGTGACGTAATATTAGAACCTCCACGTATCCAAGGGCTACCGGTATAAATACGGTCACTTGAATAAAGATCATTAGACAAACGAGTAACCTCATTCTTATTTGTTGAGAAGTTAATTGAAGTATTCCAGTTAAAATCTTTCTTACGGAAAATATCAATATTTAATAAAACTTCAATACCTGTATTTTTCATATCACCTACATTGGCCTGCATTTTATTATATACAAATGGAGGTGTAGGTACTTGATAAGTGTATAACATATCGGAAGTTTCCTTGTTATACCACTCAATCGTTCCGTTTACACGATTATTAAACAAGGTAAAGTCAACCCCTACGTTTAACATAGCTGTAGATTCCCATTTCAAATCCGGGTTGGCATTCTGATTGATTCTATAGGCAGTAGCCCATACCCCATTATCATAATAAATACCCTCACCGCCATACATCTGCAAACTCTTATAAGGCTGTAATCCATTTTGGTTACCCGTAACACCATAACCTGCACGCAACTTCAAGTCGTTCAGCCAAGACACATCCTTCATAAATTCTTCCTGAGAAATACCCCAGGCAGCAGATACAGAAGGGAATATCCCCCATTTATGGTTATCACCAAACTTAGACGATCCATCCCGACGCACCGTTGCTGTTACCATGTATTTTTCATTATAGCTATAATGCGCACGCGCAAACATAGAGATCAACTTGTAATTATTTGCCCGTGATTCCACATCACCACTTTGCAGGCTGGCACCAGATTGCAAACTATTCCATTTCAAATCATTAATAAGATAATTCCGACTACGAGCCATTGTGTAAGAATATCGGTTTTCTTCCCAGGAATAACCCGCCATTGCCGAAACCTTATGTTCATCATTCTGTCCGAAAGACTTTTCATAATCCAACACCCACTCCATCATATTACGCTTGCGGATTGTGTTCGATTTTTCAGCAAACCCATGACTACTCTTTCCGGGTTTAGTCTCAAAATTATCATATCTCATAAATTCGCTCGCATTATAACTTGTATAAAGGTTGGTGCGAATATTCAATCCTTCCATTATTGTATACTGAATATCACCGATACCAAAAAAGTTACTTCCTTTATAACGGCGTTCGTTCAGATCCTGAATCTGTACCGCATTACCCTGGTCAAACTCATCATTTACTTTAGTAAAATAGGAGCCGTCTTTATTATAGACCGGATAAACAGGAAGCATATTGTAGGCATACATGAAATTTTCCCAAAAAGGAACACGGAAGTCATTCAGCGTAGTAGAACCTGTTAATCCTAAGCGCAGCTTATCTTGAAGCGCACGTTGTTGGAATTGAAAACGGAAGTTCATTCTTTCCATATCATTATCACGCATAATACCTGTACGATTCAGGTAGTTAAAGGATGCGCGATAATTACTTGACGGACCACCACCGGACAAAGAAACCGAATGATTCTGAGAAACGCCGGTACGGGTCAACTCATCAAACCAGTCCGTATCTGCTCCATATTGATCATACACAGCCGGATCCTGATCAGGCACTGTTGCCGCATAAGCTCTCCACTGATCAGCATTCATCAAATCAGGCTTATTAGCCATCTGATCAATTGCAACATAGCCGTTGTAGTTTACTTGAGTTTTGCTACCCGATCCACGTTTAGTAGTAATTAATATAACACCACCGGCCGCACGAGAACCATAAATAGCAGCTGATGAAGCGTCTTTCAACACAGAAATAGATTCTATATCTTGAGGAGCAACGGTACTTAGGCTACCTCCCGGTATACCATCGATTACGATCAGCGGTCCTTCGTCATTTTGCAACGTAGAAGTACCACGTAAACGAATCTGGCTGTCACGTGAAATATCTCCTGAACCACTTGTAATCGTTAAACCGGCAACTTTTCCTTGCAATAAGTCAGCCGCATCACGCGAAACACCCTGGTTAAAATTCTCTTCTGTAATATTTGCCACAGAACCCGTGATTTCTTTTCTTGTTTGACTACCATATCCGATGGCAACAACTTCACCAAGATTTACTACAGAAGGTTCCAATTTCACCTCGATAGAACTTTTCCCTTTTACTGCTTCTTCTTTAGTAATATAACCGATAAAGGAGAACTGTAAAACAGCTCTGTCAGGATTTGTTACGGCTAAAGAGTAGTTTCCGTCTATGTCCGTAACCGTACCATTAGTCGTACCTTTTTCCACAACATTGGCGCCAATGATAGGTTCGCCAAATTCATCCAACACTTTCCCTGCAATTTTTCCAGATTGCTGAGTAATTTTCACTTCTGCAAATACCGATTGAGTAGGCATCGCAGCCATCATACCAATGGTCAAAAAGCAAATACCAAAGCTCAGCCCACTTTTCAGAAAGGATAATCTTTTCTTCTCCATAATGTACTAGATATGTTAAATTAGCAATATTTTATTTTCATTTTCACTTATGAACAAATGAATATATTAACTGTAGACAAAGATAAGAAATTCCAATAGCAAACAACCTTTTTGGGTTAATTTCTAAAGAAAAAAGAAACAAACACAAACCATACCATATCAATATAAAACATATAAGGCGATTTATGTTTCATTTTGACAAATGCGGCAAATAGATTATTTTGCTTATAATCCACATAAACAAATGAATTTAAAGAACATTAACCCAAACACACCCTTATCGCATATTTAACACAACATTTCCATATTTAATGTCTTTTTGACATTAACTGAAAACGAAAAACAGTGTCGGATAAGTCAATTTTTCTTAACATAAAAGCCCGCAATTTGTAAATAATTGTTTAAATACACCCTTTATTGCATAATTCGTTGATATTTTTTAAAAAAAAATGCACCATGTTGTATAACATGTTTCAAATATTTATACATTTGCATCGTAATTATATAACACTTTATAGGTACTTAAAACTGAATTAAAATGAAAAAGGTATTAGCATTTGTAGCTGTTATTGCAGCTGTTTCTTTTTCTTCATGTGCAAACAAATCAGCTGAAGCTACTACTGAGGCTGTAGCAGAAACTGAAACTGTAGTTGAAGAGGCTGCCCCTGTAGTTGAAGAGGTTGCTCCTGCTTTGGAAGAAGCTGCCGACTCTACTGCTGTTCCGGCTGAAGTTGCTCCTGCAGAATAATCAGAAAGGGAAGGTTTTTATTGGTATGAGGGTGTCTGATAAAGACGCCCTTTTTTGTGTTTTGTAATTTGCTGTAAATCAGTATTTTATATTTGCAAAAAACATAAAGGTTATTTTTCGAAAAATAAAGGTTATCTTTTGAAAAATAACCTTTATCTTTTTTTTCATATAGTATTATAAAAAATCGCGGCTGTTTTCAGCATTGATTTGTTTGCCATGGCGGCTGTTTTTTACAGAAAAAATAAAGCGTGATGACATGGTAATCATCACGCTTTACAATAAGCAATTCAGCCGATAAACGGTTGATTTGTTTTTTTTATTTCAAGCCTCTGTTTTCAAGTAACGCATCTGTTCCCGGCTCTTTGCCACGGAAGTTTACATACATTACTGAAGCATCGTCAATTCCTCCCGGTGTAAGTACATAGTTACGGAATTTGCCGGCAACGTCCTGATTATAGATATCGCCTGTTTCTTTAAATGCACGGAAAGCGTCACAATCCAATACTTCAGACCAGATATAGCTGTAGTAACCGGCTGTATAACCTCCACCCATCGTATGGTTGAAATAAGTGGTGCGATAGCGGGAAGGTATTTGTGCTAAGAGTCCACGTTTGTTTAATGTTTTTGCTTCAAAATCCATCACGTTCAGATCGGCAGGTACTTCTTTCAATACATGGAAATCCATATCCAATAGTGAAGCAGCAAGGTATTCAGCGGTTGCGAAGCCTTGTCCGTATTTACCACTCTTATCTAACTTATCAATCAGTTCGGTAGGGATTACTTCGCCTGTTTCGTAATGTTTGGCAAACACTTTCAACACTTCCGGCTCGAATACCCAATGTTCCATTATCTGAGAAGGCAGTTCAACGAAGTCACGCGGAACACCCGAAATACCATAATAATGTACATCTTTAAATAGGTTATGCAGGGCATGACCGAATTCATGGAATAATGTATTCGCTTCGTCGGCACTCAACAAAGCAGGTTGTCCGGCAGCAGGAGGTGTAAAATTACATACGATAGTAACAACAGGAGCTAAGCGTTTTCCGTTTTTATACGTTTGCGAACGGTAAGTTCCACACCATGCTCCGCCTCTTTTACTTTCACGCGGGAAGAAATCCATATAAAGCACACCTAAATGAGAACCGTCTTTGTCCTTACACTCAAAAGCAACGGCTTCCGGATGTGGTAATGGAATATTTTTAATAGGCGTAAAGGTGATGCCATAAAGTTTGTTTGACACATAGAACACACCTTCATATACGTTTTCAAGCTTTAAATAAGGGCGCACCTGATTTTCGTCCAGGTCAAATTTTGCTTTCTTCGCTTTTTCAAAATAGTAACGCCAATCCCAACCGGCCGGTTCGAAGTTGCCTCCGGCTTTTTTAATCTCAGCTTTGATGTCGTTTAATTCTTCTTTTGCTTTTACCAGCGTTGGTGTCCACACCTCGTTTAGTAGTTTGTACACGTTATCAGCATTCTTTGCCATGCGTTCTTCCAGTACAAATGAAGCATAATCTTCATAACCCATCAGTTTCGCTTTTTCAAGACGCAAGCTGATCAATTTACGTACCACTTCTTTATTATCGGCAGCATTTCCGTTATTTCCACGATTGATATATCCGTTAAATATTTTCTCACGCAGTTCACGGTTATCGGCATATTGCAAGAAAGGCATTACACTTGGATTATGAAGCGTGTATACCCATTTCCCTTCCATACCATTCGCTTTAGCAACGGCAGCTCCATTGGCAATCAGGCTTTCGGGCAATCCGGCAAGGTCTGCTTCGTTTTCAATCACCAACTTAAAATCATTGGTTTCATTCAGCATATTTTGGCCGAAAGTAAGTTGCAGCATAGCAATCTCACTATTCAGTTCACGCAGTTTAGCCTGATCCGCCTCATTCAGGTTTGCACCGCCACGAACAAAACTTTTGTAGGTTTCTTCAAGCAGTTTCGTCTGCTCTTTATTCAATCCGAGTGATTCACGCTTATCGTAAACAGCTTTCACACGCGCAAATAATGCAGGGTTAAGGCTGATATCGTCTCGATGTTTAGATTGCAACGGAGACAATTCACGACTCAGATTTTGCATTTCCTCATTCGTATTCGCTGAATTCTGGCCACCGAATACAATACCCACCTTGCGATAAAGCGCTCCACTCTGATCTAATGCCGCAATTGTATTTTCGAAATCAGGCTCAGCAGTCTGATTAACAATTTGCGCTATTTCTTTTACTTGTTCTTCCATTCCCTGCAAGAACGCAGGTTTATAGTGCTCCAGCTCAATCTGGTCAAATGGAGGCACTCCAAACGGAGTAGTGTACTCTGCGAAAAAAGGGTTATTAGCTTCTGTATTCTCCGTCTTTTTACCTGACGACCCACATGCACTAACTACGACAGCAATTCCTACAGTCATGATTAATTTTTTCATCCGATATTTATTTATTGTATTATTATTGAGTAAGAATACAAATATAGAATATTTTATATTACTTTGAACGAAAATAAACTAAATACAAACAAAACATGAATAGAATCAGCGAATTATTTAACATAACCTACCCCATCATTCAGGGAGGTATGGTCTGGTGCAGTGGATGGAAATTAGCTTCGGCGGTAAGTAACGCCGGAGGATTAGGACTAATCGGAGCCGGATCAATGCACCCTGAAGTTTTACGTGAGCATATACGTAAATGTAAAGACGCTACAGACAAACCCTTCGGCGTAAATGTTCCGCTGATGTATCCTGAAATTGAAACGATTATGAACATCTTGATTGACGAGGAGGTAAAGATCGTGTTTACTTCTGCCGGAAATCCCAAAGCATGGACCAAACATTTACAGGAAAAAGGAATCAAAGTAGCACATGTGGTAAGCAGCTCTAAATTCGCGGTAAAATGTGAGGAGGCAGGTGTAGATGCCATCGTAGCGGAAGGTTTTGAAGCTGGTGGACATAATGGGCGCGAAGAAACTACTACGTTATGCCTTATTCCTGCCGTAAGGAAAGCAACTTCGCTCCCGCTTATAGCAGCCGGAGGTATCGGCACCGGCGAAGCCATGTTGGCTACATTCGCTTTAGGTGCGGAAGGGGTACAAATCGGAACACGCTTTGCTTTAACCAAAGAGAGTTCGGCGCACGAAAGCTTTAAGCGTCTATGCCTCAGCCTGAATGAAGGAGACACCAAACTGTTATTAAAAAAGCTTGCCCCCACCCGTTTGGTAAAAGGAGGATTCACCACAGCTGTAGAGGAAGCCGAGGCAAGAGGCGCATCCGCCGAAGAATTAAGAGCACTCTTAGGTAAAGGAAGAGCTAAGAAGGGCATCTTCGAAGGCAATCTGGAAGAAGGGGAACTGGAGATAGGTCAAGTTGCCGCTTTATTTAAAGAAGAACAATCGGTAAGTGAAGTTATAGCTGAAATAATGACTGATTTCAACAAAAAAACAAAGGAGTTATCCGGCATGAGTTTCATTTAAAAAGATGACGTATGAAAAAAATAAACTGGAATAAATTAAAATCGGATGCTTTATCAACGGTAAAAGCTTTTCCTGTTGAGATAATAATAAGTATCTGTTTGTTTGTAGTTGCTTCTATTCAGAAAGAAACAAGGTCTTGGTATCCGGATTATATCTATAATGCACTTTTTCTTATTCCTTTATTCTGGGTTATTAGTTTTACATTCAACCAACTTTTCTCTGCAGCACGTCTGAGATGGGTATATTATTCCAGTTTATTACTTGTTTTCGTCGCTCCTTTTATAACCATTCCCAATCCACCCGAAACATCCTATGCAATAAGTTGGGTAATCGCTCTGGCTGCGATCTTAGCTTGCAGACGTCAAAAAGACAATTTCCGTTTTTCGATTGATACATTACGCGTACCGTATCATATTGCCATCAGCGGTGTGCTTTCTTTAGCTTTGGCCGGATTGCTTTGCGGCATTTATGCCTCGATTATTTATATTTTCGATTTTAACACGTCTCAGATGGACGAAGTTATATTCTATCTGGTCGTTTTCCCGTTATCGGTTGTAGCACCTTTTCTTTTCTGCTTATTTCAAAACAGAGAGCAGGATTATTACTATTGGCAAGCGGATCGATTTTTTGAAATATTGAATAATTGGATCCTATCTCCTGCATTAATCGCTTATTCGATATTGTTATATGTTTACGGGCTCAAGATATTGTTCACCTGGGAGTTGCCGAAAGGTATGCTTTCGTATATGATTTCAATCTTTTTGTTTATTGCCGTCATTGCAAGAGCGTGTCAGAAATTACTGAAAAAAGAATATTATGCTTGGTTTTTCAAGTATTTCCATCTGGTTGCTATTCCTATTCTTGTATTATTCTGGGTTGGTATATTATACAGAATAAGGGAATATGGCTTTACTGAAGAGCGGGTGTATCTGTTTGTGTTGGCACTTCTTATTACTGTTATTTCCGTGCTGGCATTCAGAGCTCCGCATACCAGATACTTGTATTTCATCTATCTTGTGATTGTTCTGCTGGGTTCGGCAACGTTCATCCCACCGGTAACAGCTAAAAGAATAGGCATACTCTCTCAGGAAAGTCGCCTGAAGAAAACAATTAAAGCACTTGACCTAAAGGATCCCGAAACCGGATTAATACGCAACAAGGATATACCTGCCACGATTAATGATAGCACTTCGATGGAGCCTTATCAAACAATGATATCAACCTACAGCTACCTGGTATACGAAACTTCCGGAACTTATATGCAACAAAAGTTTGGCTATAGTTCGGTCTATGCGCTCAATGAAGGTTTGTTCGGTCAAAATCCACCGGGTTTCATGAAAGGAACAGATTATATTTATCATTCGAGAGTTGGCGGACAAGTTGTTTCCATCGAAGGGTATACAAAATTGCATGATGCCTATGTATTTGCACAAATAAATGAAGATTCTATTATTCTGAAAACAGATACCATGGTTATCACCGCTTTTGACATGCGAAATTTTTTATCTGATCGCCCGGCTTTATTAATTAAAGAAACCGATAAAAACAACGTTGACAGTCTCCTTTATTTAAAGAATGACTCTTGTATGGCACTGATTGAATATCTTAGCATTTCGAATGGAAAAATTGAATACGTTACAATAAAAAACCTGCTGAAAAAATAATGATTTTTTTATTTAATTTTGCATAATCATACATACAATTACAGGTGTTTATTTGTTTAATAGATATTAATAGCATAAAAAATTAGTATATGACAGTTCAAACATTAAACGAAGCTCTCATCGCAGAGATGGAAAGTAAAATTCCGGATGGAACCCGATTAGCAAATGTGCTGATTGAAATACTTTTCATTGGAAAAGAGGCCGTGTATAGAAGGCTCAGAGGAGAGGTTCCTTTCACGTTGAACGAAGCTGCCATTATTGCGAGACAATTAGGGATCTCTTTGGATAATACAGTGGGTACGAAGTTGAATAAAAACGCACAGTTCAACCTGAGTATGATTGACGTGGCTGACCCAATTTTAACTTATGAAAAAACAATCAAAGAATATTGTGAGGCGTATCTAAACCTGAAAGATTACGAGAATACGGAATTAGGACTGGCCGCTAATCTTATTCCGCAGGTTTTTTATCTTAAATACGCTAATCTGGCTAAATTCCGCCTGTTTAAATGGATTTATCAGAACGACAAGAGCAATGCGTATAATTCGTATTCCGACATTATCATACCCGACAGAATCACGGATCTTCAGAAAGAATATGTGCGGGAAACTCAATACATAAAGTCGACAATGTATATTCTTGATGATCAGATTTTCACCAGCTTCATTAACGATGTCAATTATTTTATCAATATAAATCTGATAAGCAAGAAAGACGTCGAGTTAATTAAAGAAGATCTGCTTCATCTGCTTTTTGACCTAGAAGAATACGCAACCAAGGGGAAATTTAAAACAGGCACAAACCTACAGGTGTATATTTCGAATATAAATTTTGAAGCGACCTATACTTATATTAGTACTCCGTTTGGTAATTGGGCGGCATTCAGGCTTTTCTCTATCAATGCGATTTACTCGACAGATCCGATGGTGTATAATTACAACCGGGACTTTATCATGTCGCTAAAAAAGTATTCAACATTGATATCCGAAAGTGCTGAGATGCAACGCATTCAATATTTTAACAAACAGCGTGCAATTATTCAATCTTTATCCTGAAAATATTTTTTCGTTATCAGTTCTTTTATAAACAAAGCTGTTCCTTCAATACCCAGAATGGATACATCAATAGAAAGATGATAAGAAAGGGCACTACCCCATTTCTTATTCGTATAGTAGTTATAATAAGCAGCTCGCTGTTTATCGGTTTTCGAATTTAATTCTTCCGCCTCTTCTCTTGACAGCTTGTATCTTTCCATGGTACGTTCTGTCCGGTTTTCAAGCGGACTATGAATAAATACGCTCAAACAGTTAGGATCGTCTCTTAAGATATAGTCGGCACAACGTCCTACAAGAACACAAGATTGCTTATTAGCTACATTACGAATGGTATCACTCTGTAGTTTAAACAGCCCGTCATTACTCAATATGTCCGTATAGGGGGTAAACATCCCCATGTAAGGTAGTCCTAAAGAAAAAGCATACGATAAGCCATGTGTTGAACGTTCATCCGCTTTTTCGAAAAACGCTTTATTCAAACCGCTCTCTTTCGCTGCAATCACCAATAATTCTTTATCATAGAATGAAATTTCTAATAATTCAGCTAATCTGTGTCCTACTTCATAGCCTCCGCTACCAAATTGTCGCCCAATAGCAATTCTAATCTTAGTCTTCATAGCCTTATATTTTTTATTGATTACTGCTAAAATACTACTTTACAATGAATTTCCCATACTATACACCTGTTTATTTCCCGTATTTGATTAATTATTATAACTTCACGGTCTTTTTAAATGGGAAAAAGCAAATGGCAGAAAACTTAATTATAGGTGGGGAACTGAAGTCGGAAAAATACGAGACACTGATCCCTCAGATCAAAGCTTTAGTGTTGGGCGAATCTGATCAGGTTGCGAATATGGCCAATGTAGCTGCCGCACTAAAGCAGACTTTCGGTTTCTTTTGGGTAGGCTTTTACATTGTACGGAATAACGAGTTGGTTCTCGGACCATTTCAAGGCCCAATAGCCTGCACACGTATAAAAAAGGGAAAGGGAGTTTGCGGTATGGCCTGGGAGAAGAGAAACACAATCCTGGTTCCAAACGTGGATGAATTCCCCGGACACATTGCGTGCAATAGTGATTCTAAGTCTGAAGTAGTGGTTCCCTTACTACTTAATGAAGAGGTAATCGCGGTATTAGATATCGACAGTGACAAACTAAATGATTTCACCACTGAGGATGTGTACTATTTAGAACAGATTGTCGGTTTTTTGTCTTAAAAGATCATTCTTCTTTCCAACCTTTAACAGTAGCAGTCTCGACTTTTGCTAATCGAGCCTTCAGTTTTTCGGCATTTCCCTTCCGAATACGCAGTGTCATTTCGCAATCCATTTGAAAGTCTTGAGATATAATTTCAGGACCATCTTCTTTTATGATACGCATGATACTGTTCAGGAAAGGATATTCAAAACAAACGGTGATATCTTCATCTACTGTTCTCTCTTCGATATCAGCTGAGGCAATGGCTTCTGCCGCTGCCGCTCTGTAGGCGACAATCAATCCCCCGGTACCCAATTCGATTCCTCCGAAGTATCGGATTACGATGATCAGAATATCTGTCAGTTGATTGGAATTGATCTGCCCAAGTATTGGTTTTCCGGCCGTAGAGGAAGGCTCGCCATCGTCATTGGCACGATACTCTTCCCTTGCATGTCCCAACATATATGCCCAGCAGACATGCCGGGCATCGTAATATTGCTTTCTGTATTTATCCAATTCCGCTTTTACGTCCTCTACCGTACGTACAGGAATCGCATAAGAAATGAAACGACTTCTTTTTTCGCTATAATAGCCCTCTGATATACCTTTGATGGTTCTATAACTATCTTCTTCCGCCATTACCTATTCTGTAGTTAGTATACTAATTTAGTTTGTTTGCTAATTCTTCTTTAAGAAAAGGAGTGGTAAAACTTTTGGCTTTCGAGGCGACCATCTCTTCCGGTGTTCCTTCAAAGAGGATATTTCCACCTTTACGTCCGCCTTCCGGACCAATGTCTATCAGGTAATCCGCGCTTTTAATCACATCCAGATTATGTTCGATCACAATAATTGTATTGCCTTTGTCTACCAACTTATTCAACACTCCGAGCAGCACCCGAATATCCTCAAAATGTAATCCGGTTGTAGGTTCATCAAGTACATATAATGTTTTACCGGTGTCTCGTTTTGCCAATTCGGTTGCCAATTTTACGCGTTGGCTCTCTCCTCCTGAAAGTGTGGTAGATGGTTGTCCTAACTTTATATAGCCTAACCCTACATCTTGCAAAACTTTTACTTTGCCCAAGATAGAGGGAATGTTTTCGAAGAACTCAACTGCCATATTGATTGTCATATTCAAAATATCGGCTATCGATTTTCCGCGAAAGCGAACTTCAAGTGTTTCGCGGTTATATCGTTTGCCTAAGCAATCTTCACAGGGAACAAGCACATCCGGCAGGAAATTCATTTCGATCGTTTTATAGCCATTTCCTTTACATGTCTCACAACGACCTCCGGATACGTTGAAAGAAAAACGTCCGGGCTTATATCCACGCATTTTCGATTCGGGCAGTTCCACAAACAGATTACGGATATCCGAGAAAACACCGGTATATGTTGCCGGATTACTTCGCGGAGATCGTCCGATAGGAGACTGATCTACATTTACTATTTTATCGATATGCTCAATGCCTTCTATTGACTGATAAGGAAGCGGCTCTGCCAATGAGTGATAAAACTCTTTACTGATAATCGGCTGCAGCGTATGATTTATTAACGTTGACTTACCACTTCCCGACACTCCCGTTACACAAATCAACGTTCCCAACGGAAATTGAGTCGTCACATTTTTAAGATTATTCCCTGTCGCTCCGATTAGTTTTATAAATGAACCGTTCCCTTTCCGTCTTACCGCAGGAATTTCAATATTCACTTTCCCATTCAGGTAAGCCGAAGTCATTGTATCAGACTTCAACATCTCGTCCGGCGTTCCTTCAAATACGACTTCCCCACCGAGTCGTCCGGCTTTAGGACCAAGGTCTACGATATAATCCGCATTCAGCATCATATCCTTATCGTGTTCTACTACTACTACAGAATTACCCGTATCACGAAGATCCTTCAATGAATTAATAAGTCGCACATTATCGCGTTGATGCAAACCGATACTTGGCTCATCCAGAATATATAATACATTGACCAACTGACTCCCGATCTGGGTTGCCAAACGGATGCGCTGACTTTCGCCTCCTGACAAAGAAGCGGAAGCTCGATTAAGAGCCAGATAATCCAGCCCTACATCCAAAAGGAACTTAAGTCTTGAGCGTATTTCTTTTAGTATTTCGCCGGCAATCAATCGCTGCTTCTCACTTATGCGATCTTCAAGACCAGCTAACCATTCGCTTAATTCCGAAACATCGATTTTAGATAAAGCCGCAATATTTTTACCATCTATACGATAATTCAATGCCTCTTTATTCAATCTATCCCCATTACATTCCGGGCAAATGGTTTCTTTTATAAATTGCCCTGCCCATTTCTGCGCTGTTGCAGATGCCTCCGTATCCTGTTGCATAAGGATATATTTAGCGACACCTTCGTAAGTAATAAAGTAGTTCGAATTACCGAGCGATTCATTTTTAATCTGCAGACGCTCATCGGTTCCATTCATGATCTCGTCGATTGCCTCTTCCGGAATATCTTTAATGGGAGTTTTAACTGTCACTCCGTACTTTTCGCAAATGGCATCAATCTGCCAAAATATCAGCGAATTTTTATACTTACCAAGCGCAACAATCCCTCCGTTATAAATACTAAGTGATGCGTCCGGCACAATCTTTTCCATATCTAACAGATTAACCACACCGAGCCCTTTGCATTTCGGGCAAGCACCATGAGGTGAATTAAATGAAAAATTATGCGGCGCCGGCTCACTGTAAGATAGTCCGGTTATAGGGCACATCAAGCGTTTACTGTAATGTCGCACCTCATTGGTATCGGCATCAAGTAGAAGGATTAAGCCATCTCCTTGTTTCATCGCTATACGCACACTGTCTTTCAATCGTTTTTCATCAGAGGCGGAGACTACCAGTTTGTCGATTACCACTTCTACACTGTGCATTTTATAACGATCCAGACGCATGCCGTGAATTATCTCACGCAATTCGCCATCCACACGAACGTTCAGAAAGCCCTTTTTGCGTATCTGCTCAAAGAGTTCTTTGTAATGCCCTTTACGATTTCTGACAACCGGGGCAAGGATATAGGTTTTCTTTCCTTTATAATGTTCGAGAATCAGATCAAGTATCTGTTCTTCGGTATATTTCACCATCTTCTCCCCACTCAGATACGAGTAGGCTTCTCCGGCTCTGGCGTAGAGCAAGCGTAAGAAGTCGTAGATCTCTGTTGTAGTTCCGACGGTTGAACGGGGATTTCTGTTTGTTGTCTTTTGCTCGATAGAGATTACAGGACTTAAACCTGTGATCTTATCGACATCCGGTCTTTCGATATTTCCCAGAAAATTACGCGCGTAGGCAGAAAACGTTTCAATATAACGTCGCTGTCCTTCGGCAAAGATCGTATCAAAAGCCAACGACGATTTACCACTCCCACTCATTCCGGTTATGACGGACAATTTGTTGCGCGGTATATCGACATCTATGTTTTTTAAATTATGAACCCGGGCGCCTAATACGGAAATCAGCCCTTCTTCTAAAGCAGTGTTATCATTCATTGTTCTAAATCATCCTATTTCGTAACCCAACGAGGGTCATGCACAACTGTATTCGGCGTTTTATAAAACAGATCCTCCTTTTCCGGAATATCTATATAATATGTTTTACCTCCTGTCACTAATTTACGGTCTCTCAACCACGAGTTAAATCGTTTCAGGTCGGCATACGTTATACCTTGTTCCTGCGCGAACGCGCTCAAATCCTGAATATCGGCAGTAACTTTGACTTGATTCATCCGGATAGGCTTATATAAATCCTCGGCTTTGAGAACAAAACCATATTTCGTCGGGTTTTCAAAAATCTGTTTGATCGCCATCATTCTATACACATAGCGAGAAGTTTCCTCAACCAACCAAAGATCAAGGGCACTATCCGCACTCTGCTTCTGCAACTCTCCGGAGATGCGACCCATGCCCGCGTTATACGAAGCGGCCACATCCGTCCAACTATTATATTTAGCGTATGCTTTCTTCAGATAACGGCAGGCAGCTTCTGTTGATTTTACAACGTGCCTTCTTTCATCAACCGTCCCGAGAACAACCAATCCTTCATCTTTTGCCGTTCCTTCCAACAATTGCCACATACCTACGGCACGGGCAGGAGAAGATGCCTGCGGATCTAAATGGCTTTCAATCACAGCCAAGTATTTAAAGTCATCTGGAATTCCGTTTGCTTTCAAAATTGGTTCTATTATCGGGAAATAACGATTCGCACGCTTTATCAACAACATTGTAGTTGAATGAAAGTAAGTGAAACTGGCTAATTCCCGGTCTAAACCTTCGTGCATATTATAGCGGGTCAGGTCGATCTTGTCACCACAAAACATAACCGAAGCGGGTATTTCCGGGTTCATCGTGATTGCCTGAGAGACACCCTCAACAGTTGCATTATTAGTTCTGCCATCTATTTTAAGCGAATCATTAGATCCTAATGAAACACAGGCAGAGAGACAAATAAAAGTTCCTGCCAGACAACTAAATTTTTCTTTATTCAATAATTTCATTTCTTTCTGTTTTTGATCGAAGTATACTTATACTTCCTTTCTTTTTATGTGTTTTGCCGTCCGAGCCCTTTGCTTCTAAGATATAAAAATATACACCGGGTGCCACATATTTACCTCCTTTTTTTCCATCCCATCCTAAATCAGGATTGGTCCAATAAAACATTTCATTACCCCAACGGTTAAATATCCAACCTTTGAACGAGGTAATTGATTTATACCTTATCTTAAACTCATCATTGATACCGGGCGATGCTCCGGGTGAAAACACATTCGGAGCATCCCAATAAAATTCACTGATCGTTATTTCATAATCAGACAAAACGGTTTCACACTGTCCTGTTCTATCCAACACCTGCAATTCAATGGCGAATGTTCCCTCACGATCAAATAAATGTTCAACCTCACTGCCCCGGTAAATAGCCGGATTTTGCAATGGGTCTGTTTTGCTGTATATCTTCCAGGTAAAAGCATTTGCCACCGGTTCATTCGCAACAGCGGTAAAACGCACATCGAGCGGTGCCGAAAAGATTCCATCCTCCAGAATTTTCGCACCGCCATCACCATTATCAATATATGTTGTGTCTACAGCTACCAACAAGGCAGTTGTGGTATACCATTCGGAGGTAACCTGTTGCTCCATATTAAAATGACGGGCAAACATATCTCCCTTCAGCGTAAATTCCGTATCCGTATAAGGGGCACTTATATTACGCCCGAATGGGTAGCCCTTTATCGTATCCGTTTTTTGTATGGGGATAATTGTTGTTGACAGATCATCCTGCCGCAATTCTTCTGTATTGTATTTTAATTCAAACAAACGAACCAACTCCATTTTCGTTCCGCGCGGTGTATAATAATACATCGGCTCGAGTTTTCCATCGCCCTCTAATTTCACTTGTCCGCAATCATCCTTTATCCCTGAGACGCGGAGGTTGTTCAATTCCGCTTTGTATTTACTGTAATCAATAAGCCAGACGTATTTAGTGAATCCGGAGGTTTCTTTCACAAAATAACCGTATCCTTCTTCCGGATTACTTATTACTGATGTTGTACCATTCTGTTGGGCAGTTACCGGTTCGGCCTCCAGTGCTTTTGATTTATACCGAAACCACTGATGCGAAGAAGAGGAGGAAGAATAACCGATCTCAACCCCGCTCATGCCATAAACCAAATACACATCTATGTCATTTCCTGTATTGGGTTCGGCCAGCATAGGGGTTCCTGTTCCCCCCGTTATCGTATATTGGGCATATACATTATAAGAAACCAGTAATAAAATGATTAAAATTCCTGAACTTATTAATCTTCTTTTAAACATATCGGACTCCCGTAATTAGTTTCCAAAATTAGTATTTTATATGGACTTACACTATCTTTGCCTTAAATAATCCTTTCAGCAAATGAACAAGATACGTATAAATATACTCTTATTTTTATTAAGTTTATCTCTGCACTCCGGCTATTCCCAACAGGATAAACCGGTCTCTAATAACAACGTTTCGCAAAGTAATATATTTCATCACACCATTGAACGTGGAGAAACTGTTTATTCCATCGCCACCATGTATGGGGTAAGCGAGAGCGATATTTACAAGCTAAATCCGGGCAGTCAGGAATCAATAAAAGCCGGTGCGATACTTATTATTCCTCAAAAGGAAGCCTCTTCCAAATCCGACATTAAGCCCGACGATGTTTATACCTATCACACCATTCAACCCAAAGAAACGCTCTATTCCTTAACGGTAAAATACAATATTCCGGCAACAAACATCGTCAAGGCTAATCCGGGACTTTCCGTAGAAACGTTTACCATTGGCAAAATTATCCGGATACCGCCGATCAGTATTGACGATCTGCCTACCACAGAGATAAAAACAATTACAAAAGAAATTGAATACCGCGTTCAGCGGAAAGAAACCATGTACAGTATATGCCGGAAGTTCAATGTTTCCAGCACGGAACTTACCGAGAGGAACCCACGACTGAAAAATGGTGTTAAAGCAGGCATGATATTAAAAATCCCTGTACAGGCTGAAGAAACCGTAGTGAGCACCCTTACTCCTCCCCGGGAAAAAGAGGTGAATGCTTTACTTACCGCTCCTAAAACGATAGACCGTGTCAATATGGTAAAGGTTGCCCTTTTGCTTCCTTTCAAAGCGAATGAAAGTGTACGTACCGACGCGTCGCTCCGTTTTATTGAATATTACGAAGGTTTGCTGTTAGCCATTGATAGCCTGAAGAATAACGGCGTATCGATTATGCTTTCCGTTTACGACACAGAATCGGGAACAAAAAAAACAAAGGAAATCCTTAAAAACAATGAGCTGAAAGAGGCTAACTTAATTATAGGAGCCGTGCAGAATGACCAGATCGCGCTGATTGCCGAATTTGCGAAAAAGCATGACATCAAGTACATCATTCCTTTTAATTCAAGAAATGACGATGTGCTTTCCAACGCATCTGTTTTTCAGGTAAACACACCGCATTCGTATATTTACGCAAAAGCTGCCCAGCTATGTAACAGACAATTTGCTGATGCCAATATTATTCTGGTTAATACGCACGATAAAGACAATAAAACAGATTACATCAAAACATTGAAAGCGGAGTTGGATTCGCGTAACAGATCGTACGTTGATTGCAACTGGAAACAGGAAACTTTTTCTTCTGATATTACCGCGTTGCTCGACAGCACGAAACGAAATGTGGTGATACCCTATTCCGGTTCACTCGACGCGTTAAACAAAATAAGAACAAGCCTCAGGAGCATTGCGGATGAAAAACCGCAATATGGTTTGACGCTATACGGTTATCCTGAATGGCAAACCTACACACGGGATTGTTTAGACGACTTTTTCGCACTGAACACACATATCTATTCCTATTTTTACGCAGATAATCTGTCTCCGGACATTCATGATTTTTACGTAAGATACAAAACCTGGTTTTCGAAACCGCTGATCAACTCTTTCCCTAAATACGGAATACTTGGATTTGACACGGGCATGTATTTCTTCTCCGCGTTGAATAAATACGGGACTAATTTTGAAGACCATCTGCCCAAGATCAGGTACAAAAGCCTACAGACCAACTTCGATTTTCATCGGGTTAATAACTGGGGAGGTTTCATAAACACGCACTTATTCCTGGTGCATTACAAGAAAGATTTTTCAATAAGTCGTGAAGATGTAGAACTATGAAAAACAAGATCATACTTATCCTTTTCGGGGTGTTAGCACTCGCAATTGCTCAGGCGCAAACCCCATTCAAACAGGAACTTTATATCGGAGCATCGTTCGGAACGAATTTTTCGTCCATTTCTTTTGCTCCGAAAGTAAAAACAAAACAGTTAATGGGCTTTACCGGAGGGATCATGGCGCGATGGAACACGGAGAATCACATCGGGTTGCAAGCGGAAATTAATTACAGCCAAAACGGTTGGGATGAAGATTTCGAAGATTTTCCGGATAAAGACTACCAATACACCCGCACGCTCAATTACCTGGAACTGCCTTTTCTTACACATATTTATTTCGGAGGTAAAAGAGCTCGTTTCTTTATTAACTTGGGGCCCAAAATAAGTTATTTACTGAGCGAAAGCACTTCTCAACGTATTGATGAGGCTGCTATAGAAGGTTTGGTTACCAAACAGCATAATTTACCGGTACAGTATAACTTCTCCTGGGGACTTTGTGGAGGTCCGGGGTTTGAATTAAGAACGGGCGTGGGCACCTTCAGTCTGGAAGGGCGTTATTATTACGGGTTGGGCGATATCTTCAGCAACAGCAAAGGCGACGTTGACTACTTTGCCAAATCATCTCCCCAAGTACTGAGTGTTAAGCTGGCCTATCTTTTCCCTATTTTCTGATCGACAGGCAACACCATAAAAAAACGAGGATGCGCTATTCATTTTAGCCCATCCTCGTTTTTTTATTCTATACTGTTTTTCTATTCAATAATTCTCACCCAACCATGAACATCCGGTTCATCGCCATACTGAATACCGCGAAGTTTATTATATAAACGTTCGCATATTGGCCCGGGGTTTCCTTCTTTAGAATAAACATAGGATTTGTTTTCATCCAGATCGTCGATTTGCGAGATCGGAGCAATCACTGCCGCTGTTCCACATTCGGCAGCCTCGTCAAAAGTAGATAACTCTTCAATCGGAACCGGGCGACGCTCTACGGTAAGCCCCATATCCTGAGCAATCTGTATTAAACTCATATTTGTGATAGACGGTAATATGGAAAGAGACGCCGGCGTAATATAGCTGTTTCCACGTATACCGAAGAAATTGGCCGGTCCGCACTCATCAATATATTTCTTTTCCTTCGGATCAAGGTAAAGAACAGCCGCATAGCCTCCTTTGCGTGCCTTATCTCCGGCAACCATGCTGGCGGCGTAGTTTCCACCCACCTTAATTGTGCCTGTGCCATGAGGTGCGGCACGGTCATAATTGCGCATAATACATACAGGAGATGTTTTAAACCCACCTTTAAAATAGGGGCCTACGGGTGTTACAAATACAACGAACAGATACTCATCGGCAGGCTTAACACCAACCTGCGCTCCCGTACCGATTAATAACGGGCGAATGTACAAAGAAGAACCACTTTCATAGGGGGGAATAAAGCGTTCGTTTAGTTTCACAACTTTTCGCACAGCTTCTTCAAAAATCTCTACAGGCAATTCAGCCATCATAATGCCACGACTTGACGACTGCATACGTTTTGCGTTTTCGTCCATACGGAAGACACGAATCTTCCCATCCTTGCCTCTAAAAGCCTTTAATCCCTCAAAAGCTTCCTGTCCATAATGAAGGCAGGTAGCGGCCATGTGGATATTGATTATTTCGGAGGATGAAACTTCCAGTTCTCCCCATTTTCCATTACGATAACAACACCGCACATTGTAGTCAGTCTTCATATATCCGAATGACAGATCAGACCAGTTAACATTTTCCATATCTCATCGTTCTATGATTTAACATTTACAAATGTACGCTATTTAGAAGTATAATCGTTACATTTGCCTGAAAATTTATTAGAATATGAAAGTAATTGAGCTTATAAATAACAGCAAAAAAACAGCGTTTTCGTTCGAAATACTCCCGCCCTTGAAAGGCAACAGCATCCAGAAAGTTTACAATGTAATTGATAAATTACTGGAATTTGATCCCAAATATGTCAATATCACTTCACATCACAGTGAAAATATATACAAAACACTTCCCGACCATACCATTCAGCGCGTAAACGTGCGTAAACGCCCCGGTTCGGTAGCTATCGCGTCTGCCATACAGAACAAATACAAGATACCGGCTATTCCGCATATAATTTGCAAGGGGTTTACCAAAGACGAAACGGAATATGCGTTGATCGACCTGAATTTTCTGGGTGTTTACAACCTGCTTTTACTGCGGGGAGATATAAAAACACTTGAGCCGACAACCGACCCTAATTTATATCACAACTATGCCACAGAGCTTCAGGAGCAGGTAAACAATTTCAATCGGGGCATCGCGGTGGATGGTTCGGCATTCGAAGCCAACGAAACACCTTTTTCCTACGGAATGGCTTGCTATCCGGAAAAGCATGAGGAAGCGCCCAATATGGATTCTGATATTTTCTATGCTAAAGAAAAAGTGCGTAACGGGGCGGACTATCTCGTAACACAAATGTTTTTCGACAATCAGAAATACTTCGATTTCGTAGAGCGCCTTCGCTCAGAAGGAATTACCATACCGATTATTCCGGGAGTCAAACCGATTGTGTTTCAGAATCAACTAACCGTATTGCCACGTATATTCAGATCAGACATTCCGGAACCGTTGGCCGGCGAACTAAGAAAATGCAAGAACGACGATGAAGCAAAGGCGGTAGGTGTTGAATGGGGAATTCAACAATGCAAAGAACTGATTGCGTATGGCGTTCCGAGCATCCACTTCTACTCGATGATGGCAACAGAGAGCGTTAGACAAATCGCAAAAGAGATTTATTAGGAGTAAAACACACTTTCGAAAAGGGGAAAATCAGGCTTTTTCGGCCAAAAAATAGCGTTGATAATCAACGCATAAAACACCCCGAAAAATACATCCTTTATTTTTAAAAAGATATCCTTTATTTTTGGAAAAATAAAGGATATCTTTTTTTTTATATAGTATTATAATTTTTTCATTGAGAACGTGCCCTTACTTGCAATGCTCACGGATCAGTCGGTTTGCTAACGGATCGCCTAATTCTTTGGCTTTATTGAAAACTTCACAAGCTTCATTTTTCTTGTTTTGACGAACTAAGCAAATTCCTTTCAAACGGTAGCAAGAACCAAAATCGGGTGCTAAAGCCAATGCTTTTTCCAAACTCTCCAACGCTTTGGTATAATCTTCCATACGGATATAAACAGAGGCCTCTTCCGCCAAATGATCAGGAGAAGGCTGTAAACGGATGGCTTCCTGAATATCGGCCAATGCGCCGGTTAAATCGCCGGCACGGAATTTCGCTTGTTCACGGTAATAGTAGAAAGGCGCCTCTACCCTACCTCCTACGGCTTGATAATACAAATCATAATCTGCTATTGCTTCCTGATACATCATTAACTGCATCTTCCACTCTACCCGTTCAAGCAGGTAAGTTGCCGCGGCAGCACCGGGAGGAGTTCCGGTTTTCTCTATCGCTTTATCCAGCAAGGCAATCACATCTCCTATATTAAAGCCTGTCGTGTTTTCTTTTGCCTTTGCAGCCATATAATAGGATTCGGCAGTAGCCATTTCCGATTCATTTATCTTCATGTAGGCATCATAAGCCTCTCCGAACTTCTGCTGATAAAAACAGATATCCCCTTGCAACTGGCGGTAAGCGGTCATATCTTCCTGGGCAATAGCCTCATTAACGGCTTGCAAGGCTGCATCCATGGTCCATTCCGGTTTAGCTATCGTTGTGTCCATCGCTACAATATCAAATATAAGTTTCGCCCGGTTGAAGTGAACCTCTCCCGGTTTTTCAGCATAACGAGCGGCCGTATTTATATCTTCCAATGCCTTATCCAGATAAATTGATTCCTCAGACTGAGAAGCGGCTAATGCTTTCCGGTTTGCTGCATAGTGAGAAGCTCTGTTTGTATAGCCATCAGGTGAAGAAGGGAAAAACGTGATGAAATCGTTTAATGTTTCAAGATATTGTTGCGGTGTTTGCATGGTGCGTACTAAAAACAAAGCAACTACCGCCTGATCCACACTTTCCGGCCATGCTTTTTTTATCGCTATCTTATTATAGGTAGAGCCTAATAGATCTGTGGAAGAAACGCGTAGATTTTGCACATAACCGGCAGAAACGGCATACGATTCTTCATTCTTACCCGAAGCATCTTCCTGTGCCAAACCAAGAACCTCACCGGTTGCCAATAGCACAGGAGAATTCACTTCCTGAGTAGTCAGCGGAAATGACACCTTATAATAACCATACGAGTCTTTCAATTTGCTCACTTCACTAATTTGTCCTTCCTTGAATTCTATTTTTTTATCCGTAGAGAAAGGCATCAGATAAACCGGATTTCCAACCACTGCCGGTTCTTTTGCTAAAGGAAGAAAAGCAACCTTTTTGGATGTAGTTGCCTGCATACGAATCACATCATACATTTCGTCGGCTCCCCATATACGGTCAATCGGATAGGTTTTTCCGTCAACATCAATGGCCTGTGCTTTCGCGGCTCCTTTCAGTAACGAATAAGAGGCAAGGATTTCACCATTTTCCGAAACAAAAAAACCGGTTCCGGAATGTAATTGTCGGTTATCATTATCGAATGTAGTAATTTTCACAACTGCCTTACGGCTTTTATCCATCCATTTAGGAGCTTTTCCCTGAGCGGAAACGCCCAGCACTAAAGACATAAGAAACAGGACAGAAAGGATCAGTTTATTCATGGTCGTTAACTTTCAATTTTTCGTAATGCTCGCAAAGTTAATTATTTAATTAAAAAGGATGTAACAATAGATACAAATTCAAGACGCCAAAAGGTATTATCTTTATCGTAAATATTAATAGATAAAACATTAAGACTATGAATGAACTGTTTAGCAAAGGAACTATCCTAAAATTAGACGAAATGATAGATTACTCTAAAGGTGGAGTAATTAGTAAACAAATATTGAAGAATGCGGCAGGAAATATCACCTTATTCTCCTTCGACGAAGGACAGGGATTAACAGAACATACCGCTCCTTTCGATGCTATGGTGCAAGTTCTCGAAGGTGAGGTAGAAATCCGCATCGGTGGCAAGCCCAATTTATTGAAACAGGGCGAAACAATCATCATGCCTGCCAACATTCCACATGCGCTTCAGGCTGTAAAGCCTTTTAAAATGTTGCTGACAATGATAAAAGGGTAACAAGCGTATAGAAATGTAAAAGCCCGTCATTCCGATTAAGACCGGAATGACGGGCTTTTGGTATATTTCAAACCAATTAGGCTAAAGGAACATTGCGGCTCAACAAACGTTTTGTTTGTTCAATTGTATAACCCCGACGAGACGCATATTCTTTCAACTGCTCTTCGTCTATTGTTCCGATCATAAAATATTGTGACTCGGGATGGGCAAAATATAAACCGCTAACCGTAGCAGTTGGAAGCATAGCTCCGTTTTCTGTTAATGTCACTCCAATACGAGACATATCCAGCAGTTCGTCTAACAAATGATTTTGCAACTGATCCGGGAGGGAAGGATATCCTACCGCAGGACGAATACCTTGATACTTCACCCGGAACAGATCAGGAATGGTCAGCTCCTCATCAGCGGCATAGCCCCAAAATTCTTTACGTACCTTTTCGTGTAGGTACTCGGCTACAGCTTCAGCCAAACGGTCTGTTAAACTTTGCAATAACATCGCGCTGTATGTATCTCCTTCCGCCTCAAATTCCGCCTGAAGTTTGTCGGCTCCGGCACCTGCCGTCACAACGAAAGCTCCAACGTAATCCGTTCGTCCTTCTGAAGCCGGCATTACATAATCAGCCAAAGACTTATAATCTTCCCGATCTTTCTTTTTCGCTTGCTGCCGAAGTACAGGTATTTCCATATCGCCCAAACGAATCATATCATGCTCACTCGACGCAGGAAAGAAACCGTAGATCGCCCGACAGTAATCAACCTTCATCAGTACTAAACGGTCAAGCAACTTCTTTACATCAGTAAACAATTTCATTCCTTCCTCAGCTTTTTCTCTTTCCTTGCCTTCAAATTTATTCAGCCACTCCGCACGACAAGCATCGCAATCGTGCAAATAAGCTAATTCGGCATACCGTCCGCTTAATCGCCAGGCGCTGAAAAAGAAATTCCAGTGTACATATGGAATAATATCTTCTAACGGAATAGCAGGAATAACATGCACACCCATCTGATTTGGTTTCACCGGATTATAAGCAGACCAGTCAATCTTTTGAGGCAACGATCTTGCTTCCGAAAGTGGGATAAGCTCTTCTTTCTTATCTTGCAACGATGCTCTTAACGTCTCGTATTCCTTTTTTATAGACTCGGTATATTCTTCCCGTGTATCCGGATTTAGTAGTTTAGCGGCAACCAAAGGATTTTGAGAAGCATCCAATAAATGAATAACAGGATGATCGTAATGAGGAGCGATCTTCACTGCTGTATGCAGTTTAGATGTTGTGGCTCCTCCTACCATAATAGGAACGGAAAGACCTGCTTTTTGCATTTCTTTCGCCACATGTGCCATTTCTTCCAAGGAAGGAGTAATCAATCCGGATAGACTTACAAAGTCCGGTTTTTCTTCTATCACCTTCTTTATTATTGTTTCCGCAGGCACCATAACACCAAGATCTATAACCTCGTAGTTATTGCATGCCAAAACGATTGAAACGATATTCTTTCCAATATCATGCACATCTCCTTTCACGGTAGCAAAGACCGTTTTCCCGGCTTTTACACTTCCTCCCACAGTCTTTTCCGCCTCAATGGCAGGTTGAAGAATTGCTACTGCCTTTTTCATCGTACGAGCGGTTTTCACCACCTGAGGTAAAAACATTTTTCCGGCACCAAACAGATCGCCGACCTTATTCATGCCGTTCATTAACGGACCGTCAATAATATTTACCGCACGTGGATAGGTTTCTAAAGCTTCTTTGAGGTCTTCTTCAAGATGATCTCCCACTCCCTTTATCAGTGCATATTCCAGACGTTCGTCTAATGAGAGTTCTCTCCAAATTTCGTGCCGTTCTTCCGCTACACCGTTTTTTTCCTGATGAAGATTCTGAGCGAACACAATCAGTTCTTCGGCGGCTTCCGGCCTACGGGCAAGAATTACATCTTCTACAAGTTTACGGAATTCGGGTTCTATATCGTCGTATATCACAGCACCGGACGGATTCACAATTCCCATATCCATACCTTTGGCTATAGCATGATAAAGGAATACAGAGTGCATCACTTCACGCACATAATCATTTCCACGGAATGAGAAAGATAGATTACTTACTCCACCGCTCACTTTAGCACCGGGGAGGTTCTTTTTAATCCATTCTGTAGCCTGAATAAAATCTAAGCCATACCCGTTGTGCTCTTCTATACCTGTGGCAATGGCTAATATATTCGGATCAAAAATAATATCCTGAGGGTTAAAACCTGCTTTATCAACTAACAAACGATACGCCCGTTCGCAGACTTCTATTTTACGCTGAAAAACATCTGCTTGCCCCACTTCATCAAATGCCATCACAACAACAGCAGCTCCTAACTGCTTTACACGCCTGGCATGAGAAAGAAACTCTTCTTCTCCTTCCTTCAAACTGATCGAGTTTACAATACTCTTTCCTTGCAAACACATCAAGCCTTGTTCAATAACACTCCATTTGGAAGAATCGACCATAACAGGAACCCGGGCTATATCCGGCTCAGAAGCCATCATGTTAAGGAAGGTCACCATTTCTTTTTCGGTGTTGAGCATACCGTCGTCCATGTTTACGTCGATCACCTGGGCACCGTCTTCAACCTGCTTTCTCGCTATTGTTAGTGCTTCTTCGTAATTTCCTTCCTTGATCAGGCGAAGAAACTTACGTGATCCGGCCACATTACAACGTTCACCTATATTGACAAAGTTATTCTCCGGCTTAACTTCCAACAGTTCCATGCCGGATAGCCACAAACAATCCGGTTTTTTGGCAGGCGTATGGGGTGTAGCCCCTTTTATCATGGCTGGATATTTTCCAATATGCGCAGGCGTTGTTCCACAACAACCTCCGATAATATTTACCAGTCCCTCTTCGATGAAGGCGCTTACATGTCCTTCCATTGTTTCGGGAGTTTCATCATATTCACCGAAACTATTCGGCAGACCGGCATTCGGATAGGCACTGATAAAATAAGGAGCCTTCTGAGCTAATTCTTGCAAATAAGGCTTCATATCTGAAGCTCCGAACGAACAATTCAAGCCAATACTGACAATTTGTGTATGTTGAACTGACGCCAGAAAAGCTTCCAGTGTCTGACCGGAAAAAGTGCGTCCACCTTGGGCTGCCAAAGTCAACGAAAGCATGATCGGTAGCTCTTTCCCCTTTTCTTTCAGGGCAACTTCCGCCGCCTCGAGTCCGGCCTTTACGTTCAGTGTATCGAAAGTCGTTTCAAACAAAAGAATATCTACCCCTCCGTCTATCAAAGCTTCTGCTTGCTCTTTATAGGATTCGTACAAGTCGGTATAAGTGACTGCCCGATAAGCAGGATTACTTACATCCGGACTCATAGAAGCAGTCTTGTTTGTCGGTCCGATTGAGCCGGCCACAAAAATTTCGCGACCGGGATATTCTGCCATATACGTATCGGCTACTTCTCTTGCCAAAGTAGCCGCAGCTATATTCATTTCGCGGACATACTCCTGCATGGAATAGTCTGCCATCGATATTTTAGTCGCGTTAAAAGTATTCGTTGCAAAAATATCAGCTCCTGCGTCAAGATACTGACGATGGATATTTTTAATAACGTCAGGGCGAGTTAAGCAAAGCAGATCATTATTCCCCTTCAAAGAAGTAGGGTAATCCGCGAAACGCTCTCCTCTATAATCTTCTTCCTTCAGTTTAAACCCCTGGATCATGGTCCCCATGCCACCGTCCAGAATCAATATACGCTCTTTTAATAACTCTATAAATCTTTTCTTATTCATAAGAATGTTTAAGCTTACTCATTTTAAAATAATCATAGCCTCTGCGAAGCCATACAACGGCTACCGCAAAAAGAAGCCGTGTAATAATAATCCATAAAATAGGAATTCCTATTGCCACAAAAATAAGCGTATCTTCCAATAAGGAGTGCGATATCGCCAGATGTATGTTCAGAAGCCTGCCGGATTCCCGTGTGAGCTTCTTTTCTTCCATTTGTTCAACCATAATTCCACCTCCGTAAGCCAAGCCCACCAGATTTCCGACTAACCAGGAAAACGCCGTGTCTTTGGGCAATCCGAACACAGTCATGAAGGGAGACAAAAAAGAGGATATACGGTTCAACAAGTTAAATTCTACAAGCAAATAATGCAACAACATTAAGGCAGTAACGATAACCGTAATTGTCAATACGACCTGCAACGATGACGTAAACCACAAAAGAAACACTTGCGATAGAGATTCACAAACCTCCGCGCTCTGCGTTGTCGCAACTACGCCCCAGCCTTCCTGCGGCATAATCCAGTTGAGCGTAAAAGCAATAACAAAGCTCATAAAAATGCGCAATGTTGTTATTCCCCAGAAGGATGATCCTGTTTTTGCCTGAATCGACGATTCTACAATCAAATTATGTGCCAACAAACACATCAGCGCGAGAATCGTTGCCTCACGTACCCCCAAAGACATCGAAGTGATCAATGCGATCGGAGCATACAAAGGCGTGAAGAGACTTGTGATAAACACAATAGCAGTCTCTCCCGGCAATCCTATCAGTGAAAACACGGGATAAAAAAATTCGGAAATCGCACCCAATACACCGGAATACTGCAACAACCTCACCAGAAGAGAGATCGGCAGAATTATTTTAAACAACCACAGGCATGTTTTTCCCGCCTTGGGTAACGCTTTTTTAACACAAGACCAAATTCTGTCAATAACCTTGTTCATTTTTCACCGTTTAAAGGCCCGGTCCATTTCCCGCTTATCATCACGAGCTTTAATAGAATCTCTTTTATCGTATTCTTTTTTACCTTTTGCAATAGCTATCACCACCTTTGCCAACCCTTTATTGTTGATAAACATACGAGTGGGTATGATGGTAAATCCATTATTTTTTGCTGCCGTTTCAATCTTTCGCAATTCTTTTTTTGTCAGCAGCAATTTACGATCCCGACGCGCCGAATGATTATTGTATGTACCATAGAAGTATTCCGCTATATACATATTTTTCACCCATAGCTCACCTCTTTCGATCAAGCAAAAGGTATCAACTAAACTTGCCTTTCCCAGACGGATAGATTTAATTTCTGTTCCTGTCAGTACAATTCCGGCAGTAAAGCTGTCGAGCAGTTCATAGTCGAAGGTTGCCCGTTTATTTTTTATCAATATATTATTGCTGATCTTTTCTTTCATTACTTTTTTTCAATCAAAAGCGAAGTCCGGGCATCAACATCACCAGAATAATTTCTATTATCGCAGGTGTTAATAACACAACTGCCGACGAGATCCCGACAAACTTCATACGTTCATCATCTTGTACCTGCATATAAGGCGCCGCTCCTTCCCATATAATATACACCGTATAGAGCATAAATATTTTCAGGAAGAAAAATTCCGGCAATAGGGCTAAAACAATTGCCAACACAAACAATAATGCCGAAGAATAGCCCACAAACCGCTGGCATAGCTTAATATCTTTCTCACGCTTAAACACACCAACCCACAGTTCATTCAACACATAAGCACCTAAGAAAAATCCACCCAAAGCGGAAACCAGCGAATTGACAGAAGATTTAAGTGCCATCTCCACATCAAATTCTTTCCGGGTAAACAAAATACCTACAAACGCGGCAATGGCTACCAATGCAATCAATGGGTAGATATAGTTGGAAAAAAACTTTTCATTTTCTTCGGCTTGTTCTTCACTCAAATCCTCCCAGGCCTTGGCAGGTTGGGATATGAGGGCTATTACACATTTAAACACGTCTTTAAACATTCCGTCTGATCATTCGTTTTATTTCTTCGGCAATAAAATGGTGTATGTCCGCGATGCTTTCCACGCACCTGTCGAATCATTCTTCACGGCCGAAAGATAATTAATTCTAAAATTCAGGCTGTCTTTTCCTGCTGCTTGTTCTATCGGAGCTTGATAATGAATCAGCGAGTCTAAAGCCAAAACATTATACTTAATTTCTTTCTGTGTACTTGTCGAATCCCCTAAAATACGAAAATAAATGTCGTATATTCGACTTCCGTCCTTTTCTACTTCCGGTCCGCTTTCTTTATCGTATGAAAACTGCAACCCTTTTATATCAAACCGTATAGAATGGTCCGTAAATAAGAACAAATTGTCCTCCAACAAAACGCTCTTCTCATAAATGTTTGTAATCGTTTTTTCGGTCCAGACCACCTTGCTGGTATCAGAAAGAGCCGGGTACAACGGATTTTTTGCTAATTGGGTAAGATTCGAAATTTCTCCTGTGTAATAATCAACAACAACACTATCTTTAATGTTTTGCGCGTCAGAATAATCCAACACAAAGTCTGCCAACAGGCAATCGCCCACTTCCAGATTAGGGTTGGTCTCTAAGTTTTCCGCATGGATCATATCGCCCCCCTTAAGCAACAATGCTTTTTTACCATCCGAAGCCAGCTTCAGAACGGCCGGCTGAGCAGCCAACGTTATCCGATTGCCCCCATCATCTAAGCACGAAACAGCCAACAAAGGCAATAACAGCAAAAGCAATCCGTATATTTTTTTTTCAATTCTCATTATTCTTGCATTAAGTGATCACACTATTTTAAAAAGTTGACTACAAAGTTAATAAAAAAGAGAACAACCGGATAATCGGTTATTCTCTTTTCTTTATTTGCGCTATGAAATATCAGTCTTAAATCACTCTTCTTCCTTTGGGAACGTATAAGTCATAATGTCTGACGCTTTCCAGTTTATCTGGGTGCTGTCTTTAGTAAAGGAATTAGCAAAATTGATTCTATACTTTAAAGACTTTTTGCTGTCTTGTTCTTCTTTGTACTGAAAATCCTGAATGAATCTGTTCATATCAAACGCATTGATCAGTTGTTGAGTAGACGAAATCGATTTATCTCCTTCGGTTTTAATTACACGAAGAAACAAATTATACACTTTGTCGCCATTCACCGTTTCCGGTTCCTGATCTCTGTTGTAAGACAAACGGAGCTCTTGTTTCTGATCTTTGAAATAATTTTCGTGTATCGTACTTAAAAAAAGCATGTTAATGTTCTTATCTGTCAATATACCCGTATTACTCATATCAATAGACATGGTCGTCATTTCGTTTTGAATGATAGTTGCCGTGTCATCCACGAATGAATTTGCGTATCCTTTGGGAATATCAGCATATTGAGTAACACTTACCGTATAGTATCCGTTTGCAGCAAGAGATTCGCTGGAGTTTTCCGGAATATCACTATTCAATGTATAATAAAAAACACAACAGTCATTAATTTCAATTTCAGTTTTATTGAATGCATTAGCAACCTCAACAGCATAGAAAGGTACTCCCCCTGTTTTAATAACCGGCTTAAAGGTTTCTGAATAACCTATTACTCCATATCCGACACCACTTCTCTCATTACTTCCTCCGTCCAGACAAGAGGTCATCAACAAAGCACATACAGCCAGCAGGCTGCCTAAAAAAAGTTTCTTCATTTGTTTTTAAAATTTATTCGTTAATATATTTTTCGTTTTATCAGAATCCTAAACGTAATCCGAAACTCAGATTGACATTGAATGGTTTATCCGAATGAATTGTTTCTATCGTGCTGCCGTTATCGAAATAATACCCGGCGCCAACCTCTACAAAAGCATTTAAATAACGCCACAGCGGGTAGCTCACACCGGTACCGGCATTTACAGACCAATACAATTCTTTCATCCTCAGGTCATTTTTTTCAGGAGTACCCATCATCTGGTCTTTTGCATATTTGATCTCCTTAACCGATCCGGCAACATTTAATTCCGGCTTAATGCCTGCTGAGGCGTACCACATAAAGTTATTCCATTCGGCTATTTTATAAGCTAAAGAAACGGGTAAACCGATAAAGTGCAAGCGTTGTTCTGTTTTAGAGTTGTAAGTACCGTTCGTTTTCCAGTCTGACGACAGATAAGAATAGCTGACTCCGGCCATCAAAAACCATCGTGGAGACAGCATATAGCTTGCCGACAGTCCAACCGAAACGGGCTGACGATGCTTGATGTCGGTTTTGGGTGTTTCGCCGAATTTATCGGTAACGGAGTTTAAAAAATCTAACTGGGGGCTTTCCATCGTGGTGTTCCGGAAAGCATACATACTGGCAGCGTCGTTCGAACCGGCAGTAAAACTACCTGCTCCCATGCCAAAGTTCCAACGTTTCAGTTTTTCCTTCTTTTTTTCAGGTTCGTTATCCAGCAAAGGTGCGGCAACTGCCTCCTCTTCTAAATCCCCTATTTGGAATGTTTCGGTTTCCGTAGTTGCTGCATGCTCTTCATGCTGTATGTCTGCTTCATCCGCCATTGCTCTCAACGTATCTTCAATCGGCTGAACCATTTCGGCAGCTGCCGACTGAACAACCGCTCTTCTTAAAACAGGTGCTTGTTCTTCTCTGACCTGAGCAATCGCGGCAGAAACCGGTTCAGTAATCACTGAAACGGGCTGTTCCTGCTCTTGGAGGGCAGACTTTATCTCTTCGGTTTTCTGTTCGAGCTCCTGAACTAAAACAGGATCGACCGTTTCATTCTGAAGAAAATAAACCGTACCACTCAAAACGAGAAGAGCAATAGCGGCAGCGGCACTAAACCACTTCCGCCTTGTTGACGCGGAAATCGAAAAGCGTTGCTTTGGAAGGCGCTCTTCTATCTTATCCCAAACATCATCAGGTAGAGCATCCGATTCAAAATCATATAATTTCGAACGGAACAAATCATCTATTTTATCTCTATCTTCTTTCATTTTTCAATGCAATGCATTAACCTTTTTTTGTAACATTTGTCTTGCTCTTGTAAATTGAGAACGAGAGGTACTCTCCGTTATATTCAGCATATCGCCTATCTCTTTATGAGAATAACCCTCAATCGCGAACAAGTTAAAAACAGTCCGGAAACCCGGTGGAAGCTCTTGTACTAACATCATCAATTCATTGGCAGTCATAGCTGAAATCACCGAACTGTCGGGTTGAATTAATTCCGCCGTATTATCCAAATCAGTAGCCTCACGCAATACATCCGATTTTCGCAAATACTCTAATGCCGTGTTTACAAAGATTTTACGAACCCAGCCTTCAAAAGATCCTATTCCGGAATAAGACTCCAAACTCTGAAAGACCTTTACAAAACCATCCTGCAACAAATCAGAGGCAGTTTCTTTATCGTTCACATAACGATAGCAAACCCCCATCATCTTGCGTGCAAACCGGTCGTATAATTCCTTCTGGCCGATCCTATTTCCCTTCCTACAACTCTCTATTAGTTGCTGTTCGTCCATCTAATCCTTTTTCTACTTCCCCACATTAGAGAGATGTATATCCTTAAGACGTATAGAGTTCATTAAACGCTGCATATTATTTCTGTTTTTTTTAAATGAATACATCTCAACATCGTACAAAACAAAACAAAGCCCCTGATACAGAGGCTTTGCAAATATAAAGAAAGATTCAATACTTGTCTAAAAACAAATTAGTTAATCTAATTCAAAAAAAAGAGGCTAACCGTTTCTTATTTTTATACGATACAAAGCAAACGGCACTTCGCAATTTTAAGTTAAAAACAGGTGAAATCGTCGTTTTTTTTGCAAAACTAAATCACGCTGATTTTCAACACATAAAAAGAGAGCAAAAACATAAAGGTTATTTTTTCAAACATAAAGGTTATTTTTTGAAAAATAAAGGATGTGCTTAAAAAAATAAAGGATGTGTTTTTTGGGGTATAGAACCACATAAAAAATTAACATTTCATTTTTTGTCTTTATCCGCTCCTTCTGTTACCACAGCCTCCATTCCTATTTTCTTGAAAGCAGCGGCCAATTGCTCCGGGGTCGTTTTCGACGTATTGTAAGTCACCTTGGCGGTTCTATCCGACAAATCGCATCTCAAATCGGAAACGCCTTTTTCAAATGCAATGTTTTTTTCTACTTTCTTCACACAGTTCTGACATTCCATTTCTTCTACATAGAATGTAACCGTTTCTTTTTTCTTTTTGGGTTTGTCTTGTGCAAAGGCAATCGAACAAGCACACATAACACAAACCAACGCTACCATTAATCGTTTCATACTGTTTTATTTTAAAGGTTATTAATCTCTGCTTATATTAAACCGGAACCCGATATACACTTTGCGTCCGTGAACGGGGCCCCACACCATCGTTCCGTCAAAATTATCTCCTCGCGGATTGTGGGCATCAATAATCGGATTCTTCATTTCAAAATCAAATAAGTTTTCCGATCCCAAATACACAGACCAGGTACGGAAATAGCGGGTTATTTGCGCATTTACAATCGTAAACGGATCAAACGTTTTATCCCAAAGCGGATTTACGGCATCGGCCTGAGGCATACGCCCACCTCCGTTGAATTGCCCGGTGAGGTCGACCTGCCATTTTTTCAAAGGCGATTGGTAAGACGCGGTTAAAAGTCCTTTATAGTCACTAACCAACGGTTTCTTCAGGCGATAAGTTTCTCCCGCCGCATTTTGGAAATCGGTCTTGGCATCCGTATACCGGTAGGCGGCTGTCAACGTAAAGCCACGGAAAAACGGATACGTAGCTTCTATCTGGAAGCTATTTGAATACGACCGGCCATCCAGATTATAAAAACTTACGGCGTGAGGATCACTATCTACATCTACAACCACCTGATTTATAAAGTCGGTGTAATACCACTCCCCATTCAAAGTCAGTTCTTTTCCAAACAGAGGTACGTAAAACGACAAGTTCAGTCCGGTATTCCATGCTTCTTCCTGCTTGAGGTTATCAGCGATAATCATCTTCCTACTGCTTGAAAGCAGGAAATTGTTTTCTGCCAAAACGTTTGCCGTTCGAAATCCCTTACCCGCCGAAGCACGTACGTGAAACCAATCAAACGGATTATACTTAACATGTACGCGAGGGGTAACAAAGAAGTCGTAAAGCGAACTATAGTCGGCCCTTACGCCTCCCAGCAAGATTAATTTATCATTCAGATTGTATGTATATTGCACATAAGCACCGGGCACGGTTTCTTTCCGGTTATAAGGCGTACGTACACCGGCAAGTGTTATGTTTTCGTCAAAACCATCATGATTCAGACTAAGCCCCGTGCTTAGACTATGCTCCTTAGAGAACTCCTTCTCATACATCAAACTGGCGTACAGGTTCTTTTGGTATATATTATAGGGTGATTTATCGTAATCGGACAGTTGCTGATGGTACGAGCCCGAAAGTATAAGGGCTACACTTTCCACTTTCTCTGGATTTAGGATAAATGCTTGCTTGGTAAATAATTCTGCGCGGTTCGTGTTGAAGTGAATGCGATAAGGGTCGTGTATCTCGCCTTGATCGGAATGATTAATTTGTCCTCCGGTTCTATCTTCGTGCAGGTATCTCACCCCATATTGAGACACATAATTGCCGGAAGAATAACTCCATCTGTTCATCAAATTCACTTGCTCTTTTAAGGGCATATCCAAAAATCCGTCGCCATTGCGGTCATGCTCGTTATTATCTTTTGAATAATGTACAAAAAGCCCTGTCGATAGTTTATCGTTGATATGCCAGGACGCATCAGCGTTCGCTTCATAGCGTTCGGCATCACTAATAAACAGGTTTGCCGAAAAGATATCCGCCGTAGGAGGTTTCTTAAATTCCACATTGATTTGTCCGGCCAATGCCTCATAACCGTTCTTTACAGACGATGTTCCTTTAGAAACCTGAATACTTTCCATCCATGTGCCCGGAACATAATCAAGCCCATACAAAGAAGCTGCCCCTCTGAAGTTGGGATAGTTCTCAGTAAGCATCTGCACATACGTGCCGGAAAGTCCCAACAATTTGATTTGACGCGCACCGGTAGCCGCATCCGCGTAAGAAACATCTACCGAAGGGTTTGTTTCAAAACTTTCCGCCAGGTTACAACAAGCGGCTCTGCATAACTCATCGTAAGTTATTTTCTGCGTTTGCAACACGCTTGTACGCGAAGCAATCGTTCCTGCCCGTCGTTCGCTAACCACCACTTCCTGAAGTTCGATTTCTCCTTTGAGGCTTATTTCAATTTTCTGATCCGCATCTCCCACGTCTACAGTAGCCGGAGTATAACCGATATAGCTGGCTACCAGGCGTGCTTCTCCTCCTTCACGATTCAACTCAAAACGACCATCCAGGTCGGTTGTCGTTCCTTTCCGGCTTTTTTCCCAATACACATTAGCCCCTATCACAGGCTGATTGGATTTATCTAACACGCGACCGGTAATTTTCTTTCCAGCCAACACCGAGAAAGAAATAAATAACAGTAACAGAATAATACTTGATTGTCTTATTTTTAACATAGAAATACGTTTAATTTGATTTGGATTCGATACATACAATAATTCGGGATGTAAGCCTATTTACATCCTGAAAATCAAATTCCGCAAATCAAATTAAAAGCGTAGTAAGTAAGGTAAGATAAGTTCGGGGAAGTAAAGCAGAGGGAGGATCACCCTCTTCGATAAATACACCTGCCGATTGTTCCGAATCAGTCAGCAAGTAAGTGTACGATAAATGATACAAGGTATCGGTAATAAACGGCAGGATAGTCAGCGAACGTTCATTCTCAAGAGATGTCCATTCAAAGTTAACCCGTTCAACGCCACAATTATGAAGCCCACGCACCAACGAATAAGTTCCGGTTTCTTTAGCTTCTGCCTCTACCCGTTTGTCTTTTTTGTTTTTGTACGTATGTGTACTACAGCAGCTTTCAGATACAGCAGCACGAATACCTACTTTAGAGCATTCATTACAGCAATAAGTAACCCAATTCACACCGGCTCCACCGTAAAAAATTAATCCGGCGAGTAAAGAAATCAGTGTATATTTAAGTAGTTGCTTCATCCGAAACAAAAATACGGTTCTTTTAGTATACGAACGATATACTAAAACATTATTTAACGAAATATCCGGTTATTTGGAATAGTTAGAATAATAATAATACGTTTCCTTCGAGGGTATACCTTCAATGCGGTATTTAGAAGAAGCAGAAACCGAGAAGCTGAACTCCTGTTCGGTTGTTCCGTTCACGGGTAGATACAGCACGGTGCTTCTTACACCGGTTGCCAGAATTGATTGGGGAGATTCAGTCTGAAGAGTATCTGATTGTGAAAAATAAACAGTATAATAAGCAGCTTCACTTCCTTCGGGCTGTTCCCACGAAAGTTTCAGTTCATTACCGATCCGTTCTACTTTAATTTCGTCAGGAGAAACGGGTTGCTCGTTACTCAGCCAGGTCAGCGGGGGAAGCATGGCAGGGTATTTATAATAGGTATGCTTTAGTTCGCTAAATAATCCTTTATCATTATTCATTACATTATCGGCCCTGAAGTATGAGGCACCGTTTGCACCGAAACTCCTACTGTAATCTATCTGATCCGTCAAGTGATTCAGTTCCCAGTTACCCTCCGAATTCTCCATCCGGTAAGCACCAAGACCGGGCACGATGTATCGTCCATTCGAATTCTCCACCCAATTATCTACAAACGGAAAGAAATCATTATACAGATAGTACATCATAGGCACAATCATATCGTGCTTTCCATCCTGCAGCCATTTTCTCACATCCTGATAAACGCTTTCATAAGCAGTCCACCCTGCATTCGGATGCTTGGGTATACGACTAAACTTACCTAATGGCGAAGAGCTCACCTGCACCCAGGGTTTTAGTTTTTTCACATCATCATAGACTTCCGATACAAGAAGAGAAATATTATCTCTCCTCCATTCCGCAAGCGATTTATTTTTTCCGTATTTACGATGGACAGCTTTGTCGGGGAAGCGATGCGCCTGTTCCGGGTAGCGAATATAGTCGAAATGAATGCCATCGACTTCATAATTTGAGATTAGTTCCTTAACTAAGGAACGCAGATAAGTACGTGTTTCGGGCACTCCGGGATCAAGATACCATTCTCCGTTATGTCGTTTACACAACTCCGGGCGCCGCTTCACTATGGAGCGTTTTCCCTGTTCATTTACCGTTTTTTCCGCACCTACCGGAAAGGTCACAAACCATGCATGACATTCCATTCCTCGTTTATGACATTCTTCAATAGCAAAAGTTAGCGGATCATAACCGGGCATTACTCCATACTGCCCTGAAAACACTTTAGAAGCAGGTTCGATTGCGGAACGATAAATCACATCTCCCCGCAATCGTACCTGCAATAATATCATATTGAAATTAGCCTCCTGAAGACTATCCAGCAGCACACACAACTCCCGTTGTTGACGCTTGTATTCCATTTCGGTTTTAGCCGGGCGTTTCGGCCAATCTAATCCATAGATTGTTGTGAGCCATACCGCCCTGATTTCCGTTTTGGGAACTTCGGCATAGAGATTTAAAGATATAAAAGCACAAAACAAATACAAAAAAACTGATTTCCTCATCAGAAAAGCTGTCATTATTATTTTACAACATCCAATGCTACTTCCGGAGTATCTGTCGTTATAAAGTCAGCTCCATAATCCGCCATTTCTTTTATCGCGTCCGGCTCATTTACAGTCCAGACATTCGTTTTCAGGCCTAAAGCCTTACACGCTTCGAACCATTCCGGATTTTTTCTCATTACATTCACATGATAATCCAGACCGGCAAAACCTAATTCTTTCAGTTCGGCCGGTGCCAGTTCTCCGTTCAAATAAAAAACCGGTGTATGTGGAGAGATACGAATAAATTCTTTTCCGGCATCCAGATTAAAAGTGATATACTCCGTACGCTCCCCTAATCCCATCTTCTCAATCATCTCTACAGATTTACGGGCAGCCTCACGATTTCTTTCCGGAGTAGCATGCGATTTTAACTCAAAAATAAGTTTTAACCCATTCAGCTTCTTGCTTTTTTTCAGATAAGCTTCCAACGTGGGCATTTTTTCTCCGTTCAACAACCTCATTTTAGTCAGATCGGCATAATTCAAATCCTGAACACGCCTGCCATCGATCCTATCATCATGATATACCACTAAAACATTATCTGCTGTTAAATGAACATCAAATTCGGAGCCGTACACATTTATTTCATGTGCTTTTTCTAAGGCTTTCAGCGAATTCTGTGAGGAGGATTTCGTATTCCAGTAACCGCGGTGCGCGATTACCTGACTTTTGTTTTGCGCTGTAACAGAAAGTACCGTTACCAAACTGAGTACTAAAATGATCGTTTTCGGGAACTTCATCATACTTGTGGTTTTATTTTTGGTTCATTAAATAACGTTCGGCTTCGATAGCAGCCATACAGCCGGTTCCAGCGGCAGTTACAGCCTGACGATAATGAGGATCGGCCACATCACCGGCGGCAAACACACCCGGTACTTTTGTTTTCGGCGTTCCCGGTTCTACTTTTATGTATCCCACTTCATCCGTTTCAATCCAGGGTTTAAAAATATCAGAATTCGGTTTATGTCCGATAGCCAGAAAGAAGCCATCCACAGCAATATCAAGTTTTTCTTCATCCGCTTCTCCCAGACGTTTCACTAAATGCACCCCTTCAACTCCATTTTTTCCAAAAAGTCCGATTGCATTATGTTCAAACAGCACCTCTATATTCGGCGCATTCAGCACTCTGTCTTGCATTACTTTAGAAGCTCTCAAGAATGGCTTACGCACAATCAGGAATACTTTTTTAGCCAATCCTGACAGATAAAGGGCTTCTTCACAAGCGGTATCGCCACCACCTACTACAGCCACATCTTTCTTTCTGTAAAAGAATCCGTCACAGGTAGCACAGGCTGAAACACCCATTCCCGCGTATTTCTTCTCATCTTCCAATCCGAGATATTTTGCGGTAGCTCCGGTAGCAATAATCAGGGCATCTGCTTCAATCACCTTTTCATCGTCAATCGTCACTTTATAGGGCGCCTGAGATAAGTCAGTTTTAGTAGCCATTCCTATGCGGATATCAGCGCCAAAACGCTCTGCCTGCTTTTTCAGGTCTTCCATCATTTCCGGTCCTGTGATTCCTTGTGGATAACCGGGGAAATTCTCCACTTCAGTTGTTGTGGTTAACTGTCCACCGGGTTGCAATCCTTCATAAAGAACGGGTGCTAAATTAGCACGTGAAGCATAAATCGCAGCCGTATATCCGGCAGGTCCTGAGCCTACAATCAGGCAACGTACTTTTTCTGTTGTCATACTATCTGGTTTTTATATTTTATTTTTATCTAAGATCTATCACTTCCGCTTCAGGGAAATCAGACGCATTGAAAACAAAACTATCATCCGATTGGTTCAATCCTGTTTTGATATTCATAATACGTATGGTACTTGTCATTCCGTCTTTCGAAACAACAGTCAAAGCTGCAGGGAAATTAGATAGTTTTTCTATCTGCAGATCCACCTGAGTTACGCTTCCCTTTTTTCGTGGAATAAGCGTTACATCATAAGCTGATTTTCCGTTTGCCGCGGTACTTTCGCCCTTATACTTCGTATCAAATCCTTTTTTGTAATTTTTCAACAACAAAGCCGGATTCATATACTGAAGTTCTTCTCCGTCCGGATTAGAGACATTTACCTCTTCTGTACGAAGCATGTATGTCCATTGTGTTTTCCCGTCGAACCAAGTCAAAACATCCGGCGTTTTCAAACTGAATTTATTGCCTTTTATCTGAATCTCGCCTTCAAAACTTTCGGTAGTCTGGTGCTTGTCCGAACGGATACGCATCGCGAATTCCGCTTTCACACCATTCGCATCGTCATAGGCTTTAGCCGCCTTATCTAAAATAGAGGTAGCGTTTTGTGCCGATACAACGACCGAAACACATAACATCATCAACAATAATATATTTTTCATCTTTCTCTCAATGCGTTTAATAATTGTTCCAGACTATATTCGTCCTGCAAAAGAACCTGACGAGCTTTACTTCCTTCAAACGGACCAACAATACCTGCGGCTTCCAGCTGATCCATCAAACGTCCTGCGCGATTATACCCGATAGCGAACTTGCGCTGAATCAATGAAGTTGATCCCTGTTGCTGTATTACAATCAAACGAGCTGCCTCATCAAACAACGGATCCCTATCCGATAAATCAACCGCCCCCGGAACTTTCTCGCCATCGTTTTCTCCGATATACTCAGGCAGGGCGAATGCCGTAGGATAACCTACCTGATTGCCGATATAATTCGATATCTGCTCTACTTCGGGTGTATCAACAAAGGCACACTGAACACGTGTCATGTCGTTACCCTGCGAGAACAATAAGTCTCCGCGTCCAATCAACTGATTTGCGCCCGGAGAATCCAGAATCGTACGTGAGTCGATCATAGACGAAACTCTGAACGCCACGCGCGCAGGGAAGTTGGCCTTGATCGTACCCGTAATAATATTGGTTGACGGACGCTGAGTCGCGATAATCATGTGAATACCTACCGCACGGGCTTTTTGAGCGATACGGGCAATAGGAAGTTCTATTTCTTTACCGGCAGTCATAATCAAATCACCAAACTCGTCAATAATCACTACGATATAAGGCATAAACTTATGTCCTTTTTGTGGATTCAGGCGACGGTTGATGAATTTATCGTTATACTCTTTAATATTTCTCGTATGCGCTTTCATCAGCAGGTCATACCTGTCGTCCATCTCCTTACACAATGAATTCAGCGTTTGAATCACTTTCGTAAAGTCAGTAATGATCGGCTTATCCGCATCCGGCAGCATGGCAAGATAATGTTTCTCGATAGAAGAATAAATACTGAACTCAACCATTTTCGGGTCAACCAATACGAACTTCAGTTCCGAAGGATGTTTCTTATATAATAAGGAAGTTATGACCGCATTCAAACCTACCGACTTACCCTGTCCGGTTGCTCCGGCAACTAATAAGTGCGGCATCTTGCAAAGATCGAACATAAATATTTCATTCGTAATCGTTTTTCCTAAAGCTACAGGAAGGTCGTATTTACTTTCCTGAAACTTACGCGAACCAATTACCGACTGCATCGAAACAATCTGAGGATCTTTGTTCGGCACCTCAATACCGATTGTACCTTTACCCGGCATAGGGGCAATAATACGAATACCAAGAGCAGACAAGCTTAGTGCTATATCATCTTCCAGGTTACGGATCTTAGCGATACGAACCCCCACATCCGGAATTACTTCATACAGTGTGATGGTCGGTCCAACAGTAGCTTTAATAGAAGCAATACTGATACCGAAATTTTCGAGTGTTTGCTTAATCTTTTTCTGATTTTCGATCTGTTCTTCCATATCCACCTGACGATCACCTGTATCATACTTCTTCAACAGGTCGATCGTTGGATTACGGAATGAAGACAAATCCAATTTCGGATCATACTCACCCATTTCAGAAGCATCAAAAGGCTCTTCGTCGCCCACCGGAACCTCTACCGTAAATTCAGGATCGTTCGCATCAGCCTTTTCGCCTTCTTTCTCTCCCTCCGGTTTTGTTTTTTCCGGTTCAGATGGCAGGTAAGTATCCTCTTCGCCCGGAACTGTTACTTCAAAAATACTATCTTCATCTTCGGGTATATTAATTGTTGTACCCGGTTTCTTGACATATTTCAGTTTTTCATTTTCCGCTTTCTCCAATTCTTTTTCCGTATCAAACACACGTTCATCCGCATCATTTTCATCAAGATCGTCATCTGTATCCGTTTGTTTATCTCCTTTTTTAAAGCGCCTCAACCAACCAAACGTAAAGACTTTCTGCAAGAATGGAATTGTTTTTTTAGACACAAAAATGGAAATAATCAGAAAAGAACCCACAAGCAACAACAAAGTACCCGGTATACCTATATTATTAATCAGCACTTCCGAAATATAATACCCGTGCTGCCCTCCCAAATAAAGGAAAGAATCTTCATATCCTTTGATAAAGAAAAACGCGCAAAAAACAGAGCCCCAAACAAGCATCACAGCAGAAAACAAGAAACGCCTGAACAACACCACCCGTTTAAGGCTCATCAATTTGGCTCCCCAGGATGCAAAAAAGTATAAAATCATGAAAGAGGAAATACCAAACCAACGATTCATTAACAAGTCGGAGATATACGCGCCTCTCACGCCGGTCCAGTTTGCCACCGAACCACGATTTGCCAATAAATCACCCACCGGAACATGCTCTATTTTACTTTGATCCGCACCCCCTGTAAAGAAAAATGAGATAAGAGCAAGAGCAAGATACAGTGTAAAAATCATTATAATCAGTCCTGTCACAAAACGAGTACGTTCGTTTGTAAAAAACAGTTTAATAGAATTTATCTTCCCTTCCCCCGAACTACCATTACCTTGCTTTGTCGTACTATTCTTTTTTGCCATATAAACGTATCATTATTAATAAGCCCCCAATAAACGAACGGACTTACTTCTTACAAAGGTATGCAGAATTATTGAATAAATATATCGGACATACCCGGTAGAAAACCAATGCCAATTTACGGATGAAAATTTACCGCACCAAAAATAAAAGCAGGAATATGATTTTTGAGAAAAACGTTTTTATGCCCCATTGAATCTGTGACAGAGATCTATTCAGCGTTTCAATGTGTAAATTGACTCCGGAAACGACAATATATACAACTCCTTACAAAGTAATGGTCAATAACTAAGAATAACATGATATCTATATTCATAATACATTGAATTAACAACATGTAGTTTCAAACCATATTTATTTGCAAGCGATTCAAAAAAGAATGGTGGATACATATATCCCATTTCAGATACGGTAGTACCCTTTATTGTTTTGCCTAACGCACGTAAGCGCCCTACTATCAATCTGAACAAAACACTCATGTTAAAATTCGGACTTTTGAATAGTTTGGACCGCCATAGTTCGTACGTTCTGGAATCAACAACATCAAAAAAACACAAACGTCCATTGGCGGCTAAGTGAGGAAGAGCATTACAAATAAACATTTCAATTTGTTTCTTATCAAGATACTGAATTACCTGACCTGCCGTTATGCGATCGAATTTATAAACTTCCCCTAAATCTTTTTCGATTTGCCGCCATACCTGTGAGTCATCCGCATGCAGAAGTCGGACTTTATCAATAGAATTAAATTGCTCTAATCGTATTGCTGCACTTTTCAACATAGAGGCAGAGAAGTCTGCTCCTACATTAAAATCATAAACCCTACTATAATAGGTCAACAGCTCTGCCGCACCACAACCAAAGTCCAAAATAGACTTTCCTCCTTCAAGAAGAAAAAGTTTTTCCTTTGCTTCATTTTCCATGAAGTCTTCATCTTGTCGGCGATGTTGTCCATCGGTTTTGTCTGCCCAATAATCTTTCCAATATATTTTATTCATAGTTTTTTAAATAACAAGGGTTCGGTATATCAATAAGAAAAGAGTTTTTCCTGAACCGGTTTCTTTTCCGGATACGGTTTTTATTGCCGTATTATTAACCCCAAAATGCCTCTACCCACTTCAACCTATTTTCCTGTACAAAAATTATGCCCTTTTATCGCAGCAAGTAAACCCGGATAGATCGGTTTAAATTTTTGACCCGTTCCGATTCTTCCACAACAAGAGATTTGCAAAAAAACAGTTGCAATTTACTATTTTTATTGTAAAACAACAGTAAATGCATCATTATTCTATTAAATTAATCCTACGTCCATTTTCTCCTTTTCTGTTATATTGATCTTGTCTTTCTTTGTCAGCCCCTCTTTCTTTGTCATCCCGACTCCCCTCCCTGTCATCTCGACCTCCCTCCCTGTCATCTCGACCGAAGTGGAGAGATCTCCGCATATAGCGTAAATCGATCGTAATCAGACGGGATGAGATCCTTCGACAAGCTCAGGATGACAGTGGTATTCAAATGATTATTAGATGGATTTGTGGATAAGGGCGAAAGATTTTTCGCCCCTACGAACACCGACCAACTCTCCCTGTCAACCAAATCTCCCTATTTGTCATCTCGACCGAAGTGGAGAGATCTCTGCATATAGCTTCGTTAAACGGTAAAAGGACAGATAGGAATCACATGGGATAAGTTCCTTCTTTCGTCATTGTAGAAAACTTTGTAATCTACACTGATGGAGTCGGGATTTCTTATTTATAAATAACTTTTTCCCATTCCCCCCCTCCAATCACATCTCTGAGCCTTTCTACTCCATGTTCCTTTAATAATTTCGAGAAATACGCTTCGCCATCTTCTTCAACAATTCCTTTTTTTGAGAATGATAATTTCTTCAATTTACCATTATTTAAAGCCCATAATTCCTTCATTGGATAGATAAAAAACACTTCCATATTAGCCTGACCTTGTAAATAGGTTTTAAAATGAGAGTAATTGAATTTTTGCTTGGAAGTTTCTAATTGTAACGTAGAAGAGACTGAAAGAGTAGAATCACTATAGCCTGGAGGTATCCGATAGTCTTCAAAATCCTCATCATCTAAATTATCCATCATTTTTTTCTGCCATCCTAGAGAAATACCTTTAACAATATAGATAAAATTTATATAATTATTTCTTTCTATAAATGCTATTTGAGAATAAGGATCATAATTATAATCTATCAAATCAATCAAAAGTAAATCGTCCTCATTAATATTATTCGACAAATATTTAAGAGTTAGGATTGGCATGCAAAATTTAATACCTGCAGTGTCTGCAAGTTGAAGTTTTCCTGAAAAATGTTTATCTCTTGAATATTTATTAGACCTGTTAATACCTTCATTATATTGATCGATCCCTTGGAGGAATATCTCTTTCGCACATTCTTTATACAATTTATCATCAAATGATGATTGTGAGAATGTGCATGGATTGTATATAGACACAATTACAAATATAAATAATGTACGCATAATGTATTTCATAAGTGAATTGTTTGTGATAAAAACATATAAACATCTTCAAAAATCCCGGCACATATTTCCAAAATTATCGGTGATATTGTGTTATTCCATTCTGATAATCGCGACACATAGAATAAAGATACCCAACCACCATTACCCTATTTCATAGTATACAACCGTTATCGTAAAATAGCGGTCTGCAATAATAGAGTTTTTCCGTTATTCCGGCAAGAATCAATGAAAAAAATTGAGAGATCTCTGCATATAGCGTAATCAGACGACAATCAGATGGGATGAGATCCTTCGACAGGCTCAGGATGACAGTGGTATTCAAATGATTATTAGATGGATTGTGGATAAGGGCGAAAGATTTTTCGCCCCTACGAACACCGACCAAATCTCCCTGTCAACCAAATCTCCCTATTTGTCATCTCGACCGAAGTGGAGAGATCTCTGCATGGAGCTTCGTTAAATAATAGTCTGATGGTATGAGATGTTTCGACAAGCTCAACATGACAAAGAGGGAGGGAAGTCGGAATGACAAAGGCGACCGGGTGCGTTTTTTGTTTAAAAAGTGATGTTGGTTTTGTGGGAAAAAGGGCTAAAAAAAAGGGCTGTAAAAAGACATTACTATATCTTTAAAAAGATATCCTTTATTTTTTGAAAGATATCCTTTATTTTTTCAAAAATAACCTTTATGTTTTTCGGGCTTTTAAAGAGGCTGATTATCAGCGTTATACAAACGGGCTCAAAACAGGTTGTTTGCTACTGGTTTTTTCTTGAAAAAATGTGCTGCTTGAGGGTGCATGATTTTTATTTTTTCTATATTTGCTCCTGAATTGGTTCTTCTATCCTTGTTCAGGGATAAGAAGATTAAAAAGGGAATCAGGTGAGAATCCTGAACAGACCCGCTGCTGTGATGCTCTGCGAACAGCTTCAACATAAACCATTGCCACTGGTTATCCGGGAAGGCGTTGAAGCAAGAGCCAGTCAGAAGACCTGCCATTCGTAATAATGATTTACATCCTCGAGGAGTATGGGATGAAGGTCACGTTTGTTAGTTAAGTTGATTTATAAAATGAAAAAAAATGAAGGGAGCCACGAACAAGGGTCTTCTTTTGTTTGTTTGGGTATATGATAACGTTATGTTGTCCGGAAATCTATTGTGCGGTCATTGAGGATCTGCAATAGAATACCAGAAATTTAATTGAATGAATTATGATTAAAAAAGTATTGGTAGCCAACAGAGGCGAAATCGCCTTGCGAATTATGCGTTCGTGCCGGGAAATGGAAATACTGACAGTAGCTGTGTTTTCGGAAGCAGACCGCACTTCAAAGCATGTGCTTTATGCTGATGAAGCGTCTTGCATCGGTCCGGCTTCGTCTATTGAGAGTTACCTGAACATTGAAGCGGTGATCCGGGCAGCCAAAAAACATGGGGCCGACGCGATTCACCCCGGATATGGCTTTCTTTCAGAAAATGATGAATTTGTACGCCGTTGCGAAAAGGAAGGTATCATTTTTATTGGGCCAACCGCCGAAACGATGATTGCGATGGGTGATAAGATTATGGCCCGCAAGCAAATGATTTCGGCAGGTGTGCCGGTAGTGCCGGGTACACAAGACAGTATTTCCGACCTTGCGGAAGTGCATCGCTTATGTAAAGAGATTGGATTTCCGGTTATGCTGAAAGCGTCTATGGGCGGTGGCGGAAAAGGAATGCGACTTATTAATAATGAAAGCGAAGTAGATGAGGCCTTCGAGACTGCTCGTTCTGAAGCTTTTTCTTCTTTCGGTGACGATACGGTCTATTTGGAGAAATTTGTGGAAGGTCCGCATCACATCGAATTCCAGATATTGGGAGACAAACACGGTAACGTGATCCACCTTTGTGAGCGTGAATGTTCTATTCAACGCCGCAACCAAAAGATAGTAGAAGAAAGTCCCTCGCCATTCATTACACCGGAACTAAGGCGTGAAATGGGCGAGAAAGCGGTTGCCGCTGCCAAGTCGGTTAATTATATAGGAGCAGGCACCATTGAATTTCTTGTTGATAAAAACCGGAACTTCTACTTCCTCGAAATGAATACCCGTTTGCAGGTTGAACATCCTATCACTGAAGAGGTGTTGGGTATTGATCTGGTGAAGGAGCAGATTCATGTAGCCAACGGCGAACCGCTACGTTTCAAGCAAAGCGAGATTTCTCAACGCGGACATGCGATAGAATGCCGTATCTGCGCGGAAGATACGGAAAACAATTTTATGCCTTCGCCCGGTGTTATCCGCCAACTTATCGAACCAACCGGAATTGGCGTTCGTATGGACAGCAACGTGTATGAAGGGTATGAAATACCTATTTATTACGACCCGATGATTGGGAAACTGATTGTATGGGCCACGAATCGCAAGTATGCCATAGAGCGAATGAGACGGGTTTTGTATGAGTACAAAATAGCGGGACTCAAAACGAACATCAGTTATTTGCGCCGCATCATGGATGTGCCTGATTTCGTTAACGGCGACTATACAACCGCCTTTATCGCAAACAACAATAAACTGTTAAACCCGGAGGTAAACAAAGACAATGAGGAAATCGAAAATATCGCGTTGATCGCTTCTTATATTGATTATCTGGTAAATCTGGAAGAAAACACCAATGAGAACTCGCAGGATAATCGTCCGATCAGTCGCTGGAGGGAATTCGGATTGCAAAAAGGCGTATTAAGAATCTAACGAAAACAAGATGGAAATTCATATAGGAGATAGAATTGCGGATGTTTCGCTTGTAAACAAAGAGGGCAATAGTGTAAGTATAGCTATTGACGGGGTTTTGTATGATGTTGATGTTGTAATGACCGAGAATGGTGCTTGCTCGATTTTGCATGACGGTAAATCGTACAATGCCGGACTGACCCGTTCTAACGGAGGCAAAAACTACAAAGTGAATATGCACTTTTCGTCATACACGGTTGATATTGTAGACACACAAGCTAAATACCTGCGCATGAAAAAGAGTAATAAGGAGAAACAAAACGACAATATAGCTTCTCCAATGCCGGGTAAAGTAGTCAAGATTCCGGTAAAAGTGGGAGATCGGCTGAATGCGGGTGATACGGCTGTTGTTATTGAAGCAATGAAAATGCAGAGTAACTACAAAGTAAACGCGGATTGTTTAATTAAAGATATCTTAGTACAAGAAGGGGATGCCGTAAACGCAAACCAGGTGCTTATCGCTTTAGACATTTTAACTGAAGGAAACAATGGAGAAGGAACAACAATATAATAGATTTCAGGAATTAGATAAAACGGCCGAATTGGGTGGTGGAGCCGACAAACTGCAAAAGATACATGACGCCGGACGCATGTCGGCCCGTGAGCGTATAGCAATGCTTTTAGACAAAGGCACGTTTGTAGAGTTGGATAAATTCGTGACTCACCGCTGTTCAAACTTCGGCATGGAAAAAACGAAGATAGCAGGAGACGGTATTGTTTCCGGCTATGGAAAAGTAGACGGACGTCAGGTTTTTGTTTACGCCTATGATTTCACCGCATACGGTGGAACACTGAGTAAAACAAATGCGGCTAAAATAGTGAAAGTACAGACTCTGGCACTGAAAAACGGAGCTCCGGTTATCGCACTGAATGATTCCGGCGGAGCACGTATTCAGGAAGGGGTGGATAGTCTTGCCGGCTATGCCTCCATCTTCTATCAGAACACAATGGCTTCGGGTGTGATTCCTCAACTATCTGCTATCCTTGGGCCTTGTGCCGGTGGCGCGTGTTATTCTCCGGCGTTAACCGATTTTATTTTCATGGTAAAAGAAAAAAGTCACATGTTTGTGACCGGTCCGGATGTTGTTAAAACAGTTACGCATGAAGAGGTAGATAAAGAAGAGTTAGGAGGTGCTTATACGCATAACAGCAAAAGTGGAGTTGCTCATTTTCTTGGCAACACCGAAGAGGAAACGTTAATGAGTATCCGCGAACTGCTTAGCTTCCTGCCTTCAAATAATATGGAAGACGCGCCTATCAAGCCGGTAAACGACGACATCAACCGTGAGGTCGACACATTGGACGAAGTTGTGCCTTCCGATCCGAATATCCCCTACGATATTAAAGATATAATCGAACCGGTTGTAGATGATCAGTATTTCTTTGAGGTAATGCCTCACTTTGCTAAAAACATTGTAGTAGGCTTTGCCCGTATGGCCGGTCAGTCAGTCGGCATCGTAGCCAATCAACCGGCGTATCTTGCCGGTGTATTAGATATTGATGCATCGGACAAAGCGGCTCGCTTTATTCGTTTCTGCGACTGCTTCAACATTCCCTTAGTAACCTTTGAAGACGTTCCGGGTTTCCTTCCGGGCTGCGGACAAGAACATGCCGGAATTATCCGCCACGGTGCTAAAATTGTTTACGCTTACGCGGAAGCTACCGTTCCAAAGGTTACGCTGATCACCAGAAAAGCGTATGGAGGAGCCTACATCGTTATGTCGAGCAAAGAAACCGGTGGCGATATCAACTTAGCCTACCCTACTGCCGAAATCGCGGTTATGGGAGCTGAAGGAGCTGTAAATATCCTTTACAGAAAAGCAGACGAAGCCGCTAAAAAGCAAGCTATGGAGGAATATAAAGAAAAATTCTCCAATCCTTATCGCGCGGCAGAGGCCGGTTATATCGACGAGATCATTCTTCCGAGACAAACACGCCGGAAATTGATACAGGCATTAGATATGGCGAAGAATAAAAGCCATAGTAATCCGCCTAAAAAACATGGGAATATGCCCTTATAAACCGAAAAGATATAATTACATACATAGTATTAGTTTAGTTAGAAATGTTCAATAATGTGTTAAGAGGCCTCCGCTGAAGCGATTCACCGGAGGCTTCGTCCTTATGCACATTTTCAGACAAAGTGTGCAGTTTAATAAAAAACTATCTTATCTTTGACCCGTTTTTCTGTCTCTGCGAGAGGAAAAACACACACGTATAACTAATTTAATTATTTATGAAGAGAGTTTTACTTTTCGCATGCTTAGCCATGCTTCCTTTGTCTTATGCAGCAGCAGAAGGATATCAGGTAAATGTTCAAAGCACGAAGCAATCCGGCATGGGACATGTCGGAGCAGCAATGAAACTGGGAGCTGAAAGTATGCACTTTAACCCGGCCGGTCTCGGATTTCTCGACAAGCAGATTGATCTGTCTGTAGGTGCTGCCGGCGTATTTTCGAAAGCTTCATACACTACGCTTGACGGTGCAAAGAAATTCAATAGCGACAACGACCCAAGCACCCCCTTGTATGCCTATGCCGGCTTTAAGATTTATGATAATCTTTCGGCAGGAATAAGCCTGAACACCCCTTATGGCAGCGCTATGAACTGGGGCAAAAACTGGGCAGGAGCTCATCTGGTGCAGGATATTTCACTGAAAGCGTTTTCCCTCCAGCCTACCTTATCATATCGTCCATTCGATCGCCTGAGTATAGGAGCCGGAATGATGGTGATGTTTGGTAATTTCTCATTGAGCCGGGCGCTTTTTTCATCCGGCGACATGGCTGATTTGGCCGCTATGGTTCCCCAGTTGGCTCCATTGGCCGAGAAATACAAAGATATAACGCCTGTTTATGCTGAACTATCGGGTGATGCGGGTATAAAACTTGGCTTTAATGTAGGTGCCATGTTTGATGTAAACGACCAACTTACCGTTGGTGTTTCTTACCGCTCGAAAGTTAACATGGAGGTAGGCGAAGGAACAGCTAAGATTGTATATGCGAATGAAGCTGAGATAAAACAAATACCCGGGTTGCAAATTCCTCCGCTGGATATGGGTTATCTTAATGCTCAGTTGCCTTTACCTTCAAACTTCAATGTTGGAGCAACATACAAACCGAACGACAAATGGCTATTTTCGGGAGAGTTACAATTTGTTGGTTGGGGTGCCTATAAATCACTTAATGTGAAGTTTTATCCGGAAAAGGATTTAGGCAAATACAACATTTCCGCTCCTAAGAATTACGAGAATACAATCATTTACAGAGCAGGTGCTCAATATGCATTGACCGAACGTTTTGATCTTCGCTTAGGTGCTTACTTCGATGAATCACCGGTAAAAAGTGATTTTCTGAATCCCGAAACGCCAAGTATGGACAAACTGGGACTCACTACAGGATTCTCATTCCGTCCGGCTGAAGCATTTTCAATCGATTTCGCCTTTAATTATGTGACCGGATTTGGTCGAACAGGTTCTTACACCGATAAGGCGACTTTAACACAACAACCTCGAAAATTTGAAGGAGAATATGATGTTCACGCGTTTACAGTAGCGCTTGGATTAGCTTATACTTTCTAAGTTTTTTGATTATAACTAAAAAAGCCGGCATTGAGACTAAACGCTCATGCCGGCTTTTTTTATGTTATACTTTTGCTTGTTGTATTACATCTGAATCCAACGTATATACGCGAAATCCATACGATGAGGTAATTCCGGGTTTACAGGATATACTCTGAACGCGAGTTTCTTTAATCCGGGAATTGTTGAAGTAAACTTCAATTCATAATATAATTTAGCACCTTCTTCTTTCTTTAGTACAAAGGCAACTGTTTTCAGTATATCCATTGAATGGGTGTCTGCATTGTCTTGTGCCACCAGCATATCAACCCCCAACATACCCTTAAGGTCTTTACGGTCGATCACCAGATTAAAGGTATACTCCTCTCCTACAGTCTGTCCAAGCTGAATTAAATCATTATCACATGTAAACGATTCTACTTCAAAACTATCCCAATTGGTAGCTACTTCCTCTTTCCATGCGGCAATTTCACGTGCTTTCGCAAAATGGTTTTCCTTTAATCTCGTGGAACGAGTAGCCAGTTTGTTATAGAAACGCTCAATATAATCGTCCAGCATACGTTTCATCGTATAATCCGGTGCGATCTGAGACATGGAATTCTTGATATACTGTATCCATTCGGGTGAATATCCCTCTTCGTTCTTCGCATAGAAGGTTGGGATAATTTCGTGTTCCAATGTATAATAGATCGTAACGGCATCCAACTGATCCTGATATTGCTGATTGTCATACGTGCGCTTGTCGGTCAAAGCCCATCCTGCACCTTCTTTATAACCTTCATACCACCAACCATCAAGTACGGAGAAATTCAGAACACCGTTCATTTCAGCCTTTTCGCCCGATGTTCCCGAAGCTTCCAATGGACGAGTAGGTGTATTCAACCATACGTCGACCCCGGATATCAAGCGACGGGCAAGTTGCATATCATAGTTTTCAAGGAAGATGATTTTACCCAGAAACTCCGGACGACGAGAAATCTCAACAATATGTTTGATTAAGCCCTGCCCTCCTCCATCTGCCGGGTGAGCCTTACCGGTGAAGATAAATTGAATTGGGCATTTTTCGTTATTCACGATCTTAGCCAATCTATCCAGATCAGTGAATAAAAGATGAGCACGTTTATAGGTAGCAAAACGACGTCCGAAACCGATCAGTAACGCGTTCGGATTAATTCGCTCCAAAACAGACACAACCTTTGATGGGTCTCCCTGATTTTTCAGCCAATTATCTTTAAACTCCTCCCGGATATAACGAACCAACTTCTGCTTCAATGTTTTTCTGATTTCCCATATTTCACTGTCGGGAACTTGCTGAATGGCTTCCCATATTTTCTTGTTGGATTGATCGTTCAAGAAGTTACGATCAAAGTGCTTCTTGAAGAAATCTTTCCACTCCGAAGCTGCCCATGTAGGCATGTGTACACCATTGGTAACCCAACTTACATGTAATTCATCAGGGAAGTAACCTTTCCATACCGGCGCAAACATCTTTTGAGAAACCTTTCCATGCAACCAGCTAACTCCATTTGCTTCCTGACAAGTGTTTAAAGCAAATACACTCATAGAGAATTTTTCATTTGATCCGGGATTTTCACGCCCCATATCAATGAAATCCTGCCAACTGATTCCCAATTTAGCCGGAAATTCTCCCATATAACGTCCGAATAGTCCTTCATCAAAATAGTCGTGTCCGGCCGGTACAGGAGTATGTACTGTATAAAGAGCCGAGGAACGTACAACCTCAAGCGCTTCCTGGAAACTTAACTTATCATGTTGTACATAGTCAGCAAGACGCTGTGCGTTTATCAATGCCGCATGACCTTCATTACAATGATATACCTGTTTCTTAATATTCAATTTATTCAGCATCAGTATTCCACCAATACCTAACAGATATTCCTGTTTCATTCGATTTTCCCAATCTCCACCATATAACTGGTGAGTAATAGAACGATCCCATTCGCTGTTTTCAGGCACATCTGTATCCAGCAAATAAAGCGAGATACGTCCAACAGCTACTTTCCAGATAAACGCATAAACTGTTCGTCCGGGATACGGTACTTCCAGTAGGATATGTGCCCCTGAACTATCAGTTACCGGTGTTATAGGTAGTGATCCGAAGTTCTGAGCCTCATAATTTGCAATCTGCTGACCTTCCATTGAAAGGCTTTGTGTAAAATAGCCATAGCGATATAAGAATCCGACAGCTGTCAGATCAATATTGCTGTCACTTGCTTCTTTCAGGTAATCTCCTGCCAGTACACCAAGACCACCTGAATATATTTTAAGCACATGCGTCAATCCATATTCCATACTGAAATAAGCAACAGACGGTTTTGTACTATTTGGTTTTACATTTATATAGGCTTTGAACTGGGCATAGAGCTGTTCTATTTCAGTCATCAACGCTTTATCAGAAATGATTTCTTCTACTCGTTGATGGGACAGTTTTTGAAGTAGTAAAACAGGATTGCCATCTGTAGATTTCCAAAGGTTTTCGTCGAGTTTCTTAAATAGTTTTGTACATTCATGGTTCCAGGACCACCATAGGTTAGTAGCCATTTCGTAAAGCGAGCTTAATTCTTTCGGAAGTTGGGCTTGCGCATACACTTCCTTCCATACAGGATTATTCGCATTATTTACTTTAATCTTCATTACTTCAAATTTATTAGTGATCTAAATATTTTTTTCTTTCCGTCTCTCACAAAGATATAGATTATTACGCTAACTTCAGGCTTTATTCTAAATTGTTCTTTCTGAGCTTTTTCCTTCGGCAATACGGAATGCCTCAAAGTAGTGGGTGATAAATTTACGCCATTCTGCCTGTGCCGCCAGATTAAAACAAGAAGTCTTAATCATGTTTCTTTCTTCAGAACTTTTCAAAGACAAGGCCTGTAGAGATTGACATATTGAATCCGCGACATCTCCGTAATTATCATCTGTACGATTTATAACAACAACACCTTCCTCAATTTTCTCTCCGGACAGATGCTTTTTAGCCCAAAGTCCGAAACCGGCCAGGTTGGTTGTAATGGTAGGAATTCCAAAGGCTACACTCTCTAACGGCGTATATCCCCATGGTTCATAGTAAGAGGGATAAACCGTTGCATCCATCCCAATCAGTATATCGTAATATGATTTGTTAAAGATTCCATCTTTGCCATCCAGATAGCAAGGAACAAAGATTATTTTGACGTTATCGTCCGGACTGTTGGTAAATCCGGAATGCAATATCTGATTTATCGCACGATCTTCATTCATATTATTCAGCCAATGCGTCAGGAATGGCATCTGTAACGGATAAGATGTTGTAATATCTTTGTCAAGAATCTCTTTCAGATCAGCTCTGGCATCACGCATCCAGGCCGGAACTAAGATAAAGGCTACTGTTTCCCGGTTGTAATCAGTTGATTTTCTCAAACGATTCATCGATTCAATAAAAACATCAATACCCTTATTTCTATACTCGTATCTTCCACTTATGGAAACAAATAAAGCGTCAGCGCTAATACTGTGTCCTAAAAGTTTTTCCGCCACATTTTTTAATCTATCTCTGGCGGCAGTTTTCTTTTGGTCGTACTCTTTTCCCTGTGGCACAAAATTCTGCTCAAAGCCATTGGGCGTTACAACATCCGGTGCTTTATCCAACAAATGAGAAGCCTCCCATGCAGTAAGATCGCTTACCGTCATAAAACAATCTACATGATGGGCAGCCTGCTTTTCGATGGAATGTTTTGCCTGCATATTGAGTTCATCAGCCATCTGATCCCCACAATATTGCTCCATGTAAGTATACAAGGGCTTGTTGTTGCCGGCAATAGAACGACCGATAGAAGTTGCATGGGTGATGAAAAGAGTCGAGACTTCCGGCAAATGCTTTTTAGTATATAAAGCCCCCATTCCAAGCATCCATTCATTAAAAATGGCACCCACCTTTTTGTCTTTCAGTTTGTAAAAACGATGAAAGCTTTCGATCACTTTTCCTGTAGCATAAGCAAAAACGCAGGACTCATCATAGTCTCCGTAAGCTTGTATAGAGTTAACTTTAAAGTCTTCCCACATAGCATAGAAAATAGCATCCCGCTCTTTTAAGAACGGTTTAAAATCTACCAGAACAACTATAGGTCTCCCCGGAATGTTCCATCGTCCTACTTTAAGCTTTAACTTCTCAGTCTCTTTCGCATAAGAAACCCAGTCACTGTATAAGGATGTGTCTTGCTTAAAATCGGTTGTGTTTTCGGAGTTCCAGATATCCGGACCTATAAAAATCAGTTTGTCATTAAACAATTCCTGCATTGTATGAGCTCTCGTAGAAAGAACGGTATAAATACCACCAACTTTATTACATACCTCCCAACTACTTTCAAACAGATACTCAAACGTACCGGTATTTTTATCCATAAATATTTTATATCATTTAGTAAAACTACAAATATAAGCTATTTGGGGTTTTTTGCACCCCACAAAAGGTTTAATTAATAACAAATGCTTAGTTTTGCATAAATATAACCTGAAAGATTATGGCAAAGAAAAGAATTTTAAAGAAAAACATCAGTTACATCGCCGGAGAATTATTTACTGACGCACTGCTATGTACATTGTTTGTCAAGGACATTGATAAGGATGCTATTGAAGCGATCATGAGTAGAATTCTGGATATGGAGAGTTCTTTCATCGCTCGTGCAAACCATCCGGATGCAAAAGACAATAAAGTCTTGGTAAAAGAATATTACAAGAAATTGCTTGTTGATCTGGAAACAGAAGCAAACGCTATCGGGCTGGATTTAGAAAAGCTTAATCAGGATACGAAGTAAGCATGAAGAAAGCGATAAGCAAGGCGCTGCTGAAGATGATGGGATGGAAACAAGGACCAATTGGTGAATACGTTCCAAAATGTGTAGTTTGTGTAGCGCCCCATACCAGCAACTGGGATTTTATTCTCGGCAAGCTATTCTATCTTTCGATCGGGCGTGAAGCCAGCTTTCTAATTAAGAAAGAATGGTTTTTCTTCCCCTTTAATTTATTTTTCAATTGGATAGGCGGAGTTCCTGTGGATCGGAGTAAAAAAACGTCTGTAACAGACCAAATGGTTGACGAATTCAATAAACGCAAACAGTTTCACCTTGCAGTTACTCCGGAAGGAACACGCAAAAGATCTGAAGAATGGAAAAAGGGTTTTTATTATATCGCCCTAAACGCCAAGATTCCTATTCTGTTAGCTTATTTTGATTATAACGATAAAGAGATAGGCACAAAAGGTCTCTTCTACCCTACCGGAGACGTAACGGAAGATATAAACAATATCCGTGCCTGTTACAATGACGTAACTGCACGAAATCCTAAAAACTTCGTCAAAATATAACACCAGTTTTGTTATGCAACTTCTACGCGTTTCTATTTTACAAGCCTCTATCTTCTGGGAAGACAGGGATGCTAATCTGCTGCACTTTGCAAAGAAACTGAAACGCTTGAAAGGTAAAACGGACTTAGCGATACTTCCGGAGACATTCTCTACAGGCTTCTCTATGAATGTTTCTACGCTGGCAGACACAATGGATGGCAAAACAATAAGCACCCTAAAATCATGGGCTAAAGCGTTTGATTTTGCCATAGCCGGAAGCTTCATTGCTAAAGTTGGCGACGAGTACTTCAACCGTGGATTCTTCATCACTCCAACCGGAGATTGCCATACGGTAGACAAACGACACCTTTTTCGAATGGGAAAAGAAGACAACTTCTATACCCCCGGTAATAGTCGTGAGATAATACACTATAAGGGATGGAATATCCGTCTGCTTGTATGCTATGACCTGCGATTCCCCGTATGGAGTCGTAACACAGACAATGCGTACGATCTGCTTATCTACGTAGCGAACTGGCCCGATACCCGTTCGACTGTATGGAAAACATTATTACCTGCCCGCGCAATAGAAAATATGACCTTCGTCTGTGGAGTTAATAGAGTAGGAATAGACGGAAACAACTTCAATCACTCCGGAGACTCTGTAATCTATTCTCCCAAAGGAGAAAAACTCCTCCGCATCCCTGCCTACAAAGAAACCACCCGCACATACACCCTTAACAAAGAAGAATCAGATAAACTACGCAACAAGTTTCCAGTTTGGAAAGATGCCGATTCCTTCTCGCTTTTGTAGTTTATTAAAATAGATCAATTGGCATTGGTTATTATCAAAAAGCACAAAAACCCCTGTAAACAAATAGCTTACAGGGATTTTTCTTATATTTAGTGATCAATCTTAATCGCCTCTTATTTCACTTCTTCAAAGATAACCATATATGAATATCAGTAGTTTATATCTTAATGGTACAAATGTGATACAGATGTTGGGGTGCAAAAATAGTGATTATTGAGAGTTGATATCTTCGAGATTGTCTTGTTTGTTGTCCGACTTGAGAGAATGAATACTTTTTGCATTCAACGGACTCACTACTTTCTTGCCTGTTTCTTCTTCCAACTTCAAGCGAGCCTCTTTAGCTATATTTCCTCCTCGTTTTGCTACATCGGTATGTTCTGAGAAACTTTCGGGATTGGTGGATTCCGAAATCTCTTTAGTGGATAGTTCTGCAAGCATATTTAGTACCAATTCTTTGTTGGTCATATTATCTCGCAAATTCTCTTTCTTGAGTCCTTTGAATTGCTTGTACTCCTTAGCCGTTTTGTCAGACCATGTTTTATAAATGATATCTGTTAGTGCCCCAAATTCCATTCCTTCTTTCAGTCCATGCTTTTTCCACTCATCGGTCAAGTCCTTTCTAATCTCAATACTTTTCAGCCTCTGATTTATCCAATTGTCCGAATAGCCTAAACGTTTATAATCAGCCATTGCTTGGTCGATAGATAATTCGGGGTCTTGCATTTGGTCGAGCCGTTGCGCTGCCACTTCTGCAATCCATAGTTTAAAAGGCTCAGCTTTAGGGCAGGGGATGGATTGGATGATACGGAAGAGTTGTTCGGCAGTTGCTACATCAGTCTTATATAATTTACCATCTGATGATTCCATTTTCAGTTGTACGATATCCTCGTACAACTGACTTCCCTCCTTCTGCAACTTGATTTTCAAGTCGCTCCAATATCGTCTAGGGTTTGCACTTTCAGTCAGGATTGCAATAATGTCAATTATTGAGAAATACCATTCTTCTTGCTCCTCATCCCATACTGATCGGACTTGTTTTTGCTGGAATAGTTGGATTTGATATTTCATGAGTGAATTACATTTTTTTGTAAATGTACAAATTAATGAATAACTAGCGTCCAACTCTGGCTGACTCGATAATAGATAGAATAATTTATTCTGTTCACAGGTTTGAACTACAAGGAGAATCGATGAGAAGAAAAAACAGTAATATTGTCAGGTAAAAACACAAAACTACAAGAATAAAAACTGGCAGGGTATAGCCGGTATCACTGGCCGGGTATCACCGGAATATGCAACTAGATAAGTTCTGTTACAAATACTGAACAATATGTATAATAAAAAACTATCAAAAACAATAGCTATCTGCAAATATACAAAAACAAAAATCCCTGTAAACAAATAGCTTACAGGGATTTTTCTTGTATTTAGTGATCAATCTTAATCGCCTTTTACTTCACTTCTTCGAAGTCAACATCTGTTACGCCGCCGTCTTTGGGGGCGTTGTTGCTGCCAGCGTTGTTTGCGCCTTGACTGAAGTCCGGGCCTGGTTGCGCACCGCCTTGGGCTCCGCCTTGGGCATTGTACATTTCCTGGCTTGCTGCCTGGAATACGCTGTTTAGTTCTGCTGTAGCAGCGTCGATTGCGGCAATGTCTTGCGCTTTGTGAGCTTCTTTAAGTTTTGCAAGGGCTGCTTCGATCGGAGCTTTTTTGTCAGCAGGCAATTTGTCACCTAATTCTGTCAGTTGTTTTTCTGTCTGGAAAATCATACTGTCAGCCTGATTCAGCTTGTCGATACGTTCTTTTTCCGTCTTGTCGGCTTCAGCGTTTGCAGCAGCTTCTTCCTTCATACGTTTTACCTCATCGTCGCTCAAACCGCTTGATGCTTCGATACGGATGCTTTGTTGTTTGCCGGTTCCTTTATCTTTCGCAGATACGTTAAGGATACCGTTGGCATCTATATCAAATGTTACTTCAATTTGTGGAACCCCACGTTGAGCGGAAGGAATTCCGTCTAAGTGGAAACGTCCAATCGACTTGTTGTCTCTTGACAAAGAACGTTCTCCCTGTAGGATATGTATTTCAACAGATGGCTGATTATCTACCGCTGTTGTAAAGGTTTCCGACTTCTTTGTTGGAATTGTTGTGTTAGACTCAATTAATTTTGTCATTACACCACCCATTGTTTCAATTCCTAAAGAAAGAGGAGTTACGTCAAGCAGCAATACATCTTTTACTTCTCCGGTTAATACACCACCTTGAATAGCAGCACCTACGGCAACCACCTCATCCGGGTTTACACCTTTTGACGGAGATTTGCCAAAGAATTTTTCCACAACGTTCTGGATAGCAGGGATACGTGTTGAACCTCCAACCAGAATCACTTCGTCAATATCAGAAGTATTCAATCCGGCATCACTCAATGATTTACGACAAGGTTCGATACATGCCTGAATCAAAGAATCCGCGAGTTGTTCAAATTTTGCACGTGTCAATGTTTTTACCAAGTGCTTTGGAATTCCGTTTACCGGCATAATATACGGCAGGTTGATTTCAGTACTTGTTGTGCTCGACAATTCAATTTTCGCCTTTTCAGCAGCTTCTTTCAAACGCTGTAGTGCCATCGGATCTTTACGAAGATCAATGCCTTCGTCGGCCAGAAAATCTTCGGCCAACCAGTCAATAATCACGTGGTCAAAGTCGTCACCACCTAAGTGAGTATCACCATTGGTTGATTTTACTTCAAACACACCGTCACCTAATTCAAGGATTGAAATATCGAATGTACCACCACCTAAGTCGAATACAGCAATCTTCATGTCTTTATTCGATTTATCAAGCCCATAGGCCAATGAAGCGGCAGTCGGTTCGTTTACGATACGGCGCACATTCAGTCCGGCAATTTCACCGGCTTCTTTTGTAGCCTGACGTTGCGCGTCATTAAAGTAAGCAGGAACGGTAATTACCGCATCTGTCACTTCTTGTCCCAAGTAATCTTCTGCCGTTTTCTTCATCTTTTGAAGTGTCATAGCAGAAATTTCCTGTGGCGTATAAAGACGTCCGTCAATATCAACACGAGGCGTATTATTATCTCCACGCACTACCTTATAAGGTACTCGTGGTATTTCTTTTGATACCTGATCAAATGTTTCACCCATGAAACGTTTGATTGAAAATATTGTCTTTTCCGGATTAGTAATTGACTGACGTTTAGCAGGATCTCCCACTTTTCTTTCGCCGCCTTCAACGAAAGCCACGATTGAAGGAGTTGTTCTCTTACCTTCGCTATTTGTGATAACTACCGGTTCGTTTCCTTCCAGTACAGCCACACACGAATTGGTTGTTCCTAAGTCTATTCCTATTATTTTACCCATTTCTGTATATAGTTTAAATTGTTATTTTCATTTTGTATCAACCATAACACAAATGGTATGCCAAAAAAACAACAAGGGGAAATGCGTAGAAAATATGACAGATTACATGACAATACGTCCGATTCTATTAACCGCGTCTGAGAATTCGTCTTTAGGCAAACGGGATTTATTCCTTACCTTCAGTCGATAATTGTAAACCGTCTGGGTTGAGTAGTGAAGGAAGTCCGCTATCTTAGCACTATCAGAAATACCTAAGCGCACAAGAGCGAAGATTCGGAGTTCGGGAGTTAACAAATCGCCTTCTCTCGGAACCACAGCCTCTTCCGGCAGAAGAAGCGAATTGAATTCATCGATAAATGTGGGATATAATTTTAAAAAGATCGTATCAAAACTAAGGTGAAACTCTTTCAACTCATCAGACACAAGCGAGGAAGAACTCGTGTTTCGTAATAACTCTTCAATCTGTCCGGCCCTTAATTTACGATTGGTCTTTTTACGAAAATCTTCCATTTTGTCAATGTAAGCAGAACACATACTAAACACATAGCCAATATATTCCTCTTTCACCAGATTTGACTCCGACAATTCCCGGTTCAGTTTATTTAAGTTCGCATTAAATATTTCCAGATCGGAATTACTTTGCTTCAATCGTTTACGTGTCACCGAGAGTGCTTTCAGTTGTTTATAAATATAAAGTAGCGCACCCATCAAGAAAAGTGAAAGAAGCGAGATTACCCCTAAAAGCGAAGCAAGCCTGTCTTTTTCACGTTGCATTTTCAGGTCATACGACTCATTAATAATAGGCAGTATCTGTGAAATCTCCAAAGCACGCAATCGCGCATTACAGAATATAGCATCTTCCATCGCACATTTTGTATAATCGTAGGCCCGGGCTATATCCCCATCTTCATACAGCATCAAGGCCAGATCCCGCAAAGAGATATACTCTTTAACAGCTCCCCGTAAATCGCCTAAAGCCGAGATTGCCAAATACTTTTTCTCCTCCTCCCGGTTTCCCATCTGTCTGCAAACTTCAGCCAACGTATAGGCAGACATGGCTATTGACTGGTTGGAAACACCGAATCTACTGTAACATGCCAGCCCCATCTCCAACGCCTCCTCCGTTCGGTTTTCGGCCAGCAAGCGAGTAGTGCTTACCATGTGCCAACCAATTTGATCATCAGACAAAACGCTCAGGATAGAATCTTTATACTGCACAGACAGCTGCTTGTATTCCTCTTTTTGTTTTTCGGAGATAGAATAATCCATCATCAATACATAAAGCGAATGATACAGATGATAACGATAAGTCAACACATCAATAGTTTGTATTTCCCGGCTTTGATTGTCCAGAAGGTCGAATGCTTCTTTATACATTCCCGTTCCAATCATCACTTCCGCAAGATTCATGGAAGAAATCAACTGATACCGGGGATTATCGATCATTTCGGCAGTTTTAATCCTTGCATTTGCAACAAACAAGGCCGAATCCATCTGATAGTTTTTATACACTTCAAACAGTTCTCCATATAAACCATACCGTTCTTCGTTGCTAGAAGCCTTTTTTTGTTTCTCTTTTATTTCTGCGATTTGTTGTTCTTTTTCCTGCAAAAAAACACCACGATCCGCCACAACCTCATCCAACTTCAATAATAGAGAATCAATCATATTTCGTCCGGATACAGATGTCGTAATCAAAGTAAGCAGAAAGCAGAAAACAACAATTTTCCTCATAATATTCCCAGTAGGCCATTATCAACAATATCACAAATATACATGATAATGCTCGCTATTCCTCACGGAACACAAAGAAATATGGAAACAGTTATGTAATAAAATCAGGTTTTGAAAATTATCCGACCGAAAATTCGCTTTTTTTAAGTTAAAGCTTTCAGAGAAAAGCTGTATCAGTTAAATACTAAGTTTTTATAACGATTTACAAAAAAAACTATTGACTATTAGGTTACAAAGCTTATTGATTTGTGCTTCAATATACTTCTGTTAGCTCATAGTAAATATGAAATGAATTAAATTTGATTACGTAAATTAGTTTTGTTGGGACTTATATCTTTATTCCAAATTTCTTTAGCTTTTTCAACGATTCAAATGTTTTTATCAGTGCTTGCTCTCTAACGTTTTCTTTTTTTGCTAATGCAATCTGAACTGATTTTACATTTGCTAATTCAAGGTTATTAAATATTTTTGTCTGGCTTGCTATATCAACAATTCGTTTCCAGTCGTCTTTTGATAGGAGCAAAAGTTTGTCGTAGATAAATTTCACTTCAACAATTTCTGTTTCGTCAAGTTTAGATAATGCTTTTGCTTCGTCCACAAGTGTTGGATTTACCTGAACATAGTCAAGAACTTTTTTGCCAAAGTTAATTTCTCTTGCTGTTAAATTTTTACTTTCTTTTAACTTTTTTAGCAAATCAAACATCATCATATAATCAAATCCATCTGGCTTATTTAGGTTAATATAACTTCTAAAACCATCCCAGAATTTCAATCCCATTTTTTGAATTTCACTAATTACAAAAATACTATCTTCTACATTATTTGCTTCAAGTTCTTTTTCATTTTCTCGTTGCACTTTTTCTTTTTCAGAAATCAAATAATATTTCAGAATTGAAATTAAATTTTCAGAATAAGGAGTGTCTTTCAGATTTTCCCAAGAAGTTGCCCGTTTTGCGTACTCTGATATCAAACTATTGTTTGCTTCTGAAACTATATGGTTATATACAAAAACAAGCAATTTCTTTAAATGACCTTTAAGGATGTCGTCCGTTTTTTGTTCTTCATAAACTTTCCATAAATTAAGTCTGTTCTCCGTCAGAAAATGAAAATAAGAAACCGTGTAGGCAACAGTTAATGCTTTGATGCTTGTATCTCCAATTGCATCTACATTTTTACGACCAAAAAGCTTATCAGTAGTTTTAAATAAAATTGCATTTGCAATGAGTTTACGATAAAAATTCTCGCCAGGCATTTTGTTTTTACTGACTAACTCATTAATCTTTTTCGTATAGTGAATAAAGTTTTTCTGTGAACCTTGTGAAACAAAATGCGGTTCTAATTCCCAAACGTTAATAAATTTGGCAACATCTGATTTTACAAATTTTCTGTCTGACGGATTTTGCTCTTTAAATTTCTTTTGTTGTGCTGCTGTTTGTTTATTGAGCGTTTCACGATACTGTCCGTTTGCACGTTCAAAGAACCACAAAAGCGACTGATTTTTATTTTCAGGATTAACAACATATTTTTTTCTTGACAAATTTTCAATCTGCACAAAATACGGGTTATTTGAAGATAAATCCAGTTCAGAAACTTTATTCTGACTATTTGCAAAGCGTGAAATATTCGGAACTTCAATGTTCTTTTGTTCTTTATCTTTGATAACAGTGAGTTTCATCTGAACAAATATTTTACTTAAATCAGCATCTTTAAACTTTTTCTGTGTGTGATATAATGAAGCCGTTGTTTGCCCTCCGTTTACAATCTGAAAATCGTTAAGATTGGTAATAACTAACTGGTTATCTATAAGTTTCGTTTCAACGCTTTCTGCCGTTGCCGTAATTCCGTTATTGTATGGCAAAAACATTTGTGGTTTAGTGCGAATGGTATCTCTGATTCCTTTATTGAATTTCCCTGCCTGTCCTAAAAACGCTCGAACATTGCTTTCTAATAATTCATTTGAAAATTCTTTGTACAACTTCGCTAAAATTTCGCCCGGCACAATTGCCAAATAGCAATCGTACATTTCGTCAATACTTGGTACTTGCAAGCATTGTAAGCCTTTTCCGTCTTCAGTAAAATTTTCAAATTCTATTTCTATCGGTTCGTGAACACTATTGGATTCATTGATTTTAAAAAGTCTCGAAACATCCCACGTATGAACGAAAACATCAACGTCATTAATTTCAATTTTCTCTTTGTCGTGATTTGAAAAACCATTTATCAGAAAATAAACATTAATACGGTCAAAATCTTTTCCTTGTTTTTCGATTATATCAATTAAGTGAGTGAGTTCAGTATTTGATTTATCAATGTAATCAATATGGCGTTTCAAAGCCGCATTGATAAAGCGTTTTATTTGATTGAGTGATTTTGTGTAATCATCTTTTGTGATATTGTAATTATATTCATTTTTATAAAATGTGATAAATAAATCAAGTGTTTCAAAGTATTCCTTTTTGTTTTCGTCTTTAAACAAATCTTTCAAACAATAGCCATTTATCTTCCAGTCAATTCCGCCCTGACTGTTTGGATGAATGTAAGACAAAACCCTTGCTCCTTCAGACTTTCCTATTAATTCAAAAACCTCAATGCAGTATTCTGTAAATTTATCTTCAAAACTTGCTCCTTCTCCTTCGGAATAAACCAGAGAAGCAACATCAGATTTTAATTCTTCAATATAGTTTTCTAACGCTCTTTCCATTCACTAAATATTTTCAATTATGGTTTCAGGTTCTACTATAAAATTTTCTACTGAAGAAATTTCTATTGAATACGAAGTATCATAAATTCCCAACGGCAAATCCTTTTTTACGATTTTAGGGAATTCAGAAGTTACAGCAAAGACAAAGATTTTTTTTAGCGCATACATTTTGTTATAATATCCTCTGTCTTCTTCAAAATATCCGTTTAGCTGCAGTTTCCCGTAGAATATACTACGTTCTTCTTCAGTTGATATTTTATTCCGGGTTTGTTCTACTATTGAATTAAGTGAAATTCCATTGTCTTTAACGGCTTCAGCTGAATACAAAATCAAAAATAAATCGTTGAAATTTTCAACATCTAATTGTCTTTCGTTTGAAACTATAATTCGTGGTTGTTTCGATGAGGAAAATTTGACTTCAACACCAATAGTTCCCAAGGTAAAATCTTTCGCCTGAAACTCCCGTTCTGTACCAGTCCACGCATTTACTGCGTTTATAGATGTTTTGTCTTTATCTAAAAGATGATTGAGAAACAACAATTCGCCAATTAAACCTTTTTGTTGTTCCATTGACAAACCATTAAAGTTGATTTTATCAAAAAGTTTTTTCCATTTTGAAACTACATTCAGTGCTGTTGTTATTGCTTCACTTTCCGTAATGCATAATTGAATATCTTCAAGAATATTTTGAATAAACAATGAAAAAATATCTTTTAAATCTTTGTCCAGTAGATAAATGTTCAGTTCCATATTGGTTTCTGCTTCAATCGTAAAAATCTCAACTCCTTTGAAACGATATTTTTTCAGTTCTGGGAATGCTACATTATTTGCCACAGACAAAATAAACAAATGCTGTCCTGTAATATGGTTTGTTGCTACAAAACAGTGTAAATGTGGTATTTTATCAATTCTTGTTTTGATAATTATATCGCCTGTTGGCTTGTGATTTTCCCAAATTGTTTTGATGTCTATCATTGGTTGTCAGTTTCAGGGTTGTCGTCATCGTCCATTACTTCATTATCAAATTCACGGTTAATGGAAGCAGTGTACGAAACTTTAACTTCATCATCAATCCTTGGAAAATGCAAACTATATCCAATGATTGGAATACCATTATTAACGTTTGGCGTTCCTCTTTCATCTAATGCGTAAATCAATAAAAGCCCTTTCTTTTCAGCTTTTCGTTGTTCTTTAATATCGTTGTAAGTAAAATCTTTGTTTTGTAAAGTTAAATCAACCTGCCGGTCACCGGTTTGGTCAATCTGGTTTTTCGAAATTAAATAAAACTCACCACCTCGTCCGATTTGCTGATTACGAACACTACACCCCATAGTAATAACTTCGTTATTATGTTGTAGTTGATATGTTGCAACGCATTCGTTGGGTTTGCGTTCTTTTCTTGGTGTTTTTCCATTATAATCTACAAACACTTTTTCATCCGTATTTGAAACAATACAAATGCTCCATTCTTTAATTTTATCCGCCTTTGATTGAGTTCTTATGTAGTCGCTTAACGTTGCATTGATAATGCTTGGCTGTTCAATTCTGTAAGCATCAATAAAACTGCAAAGGGCTTCAATATTTACATTTGGATAAAGCAAATATCTTGTATTTCCTTTCAGTTCTTTTCTATTTTCTTTTGAAGGGAAACCAATTGTATCAACCAGGTTTTTCAGAGCATTAAAGTTGTTGTCAATCGCAGATTTTGTTTTCAGTAAACAGTAAGTTTGCGGATTTTCTCCCGAAAACGAAATTTCAATATCTTCCGAAAAATGTAATTTATTCAGGCTTGTAATGGTTAGCAAACCGTGATGATTTCTGACTTTTAAACGAAAATCTTTCGGACGTTGATGCGTTGCGGTCATTTCGTCAAAGTCGTTCCGCATTTCTTCGGTTGCCATTGTAATATGGTTAAACCAGTCAAAAATCTGATTAGTTGTATATAATCTACATAAATCAACGTAGCCGGGACGATACCCAAACCAACGCCCCATTTGCATAAGAGAATCATACATTCGAGTTGTTCTCAAATAATAAGAAACTGATAGTCCTTCCAGTGTAATCCCTCTTGACAAGCGGCTGCCACCAACGGCAATTACAGATAATCCGTTTTCGTGCCGGTTGTAGTCAATTTCCTCAATTTTATGATACTCTAGATTAGTTGTTGAACGTGTGCCGTGAACAGAACGAACGTCAATTTTTAAAGCAGCTTGTTTTAATTCCTTTTTGACCTCTTCCCAAGTATGCTGTTTTATCCTGATGTCGGTATAATCCAAATTTTCCAAGATATTTTGTGTTGTGGGTAAAAAGTCAGTTTCGTACAATTCTTTTAATTCATTTAGCAAAGTTTCATCTTCACTTTGAATAGCATTTTGATATTTTTTCGTTTTTTCGTTTACCAAATACGCAATCCGATCAATCCACCTTACAAGCAAAGCAACGTGAACAAGCATGGAGTTGTGTTTATTTTCGTGTCCTCTGAGTCTTCGGATTGCACAAGTCAGAATAAACGATTTTATTGCACGTTTAAGACTTGCGGGAAGATATTCAGGTAAAACATCTTTGTTTTCTTTATTGATTGTTCTGAAAAATGGTGGGTCAAAATCATTGATTTCTCGAAAAATATCCAAAGGTTCTTTTGTGAGATCGGAATTTGGGTTTTCGTAACCGAAAATTTTTGCGGCACCAATATAATTTGTGGGAGTTTTGATATTTATGATAAAATCTCTTGGAAATAAATCTTCTCCGATTTTGTATTGTTTGTTTTTTACAGTTGTTGTTTGTTTTTCGTTATAATCTTGTGAAATAAACAGGTTTGCATAAGGAGTTGCCGTATAACCAATAAAAGTATTCTGGTTGAAAACATTCAGCAAAGTTCGGATTAAACGGTTTATTGTTTTGATGTCGTTAATATCTCTGGAAGCGTTAACAGAAGCTGCATCTGCTTCATCATCTATTATTAGTACCGGAACGTTAAACAATTTTGGTGTTCCGTCCACATTTATAGCATTTACATCTTTTGAAAACCAGTCAATCAAGTTTTCAAGAATGCTTTTGTTCTTTTTAATAACAAAAACAACAGGATTTTTCCCGATTGGTATATTTAATCCATTAGCAATTTTTTGGTTGAAATCGCCCTCATCTCCACTTTTATAATATGCAGAAGTAAGCGAATAAATATCCGTTCCGACTTTATATTTTCCTACACCAACAATTTTGTTCTCTTTTTCTCTGATAAATGCAGAACTATTTCTTCCTATGTAACCCGAATCAATTCTTTCTTGTGTCTGTCTGCGTAGTGAACTGATTGTACCTGCAATGATGATAATTACTTTGTAACCTGTGTCAGTTGCTTTATTAATAAGCCCAACATAGTTGGACGTTTTACCTGACTGAACGTGTCCGACAACCATTCCACGCCTGTCAAATGATTTTGTTTCCTTTGGATTAACACACTTGTCAAGAATTCTATCAGTGAAATCGTCCAAATCATTTACAGGAAATGACGAATCGTTTTCCTGCATATACGCTTTGTATCTGTTCCATAATTCAAAGTTAACATTTGCCTTTTCGTCATTCAACCAAGGCGTAACACTTTCATCATAAAGTTCGGTAATTGCACCTTTTCCAATACTAAAATCCGCATTGAGATTTTCAAACAAGGCTTGTTTATCGACGTTTGAAAATTCAGGCGAAGACATAATTTTCTCATCAATAATTTTAAAAATAGTTTCCTCATTGATGCTTTCATGTGGTATCAAATTGAGATAGGCATGGCAAATAAGTTTAGCTGTTTGGTTAATATTATTCATTTCAAATACTCGTTAATTAGTGGATATAAACTGAACGGAACAGCACTCATAATTTGTTGACTTGCTAATTCATTCGGTATTCCTTGTGATACATTTATATTGTATAATTCAACAGCTAAATTGATTAACTCTTGACTTGGTATCTCAGATTGTTTTTCTAATTCGTGGAAAGCTGGATCTTCGTTTTGATTACTTAAAATCAACTCAATCGGAACGTTATCTTCCAATAACTTCAATACTTTTCCAAATAGTTTGCTATTTTCTTCCAGCAACAATTTTATAATTGGATGCTTTCTGTTGATTTGGTATTTCTTTATTCCGTTTCTGGTTTTATCGTCCGTCCATAATGGTTCGAGATTAGATTCTCCACTTTCTGAAATCGTTTTTTGTCCACGCCAGTTATATATTTTTGCTGATTTCATAATTGCCATTCTTGCAATCCGATCAAGCTCTTTACGAATTTCTATTGGGGGTATTGCGGTTGATTTCTTAATATCAAGATGCCAATTAAAATCATTTTCATTTGTGAAATTAACTGCAATTCTCGCCAACTTTGAATAGTCACGTTTCTTTTGAAGTCCAAGCCAGTCGCCGGCAACAAGCAATCTTTCTCCACGATAAATATAAAATCCTTGTTCCTGAAACCAACCTAACGAACCTCCTGAATTTTCATAATCACTTTTCCCTATTTCTGACATATGGGGTAAAATGAAGTAAGTAATTTCCACATTACCAAAACTTTCAGGTAACCCCATTTCAGGCTTTGGATTTAGGTTGAGTAAAAATGGATTGTATGGTTCAATGACTTCGTTTTGAAAGAAAATTTTCACTCGTTTACTCTCTATAAATTTATGAAACACCAAACTTAAATGATGTTTTACATTTATCATTTCCTGATAAAAAGCATTTTTAACACTTTCGTTTATTGATTCTGCATTACCGATAATCCGATCTAACTTTTCCCAAAGAACTAATGTTCCTGATTTTTGCTTTTTCAATTTTTCAAGAAATGAATCGTCAGAAACATAATCCAGCAACTGCCATTCATTTTCAGCATTGATGAAATCAATATCCCAGCAACGTTTGATTATTGCATAATTTTCACGTTTGGTGATGCATGTAAGCCGTTTGCACTGTGAAAAAGAAGCAGTTTTCAAGCCCATTCCGAAACGTCCTAAATCTTTTTCAGTCCTTACTTCCTCAGGGTCTTTACATCCTGGTGTCATTGCTAAGACAAGTTCATCTTTATTCATTCCCGTTCCGTTATCGGAAACAGAAATAAATGAATCCTGCCCGTTCCATTTGTATTCAATGCAAATTTCGTCAGCACTTGCGGAAATTGAATTGTCAATAATATCAGCAATAGCAGTAGAAAGATTGTAACCAAAACTTCTGTAAGATTTGATTGTTGTTTTTGGGTTTGGCTTGGCTATTTCGGCTTTGACAAATTCGCTCATATCATCTCTCTGATTTTCTCCGCAATCTTTTCAGCCATTAAAGGAGGAACAGCATTGCCAATTTGTTTGAAAGCTGCTGTACGGCTTCCTTCAAAAAAATAATCATCAGGGAAAGACTGTAATCGTGCTGCTTCTCTAACTGTTATAGAGCGGTTTTGCTTTTTGTCAGGATGAATATAATAATGCCCATCCATTGCTATATGCGCAACTACAGTATGTGAAATGCCTTGCCCGTTTACAACCTGAAATCTGTTAGTGAATGATTTTGTATTATTGTGCTTTATTAATGCTGGCGGCAGATTGGCATAGTTCAAACGTTTACCGTTGTTCCATTCATCAACAGCAATACGGTAGATTTCTAAATCATTTTCGTTGTTAGGTCTAGCTAAATGTTGCGTTACGAACTCTAAACCATTTCGAATTTTCGCTTGTTCCAGATAATCTGTTGTTGGCTTTGCATAATCAACAGCATTCAAAGTTCCTTCTCCGTTTTGCAATTTTTGCAAATCGGAAAACAAATCTTTCAGAACTTCATATTGTGGTTCATTCTCTTCAAAATCAGGATATATCAAATTCAACTCCTGTTTCCAACCTATGATTATTACTCTTTTCCTATCTTGTAAAACCCCGAAATTTTTAGCATTAAGAATTTGTTGGTTATTTGTTGGAAGACTTAATTCATATCCTGCTTTTCTTACAGCCTTGAAAATATTTTCCAGATGTACACCATTTTGGGCTGTTAGAATTCCTGGAACATTTTCAAATACAAACATTTTCGGCTGATATCTTTTCAGAAATTCAACATAGTATTTATAAAGAAAATTCCGCTGATCTTTTTTCATTCCGTGTGGGTCTCTAGCTCTGCCAGCAACAGAATATGCCTGGCAAGGCGGTCCTCCTATAATAACATCCACTTCTTTATCTCCCAACTCTCTGTCTATCACTTCAAAAATTTCCGACAAAGACTTTTCTGAAATTTCTTTATTGATAATTGAAGTGATTAAATTTTGAGGAACCTCTTCCCAAAGTTCTTCTTTGTTTTTAGTTTCAGATTTCAGATAATTGTAATAGATTTCAGATTTTCCATTTTCTTTCAGCCAATGATAAGCTGTTCTTGTTTTAATAGTATCACAAGCATCTTTGTTCATTTCAACGTGAGCAACCGGGTTAAATCCGGTACGGATAAATCCCTCTGAAAGCCCCCCTGCTCCCGCAAACAAATCTATATAATTCAATTCCTCCATACTTTAAATCTCAATTCTGTAATTGGTTTTGTATGTTTTATTACATATTATCAAACGTTACTCCTTTTTTTTCAAGCTGACATTCATGAACTATTATACTATTTCAGCCGTTTTTTCAGAAAGTAACATTTTCTTCCACACTTATTTTATTTCTCTCTATTTTCCTCGGTCAGAATTTTGTTTTTTAGAAACGACAAAAATAATATTACCGCAATTCGGCTCTGTGTCCTTACCTCATGATTCGGTTCAAATTTTAGCTTCTGACTGCTTTGGAATACTCATCTTCCATTTCGCAAAAATAAGAAAAATATAAGCCCTTCTTTAAATATACAAACAAAATATTAATTTTGAATATCAGTAATTTGATTTTTAGGAACGTATAACTGCTTTATAATTTTAATATCTCTTTCAAAAAGATTTTTTCAGTTATTAGTTTAGCCCTTTCGTCAGATATATTAATCCAAATTCCTCTTTAAGGTTGATGTTAATTCGTTTTTTTTAAGTTAAAATCACCCCCATTTTACCCCTCAGAGAAGCAAGTTATAACAAACTGTTTCTCAAGGCCTTGGGGATGTCAAAAAACATAAAGGTTATTTTTGAAAAAATAAAGGATATCTTTCCAAAAATAAAGGATATCTTTTTAAAGATATAGTAATGTCTTTTTACAGCCTTATCTACGAGGTGTTTTTTTCACTGATAAACGAAGCCTTATGCAGAGATTCCTCCACTTCGGTCGGAATGACAAAGAGGGTGGATCCTTCCCACTGTCATGTTGAGCTTGTCGAAACATCTCATACCATCAGACTATTATTTAACGAAAGCTCCATGCAGAGATCTCTCCACTTCGGTCGAGATGACAGGGAGGGTGGTCAGTGTTCGTAGAAAAATAAAGAGAGTAGTGGTTCCTACCCGTAAAAGAGCGCGATGCCGCGAAAAGCGGCGAGCCGTGAAAAAACCGGCCTCACTGGATGAGCGTTAAGAAAAACACGGAGCGAAAGCGTTAAAAACAAATCGTTGTTTGAGCGCAGCGAGTTTTCGATTTGTTTAGCGAAAGCGCAGTGTTTTTTAGCGAAGGAAGTGCAGCCTTGATCTTTTTTGCTTCGTTTTTTGGATCAAGCCAAAAAATGATGTGGGGTCACAGGGGTGAAACCCCTTAAAACCCTGTCCCATCCTTTGTCATCCTGAGCCTGTCGAAGGATCTTATCACAACACACTGTCATGTTGAGCCTGTCGAAACATCTCATACCATCAGACTATTATTTAACGAAGCTCCATGCAGAGATCTCTCCACTTCGGTCGAGATGACAGGGAGGATCGGTTGACTAAGAGAGAGTGGTGGCCGGAGTGGCTGGGAAAAATTAGTCAATGCTCCTTTGTCAAAACTCAAATATTATAACATCTCTTGATGGGATTTTTAATGAGCCTTCCTGTAAGTTATATTGGTTGCCATCAATAATGTTGATTGTTGATTTCTTGGGGAGTATCTCACGGTAAAGATTAAGAGGAAGATCGACGTCCTTATTCAGTCCGTTCAATAGAACCACTACCGATTTATCTTCGTACTTTCGTTCGTACACATACACACCGGTCGCGGCAGGAGAGAAATGTTTGAGGCTGCCTTTGGCTATCGCATCATTACCTTTGCGCCAATTGAGTAGTTTTTTAAGGTATTCAAAAGTCCGGGTTTCCTCCGCCGTTCTACCATCAGGTGTAAACGCGCTGCGCTCGTCGCTCGCCCATCCTCCGGGAAAGTTCTCGCGCAAAGAACCATCGCCATTGGCTTTGTCTCCGGTCATTGCAATTTCTGTTCCGTAGTAAATTTCCGGGATACCTCTTGTTGTCAACAAGAACGCGAAGGCTTGCTTAAAACGGTTGAAGTTTGAAATCTGCTCTTTGTTTCTTATAAAACGTGATAAATCGTGATTATCTAAGAATATAAGCAACTCCATCGGATCGGGAAAAAGTATATCCTGACCTAAATATTCATACAGTTTATTCAGTCCTCCGTGATTAACTGTTTCTTCGTCAAAAGCGTTTGTCATCACATTCATTAACGGAAAATCCATTACCGAACGTAGGTTAGAGTTTTTGGGAGCAGCCAATTTACTGTCTTTCTGCCAGTATGAAATAGCGGTATTACTTGAATACCAGGTTTCGCCTACAATATTAAAATCCGGATATTCAGTTGTCACCTCTTTACACCAACGAGCAATCATATCAAAATCTACATACGGATGTGTATCCTGGCGAATACCGTCAATACCGCTGTATTCAATCCACCAAATACTATTCTGAATCAGATAACGTTCTACATGACGATTGCGCTGATTTAAATCGGGCATAGATTCGACAAACCAACCGTCTATCGCTTTTTTCTTATCGTATTCCGAATGATACGGATCGTATTGGGGAGTTGTGTTATAGGAAGTTTGTTCAAAACCTTCGGGAAAGTTAAACCAATCGCTGGACGGTCTGTCTGTAAAGAAATGGTGCTCGCTACCGCAATGATTGAATATCATATCCATAACGATCTTGAGTCCCTTTTGATGCGCTTTATCAACAAGAGATACAAACTCATCGTTTGTTCCGAAACGACGGTCCACTTTATAATAATCTGTTGCCGCATAGCCATGATAAGAACCACTGGGCATATCATTCTCAAGTATTGGATTCAACCAAACCGCCGTTACGCCAAGATCGGCAATATAGTTTAGTTTTTGCTCTATACCTTTAAAATCGCCCCCATGTCGGGCGTGCAGATCCGCACGGTTTACCTTTTCGTCTTTCATGCCCCGAATAACATCATTCGAACTGTCGCCATTCGCAAAGCGATCCGGCATAATAAGGTAGAGCACATCGCTCGCATTAAAACCGATTCTTTCACGTGAATCCGCTTTCCGTTGCCTGATTTCGTAAGGGATGACTTTCTTTTCTTTTCCCAACTGCAACACAATATCAAACGATTCCGGCTGAGCGTCTTTAGTATCCAGATAGAGCAGCAGATAATTCTTGTTTTCCAACACGACTGTTTCTTTCAACCTCACCGACGATGAAGTGATTGAAACGTTATATCCGGCTATATCTTCTCCATACAGCAACACCTGAAGTTCGGTATTTTGCATACCAGCCCACCAAAAGGCCGGTTCTACTTTTTTTACTGTACCGGCATACACAGTAGATAAACAGATAAAGGATACTAAAAACAGATAAAAGATTCGTTTCATGATATTATGGTTGTTCTTACAGATTCAAAACAGCCTTATTGTGCAGAAACATTTTACTGTTTGCTTCTACACAACAGGGCATTTTTTCTACAATATATACAGGCGATACTCTCCGGGATTGAGTTGAATTTGTTGTTGGCTTCCGGTCACCTCAAGGGTTTCTCCCGTAAAAAATTCTTTCCACGTTCCTTTTTTATCAAAACGTACGGAGGCTTGTTCGGTAGCTAATCCGAAATTGGCAACTGTTACAACATACCCTTCAGCTCCTCGCAACAATATTTGCTTGATATTTCCTTCTCCGGAACTCACCGTATAATCGGTCGTTGAAAATATCGGATTGTCTTTTCTTAAATGAAGCATTGCTGTATAAGTATCCAAAAGGGCTTTTCGTTCCGGAACGGTTACATAATCCCAACGGATCGGTTTTTTATCTAAGCGTCCTTCTTCGGCTGTGCTGCCCAATTTATAATCGTAACCTAATTCACCGAATTGCCAGATCATTTTTGGTCCGGGGAAACTAAGATATATTACCGCTGCAGCTTCACACCGCTGAAGACCTGTCGCTAAATCCTGTACATTGTATGCTCCGGAAGCATTTCCCCACATCTTGTTTTTATACATCAGCCGTTCTTCATCATGACTTTCCATGTAAGCAACCAAACGAGGTTTATCCCAATCACGCGCTTTATAGGAACTTCCGTCTAAAGAGTTGTTCTCCCACCCCATTGCAGCCTGACAATAATTGTAGTTCATATTACCCCACAGGTAGATACCATAGTCTGCCAATTCTTTCTCTTCTTTATTGTCGGTAAGATGTTCGAAAATCACCACCGCATCTTGCTTGCGTTTATAAATTTCGGCGGTCATACGTTTCAATAAACGGATACGGGCCGGATCGTATGCTTGCCCGTCTCCGGGGGTGTTGGTAAATCCTTTTGTAAAGTCGAACCGGAAACCGTCCACTTTGAATTCTTTCAGCCAATAACCACATACACTATCTACAAATTGTTGCGTATACTTACTTTCGTGATTAAAGTCATATCCCCAATAATAGGCCTGATTCGGCGAGTTCACATTATACCATGGATTCTCTTTGCTTACTTTATCTCCGTCCTGATACATACGAACCATCGGACTCTGTCCAAAACTATGGTTCAACACCATATCCATAATCACAGCGATACCGTTAACATGACATTCATCAATGAATGATTTATAATCCTGCACTGTTCCGTAAGCTTTATCAGCAGCAAAGTAAAAAGAGGGATTATAGCCCCAACTATCATTTCCTTCAAACTCGCTAAACGGCATCAATTCAATCGCATTCACACCTAAGTTTTTCAGATAAGGGATTTTTTCCTTTACGGCTTTTATTGTACGGTCATCCGTAAAGTCACGGATCAGCAATTCGTAAATAACCAGGTTATCCGGATTCTCCACCTTAAAATCCGCGATTTCCCAGTTGTATTCTTTACGTTCAGTAGATACGACCATCGCTATTTCCGAAGTCTTTCCACTTGGATAAGGCAATATACCCGGGTATACGCTTGACAATATCTTGCTATCGAATTCCGGGTCAGCTATCTTATTGGTATAAGGGTCGGCAATACGAATCGTCTCATCAATCAGGTATTGACAAATATATTCTTTGTCTTTCTGCAAATTGCCGATCTTAATCCAGAAGCGTTCGCCGTCTTTATACATTTTAGATTGATCGGTATTCTTCCAGTCGTTAAAATCACCGATAAGGTGTACTGTGCTTTTGCCCGGAGCAAACAACACAAAAGCTAATGAATCATCCGAAACACGGGTAATTCCGTCCTTCAATCCGTATGGAAGAGGTGCTTCTTTGGGTGCTTCAGGATCGATTATATCCGGATCCGAATCGTTATCGCTACAGCCGGAAAGTAATCCGGCAAATAACAGACTAAATATTGCGATCTTCTTCATTATTCTTTTTTATGTTGTCTGCCTACTCTATTCTTCACTTTTCAATCTCAACTATACTAATGGCATAACCTCCCGCAGGAGCCAGCTGTTGTTTCAGCTTCGACTTATGTGTTACTTTCATTTTACGTACAGTGTATGATTGTGGATTCGTTTTGTAATGAGCATCTTTTCCATCCGCATAGATTGTAGCGGTATAGGTTTTGCCCGGCTCTAAAAAGTCGAAGCTTATCTGTGAAAGATAGCCGTTTTCTCCGGCCACACTTCCAACAAACCAGTTGTTCGTTCCTTTTGCTTTGCGCGCCACCGTTACATAATCGCCCGGTTCAGCTTCCAGGTAACGGCTTTCGTCCCAATCCAGCGCTACGTCTTTAATAAATTGAAACGCATCCGGAAAACGATTATAGTGCTCCGGAAAATCCGCCGCCATTTGCAACGGACTATACATCGTTACGTAAAGAGCCAACTGATTAGCGAGTGTTGCGTTTACGTGTGAATGATTATCCGGATTTATCTTGCTGATCTCCATTTCAAAAACACCGGGAGTATAATCCATCGGTCCCCCGATTAAACGGGTAAAAGGTAGTATAGTGACGTGGTTCGGATTGTTTCCTCCAAAAGCCTCGTATTCTGTTCCGCGGGCAGACTCGTTACCAATCAGATTCGGGTATGTACGGCAAAGTCCTGTAGGCCGAACAGCTTCGTGCGCATTCACCATGATTTTATAGTCTGCTGCTTTTTCTACCGCAAACTGGTAATGATTCACCAGCCATTGCCCGTAATGATGTTCACCGCGGGGAATCATATTGCCAACATAACCACTCTTTACGGAGTTATAGCCTTTATCTACCATAAACTGATAGGCTTGATCTAAATGACGCTCGTAATTACGCACAGACGAAGAGGTTTCATGATGCATCATCATTTTTACACCTTTACTTTTAGCGTAAGCTTGAATTTCATCCACCTTGAAATCGGGGTATGGTGTAACAAAGTCGAACACATAATCTTTAGACTTGCCAAACCAATCTTCCCAACCAACGTTCCATCCCTCAACCAGTACCGCATCAAAGCCATGTTCAGCGGCAAAGTCGATATATTTTTTTACGTTCGCCGTATTAGCGCCGTGTTTTCCGTTTGGTTTAGCCGATGCGAAATCGGTTACACCTAACTGAACTGTCGGGTATTCGTCCGTATAAGCCCATGAGCTTTTCCCGGTGATCATTTCCCACCATACACCTACGTATTTAACTGGTTTAATCCATGATGTATCCTCAATCTTACAAGGATCATTCAGGTTCAACGTCATATCAGACGATAATATCTGCCGTGCATCATCACTGACAAGCACAGTACGCCAAGGAGAATGACAGGGAGCCTGCATATATCCCTTATCCCCTACCGCATCCGGTGTTAGGTGAGATTGAAAGACCATGCGCTTGTCATCCAGATCAAGATGCATACAAGAATAATTTATCAACGCGGCCTCGTGCAGATTAATGTACAGACCGTCATTTGTTTTCATCATCAAGGCTGTTTGTACTCCTGTTGGAGAGAAAGGCGTTTGCGAAGTATTCGGTGTGATCGCCTTATGCATAAGTTCCCTTATTTCGGATAGTTTGGATTTGGTATAGTCGTATTCCTGCGTATCGTAATCGCCGGGTATCCAAAACGCCGTGTGATCTCCTGCCATAGCAAATTCGGTACGCTCATCTTTTATAATAAAGTAAGTGAGGTTGTTCTGCTGAGGAAATTCATAGCGGAACCCCAATCCGTCGTTAAAAACGCGGAAACGGATTAACATCTGACGCCCTGTAGCAGGCTGATCCAATGTCACTTCCAATTCATTATAGTGATTTCTGATGTTTTTTGATTCACCCCATACCGGCTGCCATGTTTCATCAAAAGTTGCAGTTTTTGTAGAAGCAACTTCAAAACCGTTGTATAGCGATGCTTTTTGTGTTAGTTCCAGATCGTTTAGATTTGCCTTCGTGTCAAAATCGTCGAAGTCCGCGGGGGCATCTGTATTTTCTTTTTTTAGTTCTAAGCCTAGTTTACTTGTTTTGACAACCTGTTTGCCTTTATAAGAAAGTTCATATACAGGTGTGCCGCTTTCCAGGGCGAACTTCATTTGTATATTCCCGTCAGGAGAAGCGACTTGTTGCGCTTCTACCTGATGGAATAACAAGTTAATACCTACTAAGAATAATGATAACCTTTTCATGATAATAACTCTACTTACTTTCGTTTTCTGTCTTTTTGTGTTTTCGGTTATCTCCATTATGGCATAGGTATTGCGAGCTGTGAAGACCTCGCAATACGCCATAGGAGCATTTAGTTGATAACGCCGGTTCCTTCATTAAAATTAAGTGAAACTTTCTGTCCTGAAGTTACCGCAACAGCAGCTTGATCGCCTCCGTTTCCACGGAATTCTATCACACCGTTGATTACATTAAACTCAGCCTTCCACCAATCCGACAATAAAGCATGCTTAATAGCCATACGCAAATTACCATCCTGCGCAAATACGGGCGAAACAAGCTCTTTACCTTCTGCTTTGAATTTATACTCGTCTTTGTATTCCCATGCGCCACCGTTAGCGTCTCCGATAAGGAAAACGTTTGCTTCGGTTACTGAGATTACTTCTTCTTCCAGGTTAATATAGATCAGATAATAGCCCGGAGTCTTCACGTTGATGTTATTTCCACCTTTCGTGTATTCGCCGATAGCATCCGTATTTTCTTCCGCTATACCAAAATCGCCACCCCAACCTAACTTAATGGTCATTTTAAATCCACCTTCTTGCAGGTAAGCTATTTTCCAGAACGAACTTGGCGTACCGTTCACAGGAATAAACTCTTTCGCGTCTGTCGATGGCTCCCATCCATTGAATGCATCACCAATAAGGAATAACTGCTCCGGATAAGTAGGAGGTATAACCGGATCGCCAGTTAATACGTAGCGCGCGGTGAATTTTCCGGCACGGATATCGTATTTCATATAGACACTGTATTCTCCACCGATATTGGTCACTAAATTGCTTCCACCGGTTTGCAGGTCAGTATATCCTTCGGTCAAGTTATTTTCGTTGCCTTCTTTCGTTCCGGTCACATCCGTAAACAGTTTCACCTTCGAAGTCTCGTCGTATGGAATTTCATATCCCCAGTCTCCACTGTAACGAAATTTATATTCTCCGGCAGACAAGGTTGTAGACATTGTCCATTCCACAGATGTATTTGTTTCATTAAATACAGGAGCATTAAAGAGTGTTTCTTTATCCCAGCCCCCTGCGGTAGCTGCACCAATAACTCCCCAATTAACCGGTAAAACAGAAACCTGATTCAGGCTGGTGTTCACTACCACGTAATAAAGTCCGTCTTTAGAAACTTTGAAAGCGGCAGCACCCATATCCAGTTTGCTAATGGTGATAACACCTTCTTTTTCTTCTACGGTTTCACCCTTACCAAAGTGAACGGGTTCTTGTCCGGCTTCCTTGGCTACGGAAATATTAAATTCTCCGTCTGCTTTCAGCCAGGTATAAATTCCGATCACATCATTCTTGCTTTTTTCAGTTTCGTGATCCAAACTGACCGGTTTCAGCGCGGAAGTGGAAGCTTCACCACTAAAGATGGTTGCTGAACCAACAATGTATGTTCCCGGTTGAGCTTCTTCGATGATTGTCCAGTTGTCATTATCTTCACAGCTTGTTGCTGTTCCCAGCAAAAGCATACATACCGACAAATAATATAATATCTTTTTCATATTGTTGTTTTTTTGAAGTTGGAAGTTAGTATTATTCGTATCCCTTGTTTTGTGTCAGATTTTTATTCAATAACACCACATCGTGAGGAATAGGAAACACATTGCGGAACGGAGCAGATGCACGACCATCAGTCGTAACAATTGTTGTGTACTTACCAAAGCGTATTAAATCCTGACGGCGAACAGCCTCCCATGAAAGTTCACGGGCACGTTCGTCCAACAGATCATTCAGACTTGCGTTTGAAAACACATCCGCGCCTACACGTCCGCGCACTTCATTGATTTCATCATCTCCACTCATGCCTTTACGAAGCTTAGCTTCGGCTTTCATCAACAATACATCAGCGTAACGGAATAATACATAATCCACGCTTTGTAACTTACCGGCCTGTTGACCTGAAGGGTCAATCGCATATTTTTTCCAACGAGCACCTGCTGTCTTTTCTTCTGCCGCACCTGATACATCTACCGAGATAGCATCCGGTTTGTATTCAAGTTCATTGTCGCCATCCATTATAGGTTGTCCGTCCGGACCCTCTACTTTACCCGTATAGAATGAAAGTTCCAGACGAGGATCGTTTTTGCTCTTGCGAAACGCTGACAAAAGATCTTTTGTAGCAGAAGCACCATTCCAACCATCAATAGAATAAGCCTTACCATGCGCATAGTGAACTGAACGAATAATATAATAGAACTGTGCACTATACTTTACCGGATCCATCGGGATAGTAAAGATCGTTTCCGGAGATGTTTCATTACCCACACTAAAGTTAGCCGTAAATGCAGGAGCCAGTTTATAGCCGAAAGCCGTAATTGAATCCGCATAGGCAATAGCCGCATCCCAACATAATACATTTTGTCCGTTCATTTCAAAATCAGTGCTGCCATTAGGCGTACCGTTATTATCGGTCCAGTCATTATCCGAATATACCTGAGCGTTTAACGCCAGTTTGGTCAATAGAAAATAAGCGACCGGACGAGTCATACGACCATAATATTCGCCTTCCTTTGAACTATTTGATGTACTTAACAAAGGCGCTGCTTCCTGCAATTCTTTGCGAACAAAATCAAAAACGTCTTTACGTTCCGCTTGTTTTACATCCGATATCTGCACATCCGATTTTTCTACGATAGGCACACGTCCGAAACAATCCAGCAGATAGTAATAATACATCGCGCGTACAGCCTGCACTTCTGCTTTATAAACCGGCAAATAAACATTTTCCGGATCAGCTTCTATCAATGAATTAAGCTTGTCAAGTGATTGATTCGCTAATCCGACAACGCGGTATAAATAATCCCAGGTTCCTTTGAAAGGACCTTCAGATTTATCCCATTTGTGCTGATACAGGCGTTTCCACAAACCACCGTCTTCCCAGTCACCACCACGTACAGGAAGGATAGCCTCATCTGCCGTGAATGTTTGTATATCGTATAAACCTCTATCGGTTCCACCTAATCCGTTACTTCCATCAGAAGCTCCAATCAGTGTATAAAGATTGGCAACTGTGTTAAGATAGATCAATTCCGGACTTTTATAAGCCTCTTCTTCAGGCATCTGATCTTTTGGGTTTTCGTCAAGAAACGAGTCGCAGGCAGAGAAACCTACCAAGGCAAATGCCAATAAACCACTATATAATAATTTCTTCTTCATGTCTTTTAAGTATTAGAAAGTGATGTTCAAACCAAGTGAATAAGTACGTGATAGTGGGTAGAAACGTTTGTCGTCTACTCCCAGGTCGTTGCCGTCTTTCTTGTTTACAGAGCTGTTGATCATCGGAGACAATCCTGAATAGTTTGTAAATGTGTGCAGGTTGTTAACCGAAGCCGTCAAACGAATATTTTTGATTGTCTTACCCCAGTTCTTTACATCGAAATTATAACCGAACGAAACATAATCCAGATTCAGATAATCTCCCTTTTCCAACCAATAGTCGGTTACTGTGTTGTCCTTAATATTCATTGCAGGAGCATCCGGCAATACGTTGTAGGTTGGGAATGTATTCATATTCATGTAAGTCAACGACGTACCGTTATAGATCTTATGACCAAACGCTCCGTTCATTTGTAGTTGAACATCAAAACGTTTGTATCTGAAGTTTATGTTTGCTCCCAAGTATACCTTCGGCATGGCTTGTCCGGCGATATAGCGGTCGTTACCATCATTAATATCAACCGTTCCGTCTTTATCCAAATCTTCTACCTGATAGGTGTAGCTACCTAACCCGTCATTGATCAAACCTCTTGAATGTGGCAAATAGAATACACCTAAAGGTTGTCCTACCATCTGATAAGTTACTCCGGTATTACCGCCGATAAAACCGGCACCGTTGATGCTAACCAAACGCATATATTCGGAAGTAGACAAATCTTGTCCCATATAGGTACCGCTTAATGAACGGATTTCATTCTTTTGATATGAACCGTTTACGCCGATTTTTAAATCTATATCTTTTGAACGGATCGCATCAAAGTTTAATGCAACCTCAACCCCGTCGTTACCCATTTCACCTAAATTCGCCAACAATTTGTCATACAGGAACGGAGGAACCGGAACAGCATATTCATACAACAATCCGGTAGTACGTGAAACGTAGTAGTCAACCGAACCACTCAAGCGATTCTCGAATAAACCGAAGTCAACCCCCACATCAAACATTTTTTTCTTTTCCCATTTCAAATCAGGGTTTGCATTACGTGCATAACCATAAGTTACGGTTTGTTGTCCGTTTACAGTTGTAATACCTGTCGGTTGCATCAACGAAAGAGAATTGTAAGGAGAGATTGCATCCTGATTACCTGTCAGACCATAACCAACCCTCAATTTGATATTGGTAATTTGATCAACATCCTTCAGGAATCCTTCATTACTAACCACCCATGCGGCAGATGCGGAAGGGAAAAATCCCCATTTGTTATTGTCTCCCAATTTGGAAGAGGCATCCGTACGTAAATTTACCGTAGCGATATAACGATTATCGAACATATAGTTCAAACGAGCCATAAACGACGCGATATTATATGAATTAGCATAAGAAGACACATCTCCATATTTCACGTTTGCTCCTGCTTTCAGGTTGTTGAATCCGAAGTAGTTTGTGCCAAAACCTCTGGCATTAGCTTCAAATCCGTTATACTCATACTTTTGACCTTCCATCAATCCCAAAGCATCAAAATGATGTTTGTCGAATTCTTTCTTGTAAGTAAGTGTGATGTTACCCATCAGGATATTACTTTTCTCTTCTTTCTGGAGAGCTTTACCTCCACCTTCACGAATACCGGCTTTGACATTATTAGGTGTATATACGGAGTTGTTTTTGTCGTTAAATGTATAAGAACCGAAAGCACTCAACATTAAATCATCTGTAAAGTTGTAAGATATCTTTCCGTGTACATTTATATAAGCGTTTTCTTCTTTATCCTGAATAGTCAGACGCCCTAACGGGTTATCTATTTCGTTGGCATTCGGGTCTTCCGGCCAAGTTCCGTCCGCATTCTGTCCAATAGGGAAAGTAGGATTAAATGATGCAGCCGAGTAGAATGTCTTTTGGTGATCGTTCACATAATGGTTGATCTTTTTAGAACCGAATATCCCGAATTCTATTTTCATCTTATCATCAAACATTTTCTGTGAAGCGTCTAATTTGGTCGTGTAGTTTTTCATATCACTTCCTTTTATCACTCCTTCGTTTGCAATTACACCTACAGAAGCACGATAATTTGACTGTTCGTTACCGGCTCCAAAAGAAACACGGTGGTTTTGTGTAAAACCTGTACGTTGCATCTCTTCGATAAAGTTTGTATTCGCACCAAGGTCAAGCGCGTTGCCATAACCTCCTGCTTCAACCGCGGAACGATATCCTGCCGCATCCATCATTTCGATGTTTTTGTATACCGTTTCAACACCGAAAGTTCCATCATAACTAAGACTTACCACACCGGCTTTACCTTTAGCGGTAGTAACTACAATTACGCCACTCGCTCCACGAGAACCGTACTGAGCTGTTTCAGAAGCATCTTTCAAAATAGTGAATGTTTCGATATCCTGAGGAGACAAGGCATTCAAAAGACCAAGATCACCAAACACACCATCGATAATAACCAACGGATCATTACCACCTGAAAGCGATGTTGTACCACGCACACGGATAGAAGGTCCGGCAGCCGGATCTCCACCTGTTTTACTGATAACCACTCCCGCTACTTTACCTCTGATAGACTCCAACGGGTTATTAACAATACCCACGTTCATGTCTTCTTTTTTCACACGTTCCACAGCACCCGAAATAGTTCGTTTGCTTCCTGTGGCATACCCAACAACAACTACCTCTTCTAAAGCTTCCACATCTTCATTCAGTGTAATTTGGAATGATGTTTTATTGTCCACCGGGATTTCCTGTGTTATATACCCTATATAGGATATAGATAGAATCGCACTGCCCGAAGTAGACAATGTAAAATTACCGTCAAAATCGGAAATAGTTCCGTTTGTCGTTCCTTTTTCAAGAACACTGGCTCCGATTATAGCTTCGCCATAAGCATCCTTAATATTACCATTGATTGTGTGATTTCCCTGCGATTGGGAAAACAAATTGGAATGAATACCAATTCCTAACATAAATAACAGGAATAGTCTTAGCCATCCCTTTTCTTTAACTTTTTTTCCGTTCATGGTGCGTTTATATTAAATTTAGGCTTTACTTCGATTAACAAGATTGATAGAAGTACACCGATTATTTACACTTTCATAATACAGAACAAAGATAAAGACCATTATCCCCAATACTCTTGATGGGTAAATGAAAAGAGTAAATAAAAACAAGCCGCCATAAATACTTATACAACTTATTATCACACGATTAAACACGTTCCACTGAACGTATAAAAGTAAAAAAACAGAAGTCTTTAAGGAGAATTATCTGTAAATAAATGTTTCTTTTTTCGGAGATATGCCCCTAAAATGTAAAAAGGTCTGTACTAATTTCACAATTTGTACAGACCCGGGAAATCATATTCCAGTTGTTTCTGGAACAATAAATTTATGTTCGAATAGAGCGTATTTCACAATATGCCCTATTCTTTTTGACTATTTGTTTTGTATAGAATCTATTAATATTTTTAGGAAGAATGAGCAAGGTGAAACTACTCCACCATATCGTGTCTCATTCATTTCTTTTTTTTCTTACTTATTATTTTTTACTGTTTACTCCTTTACAGAATAGGTTTACCTTAATTTATTGTAACATATTTGTGAATCACATTCCAGTCGTTCACTTTTATAGTTAAACCTAAGTTTCCTGTAATAGGATCTCTCACAAACTCCAGCAGGATTTTAAAATCATGCATAATACTAAAATCTACCGGTCGATCGGCTTTTTCTCCTTCAAGAATAAGCGCAACCAGATTATCTTCATAGAGAATTTTACCCGTGTTGTCATCATATAGTTTGAGACGTGGGCGTCTGTCACGTGCAAGTTTCATGCAAGTCATTTCGGCATAATAATGCGTATTCTTGTTTTCAAACCGGGATGTATAATGTAGCTCCTCAGAGGAAGCAAATGTGTTGTCAAAGTTATAGCTGGCGTTGTTGTCTGTTACTACAGCACGATAGGAGCCATTGTCCATCTCAAGACCTCTCAGTTCAAAACGGAGGTTATTTGTATTTTTCAGCAGCAGAAGCGTATCCCGTACAATAACATCGTTTTCTTCTGCTCGTGTTGTTGAGGGTTCTACAAATTCTTTATCTCTAATAGTAGAGAAGAATAAGGGATGCGGAATCACAGAAACGGTATCGTTAACCGCACCTTCATAAAGCAATTTAATATCCTGAAAAGAGGTTACACCCTGTTCAAGCGTTGAATGATCGTATTTATAGCAGCCATCTGCATTTCCCCAGGCAAAAAAATTGTAAATACCTGAAAGAAGAGAAATTTCCACTTCATAATTCTCATCTCCTAAACGTGGAGAATGGTCGGTTACGGATTTAACGAAAAATCCTTCGGCATCAAAGGCGTATACCGTCAGGCTTTTCAGCTCAGCGGGATCATACCCTTCGCCTTTTTCTTCATTATAAGGTGTATAGGTAAAAGAAAGATAATAAGAAAATGCAACCTCCTGACCAGAAATAGGGGGATCCACCTCACACCCCGACAAGTCTTCTTTCACACACGAAAGCAAACCGACTACAAACAAACCAGTCACAAGCAGTTGTATAAAGGGAGGTTTTAATTTCATTTTTTTTATTTTTTTGGTAAAGGAAGTCGAGTAGCAGAAGGGAAGTGAATACTTCTTACTCCCCGACTTCCAACTATCATTTTGTGCTTATTAGCTTAATGTTTGATCGTTAAAAGATCCTTCCCAATCTTTCACCTTAACATCAAATTTGATACTACCATTCGATGTTGGAGGAATTGGAGTAAGAGGATCAGTTGGGATACCAATACCACCAAAACCGGTAATTGTAATTACATAGTACGTATTACGAACTACATCAAATTCGCCAGGATTCTTTTCAAGAGTAATTCCATAGTCACACAGTCCTTCTTTGTATTCGATTACGGTAGCACCCGGAGCAACCAAAGATGGATTATTAGTTTGAAAGTTTTGAGCTGCAGCTGCACTTTCAAAAAATGCAACAGTTCCGTTAGCCATAGCCAAAATAGCAAAGGTGCCATTAGGGCTATATGTACCTGTTGTTCCTGATCCGTTTAAAACACTTGAAGGCACAAATTTACAACGCACACGTGCATAGGTTGCATCGTCAGCAGTGCTCTTTGCGATGTTTTCCATCACATAAAATGAGTTATTAACAGGACCGTTAGGATCTTTCACTACGTCATTAAATACATTAGCTATTGGAGGAACAAAAGCAATGAAAGGCGATTTCTGTCCGGTTGTAACAAGGTTGAATAAGGTATTCACATTGTCTACACTATACTTCACGCTCGTCAGTGCGATAGTACCACCCGCAACACTAACCTCTGTTCCGGAAAGTGAGTGAACCACTGCTACTTTTGCAGCTAAACGTTCCAAATCAATAGGATTACCGTTATTCAATAATAATGGGGTAATAGCAGTGTTTGATACAGATACGTTCTCCGTAAGCACAGCAGATGCCATAACAAATTTATCTGCTTCTGTAAGTCTTGCTAATGTTTCATTGTAAGTAGCACCAAGTGCATTCATCCCCTCAGCAACAATTTTATTTTTGATACTAGTAGAAATATTACCTACAAGAACTATTTTCTTGTTTGCCTCAGCAATTACTTCAATTGGTGTATTCAAAGTGTACTGATTAGTACCAGCAGGAAGTAAGTCTGTACCAACATTCAGATCTACAATTTTCTCAAGGTTTCCAGCTCCACTTCCACGGAAAACCAAAACAGATACGGTATTAAGTTTCGATTCGGCCGCAGTTTGAGTTGTTGTAACAGCACGCGTATTCAACTCTCCTGTTTTAATAGTTAATGCAATACTTCCTTTTGCACCATCCGGGTTAACAACCGGTTCTTCGGCATCATTGCTGCAACTTGTAAAGGTAGAAGCTACAACAGCAAAGGCCAACATAGCGGATTTCAATTCTTTTTTCATTTGTTAGATTAATTTAATTAATAATAGAAACACTTATTTTTGTAAAAAAAATATCAAACTGTAATACTTGCGCGTAATGCATAATCCTTTATATAGGAAAACATTTTAATTTGTGTAAATCAAACTGATTCCAAAACAAAAATTCCGCCTGCAACAAAACGGCCATTAAACGCATGAAAACCAATAGAAATCCCCTTAAACACCTGCTGTGTCAAATAACGAGCTTCAGGACGAATAACCCAATGCTTATTTTTTTTATTATAAGAAAATGTCCATGGGTTTAAAGACGCTGATAAATTCAACGAATATTGTTCTGACAGACCAACCTCATCGACAAGGTTCAATGTAGTAGTAGCTATTTCAGCAACATTAATTTTTGCTGCAAAATCCTGCCCTTTTCCTTCAGTAATCAATAAACAATAAAATACAATAAACAACATCTTTTTCATCATGGCCTGGCTATAATATGATTCTGTCGCAGACAAACATCTCTCAGGATATTATTAAAACTTATCACACTAAAAAAAACAACTTCTTTTTTTATTCTCTCGCTCGTATATCCTTTTTTTGTCTTACGGTTAGTTTTTAATAAAAAAACATTTATTTGATATTGCAAAGATCATACGTTTATCGCGTTTGATTATCATGATTTTTCGCCCTAGTTTTTAGATTATTGGCAAAAACATCAAAAAAAAACACTTGATTATCAAATATTTTTTTGACGAATATTCATAGAAAAGGTTCAATACATTATTGTATAATGCCGAAATCAATTCTCAAAACAGCGACAAACGCAATTTAAACCGGCTTTTATTCTTTAAGACTTCTGTTTTTTCTTATTTTTCCGGGCGAAATCCCAAAATGAGTTTTACAAAATTCATTAAAATAACTGTCCGACTTAAAACCATGATTATCTATGATCTCTTTCAGACAGATATCAGTCATCGTCAGATCATAATATATTTTTTCTGCTTTTTTCTGTTTTATCCATTGGCGAGGCGTAGTGTTGAATGTTCTCTTAAATCTTTTCTCAAAACCAGAAATGGTATAATTCATAGATTCTGCCAACTCAGACACAGTCTTGTATTTTAAAGCATTTTCCTTGATTTGTTCGGAAAAAGACATATCAGAACTTATCAAATCTTTAAAGAACAATGCCTGCTGCTTATGATCATACAATTTACCTATTGCGAAAAGCAATTCATTTATTTTAATATCGAAAAAGTAATTGCAGTTTAATTTCGAATCGATAAACGTTTTTAACAAGATTAAACTCGCTAATATCTCCGGCAATACAGGAAGCACGTATAACTGTGTTGAGTTTTCAACCAACTCTTTCACATCCTTATTGCGTTCTAAATAATGTGTTAGTTTTACTAGCGGAAAACAATTACACAATTCCATTTTGACCCGTAATCGGAAAATATAAAAAACAGCATTGGTTTTAGACGTTACCCTAAGGTGCACTCCTAAACCAACATAAAACATCTCCGCCTCCTGAATAAAACACGGTTTTGTATTGTCGAAACAAACTTCCACGCTACCTTCTGTTACAACAATAATTTTATTTGATGTTGTATCGATCAGGTATTTGTAATCTTTGTCTACCTCTATTTTTTCAACAATGTTTTTCTCTATTTGCCAATTATAGAGGCAGCTCTCTTTTTCTTTTTGTAATGTAATTTCCATAGAGTATATTAAATACAGCTAAAAATCATCAGGACTTGTTTTAAATAAAACGCATCACAAATCAAGACCAATCTTCTATTTAACATAGAAAAAAATAAGAATCCTGTTGATTATGAATATGTCAGGCTTTCTGGTCGTTATTAATTATAAAATAGCAAGTCACGGTCTACTTACTATAAAATACATAGAGAATAAAACGGTTCTGTATTATTTAGCTTAGTAATGAAATAAAATCAATTTTGTCAATTGCAAATATCAAAATTAATCCCATTTTTACGTTATGTTTTTTCGCAAAAAAACAGCTATAAATCTCCTTCTTTGCTTTTTTTATGAAAAAACAAAGGTTTTTCCTTAACTTTGCGCTCCGAGTGCTTGAACACCTCGTTAAAAACAAGTAATTATGCAAACAAAAGTATCCGTACCCTTCATGCTGCTGGGCATTCTGTTTAATGTATGCCTGCTCACATCAAATCTTTTAGAAACTAAAGTAGTTCAGCTCTTTGGCATTACAACAACTGCCGGACTGATCGTGTTCCCTATCTCTTACATCATCAACGACTGTATTGCCGAGGTTTGGGGGTTTAAAAAAGCGCGTCTTATTATCTGGAGTGGATTCGCGTCCAATTTCCTGTTGATCGCTTTTGCCCAAATCGCTATCCTACTGCCTAACGCGCCATTTTGGGATGGCGAAGAGGGCTTCAATTTCGTATTCGGATTAGCCCCTCGAATTGCCGTAGCCAGCTTAATTGCTTTTCTGGCGGGTTCTTTCATCAATGCTTTTATTATGAGCAAAATGAAACTCGCCTCAAAAGGGAAAAACTTCTCCGCACGCGCCATCTTGTCTACACTGGCCGGCGAAAGTATCGATTCAATACTGTTTTTCCCCATCGCCTTTGCCGGACTTGTGCCTACCGATCAACTCTTTATCATGGTTGCCACGCAGGCTGTTCTCAAATCACTTTATGAAGTGATCATCCTGCCCATCACCATCCGCGTTGTAAAATACATAAAGAAAATAGAAGGCAGTGACGTGTACGACAAAAACATATCGTACAATCCACTTAAAATAAAAGACCTATAATTAATCGGCATGATTTATGCTGATTCCTACAATAGTATAAAACCCACAAGGGAACAAAACTATTAGAAAAATAATACTATATTTAGAAGCCTGTAGCGTTTGAATTAACAGGCGTAACGATAAATATCGAATCAAAAATCATGAAAAACAAAATGAAAACAATGGCTTTATCACTGCTTTTAGCAGGAATGTGCACGATGACAGTGTATGCACAAAAAGACAATTCACTTTCCAATCAGGAAAAACAAGAAGGATGGACACTCCTCTTTAATGGTAAAACAACAGAGGGATGGCGTAAATGTAATTCCACAGAAATGGCTTCAAACTGGATCATAGATGACAATGCTATGAAAGTGTTAAGAGGAGAAAAAGCAGGAAGAGGATCAGGTGGCGATATTCTTTTCGGAGCTAAGAAATTTCAGAACTTCGAATTATCCATTGACTGGAAAATAGAAAAAGAAGGTAATTCCGGTATTTTTTACAATATTGTTGAATATCCTGACAAGCCTATCTATTATGCTGCACCCGAGATTCAGGTTTTAGACAACTGGAATGCCGGAGACAATAAACTTACAAACCATCTTGCCGGATCGCTATACGATATATTACCGGCATTACCACAAAACGCCAAACCCGCCGGAGAGTGGAATACGATTGTTGTTCGAGTAAAAGATGGTAAAGTATCCCATACACAAAACGGAGTTAAGGTGGTAGAATACGAACTATGGACACCGGAGTGGTATGAACTTGTTTCAAAAAGCAAATTCAAAGATTGGGAAGGATTTAAAAACGGACCTGCCAAAGAAGGCTATATCGGTTTGCAAGACCATGGCTACGATTGCTGGTTTAAAAATATCAAAATAAGGGAATTATAACACATATTAATAGTCAACCCAATGTCATGTTGAGCCCGTCGAAACATCTCATACCAACACAATGTCATGCTGAGCCTGTCGAAGCATCTCATACCAACCCAATGTCATGCTGAGCCCGTCGAAGCATCTCATACCATCAGACTATTCTTTAACGAAGCTATATGCAGAGATCTCTCCACTTCGGTCGAGATGACAAGGAGGGGAAGTCGAGATGACAGGAAGGGTAGTCGGATAGAAATATGAGGGTGTCCAAAAAGTTTTGGACATCCTTTTTTTATTGCTCTTTTTTTATTATATTTAAGTCATAAAACAAAGACAATCATTGCTTTATGGCCAAAATATCATGGAAACCCTACAATCAGGGGCAAGGTGTTCTTTTTCCGGTAAGTATAGACAGTAAGATACCTGAAGATCACCCCGTTCGTTTAGTCAATCATATTGTTGACGAGCTTGACTTATCCGACATTGATTTTGGATATAAAGGAGGAGGCAATAGTAGTTACCACCCCCGGATGTTGCTAAAGATTCTTTTTTACGCCTATCTGAACAATGTCTATTCCTGTCGAAAAATAGCCGCTCAATTAGAACAAAACATTTATTACATCTGGCTCTCTGGCGATCAACAGCCTAATTTCAGGACAATAAACAACTTCCGTTCGCTTCGTCTAAAGCAGAGTATCCATAAGCTATTTGTTCAGATCGTCTTCATTCTGGTAGATATGGGCTACATCAGTTTGAAAGAACTCTATGTAGATGGCACTAAGTTGGAGAGCCGTGCTAACCGATACACTTTTGTATGGCGCAAAAGCGTTGAAAGAAATAAGGCTAAGCTGGAATCTAAAATACATGGTATTCTCTCTCAGATAGAAGACGGTATTACTCAAGACAATGCTCCCGATGATGAGCCTCCTACCCCCATCAACAGTCGGGAATTGAAAGAAAGGATACAGCAGATAAACCGGGAGAACCGTAGTAAAGAAGAACTTAAACAAATCAAAACGCTGGAAGATAAACATTTGCCAAAACTTCAGGAGTACGAAGAAAAGTTGGATACTCTGGGGGAGCGTAATAGCTTTGGCAAAACCGATACGGATTCAACTTTTATGCGCATGAAAGAGGACCATATGAGAAACGGACAGTTAAAGCCCGCGTATAATCTTCAAATAGGTACAGAAAACCAATTTATAACACACTATGATCTCTTTCCTAATCCAACAGACACATTGACTCTTATCCCTTTTATGAATGGATTTGAAAGCAACTACAAGATACGTCCTGAACAGCTTTGTGCCGACTCGGGTTATGGAAGTGAAGAGAATTATACTTACCTGGAAAAGAAAGAAATCGAGGCTTATGTAAAATACAATTATTTTCACAAAGAAGAGAAACGTTCCTTTAAAAACAATGCATTTCTACAGGACAACCTCTATTACAATAAGGAGAAAGACTATTTCATCTGTCCGATGGGGCAACAAATGAAAAAGATTTATACGACAAATCGTAAAACTCAAAGTGGCTTTGTTTCAGAGATAAGTGTTTACAAAGCCAGCCGTTGTCAAGGTTGTCCGCTCAGGAGTTTATGCCATAAGTCAGAAAACGACAGACAAATACAGGTTAATCATAAGCTAAGGGAGTATAAACGGAAAGCCCGTGAAAGGCTTACCTCGGAAGAAGGTCTACGAATGCGAAAGCGACGCCCCATAGAACCCGAAGCTGTTTTCGGTCAAATCAAATACAATAAAGCTTACAATCGGTTCCGCCATCAATCAAAAGAGAAAGTGGCAATGGATTTTGCTGTCTTTGCTATAGCCTTTAACCTGCTCAAACTATATCGAAAGCAGAAAAAGGCAGTTTTTGCTCAAAAAAGAACGGTAAAAAACAAGAATGTAGAACTTTTTAGAGTCTATCAACACCACGAAGAGAGAAAAACTCAGATTATAAATCTGACAAAGCTAAATCAACAAAAGAACGCAGCATAAAAAGATAAAAGAGAGTGCCCTTGTGGGACACCCTCATCAACAATACCATCTTAAAATCAAACCATTCCCCACTGTCATGCTGAGCCTGTCGAAGCATCTCATACCATCAGACTATTCTTTAACGAAGCTATATGCAGAGATCTCTCCACTTCGGTCGAGATGACAAAGAGGAATGGTCGGGTTGAAAGGGAGGAACGGTTCCTTCCCCGCTGTCATGCTGAGCCTGTCGAAGCATCTCATACCAACTGACTATTCTTTAACGAAGCTATACGCAGAGATCTCTCCACTTCGGTCGAGATGACAAAGAGGAACGGTCGGGTTGAAAGGGAGGAACGGTTCCTTCCCCGCTGTCATGCTGAGCCTGTCGAAGCATCTCATACCATCAGACTATTCTTTAACGAAGCTATACGCAGAGATCTCTCCACTTGGGTCGAGATGACAAAGAGGAATGGTCGGGTTGAAAGGAAAGGATGTCGAGTTGACAAATAGAAGCGGTTCCTACCCAGAAAAGAGCGCGATGCCGCGATAAGCGGCGAGCCGTGAAAAAACCGGCCTCACTGGATGAGCGTTAAGAAAAACACGGAGCGAAAGCGTTAAAAACAAATCGTTGTTTGAGCGCAGCGAGTTTCGATTTGTTTAGCGAAAGCGCAGTGTTTTTTAGCGAAGGAAGTGCAGCCTTGATCTTTTTTGCTTCGTTTTTTGGATCAAGCCAAAAAATGAAGTGGGGTCACAGGGGTGAAACCCCTTAAAACCCTGTCCCATCCCCTGTCATGCTGAGCCCGTCGAAGCATCTCATACCATCAGACTATTCTTTAACGAAGCTATACGCAGAGATCTCTCCACTTCGGTCGAGATGACAAGGAGGGAAATTGAGATAACAGCGAAAGAAATCAATATAACAGAATCACTGTATAATCTGAAGAAGCAAAGGAATTATAACAGCCGTACATATTCCCATAAGCCCTATTGCCAATCCACTGATTGCTCCCTCCACAGCTCCCATTTCAATAGCCCTTGCAGTACCAATGGCGTGCGAAGCGGCCCCCATGGCTAAACCTTTCGCAATTTTGCTCTCTATTCCGATGAGTCGTAAGATATAAGGTCCGACAATCCCACCTAAAATACCACATATAACTACACTTACCACCGTTAATGAAGGGATGCCACCCGTATGTTCCGATATATTTATAGCAATAGGTATAGTAACAGATTTTGGAGCTAAACTAATCAACAATGTTTCGTCTGCCCCAATTAACTTCGCGATAGTAACCACGCTTAAAATGCTCACAACACTTCCAACAAATATAGCTGTTGAGATAGACAAGATATTCCCCTTTACATGCAACAGATGTTCATAAAGAAGATAGCCCAAAGCGACAACAGAAGGACCGAGAAGAAAACTCAGAAACTTACCTCCTCGCATAAAATCGTCATATTCGAGCTCAAAAAAAGAGAGAAAACCAATAATAAGCGCAACGGAAACAACCAACGGATGTAAAAATGGAATACGCGTTTTTTTAAACACCCATACACCCAAAAGGTAGCTTCCCAAGATAAGCACTACCATAAACTCCGGTAAAAGAAAAAGCGATTTCATTTTCTCCACCCTCCTTCCATCTTTTCCTGAATAACAGCTACGACCACCAAAACAAGTATTGTACTAAAAACACAGGCAACAAGTAGTGGAATCCAGTTTTCACGAAGAAAAGCAAAATTAGTCATCAGACCAACCGCCGCAGGAATAAAAAAGATCATCATATTTCCTGTAATGATTTGAGCAGTGGCTTTCACCTTCGACGAATTAATAATTTTAAGATGAAGCGACAGAAACAGAAGTACCATACCAATGATACTACCCGGTAAAAACCCATCTACTAAATAACTTATGCATTCACCTAAAAAATAAAACAGAAAAATAAAAAATACTCCTTCAACAATTTTCATACCTAAATAACCTAAACATAATTCTAATCTGTTTGCAAAGGTACTATTTTACGGTCTATTGCATTAGGGTGATGTTTGGATTTTATTGTTTTTCCAATCTCCACATCTCCTTCAAAACAAATGTCCATTTTTCCATTATTTTCGGGTCAAAAAAACGAACTATTCCGGTCGAAATTTACCCCTTTCCATAAACACTGATAATCAACGTCTTACAAACACCAAAAACATAAAGGTTATTTTTGGGAAAATAAAGGATATCTTTTCAAAAATAACCTTTATCTTTTTTTTTATATTACTATGTGATGAAGCACACATTATTTTCTTTTATCGCCATCCTACTTTTTTCGACCACTCTTTGGGCACAAGCAGACGAAAAAAAACTAAACTCAACCCTGCCGGTACGTGGATTGGCCATTGCTGCTCCTTCGGTACAAGGAGTTGACCAGTTTCTAAAGTTTATTGAAGAAGAAATGGCTCCTGCTCACTTCAACTTATTGATCTTACGCGTCGACTGGAATTACGCTTATGAAAGTCATCCGGAGTTAAGAGATCCAAACCCATTGACAAAAACTGAAGTGAAAAGAATTGTTGATCTGTGTAAAAAACACGACATTCGAATCGCACCTCAAATCAATCTGTTAGGGCATCAATCGTGGGCAGAAACCACCTATAGCCTACTCCGCCTATACCCCGAATTTGATGAGACACCTCATGTAAAAACCGAGAACTATTCGGGATGGCCTAATCCGGATGGTTTATACTGCAAGAGCTATTGTCCGCTTCATCCCGAAGTACACAAAATAGTTTTCGCCTTAGTCGATGAGCTAATGGAGGTATTTGACGCGGATTTGTTTCACGCCGGGATGGATGAAGTTTTTTATATCGGAGACGACAAATGCCCTCGTTGCAGCGGACGCGATAAAGCCGAACTTTATGCCGGTGAAGTAACAAAAATACAGAATCATTTGTCTACAAAGAACGCCAGATTAATGATTTGGGGTGACCGACTGATTGACGGTAAAACAACAGGCATTGGAGAATGGGAAGCAAGTATGAATAATACGTTCAGGGCTATAGACTTAATTCCGAAAGAAGTTTTTATTTGCGACTGGCACTATGAGCGCGCTGATCAGACAGCTGTTTATTTCGCGATGAAAGGTTTTGATGTGGCTACCTGCCCTTGGCGAAAACCGGAAATTGCCATAGAGCAACTAAACGATATGCTACGATTCAGAACAAACAGTACGGCAGCGATGGCTGATCGTTTTCAAGGCATCATCGCGACCGTTTGGTCCGGAGCCGATAGTTTCTTAAAGAATTACTACAACCAGGAGGAAACGCAGGCAACAGAATCGGATGCCGCAACGATAAAACGGCTTATGAACGAATATAAGAAAATGCATGCATCCGGACTGTAACACAACAGTAAACGAACAAATTCCAAACATGGGAATAAGTACTAATGATTTTACGCAGCGCAATGTGGCGATCGATCTATTTCGGGCATTGACAATGCTTCTTATGATTTTCGTAAATGACCTTTGGTCGATTACAGGCTTTCCTGACTGGTTTTTTACTGTTTGCACTTCACCATCCAGGTTCTGAATTCGGAGGCTTTGTTTTTACTAACATAGAGACGTTCGGGTGCTTCAATATCCAGCGTAATCAACAAGCGACTGTCAAACCAGATCGTTATGTTTTTTACACTCTCCCGCGAGATAATAAATTGTTTGTTTGCACGAAAAAAGTCTGCGGGATTCAATGTGCGGATAATTTGCTCCAACGATTTTGAATAGAGATACTTATCCCCGTTTTTTAAATAGAGGGTGGTCTGCTTTCCGGTTGTATAAATAAAAGAAACGTCGTGCAGATCGATCGGCAACAGCTTATCTCTAAACGGAAGGAGTATTTTGTCTTCGTAAACTACCTGCGGAGCCAATTTAGTTAGCTGAGACAGGTATTGAAGCACGTCGACACTGGTTAGTTTGCTGAATTTATTCAGCGCTTGTTTAAAGTTGCTTATTTTTATTGGTTTCAACAGGTAATCGATGCTGTTCACTTTAAACGCATCTATGGCATATTCGTCGTAAGCGGTAGTAAAAATGATGGGCGTTTCTATTTCTATATGGTCGAAAATAGAAAACGCCGACCCATCAGACAGGTGTATATCCATAAGTATTAAATCCGGAGCAGGATTTAGCTGCAACCAAGCAACAGTTTGAGTAACGCTCTCTGTATTTCCAAGCACTTCTATCAACGGGTCAATCTCAAACAACATATCCACTATATTTTCATAAGCGGTTGTTTCATCTTCAACTATCAACACTTTCATATTATCCTTAGTTTAGAGGTAAATAAACGCTAAATGTTTCCTCGTTATCCTCAATCCGGATCTGTTTATTCAACATTAACTGAAATCTGTTGCTTAAATTCTTAAGTCCCGTACCATTCGTATCGGGCAAGGTTAATTTAGGATATATCGGATTAGAGACAATAAGTTCGTCATGACTATTCATGTAGATTTTAATCATCATGTTATGATCACTATCAATCCGGTTGTGCATAATTATATTATCGATAAGCGGCAAAAGCGACAAAACCGGTATTTTCAGATTCATTTTACGTTGATCTATCACAATATCAAACAGCAGTTTATTCGCGAAACGCACCTCCAGCATATAACGAAAAGCGTGTATGAAGTTTAATTCCTCTTCCAATGAGACCAACCCTCTTTTATCGCTTCGCAGAATATAACGAAACACATCAGAAAGTTTATCTACATACGCCAGTGTGTTTTCATCATTCTTTTTGCGTATCAAAGCGGCGATACCATTCAATGAATTGAAAAAAAAGTGTGGATTTATCTGGTTAGCCAAGGCATCACAACGGCTTTGCAGATTGTCAATTTTCAGCTGTTCTATTACTTGTTCATTTTTTCTTTGCCGGATATAAAGCATGGATAAATGACCACTCAATATACTGATTGCAGCCATAACAAGAAACTGACAAGTAATTGTGCTGAAAAAATCGAATTTCGGTCCGTACCATTTACTGATGCAAAGATAGATCAGGTAGGCAGGTACCACTATAAGGAAGGTGCGAATAAATCGGGTTTTCAATTCGACCGTTTTCATCTTTGTCAGGTTCTGGTAGAGCAAAAGCCAAAGAAGCACGGAGTAAAATATATACCTGATACCTAAAAACATCCACATGGAAAAGTATTGCGACTCATGTAATACAGTAAGTTCCCAAGGAATGCATATAATATTCGGATAGGTAATGATAACGGCCCCGACTAAGGCTATCAACAGGAGTTTCAGGCGTGAATAGTTTTCTATTATTTTCATAATCAATCTGATGTATTACAAATATATTAAATACTTGTATACTTTATTAACGCTTATACCTAATAAAGAAAAAGACGTTCTTTAAAACGAAAAAAAACATCGGGTTAAAATCATTTCGTGATAGATCGATTCTTTTTCGTTTTGTTCAACAAACCACATTAACCTGATTTTATGACACTTACCTTTACTCCATGTTTAATCTATCGTAAAACTCAGTGTTATGAATAATTTAATTAAGGTATTAGTTATCTCCGTATTTATAGCGACCGGCGGGCTGCTCCATGCGGAAGGTAAAGGAGGTCAATTATTTGTTGCTGATACGCAACAGCTAATAAAATATCTTGACCTGAAGGGGTATCAGATCAGCAATGTTGATGAAATTAACAGGGATTTTATTTCAATGCAATATGATCTTGCAACAAAAAACAAAAAAACAGATAAGCAAGAGATGAAAAAGGTTGTCTACAAAAATCTGAAGTCGTTAAAGGATGTTCTAACAGCCGAACAATACAGGAAATATGTAGCAATATTAAACATTACACATTATAACCAACAGGTTCAATCCCCCAAAAACTGCAATTTAACAGAGACGGATTGTCTCACTTTTTACAAATAAGTATTTTAATTAGGTTAACAACAAATGTTGTTTAAATAAGAGGCTGTCTGCGAAGATAGCCTCTTATCAATTCTACCGCAAAATTCTTTAAACCCGTTTTTTTACGTACTTTTGGTATTCAATAGCTGATAGTAAAGATAGAATTTCGTATGAGAATAAACATAAAACATTATATATATATCGCATGCCTCTGTGTTTCGGGCATTGCAACCGGATACGCGCAGGCTGATCCTAATTTATACGCTAAAACGGATCAAGCAAAAATGAATCATTGGGTAGATTCTGTTTTTGACTCAATGACTTACGACGAGCGAATCGGACAACTCTTCATGGTTATCGCCGATCCTAAATCGGATACCCGGAATATGCAGAAAATGTTCCGTTACATCAATGAACTAAAAATTGGCGGCGTTTTATTTCATAAAGGAAACCCCACGGCACAGGCCGAAGTAACCAACCGAATGCAGAAAGCATCTAAAGTCCCGTTATTTGTATCTTTAGACGGCGAGTGGGGGCTTTCCATGCGATTAACCGGAACAACTCGTTTTCCTAAAAATATGATGTTAGGTGCAATTGAAGACGACGAACTGATCCGTACATACGGAGAAGAGGTAGCTCGCCAATGCAAAGAATTGGGTATTCAAATAAATTTCGCGCCTTCTATCGATGTGAACAGCAATACCGACAATCCGGTGATCGGGCTTCGGTCTTTCGGCGAAAACCCACGGGCTGTTGCTGATAAAGGTATCGCCTATGCTCGCGGACTTGAGAATGGGGGTGTGATAGCGGTAGCAAAGCATTTCCCGGGACATGGAGACACCTCGGACGACTCGCATCACACTTTGCCTGTTGTGAGGCATGACAAAAAAAGACTTGATGAAGTTGAACTTCTTCCTTTTAAACGCTATATCTATGAAGGATTCGCAGGCATGATGACCGGACACCTTTCTGTACCTGCTCTCGACAAGAGTAGGCAATCTTCTTCATCATCACCCGTAATTGTGAACGATCTGCTCAAAAAAGAGCTTGGATTCCGTGGTTTATGTTTTACGGATGCGTTAGCCATGAAAGGAGCTACAACAAATAAGAAAGACAACCTGTCTGTTATGGCTCTATTGGCCGGAAATGATGTTTTACTTGCTTCAGCAAGCCCAATTACTGATTTCAAAGCAGTTAAAGACGCCTTAGAATCAAACATCTTAAACATTAAAGACATAGAGGATAAATGCCTTAAAATTCTACGTTACAAATACATCACCGGTCTTAACCAGTACAAGCCTATCGATACAAAGGGACTGGATGAAAGGCTTAATTCGCCTCATGCCGCCTGGATTACAGCCCGGCTGAATGCCGAAGCGATAACTTTGTTAAAAAACAAGCAGGAAACCATCCCCTTGAAACAACTCGACAAGAAAAAGATCGCCGTATTATCTATTGGCAGCGATGTTGACAATCCTTTTCAGAAAATGTTAAACAGATATGATTCTGTTGCTTGTTTCAGTATTGGACTTCGTTCAACGGAAGCTCATGTAAGACAAGTCTATGCTCAACTTGCAAAATACGATGTAATTATTTGCGGAGTGCATACTGTACGGGTACCGGAAAGTGAGGCTCTACGTAAATTGGCTACCGAGAAAGAGTTGATTTATTCTTTTTTTACGATTCCTTATTTCTGCAAATCGTATACTAAAAGCATACAAAATGCTCATTCCGTATTAATGGCTTATGAAAGCACTCCATTAGCACAGGAATATGCCGCTCAACTTATATTCGGGGGGATTGAAGCAAAAGGGAAATTACCGGTAACAATTCCTGACCTATATATTGCAGGTACTGGATTATTTACGAAAAAAACACGCTTAGGTTATCACGAAGCTGAAGAGGTAGGGCTAAATCAGGTGCGATTGGACGTGATAGACAAAATCGTGAAAGAAGGGTTAGACGAAAAAGCCTTTCCCGGTTGTCAGGTTTTAGTCGCGAAAGACGGCATGATTGTTTATAACAAATCTTTCGGCTATCAGGACAGTACATTAGATTATCCGGTAACCGAAACAACCGTCTACGATATAGCTTCCATGTCAAAAGCTGCCGGAACGTTATTGGCGGTCATGAAAGCATACGATGAAAAGAAATTTACACTCAATAGCAAAATATCCGAGTTTATCCCTCAACTGAAAGAGTCAAACAAAAAAGATCTGACCATAAAAGAACTGCTGTTTCATCAGTCCGGTATGATACCAAGCATCAATTTCTACCTTAGTGCGATTGACAAAGAGAGTTACACCGGAAGTTTGTATAGCGCCACAAAGAACGCTACCCATCCCGTGCAGTTTGACTCACGAACCTATGTTAGGAATGATTTTTTGTATCTTCCGTCAATGGTATCCTCAACCTCTAAACCGGAATTCACGACCGAAGTGGCCAAAAATTTCTTTGTTCACGACTCATTTAAAGACACCATCATTCAAACCATAAAAGACTCCAAACTCTCCACAAGGGGCAAGTATGTCTACAGTTGCGTAAACTTCATGTTGCTGAAAATGATTACTGAAAAGACAACAGGAATAGCCATGGACAACTATCTGAGCACCGGTTTCTACAAACGATTAGGCACACGATACACCTATTACAATCCGCTTCACCACATGGATACAACGCGTATCGCCCCTACCGAAAACGATGGTTTTGTAAGAAGACAATTAGTCCGCGGCTATGTGCACGACGAAGCTGCCGCTTTCCAAGGAGGCGTGTCCGGCAATGCAGGACTCTTTTCCACAGCCAATGATATCGCAAAAATTTCACAAATGCTACTGGGGCAAGGAATGTATGGTGATGAACGTTACCTATCGGCAGAGACAAGTCGTTTATTTACCGGTTCTAAAAGTCCGAACAGCCGGCGCGGATTAGGATTTGACAAACCACTTATCGGAAACGCACGCCTCTCACCATGTGGAGTACTTGCGCCGGCCTCAGTTTACGGACATACAGGCTTCACGGGCACCTGTTTCTGGATTGACCCAAGCAACAATCTTATATACGTATTCCTCAGCAATCGGGTTTTCCCAACGCGAGCAAACACAAAGTTCGGACAATTAGATATCCGCACCCGTATTCAAGATGCAATCTACAAAGCAATAGATCCCGAAGATCATAACCCCGGAAGCGCATCCCCGGGCGTTGGGTTTTCAGGAATCAAATAAAATGCCCGGTTGTCATATCGTCCTTTATCGACACAATTTAACAATTCAAATTTTGTCTTAAAACAAAGGTGTTTTTTTATAATACTATATAAATAAAAACATAACCTTTATATTTTCAAAAATAAAGGTTATTTTCCCAAAAATATCCTTTATGTTTTTTGGCTTCATAAGTTGCTGATATTCAACGATTAGGAAAAGGCTTGATTTTAACTTAAATCAGTCGTTTTTTAACATAAAAAAAGCTACCGTTTGCACAGTAGCTTTTTTTATTTCGCAATGAAATCGTTTTTTAGTCTTCGATTCGTTTGTTGATGAAGATGTGTCCAAGATAGCCAATAACTATTGTGACTAAACCTGCTGTAAGGATACCGTTGTTCAGAGATCCTTGAGCTGTAGGGATTGCAAGGATTACAACACCAACTAACAGAACTATAACTCCAAGATACTTAATTAGCTGTTTCATGGTTACAGATATTATTATATGATTTTTTTTCCTACCGCAAATAAAGCAATAATAACCCGATTGTAAAAATATTTCAAGCGAAAAAAAACCAATCCTTTCATTTTAGCCTTTATATTTGTAAGTAAATCTTTAGGCTATGTTGAAGTTTGTTTATAATATCTATACCTGGTTGTTTTTTGTTCCTGTGTTTCTTGTCCTTACATTGCTAACTGCGCTAACGGTTATAGTTGGATGTTTATTGGGAGGAGACAGGGTGTTTTCTTATTATCCGGGAATGATTTGGTCGCGTCTTACTTGTTTTTTGGCGTTATGTCCTGTCAAAGTAAGCGGACGTGAACATATTTCTAAAAATCAGTCTTATGTATTTGTAGCCAACCATCAGGGAGCGTTCGATATATTTTTAATCTATGGTTTTCTCGGCGTTCCTATTAAATGGGTGATGAAAATGGGGTTAGGCAAAATACCGTTCGTTGGTGCTGCTTGTCGTGCCGCGGGTTTTATATTTGTAGATAACTCAACGCCTAAAGCTGCGGCTAAATCAGTTTTGGACGCGGAACATTCATTGCGCAATGGAGCTTCTATTGCCATCTTTCCGGAGGGATCACGCACATACGACGGAAAGATGATACGTTTTAAAAAGGGCGCATACCAAATGGCTACAGATCAACACTTATCGATTATACCTATAACGCTAAATGGACCTTTTGATGTGCTGCCGATAGATTCGTTCAACCTCAGAAGGCACCGCATGGAAATGATTATTCATCCGCCTGTGAGCACAGCGGGCATCTCCTCTTCTCAGAAAAAAGAGCTGCAACAGTTAGCAGATGCTACACAAGCTACTATTTCGTCTACGCTTTGGGATAAGTATAAATAAGCAAGTTACCAGTTTTTCAAAACGCCCTGTTTGCGAATGCTTAAGCTAAAACCGGCATTCTTTTCCAACATATCGCCGGTATCGAAAGCAACTACTCCACCAAACTCCCATCCGCTTAATCGGGGGTGGGTATAGGTTACTTCAGCTAAAGTAGAAACGGACGATTTTGTATTGAGGAATGGTTTGCTGGAACGCCCCCAACTGGTCATCGACGTTAACAGCAAACGATAGGATAGGTTTGTTGTAATAGCACCTTCTGCTCCTAAATGCCAACTTTCCACACGATTATTCTTAAATCCGATCTCACCATTTCCGTTATACTCCGGAGAGATTAATAGCGGAGATCCCAAGGCACGGTTGAAGTAAGATGCTCCTGTAGTGTATTCTCCATTGTTGTAGTAATCGTCGTTACCGCCTCCACGACCGGAATATTTATCCCTGTCAAATCGAATAAAGTGCATTGGTCCGCTTTGATTCTTTGTATTCAAATATTCGATCACGATCTTTTTCAACCACGATACTTGTTCTGTTTTGAGTTCTATTCCCCAAATACCATCTATTCCGTTTGCTAATTCCATACCGGATTTATCTTCAAAATAGTGTTGGTGATAAGCCTGCAACGTTCCAAAACCACGAAGTTTGTATCCTAAGCCAAAATAGTAGCTTCCGTAATGGTTTCCAAGCGCATTGATCTGATCGGAAAGAGTTGCCTCTTCTCCACCCTCTTTACCTGCCACAACCCGTAAGAAGTCTTTGATGGATTGTGGTTGTTTTCCTATTTTCGGATCAGTGGAATTTCCTCCCCACTGCACCCAATGTTCTAATCCCAGTGTTCCGAACAATGGAAATTCGTTTAATGTATCTTCTATGCGTAAAAAGCCTGATTTATGATGCCATAATATTTTATCGACATACGTTTTGGGTTTACTCGAAGCTGAAACATAATCCTCCAAATAGGCAGAATCGAATGATTTTCCGATTGAAAAATCACCTTTTACCTGCAGCCAACCTCCGGTGAAAGGAATTGTTGCATATTCGGGAATACTGAAATTTATCTCCGGTATAGGTTTCGCATTTGGCGAAAGCACCATATCTCCGGAACTTAATCGTTTATCTACAATCGAGTTATAACGCTCTTTACTCCCTACACTAAGAAGAATGGCTTTATAGCCGATTTCCGCATATAGTTGCTGCAGATAAACATTGCGATACCGGGGAGCTGCTCCTACCAGATCAACTCCGGCAGTCCATCTGAACCCATTGCCAAACGTTTGATTATGAAAAACTCCGGCTCGAAGCAATCCGTTTCCGGCATCTAAAGGCACAACTCCGTTTCGATTACTAACAATCCAGAAGGGGGTGTTTTCGCCGGTCGCAGCAGACCCCATAGCTTCCAATCGATATATTGTTTTCTCTGTTTCATCTTTATTATCCTGTCCTACTGCATATTGGGAAGAAAACAGAACAAAAGACGCAAGAAATAGAGCACACTTATTTTTCATCATATATATAGGTATTACCACAAGCAAAGATAAATAATTAATTAAAGCCATCCTTCTTTCAGAAAAAATAGGCACATTTACATAGACAAAATTTGAATGACATGAAGTTTGTTGATAAAAAAAGCACTAACGCCGGGTATGGAGTAGCGCCCGTCTTCCTAACTGCCATTTCTACAATATTAGGTGTAGTTTTGTTTTTAAGGTTTGGTTTCGCTATAGGTACGCTTGGTTTTTGGGGAGTTGTATTAGTTGTATTACTCGGTCATCTTATCACTATACCCACGGCTTTGGCCATTTCCGAGATTGCTACAAATACCCGGGTTGAAGGAGGAGGTGAGTATTTTATTATTTCGCGTTCTTTCGGTTTGAAAATCGGTTCGACAATTGGTATTACGCTTTATTTCTCACAAGTTATCAGTCTTGCGTTCTATATTATCGGTTTCACCGAAGCATTCACTCCTTTATTTAATTGGTGGATCACTTCATTTGGTTTTGAATTACCACGTCAGGCAATCAGCATACCGGCTTTACTCTTATTAGCTATATTGATTTTGCGAAAAGGCTCCAGCATAGGTATGCAAATGCTTTACATTGTCAATTTTATTTTATTCGCATCTCTGCTCTTATTCTTTTTAGGTAAACCCATAGAACCGGAAGAAGCCGAATTTATAACAGCAACACCTGCGCCTTCGAATTTTACGTTCATCAACAAAGAAAGCTTTTTCATCATTTTTGCGATCTGTTTTCCCGCATTTACAGGAATGACAGCAGGAGTAGGCATGAGTGGAGATTTAAAGAATCCCAGCAAATCTATTCCTATCGGCACGATAACCGGAACACTTACCGGATTGATTGTTTACTTATTTGTAGTCTGGAAACTTGCCATTTCAGCACCTCAGGCAGATTTAGTGGCCGATCAACTTATCATGTCTCGAATAACTGTTTTTGGCAACTTCGTGATTCCGATTGGGTTGGCTGCTTGTACATTCTCATCAGCAGTAGGGTCTATTATGGTTGCTCCTCGTATTTTGCAAGCGATTGCCAGCGATAAAAACATTCCTTACCCAAGGCTTAATAAATTTCTCTCCAAAGGAAAAGGTCCTCTAAACGAACCTTTCAACGCAACACTCGTTTCGGTTATTATTGCCTTAGTATTTGTTATAATGGGAAACATAAACGCCGTAGCCAGCGTTATTACCATGTTCTTTTTAATCACATACGGCACACTTTGTCTTATTTCATTCCTGAATCACTTTGGTTCTTCGCCTTCTTACAGACCCAGGTTTAGATCGAAGTGGTTCTTCTCGCTCGGAGGTTTTTTGCTTTCGGTATGGGTTATGTTCATGATCGATTCACTCTATACGGTTCTTGCGTACCTCACAATCATAATCATCTATCTGCTCATTGAGCATTATAATAAAAGTGAAAAAGGAATGGTTTCTATTTTCAGGGGAACACTTTTTCAACTCAACCGTTTGCTCCGGGTATATTTACAGAAAAAGCAATACAATGTTGACGTAGAGGAATGGAGACCATCTGCTATTTGCATATCCCCCCACTCTTTCGAACGGAATAAAGTATTAGTCTTAATGAAATGGATCAGTCACCAACATGGTTTTGGTACTTATTTTCATTTTATCGAGGGCTATTACAGCAAACAAACGCATGCAGAGTCTCAGGAAATACTAAAAGAGCTAATCAGTATTCAGCACGAAAGTGGCAGCGCATTATATATCGACACCATGATCTCGCCATCATACACCTCAGCCATTGCCCAAGTTATTCAGACACCATCAATATCGGGAATGGAGAATAACATGGTACTTTTTGAGTATGATAAAACACAACCGGAAGAACTTAACCGTATTCTCGACAACATCAACATGGCCCGTGCGGGAGATTTTGACGTTTGTATTTTTGCCCAATCCACTTATCCGATCCGCAACATAAATGACATACATGTCTGGATACGATCTACCGACGAAAAGAACACCAACCTAATGATCTTGTTAGGTTACATTATCATAGCGCATCCGGATTGGAAACACAGCCATATAAAGCTGTTCATCACAAGTGTTAAAGGCGAAAGCGAAGTTGTAAAAGAAGAAGTTACAAAACGCATTGCTGAAGGCAGACTTCCAATCACGCTGACCAACATTGAAATTGTCTCGTTGCAGGAAGGTCAAACCATGAATGAAATGATTGGTCAGAAATCCCGCTTAGCCGGGCTCACCATCATGGGATTCAGAGAAGAAATCATTAAACATGACCCAATAGAATTCTTCTCTGAATTTGATGAAATAGGCGATATCCTTTTCGTAAATGCGGCGCATTCTAAGGTGATTATTTAATGTCGTGCGCACCTGCGCCGTACACCTTTGCTTTCTGATTTGGAAGAAGCACTTTTGCTTCTGTTCCTTCGGGCACTTCAAGTTTGAGTGTCAGGCTTTTTCCTTGCTTTTTTATGTCTACACGGATAAAGCCGAATTGGGTTTCGATTGTTGCGGAGGCTTCTTTGAGGGAACCCAGGTCCGGTGATACGTTAAATGTTTTGAAACCGGGAGAAGTGGGTTCAAGACCACATAGCTTCTGACTGAGAATGGTTAGTGGTCCCCCACTCCATGCGTGGTTGATCGTACCGCCGCCAAAACCTCCCGGACCAACGTCCCAACCTTCAAATAGCGTTGTATAGGGGTAACTCATCATCTTGTTGTACCGGTTCTTCATTCGTTCGATAGCAAAGGACGATTCTTTCATTTGAAAAAGAGCTTCCAATACATATTTTTCCATATAGGGGCTAGCGTGGTATTCTGTTTTCAGCACTTTAGTTAATGCCGGATATTTATCCTTTGTAGCCAGTCCGGATACGATAGCCATTGCCTGCGAACGATCGTCGGTTTCACCTTTGTAGCCGGGAGAACGATAACAGGTTCCGGTCCAGTACTTCGTGTCGAAACATTTTTCTATTGTTTGCATCAGCTGCAAGTTCCGGTCAGCATCCGTCTGTTTTCCTAACTGTAAGGCAAATTCGCGTTCGGCTTTCAGAGCGAGGTAATACCAACAGGTAGTGAGTACGCCTAAATCAACGTTATCTCCCCAGTCGCCCCAAGTCCAGTCTCCGGCGCGTTCAACCGGCAATCCGCTTTGATCCAGCTTCCATACTTTATGCAGGTAAGTATGCAGTCCGTCGTAGATGGGAGCAACGAAGCTACTGTCCGCGCTGAAAAAGTATTGCGTATAGAATCCGTACCAGCCTACAGAGGCCAACATTTGCAGTGGTAATTCCTTAAACCAGTTGCCGGCAGGAACAGGAGAATAGATCACGCCGTCTTTGCGTTGAAAGTTCATCAGTTCGTAAATGCCTTTGGTTGCCAGTTGCCAGGAAGAAGGAGACAAAGCATAGAAGGCTTCTCCCAATTCATTCACCTCATCTCCCCACCATTGGGAACGTTCGCGGTCAGGACAGTCCATATACGTATCTCGCATGGTTACGTAAAGTGTACGGGCAGAGCGTTTCCATAATTCATTCAGGAATTCATCATTGCTGTGGAACGAACCGGAAAACTCCGCATTATAACCTGTTTCACGGAACTTCACCTCCAACACGTCCACTCCTTCCGGAACAAGATACCATACTTCGTGACCGTTCATCCAGCCGTAGCTCTCATACTCCTGCACTCCGTCACGTGTGATGTATTCCGCGCGCACATTGGGTGTACTACCTCCTTCATAATTATCGGTCAGCATTTGGATTGTTTTACCTGCGGAAGCATTTACTTTCAGATATGGCGTGATATGACAATTATAAGGCAGTTTGCAAAAGAGCGTGTCTTTAGTAGCAGAGTAACGAGTTTGGGGATATGCTTTAAGTCCGTAATCTTTCCATTGCGGAATAGGACGCTCCACCAATTTACCGAAAGGCGGTTCGTTGGCGTCTGCAATCATAACTGCTTGGGGTAAATGTTTCGTAAAACCTGCCGACATCCAGCCAATCATTTCCTGACGGGCATCAAAGCGGATATTGCTTTCCGGCAGACGAAAATTCGGGAAGGGAGCTTCTGTATTCTGATACGCTCCGTAAACGGCACATTGCCAACTGTCGTCCGAGATTATTTCTATACCATCCGCCTGAGCATCGAATAGCAAGGCGGCTTTTCCACTGTTAACATGGCAGAAACCGTCTTTACCGAAATGCCAGACTAAAACAGCTATCAGGTTATCGCCTTTTTTCAAGTAAGGAGCGATCTCTACCGGATCGTAATACGAGTCGTGCATGCTGGGGCCGCGCTTTAGTCCGCCTTCGAACACAACAAGTTGGTCGTTTATCCAGAGCCAGTATTTTGTATCGGTTGCTATCTTGGCAATGAGGCTTTGCGGTAGCTTATCGACAGTTACTGTTTTACGGTAGGTCAGCCAGGTATTTGTTGCGCTTTGGCATTGTTCGGTATTGATCCAGCGTCCTTTCCATGCTTCGGCTTTACCAGCAATAGGCTGGCAGCCGAGTAGGGTGATAAGTAGTAGAAGTAGGTGTTTCATGGTATGAGATTTTTATCAACGGAAGATCAGCTGATGCGTTCCTCCGCCTATTTTGAATTCTTTTTCATCCACCAACACGGTGGCTTGAGTGCCCATAGGGATTGTAACGGTAAGTCCGTAACGTTCTCCTTCGCGCTTCCATTCACTGCGAATCATTCCTCTTGGCGATTTATATTCGCCATGCACCCAGTCTATGCCTTCTACAAAGTGCGGCTGGATGTAGATATGCTCAAATCCGGGATAATCCTCGTCGTATTGGATTCCGGCCAGGTGATTCATCATCCAGGCGGAGATATCTCCCATAAAAACGTGGTTCAACGAGGCATCCCTAAACTCCGGACTTAGTGTCCAGGTTTCCGGAAGCGTTGTATAGCCCATTGTTTCTACCCAGTAGCCCCACGACGGAGCTTCTGTTTTAGTAAGCATCTTCATTACATCTTCTACATAACCATAACGGGTAAGCATGGCGGGAACTGTTTTACTGCCAATCAGTCCGAAGTCCAGAAAGTAATCATTGGCTGCTACGATTTCATGAAGCTTATCCGCAACCAACTGACGTTTACCGGAGGGCACCAGTTGTAAATAGAGTGCTAATGCTTGTGCAGTCTGTGTTCCATTGGCATAAACACCGGTTTCTTCATTGAAGAAATTCTTATTGATGAGTGTTTTAATTTCGTCTGCTTTTTGCTGATAAGGAGTTGCGTCTTTACCAAGCAAAGTGGCAAATTTAGCCATCAACGAATAGTCCAGGTAATAATAGGCTGTGGAAGTATAATCGTTGGGTGTTGTTGCTTTCCAATACACCCAGTCACCAAGTCCATAATTCAACATTCCGTCAACTTCTTTCGTTTTGAGGTATGCCAAGTACTTCTCCATTGTAGGATATAGCGCTTCTATCGCACGCGTTTCTCCGTAGTAATTATACAATGCGTTCGGGATAATAAACATAGCGGCATCCCAAACCGGTCCGATCCACACACCGTAGCCCCAACTACTTGACGGAATAATACCCGAGACATCTCCGGCTTCTGTTTGGTTGTCAATGAAATCGTTCATCCACTTTTCGTACAGTGTAATGCCGTCAAAACCGAGCAGTCCGAGGTCTATCGCAACATGCGCATCGGCCGTCCATCCGTTCTTTTCGCGCTGCGGACAATCGGTCGGTATACTGTGCAGGTTACTGCGGTAAGCCAACATGGTGGCATCCCATATTTTATTCAATAGCGGGTTCGAACACTTAAAATCGCCCGTTGCTTTTACATCCGTATGCATAAACAGCGCAGTCAGATTATCTGTTGTCATCACTACCGGAGCAGAGCTTTCCAACTCCACATACTGAAATCCGTGGTAAGCGAACGAAGGAACATATACCTCTTCCTCTCCTCCACCTTTAAGCGTATACACATCCATCTGGAAAACCTCGCCGGGCTTTACCGGGTGATAGTACACATTTATATTCCCTTGTTCTAAGCGACCGTCTTCTTTCAACAGTTCACCGTGTTTCAGCGTGATACGTGTTCCGGCATCGCCTTTTACTTTCAGTCGGCAAAGTCCGGAGATATTCTTCGGAAAAGAATAAACATAGAGCTGATCACTGAACTTTTTCACGGCTGTAGGCTTAAACTCCTCCACGATGCGGATACCCGGCATTTGTTGAGCTACCAACAAAGGAGCAGGTTGCGTAGTTTCTGTCGCGGCAGTCCACTTGCCATCATCAAACGAAGTTGTTTTCCAACCCACTTCTTCCAGACGCGCATCGTATTGATCACCGCTATACAAATTATCATAAGTATGCGCGCCCGTGGCAGTCTTCCATGAACTATCGGTTATAATTGTTTCAACCGAGTCGTCGGCGTACGTAATGCGCAACTCACAAAGCATACGCGGACGATCTCTCCAGCGCGCCTTCTCAAAGTTCCAAACCGCAACCGATTGTATATTGTACCAACCATTTCCCAAAGCGGCCGCCACGGCGTTCTCTCCCTGTTGCAGCAGGGAGGTTACGTCGTGCGTTACATAAAGAACTCGTTTGTCGAAATGCGTATAGCCGGGGTCAAGGTAGTTTTCCCCTACTCTATTACCGTTAATAAACAACTCATAATATCCTGCGGCCGACACATAGGCTCTTGCGCTCTTAATCTCTTTACCGGCGGTAAACGTTTTGCGGAAAAGCGGTGCCGGTTCGTGCTCCTTATCCAGCGTGTCTGTTATCCAACAGCCGGTCCAGTCGGAAGCTGATAGCTTTGCGGTTTCAAACCAGGCTATTTCCGAAAGGCGACTCTTATTACCTTTCTGATCCCAAACAGCAACCTGCCAATAATAACGGGTATGCGACTGTAGAGGCATACCCTCGGTATACGTTTGAAGGTTTTTCGGATCGGTTCCGATACTTATTTCATGCCGTGATGCGATAAAGTTTTCATCCTCTCCGGTATATTCCCACGTAAACCGCGGGTTAGGCGTATCCAACCCTATTGGGTCTGTTAAATATTCGGTACGCAGATTAACCGGTTCCGTATTATTTACACAACTACTGAGCAACAGCACTCCCAATAACGCGGCAAGCGTTTTTCTTATTGATAGCATAGTTTTCTTATTTATTTAATATTGTAAGCAGATTTGAAAGATACATACTTATTTTCATTTTTAACGCACAATACGAATCTCCTTTGGTGCATCAATTTGGCTTTCCACCTTACCATTTACTACTTTATGACTAATTTTCAGATCGCCATACGGAGTAGGAAATGTGCCTTCCACCCACTCGAGGTCTCCTAATTCAGGACGGATCTGTATCGTTTTACAGCCGGGTTCAAGCACTTTTACGCCCAACACATACTCGCTCAGCCACGAAGTCGGACCGGAAGCCCAGCCATGACACAGGCTATGGCGCAGCCCAATGTAACAATAGGCACCATAATCACCATGAATATCCTTTTTCCCCTCAGGCACTACCTCATCGATACGGCTCGCGTTCGGGAGCCAGTCGATATTGAAATCTTCCCAGAAGGTAGTCGCCCCCAGATCCAGCATAGCGCCCCAAAACTCACGGATCACATCCATCGCACCCAGGCAGTTGCCCGCTTCGGCCATTGCTTTCAACATATAATAACCATAAAAGGTAGAGAAACCACGCGATCCGTTGTATGAAAGAAAATTCTTATCCGCGTCTTCTGTCTTCATCAATCCCACTAACGCCATTAATGCCGCTCCTTGTTTAGCGCCCGGAGCATCGCGTTCGGTTTGATGTTTCTTATACTCTTTTGCCAACTTCTGTCCGGCTTTGGTCAGTTTTTTAGCGGCGGCTGCGCATTCTTTTGCCAATTGGTCTTCGCCCAAAACAAGACAAAGCTCATTTCCCGAATTCATGGCCCACAACATAAGCGATTGCAATCCGGCATCTATGCCATGCTTGTTTTCACTCGAAGGCCAATCCAGAAAACGATTACCATCCAACTGTTCACGCCCATCTTTATCTACCTTGCCAAGTAAATGACGAAGCAGTCCGGTTAGGTATTCCCGCTGTTCTTTGAGGTAAGCCAGATCACCCTGATAGTAATACCAGTCACGCTGTATAAGCAACCACCAGATCGAGTAAGAACTAATGCCGTTCATCCAGTCGGGAAGCGGTGTTGTGTTACGAATCAGGTCGAGACTCTTAGGAACAACCTCATTATAGCCAAATACAGCATTTACGGTCATTATCTCCGGATGTAAATCGCCAATCCACACCAATCGGTCACGTTTAATTCCGTCCCAAAGGTATTCCTGCATATTTACATGCACGGTATAGGCGCCTGTCATCCATATTTTATTCAACCGCTCGTCGCTACTGGTAAATGACCCCCGATACGGTATATCGCGGTAGGTGAAGATCGCGTTTATCTCCGTCAGGTCTAATTCCACATGCTCGTCCAACAGGTCAATACGAACGAAACGAAAACCGGTTTGCCCTAATTGTATGCAACCCATCCACGGCAGCACCACCTCTTCATCACGCATGGCGTGGTCGTTTGTTGCTCCTTTAGGTCCTTTCACATCATTCATTACTTCCGACACCGATTCGCCAAAGCGCACACGCACCCGTGCCGCGGGATTTTGATTGGCTCCGGTAGTAACAATTTCCAAACCGCCTTGTATTTCGCAGCCAAAATCCAGCACAATACCGCCTTTATGCGAAGCGTCACTGATCAGCTTAAACTTATCCCGCGCGTTCATGTCCGCTTGTCCAATGCCCGGATTCAACAGCAGATCCGGATTCTTTACATAATTACCCGTCTTATCCGACTGCCAGACTATCCGTGTAGGCGTGAGGTAAGTACGGGTTAATTCCGTTTTGCGGATATTCTTGTTAGCATCCTGCACAACCGAAGGCAGTTGTGCCTTTAGCATCAAAGGCAAAAGCAAAAAACTTAGTACAATACAGAGGTTGTTTTGTTTCATTTTTATGTTCTTTTTCTATGTTTTCAATTTTTGAGGCTCGTGCTTTTGTCTTTTGACGGCCGTGCTTTTGTTTTTTGAGGGCCGTCAAAAGACAAAAGCACGGCCGTCAAAATTCAGATTGCTTATAAAAAAAACTATTTATCTACTTTAATTACACGAACTTGACCTGTTAATCCGGAGGATTGCAACGGACTGTCCGGTCCATACGGATTAACCGGTGCCCAGGTTGAACGTGCCGACTCCGGCAACCGACTGTCTCCGATCAATCGATTCACCCAGTTATTCACTACCCGGATTTCAATCGTATTCACTCCTTTTTGCACCTGATCTGTAATCCTCACACGCCAGGGGGCTGTCCAAACGCCTCCGGCTTCTTTACCGTTTATATTGACTTTCGCCATAACAGATGCTTTATCTAACGCGAGGTAAATCTCACCGTCAGGAAGGGCCGTTAATTCAAAGTTATTCTTATACACAGCCTCTCCGGAATAATACTTTATCCGGTCGTCTTGTGATAAAGTCCAATCCGTCAGGGTTTCCATACGGATTTCTTCTGCCGGACCTCCTCTCTTTGAGTCAAATTGCACGTTCCAGGCTGTATTGAGTGTAACAAGCTGTTCGGGAGTGGGGAAATTTGCCGTCACGCCTTCGTTGTTGCCCTTTCCTCCTGATTTACGAAAAACAATAAACGCACTTTCAAGAGGGGCAAACACTAACGGAACGGTAGTCACTCCGTCTTTCACGCTATAGGCCGGAAGCTCGCGCGAACTTGCCTCTAAAGGATTCCAAAGTTCGGGACGTTTACCGGCCACACGAAAACCGGGAGAAACCGTAATTGTTTCTTCCGACTGGTTGGAAACGAAATAAACATCGGCATCAGGCAGTTGTCGGTGGATAAAAAGCAGCGGATCGCTTTCTTTTGTTTGCATATCCGGTTTGACATCAATCAGGTCGAATACCTCTTCCATCGTCATGCCGGAACAGATCATACCCTTTCCCACACGGGCTTGTTTTACCTGTACGCCATCTACTTCACCCCACAGCGAAGCGGCTATATCCTGCACTTCTATATCCGCGTCGGGATAGTTCTGCATACTGGGCGAACGCGTCGGGCGAGGACCAAGCACAATGGCTCCTTGTTCTACAAAATCCGCAATTTTCGCAAGCAGATCAGGGCGTATCGTTTCCTGTTTAGGCAGCACGAGAACGCTATATTGTAATCCATCGGGAAGTGTTAGTTTTCCGTTCACTACCGAAACACGCGTCATTAACACCTCACGGTTGATATAGTCAAAAGAATATCCTTCAGGTAATGCCGGATCACACACTCCGGTCATCTTCGGTGCGTCTTCACCAATAAAATAAGCGGCATCGGCAACGTATGTTCCCTGCTGAAGCATGTAATTACACCGCTTCAGATAGTCTGTAAAAAGATCGAGGTGACTGAACCAGGTGTTTTTTCGGTTAAATTCATTGCCGAACCAGGCATTCATGCCGGGGTTTTTATCTTCGTAAGGCTGCTGAATATAGACATGCAGCAATGTATTATTGATTCCCTCGGTAAAGAAACGGTCTCCACGTTGTTTCATCGTTTTCGGATAACGCGCAAAGTGAGAACCGCCACTTGTAAATGATTCGGCAGAAACTTTCGTCTTTCCGTAGATATGCGCCGATGAAGAAGCCGCGCGGTTTTCGATATCACCAAGCTCACCTTCACTCCAGAACTCACCGCCGATTTCGTCAGACTGTCCGCCATATTGGAGAAACTCACCGGGAAAACCCCAATGTCCGTAATTTTCCAGCCAAGTAGTCAATCCGTGTTTATTGCTTACCTCGCGCAGACCACCTACATAATCATACGCAACCTTATCCGCAACCAAACGCCTTACATCCCAAAGGAAACGATCAGACAAGTCTGGACTTCCCACCGTGTGTCCTTTAAATACAGGAAGATAAGGCAATGGATCATAGCCATATCGGTCGGCAAATTCGGTTAGGAAGCCATCCGTAAAGTTTTGTCCGCCGGTTTCGTAACTGTCTTCCACCACAACACGCCATGTTCTGCGATCGGCCTCCGGAATACGACGGATAATCTCTCCCAGAAAAGCATCAAAATGATCGGCTACATGTTGCTTACTCATTTTGTCAACTTCCAAGCCCGTACCTTCCGGATCAGCCGGCGCGTTAACAACTCCGGTCGGAGCCATTCCCGTACGCATTACGATCCAATCCCCGGCGGGAACATCCCATGTCAGCTTGCCACTATCATCCATCTTGTCTGATAAATCCAAAACAGCAGACGGATCGATCAGCAATGCCGCCTCATCAACCATTGGCTGAACATCCCACATATAATCGTGCCAGTAAGGCAGCGGCGTTTGAAACATTTTCGCTAAAGACTTTTCCGCATAACGCTCTACAACAGGAGTCGGCGTCAGTATTATTTTATTGAACGCACCTTTGGTCGCATTTTTGAAAGCCAGGCGAAACTCCTTCGCCTTCGTTTCGGGAAGCGTAATTGCTACCGGAGCGTAGGGTTCAAAACCGACATTCAGATTCGCATTCGTGCGGTTTATCGTAAAAGCCTTGATCGTTTTAAAAGCTCCGTTTTCTTTGACCTGAAGTTCTACGCCTGCATACACATTACCTGCCGGAAAGAACAGCAAGCTACGGACAATCGATTCAGCCGGAAGAATTAAGTCGAGCGCTGACTCTCCTTCTTTCAAAGCATATCCCTTATCCGCCTGTGTTAAAAGATTTTCCCGATAACCGGCATGTACAGGATAAGCAAGTAGCTTCACATCCTCAAATTCCTCCGTCGGACGAGGCAACAGGCAGTGCAATTGTTTAGGTCCCTGAACAGTTATCTCGGAAGAAGCCAGGTAACGCATTGCTTGCTCCGGCTTGATCCATGGCCCTCCGGACTGGCTCCATCCGGGACAATTAAAGATACCGATTTCAATATCCAGCTCAGCCGCGGTTTTCAATGCCGTATGCATAATTTCCCACCATTCATCGGTGAATAATTTCACCGGCCCGTGTGGAATACCCTCCTGATCACCTATATTTCCGATAAACGCGCGATTTATACCTACTTCCTTCATGGCATAAAGATCTTTCACTACGCCTTCTTTGGAAATATTACCGTTGATCCAATACCAGTAAACACTGGTTTGAACAGAAGAAGGAATAGCCTTAAAACCGGCTTCTATCTTATCAATAGAAACAAAAGTCTGCTGTTTATCTCCACAAGAGATAATACAACACACGGTAAGGCATGTAATAACGTATATAAATCGCAACCTGTTCATGATCGTTCTGTTTTTATTCGTTTGTCAATAAGTAATTTCCTGAAGGCAACTTATAGTATATATAGTTTCCGTTCTCACCCACATTAACGGCATATTGTGCTTTATCAATCCGCACGTCTCCCTTATCGGAAGGGAAAGCAACAGTAGCAGTCGTATTCGGCGGAATAACTATGCGAAGTGTAGTCTTTCCCTCCTGCTTAGTCCAATCAGACCTGATCATTCCCGCGGAAGAATCAAATGAACATTTCACCCAGTCCACCGAAGTCTCGCCGGCTAATGGAGGAGTAATAAAGAAGTGTTTATAACCCGGACTTTTCTCGTCCGCGCGAATACCGGCCAACGCATCAATATACCAGGCTCCGGGATAAAGATAAGAACTGTGTAAAAGAGAATGTCCGGGCAGATCTTTCTCCCACATTTCCCAGATAGTAGTCGCTCCGTTTGCTTTCATATACCCCCAGCTTGGATAATCCGTTTGCGAAAGCATTGAAAACACCAGATCAGGACGATTCTCTTGTTTAAGCAATCGGAACAAAACAGCACCTCCCGTAATTCCTACATGGATATGTCCTTTTCGTATATCCAGAATTTCCTTTTCCAAGCGCTTCATCACCTGTGCTTTTAAATCAGCCGGAGGCACGTTTGCCAATAAAGCAATCGCCAGATTCCCCATCGATTTATCCGAATAACTCGCATCGTCCGGATTAAAATAAGCCGCGTGGATAGCCAGACTATTTCTTTCGGCTTTTGCTTTCCAATTAATGGCATCTGAAGTTTTTCCTAAGGCATTGGCTATTTTTTCCATGAGACGGAAGTTATACACAAGAAAACAGCTATTGAAACATTCAGCTTCCGGCTTACTGTTATTCATACCTTCTGCCGTGGCATTCGGCCAAAGCCAGTCGGCCAGAAAGTCCCAGTTGCCTCCAAAGCGTCTCATAATACCATCCGTTGTTTTCGTTTGCAGGAATTGCAGCCACTCATCCATTAGTTCATAGTTTTCTTCCAGAATCTGCTTGTCGCCCGTCTGCTGATAAAGCAACCAGGGCAAAGCCACCGTTATACTACCCCAAGAAGGACCGCCTCCACCGCCGTAAGTAGGAGCCGTATGTGGTAAGATTCCGTTATTCAAACGTCGTCCGCTCATAATCCCTTTTCTGGCCCATTCAGCATTGTTCATATCTCCGACAACCGGTTCTGTTCCACGAACATCTTGCCAGTCTTCCATCCATTTGGTGTAGAAAGCGGCTGTTTTAAAATTTAGCAATCCGGTTTCAGCGGTTGCATGCGCGTCACCACCATAGCCCAATCGTTCACGTTGCGGACAGTCCACAATATAACCTCCGATTGAGAGATTCTGGTAGGTCCACAGCACGCGATCATAAATCCAGTTTTGCAACGGATCAGAGCACTCGAATGTAGAGGCTGACTGATAACCCGTGCGAACCATCCAACCTTTGATGTCGGACAATAACGGTTTCTCCTTCAATCCTTTGATCGTGATCCAGCGTCCGGAACTGTAATTGAATCTGTTCTTAAAAGTACCCTTACCTGCCGGGCCAATAATATAGGCACTGAAGTTTCTGAATGTCATTTCTTCTTGTTCCCGTTCAGAAAACAGGAACTCAATCCGGTCGTTCGGCTGTCCTTTTACATGTATACTTGTCCAACCCGCAAAGTTTACACCCATATCAACCCGGTACGAACCGTCCGGTCTTTCTTCTATTCCAATGGGATGTATTTCGTCGTAAAGTTTGTTTCCTTCTACCCGTTGAGCTGAAATTAGCAAATTGGGGTTATACACCGTGGCAGACTTCCAAGCCTGGTCATTATAGTTTGCCTGGTTCCATTCGGGTATCGATTTATTATCATCCCACACTTCTCCTCCGAAATAATTTTCAGACCATTTACAGGACAGCTTATTCGGACTTGGATGTGTTTTCCAGGATTGATCTGTTTTTATCCGTAAAACTGGTGCCTCCTGCCCTTTTTCATACACATCCACTTGCGCTATAACCATCGGAGTGCGCGGCAGACCGGCTTTTACATAAGGAGGAAATATCGACCAGGAAGTACCTAACCACAGGGCAATTGTGTTTTTGCCGGACTTTAGTTCCGCTGCTATATCATAAGCGATGTAGCGGGCACGTTTCGTATGATCTGTTACTGCAGGAGCCAATACTTCGTCTCCTATTTTTTTACCATTCACATATAATTCGTGATAACCTACGGAAGCAACAAACAGAACGGCTTTCGCCGGTTTTTTCTTTACTTCAAAAGACTTCCTGAACCAGGGGTCGGGGATATTACATTCCGGCAGAGAGGGGTCATATATAATGTCACAGCCAATCCAATCGGCTGTCCAGTCGTTTTTATCAAATAATCCGGTAGTCCATTTGTCAATCTTGCTCCATTGAGATTCCTTTCCGGCTTCATCTTTTGTCTGTACACGCCAATAATAAGTCCGGTCTGATTGTAAGGCTAATCCGGCATACGGGATTTGTTGTGTCTTATCTGATTGAATCCATCCGGACTCCCACATATTACCCGACTTTTTATCCGCATCTTTCTGATTGTCGGCTACAAGAATACGGTATGCCGTCTGTGATTTTGCGTAATCAGACGCACTCGTTGCCGATAATGTCCAGCTGAATCTCGGATGTTTAGCGTCTAATCCTTTGGGAGATTCCAGGTATTCACATTTAAGTTGCTGCACATGAAGACCTCTAACCCCCATAGAGGCAGCAGAGAGTAGTAAAATTATTAAAAAAGATAGGCGTGTTTTAATCATAGTATTAATCATATAAGGAAAAATCAGGACACCTCTTCTGTAAACAAGAGCGTGTCCTGCACTGCTATAACTTATAAATTAAACGCGTCAACCAGACCGTCTAATTGTTCATCTGTCATACCTTCGGGTTCAAATCCTGCCATACGGGCACTAAAATAAATCTGAGCCGATTTGCTGAGTGTATCGATTGCATCAAAACATTCGATCAGGTCTTCACCTACTGCTAATATTCCGTGTTTTTCCCAGAATACAACATCGTGCTTCTCTAATTGCTCGATTGTTGCACGGGCAAGGTCCATCGTTCCGGGTATTTCATAACGTACAATACCGATTCCTTTGGGAACGATAATACGGCATTCCGGTATCATCGCCCATAATGTACGGGTGAGGTATTCCGAATTCAGAAATTTTGGACCATGCGTCAGACCGATCAGGTCGGTTGGATGGGTGTGCAACACAACCCGGGAATCACGTCCTTTAGAACGCAGATAGTTATGCATAGAAAGATGCGAAGGTAGTTCGGACGTAGGCGCAATTGGCTTTTCCGCTATTATTTCGAAAGATTTGCCATCCGCACTGATACGTATCAGCGAACCGTTTTCAAACGGATCCTGCGCCACATAACGCATACGCTTTCCTGTTCCGGTTACAAAAAACACGTGTCCTTTTAACGCGCCCATCTCCGCAGGCAAAGCCACAGGAGCCGACAAAGCCGGGCATGTTTTTTCATCTTCACTCATCAGGTGCGTTACATTAACAGAAATATTGCCTCCGTTACGTTCTGCCCAACCTTTCGTCCATAAATAACCGGCTACTTCGGCAACACGACCGATTTCCGCCATCAATTCTTTATTGTTCCTTATCATTTTACGCTATAATTAATATACTTCAAATCATGTTTTCTATACCAGATTAGGAAAAAGCAATGAGAATATCAGAATACACATTCCTATACTCAACACAATCATTGTTTGCTTACCGGCTCCCTTCCACTCTTTCAGGATAATCCCCCACAAATTACTAAAAATCACATTTAGCGACATCAATATGCTCCAGGAAAACGCAAGCATGACAGGCGAATTTGTAAAATAACTTTTTCCCATACCCAAACCGAAGAACTGTGAATACCACAATACGCCGGCTAAAGCACAAAACAAAATATTATTCACTAACACATTACCGGGCACAGAAAGATATTCTTTGCCTGACTTATTCTTTATATTCTGGAAAATACAATATACAGCATTCGTAATAAAACCACCCAGAGTAACCAACAGAATTACAGGATTCAGAGCGAATAATTCATTTGCTCCGGCCGCTTTTACTTTTTCCACAACACCGGTTCCCGCTTCTAATCCAAGGTTGAAACAGGCACTCATTACCCCGGCTAATAAAGCAACCAATAAGCCTTTTGTCAATGCGAAATCCTTTACCGCGGCTTTCTTTTCTTCTTCAGTCATATTCTTTGCCCGAAGACTACCGGCATAACCGATCACCGCAATACCGGCCAACGTAATACAAACTCCGATTAACAAAATAAGTCCGTCGCCATGCAATAGGTCCATTCCGCCGAATATGGCAGGAAAAAGTGTACCAAATCCGGCACAGGTTCCCAACGCTATACTTTGTCCCAAAGCAATCCCCAGATAACGCATACTGAGTCCGAAGGTTAATCCTCCTACTCCCCATAGCATACCATAGATTATGGATTGAGTTGCTCCGTCTGTTGACAACAATTCACCAAGGCTGCTCCCGTCGGGAACAGCCAATAGGGCACCGAGATAAGGAAATATCAGCCAGGCAAAAATCCCTTGCACTAACCAGAAGTTTTCCCAACTCCACTGCTTTACTTTATTAATAGGTACATAGGAACTGCTTTGTCCTAAACTACCTACCGCAATGATCAATAAACCGATCAGGATTTCCATCGTTTAATTTCTTTTGGAAGTTACATCCTTTTCATATTGCTGTACTTCTTTCATGTAAGATTCTCCTACAGGAACATCATTTTGGGCACAATACATATCCCAAACCGCATGCCAAGGCAAACTCTTCAATTCTTCCTGCAAAGCCAAACGTTCGAAATACTGTCCGTTAGCTTCATATTCCTGTAATTTCGCAGCCGGTTCAAGCAAAGCAAGTAAGAAAGCTTTCTGAGTTGCGCGACAACCTACAACATAAGCTCCGATACGGTTAATGGTCGCATCGAAATAATCAAGTCCGATATGCACCCGATCCAAAGCATTAGAACGGATAATCTCACGCGCTAAATCCATTACATCATCATTCAATATCACCACATGGTCGCTATCCCAACGAATCGGACGACTTACGTGAAGCATGATCTCCGGTGTAAATAATAATAAAGAAGAAACTTTATCGGCAACACTTTCTGTTAAATGGAAGTGTCCGGTATCTAACGTCACAATCTTATTCTTTTTAGCTCCGTAGCCTAAATAGAAATCATACGAACCGACCGTGTAACTTTCCAGACCGATTCCGAATAATTTAGCCTCGATACAGTCTTTCATGTTTTTATATTCGGTCGCGAAGATTTCGTCAAGCGATTTCTCCAATATCGCGCGATATTTTAACCGGTTGGCCGGAACTTCTTTACTTCCATCATGAATCCAGAGGTTCATCATACAAGGGTCGTTCTGGAACTTACCCATTTCCTCACTTATCTTACGACAGCGTTTTGTATGTTCGATCCAGAAATTGCGAATGGAATCATCCGGATTTGAAAGGGTAAGATCACCGCTCTTCGGATGAGAGAAAGAGGTACTGTTAAAGTCTAACTTCATACCATTTTCCTTTGCCCATTCCATCCAGGATTGGAAATGTACGGGTTCCACTTCGTTGCGATCTACATTCTTTCCCTGAAAGTCTCCATATATTTCGTGTAAACTCAAACGATGACTTCCGGCAATCAGTGATGCTGCTTTTGAAACATCCGCACGCAACTCATCAATCGTACGCGCGCGACCCGGATAATTACCTGTTACCTGAATACCTCCGGTAAGATCACCTCCCTGGTTTTCGAATCCGCTCACATCATCCGCCTGCCAACAATGCATGGACAGTGATATTTTCTTCATGTTTTCTAAAGCAGCGTTTACATCTACTCCAAGTGCCGCGTAACGTTCTTTGGCTATTTCAAATGCTTTGTTAATGTTGTTTTCTGTTGTCATGATATTTGATTTTAAAGTTATTTCTGTGGATAAAACACCTGAGGAGGAAATGCCTCAGCAATAATACGGCGCATCGCCCAACGGTCTTCGAGCAATCCGGCAGCTTTCGCCTGAACAAGACAATTACCTATCGCTGTAGCTTCCGAAGGGCCTGCCACAACGGGAATTCCAATCTCATCCGCTGTCATCTGATTCAACAGGTCATTCTTTGAACCACCGCCTATCACATGTAATTTGTCGATTTCAAACGAAGCCATTCCTTTCAATAATTCCAGTACGTTCTTATAACGAACTGCCAGACTTCTGAATATGCAACGAATAAACTCGGCATCAGTAGCCGGAGCAACCGCTCCATGTTCATGGCAATAGGCTGCAATTGCTTTTGTCATACTTGCCGGAGCAGCAAAACGCGGATCATCCGGATTTACTAAAGCAGAAAATCCGTCTGCCGCTTTTGCCATACTCACAATTTCGGGATAGCTATACACACGACCCAGCTTTTCCCATTCCTTACGACATTCTTCAAGCAACCACATTCCGGTAATATTCTTCAGAAAACGTGTCGTACCTTCTATCCCACCCTCATTGGTAAAGTTGTTTTTATAGGATTCTTCTGTAATGATCGGCTCTTCTGTTTCTATTCCCATCAAACTCCATGTTCCGCTACTCAGATAAGCAAAACGCGCGTTTTCAGCCGGAACAGCTGCAACAGCACTTGCCGTGTCATGACTTGCCACGGCTATAACAGGAACTTTCCCGACTCCGGTTTCAGCAGCTAACGCATCGGTCAACTCTCCGATCTTCGTTCCCGGCATAACCAACGGACGAACCAAAGAAGAAGAAACACCGGCAGCTTCCAGTAAAGAAGCTTCTATTTGCTTTGTTTTCGGATTTAAGAATTGTGAAGTAGAGGCTTCTGTATATTCACACACTTTATTACCCGTGAGAAGATAAGCTAAAAGATCAGGAATAAACAGGATGTTTTCAGCCGCTTCAAGAGGTGCGAAGTTTTCTTTCTTTGCGCTGTATAGTTGAAATAGAGAATTAAAATTCATGAATTGAGTACCCGTCAAGCCATAGACCTCTTCTGCCGGTACTTTTTCGAAGAAAGCCTCCGGAGCACCAAACGTGTACGGATCACGATATGCCCTTGGCAACCCAAGTAACGAGCCGTCTTTCCCGATATAGCCAAAATCGACACCCCAGGTATCTATACCTATGGAGTCGATGACTATTCCTTCTTTCGCACAGATACTTAGCGCTTCTTTCAATGATTCGTATATTTTGTAAATATTCCAGTAAAATTTACCGTGCAACTCCATAATCGCATTCGGGAAACGATGGATTTCTTTAATGTTGAATTTACCAACTTCAAAAACACCAATTACCGCCCGTCCGCTTGTGGCTCCAATGTCAAATGCCAAAAAGTTGTATTTCTTCATGTTATTAACACATTAATTAAGATTAACTTGAACAAAAGTATGCCATTAAATCCTACCTTTGCTTATGAAAATGATATTTAAACTTTTAAATCTGACACATGATTCCTACCCGAAAAGATCAACTTTATTACCTTCGCATCAATCCGAACGATGAAGATTGGGGAATAGTTGTCACTACCGTAGGCTATCAGTTTATCTCTCCCAAAAGCCAATATCCACTTTCCAAACATCCCGATCAATACAACTTCAAGCCGCAAAACGGTCGTACGTTGAACGAATACCAGTTGGTTTATATAACCAAGGGCGGTGGCTATTTTTCGTCACAATCTTGTCAAAAAGAATACATTCACGCGGGAACAATGATTTTGCTTTTTCCCGGAGAGTGGCATAGTTATTACCCCGACCCTGAAACCGGATGGGATGAATATTGGATTGGATTTAAAGGGTTACATATTGATCGGCGCGTAGAAAAACTGTTTTTCACAAAAGCGAAACCGTTATATAAAATAGGGATAAGCGCCACTATCATCAACTTGTATGAAGATGTGCTTCGATTAGCGTCAAATGAAAGAACCGGACACCAGCAAATGGCATCCAGTATATTGCTTCATATCCTTGGTTCGGTTTATTATAAGGATAAAAACAACTCGTTCTCCGACCCTTATATGGTAGATAAAATAAATGAGGCGCAGGTACTGATGAAAGAACAAACCGAAAACCCGATAGTACCCGAAGAGATTGCCTCTCAGCTGGGGCTGGGCTATTCCTGGTTCAGACGTATGTTTAAAGAATATACGGGTGTTTCGCCCAATCAATATTTATTACAACAAAAACTGCTTCGCGCCAAAGAACTTCTCACCACAACACAACTCAATGTTTCGGAGATAGCCTATCAGCTGAAATTCGACAATACAGGTCAGTTCTCCACCTTCTTCAAGAAACGGGAAGGCCTCACTCCGTCCGAATTCAGGGAACGGGCGCACTAATCTTCCAAGGCCTTCAAATAAAGTTGCAGTTCTTCTTCAACAATCTCTTTGCTGATAATACGATAATGCGGTGAGTAATGCGCTTCGAATTGTTCGCTATGATGACCTACGTATTCTCCGCAAGACAGGCGTTCGTCTATTTCCTCACGATCTGTTACATAATCCACAAGCTTCAGCTCCATTCCGGCGATAATCCGTTCGATTTCCTTCCACTCAATATGCCACGCCTCAACCGGGATCGGATCAATGCTGTTTACACTTCGCACAAACGCGTCAAAAAACACATCATAGGGAATTGTTCCGTCTTTTAACAATGAAAGATTCACCCGATAGAAACGCCCCTCCCATCCGGTAGGTTCCAATAACAAACCATCCGATGTTGTAAAAGAAGCCAACTCACGCCGAATATAATTTCCCGCGGCTGTGGTATCGGCAATCAAATGTCCCGGACCGAATTTATCCTGAAAGAAGTTTTTATATAAGTCCTTCAGGGTAGATTGCGGATAAGTTTCCATCTGCCTTACTACCGCTTCTTTTACCGCAGTTTTAAATTCCTGATTTTGAGAAAAACAGGTAAAAGAAACAAAAAATAAAACGAATAGAGAAAATATAGTCTTTTTCATGTAGCAGTTTGTATTTGCATCCTATTTTTAGTGCAAAAATAATTATTATCCTTATAATTAATCACGAAACAAATTACAATCAATATATTTACCACATATTATTCGTCTTTAAAAACAACATCGTATGAAAACAGTTTATCTGGCTACGTTAGAGAATAGTTCTCAAGCGAGCATTCTGCAAAGCGCGTTAATTAATGAAGGGATTGAATCTTTTTTGAGAAATGAGATATTATCTACAGTGATAAACACACCCGGCTTCCAAATCGAAATCGAAGTGCTGGAAGAAGATTATGAGAAAGCTTTAGAAGTCTTGAAAAACGGATTCCCATACTTGGTTGACGGTGAATAAAAGGCAATACCTCAAAAATCATCAAAGCCTTTCCTCTTGAAATATACCACATATATGGTATTTACAAATGCTTTTTCTAATTGTAGATTTGCATTATAAAAATGAATTGAATACATAAAATCAAAATAATTATGGCAAAGATTGCAAAGAAATTAACTGACCTTGTAGGAAACACCCCACTATTGGAGCTCTCGAATTACAATAAAAGCAAAAATATTAAAGCACAACTGATTGCGAAATTAGAATATTTCAATCCGGCAGGAAGTGTAAAAGACCGTATCGCCTTGGCTATGATTGAAGACGCCGAACAAAAAGGACTATTGAAAACGGGTTCTACAATTATTGAACCCACAAGCGGTAACACAGGCGTAGGATTAGCATTTGTAGCCTCGGCAAAAGGATATAAACTAATCCTGACCATGCCCGAAACCATGAGTATTGAGCGTCGTAATTTGTTGAAAGCATTGGGAGCCAATCTTGTTTTAACACCGGGACCTGAAGGAATGAAAGGGGCTATCGCGAAAGCAGAAGCACTACGCCAGGAAACTCCGGGGTCAATTATTCTTCAACAATTTGAAAACGAAGCAAACCCCACGATCCACAAACAGACTACTGCCGTAGAAATCTGGAACGATACAGACGGACAAGTAGATCTTTTTGTAGGTGGAGTTGGAACAGGAGGAACCATCAGCGGAGTTGGTGAAAAGCTAAAAGAATTAAATCCGAATGTAAAGATCATTGCTGTTGAACCGGCAGATTCAGCTGTACTTTCAGGAGAAGCTCCCGGACCTCATAAAATTCAGGGGATTGGCGCAGGATTTATTCCAAAGACCTACCATGGCGAAGTAGTCGATCAAGTTATTAAAGTATCCAATGACGACGCTATCAGAACAAGTCGCGAACTATCTAAACAAGAAGGTCTGTTAGTCGGGATTTCTTCCGGAGCGGCAACTTATGCGGCAACACAATTAGCTTTACTACCGGAGAACGCTGGTAAAAAAATTGTAGTATTACTACCGGATACAGGAGAACGCTATCTATCAACCGTACTTTACGCGTTTGACGAATACCCCCTTTAAGCTTACGCAACACTCCATATCAACTTACCCTTTCCCCTGTCCGACTGATTTTATTGGACTGGAGAAAGGGTACGTTTTTTTATATATACTTTATCTCTTTTCCTGTAAATAAAAAACTTTTCATATTTTTGTTAAAAATCAATGGTTGTTTGTTTTCTATTATTAAAATCATCACCTTGCTAATGCGTACTATATTCGTTGCTTTTTTGTGTGGTATGTTTTTATTTGTTGCATGTGATAGTTCGACTATCCGACAATTAGAACAGATAGAGGCTTTGATACCTTATGAGACAGACAGTGCTGCCTGTATGCTTGAAACGATTAGTTTCTCCACACATTTCTCCTCCAAAGAACAAGCATTATATAATTTGCTTCAAACACAACTGTATTATTTAAAGGATAGTACATTCTCTTCAGACTCGATAATCTCTTCTGCTGTGAGCTATTATGAGGAAAAAGAAGACCGGACCAAATTAATGAAGGCCTACTATTTAAAAGGATGTGTAGCCTATCAACTGCAAGAAATACCTAAAGCACAGCATTGCTTTCTTAATGCACTTGAAATTTCCGAAAAGGTAAAACAACCGGATCCTGCTTTGTTAGCCAGAATTTATAATCGTTGTGGTGATTTGTATGTAAGGAATAATGCTTATGAAGAAGCTTTGGCAATGAATATGAAATCACTAGATTGTTTTGATGAAATCGCTGATCCTTACGCTTTATCATATATTTACAGAGATATTGCACGCGCATATGAATTATTGGAAAAAACGGATAGTGTGGTGTTCTATTATGAGAAATCAAATTTCATGGCTGAACTAAACGAAGATGAGGGAATGTATTATAGTGGACTATTGGAATTAAGTGGTTTTTTAATTGACAATGGTATTGTTGATTCCTTGGTTACTATTAATATGAATAAGATAAAAGCAGAGTTTGATGAACTGCCAAGCAATGTTTGTTTAACTTTTGGACAATATTACAAAAAGATCGCAAAGATTGATTCTGCTATTTATTATTTAGAGAAAGGTGTTGAGAGCGAAAATTTATATACTAAGGCAGCTTCGCTACATGAGTTGTCTCAAATTAAAAAAGATCAGGGTGACGTTATTGTAGCATTGAACTTTTTGGAAGAATATACTTGTTTGGAACAAGAAATTATTGACATGTCGAGAACAGAATTAATCGTTCGCACCCAAGCTGAATATAATTATGAAAAAACTGAACGCGAAAATCTGAGACTCCGTTTGGAAAATTACAAAAACAGTATCGACCTATACCGGATTGCCGGAGTTGCCTTATTCGCAATTGTTGTTATTTACTATTTGTTGAGAATAAAAATCAGGCAAATAAAAAGACAGCGAGAAAATAACCGTAAGCTTAAGCAAGAAAAAGAAGAAATTGAACATCTGTATCAATATACACTGCTTGAAATAGAAAAAAATGAAAAAGAGATTAAGCGTTTAACTCAAATTGTAGAAGAAAACACGCAATTACCAAAATCGAAACTTCGGGAGGTGAAAAAACAACTTCAATCTTTACAAAGTGAGCAGAGGTCGAACCAATCCACATTAAATTTGCTGGGAAGTAAAATCCGGGAGTCGGCAGTTTTTATTAAATTCTATCAGGTAGGTTCAGGACAAATTGTAGAGATTACGGATTCAGACTGGACATCGCTACAAACATTAATTGAAACGGCTTATCCGGATTTCTTATCACGATTGTTTTCCAATTACAGTCCTTCACAAAAAGAAATAAGACTTTGCTTATTATTAAAAACCGGACTTTCTGTAACAGCTATAGCCGATCTTTTATGCTGTACTATCTCTTCTGTTTCGGTTACCCGGTCGCGTTTACATATAAAAATAACTGGAAAAAGAGGTTCACCTCAAGATCTGGACACCTATGTAGGTTCTTTGTAATATTCTGATAAATAGCAAGCTATCTGTTTGAGATTGCAAATGTCAACTTTTGTCAACAAAAAAATATAGGTTGAAATATTTTTTATCAGGTTATTTGTACTGAATTATAAAACAAATAACTTATGTACAAAAGAAATTTGCTTGTCATTCTTGCTTTAATCCTTACTTCAATTAGCATCGATGCTTTTGCCACAAAAAGAATCATTCCAATAAGAGGAAAATGGTTTGACAATATTTTACGTTCATCTACAGAACCGATTGTCACTATCGAGGATACTACGCTCGAAATTTATTTCCCTACTGAATTAAATGATGTTTTAATTAGCATATATGATGAACAAGGAAATTATGTTTTTGAGCAATATGTATCTGTTGGAGCTATGGAGAGTTGTTTTGTGAATCTATTTAATTTGGGGGTATATCGTGTTGAAATAATGCATTTTGCCAAAGGGGTTCTTAGAGGGGATTTTATTATAAAATAAATTTTCTTTTGATTCGCTTTCAATTTTAATATATGCTTGTGTAGTCTTTTTATTAAAAACAAAATTCATATCTATTATAAAAATCATTAATTAAATTATTTAAAACTATGAGACGATTAATTTGGGGTTTTTCTGTGTTTTTTTGTACAAATGTTTTTGCGCAAATTTATATTCCAAATGGAACAAGTGGAGTTTTAAAATCAACAACAGATAAAGTAGGGATTGGGAAGAGTAATCCTAGTGCACTTTTTGAGGTGTACAGTACGAATGCACCTAGTGCAATGATAGGAGGACCTAATGGAAGAATTCAGATAGGGGTTTCTACTAGTAATGGTTCCTATGCTCCATATGCAAAAAATGGAAATTCTATATTACGAGTTCTGGGTGGAATTAATGAAGAAAAAGGGATGTTGTTTCATATTGCCAATGACCTAGGAGATGGTAGGAGCTATTTCAAATTTGGTGATGATAAAAATGGTGCGTGGTTTAGTCTTTACAATAATAAAAAAGTAATCATTAATGGTTTGGTTGGAATAGGGACTTCTAATCCATCTATGGCTCTTGAGGTAAATGGTAAAATTAGAGCTAAAGAAATAATTGTTGAATCAGGATGGGCTGACTTTGTGTTTAGTGATGAGTATAGATTACCTTCTTTGTATGAGGTAAAAAAACATATTAAAGAACATAAACATTTACCAGGTATTCCAACAGAATCTGAGATAAAGGAGACTGGGGCTAACCTTGGAGAAATAGTTGTAAAACTTTTACAAAAAGTTGAAGAATTAACGCTCTACTCTATTCAGCAACAAGAAATAATTGACAAATCAATAATTAATAGAAACATAGAATGATATGCAAATTAGAATATATATCTATTTAGCCATACTAAGCTTGAGTAACTTATTCAGTTTACATGCACAAACCTATAGTTATTTACCCTCTGACATAGAATGGAATGCAAATTATAATGCAGAAATAGATTTTTCTTGTTGGGTTTTTGATACAAGCGGAAGTTGGGAATTCGAGTATTCAATAGAGAATTGTCATTTAGTTGTAGGGAACGGATTAATGTCTCCTGGAATATGGACGGGAGGAGGAACAACAGATGTACGCTTTAAAATAAAATTAACGAATCCGAACAAGCAAGCCGTTGTTAAATTTAGATGGCTAAAGAATAATATTTCTCGAACTACTCGCATCTGGAAAATTAATGTAGGATCAATTCCAGAACCAACACCTACATTAAATCTATATGGTCCGGATGAAATGCAAGAAAATACTACAGCAACATTTACAGCTGATTATTCAAAACATACATCTTCTTCCAAATATACATGGGGAGTTGCTTCAGGTCTGTCCATTGTAAGTGGACAGGGAACGAATAAAGTAACAGTAAGAGCAGGAACAGCTCTAGGCAGTAAACAGATTAGTGTTTCCACAGGCAATCTTAAAACCAATAAGAATGTCAACATTACATCTTCAACTTTAAACATAAACAATCTGAGTATAACATCTAACAAGTCTTTTTCGGGAGAAGCAATAAATATTACAAACACAGCTATATTAAATAATGCCGTAGTTAGTTTTACCGCAAATTCGGCAGTTAATATAAAGCCTAATTTCCATGCTAGACAAGGAACAACAGTTACAATAACAGCGTTAGGAAATACTCTTCATAGTTCTTATGTAAATAATAGTATTGCTGATACTTTTCCTGTGCTAGACTTTGTAAATAAGAATGTTATTGGTGATGCTAAAGCTGAGGTAAGAAGTGTATTGAATAATAATATTCTATCAATCACACAAAATGTGTTAGATGATGTTATAGATCGTATCGAAATATACAACATATCAGGTGCATTGATACATAGACGAAAGGTTTCTAATAATATAGAGGATTTCAATATGCATAATTGTAATAATGGAATATACATTATTACAATTCATTATAAGAGAGGAAAAGTTCTATCAAGAAAAATTATTCTTAGAAGATAAAATCTTCACAAAAAACAGCCTTCCCATTCGTTAGAGATGGCTGTTTTTTGATAAATAATAAAGCATAAAAAAAGTGGGTGTATAACTTTTAACTACTTTTGTTTCTCGAATGCCATGGGGCACTGTTTTCTATTATTTTATTATCAAATATAAAGAAGCAATTGGCTTCTATTCAATTTTATGACTTCTCAAAAACACTATATCTGGGTTGATTATGCAAAATTTTTAAGCATATTCTTGGTGGTCTATTTTCATACATCACCGGTATTGGATAATATTCCAGGTACTTCTTTGCACTTTTTACGAATGCCTTGTTTCTTTTTCCTTGCCGGTTTGTTATTTCATTTTGACAAATACCCAACTTATAAACAATATTTTATGCATAGAAGTAAACAGCTTCTTATCCCTTATTGCTGTTTTTTTATTCTTTTCTATGCTTATTGGTTGATTATTGGTAGGAGAACAGGATCACCAGAGGATTTAGCTGCTCCTTTTTATCAGCCTATATTTGAATATTTACGAGGGACTCCTCGCTTGGTTTGTATTCCTTTGTGGTTTATTCCGTGTCTATTTGTCATGCAAAGCACATTTTTTTTGATTTTTAAACGAATAAATCGTTTATGGGCCGTTTTTATTTTATTCCTGTTCCCATTTATCGCTTTATTTGTAAATTTGGATAATACTCCATTTGCTCTTGACTCTGTATGTGGTCGAATTCCATTTTATGGAATAGCTTCTTTGTATAGGAAAGAAATATTTGATTTTTTTGAACAAAGAAAAAAACATCTTTTTATTGCCTTGAATTCATTAGTGATTCATATTGTTTTTTGCTTCTTATTTATTACTCCTGCATCAAATATGCAGCGTATAGCTATCGAACTGATTGGTAGTTTCAGCATATTGCTTCCTGTTTTGATTTTTATAAATTGGCTTTCAAGTTATTGGGGAAAACAGTTCTGGATTACATATATGGCGAGTAACGCAATCGTTATATTAGCATTTCATACGTACAGTATAATCTTTATTCAAAAACTAATATTGTGGATATTTAATGATACCATTATTTTCTTTGAGGGGAAATACACTTTAAAGCTTATTATTGCTATTGTTGTTATGGCAAGTATGATTATTCCCATTTGGTTCATAAATAAATATACTCCATTTGTGCTTGCTAGAAAACACTATTAAGTATAGTTGTTTCTTTTACTCAGACTAGTCTCAATTCTTATTTATAAACATAAACTTTTAATATAATGCTTATGACTTTTTTCAAATCCTTATTCCTTCTCTCTTTTACAGCTATTATATTCAGTTGTAGTAATGACGATGAAGCTTTCAAATTCAATACAGAATCCTTATATCAAACAACTTGGGAAGGAATAGAACTTGTGACTGACGGAGATGAGATTATAAGGACTATAAATGTGGTAATGCAATTTTTCACTACAGATAGTGGGCAATACATTCTTAAAGAAGAAGGATATTCAACGGGAATATATGAGTTTAAATATTCTATCGAAGGCAAAATTATGGATATTAAAGATGGACCTCTTTTCAGTAAACGAACTCTCTTGGATTTTTCTAAAGATAGAATAGTATTAGAAGCAATAGGTTCATACAAAGTTACTCTTACATTAACTAGAAAATATTAGTTACGCGTTTGACGAATACCCCCTTTAAGCTTACGCAACACCCCATATCAACTTACCCTTTCCCCTGTCCGACTGATTTTATTGGACTGGAGAAAGGGTACGTTTTTTTATATATACTCTATCTCTTTTCCTGTAAATAAAAAACTTTTCATATTTTTGTTAAAAATCAATGGTTGTTTGTTTTCTATTATTAAAATCATCACCTTGCTAATGCGTACTATATTCGTTACTTTTTTGTGTGGTATGTTAGAGGTTTTTAAAAGGAGAATTTGTAATCTTAGAGTAAGAAAAAAAATAGATTTGGGGTTGTAGTATTGGCTTATAAAACAATTTAACTTATAAAAATATTTAAATTTATACAATTATGAAACAAATTACTTTTTTGATTTTACTGTTATGCTGTATTTCGTGCGATGACGATAAAAAAGAACCGGAACCACCCGAAATCTCTTTGGATCGAACAGAAATTACATTTGAAGATTCAGGGGGAGAAATTACATTAAAGCTAATTGCCAATAATAATTGGACAGCAGACAATATCCCCGACTGGATTATTTTTAATCATATTTCCGAAATCACATTTCAAATGACTTTTCCTTAAATATTAATACACAAAACCAATCAATAAGTAGTAATCTGCATACGTTGATTTTTCATATTACTATATAAAAAAAAACATAAAGGTTATTTTCTCAAACATAAAGGTTATTTTTCGAAAAATAACCTTTATGTTTTTCAGCAATATACACACCTGATTATCAGCAACATACAAAAACGCCTAAAACAGGCTGAGAGCCGGCTTAAATTTACCGAAAAAGACAATAAAATTTGTCGCCACAAGAGCGTAATGATATACAACGTGAGTCATTCGGCATACATTCTGATTCTATTTGCCAATTTCAAAAAAATAAAATTACTTTTACAACAACAGTAAAATTTACCGTCGTAAAATTTACCATCATGAAATTCTACAATCGCAGAGAAGAATTGGCTCAACTCAAAGACATAAAAGAGAGAGCATTTAACGACCACTCTAAACTAACTGTATTAACAGGGCGTAGGCGTGTGGGTAAAACATTGCTTATTCTCAAGGCATTGGGAAAAGAGCCGTTTATCTACCTTTTTGTTGGTCGTAAGAATGAAGCAGACCTTTGTAGTGGGTATATTGAGGAGATTGCTCAAAAGCTCAACATTTTTGTACCACCGATGAATCGCTTTGTAGATGTGTTCCGCTTTTTGATGGAACAAGGCATAACTCGCAAGTTCTCGCTTGTAATAGATGAGTTTCAGGAATTTATGAATGTGAACGAATCTGTTTATAGCGATATACAAAACTATTGGGATCAGTATAGAACGAGGACCAATATTAATTTTGTGGTTAGCGGTTCGATCTACTCCTTGATGGTTAAGATATTTCAGGATAAGAAAGAACCTTTGTTTGGCAGAGCTGATGCTACAATGAGGGTTCGCCCTTTTACAACAGAAGTGCTCAAAGAAATTATGCACGACCATAAACCTAACTTTACAAATGATGAGCTTTTGGTTCTTTACACCTTTACGGGTGGTGTTCCTAAGTATGTTGAGTTATTGGTAGATAATAAAGCGTTGACCATTCCTAAAATGATCCGACAAATATGCCAAAGCGATTCTCCATTTTTAGGAGAAGGACGCAACTTATTAATTGAAGAGTTTGGCAAAAAATATGGAAACTATTTCTCTATTCTTTCGGCAATTTCGTCGGGTATAAATACACAATCAGAGATTGAATCTATTTTAGGTGATAAGAGTCTCGGTGGACAGCTAAACAAACTTGAAACGGTTTATGAGGTAGTAACCAAGCAACGCCCCATTTTCTCAAAAGAGGGTACACAAACCGTTAGATATGAGATATCAGACAACTTCTTGCGTTTTTGGTTCAGATATATTGAGCGAAACCGTCCACTTATTGAAATTGGTAATTTTATAGGATTGATGAAGATTGTTGAAAATGATTATACCACTTATTCAGGTAAGACACTCGAACTTTATTATAAACAAAAATTGCAGGAGAGTTTTGAATACCGCGCTATAGGTTCATGGTGGGAAGCAAAAGGAGCACAAAATGAAGTTGATATTATTGCCATTTCTTTAGACAATAAGAGCGCATTGGTTGTGGAAGTGAAGCGACAAAAAAAAGAATTTCAAACCTCAGGCATTTGAGGAAAAAGTACAGTTGCTTCGTTCAAAATTACTGCACAAGTACGAAATAGAAACAGCCTGTTGGGATATAGAGAATATGTAGGATCAGCATCATCAGAAAAGTATTATTCCGGTTATAATTCATGAGCTTAAAAAAACGGACTACGCTATTCATTTTTCTATCTTGTATCTTGGAAAAGGGATTTCGTATAGTATTCTATAGGGATTGTATATTATAAAAAAGTCGGAGACTTTCAAGCATTACTTTTGTATCAGTATTCATCTAATTAATAAAATGAATGAGATACAAATGGTTATTTTCAGCTATATTAGTACTGGCGTCGCTACAAACAGTAAGTGCTCAAATTTATATTAAGACAGATTATTTCAGGACTTCTGATTTTCGTGATGCGGATAAAACAAAAATAGGTGGGAAAGGTGACTTTAAAATAGTTGAAGGCGGACTGCAAATTCCGGTCTTTATAACGATGAACGAACTAAATCAACCAACAGCATGGGCTGTTGCCCTGCAAGGTGCTTATGGTGAGATGAATAATAAAGGTTTATCACCCAATTTTGCTTTAAATAGATTATTTAATGCCCAACTTGCATTAATCCATACCCGTCCGCTATCTGAAAAATGGTCGGTAATGGCAATGGTTGGTGGTGGTATCTATTCGGATATGTCTCATTTTTCCGGCAAATGCATTTTAGGTCAGGGAGGTGTATTATTTATCCGCAGGATGAATGCGAACTTAGATCTTGGTGGTGGTGCGGCAATCAATAATATGCTTGGCTATCCGATGGCATTTTTTTCTTTGTATCTGGACTGGCACCAAAATGGGAAGTACGACTTCAATTTGTCTATGACAACCAAATTTGAGATTTCTGGAGGAATGAGGTTAAACGAGAAATGGAAATTACGCGTGATTGGTGAAGCAAACGGTATGAGTGCTGTTGTTGACAAGGACGGAGAATCTCAAATATATGTGCACAACTGGGGTACTATTGGTTTTAGGCCGGAATTGAATTTAGGGAAGATGTGGAAAGCATACATGACAGCAGGTGTTTCGGTAAAACGGGAATCCTATTATCAGAAACGCACCTTAAAAGCCTTTTATTCCAGTATAGAGGATTATCCGCATTTTGGCGTAGCACCCTATATTTCATTCGGGCTTGGGTTTGGCTTTTGATGTAAAATAAATCTATTGAAAACAAATTCTACATATCACAATGCAGCGATAAATTTCCTGATAAATCCAGACAACAGGGGTTACAGGTATTTGTTGTTGATAGTGTGCATGGCTGTTGTAGCGGTGAATTCGGCATTGCTCTCTTTTCCTTATAACTACGCCATTGCTTTTGCATATAGCATTGGTTTGTTGATAATCTATTTGAGCATAATTTATTTGAATATTAAAATATTAGTTCCCCGCTATTTATTGCAGAATCGCTACCGGATATATATCGGCATGCTTACAACACTTGCCTTGTTCACTATAGCTTTTGATTTAACTATAGAGTTCTACATCAAAAAGTTTTTTCATCTCAATTATGGGAAATTTTCAATACTTGAAAGAAAAGATGATTTTGTATTGAATATTATTGCGACCTGTTTTCTTTATGTTATATGTTTTGCAGGGACATCCATTGGTGTGCTGTTTAAACATTGGTTAGCGTCCGTGCAACAAATAAATCAACTGGAAAAAGACACCATTAAGGCGGAACTTCAACACCTGAAAAGCCGGATTTACCCCGGTTTTCTATTCAAAACATTGGAAAAGGCAGGAGAGCAGGCATTTGAATATTCCATAGTTATCGATGAAAACATTAAGCATGTATTAGTACCTCCTTTACTGTTTGTTTCAATAGTATTGCCAACAGTTGATAGCATCACAGAATATGAAGAGATGCCATTCATCAATTTGTCATTCGGCATAAAAGATAAGTCGCTAATGTTTGTCTGCTCAGGAACAAAGTCGGGCAAAGTAACAGATATTGAAGATATAGTAAACAGTAAACGCAGATTAGATTTACTGTTTGGCGAGAATTATACATTAGATTTTAGTGAAGATGAAAAATCTCAATCTATTAATTTAGGTTTGAACATTTTATGAATAAAGGTAATGACAACGGTATATTTCACGATTTCCTGATAAATCCTAAGTTTAGCATTATCAGGCATCTGCTCTTATTGTTTCTTGTCGCAACGATTGCGTTTCAATTATCATCTGCTGAGTATCTGTCGGGGAGCAAGGCGTATGCCATAGGACAATTTTTATTATTCTCCGGAATAGTGTATTTGAATATATATGTACTCGCTCCTGCTTTGTTATTAAAAAACAAATTGCTTCAATATGTTATAGCGGTATTTATGGCGGTACTGCTTGTCATTTGCCTGATCGTCTTTTTACAATATATGACAATCGTTGCAGGAAATAAAAATTATCAACCGTCACAACCGCTGCTATTGTCTTTAATAAATGTTTTGTCCGTCGTTATTTCATTGGGCCTAATTGTGGCAGGAAGTTCCACAATCCTATTGTTTAAACAATGGATAACACACGAGCAACGCATTAGTGAGTTAGAAAACATAACAGTAAAATCGGAACTTGAACAACTGAAAAATCAGATAAACCCGCATTTTCTTTTTAATATGCTGAATAACGCAAACGAATTGTGTAAAGAGAATCCGGATGAAGCTGCGCAAATCATATTTAAACTAAATGATTTGCTCAAATACCAGTTGAGTGACAGTAGCAAGGATAAAAATAGAGCAAAAGATAATAACCAAAATGAACTTAAAAACCATTTTTGAAAAATTGCCTAATAGTATGTTTTTCCGGGTAAATAAATCCTATATTGTCAACACTCACCATATAAACTCGTTTGATAACAACGACATCCTACTTGGTTCTAATGAAATTCCAATTGGCACAGCCTACAGAGAAGCTTTCTTTGATAAATTCTTAGGTAAAAAGTTCAATAATTAATACACAAAATTGTTCTTAGAGTAAACTTCAACACAAGACAAAAAAAAGAGCAAGCTCTTAATCAGAACTCACTCTTTTTTATTGTTGCTATGAAAGATTTTACTCTTTTGTTTCTTCGGAAACTTCGGGAGTTTCTTCTACAGTTGCTGCAGGGGCTGCTGCTACACTTTTCTTTCTTTGACGTCTAGCTTTTGGAGCTTTCTTAGTGCTATCCTTCATCATGTTTTCATTGTAATCAACTAATTCAATAAAACACATTGCAGCGTTATCACCTAAACGATTTCCAGTTTTAATGATACGTGTATATCCACCTGGACGTTCTCCAATTTTTTGAGCTACATCATTAAAAAGCTCAGTAACAGAATTCTTGTCTCTTAAACTACTAAAAACAATACGTCTCGAATGAGTTGTATCTTCTTTTGCTTTAGTAATCAAAGGTTCAACATATTTACGCAAAGCTTTTGCTTTAGCAGTAGTCGTAAAAATACGTTTGTGCTTGATCAAAGACGAAGCCATGTTAGAAAGCATTGCTGCTCTATGTGTATTCGTGCGACCTAAATGATTGAATTTTTTATTATGTCTCATCTTAGTTACTCTTTGTCTAATTTATATTTACTGGTGTCCATTCCAAAAGAAAGATTTAAGCTTTCTAATAGTTCATCAAGTTCAGTTAATGATTTCTTTCCGAAGTTTCTAAACTTCAAAAGATCATTTTTATTGAATTTAACTAACTCACCAAGTGTTTCAACATCTGCTGCTTTCAAGCAATTCAACGCGCGAACAGAAAGATCCATATCAGACAATTTACTTTTAAGTAATTGACGCATATGCAGAACTTCTTCATCAAATTCTTCGTTACCTTCTGTGTCTGCAGTTTCAATTGCAATTTTCTCATCAGAGAACAACATGAAGTGATGTATTAATATCTTGGCCGCCTCTTTCAAAGCATCTTTTGGATGAATCGAACCATCAGTTGCTATTTCCAAAACAAGTTTTTCGTAATCTGTTTTCTGTTCAACACGGAAGTTTTCAATAGAATACTTCACATTACGAATAGGAGTAAAGATAGAATCAATCGCAATAACTTGTAGGTCGGAAATTAACTCCCTGTTCTCATCGGCAGGTACATAACCACGCCCTTTATTAATTGCCAATTCTATTTGAAAACTTGCCGTTGGATCGATATTGCAGATCACCAATTCAGGGTTTAATACTTCAAATCCTGTTAGATGTCTGCCTATATCACCGGCTTTGAACACTTCAGTTCCCGAAACTGAAATACTAACTTTTTCGTTTTCAATGTCCTCAACAACATGTTTGAATCTAACTTGTTTTAGATTCAAAATTATATTTGTTACATCCTCAATAACCCCTGGAATCGTTCCAAATTCATGATCAATTCCATCGATTTTTATGGATGTAATAGCAAAACCTTCAAGTGAAGACAAAAGAATACGGCGTAAAGCATTACCTATAGTTATGCCATAACCGGGTTCTAACGGACGAAACTCGAATTTACCGAAGAAATTATCCGCTTCTAACATTAATACTTTATCGGGTTTTTGAAATGCTAATATCGCCATGGAATCAATTATTATTTAGAATACAATTCTACAATCAGCTGTTCTTTAATATTTTCAGGAATATCTGTTCTTTCCGGAATGTGTAAAAACTTACCGGTCATACTTTGAGAATCCCATTCTATCCAAGGATATTTGCTGTGATTGAATCCAGCTAATGCATCAGAAACTACTTCTAAAGATTTAGACTTTTCACGAACACCAATTACTTGACCAGCCTTTACAGCGTAAGATGGAATATTTACTACCTTACCATCAACTGTTATATGACGATGTGAAACTAATTGTCGAGCAGCAGCTCTTGTTGGAGCAATTCCTAAACGATAAACAATATTATCCAAACGACTTTCTAACAATTGTAATAGAACTTCACCTGTAATACCTTTTGAGCGTGATGCTTTTTCGAATAGATTTCTAAATTGTTTTTCTAATACACCATAAGTGTATTTTGCTTTCTGTTTTTCACGAAGCTGAATACCATATTCAGAAGTCTTTCTTTTTCTGGAATTTCCATGTTGTCCAGGAGGATAATTCTTTTTTGAAAGAACTTTATCAGGTCCAAATATAGCTTCTCCAAACTTACGAGCTATTCTTGTCTTAGGTCCAGTATATCTTGCCATTTTTTTTTATTTTAAAATCAAAGTAGATTCGAAAAAGTACAGCCGCGATTATAGAGAGGGTAAGGTTTATATAATCTATTTACAATTTCCAAATCCAATTATTAATAATATTATACACGTCTCTTTTTCGGAGGACGACATCCATTATGTGGTAATGGAGTAACATCAACAATTTCTGTCACTTCAATTCCTGCTCCATGAATTGTTCTGATAGCAGATTCGCGGCCATTACCTGGGCCTTTTACAAAAACTTTAACTTTTCTCAAGCCTAAATCAAATGCAACTTTTGCGCAATCCTGAGCAGCCATTTGAGCAGCATAAGGAGTATTTTTCTTAGAACTTCTAAAGCCCATTTTTCCAGCAGAAGACCAGCTAATTACTTGTCCTTCGCTATTTGCAAGAGAAACGATTATATTATTGAAAGATGAATGGATATGTGCTTGGCCATAAGCATCAACTTTCACATTTCTTTTTTTTGCAACAACTGATTTTTTTGCCATATCAAATTATTATTTTGTAGCTTTTTTCTTGTTAGCGACTGTTTTCTTCCTTCCCTTACGCGTACGTGCATTGTTTTTTGTGCTTTGTCCACGCAATGGTAAACCAATACGGTGTCTAATTCCACGATAACAACCAATATCCATTAATCGCTTAATGTTTAATTGGATTTCAGAACGCAAATCACCTTCTACTTTGTATTCTTGGCCGATAACCTCACGAACTTTAGCAGCTTGATCATCAGTCCAATCTTTAACTTTAATATCACGATCAATGCCAGCTTTATCTAAAATAGAATTAGCCGCACTACGACCTATACCATAAATATAAGTCAAAGCTATTTCTCCCCTCTTATTCTGTGGCAAATCTACACCAACTATTCTTATAGCCATATTTTTTCCTTAATTATTAGTTTGCAAAAATAAGAAATTATCCTTGACGTTGTTTATATTTAGGATTTTTCTTGTTTATAACATACAGACGACCTTTTCTACGAACTATTTTACAGTCAGCAGTCCGTTTTTTCAAAGATGCTCTAACTTTCATATTATTATTTTTTTGTTATTTATATCTAAATGAAATTCGTCCCTTTGACAAATCATAAGGAGACATTTCGACTCTGACTTTGTCACCTGGAAGAATTTTAATATAATGCATTCTCATTTTCCCAGAAATATGAGCTGTTATTTCATGCCCATTTTCTAATTCAACTCGAAACATTGCATTTGATAATGCTTCAACGATAACGCCATCTTGTTCTATTGCAGATTGTTTAGCCATATAATTATGCCTCTTTTTCTAAGACTTCTTCTAAAAATTTAAATGATGATAAAATACGAGCTTTCCCTGATTGAATAGCAATACAATGTTCAAAATGTGCAGATGGTTTTCTATCCTTTGTTCGAACAGTCCATCCATCTTTTTCAAAAACAACATTTCTTTTTCCTAAATTAATCATGGGCTCGATACAGATACACATACCTTCACGAAGTAGACTTCCACTTCCCTTTTTCCCATAATTGGGGACTTCGGGTGCTTCATGCATCTGTTTTCCAATACCATGTCCTACAAGTTCACGAACAACAGAATAGCCATTCTTCTCACAATATTCCTGAACAGCAGAACTTATATCTCCAACTCTTTTTCCTTCAACAGCTTGTTCAATTCCAATATATAAAGATTCTTTTGTGATATCCAGTAATTTTCGAACTTCTGGATCTATCTGACCAACAGCAAATGTATAGGCTGAATCACCGACAAATCCATTTAAAATAGTTCCACAATCAATAGATATTACATCACCTTCTTTTAATATTGCTTTTTCTGAAGGTATCCCATGTACAATATGTTCATTAACTGAAGCACAAATAGAATTAGGGAAACCGCCATATCCTAAAAAAGCCGGGATAGCACCATGATCTCTTATGAAGGTCTCTGCTATACGATCTAATTGCAAGGTAGAAACTCCAGGTTTAATATACTTTGCTAATTCACCAAGTGTTTTACCAACAAGTTGATTAGCCAAATACATTAGCTCAATTTCTTCATTTGTTTTTAGATATATCATCTTCTAAACTATCAATAAGCACCTGCAACTCCAGCGCGTCCTTTAATTCTTCCAGATTTCAGTAATCCATCATAGTGACGCATCAACAAATGGCTTTCAATTTGTTGTAAGGTATCCAGTACCACACCAACAAGAATTAAAAGTGAAGTTCCTCCAAAAAATTGAGAAAACTCCATGCTTACACCTGCCATTTGTGCAAAAGCAGGCATAATAGCAACTAAGGCTAAAAAGAAAGCACCAGGTAAAGTTATTCTATCCATTATAGAATCCAAATACTCTTTAGTGTCTCTCCCGGGTTTAATTCCAGGAATAAATCCGTTGTTTCTTTTTAAATCATCAGCCATTTGAGTTGGATTTATTGTTATCGCAGTATAAAAATAAGTAAACAAAATTATTAATACAGCGAAGACAAAATTATACCAAAAGCCGGTATTATCCATAAATGCAGCCCAAAACGTACTAGTACTTTCCGAATTCGCAAATCCGACAATAGATATTGGAATAAACATTATTGCTTGAGCAAAAATAATCGGCATCACATTAGCCGCATTTACTTTCAATGGTATATATTGTCTTGCTCCACCATATTGTTTATTACCAACAATTCGCTTAGCATACTGTACAGGTACTTTTCTTACTCCTTGAACCAAAAGAATAGCTCCCGCAATAACAAGCAATAAGAATAACATTTCCATCAAGAACATAACCAAACCACCTGTTTTGTCTGTGGTTCTAGAAATAAATTCTTGAAATAAAGAATGAGGCAATCTTGCAATGATTCCCACTAAAATAACAAATGAAATACCATTCCCAACACCTTTATCTGTGATTCTTTCTCCTAGCCATAGAATAAACATACTTCCAGCAGCCATAATTACAGTAGAAGAGAAAGTAAACCATATACCTGAAGGAAGAGATGCTCCAACTGCATTTAACTGAACACTTAAGTTAATAAGATATGTAGGTCCTTGCAGTAGCAATATAAAAATCGTCAGATAACGAGTATATTGATTTATTTTTTTTCTTCCACTTTCTCCCTCTCTCTGCATTTTCTGAAAAGATGGTACAGCAATTGCTAACAATTGCATAACAATAGATGCTGATATATAGGGCATAATTCCTAATGCAAAAATAGATGCATTAGAGAAAGCACCACCAGAAAACATATCAAGCAAAGCTAACAGTCCACCTCTTGTTTGTTCCTGCAAAGCGGTTAACGCCTTTGGATCAATACCTGGAAGCACCACATATGTACCAAATCGGTAAATAGCTACTAAGAGAAGAGTGGTGAGGATTCGATTTCTCAAATCCTCAATTTTCCAGATATTTTTTATTGTATCAATTGCTCTCATAACTTAGAGTTTAACTACAGTTCCGCCAGCAGCTTGAATAGCAGCTTCTGCACTCTTTGAAAATGCATGAGCGGAAACTTCGATACCCAAGTTTAAACTACCATTACCAAGTATTTTAACTAACTGAGAAGAAGAAGCAAAACCAGCACTAACAAGTTCTTCAAAACCAATTTTTGTATAATTATTGGCTTCTGCAAGTTGTTGCAAAGAACTCAAATTGATAGCTTTATATTCTACTCTGTTAATATTTTTAAATCCAAATTTAGGAAGACGTCTTTGAATTGGCATTTGCCCACCCTCAAAACCTATCTTTCTTGAATATCCAGATCTTGACTTAGCTCCTTTATGTCCTCTAGTAGATGTTCCTCCTAAACCAGATCCTGGTCCTCGACCAATTCTCTTTCTTGTTTTAGTAGAACCCACAGCAGGTTTTAAATTTGACAAATTCATATCTTTATGTATGTAATATTATAACTCTTAATTATTTTTCAATAGAAACTAAATGTTTCACCTTCTCAATCATCCCCAGGATAGAAGGAGTTGCTTCGTGCTCAACCGTACGATTCAATTTCCTTAAACCCAATGCATCAAGAGTTCTTTTTTGATCAATGGGACATTTAATTCTACTCTTGACTTGTTTAACTTTAATTGTTGCCATACTCATACATAATTTAGCCTTTGAATACTTTTTCAACAGATATACCTCTATTTTGAGCTACAACAAATGGACTTCTCAATTCATCTAAAGCTTCAATTGTAGCTTTTACTAAGTTATGAGGATTGGAAGATCCTTTTGATTTAGCCAAAACGTCGGTTATCCCAACACTCTCTAAAACTGCACGCATAGCACCACCGGCTTTTACTCCGGTTCCTAATGTTGCAGGTTTGATAAGCACCTCAGCACCACCAAATTTGGCTGCTTGCTCATGAGGGATAGTTCCTTTATGAACAGGAACTCGAATTAAGTTCTTTTTAGCAGCTTCAACACCTTTTGCTATAGCAGTAGTTACTTCGCCTGCTTTACCTAATCCCCATCCAACAATACCATCTTCGTTTCCAACTACAACAATTGCAGCAAAACTAAAGGTTCGACCACCTTTCGTAACCTTGGTTACACGATTAATTGCAACCAAACGGTCTTTCAATTCAATATCGTTAGTCGATTTAATTTTATTATTATTTCCAGCCATCCTTATTAAAATTTAAGACCACCATTACGTGCAGCATCAGCTAACTCTTTAATTCTGCCATGATACAAATATCCATTGCGATCGAACACGACTGTTTGGATACCTGCTTCCATTGCATTTTTCGCAATCTGCTCACCAACTTTAGCTGCAATAACTTTTTTTGTTTCGGTTTTTTCCAACTTCAATGATGATACCGCTGCTAATGTTATTCCTTTTGAGTCATCAATAATCTGTGCATAAATTTGCTTGTTGCTTCTAAACACAGTTAGACGAGGACGCTCCGTTGTACCTTCAATTTTACCGCGTACACGTTGCTTTATTTTTTTCCTTCTTTCTTCTTTCGTTGTCATGCTAATTTCAGTTTTAATAGATTATTTTCCTGCTGACTTACCAGACTTTCTTCTAATAACCTCACCTACAAATTTAATACCCTTTCCTTTGTATGGTTCAGGCTTTCTAAAAGATCGGATTTTTGCACAAACCTGACCTATCAACTGTTTATCGGCAGACTCTAATATTACAAGAGGATTTTTATTTCTTTCCGCTTTTGTTTCAACCTTAACTTCATTAGGTAACATCAAAAATATATTATGAGTAAAACCTAACGAGAAATCTAATAATTGACCTGCATTAGATACACGATATCCAACACCTACAAGTTCTAATTCTTTTTTATATCCTTCAGATACACCAATAACCATATTATTGATTAATGATCTGTATAAGCCATGCAAGGCTCTGTAATTTCTCTCATCTGAAGGTCTTATAAGCTGAATCTCGCCATTATTAATTTCAACTTTAATATCCGGGTTGATCTTTTGATTAAGCTCACCTTTAGGACCTTTTACTGTTACTGTAGAATCCTTAACAGTAACCGTTACTCCTGCAGGAATATTTATTGGTAATTTTCCTATTCTTGACATAATTACTTCCTCTTAGAATTAATAAACATAACACAAAACTTCACCACCAATTTTATGATCGCGAATTTCTTTATCAGTCATTACACCTTTGGAAGTAGATATGATAGCTATTCCCAATCCATTAAGTACTCTTGGAGTATCTTTGTATCCAACATACTTACGTAACCCTGGAGTAGAAACTCTTTTCAACACTTTAATGGCGTTAACCTTATTAACTAAATCATATTTCAAGGCAATCTTAATTGTACCTTGAGGACCATCTTCTATAAACTTATAGTTTAAGATATACCCTTTGTCAAAAAGAATTTTTGTAATTTCTTTTTTCAAATTTGAGGCAGGCACTTCAACAACTCTGTGTTTCGCCTTTATTGCATTACGCAACCTCGTTAAATAATCTGCTATAGGATCTGTCATTCTTATAATAATTAAATTGATCCGGGCTTTCCGGACAATATTTAAAACTACACACTAGTTACCAACTTGCTTTTTTCACTCCAGGGATTAATCCGTTTGAAGCCATTTCACGAAACTGAATACGTGAAACACCAAATTGGCGTATATACCCTTTAGGACGTCCAGTAATTTTACATCTATTGTGTAATCTAACAGGAGAAGCATTTTTAGGTAATGATTGCAAAGCTTCATAATTTCCCTCAGCTTTCAACTGAGCTCTTTTTTCAGCATACTTTGCAACAAGCCTAGCTCTTTTCACCTCACGGGCTTTCATCGATTCTTTTGCCATAACTTATCTTAGTCTTTTTTTATGTTCTTGAAAGGCAAACCAAACTCTCTCAAAAGAGCATAACCTTCCTCATCTGTTTTAGCAGAAGTCACAAAGGTAATATTCATTCCTAAAATTTTAGTAATATTATCAATATTAATTTCAGGAAAAATGATTTGCTCTTGAATACCTAAAGTATAATTACCACGTCCGTCCAACTTACTTTCGATACCTTTAAAGTCACGAATACGAGGGAGCGCAACACGCACTAATCTCTCTAAAAACTCATACATATGTTCACGGCGTAAAGTAACCATCACACCGATCGGCATCTTTTTTCTTAACTTAAAGTTAGAGATGTCTTTTTTAGAAACTGTAGCAACAGCCTTTTGACCAGTAATTAGTCCTAATTCGGCTACAGCAACATCTATAATTTTCTTATCCGCAGTAGCTGAACCTAAACCTTGATTGATAACAATCTTTTTCAATACAGGAACCTGCATTACAGATTTATATCCAAACTCCTTAGTCAAAGCAGGTACAATTCTGTCCTGATATTCATTCTTTAGACTGGCAGTATTGCTCATTATTTAATTTCCTCCCCTGATTTTTTTGAATAACGCACTAACACTCCTTTGTCGTTCAACTTACGTCCAATTCGTGTTGGTTTTCCTGATTTTGGATCAATAACATTCAAATTAGAGATATGAATAGGAGCTTCCTTCTTCTCAACTCCACCTTGTGGATTTTTTGCGTTTGGCTTAGTGTGTTTTGAAACCATTTTAACACCTTCTACAATTGCTCTGTTCTCTTTCACCTGAACTTGCAAAACACGACCGGTCTTTCCTTTGTCGACCCCAGTGTTTACAAAAACAATGTCGCCTTTTTTAATATGTAACTTACTCATTACCTAAAGTTTACAATTTATAACACTTCCGGTGCAAGTGAAACAATCTTCATATTTGTCGCGCGTAACTCTCTGGCCACCGGGCCAAAAATACGACTACCACGAATATCACCCCCTGCATTCAATAACACACATGCATTATCGTCGAAACGAATATAAGACCCATCTTGACGACGGATTTCCTTCTTTGTGCGAACGATAATAGCTTTAGAAACTGCCCCCTTCTTCACATCGCTAGAAGGAATGACACTTTTTATTGCAACGACAATTACATCTCCAACAGTAGCATAACGTTTTCTTGTACCTCCAAGTACACGTATACATAAAGCTTCTCTGGCTCCACTATTGTCAGCAACTACTAATCTTGATTCTTGTTGTATCATATTACTTCGCTCTTTCGATTATTTGAACTAATCTCCATCTTTTTGTTTTGCTCAAGGGTCTAGTTTCCATAATCTTTACGGTATCCCCTATATTGCATTCATTCTTTTCATCGTGAGCGTGATATTTCTTTGTTTTATTAACAAACTTACCATAAATTGGATGTTTTTCTTTCCACTTCACAGCAACTGTGACGCTTTTATCCATTTTATTACTAAAAACAACGCCCGTTCTTTCTTTTCTTAAATTTCTTGTTTCCATCAGGCTCATGATTATTTGTTGTTTATTTCTCTCAATCGCAACTCAGTTTTCATACGCGCAATCGTTCTACGTTGATATTTAAGTTGAGCAGGATTTTCCAATGGAGAAATACTATGGCCGATTTTCTTTTGCTCATAAGCAAGCGTATCAGCATCTATTCTTTCTTGCAACTCAGTTGTTGTCAATTCTCTAATTTCTGCAATCTTCATAACATTTACGCATTTTGATTTTGCATATCATAGTCACGTCTCACAACAAATTTTGTTGTCACCGGTAGTTTTTGAGCAGCCAGACGCAATGCTTCTTTCGCTACATCAAAAGGAACACCTTCTATTTCGAAGATTAATCTTCCGGGAGTTACCGGAGCAACAAATCCTTCAGGAGCACCTTTTCCTTTACCCATACGCACTTCAGCAGGCTTCTTGGTTATCGGTTTATCCGGGAAAATTCTAACCCACACCTGACCTTGACGCTGCATATAACGAGTTACAGCAATACGAGCAGCTTCAATTTGTCTACCCGTAATCCATTTATTCTGTAACGCTTTTATTCCAAAAGATCCAAAAGCCAACTGATTTCCGCGTTGAGCATCGCCCTTCATACGGCCTTTTTGTTGTCTTCTAAACTTTGTTTTCTTAGGTTGTAACATCTTTTCTAAATTCTAATGTTTAGCGATTGGTTTTCTTTCTTTTGAAGTTTTTTTCTCTGCCGCCACCATCATTGCGACGACCAACTTCTTTTGATGTTGTAAATGAAGGAGAAAGATCTCTTTTTCCATAAATCTCACCACGACAAATCCAAACTTTCACACCAAGTAAGCCCACTTTAGTCAGTGCTTCGGCCAATGCATAATCAATATCAGCTCTGAAAGTATGAAGAGGAGTTCTTCCTTCCTTATACATTTCTGAACGTGCCATTTCAGCCCCATTTAAACGTCCTGAAATTTGCACTTTGATACCCTCTGCACCCATTCTCATCGTTGATGCAATAGCCATTTTAATAGCACGACGATAAGCGATCTTACCTTCTAACTGACGAGCAATATTATTTGCAACAATAACTGCATCTAATTCAGGTCTTTTAATTTCAAAAATATTGATCTGAACTTCCTTATCAGTTATTTTCTTCAACTCCTCTTTTAACTTATCAACCTCTTGACCTCCCTTACCGATAATAATACCAGGGCGAGAAGTACAAACAGTTATAGTAATTAATTTCAACGTACGTTCGATAACAATACGTGATACGCTAGCTTTGGCAAGACGGGCATTTAAATATTTACGGATCTTTGTATCTTCCAACAAGGTATCTCCATAATTTTTCCCTCCATACCAATTAGAATCCCATCCTTTGATGATTCCTAATCGATTACTAATCGGATTAACTTTCTGTCCCATCTACAATTAATTTTGACTATCATTTGTACTTAGCGCATCCACAAATAAAGTTACATGATTCGAACGCTTACGAATTCTATAACCTCTTCCTTGAGGAGCTGGTCTCATTCTTTTTAAAGTAGTAGCGCAATCAACGCTTACAGATGAGATAAACAACTCTCCAGTTTCTGCTTTACGTTCATTCTTTTGCTCCCAATTAGCAATAGCCGAACGAAGCAATTTTTCAATTCTTGCTGCAGCTTCTTTATTTGAAAATTTAAGAACACCCAATGCTCTGAACACTTCCATACCACGAATCATGTCAACGACCAATCGCATTTTTCGTGGAGAAGTAGGAACGTTCTTCAATTTAGCAAAATACATTTGCTTTTGGGCTTCTTTTCTTGCTTCAGCTGATATTCTTTTTCTAGCACCCATTTTATTGATTCTTTTTTAATTCAAATCTTAACATTCCTGTCTTATCTTTTTTTGTTACCAGAATGACCACGGAAAGTACGCGTTGGAGAGAATTCTCCTAACTTATGTCCTACCATATTTTCTGTAACAAAAACAGGAATAAATTTATTACCATTATGAACTGCAATTGTATGGCCCACAAAATCCGGGGAAATCATTGAAGCTCTTGCCCAAGTCTTTATTACAGCTTTTTTTCCTGACTCATTCATAGTCAAGACTTTTTTCTCAAGCTTAATATTAATATAAGGGCCTTTTTTTAATGAACGACTCATAGTTTTCTTAATTAATCAGATTACTTTTTCCTTCTTTCAATAATATACTTAGAAGAATGCTTTTTAGGAGCTCTTGTTTTCAAGCCCTTAGCATACAAGCCCTTGCGTGATCTAGGATGTCCTCCTGAAGCACGTCCTTCACCACCACCCATTGGGTGATCAACCGGGTTCATAACAACCCCGCGGTTACGTGGACGACGTCCAAGCCATCTAGAGCGGCCAGCTTTACCTGATTTCTCAAGACCATGGTCTGAGTTTCCAACACTTCCTATTGTAGCCTTACATGCAGAAAGAATCTTACGGGTTTCACCTGAAGGCATTCTTATAATTACATAATCTCCCTCACGAGAGGTCAATTGAGCAAACGCACCAGCAGAACGAACCATCTTAGCTCCCTGTCCAGGACGTAATTCAATATTATGTATAATTGTACCTACCGGAATTTTTGCCATTGGCAAAGTATTTCCAATCTCAGGAGCTACATCACTACCTGAAACCACTGTTTGGCCAACTTCCAAGCCTTCTGGAGCTAAAATATATGTTTTTTCTCCATCAGCATAATACAACAATGCAATACGAGAAGTACGATTTGGGTCGTACTCAATCGTTTTCACTGTTGCAGGAACGCCATCTTTATTTCTCTTGAAGTCAATAAATCTAAATTTTTGTTTATGACCACCGCCAATATAGCGCATAGTCATTTTACCGGTGTTATTACGACCACCAGTACGTTTTTTACCAACTACAAGAGACTTTTCTGGTGTACTTGCAGTGATTTTATCAAATGCACCAATAATTTTGTGTCTCTGCCCCGGTGTTGTGGGCTTTATTTTACGTATTCCCATTTCTTTTTAAATATTACTAAAGAAATCTATAGCTTCACCATCTTTTAACGTCACAATAGCTTTCTTGAATGAAGACTGTTTTCCAGTGATAACACCAGATCTCGTAAAACGACTCTTACGTTTTCCTGAATAATTCATGGTGTTAACGTCAGCAACAGCAACACCATACATATCTTCGATTGCTTTCTTTATTTGCAGCTTATTCGCATCAGGAGAAACGCGAAAACCATACCTATTAGGCATTTTTTCCGTAATCGCAGTTTGTTTTTCTGTTATTATAGGTTTTATAATTATTCCCATCATTTAATCTCCTTATGCTTTAAATAAGTTTTCTAATATAGCTACAGAACTCTCTGTTAAAACCAGATTTTTTGCATTCAAGACATTGTATGTATTTATATCAGAAGCAATTATAACATCTGCCTTTTTCAGATTTCGAGCCGACAAATATACGAAATTATTTCTTTCAGACAATACTAACAACAATCTTCTGTCTGCAACTTTCAGATTTTCAGCAATTGAGATAAATTCTTTTGTTTTTGGAACATCAAATGAGAAGTCCTCAACAACAACAATTGCATTTTCTTTAGCTTTATAACTTAATGCTGATTTACGCGCCAGATTTTTCAACTTTTTATTAAGTTTAAATCTGTAATCTCTTGGTTTAGGACCAAACACACGACCACCTCCAACTAAAACCGGAGAATTGATATCACCACGACGAGCACCACCTCCACCTTTCTGACGGATAAGTTTACGTGTACTTCCGGATATCTCACTTCTTTCTTTAGACTTATGAGTTCCTTGTCTTTGGTTTGCTAAATACTGTTTTACATCCAGATAAATAGCATGATCATTTGGTTCAATCCCAAAAATTGCATCATTCAAAGTTACCTTTCTTCCGGTATCTTCTCCTTTAATATTTACTACGTTCAGTTCCATTACTTTTCAATTAATACGATTGAACCTTTTGAACCTGGAATCGAACCTTTCACCAATAAAAGGTTATGTTCCGATATCACCTTAATCACTTCTAAGTTCTGAACAGTCACACGCTCATTACCCATTTGTCCAGCCATTCTTGTTCCTTTGAACACCTTTGCAGGATAAGAACAAGCACCAATACTACCCGGAGCACGCAAACGATTGTGCTGACCATGAGTAGACTGTCCAACTCCACCAAATCCGTGACGTTTAACTACACCTTGGAAGCCTTTACCTTTAGATGTACCGATCACATCTACAAATCCTGCATTTTCTAAATAATCCACAGTGATAACATCACCTAAATTATAAGAAGTTTCAAAATCCTTGAACTCGGCCAAGTGTCTCTTTGGGGTTACGCCTGCTTTCTTGAAATGACCTAATTCCGGCTTTGTAGTATGTTTTTCCTTTTTCTCCTGGAAACCCAACTGTACAGCCTCATAACCATCTTTTTCAAGAGATTTAATCTGTGTAACCACACAAGGACCTACTTCGATAACAGTGCATGGAAGATTTTTTCCCTCGGCACTGAATACGGATGTCATTCCGATTTTTTTTCCTAATAATCCTGGCATTTCACTTAAAATTTAATATCTCACACTTTAATTTCTACTTCTACACCACTAGGTAATTCTAGTTTCATCAACGCATCTACTGTTTTTGCTGTTGAACTATAAATATCGATCAATCTTTTATAAGAAGAAAGCTCGAACTGTTCACGTGACTTTTTGTTAACAAAAGTCGAGCGATTCACAGTAAAAATACGCTTGTGCGTAGGCAGAGGAATAGGGCCGCTAACAACAGCACCTGTAGCCTTCACCGTCTTAACGATTTTCTCTGCTGATTTATCAACAAGAGAATAATCGTATGACTTTAATTTAATTCTGATCTTTTGGCTCATTTTATATTATAATTTCTAATAATTTATTTGATCAAGTCTACTCTACCTTGCACCTCTGTCAACACTTGCTTAGCAATAGATCCTGACACTTCGGCGTAATGCGAGAATATCATAGAAGAAGTAGCACGTCCTGACGTAATAGTACGCAAAGCTGTTACATAACCAAATGTTTCCGCCAATGGAACTTTTGCTTTTACGATACGAGCACCGGTACGGCTTGTTTCCATTCCTTCTACTTGTCCGCGTCTCTTATTCAAGTCGCCAATCACATCTCCCATACTCTCTTCCGGAGTCACCACTTCAATTTTCATTATTGGTTCCATCAATGCAGGACCCGCTTTCTCTGAAGCACTCTTGAATGCTTGGATAGCACATATTTCAAATGAAAGTTGATCCGAGTCAACCGTATGGAACGATCCATCAATTAAAGTTACTTTCAACTGATCCAATGAATATCCGGCCAAAACACCATTTTTCATTGCTTTCAAGAAACCTTTTTGAACAGAAGGGATAAATTCCTTAGGAATATTACCACCTTTAACTTCATCAATAAACTGCAATTCGCCTACGAAATCAGCATCAGCCGGTTCGATTCTAACGATAATATCAGCAAATTTACCACGACCTCCTGATTGTTTCTTATAAACTTCACGAAGTTCAACTGATTTAGTAATAGCCTCTTTGTAAGAAACCTGTGGACGTCCCTGATTACATTCAACTTTAAATTCACGACGTAATCTGTCGATAATGATATCCAGGTGTAATTCACCCATACCACTAATAACAGTCTGTCCTGTTTCTTCGTTTGTTTGAACACGGAAAGTTGGATCCTCTTCAGACAGTTTAGAAAGACCTACACCAAGTTTATCCAAATCTTTCTGTGTTTTCGGTTCAACCGCAATACCAATTACCGGTTCCGGGAACTCTATCGATTCCAATACAATTGGATGAGCTTCATCACAAAGCGTATCTCCCGTACGGATATCTTTAAAACCAACACCTGCACCAATATCACCACAACCAATGGCTTCCATCGGATTTTGTTTATTTGAGTGCATTTGGAACAAACGCGAAATACGCTCTTTCTTATCAGATCTTGTATTCAGAACATAAGTTCCTGCATTAAGAGCACCTGAATAGACACGGAAAAAGCAAAGACGACCTACATAAGGGTCAGTTGCGATTTTAAATGCCAAAGCCGTCATTGGTTCTTCAAACAAAGGCTTGCGAACAATCACTTTTTCAGGATCACGAGGATCTGTACCTTCAATCGCAGCCGTATCGCTAGGGCTTGGAAGATAAGAACATACAGCATCCAAAAGAGTCTGAACACCTTTATTTTTGAAAGATGAGCCACAAATCATCGGGTTAATCATCATTTCTAAAGTTCCTTTGCGGATAGCTGCTCTGATTTCAGCTTCTGTAATAGTAGAAGGATCGTCAAAATACTTCTCCATTAGCGTATCATCACATTCAGCTAATGTTTCAAGCATTTTATCTCTCCATTCAAGAACCTCTTCCATCATGTTTGCCGGTATTTCTTCAACATCATACTCAGCACCCATAGCTTCATCATGCCACAAGATCGCTTTCATTGTAACCAGGTCAACAACTCCTTTAAAAGTCTCTTCAGCACCGATTGGCACCTGAATAGGACAAGGATTTGCGCCTAAAACGTCTTTCACCTGACGAATAACTTCAAAGAAATTTGCTCCTGAACGGTCCATTTTGTTTACGTAACCAATTCGAGGAACATTATATTTATCTGCTTGTCTCCATACGGTTTCAGATTGAGGTTCTACCCCACCAACCGCACAAAAAGCAGCAACTGCACCATCCAGAATACGTAAAGAACGCTCTACTTCAACAGTAAAGTCAACGTGTCCCGGAGTGTCAATCAAGTTAATTTTATATTTATCATTTGCATAATTCCAGAAAGTGGTGGTAGCAGCCGAGGTAATCGTGATACCACGTTCCTGTTCCTGCGCCATCCAGTCCATAGTAGCCGCTCCATCATGCACTTCACCGATTTTATGCGTTAAACCAGTATAGAAAAGAATACGCTCAGAAGTCGTAGTCTTTCCTGCATCAATGTGCGCCATGATGCCGATGTTCCTTGTAAACTTTAATAGTTCGTCAGCTTTTGTCATCTTTCGTTTATTCTTCTAAATATTATGCTTATTAAAATCTAAAGTGTGCGAATGCACGGTTCGCCTCTGCCATACGGTGCATATCTTCTTTTCTTTTGTATGCACCACCTTGACTATTAAACGCATCTACAATCTCTGCAGACAATTTATCTGACATAGTCTTCCCTCCTCTTTTACGAGAATAAAGGATCAGGTTTTTCATTGAAACAGATTCTTTACGATCAGGACGAATTTCGGTAGGTACTTGAAAAGTTGCTCCACCTACACGGCGAGACTTAACTTCAACTTGAGGAGTAATATTATCAAGAGCTGCTTTCCATATTTCCAAAGCACTCTTTTCTTCATTAGGCAATTTTGCCTTAACGGTTTCCAATGCAGAATAAAAGATTTCGAAGGCAGTATTTTTCTTGCCATCATACATCAAATGGTTAACGAATCTCGTAACCTTAACATCACCAAAAACTGGATCCGGAAGGATCTGTCTTTTTTTGGGTTTTGCTTTTCTCATTTTGTTTTCAAAAATTTACGTTTTTGTTCTTGGTTGCCTTAGCATCGTCTTCAACAGTTCCGCTGAACCATTTACTCAACCTTATAGCCTATCCAAATAACTCAAACCTGTTTAAACATTTTAATTTAAATTCACAGTTTGAAAGGGATTATTTTTTCTTTCCTTTAGCTGCTGGAGCTGCTCCTGGTTTAGGACGCTTCGCACCATACTTTGAACGTCTTTGAGTACGACCGTTAACCCCCGCAGTATCTAATGTACCACGCACGATATGATAACGTACCCCGGGTAAATCTTTCACACGTCCTCCACGAACCAACACAATTGAGTGTTCCTGCAAATTATGTCCTTCTCCAGGAATATAAGCATTTACTTCTTTCGTGTTTGTCAAACGAACTCTCGCAACTTTACGCATTGCCGAGTTAGGTTTTTTAGGAGTAGTAGTATAAACACGTACACATACTCCACGTCTTTGAGGACATGAATCAAGTGCAGGCGATTTACCTTTTACTTCCAAAGTTTCCCTTCCTTTTCTAACTAATTGTTGAATTGTAGGCATTTTTTACTTTTTACTTTAGAATGATTCTTTTTTATTATATCTTTTTAAATTTCAGAGTGCAAAGATAGACATTATTTGCATAATATCAATGTTTTACACCTTCAACAACACTTTTCTTATATTAAAAGCGGTGCAAAGTTAACTATTTACATTCAGTATACAATCGAGGGAGTAACTTATATTTGATATAATTAACATTATATAAGTTTTAAGGTTAGGGCTTTACATACTGTTGCCTTATAGGGAAAGAGGATTTAACGGCTAACTTATCGAAATCTACGTTCCAATTCGTCATCATTAATTAAGGTAAGAATATTCTTTCCATCCGGAGTTAAACGGGTTTCCCGGCAGGAAAAAAGAGAAGCGATAAGGTGCTCCATTTCTTCGACAGACATGGTCTTACCGTATTTTATTGCTGTAGCCTTAGCAAGAGTTAGCGCAAGAATATGAGCCAAATCCTCCTTTATGGAATTATTATGCTCCATCGCTTTGCTTATCATGTCCTTCAAAAGCGATACAGGATCTACACTTTCTAACTCGGAAGGCAAACCATTAATTACATAGGTATTATTACCTAAATCAGACAATTCAAAACCCACATAAGACAAATCGTCCAGCAGGTCCGGTAGTATCAACGCTTCTGAAGATGACAATTCAACTATTTCGGGGAAAAGAATCTTTTGACTGATGCTTCTTCTTTGTTTAATATTATTGGCATATTGCTCATAAAGCACATTTAGATGCGCCCTGTGTTGATCTATCAGCGCAAGTCCGGATTTGAGCGCCGTTATAATGTATTTATCTTTATATTGATAACAAGGAAACAATTCCTTAGACTGATTTACAGAACCGGAAACAACCGGTTCCTCGTTTCCGGCAACATCCGCATGTGTCTCATCAAAAAGATCATGATCAAGAGCTGTTTTGCTGTTTTCAAAATCCTGATAGAGTTTAGACCAATCAAATTCTTTTCTTTCCGATCTACCTGAAGAAAGATCAAAAGGATTATAATCCGCATTAACACGTACGGTAGGAGGAGTAATCGTTGCATTACTTGAAGAAGGGGTATAAACAGGAATATCAATTGCATCCTGCCTATCAAAATCGATTGTCGGGATCATACTTGCTTTTGCCAAAGCTTCCCTGACGGCAGCAACTAATATTTGCCATATCGGCTGCTCATTCTCAAACTTTATTTCTGTCTTTGTCGGATGAATGTTTACATCAATAGTTTCGGGGTCAAGCGTAAAGTAGATAAAATAATTAGGCATTTCACCTACCGGAATTATATTTTCATAAGCCTGCATAACCGCTTTATGAAAATAAGGATGTTTCATAAAACGACCATTTACAAAGAAATATTGCAAAGCTCCTCTTTTCTTTACCGAGTCAGGCTTTCCTACAAAGCCAGATATCGTGATTAAGTTACTTTGTACTTCGACAGGAAGTAGTTTCGGATTTAATGCTTTTCCATAAACGTCAAGTATACGTTGTCGCATTCCCGCTTCAGGCAGATTAATTATCTCGACATCATTATGAAACAACGAAAACGCAGTGTGTGGATTTACTAAAGCAATGCGCTCTAATTCATTAACTATATTTCGAAATTCGGTTTCATTTGATTTTAGGAATTTCCGTCTTGCCGGCACATTAAAAAATAAGTTTTTCACAGAAAACACACTTCCGACAGCACAAACGTCTTCCTCAATTCCCGACAATACAGAACCGGCGATCGTTAATTTAACACCTACATCTAAATCTTTGGTACGCGTGCGAAGTTCTACATGCGCGACGGCTACAATTGAAGCAAGAGCTTCACCTCGAAAGCCCATAGTACGAAGTGCGAATAAATCATCAGCGGAGGAGATTTTAGAAGTAGCATGTCTTTCGAAGGCCATTCTTGCATCAGTCTCAGACATTCCTTTCCCGTCATCAATAACCTGAATCAACGTTCTCCCTGCATCTTTGATATTGATCTGAATACAAGAAGCACCGGCATCTATGGAATTTTCTACTAATTCTTTCACAACAGATGCCGGTCGCTGAATAACCTCGCCTGCTGCTATTTGATTAGCAATATTATCAGGTAAAAGATGAATTATATCACTCATTTCAAAAAGATAAACCAACCCACTAACGCCAATATGATCAAGACAGCCGCTAATTTCACATTTCTATATTTCCGGCTATCCATATCATCTCCGCGATTTACACTTTTCCTAAGATGCGTAGTACCTTCATAAAAAGAACCTTTTATCTGAGGTTTATAATCAGTTAGGTCTTCCTCAATACCCATCTCGCGCTTAATCCGGCGCTCGCGTTCTTCTTCCTTTTCTTTTTCAGGATCCCAATAAATCGGTTTATGCTCGTATTTACGAGGTCGACGCGAGTTCATAAACAAAAATGCAGCCATATTCCTTTTCTTAACTATTAAACTTAGCAACTAATGTACAAATTTATTACTTCTTTTCGGTTTATCTGTTTGTACTTCTCGAATATGAACCGTAAAAATATCATCTTTGTCTTTCGGACGCAGATAATCATACCATTTAAAATCTTTTAGTGTTTTCTGTTCCGGATTTAAATCCGGAATAGGAGTCAAACTACCTACCGGCGTTGGCCATATCTTTAATCGTTCAAGCTTGTTTTCTTTTAACCAAATACTCAAAAATCCGCTTTTTGATTCATTCAATCCGACCATGGCTCCATCACTTTCCAAAGGATAAAAGATAGATTCCGCATTCCCTTCCACATCAATTTGCTTAACCGCCTGTCCTTCAAAATAGGCCTTCAAATCACTCCCCTTCAATTGATTGTAATACGTTGAGTCCAGGTACTGAGCCGCAAAAGCGTATTCTTTTACATGGGCGTAATCAATCGCACTATCGTTCATGAATACCAGAATCGTATCTCCGAGAATTTGATATTGTTCATTCCAAAGAATCGGGTCTTTAAACATATATAAAACAGAGTCCCGGGTGTTGAACTGTAAAGAGTCACATACACCCTGCATATCTACCCGAAAGAAACGAACCCCATAATACGCTTTAACTTCTCTATATAAAGAATCAACGGTAACCATCTCCAGTGTATCGGCATGAAGGAACAGGGTATCTCCTTTTGAATACTCCAGGAAACGGGCACTATCCGTGGCAAAAGCATATTCAGACAGTTCATTATAATACCCGTAATTACCTTCCAAGGTAACCATTTGAGCTGTATCTTGAATACTCATGTTCCCAAAGGCCTCCCCAATGCCCAACGCTTTGTTGTAAGCAATAGAGTCTCCGGTCAATATACGGTTTCCGGATAAAACCCGCGAACGATCTAATAATAACGATTTATCAGCTACAGTGTCATACCACCCTCTCGAGGTATAAATAGTTCCACTATCTGAAAGTATTACAGATGGTCCTAATATGGTTGCTATTTTTGATTGTGTACTATATTCTAATGTGTCCGAAAAAAGTGTAAACTGAGGATTTTCTAATTTAACACTATCATTAAACACGGCTAATTTCGTATTAGGCGAATATTTACCGAAAAATGAAGAAAGAATATTTTGCTCATCAACAATTCGTCCGCCATCAAAATAATATCCTATATCAACTGCCCTGTCATAGTTCAAGCTATCCGTATATAAGGTAACCTCCTTATTAACCATCCGCACATTATTTCTTAACCGGGCTAATTGCGTATTCCCATCATAGATCAGATAGTCTCCATAAACAAAGAGTGTATCCCCCTGTACCATTTTTACATTACTGAAAGCCTCAAGAGAATTTTTTTCCTCATAATAATACGCACTATCACAATACATGTAAGAGCTGTCATGGCGGAAACAAACATTACCTCTTAAAATCTGCGCATCTAAAATCAGATCCTTATCATAAGACAATAGATCAGCATGCTCCAAATAAACAGAGGTTGTTTGGGGAGGTATTGTATCCTGCTCCTGCGCGGCAGTATAGGATACAAAAAAAGAAAACAGAACGAATAACAATAATCGATTCTTCACATTTATTCTTTTACCCATCCTGGGAACTCGAAGTCACAATTACGCCAACCTTCGCTGATGCGCACATAGGTAGTCTTTTGCTTCTTCGCTATCCATTCGTTTAGCAACTCTTCGCGTTTTTTAGCTTCAACAATTGTTTTTAAAGCTTGATAGTCGTCGGCAAGATTAGCCTTGTGACTTTCCGTACGAGCTCTCAATTTAACAATCGCTACCACTTCCTTTTGTTTGTTGGTAATCATTTTAAACGGCTTGGAAATATCTCCTACTTGCATATCGAAAACTACTTTACCAATTTCCTGGGGAAGCTCCTGCATTTCAAAACGAGGGGTGTTGTGATTATCGCTTTCGTAACTTGAGTTTACCATCAACCCTTTATTATTACGCGTATCTTTATCATAAGACACAAATGTAGCAGCTTCTTCGAAGGTGAATTTAGCACTTAATAAATCTGTGTATAAAGAATCCATCTTAACAATCGCCTCATTCATCTCACTTTCCGACACTTCCGGACGCAACAAGATATGGCGGCAATTAATACGATCACCTCTCTTTTCTATCAATTGAATAATATGAAAACCGTATTCCGTTTCAACAATATTAGACACTCTTTTAGGATCGGTAAGATTAAAAGCAACGTTCGCGAATTCCGGCAACAAATAAGTCTTACCTAAAAATCCCAGTTCCCCTCCCCGTTTAGCCGACTCCGGATCTTCAGAATACAACAACGCCAGCGTAGAAAATTCTTTTTCGCCTTTGGTTACTTGTTCTGTAAAGTCTCTCAAACGAGCTTTAATCGCATCTGTTTCTTCAAAAGATACTTTTGGTTCAACGGTGATTATTTGCACTTCAACTGTAGTTGGAATCATGGGCAAACTATCCTGGGAGAGTTGATTATAATATTTCCTGACATCTGCCGGAGTTAGTTTTATATCGCCAATCAAATGTCGTTTCATCTGTTCAACGATTTGCTGTTCTCTGATCAGGTCTTTACGTTCGTCTTTTAGTTGAGACAACTTCTTGTTGAAATATTCCTCTGTCTTTTCTTTTGATCCAAGCTGGTTGATTACATAATTAACCCACCTGTCCGCTTCTTGTATAACCTGATTTTCGCTCACATCGATACTGTCAATCTTTGCTTGATTCAGGAATAGTTTCTGTATGGCCATCTGTTCAGGAATCATACAGTAGGGATCACCGTTAATACGTTGACCGCTGACTTGCATATCTAAACGTTGTGCCTCAACATCCGAACGTAATACAGCATCATCTCCAACCACCCAAATAATTTCATCAATTACATTCTCCTGTGCGATCAGAAAACAAGAGCTGCACATCATAAAAAATAAAGTCAGTAACTTTTTCATTTTACCTGTTTTATTTAGCGTTTTCCGTGGTCGAAAGAAACTTCACATTCCCACGTTTAACCGCGTCAGTATATAATTCATTCTCAAAATCTGCTATAAAATCCTTCTTTTTTTGATTAATCAGCATCTCAACAATGCGTGATTCTGCATAATCATAAGGAGCAATACTACCGGCAGATATATATTCTTGTATATTCAGCAAGTAACAAAAGGCACTATCTGAAACTTCTACAAATTTATTCGACTGTAAAAAAGCATTGCCATTTGTCACCGGAACCGGAATATTGCCTGCTACTTCATCGAAATCAACCCATTTATCAAAAAAGTAATCAAATATACTCGCATTTTGAATACTGTATTTCTCAATCTTCTCTAAAGATTCGGTAGAATTGGATTTATACCATTTTTTAACCTCATCCAAACCGGGAGCCTCAACGGGAATTTTAAGAAACAATCCTTTTACAATCGCATTATTAAGCCTGAAATACTCCTGGTTCTCTTCGAAATAAATCAGCTTGTCACTTTCTCTGATATTAGGAGATAGTTTTTCAAGTACTAATCGTTCCTGATATCTGTATCTTATAAGTGATTGCCTATAAACATTTACCAGTCTTTCTACTTCCTGCGCATCATCCAGATTTTTTAATGCTACATCATATATCAATTTATCCTTTACCCATTTTTCAATATAATTCTCAGCAAACATCAGGCTGTCAGAAGAAGATATACCGGTAGGGATAATTCCTTTCAGGTTGGATTTATACAGAATTTGTCCATTAACTTCAACTAAAGCATCACCTTCTGCTGTTTGTGTATGATTACATGCACTCAGCAAAAATACAAATGCTATGAAATAAAAACAAATCCTCATTCGATTCTTAATGTTTCTTTATCTTTTTCAATAATTTAGTGTTAACCACCACCGGATATTTCTTCTGGATTTCCGCCATCCACTTTCGTTCCAGTTCCGGCTGTTCTTCGATAGGTTTCTGCCACACACGGGCATTGCTCACTTCAAACAATAAGATACCATCCCGGTATTCTTGCAGCAGATGAAGGTATTCCGGATGTTTTGTCTCTAAGTTTTCACGTTCATGCGTTTTAACAACATCTCTTAAAAACAAATCATATACTTCCTGCATAAAATCCTTGGAATACGTTTTCGTTGAAAAGGGATTGCGGTACAGATAATAGCAAAATTCCGTTAAATCAATAACCCGGTTATTGATAATAGCCAATGTATCCTGTTCGTCTTTCAACTGCTTAAAGAACATGGAGTCTGTGGGAAAATAGCTATCACATACGCGTTCTAATTTTGCATAAGCTTCCGGATAAAATGTATATCCATACTCCTTTTTAAGACGAGTATCAAAAGAATTATAGAATTCAAAATTCCATTCGTCTTTTCTCATAACAGAAGCGATTCTGTCTTTCTCTTCTTCATAAGAAGACCGGGGCTTTTTATCGATCAATTTAATCAGATGATATCCAAAAGCTGTTTTTACTGGTGATGAAATAGCTCCTTTTTCTTTTAAGTTAAATGCAGCCAGTTCAAATTCAGGAACCATAACGCCGTGTGAGAAAAATGGTAAAACGCCACCTTTTCCTGCATTTCCTTCATCTTCGGAAAACTCCTTCGCTAACTCCTCAAAACTTTCACCGGACAACAATCTTTCCCGAACCTCATTGGCCAATTTAAGTTTTTCGGAAGACAGTTCTTCATTTTCACTGTCGTTTACACGAAAAAGTATATGAGCCACCCTTACCTGTCCTTGGTTTGGCTTATGTTTATCTAATTTGATTAAATAATATCCGGCCGACGTACGAAAAGGAATAGACAGTTCTCCTTCCTTCATATTCCACGCTACATTATCAAAAGCTTTCAGCGCTTTCAAGGGAAGCAGCGATTCGTTTTTACCACTGAACACAAGTTGCGAGGTGCTGTCTTCTTTAACAACTCGCTCCGCCACTTTATCAAAGTCTTCACCTGCTTTAATTCGTTCATAGGCGCTATAGGCTTTCTGATAAACAGCTAATGTATCTTTAGAAACGACTACTCCCGGAAACGCGAAAAGGATATAACGTAAACTCAGCACCCGATCGCCTCTGTCGTATATCATTTTTGTTACAGCATCCTGACCTTGCTGATCATTCATATAACTTTCGGTCAGCTCTGCTTTGTATTTTCTATATTCCGACTGGAATGAATTCGTATTATCCAACCCTAAGTTTTCCGCGTCGGCAACTTTCAGTTTGAAGTTTTTAAACAAATCCACGTAAGCATTCAGTGATTTTTTATTGGTTAAGTCTACTTCATTGTTCTTTGTTGCCATATATTCAAATTCCGCCAAAGAGATCTCTTTCCCGGCAACAGTCATAATCACAGAGTCTGAACTTATCTGAGCATTACAAAAGAAAGGCACAATAAAACTCAACAACAACAAACGTCTCATTCTGAATCCTTTTTCCATTTTTGATATTCCATTTATAAATAACATAAAATATAAAACGTTCTATAACTCCAAAAAGTATATAATCCTTTATATTTAGCGTTTTTTATAATCATCAGTTGGCCATTTCCGACAAGAATTTAATTCGGACCAAACGTATTTCCTCTTCCGTATAGTCACCTCCGAGTTCCTCGATAGCATCCTCCAGCCCATCTGTTTCAGAATCCTTAAAGTATTCATAGATATCCTCTATGTGATCCTCATCTACTACGTCATTCAAGAAATAATCGATATTGATGCGCGTACCGGAATAAACAATAGCCTCTACTTCGTCCAGCAGTTCCGGAAACTCCAGTCCTTTAGTCAGTGCGATATCATCTAAGGCCACCTTGCGGTCGATACTCTGAACAATCCAGACTTTCAGTTTTGATTTGTTTGCGACTGTTCGTACGCGTAGATCCTCCGGTCGTTCAATTTCATTCTCTTCAACGTGTTTTTTGATCAATGTGATAAACTCCATTCCGTAACGTTTGGCCTTTCCGGCACCAACACCCGGGATATTTTGCAGTTCGTCCAATGTAACCGGATAAGTCGTCGCCATTGCTTCCAATGAAATATCCTGGAAGATTACAAAAGGAGGTACTTCCAGACGTTTGGATAATTTCTTACGCAAATCTTTCATCATGGAATACAAGATCGGATCCACAGCACAAGTGCCACCTCCTCTTACTTGCGTTTCTTCTTCTTCCTCCTCAAACTCATTATCTTTAATGATTTTAAAAGAAACAGGATTTGTCATAAATCCTTGTCCTTTTTTAGTAATTTTCAACAGTCCGTAGTTCTCGATGTCTTTTTCAAGATAACCACCAATCAGGGCTTGCCGTATTACAGCATTCCAGGTTTTCTCGTCTTCGTCCTGCCCCGAACCGAAAAGTTCGAGTTCATTATGTTTAAAAGACTGTATTTCTGCCGTTTCATTACCCACCAGGATATTAACAACATACTCGGTTTTAATTTTTTCTTTTAACGCGCTGATAACTTCTAATACTGCGCTTAATAATTCTTTTGCTTCCACTTGTTTTTTAGGGTTCAAACAATTATCACAACAACCACAATTCTCTTCTAAATATTCTTCTCCAAAATAATGCAGCAAAACCTTTCTGCGACACACAGCGGTTTCTGCGTATGCGGCAGTTTCCAATAGTAACTGCCTGCCTATTTCCTGCTCTGCGACAGGTTTTCCCTGCATGAATTTTTCTAATTTCTGCAAGTCTTTATAAGCGTAAAAGGCCAGACATTGTCCTTCTCCTCCATCTCGCCCGGCACGCCCTGTTTCCTGATAGTAGCCTTCCAGACTCTTTGGGATATCATAATGAATAACATAACGTACATCCGGCTTATCAATGCCCATTCCAAAAGCGATGGTCGCCACAATAACGTCTGCCTTTTCCATCAGAAAAGCATCCTGATTTGCCGTTCTCGTCATAGAATCCATTCCGGCATGATAGGATAGCGCTCTAATACCGTTGGCCAGGAGGATATCAGCAAATTCTTCTACTTTTTTACGACTCAAACAGTAGATTATTCCTGATTTTCCTTCATTCGCCTTAATATATTTAATTATTTCACGATCAACATTCGTGTCTTTCTGTCTAATTTCGTAATAGAGATTAGCCCGGTTAAAGGACGACTTAAAGACTGTCGCGTCACTCATTCCCAGGTTTTTTTGGATATCATGTTGCACTTTAGGTGTTGCCGTAGCAGTCAAAGCAATCACCGGGCGTTTACCTATACCATTGATTATCGGACGGATTCGTCTGTACTCAGGCCGGAAATCATGTCCCCATTCTGAAATACAATGCGCTTCGTCAACCGCATAGAAAGAAATATTTACCTGACGAAGGAAATCTACATTTTCTTCTTTTGTCAGTGACTCCGGAGCTACATACAACAGTTTTGTTCGTCCACTGATTATATCACTTTTCACTTGTTCGATCGCGGTTTTATTCAACGACGAATTAATAAAATGTGCCACCCCGTCTTCTTCACTGAAGTTACGCATCGCGTCTACCTGATTTTTCATCAGGGCAATCAACGGAGATACAACAATAGCTGTACCCTCCATAAGCAGGGAGGGTAATTGATAACACAGGGATTTCCCACCTCCGGTAGGCATTAAGACAAAGGTATCTTTCCCGTCTAAGACATTTTGAATAATAGCCTTTTGAGTCCCTTTAAAGGTACCAAAGCCAAAATGAGTCTTCAAAGCCTCAGTTAACATATCCTTCTTTGCCATATTTGGTTATTTTCTCTCTTTACAATCTCTAAGCGGTCTGTAAACGGCTTACATCCGATTTTTCGAATTTTTCCTTCGCGTATTCCAAAGAGACGTGAAGCTTTTTAGTTTTTCCGGATGGCATGGCAAACATAGCATCCATCATTATTGCTTCCACAATTGATCGAAGACCACGTGCTCCCAGTTTAAATTCCATAGCCTTATCCACGATATATTCATAGACGTTTTCATCAAAAGACAATTCAATTCCATCCATTTCAAACAATTTCAGATATTGCTTTACGATCGAATTTTTAGGTTCTGTTAATATATTCCGTAAAGTAGACCTATCAAGGGGGTTAAGGTAAGTAAGAATTGGCAAACGACCAATTATTTCGGGAATTAGTCCAAAAGATTTTAAATCTGTCGGAGTAATATATTTCAATAAATTATTCCTGTCGAGGGCACTTACTTCTTTATTCGCGGAGTAGCCTACCACCCGTGTATTCAAACGTTGGGCTATTTTCTTCTCTATCCCGTCAAACGCACCACCACAGATAAACAAAATATTCTTGGTGTCAATCGCTATCATTTTCTGATCAGGATGCTTTCTGCCACCCTGAGGAGGCACATTCACGATCGAACCTTCCAACAATTTGAGCAATCCCTGTTGAACGCCTTCTCCACTTACATCCCGCGTAATGGAAGGGTTATCGCTTTTACGGGCTATTTTATCGATTTCGTCGATAAAAACAATGCCACGCTGGGCCGAATCCACATCGTAATCAGACGCCTGTAGCAATCGGGTCAGGATACTTTCAATGTCTTCACCAACATATCCGGCTTCCGTCAACACAGTCGCGTCAACAATAGCAAACGGCACTTGCAATAGTTTTGCAATCGTACGTGCCAGTAACGTTTTTCCCGTACCGGTTGCTCCAACCATAATGATATTGGATTTTTCAATTTCAACATCATCTTTTGTGATTCGCTGAAGCAAACGTTTGTAATGGTTATATACGGAAACCGATAAATATCGTTTCGCATCATCCTGTCCAATAACGTATTGATCAAGAAAAATCTTTATATCCTTTGGTTTGGGGAGATCTTTTTGTGTAATACCTAACGGATTCTTTTTAGACACTGTCTGCTCCTTTACTATCTCATAAGCCTGTTGCACACAGTCATCACATATAGCACCGGATATACCATTTATCAATAAATTTACATCCTTGCTATTTCTACCGCAAAAGGTACACGATTCGCCTGTTCTGGCCATATATATCCTCTAATAAAATTAAAACATGAATTACTTTCGGGTCAATATATCATCAATCATTCCATACGCTTTAGCCTCTTCCGAAGTCATCCAGTAATCTCTGTCACTGTCTTTCTCCACTTCTTCAAAAGATTTTCCGGAATGATCTGCAATGATCGTATAAAGTTCTTTTTTTACCTTCAATATCTCACGAGCTGCAATTTCAATATCTGAAGCTTGCCCCTGGGTGCCGCCTAAAGGCTGGTGTATCATCACACGGGAATGTTGTAAAGCGAATCGTTTGCCTTTCGTTCCTGCAACCAACAAGACAGAGGCCATAGATGCCGCGATTCCTGTACAGATGGTAGACACATTGCTTCCGATAAACTGCATCGTATCGTATATACCATAACCGGCATACACCGAACCACCCGGAGAATTGATGTAAATCGAAATATCTTTGCCCGGATCGCTTGAATCAAGATAAAGCAATTGAGCCTGAATCACATTAGCTGTGTAATCATCAATTTGTGTTCCAAGGAAAATGATACGATCCATCATCAAACGTGAGAACACATCCATTTGCGCCACGTTCAACTGACGCTCTTCTATAATTGTAGGAGAAATATAGCTGCTACTGATGTTCATGTAACTATCAAGAGCAGTACCGCTCATCCTTAAATGCTTCGTAGCATATTTTCTGAAATCTTCCATAATTCTATTCTTCTGTAATTTTAAAGACACAAAAAAGGGAACCCTCTTTTTCTTAACAATAAAACAAAGTTATAAATAAATTTCTGAAAGAAACAAACTTATCTTTTATCGTCAAGAGTTTTTCACAGAGAATTCCCCTTTTTCACTTACACACAACAGGTTAACCTGCTGCAAAGATTGGATTTCTTTATGCGAAGAGCTTATTAAACTCTTCTACAGATACCTCATTTACTTCAATTTTCACAAGACCCTTTAATACGTCAGACAATTTTTCCTCAACCACACGGTCGATGATGTTTTGCAATGTCTGTTTGTTTTTAAGCATATCTTTAACATAACCGCCCAATACATCTTCAGGAACGGACAGCATGCCATATTGTGCAAATTGAGATTTAGCTATGCGTACAGCAAAAGCTTCGATATCGGCATCTTCTACTTTGATGTCGTGTTCTTTCACCAACGACTCTTTCACTAACTGATATTTCAGGTCTTCAATCAGTTTAGGAAACTCTTCATCCAGCGTTTCCGCAGATTGTTTTTTGTTTGTTTCCAACAACCAACGTTTCAATATGCTATCGGCAAATGCAGGGTCTCCTGCTTTTTTAACCAACAGTTCGCGGGCGTCAGTCAAAAACTTGTAGTTTTCCTGTGGCTCGAATTGTTCAGCCAAAATACTTTTTATCTTAGCACGGAATTCTTCTTCATTGCTCACAGCACCTTCACCTAATGCTTTATCAAAAAGCTCCTGGTTCAATTCAGCAAGGTTATGACGGGTAATTTCCTCTATTTCAAAGCTGAAATCAGCCGTAATTTCTTCCGCCTTATCTTTTTCAATCTTCAATAATGAAGCTATTTCAGCATTTGCGCCTTCATAAGCCTTCTTAGGATTGAAAATCACTACACTGTTTTTCTTTGCTTCAAGAAATTTCGCTTTTTCCGCTTCATCTTTAAGGTAGAAAGGCATCAACACGGCTTCTTCCACCACAATGCCACCTTCTTTAACCGCTCCGTTTTCCAGTTCAGCCAAAGTTCCCTTAAGCAAATCTTTTTCTACGATTGTATCATCTACTTCGTCATATTGCCCGAAATTCGAACGATATGATTCAACTTGTTCGTTCACCATCTCATCATCGATAAGTACTTTATAAGAAGTCAACTTATCTCTTTTGTTCAAGGTGATTTTTATTTCAGGAGCAAACGCTAAGTCAAAAGAAAATTCAAAATCTTCCTGTGTAACGAAGTTCAGCTCTTTTTGTTCAGTTTCATTCGGCATCGGTTCGCCAAGTATATTCAGCTTATTGTCCCGTATGTAATCAAACAGGCTATCAGAAACCAGTCGGTTGATCTCTTCAACCAACAACTGAGTTCCATGCATTTTCTTCACCATTCCCAGTGGAACCATACCTTTACGAAAACCCGGAAGTGCTACTTTCTGACGAAAATTACGCATACTTTTTTCTAATTTTTCTGCGTAATCGGCCTTCACTATTTCTATTTTCAGGATACCGCTATTATCAGCATCATTATTTTGAAGTGAAATATTCATTCTGAACGTTTTATTTAATTTGTTTTATCCTTCACATTTTTTCAGGGTGCAAAATTAGACTTATTCTTTTAATAACGCAAATTGTTTACTTAAAAACTATTACGCGCATATTTTATTAAGCTAAAAACTTGCTATTCAAAAATAAATATATTCCTTTGTAGCGTGAAAGGCAATTTACCTTGAACGTACCTAACAATGTTTTTTATTTCTTCAATATCTCTTGTCGATTTATCTATCACTGTTACGAAATTCCGGTTTACCACTTTTCATTGAAACAACAATTTTTATTTTTAATTACTTTTATTTTTATGAACATTTACATTGGAAACCTGAATTATCGTGTTCGGGAAGAGGATTTGAAACAAGTGATGGAAGAATACGGAGCAGTAGACTCAGTAAAAATCATCAAGGATCGTGAAACCGGAAGATCTAAAGGATTTGCTTTCGTAGAAATGGCTAACGACGAAGACGCTAAAAAAGCGATCGAAGAGTTGAACGAAGCTGAATACGAAGGTCGCCAGATGGTTGTTAAAGAAGCTAGACCTAAAGCGTAAGCTACCGTACTTCTTATTGTTTAGAAGAAATAAAGAACTTCCGCCGAGCATTTGGTGGGAGTTTTTTTTTACAGAAACAAATACCAGCGAAAAAACAAAATGAGATTAAAAGCTTCCTTTTCAAACAAGTCCGGACTGACTCAGTTGTGGTTACTGTTTTTCTTAATTATAGCAGGTTTACTGATCATTTCCCTCCTGAGTGTTGTTTTTTTTATTAAGGCAGACGTTGTCGGTTCTTTGCAAGATCCGGGCTATTTGAGACTGATCCAGTCTGTTTCCGTCGTGTTTTCTTTTTTATTGCCTGCGCTTGCCTTGGCCTGGTTTTGCAGCGAATCGCCACTCGAATATCTTTCATTAACTAAATTTCCCTCGGCAAAGGTGTGTTTGTTGGTTTTTGTAAGTTTATTTTTACTCGGACCAACAATAAATATGACCGCCCTGCTTAATAAGCAATTAGTATTGCCGCCTTTTTTAGAGTCTGTAGAGTTATGGATGAAAGCGAAGGAAGCCGAAATGGAGGGTATTGTTAATCTTTTGATTCAAGATAAAAGCAGAGGTGCGTTTATAGCCAATCTCGTAGTGATGGCACTGCTTGCCGCATTGACCGAAGAGATTCTTTTCAGGGGAGCTATTCAAAGAATCATCGAAAAATGGACAAAGAACCATCATGTTGTTATCTGGTTTGCAGCAATCGTATTCAGCGCGATACACATGCAGTTTTACGGTTTCATCCCGCGTATGATTCTGGGGGCTTATTTAGGTTATCTTTTATATTGGAGCAAAAGTATATGGCTTCCTATACTCGCGCATTTCATCAACAATGCGGTTGCTGTTGTTGCTACCCGGAATATGAATCCGGAAAATAATTATAATGAATTTATCACCGGTGATATTAAGAGTGAGCATTTGCTCGGTTATTTCTTTTTTGCCGTAATTACTTTTTCCCTCTTCTTTTTATTAAATAAGAAACTGGCCAAAGAAGCAAAACCGGTAGATTAAACAGGCTCTTTTTTCCGGGTTTGGGACAGGGTTTTAAGGGGTTTCACCCCTGCTATCCCACGTCATTTTGGCTTGATCCCCAAAAGGCTCAGCATGACAAGGGGAAGGACCGTTCCCCCCTTTCAACCCGACCACCCTTCTTTGTCGACACGACCACCCTTCTCTGTCATCCCGACTATCCTCTTTTTTAAACCCGACCTCCCTTCCCTGTCATCTCGACCGAAGTGGAGAGATCTCTGCATGGAGCTTCGTTAAAGAATAGTCTGATGGGATGGGATGCTTCGACAGGCTCAGCATGACAGTTGGTTGGGATGAGATGCTTCGACAGGCTCAGCATGACAGTTGGTTGGGATGAGATGCTTCGACAGGCTCAGCATGACAGGGGATGGGACAGGGTTTTAAGGGGTTTCACCCCTGTGACCCCACATCATTTTTTGGCTTGATCCAAAAAACGAAGCAAAAAAGATCAAGGCTGCACTTCCTTCGCTAAAAAACACTGCGCTTTCGCTAAACAAATCGAAAACTCGCTGCGCTCAAACAACGATTTGTTTTTAACGCTCTCGCTCCGTGTTTTTCTTAACGCTCATCCAATGAGGCCGGTTTTTTCACGGCTCGCCGCTTTTCGCGGCATCGCGCTCTTTTCTGGATAAGAACCGCCCTTTCCTGTCAACCCGACCTCCCTTCCCTGTCAACCCAACTACCCTTCTTTGTCGACCCGACCACCCCTCTTTTGTCATCTCGACCGAAGTGGAGAGATCTCTGCATGGAGCTTCGGTTAAGAATAGTCAGATGGGATGAGATGCTTCGACAGGCTCAGCATGACAATGGGGGAAAGAACCGTTCCTCTTTGTCGACCCGACCGCCCCTCTTTTGTCATCTCGACCGGAGTGGAGAGATCTCTGCATGGAGCTTCGGTTAAGAATAGTCAGACGCGGTGAGATGCTTCGACAGGCTCAGCATGACAATGGGGGAAAGAACCGTTCCTCTTTGTCGACCCGACCACCCTTCCTTGTCATCTCGACCGAAGTGGAGAGATCTCTGCATGGAGCTTCGGTTAAGAATAGTCTGATGGGATGAGATGCTTCGACAGGCTCAGCATGACAGTGGGAAAGGAACCGTTCCTCCTTGTCAGCCCGACCGCCCTCTTTGTCGACCCGACTACCCCTCCCTGTCATCTCGACCGGAGTGGAGAGATCTCTGCATGGAGCTTCGGTTAAGAATAGTCTGACGCGGTGAGATGCTTCGACAGGCTCAGCATGACAATGGGGGAAAGAACCGTTCCTCTTTGTCGACCCGACCTCCCTCCCTGTCATCTCGACCGGAGTGGAGAGATCTCTGCATGGAGCTTCGGTTAAGAATAGTCTGATGGGATGAGATGTTTCGACAAGCTCAACATGACAATGGGGTGGGATGAGATGCTTCGACGGGTTTAGTTTGACAGGGGGGTGGGATGAGATGCTAATGAAGCAATAAATAATGTGAAGCCGGTAATATCTCCATTAACACTTCCTTTTTCTATGGCTTTCATGTATTCTTGGCGTCTTTCAACGGGGACTATTGCCCAACTGTATCCACCGGATATTAGCATGGCATTCATCAAAAACCGTCCCATTCTTCCGTTTCCATCCATGTAAGGATGTATGTATACAAATATGAAATGACCTAATACTGCACGAACACGAGCGTCCGCTTCTTCTTTAAGTAATTCGAAAAGGACAGGCATTGCATCTCGCACTGCTTCCGGGTTTAGAGGCGTATGCTGTGAACCACGAATATAAACTTGCCCGGTACGATATCCGGCCAGATCGGACGGCTTTAAGATTCCGGCAGTAACACTTGGTGCAAAAAGCTCTCGATACCATGCTCTGTGATCGTTGTCAATAACCTCTCCTGCACTTTTGCCTTCCAGTATACTTTTTATGCTACTTTTTACCGATTCAAAAGCCTGATAGTAACCACGGGCAGCCATTGCATTTTTTTGTTCCGCATCATTGGAATTGGCATCCGGTTGCCAATTCCCACTTTTTACTTTCTCTATGAGCTCGTCCGTTACCCGATAGCCTTCAATGGAAAGGGAGTGGTATGCATCCAATTTATATTGAGCTTCAATATCATTCATGCAAGCATCAATATCAGTATATACATTATTTGTCTCAGGGAAATTAGCTATCACAGCTTCGCGCATATTATTCCACATAAGTTTTAATCGGGCAACATAAGGTGATGTTTCACGAGAATAGGAAATGGTTGTTTTATCTTCAAATGGATCTTCTTCACGAATATCGTATCCAAGACTTTTCATTGTGCTAACAATTTCATTAGCTACTACCGTGTGTCCTATATTGCGGAAGGCTCCGGCAAGTCGCCCAGCCTTTGTACTTTGTCCTTTCTCTAATAGAATAGTCAATAAATCCGAGGCATCTGCAATTAACGATAAGCACGTACGTGCGGTAATACTATCTGATTTGAAAAAATCAGGGCTGCATTCTATCAATGCCTCCGGCAAAGAGTAAAGATTTATGCCAAATCGTGGTTCTGTATAAATTGAATTGGCTACTGATACTTTAATATCCAGTAGTGATGTCTTATGCATAAGTTTCACCACATTATTCGCTCCTTTGGGGGAACGGATAATAACCTGCGTTGGAACAATCCAATTACCACTATATATGGATAAAGAATGATCGGGCGTTAAACACCAATCTTTGCCAAAACGTGAATTGCAATACGCTGTAATGAAATACCAATATGAAGTGTACCAATTCGTAGTGTCACCGGGAACACTGTCTGGACGGGCAGAAATATACCATCCTTTCATCACCTCTTGAAGAAAGCTATTGGAAACCAATCTCTCCATGTGAGTTCTTGAAATTTCCGAAGACTTTACGATTGCAAAGCCACTCTCGTTTTGCAAATTTTGTAATATCGTCAACGATTCCGCGAGTTTTTCCTGAATTGCTGCCATATTTTTATTCTATTTTTAATGCTCACCATTGCTTTAGTACATCTCAATGTGCAACTGTTAGTTTATTATGATGTGTATCTGTTAGTTTATTACGTTGTGATACTATTAGTTTATTCTGCAAATATACTATAATTCCTTCGGATTAGTGCTCACAAAAGTCAGCGTTAAAATGATGCGTTTTTTTATAATACTATATGAAAAAAAGCACGATTGATAACATAGTTGATCAGGGTCTACCTTCTCTTTCAACCCGACTATCCTCTTTTTTCAACCCGACTATCCCTCTTTGTCATCTCGACCGGAGTGGAGAGATCTCTGTATATGGCTTCATTAAAGAATAGTCAGACGCGGTGAGATGCTTCGACAGGCTCAGCATGACAGCGGATGGTACAGGGTTTTAAGGGGTTTCACCCCTGCGACCCCACTTCATTTTTTGGCTTGATCCAAAAAACGAAGCAAAAAAGATCAAGGCTGCACTTCCTTCGCTAAAAAACACTGCGCTTTCGCTAAACAAATCGAAAACTCGCTGCGCTCAAACAACGATTTGTTTTTAACGCTTTCGCTCCGGGTTTTTCTTAACGCTCATCCAATGAGGCCGGTTTTTTCACGGCTCGCCGCTTTTCGCGGCATCGCGCTCTTTTACGGGTAGGAACCGCTTTTCCCTGTCAACCCAACTACCCTTCCCTGTCATCCCGACTGCCCTTCCCTGTCATCTCGACCGAAGTGGAGAGATCTCTGTATATGGCTTCGGTTAAGAATAGTCTGATGGGATGAGATGCTTCGACAAGCTCAGCATGACAATGGGGGAAGGAACCGTTCCTCCTTTCAACCCAACCACCCTTCTCTGTCAACCCGACCGCCCCTCTTTGTCATCTCGACCGGAGTGGAGAGATCTCTGCATGGGGCTTCGGTTAAGAATAGTCTGATGGGATGAGATGCTTCGACAAGCTCAGCATGACAATGGGGGAAGGAACCGTTCCTCCTTTCAACCCAACCACCCTTCCCTGTCAACCCGACCGCCCTTCCCTGTCATCTCGACCGGAGTGGAGAGATCTCTGTATATGGCTTCGGTTAAGAATAGTCAGACAGTATGAGATGCTTCGACAAGCTCAGCATGACAATGGGGGAAGGAACCGTTCCTCCTTTCAACCCAACCGCCCTTCTTTGTCGACCCGACCGCCCCTCTTTTGTCATCTCGACCGAAGTGGAGAGATCTCTGTATATGGCTTCGGTTAAGAATAGTCTGATGGGATGAGATGCTTCGACAGGCTCAGCATGACAAAGGAAGGGACAGGGTTTTAAGGGGTTTCACCCCTGCGACCCCACATCATTTTTTGGCTTGATCCAAAAAACGAAGCAAAAAAGATCAAGGCTGCACTTCCTTCGCTAAAAAACACTGCGCTTTCGCTAAACAAATCGAAAACTCGCTGCGCTCAAACAACGATTTGTTTTTAACGCTCTCGCTCCGTGTTTTTCTTAACGCTCATCCAATGAGGCCGGTTTTTTCACGGCTCGCCGCTTTTCGCGGCATCGCGCTCTTTTACGGGTAGGAACTTCCCTTTTTGTCATCTCGACATCTCTTCCCTGTCAACTCGACTTCCCCTCTTTGTCATTCCGACCGAAGTGGAGGAATCTCTGCATAAAACTACATTAAATAATACTCAGACAGGATGAGATGCTTCGACAAGCTCAGCATGACAATGGGGATGGGTTGGGATGAGATGCTTCGGCAGGCTCAGCATGACAGTGGGGATGGGTTGGGATGGGATGCTTCGACAGGCTCAGCATGACAGTGGGGAGGGAACCGCCCTCTTTGTTAACCCGACCGCCCTCTTTGTTAACCCGACCAACCTCTTTGTCATTCCGACCGAAGTGGAGGAATCTCTGCATATAGCTTCGTTAAAGAATACTCAGACAGGATGAGATGCTTCGACAGGCTCAGCATGACAGTGGGGATGAGTTGGGATGAGATGCTTCGGCAGGCTCAGCATGACAGTGTGGTTGGGTGGGGCGGGATGCTTCGACGGGCTCAGCATGACAATGTGGTGGTGGGAAGAAATAAAAAAACTGTACTAATTTCACAATCGGTACAGCTTTTTAAAGTTAATTTTTATTTTAATCAACTTTCTTGACTATTATCGAACGAGACGAGTTTCACAACTGATCACGCCCTTATTCTCTATTGTATTTTTTAAACGATAAATAAAAAAATATCTTATTTGCTCATTACGCATCGGACTCTCATGCTTGATGAGCCGCCTTTACCCGTACTATACTGCCCTCCATTGTAGATTATTATATAATAAGCAGCTGAGGTGTTGCCTGACGTAGCTGTCCAATAATTGGAATTTTTAAAGCCGTATCGATCAGGGGTTCCTCCCGTTCTTGCAGCATTACCGATAGCACTCAACTCACTTAAGGTCGGTACACGCCAGGGTTTAGCCGGGTTTCCGGGAATTTCGGCGCAGCTATATCGCCGGGGAGGACTCACCTGTAAAGCACCGTTTCCCGGAGGAACTAACATTGAGTATGTATTATCCGGTGTATTGGTAACTACATACCATGATTCATTGTATCTGCCATCATCACTTTTCCAAACCCAAACACCTCCTAAGTCAAAGGAAACTACCGCCGGATCGCTCCATCCTCTGATGGGAACATCTACTTCAGGGAAATCGTTGGTTGGGCTATAAAAGGTCAGCTTCGTGGTTTTATCCTTTAAGAACTGATCCGGCATATCATTTACTAAACTAAATTTAAAGTCAACTCCGCTGCTTGCGTTGGCTGTTCCCGATGTAGTGAAGTGTTTCAGTATATTGTATTGGTCGTCTTTTATCTTGACAGACCAAGGATGAGGGGACTTTACTTTAAAGGTAAAAGTATCGCCACTCATCGGGTAAATGGTGTCTTTATTGACAGGCTCAATATAGTTACTTAACTCCTGAGAGATGTTCAGGGTTTTGATTAATCCTCCGGCTTGTATCTGGATTTGTCCGGTACGTTTTGTGCTGGAAGTAGTGGCCTGAGCGGCAATATCAAACGTGAGGTTTGATTGACCGGCTGCGTTTTGAGTACTGTTCTTGAGCGTAATCCAGGATTGTGCTGTTGTGGCTTTCCAACCGCTGGGGAAGGTGGTGCTAACGGCTACCGAGTGGCTGGTTGCTTGGTTGCTTAGTTTATAATCGTCGTGGGGGCGATCGATACCCAACATATATTGCCCGTCGTACACGATATTAACAATATCTTCCGATTTACATATCACATCCACCGCGATATTTACTCCTGCACCGGCCATGGCCGTGGTTACAGAGGTTGCGCCCGCGCCTTTTATCTTTGTGATATTCACCGCGTACTTGTGGTTACGCATCACCGGCAGGTATTCGCTACCCGTTACGTCTCCTGCCGCATTACGCGTTGTTTTTGCAAAATCCACCCTGTAATACGATATAGTGGACGAGCCATTGTAGTACCCCCCGATAATCAAGCAGCAGTTCCACTTTACGTTAGTTCCCGAAACGCCTTTTGCATGTTCAGGTATAAAGATTTCTCCCTTAAACGCATTCTGGTCGGCATTCGGAACATCGTATTTAATCTGCGAATATACATTTGACGTACTGGTTGCGGAATAGCGAACAGAAGCATCCGTAACCAACGAAAGCGAAGGATCGATGTTTCTTTCCAAGGGAAGCAGCTGCAGGTGTTTCATCGAATTGCCTAACCAAACTTCTTTCATCTCGAAGTTAGACAGTCCGTTTCCCGAATTCACTTCAACATCCGCACGCGCCACAGAGCGAAGCAGCGACAAGATGGGGATAGTTAGTGAGGCACTGGTCAGGTTAATATCACCTGTTCTGCCCCACATCGGAAACGCCCGGAAAGGTGACGGCTTAACCGTCCATTTTCCGTTTGCTGTCGGATCGGTCGAATACTTTGTGAGTTGCAGGGCGGTCGCAACCTGGTCGTGCGTCATTCCCATCGTTACTGTGTTTGTTTGCAAAGCGGTCGCTATTTCGTTGTGCGCGTTGCCGATCACCACCAAAAACACACTGGTGTACGTTCCATTGGGAATCAGCACCCGAAAGCTTTTTTTGTCTCCATTTACTGAGCCCGTCGCGTCTTTTAAGTCCACGCCCTGCGTATGAAACAGCAGTTTCTTTGTCGATGTTTCAAAGCCCAGCACATTGATCGAGTCTACCTGGTTTTCCTGCGCTTCCGACGCCGCATAGGTAGTCGGTTCGAAAGCCATCGGCAACGCCACGTTGAGCGTCAGTTCGGTTACTCTTTTGCCGGCCGGTTGTTCGTAAATGCTCTCTTCACTACACCCTACCAGCCAAAGCAAGGCAGGCAACAACCATACTATAATCCATTTTTTCATCTTATTATGTTGTTTTTATATTGTTTTATATATCACGTACACAACGGGCAAAGTCGGATCCGCCACCTGTCCTTGATTTACTCTCATTATAAATTGTACTTGAGTTAGTTCTCTCCTGTATAGCCTTTGTGTTATCTCCGGTGGTAGAAGTGGCAGTATAGTAATAACCGCTGGCAGGAAAATTATACGCGGCAAGCCCTCCGTTTGCTTTGGCATCGGCAATAACAGCCGCCATCTCCGCCTGTGTAGGCAAGCGCCAGGGCTTCGATGAGTTATCTGTTTTGTACGAAGCGCAACTATACTGGCGCGGCGGAGTTACCTGTTGTCCAAGCGGCGGCACATCGAACGTATTAGTACCATTCGGCACATTGGCGAAAACATACCAGGTTTGACTACCCGGCTGGTCATTGCGTTTCACCTGCAACCCACCCAGTTCAAAATACGGAAGTACCGGTTTTGCATCTATCGTTACATCCATCGGATTAAATTCATTATAGATACTGCTGATGCGTATGGTCGCGCTTTTAGTACCCGAAGCAAAGCCGTTCAGCGTGAACAGAAAATCTATTCCGGTCCAGTTTCCCATATCAGACGGCGTATGCAACTGACGGATCAGGTTTTGTGTATCCGTAATCACGGTTGCCTCCCACGGAGATTTTGTGCGCAGCCTGAATTTATGTTTCTCATTGGGCATATCCGGGTTGTACCCGTATTCCGTTAATAGATTGCTTATCTGAACTCCTGTACTGCTGTATTGCGTTATTTTGATCTCTCTTTGGAGATTATCCGATTGCAGTATGATCGTACCCGTACGGTCCGCGCCACTCGGGTAAGCATCCACCGATATCTTCAGCGGTTGCGGCGTTCCGTTGCCGGTGGTCGGAGGCGTTTCGATCGTCAGCCAAGGCACGCTCGACGTTGCCGACCAGCTCTTGCCTGTTTCCGTGGTTACCCGCACGCATTCAATCGAATTTTTCGCGTCTTTATCATACGCGCAAGCGGTGCGGTTCACATAAAAGTCTTTCGATTCAACCGGGATATTGGGTTCCGAACCCGGATCTTCCCAAGGACTCAATGGCGGCAATACGGCAGGGCCTACCGTTATTGCTTGGTTGATCACCACTTTCTTGCGCATATTGCCCGAACTCACTACAAAATAGGCCGTACGCGGACTGCCCGAATCGTTCTGTTTGGCCGCGAAATAAACCGAATGCTGTCCGGTCGCGAACGTGTCGTTGCCCACCACCGAAAGCCAACTGCCGTTTTCGGGATACACCTTGAATCCTCCCGGCTGATTGGTTTCGACAATCAATTCCACCTTATCGTAGGCGTTGCGGTACAAGAGATAACCCGAACGGCTTGTTTTAAGCCAGTAGTCGATCACCGGAGTTTCCGGGTCGAATCCCGGATCGTCCCAGGGGCGAACAGACGGATCCAGTTCAGGGCCGATCAGCTGGTCGATTTTGATTTTCTTAAGCAAGGTGCCCGCTTTTATCACCAAGTAAGCCATGCGTGGATTACCCGTATTATTCAGTTCAACCGCAAAACGGATCGTATGCGTTCCCGCCGACGGAAACTTATTCGGCCCCTTTACCGACAGCCAGTTGCCGCCATTCGGGTATTCCGTATACACCTCTAATCCACCCGAAAAATCGGTCGTAGCCACCACTTCTATGGAATCGTTCTTATTGAGGCCCAACGAGAAAGCGGCGCGGCTCACGCCCAAGCGGTACATCTCTATGCCCGTTTCGATATCCGCTGTTTCCCAATCAAATAGCTCATTCCCAAGCCGGTATTCCGACTGGAAAAAATCAATGTATTTTACCAGATTACCCGACCGGATCTTCAGCGCAGCATGGCGCCAGTCCTTTCCGGAACTATTTGTCAAGGCATTGAAACGAAGTTGTAATTGCCCCGCGGTAATTCTGCTGAAATCCGGATTGCGCGAAGCGTTCGGCGCAGGCGTAAACTTCAGCCAGGAATCGGCATCCGACGGAACCAACCAAGCTTCGCAGCCTTCGTCATAGCTCGTTTCGATATCCAAACGAAGATTATTCTCTCCGTTGTTGGCGATGGTAAACAGCGCCTGGTTTACACGCAAGCTGTTCACACCCATAAACACGGCGTCGTCAATATCCGGCAGGCTCCAGTCTTGTACCTTACTGGTCATATTGGCGATCGTATAAAAAGCCTCATCGGGCGTATCGCTACCTTTGCCCGTTACTCCCTGTATTTTTATATCATAAGAATGGTTGCGTAAAATTTCGCCCAACGAGTTGGGTTGCTCCGTTCCATTCACAAACTCGGGTATGTCGATGCGGTAATAGGTCGTATCGTTCTTATTGGTCGAGTAGTTATACAAACCGCCCACCACAAGCGCGGTGGCATGGTCGCGGTTCAGAGGTTTACCGGATTCAAACAGGTAGATCTCACGCCGGATTATACCCGAAGCGTCCGCCTTGAACACAACGGCAGGCTTTTCCTGCTTTTGTACAGATGCCGGTAGCGTGGGAGCCAGCACCGTAAATTTAGCAGCATCCCAAGCGGTAGGCAGTTCACTATAGGCTACCCGTCCGTTAAGCGGTATATTATATAGTCGGGCGTTGGTCAGTTTAAAATCAACACCACTCTTCACACTAACATCCATGCGCGCCAGCATACGGATCAGTTTCAGATCGATACGGCTGAGCGTATCCGCCTTTAGTGGTGCCGTGCAGCCGTACATCGGGATTCTGTTTCCCTGCCATTCGCCCGTGTTTGCCAGTTCTAATTTCTGCAACACATCATCCAGCTTGTCGGCAGGTGTTAGCGTAACAGCCGTCAACGCGGCACTCGCGTTGGTCAGCACCACAAACCGCTGGCTTTGGCTGTGGTTCGCGACTTTAAAGCTATAGCCGTTGCCACCTGCGGAAAGGGGCTGTTGCCTTTTCTCATAGTAATAAGTGCCGGAACCGTCGTTGAGGAAGGAAAGAACATCAACGCCGGCTATCGTGGCTTCGTCCGTCATCGTCAACGCGTAGGTAGACGGGGTGGTGGGCGAGAGCCCTTTTCCGGTAGAAAGCGTCAGCACAATTTCTTTTTCATCTCCTCCCGTACCCGTCGGGTTCACCGCCTCCTCATCACTACAGGCAGTAAGCGAGAGCACGAACATAAAAGCCAATACACGGGTAACGGCAGGGAAAAAAGCAAAGTTTTTCTTTATTTTCATTCGTTCAATTTCTTTTTAGGACTGATCCACCGGAGTTTCTTTCCAAGGTTCCACAGTAACCCGGACAGTTGTGTTTACTATTTCTAAATAGATCGGGACAAGCACCTCATTGTCTTCCGTGATCTCGATTCCGTGTTTACGGACAAAGGAGGAAAGCGAGACCGAAAAACGGGACTTTCCCGTATGCGTATCGTATAAAACCACTTCTAAATCATCTGCTTCCGAAAAGCGTAATACATTCAGTGAGGTATGTGCCATTTTATTTATCGGTTCAAAAACAACAGGAGGATAATAATCAGCAAACTTTCCCAGACATTGCATCGCGTAACCGAAAGACGTACGCGTATGGCTGATGCCGATAAGCGGAAACGAAGCCGCTTCCCTAAGCTGTGGTGCGTCGATGCCGCGCACATGAATATCAAGCCCGATATGGGCAGGACGAAAAAAAACCGTATCCGGCTGTACGGCGGAATAATCAACGGTAAAAGTCTGTGTGCCGTAATATAACGGGTCGGTGGTCGGTATCGGCAGGTCGGTGTTCAGGTTCGGGTGGCATACTTCCACCTCTTCGAAGAAACACCCCACGGAAAAGCCGCTGAGTACCGTATTTTCGAGCACATTACCCCAGCAAACAACGGTATAATCACCCTCCGCAAGCGAAAGACCAATACCTTGAAGAGACATTAATTCCTCTTTCTCCACACACCTACTCTCCACGCAAACACCCAACGAATCAAAAACACCCAGGTTCACACAACTTATGCGTGACTGAAAATCGGGATAGTTGAACAGCAGCAGGTGGTTACGATCGGATGGGCAACTCCCTCCGTTGTCATGCAAACAACAACAAAGCAGCAGCGGCAGTGAAAGAATTAATATCGTTTTAAACCATTTCATTTGTAAGACATTTAGACCGGATCAAAGCAAAAGACCGGATTGATAAGTTTGTAAAGCGGAAGAGGGCGGCGCCAATCAGAAAACAGACCGGAGGGATGCCCTCCCCGCTTATATAGTTAAGGTTTATAAATTCCTTTTTATATTAAACCGATCATAAAACAGGGTCTACATTTACTGTATCCCAAGCCTGAACAGTTACATATACCGTGATATCCTTAGTTGTAGTAGAAGGAGTTGCACTTAAATTGCTGTTATCAAATTTGATATTCGCAATTTTATAAATATTATTCGCATCAAATTTATCAATCACCAAACCGGTTGAAGCGTCCTTGAACTGAGCAATAGTAATCCATTGTGTTCCGGTTATTGTACCACCGGTACTCGTGAAATTGTCTAATTTAATTACTAACTCCGGAAGCGCGTCGGGAGATGGATTAGCAGCTGTAGCATCAACTGGGAAGAACTGGTAAGCCCAAACTCCTGGGGTAGTGTTAGGAACTTTCGTTAGTGAACTTACACTTGATGAACCTAATGGGAGTCCTAAATCAGCCAAGGAACCATAATTAGCAGCAGTGAAGTTTGCAGCAGCAGTAGGACCGTTGTAAAGCAAGCTTGATACAGTACCGTCAAATTGCATAGCCCGATACGTGTTATTCACGAAAATACCCTCTACGCTAAATCCGGTAATTGGGTCGACTAAAGATGCGGCAGTCGAGTTATCGTATTCAATCTGCGCGATCTCAAAACGAGAAACAACCGGTTTGATGGTCACAGTAGCCGTATACACATTAGTCGCTGTAGGACTAACAGAAAGACCGCTCTGTCCTTGCAGCGTTACATTAGCTACCGTAGCTTGATCGGCAATAGCCAGCACCGCAGTTTCAACCGCACTAAGAGTTGTTGCAGCAGACAATGTAGCGTTCAAAGAAGCAGGTACATTACCAACAACATAAATAGTTTGAACGGCTCCGTCAACACCCGTTTCAGTATGACCGGCAGTAGCGATCGTATTGATATCTGCTTCACCCGGAGCCGGAGATAATGACATTGCAACCACTCGATCAATCGCTCCGCCAGTTTTCACAAAATACACATACCCATTGCTAAGCGTAGCGGTAGTGCCTGTAGCTGAAGCTTCGTCCGCATAAGTGGTGGGAGAGCTCAGGTCCAATTTCAATGTAACCGATTTCGTTTCTTTGCTGATTTCCGTAGGTTCGTTCTCGTTTGAACAACTGCTGAAACCGGCCATTAATGCCATGGCTACTAAAGCCGAAAATTTGAAATTCTTTTTCATTTTCAAAATCTGTTTAATTAATAATAGAAATACTTAATATATATTTATAATGTAAAATAAAAGCAAATACTCTCCACCCCGTGGTACACACCACAGAACACCTCTTTTTTATATGTAATCGTTTATTTCTTTGGCAGTCTTTCAGCAGCTAATCTCCATGAACAAAGTCATATAGAACAGTTCGCTTATTCCGGTACTAACTAAGTGTCGGAATGTCTATTTGCGAGCGTGTTAAAACGCTATTAGTTAGCGGATTGATTAAATTAAAACCTCAACATTTTTAGGCCTGAAAACATTGGGAAAACAATCAGGCGTAAAAATTGAAAAAATATGTTTTGTATAGCATCCGTTAGGCGGATATTACAACACTACGAAAAGAAAAATTGTAAGCGTTTTTTAAACAAGGTAATTTACAATGTATTATGAACCAAAATTATGACTATGTTACTGTTCAAAAACAAGTATTGCTTGTCTTTTACACTTGGCGGCAGATAAGCCCGGGTGATAAAAACAGCAGAGAAAAAGACAAACCTTTATTACAGGGTTATTTAATCTTCTATTGAAGGTTTAACAACTAATTAAGTGATAGATGCAGCCCATAAGGATATAAAATAAGTACGTTGCCGAACTAAAAATAAGTTTGGAGGTGACTCCTTATTTTCTCCTCTAAAAATTAACAGAAAACGGGTATAGCCGGTCCGGCTCGGAAACCATAATCAACTACAGCTTCTGAGTATCAGACCGATAAAAACACCTAAGTTGCTTAAAAGCATACTTGTCGACACGTGTTTTTACCTGTTGAATGACGAAAAAAGGGTACGCTCGCTTATAAAATAAGTGATGACAACCCGGATTTTATGGGCAAACACAATCAAAGCGGATATATATAGCTAACCACTGTATGGAAGTTCCGTTTAATGGATGAATTTGATAGTTAATCTACACAAAAAGCTTTGAAAAGTTAAGTAAAAGGATTAAATGGTTTCGGTTTTTTACAGCCAATTATGTCTTTACATTCCGACACTTAGTTAGTATAGGTCTTGATTAACAACATTAATTTTACAGGAGCAAAGGTAAAAAACAATTTTATAAACCACAGCCCATTAACAATAGTTAACTTAAAAAGCAAGTAACTTTCTTATTCGCATCCGCCAACGCACGCCCATCGAAAGCTCCCAGATAAATACGGGTGGTCTTTTCGGACGTATGGCCCAGGCATTCACTGATCAGACCCACAGGAAGATTCTTACGACGCGCGATAGTAGCCCACGTATGACGGGCAACGTGCGTGGAAAGATTAGCCGTAAGCCGTTTCAACCATTTATTTTGCAGACGAAGCGCGCTCTCATATTGCAGAAACTCGTTTTCGCCCGGACGGGAAATAACCGGAAGCACATAAGGCGAGTTTTTCACCTGGTCAGCGTAACTGTGGATCAGCTTTCGCAACTCCGGCGTAATACTCACTACTATACGCTGACCCGTTTTACGGCGGCGGTAACAGATCTGGTTGCCACGGATATCCGTTTTGCGGAGAAAAGCCATATCGACAAACGACATGCCCTGCGCCAGAAAAGCAAACAGAAAGTAACGACGCGCCTTTTGCAGCTTCTCTTCTTCCGAAGGGCTGCATTCGTCTGCCGAAAAATCACGAACATGTTTCGCAATCCGGTTGATCTCCTTCTCCGAAAGCGCGCGTTTACGTGTTTCGTCCACTCCCGTATATACATTCATAAAAGGATCGATACCGGTGCGGTCTGCCCTACCCGACTCCACCGCCTTGTTATATATAGCGCGAAGGCTTCGCATATAAGAAGAGGTAGTGTTGCGGCTCATGCCTTCCTTTTGCAAATGTTCCTCCAACGAGCTGATCAATCGCGGCGTAATGTCCGAAAAAGAAAGACTCCCGTTGCCGGTAAAATTCTTCAGCCGAAGTAAGGCCGTAGTGTACGAACGGACAGAACTGATCTTTCCCGCGGCGCGCATCTCTTCACACAGCGATGATGCAAAGGAGAAGAAAGAACATCCTGAAGTTTTCAACCGGTACGCGGCAACAAGTTCAAGCGATGAAAATGCCCCCTTCAATGCCAACCGGTCGGCCAACTGACGCAAACAACTGAGCACCTGAACAGTTTCCCGTTCCACACGGCTCAGGTAATCCAACCGCGACTTTGGCGCATCCTCCCAGCGCACACGTTTACGGTTCCGATCCCACTCTTCGGGAAACAGCGTATAGGGTAATGTTATACTTGCTGATTTCCGTTCGCGAATGATCCGGACAAACAAACTGCCCGAAAAGTTTTTTCCCCGGGTAGAACTCCGGTGATGTAAATCAATTGATGTTTTCATAGAATTTAAATTTATCGTAAATACAAAGAGATAATACAAATAGACAATACAATGATAATCCATATTTCTTTAATAAACAACCAACCTCTTTGTCATCGCGACCGTTCCTCTTTGTCATCGCGACTGTTCCTCCCTGTCAACCCGACCACCCTTTCCTGTCAACCCGACCGCTCCTCTTTGTCAACCCGACCATCCCTCTTTGTCATCTCGACCAAAGTGGAGAGATCTCTGCATAAAGCTTCGTTATATAATAGTCTGATGGGATGAGATGCTTCGACAAGCTCAGCATGACAGTGGATGGGGCAGGGTTTTAAGGGGTTTCACCCCTGCGACCCCACATCATTTTTTGGCTTGATCCAAAAAACGAAGCAAAAAAGATCAAGGCTGCACTTCCTTCGCTAAAAAACACTGCGCTTTCGCTAAACAAATCGAAAACTCGCTGCGCTCAAACAACGATTTGTTTTTAACGCTTTCGCTCCGTGTTTTTCTTAACGCTCATCCAATGAGGCCGGTTTTTTCACGGCTCGCCGCTTTTCGCGGCATCGCGCTTTTTTCTGGATAAGAACCATCTTTTTTGTCTTCTCGACATCCTTTCCTGTCATCCCGACCGTTCCTCTTTGTCATTCCGACACCCCTCTTTGTCATCTCGACCGGAGTGGCGAGATCTCTGTATATGGCTTCGGTTAAGAATAGTCTGACGGTATGAGATGCTTCGACAAGCTCAGCATGACAAGGGGTTGCGGTGAGATGCTTCGACAGGCTCAGCATGACAGTGGTTATTGGTTGTTTATTAATGTGTATTGGTTTGGTTTTGAATGATGAGCGGTTGTTGCTACGGTTGGTATTTATTTTTGTATATTTGCATATATAACGAATAAGAAAGGGGGTTACTATGACTACTTTAGAATTAAAAGCGAAAATACTGCAAGATATTGACAATGAACAAGATAATGTTATATTGGAAAAAATACAAAAATATTACCGTAAATTGAAAAAGGCTAAGGGTGATAATATGCCTTGCCAATATACATTGGATGAATTGAAAGGTCGATTAGCCAGAGGTAAAGAAGAGGCTGATAATGGTGGCGGTATTGAGCATGAAGAATTTATGAAAGAGGTTGAAACATGGTTCTAATATGGCTTTCACCTGCAAAGGAAAGTTTAAAAGAAATAACAGATTACTATAAGAAAGAGTATAGCGAGAGGGCGGCCAGGAAGATAGTAAGGCAAATAAAAACAGCAGTAATGAAGTTGAAGGATTTTCCGGAAATGGCTGCTGTTGAATTTTTATTAGAAGATGAACCTCTAATTTACCGCTCGTTGGTTGTTACAAGCACGTATAAAGTGGTATACTACATTGGCAGTGATGTAATTTACGTATATGATATCTGGGATTGTCGTCAGTCTCCTGAAACGAACAAAAGAAAGAGTAAAAAATAGAGTAGTTCTATATAAAGAAATAATTAGCCCGAAATGAAATTAGGTATTTCAGTTCGTTTTTTTTTGTTTTATACTGACATTTTTCCTGTTATCACAATCCTTCCTCTTTGTCATTCCGACACCCCTCTTTGTCATCGCGACCACCCCTCCACTGTCATCTCGACCGAAGTGGAGAGATCTCTGCGTATGGCTTCGTTAAAGAATAGTCTGATGGGATGAGATGCTTCGACAGGCTCAGCATGACAGCGGATGGGGCAGGGTTTTAAGGGGTTTCACCCCTGCGACCCCACATCATTTTTTGGCTTGATCCAAAAAACGAAGCAAAAAAGATCAAGGCTGCACTTCCTTCGCTAAAAAACACTGCGCTTTCGCTAAACAAATCGAAAACTCGCTGCGCTCAAACAACGATTTGTTTTTAACGCTTTCGCTCCGTGTTTTTCTTAACGCTCATCCAATGAGGCCGGTTTTTTTCACGGCTCGCCGCTTTTCGCGGCATCGCGCTCTTTTCTGGGTAGGAATCATCTTTTTTGTCATCTCGACCACCCTTTCCTGTCAACCCGACTATCCCTCTTTATCATTCCGACCGAAGTGGAGAGATCTCTGCATGGGGCTTCGTTAAAGAATAGTCTGATGGGATGAGATGCTTTTACTGGCTTTGGGTGACTGTGAAGGGGGGTTAAAAGACTTTTTTTCGTAGTTGGAAGTCTTTTCCTAAGTATTTTTCGCGGACAATTTCGTTTTCGGCTAATTGTTCGGCTGTGCCCTGAAACAATACTTTTCCTTCAAATAACAGGTAGGCACGGTCGGTTATGCTTAGGGTTTCGTATACGTTGTGGTCGGTGATAAGGATACCGATGTTTTTGTGCTTTAGCTTTGCTACAATGGCTTGAATGTCTTGTACGGCGATCGGATCGACTCCGGCAAAGGGTTCGTCAAGCATGATGAACTTCGGGTCTATGGCCAAACAACGGGCAATCTCCACACGACGGCGTTCTCCTCCGGATAACTGGTCTCCCAGATTTTTCCGCACTTTATACAGGCCGAATTCAGCAATCAGGCTTTCTAATTTTTCTTTCTGGTATTCGGGGGTGGTTTCGGTCATTTCCAGTACGGAACGAATGTTATCTTCAACCGTCATTTTACGGAACACAGAGGCTTCTTGGGCAAGGTAACCAATTCCGTTTCGGGCTCTTTTATAGACCGGAAATTTTGTGATCTCCATATCATTCAGAAAAATCTTACCCTCGTTAGGCGTGACAAGTCCTACGGTCATATAAAATGTAGTTGTTTTTCCGGCACCGTTCGGACCGAGTAAACCTACAATCTCGCCCTGCTTCACATTGATAGAAACATGGTTCACCACAGTACGGGTTCTATATTTTTTTACCAGATCCTCCGTGCGGAGTACCATTTGCTGATCGTCTGTCATAACTAAAGATTTACTGCAAAGTAACAGAATTTAATCGCGTTTTAAATGCAGGCTTACACGTTTAACGTTCTTTCACCAATCAACAACTGTTTAAGGCAGATATCTGCTATATATCAGATTGCTCCACAGCGATCAGGTTAATCAAAAAAGTAAGAAAAACAGTCTTTTTCCAAACAAATTGCCACCCGTTTATTTTAATGATTCCTCAACGCGTTTTATTGAAAAAACAAACCATCGCCCCATTTACGCCTTCAGTGTCTCAGAATCGATTTATCGCAGTTTTCAATCGTACTCTTTTATTGTTAAAAACTATATTACTATGTGTTTTTCAGGATAAAGGATATTTTTTAAAACATAAAGGTTATTTTTAAAAACATAAAGGATGTCTCACAAAAGTTATCAGTTTATTTTCCCGGAAGCGTTCGTGTGATTATGAGAGAAAAAGGGATGATTTCGGGTTTTTAAAAGGAGTTTTCGTTCTTTATTAGCATTCATTTACTTTTCAACACCACCACTAAACACCTGTTAACAATCATGCCATCTATAGATGAATACAAAAACGGCTGTTTTAGTATCAATTTGTCAAAACGGAAACGAGCAATATTTTAGCAGGCTCTTATAGATGTATCATACTGGTTAATTATTGTTCCTACAAATAAATGTATAATTTACTGCTGAATTAAAAAGCTTTATGCCAATAGAAAACGACTGTTATTCTTGGCAACAACATCTTTTAGCTATTAGTGTTAGTATAAATAACTTATATTTGCATCTTCTAAATCAAAGAAACAGAAATGTACAAAGCATTACATACAATGGGAGAATATACGCTCCTGATGAAGAAATCGATTACACTTCCCGACCGGTGGAATATGTTCTTCAAACAATTGATACGTGAAATCTATAAGTTGGGTGTCGACTCATTATGGATCGTTATCATCATATCGATATTTATCGGAACGGTTATCGCAATCCAGATATCGTTGAACATTAGTTCGCCGTTAATCCCTAAGTTTACAATCGGTTATACAACCCGCGAGATCATTCTGCTGGAATTTTCGTCTTCCATCATGTGTTTGATCCTTGCCGGTAAAGTAGGTAGTAATATCGCTTCCGAAATCGGAACCATGCGCGTGACCGAACAAATCGACGCAATGGAAATTATGGGTGTTAATTCTGCCAATTACCTGATAATGCCTAAAATAGCCGGACTTATGTTGTTTATCCCCGTGCTTGTGATCTTCAGTATGTTCACCGGAATTCTGGGGGGGATAGCGGCCAGTTATGTTTCTGGCAACGGTATGACGCCGGCTTCTTTTGAATACGGCTTGCAGTTTTATTTCAATTCCTTCTACATCTGGTATTCTATCATTAAATCAATCATATACGCTTTCATCATCTCGTCTATCGCTGCTTTCTTCGGCTATTATGTTAAAGGAGGTGCTTTGGAAGTAGGTAAAGCAAGTACTAACGCGGTTGTTATGAGCAGCGTAATGATTCTTTTGGCTGATGTTATCTTAACCCACTTAATGCTTACCTAAAATGATAGAGGTTAAAAATCTTACGAAATCTTTTGACGGACGCACTGTCCTGCACGATATTAGCGCACAGTTTGAGGATGGAAAAGCCAATCTGATTATCGGACGAAGCGGTTCCGGCAAAACGGTACTGATCAAAAACATCATCGGATTGATGAAACCGGACACGGGAGAGGTTCTATACGACAAGCGCAACTTCCTGAACATGAACAAAAAGGAACTAAAGTTGCTGCGCCGGGAAATGGGAATGCTATTTCAAGGGTCGGCCTTGTTTGACAGTATGACCGTGCTTGAGAACGTGATGTTCCCCTTAGATGTGTTTTCTAAAGACTCGACACGTGAACGAAAAAAACGGGCAGAATTCTGCCTTGAGCGTGTAAACTTATCGGAAGCCGGACATTTATATCCTTCTGAAATAAGCGGGGGAATGATGAAACGTGCCGCCATTGCCCGTGCCATCGCGCTGCAACCTAAATATCTTTTTTGTGATGAGCCAAACTCCGGTCTTGACCCCAAAACGTCGCTCATCATCGACGACCTGATTTATTCCATCACCAAAGAATACAACATGACGACAGTGATCAATACGCACGACATGAATTCGGTTATGAATATCGGAGATAACATCATCTTTATCAAAGAAGGAATCTTAGAATGGCAAGGCAACAAACATCAGGTAATCACATCAAACAACCAAGCACTAAACGACTTCATCTTTGCCTCAGACCTATTCCGAAAAGTAAAAGACATGGAAAAAACACAGGAAGAAGGGTGAGGGTAAATATTATTGTAGAGACGCACGTGCTGTGCGCCCCTTTTTAAATAAAAAAGCTGTTTTCAGTCTTATAAGAAGACTAAAAACAGCTTTTCGCACGAATTTCAGCGTGTTTATTTCAATCCGAACGCTTCTTTTATCTTATCTACGTAATCAAGTTTTTCCCAGGTAAACAACTCTACTTCGCAAACGACCGGTTGCGGAATGTAACGTGAAGTAAACGTTTTTGTCACTGTTTGAGGAGTACGCCCCATGTGTCCGTAAGAGGCTGTTTCGAGATAAATCGGGTTTCTTAATTTTAATCGCTCTTCGATAGCTTTAGGACGCATATCGAACAGATTCCAAATCTTTTCCGCAATTTCGCCATCTGTCAAAGACACATTCGAACGACCATACGTGTTTACAAAAATGTTCATGGGTTTGGCCACACCGATTGCATAAGACACTTGCACGAGTATTTCGTCAGCAACTCCGGCGGCAACTAAGTTTTTCGCTATATGCCGAGCTGCGTAGGCTGCCGAACGATCCACTTTGGAAGGATCTTTTCCGGAGAAAGCACCACCACCATGAGCACCCTTTCCTCCGTATGTATCTACAATGATTTTACGTCCGGTAAGACCGGTATCTCCATGAGGCCCACCGATAACAAACTTACCTGTCGGATTTACATGATAGATAATATTATCATTGAACAGTTCCTGTACATGCTTCGGATAATGTGCTTTCACACGAGGGATAAGGATGCTTTTCACATCATTCGCAATGCGCCGTTGCATCGCCAGATCCGCTTCTTCCTGAGAGATGCCTTTTGTTTGTACGAATTCATCGTGCTGAGTAGAAACAACAATGGTATCAATACGAAGCGGTTTGCCATTATCATCATATTCGATCGTTACCTGACTCTTCGCATCCGGACGAAGATACGGCATCAGATTGATTTCCTTCTTTCGTATCAATGCCAGCTCCTGCAACAACGAGTGAGACAGATCTAATGCTAACGGCATATAATTGTTGGTTTCGTTGGTTGCATAACCAAACATCATTCCCTGGTCTCCTGCTCCCTGATTGTAAGGATCCTGACGCTCTACACCACGGTTAATATCGCCACTCTGTTCGTGAATAGCGGAGAGTACACCGCATGATTTTGCTTCAAACTGGTAATCGCTCTTTGTATAACCGATCTGTTCAATGACTGTGCGGGCAACTTCCTGCACATCTACGTATGCTTTCGATTTAACCTCTCCAGCAAGAACAACCTGCCCGGTTGTTACAAGAGTTTCGCAAGCAACTTTCGAATTTCTGTCATACGCCAGAAACTCATCAAGCAAAGCATCCGATATTTGATCGGCTACTTTATCGGGGTGCCCTTCAGACACCGATTCGGAGGTGAATAAATAACTCATTACTAACTTAAATTGATTATTTGTAATGAATTGACGATAGGAAATTGTCTGGAAGACAAACAACAGGAAGAATATTTGTTTTAGCATTTTTTCCCGTGGTTGCAATCAAAGACAAATCTATCCACGTCAATTCTATAATTCGCAAATTTAGTATTTAATCGTTATCACACGACAATTTTAACCTTATTTATTATGAAAGCAACCGATCATACAATTGACGAATCGTTTCTTTCGTTACCGGATGAACAACATCGGCGGCAATTTCAACCAATGGTTTCAATACAAATTCGCGCTCTAACATCAGTGGATGGGGTAAGGTAAGCAAAGGAGTGTTCAAAACAAGATCATCATACATAAGCAGGTCAATATCGATCAGCCGATCAGCATAGGCACCGTTACTTTTTTCCGTTCGCCCCATCTTCCGCTCAATATCCTGCGTTATTTCCAGCAGTTCCAAAGGCTGAAGGTCGGTTTCCAGCTCCAAAGCCGCGTTCAGAAAATGATTGTCTGAATCAAAGCCCCATGGTGCGGTTTGGAATAAATCAGAAAGGGCAAGAATCTTTCCTACCCTTTCTGCCAACAGCGCAATAGCTGTTAACATATTATTATGCCGGTCGCCCAGATTGGTGCCCAGACTTATAAATACTTTTGCCATATTAAATGATCAACATCGCATCTCCATACGCTCCGAAACGATATTTTTCTTTTATCGCTTGCTGGTAAATATCCATCATCAGATCGTAACCGGCAAATGAAGCAGACATCATCAGCAAAGTAGAATAAGGCATGTGGAAGTTTGTTACCATGCTTGTAGCTACACTAAAATCATACGGAGGGAAAATAAACTTATTTGTCCATCCGGCAAATTCTTTCAAATGTCCGTCTGTACTTACCGCGGTTTCGATCGCACGCATAACAGAAGTTCCGACAGCACATATCTGTTTTCCGGCGTCTTTTCCTTCATTTACGACACGAACAGCTTCAGCGTTAACGATCATTTCCTCCGAGTCCATTTTATGCTTTGTCAGGTCTTCCACATCAATATCACGGAAGTTACCTAAACCGGAATGTAGCGTAAGAAACGCAAAACGACAGTCTTTAATCTCAAGTCTTTTCATCAGCTCACGGCTGAAGTGCAAACCTGCCGCAGGAGCCACAACCGCACCTTCTTCGGAAGCAAAAATGTTCTGGTATCTCTCTTCATCATCTCCGTTAATTTCGCGTTCAATGTATTTTGGAAGCGGAGTTTCACCCAACGCATACAATGCTTTCTTGAATTCATCGTGATCGCCATCATAAAGGAAACGCAACGTACGTCCACGTGAAGTAGTATTATCAATCACTTCCGCAACCATGGAGTCATCTTCACCGAAATACAATTTATTTCCGATACGAATTTTACGGGCCGGATCAACCAGTACGTCCCACAGGCGTAAATCAGGATTCAGTTCGCGCAACAAAAAAACCTCGATACGAGCACCTGTCTTCTCTTTGTTTCCATACAATCTGGCAGGGAATACTTTTGTATTATTAAAGATAAACACATCTTTCTCGTCGAAATATTCAAGGATATCCTTGAAATGGTCACGATGCTCAACCTCACCGGTTTTACGATGCACCACCATCAATCTCGCCTCATCCCTGTTTTTGGTAGGATTAAGAGCGATCAATTCTGTTGGTAAACTAAATTTGAATTTTGATAACTTCATAATGAACTTTATTTATTTTCTTTTTCTTCTATTACTACTTGCTCCAGAAACGAATCTATGTCTTCCGGACTCATACATTTATCCAGCGTCACATCCCCTATACGGGTACGTTCCAAAGCAATCAAATGAGCACCGGAACCGAGCGCCAGTCCGATATCTCTGGCTAATGCCCTGATATAAGTACCTTTGCTGCAAACAATCCGGAGTTTTAGAACAGGCAACTCACAGGATAATAGCTCCAGCTCATCTATAACTAATGTTTTAGACTTGAGCTCAACTTCTTTTCCTTCGCGTGCCAGTTCGTACGCTCTTTTACCCTCTATTTTACAAGCCGAATAAACAGGGGGAACCTGTTCGATCTTTCCGATAAAATTGGGTAACACCTGATCTAAAAGCGCTCTTGATATATGTTCGGTCGGGTATTCATGATCAACCTCCGTTTCCAAATCAAAAGAAGGAGTGGTTTGCCCCAGCTTGATTGTAGCGACATACTCTTTGGTTTGATACTGAAACTCATCAATCCGTTTAGTAGCCTTTCCCGTGCAGATAATCATAACACCCGTGGCCAACGGATCCAAAGTGCCCGCATGACCCACCTTTATTTTTTTCACATTCAGTTTTCGGGATAATTTATACCGAAACTTATTTACTAAATCAAATGATGTCCACGTTAGTGGCTTATTAAAAAAGAGAACTTCTCCCGCAATAAAATCCATCTGCTCTTAAATCAACGAATATATAACCGCACACAAACCTGCAAACATACAATAATAAGCAAAGTAAATCAGCTTACCTTTACTTACCAGTTTAATCATCCATTTACATGCTAAAGCACCGGATACAAAAGCAGCAAGGAAACCAACTACCAACGAAACGGCAGGTATACCGGACGCTTCTGCTGAGAAGCCACCTTTCAGCATATCCAGAAATGCTTCACCTAAAATAGGGATGATAACCATCAGGAAAGAAAACTTGGCCACAAGCTCTCTCTTATTACCCAACAATAAACCGGCTGCAATTGTTGAGCCCGAACGGGAAAGTCCGGGTAAAACAGCACATGCCTGTACTAAACCAATCAGAAATGCGTCTTTATAACCAATTTCTTCTTTCAAACGAGGTTTTGCGTAATATGAAAAAGCCAGCAACGCCGCTGTTATAAGCAGCATACAACCAACCAACAATAATCCGTTGCCAAAAAGCGCTTCAACATAATCTTTAAAGAACAAACCGACAATACAAACCGGTATCATTGATAGCAATATCTTGGCGACAAATTGCGTCTCTTTATTCCATTTAAAACTAAAAAAGCCTTTGAAGAGTGTAGACACTTCCGGCCACAACACAACGATTGTACTCAATACGGTGCCCGCATGTACAACAATGGCAAAAGTCAGATTTTCCTCTCCACTCAGTCCGAAAATCTCACCACCAATAATAAGATGCCCGCTACTACTCACGGGCAAAAACTCAGTAAGTCCTTGAATTATACCAAGCACCAATGCTTCTATCCAACTCATTCGGCCGTTTCTTTTCCTTTACTGTTAACAAGAATACCGGCTATCATCAAAAGAAATCCTAACATTGTAACGATTGGAGCAATCACAATTCTCCGCGCGCTAAATATTTCAGGGTTAAAGGATACTTCATCCACAGGGCCTCCACCACTCATCAACACAAAACCAATCACTATGAACACAACGGCTACAGCAATCAGGATAAAATTTTCCTTACCAAAAGCAAAGTCTCTTTTAGTCATCTTTTCTTTATATTTATATATAGTATAATTTATCTACTCCTAAACGAAGATATTTATTCACAGAAACGATTGTGGCAAATACAGACAACAAAACACCCAGAATCAACACTACGCCATAAACCGCAAGCAGTGTAGTCAAATCCAATATCTGAATGAATCCGCTTAATATTTCCCGTTGTAAATAATATAACGCAGAGGTTAGCATCAATATTGCCAGCAAGGAGGCAAATATACCGCTAACCATATTATAACGAATAAACGGCGCACGGATAAACCCGGATGTCGCACCGACCAATTTCATGGTATGAATCAAAAAACGTTTCGAATAAATTAAAAGTCGAATTGTATTACTGATCAGAACAAAAGAAATAGTCATCAGCAACACGGCCAGCCCCAGAAGAACAAAACCTATTTTCTTCATGTTTTCGTTCACCATCTCCATCATATCTTTCCTGTAAAGCAAGTCAGACACGGAAGTGTAGCTTTTTATCTGTTTCTCGATAATGGCCATACTATCTACATTGGCATATTCGGAATTCAGCTTTACTTCGATAGAAGCCTGCAAGGGATTAAAGCCCAGAAACGTTTCCGGATTTTCGCCCAACTCCTCTTCCAACTCCCTTACGGCCTGCTCTTTGGATATGTAATTGGTAGACTTTATAAAGGGTTGCGCATCCAATGTTTTTTGAACCTTTTTGATGTCTGCCTCTTTTTGGTTGTCTTTAAGAATAATTGAAAAAGACATATTCTCTTTCACATATACAGATAGTTTATTACCTAACAGTCCGATTAAAAAAACAAGACCTAACAAAAACAGCACCAAGGCAATGCTTATTATAGAAGTAAGACGGGAATTGAAGAAAGAAACCGAACTAATCTTTTTATTATCAGCCATCTGACGATACCTTTTTAATTTACAGAACAGAGCAGCTATGTAAAGACAACAAACCGCCCAATTTTTCTGCAAAATAACGAATTATTTACCTAAGAACCCTACCCATTACCATAATTTAACAAGAAAACCCGGTTGGTACATACAATCAACCTGTAAAATTCGTTTTAAAACAGCGGCTGTTTTTTACATTACTATATAAAAAAAAAGATATCCTTTATTTTTGAAAAGATATCCTTTATTTTTTCAAAAATAACCTTTATGTTTTTCCGCATAAACAACTCGCTGATTTTCAGCAACATAAAAAGCAGGTAAAAAACAGCAAATCAAGCCCTGTTTTTTACCTGCCTCCAGCCCCCGTAACCCCGCTTTGTTAGTTCGTGATTACGAGTTGACGGATAGATATAATCCTTATATTATTCTTCTACCGGCTCACCAAACATTGTGGCAGAGGTAGCCCGGTTTATTTTAACTTTCACCACTTGCCCAACATGATAATTGCGCTTATCAAAGATCACAACTTTATTCTGACCCGTACGCCCGAATAATTGCTCGCGGGAGCGTTTAGAAAAACCTTCAATCAGCACGTCGAAAGTCTTACCTATATCGCGAAGGTTACTTTCTTCCGATAATTTGTTCTGCAAATCGATCATGCCTTGCAAACGACGAATTTTCTCGTCTTCAGGCACGTCGTCCGGCAAATGCTTGGCAGCATAAGTGCCGGGGCGTTCGGAGTATTTAAACATAAAGGAGGTGTCGTAGCCTACTTCCTTCATCATAGCAAGCGTTTCCTGATAGTCCTCTTCCGTTTCGGAGTGGAATCCGCAAAACAGATCGGTGGTAATTGAACACTCCGGCAATATACGACGGATTGCCGCTATCTTTTCCATATAGGATTCGCGCGTGTATTTTCTATTCATTATTTTCAGCATACGCGAACTTCCGGACTGTGCGGGCAAATGAATATGCTTACACAGATTGTCATGTTTTGCCATTACATAAAGCATGTCATCGCCCATATCACGGGGATGTGACGTGGTGAATCGTACGCGCATCGGATAAGCCGCTTCGGCCACGATTTCAAGCAGCATGGCAAAAGTCACGACATCATCCTCTGCTCTTTTAAACGCATAGGAGTTTACGTTCTGACCTAAAAGTGTAATTTCACGGAAGCCTTTTTCCTTCATATCACGCACTTCGTTCAGAATACTTTCCACATCGCGGCTTCTTTCGCGACCACGCGTGTATGGCACAATACAATACGTACAGAACTTATCACAACCACGCATGATAGAAATAAATCCCGAGATACGTTGTCCGCCCAGTTTTAGCGGGATCACATCTTTATAAGTCTCCTGTTTCGAGAGCTGAACATTAATTGCTTTTTCTCCGGACTCGGCTGCTCCTACCAACGACGGCAGGTCTAAGTAAGAATCGGGCCCCACCACTAAATCCACCTGATGAGAATTGATCAACTCTTCCTTCACACGTTCCGCCATACAACCCAGAATACCTACGATAAGATTCTTTTTCTTCTTTTTTAATGATTGAAAGTACTGAAGCCGGTTATACACCCGTTGTTCGGCATTATCACGCACAGAGCAGGTGTTTACAAAAACCGCGTCAGCTTCGTTTACATCTTCAGTCACCACATAACCGTCCATTTGCATGATAGACGCCACTACCTCCGTGTCTGCCACATTCATCTGACAGCCGTAAGTTTCAATAAACAGCTTTTTTTCTAAATTAGGAGTAGCAGATTTTAAGTCCGCACCCTTGTCTTCTGTTTCCATTAAGTTTATATTTATTAATAATTACTAAAAAAACATCATATTACTACAAAACATGATTAGAAATATTTGCCCGATTAATTATTAGGGCTATATTTGCATCAGAAAAACGTAAATTTTTTCATAGTTAAGGTTTTGGTTAAATTTGATAAGGGTGGCTGAGAAGTTACCCTTATTGCTTTTATATAGGTTATATATTTTCTGTTCCACTATTTATTTTTATATTTGAAGTGCAAAAATAATCAAAGTTATGGACAACCTGGGTGATTGGCTTTATATTGTTTTCCTCGCCATTGCGGTAGTAAGCGGTCTTTTCTCCGAAAAGAAGAAAAAACGGTCTGCGGCAAAGCCTGTTAAACCCCAACAACAAGTCGACACATCACCCGGTTCGGATCAGGGAAAAGGTTTCTGGGAAATATTGCAAGAAATGCAGAACGGCCAGCAACAACCCAAACGTTTGCCAAAACAAAAACCGGAGAAAAAGCAAGTTGCCGCAAAAAGCACGAAAGCTGCAACTGTTATCTCTTCGCCTTTCCTTTCGGGTGAATCCATTGGTTCGTCTCCCATACAACAAACCAACATTCTTCTTGAAGAACCTATCGAAACAGATCATCACATATCCAGGGAAGATTTTCATATACAAGATGTAGATGAAGTAAGAAAAGCAATCATATATAGTGAAATTCTTAATCGGAAATATTAGAATATCTATTCAAAAAACTGCGTACCTTTACGCCGTTATAACATAAATCAATCTACACAAATGTCAACTTTCCGTTTCAATGCGGTAGAAAGAGCATCTAACCGCAAGGCTGTTCCGGCTCTTGTTCCGGATCGCAAAGTATCCGACTTCTTTGGCGAAAACGTGTTTAATCGTAAGGCCATGAAGAAGTATCTCTCTAAAGAAACGTTCCGATTATTAACGGAAGCAATTGATAACGGCACCCCCATAGACAGGGAGATCGCAAATCATGTTGCTGCCGGTATGCGTATGTGGGCGCTCGAAAAAGGTGTTACGCATTATACACACTGGTTTCAACCGCTTACCGACGGAACAGCGGAAAAACATGATGCTTTTGTGGAACACGATGGCAACGGCGGACTGATCGAAGAATTCAGCGGCAAACTGTTAGCTCAACAGGAACCGGACGCATCGAGCTTTCCTAACGGCGGACTCAGAAACACGTTCGAAGCACGTGGTTATTCCGCTTGGGATCCCTCCTCACCGGCATTTATTGTAGATGACACGCTTTGTATTCCTACCATTTTTATTGCTTACACAGGAGAAGCACTCGACTATAAAACGCCGCTTATCCGCTCTATTGAAGCATTAAACAAAGCGGCGAAAGAGGTGTGCGACTTTTTCTCATTAGAGGTGAATAAAATCACTACTTTTCTCGGATGGGAACAAGAGTATTTTCTTGTAGACGAAGATCTATACTCGGCTCGTCCGGATCTTTCATTAACAGGACGTACGCTTTTAGGACATGAAAGTGCTAAAAACCAGCAGTTAGACGACCATTATTTCGGTTCGATTCCTACACGTGTACAAGAATTCATGAAAGACCTGGAAATCGAATGTTATAAACTGGGCATTCCGGTTAAAACTCGTCACAACGAAGTTGCACCTAATCAATTCGAGCTTGCTCCTATTTTTGAAGAGTGCAATTTGGCAAACGATCACAATCAGTTGCTTATGTCATTGATGAAACGGGTTGCCGAAAAACATTTCTTCCGTGTATTATTGCACGAAAAGCCGTTCATGGGTGTAAATGGATCCGGCAAACACTGTAACTGGTCTATGGCAACAGACACGGGTATCAATCTTTTCTCACCGGGAAAAGACAGGGAAGACAATTTACTGTTTATTACGTTCGTAGTAAACACCTTAATGGCGGTTTACAAGCACAATTCGCTGCTAAAAGCAAGTATTGCTTCGGCTACAAACGCACATCGTTTAGGGGCTAACGAAGCTCCTCCGGCTATTATTTCTTCTTTCTTAGGCACTCAAATCAGCGAAGTGCTCGACCGGTTTGAAAACAGTTCGATCGAAGATGCGATAGAGATGGACAGCAAAAAACGCCTTTATCTTGGCTTTGGTCAAATTCCGGAGATTTTACTTGACAACACGGATAGAAACCGCACCTCGCCATTCGCTTTTACCGGGAATCGTTTTGAATTTCGAGCGCTCGGATCATCGGCCAATTGTGGAGTCGCTATGCTTGCTGTAAACTCGGCAGTAGCCTATCAGCTTCAGCAATTCAAAGAAGAGGTAGAAACACGCTGCAAAAAGGGGAAAAGCAAACAAGAAGCTATTTACGAAGTTCTTAAAGCCTATATTAAAGAATCTAAGCCTATCCGCTTTGATGGAAACGGATACAGCGAAGAATGGAAGCAAGAAGCTAATAAACGTGGATTAGATTGCGAAACCAGCGTTCCGCTACAATATGACGCCTATTTGCTTCCGGAGTCTATACGCATGTTTGAAGCAACAAAAGTATTGAATGAAAAAGAACTTCACGCTCGCAATGAGGTGAAATGGGAAATTTACATCAAAAAGGTACAGATTGAAGCACGTGTGTTAGGTGATTTGTCGATGAATCACATCACTCCCGTAGTTTTACGCTACCAATCGAGTCTTTTAGACAATCTGACAAAATTGAAAGAAACATTTAGTGAAGGCGAATACGAAGATCTGTCCACCGAACCACGTCGGTTGGTACGTAAGATAGGGCATCATATATGCGCTGTTACACGTATGGTAGACGACATGATCGAGGCGCGTAAAAAGGCCAATCGAATTCAAGACTTGCGGGAAAGAGCGATAGCCTACCACGATACCGTTTCGCCCTACTTAAATGAAATACGCGAACATATTGACGATTTGGAATTGATTGTTGACAATCAAATCTGGCCACTTCCTAAATACAGAGAATTACTCTTTATACGTTAATAACGCAGTTGATAACAAAAAAAGAGGCAGCCTTTATGTAAGGGGCTGCCTCTTTTTTGTTATACGCCAATGTGCCTTGAAATCAAGCTTTCTCACGTATTCAGTTAACGCTCGGAGAATTGAATATTTGAGGGAAACCTGACGCGTGGCTTGCAATATTTCACAGAAATAAGGGATAACTGCATTAAAACAGTTACCCCTTATCAGGTTATTTATTGACCGTTAATTACTTAACGATAGCTTTTACCGCTTTTTCACCTACTACTGAAACTACTACGATACCCTTAGGAGCAGCGATAGTAACATCGTCAGAAGAGATAGTCTGGCTGGCTACAGTTTGTCCTAAGATATTGCTGATAGTTACAGATTTGCCGGCAGCATTTTGAATTCTTACTGCACCTGCTTCAGTTGAAACCTTAACAGCATCTGCTGCGTTAACATCTTCATTAGCAACCGGAGCATCAGTTGTTGGAGCAACAAGTACCGGAAGAGCTGTTTTATCAGAAGAAGAAACAACAACACCATTGATAAGCGCAAGTCTGCGAGGTTCAGCTTTTTCTACTTCTTCGAAAGGAACGATTTCATAAACGTTGTCTGCATCAGTGATGCGGAACAAGAATGCGCTTTCTTTCTTGATATTTGCTCTAACGTCGTTTACACGAACACCATTTTCATTAGCAATGAAGTTGATGCTATCGTTAAGGTTATCAAATTCACCCTTAACCGTTAAGAAGTTTCCTTTCAATGAATCATTGTCAGCAAAATGCTCAGCACCCTTCAAGATATAATAAGAAGGAGTTAAGCTTTCTACGCCAGATGTTGCAACGCTTGCAGAATCAACCCACAATGCAAAATCAGAAGCAATAGAAGCTGCTTTCAAATCATCACCTACACGTAAGAATTTAGCTTCACCATTGTCTCTCTTCGTTAAATAATCAAGACCTGTAGCCGTTTCGCTTTCATCTTTGAATGTATAGTGACCGGCAGCTAATTTTGCATATTCGTAAATAGGATCCGACAATACAAGATTAAAGTAAGAAGGACGAGAAGAAAGGTTTGTTGTAGCATCTACAGCAGTATATTGGATAGCTTCAACTGCTTCACCTCTTTCATGAACACGAGCAACATAAGCACCTTCAGTACTACTTGGGTTAGCAACTTTAGGCTCTGTAGTAGCTACTGGCACTAATAAATAACCAGTTTCTTCAGCATCTGTAGCCGCTTTGAAAACAAATGCAGACTTACGAGCAGGAGTTTTTGATAATACAAAATAAGGATTAGTTGTATAAGGAGAAACTCCTCCTTGACCAAAACCTAAATACAATGTATCTTTTCCAACTACTGTAGATAATTCATATGCTTGCAAGATGTCAGCTTCATTCTTAAGTTTTTTGCTTAAGTAAGAATATGGGAATGAATCAGGAGCAAGAAAGTTCTGATATGGTTTGAAACTGAATTTAATTGGATTCTTTGTAGAATAAGCAACTAAAGTAGTATCTCCCTTTTCTGTAGACTGAGCTAAATAAACATCAGCACCAAATGCATTAACAACTTCAATACTTACAGTTGCTGTTTTAGATTCTAAATCAGAGAATACTTTATAGCCATTCAAATTAGCAACTTTCTCGATTTTCAATGTATCTGTACCAACTACAAATCCAGCATCTACCTTCGTGATACGTCCTTTATTTAACAAAGTATCAGCAGCATAATAACGGTTGGAGATAGTATAGATTAATTTACCATACTCTAGGTCTGTGTCAATATACCATTGGTTTTCAGGTTTGATTTTAGCATCTTTTACAAGAGCACCAGTTCTACCTTGTCCTAAAGTTCTATAAACATTAACCTTCATGAAATCATTCTTTGCTGCATCTTTTGAAACAACAGTTAATGTATAAGGTTGATTTTTTTCGAAGATATTACCAATTTCGTCACCTGGTTGAGGAGCAGCTACCCAGAAAGCATTACCGTTTGTTGGATTATCAACACTATCTACAGTTGTATAATAAACATAGTCACCAACAAAACGAACTGTACCTAAGAAAGCAGCAGTATCTACAGAAAGATTAGAAGCTGCATCATATTTTTTCTTAACTACATCCCATGCATACATTGTATCTCTAACAGCTACAGCTACTTTGTCAGTAGTTGGGTCATAAAGTAAACCAAATGTATTGATCAAACCTGTTGTGTCAGCCACACCATATTTGAAACCAAATTGTTTTGCCATGAATGTTTGATCTACAGTTGAGTTTGTTAACCAGCTTGCAGAGTCTACATATAAATGACCTTTAGGAGTGTTTAACACAAAAACTGTATTGTCATTATCTGAAGCAGTAAAAGTATACGGACCTTCAATATTACCATTCTGAGAAGGAATAGAGAATGTGTATTTTTGATTTTCTTGCAAGTCAACAGTAGATAACCAACGACGAGCAGGAACTTCTAATACTAGTTTTACAATGTCACTAGGAGTTGCATTTGCATCTGCAACTAATTTACCTGTAGCACCTTTAACTAAATACTTAGCAGTATCTTCTTTAGAAAAAAATACTTGTTTGTAAACAGGAGAAGCTTCTGTCAATGTATCCAAACGGTTCAACACATTAAGGCGTTCACCAACGGCCAACTGATCACCATCGTTATCAAATGTCAAAAAAGCATTTGTGCTCTTGTTTTGGAAACGATAGGCCAAGTTTTCAGATACTGGACGTTTTTCAGAAGTTACACGCCATAAAGCCGCATTTGAAGTCAAAACAGCAGCGTCTGTTGAAAGAATTACAGAGTCTTTGCTCACTCCAACAACATAACCTGCGTCTGAACCATTAATTTGAGCCTTAAGCTTAAAGAATGGAGGTTCAACAGCAGCAGATGCCGTAAACGACATAAGTGCTAAAGCTCCACAAAATAATGTAGAAATCAATTTGTTCATAATAAAATAATTAATATTAATAATTGCGTAAATAAAATTCTAAAATTCAACCAAAACAACCCTCTACAGGGGCGAATACAATACAGTTCTTAGCGAACAAAGATAACGATAAGAATTATACAAGCAATTCTTTTTAGCTCTTTTTTATCATATTACACCTATTCTTATCCATTGAATATCTTTCCTTGTACGAAATGCAGCATTCTTCTTACAAAACAGATCATTTCACCAACATAAGCACTTAAACCGGAAAAAAACGTTATCGCATCCTTTATTTTTTCAATCATAAAGGATAGCGTAGAAAAAACAAAGGATATTTTTCTTTTTCGACAACTGTAGAAAAAGCTTTCTATATATGTGGTAAAGTTGTTCTACATATATAGCAAAGTTTTTCTATATATATAGAAAAAGGAAAACATCCTTTATGTATTTTTTTATAAAGGGTATACTTTCACAGTGTACCCTTTATTTAGATAACCTTAGCAATCACTTGGTAAAAACATCACTTTGCTCTCCCTGTATCGACGGGAGATGAATTGTTACTAATCAAAAATAAAAATGCATAAGAATAAGTATTAATTAATTCATGCAGCAAAGATATTTCAAGGCACAGAAGTGCGCAATCGCATAAATATGGCATTCCGCATACCATAAATACGGTAGAAAAAGTCTTACCTTTGCCGAAAATTAAGATGAATATGCAGGGAGCAAAAGATTTAACTCAGGGATCTATCAGAAAGCAACTTTTCAATCTGGCTATACCGATCATGGGAACTTCTTTTACCCAAATGGCTTATAGCATCACGGACATGGCCTGGATAGGCAGGCTTGGCAGTGAGGCGGTAGCCGTGATCGGTGCGGTAGGTATCCTCACCTGGATGACCAGCTCTATCGCCCTGCTGAACAGGGTGGGTTCGGAAGTTAGTGTCGGACAAAGCATCGGTGGGCAGGATGTTGATAAAGCTCGTTCGTTCGCATCACACAACCTCACGATCTCACTTATTTTATCTCTACTTTGGGGAGGGCTTCTATTCGCGTTGGCGTTTCCGATAATCAGCATATACAAGCTTGAAGCTAACATTACGTATCAGGCAGCGATCTACCTGAAGATCATCACTACGGCTTTCCCATTCGTGTTTCTTTCGGCCGCGTTTACCGGCATTTATAATGCTTGCGGACATACAAGTATTCCCTTTTACATCAGTGCTACCGGTTTAGTAATCAACATGATTCTTGATCCCTTATTTATCTGGGTATTCGATTGGGGCATAATAGGTGCGGCATGGGCCACATGGATATCGCAAGGAACTGTTTTCGTTTTATTTCTCTATAATATAAAGGTACGCAATCCTCTTTTCGGCGGCTTCCCGATCATCACAAAACTAAAGGGCACGTTCACGCGTCGGATTTTCCAGTTAGGACTTCCCGTTGCTTTACTCAACTCATTATTTGCGGTAATCAACTTGTTTATGGCCAGAACTGCCTCAGTTGCCGGTGGTCATATTGGTGTGATGACCATGACGGCGGGCGGACAAATAGAAGCTATCGCATGGAACACGTCTCAAGGATTCAGTTCGGCCTTAGGCGCCTTTGTCGCGCAAAATTACGCAGCTCAAAAGAGCGACCGGATAAACTCAGCCTATCGCACCACGTTGGTGATGACATCCGTTCTGGGGATATTTTGCACCATCCTATTTGTTTTCTTCGGGAATGAAGTTTTTTCCCTGATCGTTCCCACCCAAGAGGCTTTTGAGGCCGGAGGGGTTTTCTTACGCATAGACGGCTACTCCATGTGGTTTATGATGTTGGAAATAACGATGCAAGGGCTATTCTATGGAACCGGACGCACAATGCCTCCTGCCATTATCAGCATCACGCTTAATCTTCTTCGCATACCTTTAGCTATCTATCTCGCAGGGACTTCTCTGGGCATCGAAGGCGTATGGTGGGCAATCAGCATAACAAGTACGCTGAAGGGAATCGTAGCCTTCGGGTGGTTTAGGCTATTAAAAAAGAAGCTGCTGAAATAGCGTTTCTGTTTTTAATAATTCAGCAACAAACAGCGACGGAACGGCAATATTTAGCTATTAAATAAAAAATAGGCTTTCAGCGCTTCTTTTGCATTGTTTTTTGCGTACTTTGTGACACAAAACGATTATAAATTAATTTTTACTATAAAAATGGAAAAACAATTGAAGCCGGAAACGCTCTGTGTTCAGGCAGGCTGGCAACCCAAAAAAGGAGAACCACGTGTACTTCCTATTTATCAAAGCACAACGTTCAAATACGAAACCAGTGATCAGATGGCAAAGCTGTTTGATCTGGAAGAAAGCGGATACTTTTACACCCGATTACAAAACCCCACCAACGATGCCGTTGCGGCTAAGATTGCCGCGTTAGAGGGAGGCGTTGCCGCAATGCTAACGTCGTCAGGACAGGCAGCCAACTTCTTTGCCTTCTTTAATATATGTGAAGCGGGAGATCATATCGTGAGTGCAACAGGTATATACGGAGGAACCTACAATTTACTTGCCGTTACGTTAAAAAAGCTTGGCATTGAATGTACGTTTATCGATCAGGATGCTTCAGAAGAGGAGATAGCAAAAGCATTCCGTCCGAACACCAAGCTGTTGTTCGGCGAATCAATTTCAAATCCGGGAGTAATGATTTTGGATATTGAAAAGTTTGCGCGTATCGCACATGCGCAAGGCGTACCGCTAATGATAGATAACACGTTCGCGACCCCGATCAACTGTCGCCCGTTTGAATACGGTGCCGATATCATTACGCATTCAACAACTAAATACATGGATGGGCACGCCACAAGCGTTGGAGGTTGCATAGTAGACAGTGGTAATTTCAACTGGGATATGTATGCCGATAAGTTTCCGGGGTTATGCAATCCGGACCCCTCCTATCACGGACTCACGTATACTAAAAAATTTGGAAAACTGGCCTTCATTACAAAAGCAACCAGTCAACTGATGCGTGATTTAGGCGCTATACAATCTCCGCAAAACGCGTTCCTCCTTAATCTGGGGTTAGAAACGCTCCATTTAAGAATGCCTCAACATTGTAAAAATGCTCAAGCAATAGCCGAATGGTTGGAGAAGCACGAGAAAGTTAGCTGGGTTTGCTATCCCGGTTTGATAAGCAACAAACATTATAACCTTGCGCAAAAATATATGCCGAGAGGTACTTGTGGTGTAATGTCGTTTGGCTTGAAAGGAGACAGACAGAAAACTACTTGTTTCATGGACAATCTTCAATTAGCAGCTATCGTTACACACGTTGCTGACGCCCGCACTTGTGTTCTTCATCCGGCCAGTCATACACACCGACAATTAAGCGAAGAGCAATTAATAGAAGCAGGCATAGCCCCTGATCTGATCCGCCTTTCCGTCGGGATTGAAAGTGTTGACGATATTATAGCAGATTTGGAACAAGCCCTGAATAAAATTTAAATTCACACAAGTATGCGACCGACAAGCCTTCCCCCGCAAAGATTGCTCTCTATTGATGTGCTCCGGGGATTTGATATGTTTTTCTTAGTTGGTATTGGAGACGTTTTACGTCGTTTCATCAGCGGCTTCAACACCGGTTCTTTAGACCCTGTGATGTATCAATTAAGTCATGCAGAATGGATTGGATTCACGGCATGGGACATCATCATGCCGCTATTCCTTTTCACAAGCGGATTATCGATGCCCTTTTCTTTCGGCAAATTCAGGGATCAGGGGCATAGTAAAAGTCAACTGTACAGAAAAATCCTGAAGCGATTCTTTCTGCTCTTTTTACTCGGTTGGATCGCGCAAGGAAACCTACTTGATTTAAGTTTGGATCGTTTCCATATTTACTGTAACACATTACATTCGATAGCCTTTGGTTATTTGATCACTGCGATTATTATCTTGAATATAAGGAGCATACCCAAACGGCTTATTGCCGGAAGTTCCCTGTTACTTATTTACTGGATCCTGCTGACATTTATCCCCGTGCCCGGACATGGCATCAATGCATTAACACCAGACGGCAATGCGGCAATATACATTGATCACCTACTTCTTGGTAAGTTCGACGACGGCACACAATATACGTGGGTGATAAGCAGCTTGGGATTCGGGGCTACCGTCTTTTCCGGTTATTGCGCCGGCTTGATTATGAAACATAATTACCTACCGGCAGAGCGACTTCGACATCTGCTCATTGCAGGAATTCTGTTGATTTCCGCCGGTTTACTTCTTAGTATGCAAATGCCCATTATCAAAAAAATCTGGTCTTGCTCCATGATTCTTTTAAGCAGTGGCATTTGTTTTCTGCTTTTAGCATGTACTTATCAAATTACGGATAGATGGAAAATACAATCCGGATTAGTGCAGGTTTTCCGTGTGCTTGGTCTTAACTCTATCGCGGCATATATGCTTCATACTACATTTGGATTAGGACAGATATCAGCTACATTATTGCGTGGTTTTGAGCAGTATAGCGGCTCATTTTTTCCCTGCATTGTTGCTTTAGGAGAGTTTTGCATTCTCTATTTAATTATCCGGCACATGTATAAACACAATATATTCCTGAAAGTATAGGACGGGATAATACAAAAAAATCCTCCTTCAGATTCTAAAAAAAAAACTGAAGGAGGTAATTTTTTCCGCTTTACTCTTTCACAAGGTCTAATCACGGTGTATTTCTATTATTTTATCACTAGTTCACTTCCAATTATTTCGCCCTCGCAGGTTACTTACTTTTATTAGAAAAGTTGAGAAGCTACTTATCAAATTTGCTTAACTATTGTTCTATGTAAATGTCTGTTATTACATTCTCTAAATCATTGTCTTGTTAGTATCAATAATAACAGCTTTTAATCCATGATTATAGATTATCTTTTGGAAAGAGTATGCCTATAATCAAATAATTCTAACTACTAATTCTAATTCTAAATTCTAAAAAATTATAAAGTTCTAACTTGTCAATTATCCATTTTCGAAGGACTTCCGCGCTCGGACGTTCCCTTTTATGACAACAAAGATATAACAAAGTTTCGTTATGCCAAATTTCGAAACAACATATTTTCGTTTTTTGTAATTATCGTTTATAAAAAACACGCATATAGAAAATTAAATTCGCACATTATACCCCTATAAGCATTGATTTTCTTGACTACCGCACTCCAAATAGCCAATAGAGATACTCTATCAGCCGATAAGAAGTTTTGCAAATCAATAATTTCATTATTCGAAAATCACAGCGATTTCATAAGAATTTTTCCTTTATTAGCCATAATCGGTCTTAAAAAAAACACATATCCAACTAAAAAAACCTGAAAACGCAACTAATCCGATGATTATTCAGGCGAAAATAAATATGCACGAACAGATCAAGTTGATTCTATATAGACAAACTTTTGCCAAGTCGGGCAATCCAATGAACAAACAAGCGAGATAATAAACCGAGCTGAGTTTCTTTGCGAAGCAGATCCTCACGAAACTCTCTTAACACAAGCCAGTCTGCTTGCTTTACCCAATACTTAAAATCTTGATTAGGTTGGTGCTTTTCGGCAAGTTCGAGCAATGTATCCAGATTAAACTCATCTGATATAGCACCGGCGCCGGACTGCATAGCGTCGTAGGCATTACATGTTTGTTCGATATGGGTAGGTATCATCAACACCGGCTTGCCCAGATACATTGCCTCGCAAACGGACTCAAACCCCGCGGTTGTTGCATAGGCTTTGGACCCGGCCATATACTGAAGGAATAATTCATCATCCAACTGATGAAAAGACAAAGTATTATCGATATCTACTCTTTTCTCGACATCTTTCTTATCCCAAAAAAAATGCAGCGGAACATCCGGATTATCAGTATGCCAGCCTTTAACTTCTTCTGCGAATCCACTATTTAGCAGATAACCGTGCAGGTAATCTCCTTTCTCAGGCTTAATTGAGAAAATTTCCTTACGCAACAACGGGGGCACAACAATGATACGGGCATCCGGCAACTCACGCATCTTACGGAATGAGAGAGCGAGAATCTTGGTTGCTCCTATTGTAGTCAGGCGGGTAAAAAATTGCAATGAAGCTAAATTAAGTTTCCTTTCTTTTGGGAACTGAAAATCAGGATGTAAAAAAAGGTATTGATGCGCAATACTGATCATATGCGCCTTCGGACGGAAAAATAAATAGGTAAGTCCGGTGAGCAGTTCGTAGAAATTAACGACTACTTCGGCGTCTGTTTCTTTGATCATCCGATGAATAAATCGGATGCCGGAAATATACTTATGTTGGCGTACAAGATTATATGCTACGGTTTTAAGCATATTAACTTGCTTGTTTTTTGCTGTAGGAAGAAAATTCGGACTTTCAAAAGAATATACCGGAGCCGCTATTTTATCACTAAAAAAAGATGGGATAGTCCGCGCAGGACTTTTTCCAACCAAAACTCCGACTAATTTATGACCATCTTTTTCCAGCTTCTGTCGCAATGACAATGCCTGTGTCAAATGCCCACGTCCTTCTCCTTGTATGATAAATAATATTCTCATATAACTGCGGCATAAATGGTTTGGATAACTTTCAGTTATTACATCACCAAAAGAATGCATTCACCATTACAGTATGAAGACGAACAAGTGAAAAAAGGATGTAAAGGAAGGGGAAGTTCCACCCCCTTCCTTTAGTTTTTATGGATTATCAAAATCAATCATCTTCCTGAGAAGCTTCGTATTCTTTCAATAATTTGTCCTGAACATCCGCAGGAACAAGTTCATAGTTAGCAAATTTCATCATGAAAGAAGCACGACCACCAGTTATCGAACTTAACGATGTTGAATAGTTTGACATTTCTTTCAAAGGAACTTTTGCCTGAAGTTTTTCATAACCCTTTTCACTGTTCATACCCATGATTATCGCGCGTCGTCCCTGAAGGTCTCCCATCACATCACCAAGGAAATCTGCCGGAACAGACACTTCTACATCATAAACAGGTTCCAGAATCTTCGGTCCTGCTTCTTTAAAGGCCGTACTGAATGCGTTACGACCGGCAAGCATGAACGAGATTTCATTACTATCTACCGGGTGCATCTTACCATCGTAAACCAACACGCGCACATCCCGGGCATACGATCCGGTTAGCGGTCCTTGTTCCATTCTTGCCATTAGTCCTTTTAATATGGCAGGAAGGAAACGGGCATCGATAGCTCCACCCACAATACAGTTTACAAACACCAGTTTGCCACCCCAATCCAAATCAATCACCTGCGTATCACGCACGTTCATTTTAAATTCCTGACCGCCGAAACGATACACATCCGGAGCCGGCATACCTTCATAATAAGGTTCAACAATCAGATGCACCTCGCCAAACTGACCGGCACCACCGGATTGTTTTTTATGTCTGTAATCCGCACGGGCAGATTTGGTAATTGTTTCACGATAAGGAATCTTAGGCTCCAGAAACTCGATCGCCAACTTATCGTTATGCTCAATTCTCCACTTCAGCGTACGCAGGTGGAATTCTCCCTGACCGGAAACAATCGTTTGTTTCAGTTCTTTTGATTGCTCGATAACCCAGGTTGGATCTTCCTGACGCATACGGCTCAATATTTCACTCAGCTTTTCCGAGTCCGCCTCATTAACCGGTCTTATCGCACGACGATATTTTGAGTTCGGATATTTTACAAAGTCAAACTTATAATCTACCCCTTTACCGTTCAATGTATTGCCCAGACGTACGTCTTTCAGTTTAACAGTAGCACCGATATCTCCGGCCACCATTTCGGGCACCTGCGTTCTGGTTTGTCCGGCAGGAACAAATAATTGCGCGATACGTTCTTTGGAACCGCGGGTTGAATTCTGCAAATCGTCACCTTCTTTAACCTTTCCGGAGAGTACCTTAAAGTAAGACACCTGCCCGATGTGAGGCTCCGTCATTGTTTTAAAGAAGAACAAACTGGTTGGTTCTTTTACGTCCGGCGTTACTTCAACACCTTCGGTAGTTACCAAACGTGGCATTTTATCCGTACAAGGTACTACATTGCCAAGGAACTCCAGCGTACGACGCACGCACATATCGCGAGCGGCAGAAACACAGAAAACAGGAAACATTCCGCGCGTAACTAATCCGGCACGAATACCGGCACGCATGTCATCTTCGTTTAAAGTTCCTTCTTCAAAGAATTTCTCCATCAACGCGTCATCGTGTTCAGCAGCGGCCTCCACTAATATTTTATGCAGGTCCATTGCTTTTTCGGATTCTTCTGCTGGAATTTCAAGCACCTCGGGCACTCCTCCCTCCGGTTTCCAACGATACATTTTCATCTTTAGCACATCCACAATGGCATTAAACTCAGAACCGCTATTGACAGGGTATTGAACAGCAACCACCTTGTCGCCATAACGTTCTTTCAGTTGAACCATTGTACTATCATAATCGGCCTTATCATTATCCAACTGGTTAACCACGAAGATAACCGGCTTGTGGAATTGTTCTGTGTAACGGAACTGATTAATCGTGCCAACCTCAACACCGTATTGCGCGTTTAGCACCATCAAAGCCGTATCTGTAACGTTTAAAGCAGACACTGCCCCTCCGATAAAGTCATCAGCACCCGGACAGTCTATAAAGTTTAACTTCCTGTCTTGCCACTCAACACTAAAAACGGTTGAGAACACTGAATACTTATATTCCTTCTCAACCGGGAAATAATCGCTCACAGTATTTCCGGCCTCAACTGTTCCGCGACGTTTTATAACTCCACCCTCGTAAAGCATTGCTTCAGCGAGAGTGGTTTTCCCAGAGCCCGAACTTCCCAGGATAGAGATGTTCTTAATTTCATCCGTTTGATAAACTTTCATGATATCAGATATTAAATTTATGTTTAACTAAAAGAATAAATCCGTTTCTTCGTGAGCCTGCAAATTATAGATTATGAGGAAGATTTACAATTTAAGCGTTCTGTTTGAAAACATATTTCTGTAGCACCGCTGACACACATCCTTCACGGCTATGTTTTTATTCTTTCTTTTAATGCAAACATACTTTGTTTTAATATAAACATACTTTATTTTCCTTTTTCTATATATATGGAAAAAGCTTTCTACAGCTGTGGTAAAGTTTTTCCATATATATAGAAAAACTTTACCACAGCTGTAGAACAAAATAAATAAAGGATATAAAAACAAGTATATAGGTTAGTCGGGAAATTATATTCTACTTTTGTATCGTATCTTTACCGCAAAAAAAACACACCGAATGGCCGGACTTTATATACACGTTCCTTATTGCGCGAAAAGATGTATTTACTGCGACTTTTTTACCAGCACCAACCAAAAGAGCAAAGCTGCTTATGTTGATGCTGTATGTAAAGAACTTATTCTTCGTAAAGATTACCTGAAGGGCGAATCGCTGCGAACCATTTATTTCGGAGGTGGAACGCCTTCGCAGCTTTCAGCAAATAATTTCGAGCGCATCTTCGACACCGTCTTTACCTATTATAATACGGACAAGTGCGAAGAAATCACCCTTGAAGCTAACCCCGACGACATGACGCCGGAATACGTACACTCGTTGCAAAGCCTCCCCTTCAACCGGGTGAGCATGGGGGTGCAAAGTTTTCAACCCGAGGATTTGATTTTCTTAAACAGGCGGCATGACCGCCAACAGGCAATTGATGCCGTAGCTACGTGCAAGGCAAACTGCTTGTCGAATATCAGCATCGACCTGATATACGGTCTGCCCGGGCAAACACCGGAACAATGGAGCCAAAACCTGGATGAAGCAATTGCGCTGAAAGTGCCGCATATCTCCGCCTACCATCTTATATATGAAGAAGGAACTAAGCTCACTAAATTGAAATCCGCAGGAAAAGTACTTCCGGTAAGCGAAGAGTTCAGCGAAGATTTCTTCACGCTGCTGATCGATAAACTAAGCAAAGCCGGCTACCTGCATTACGAGATTTCTAATTTCGCTCAACCCGATTGCTTTTCCAAACACAACAGCGCTTACTGGGACGAAACAACCTATATAGGTATAGGACCATCGGCCCACTCATTCGATGGAAACAGCCGCCAATGGAACATCGCTTCCATGAAACACTACCTGTCCGGAATAGAAACAGGTGTACCAAACGTTGAAAAGGAATTGTTAGACGCGAACACAAAATACAACGAATACATCATTACAGGACTAAGAACAATGTGGGGTGTTCGTTTAGACAAAATAGAAGAAAAATACGGTTTGGAAAAGAAAAACTTCTGCTTAGCACAAGCCGATACGTATATTAAAAACAACTTATTACTGCATCACGAAAACAGTTTAAAGCTATCTGCCAAGGGAATTTTCATCTCCGACCGCATTATGAGCGATCTTTTATACGTTTAACACGAGGACGAAACAGTACGTTTCGCCTACAAACCCTTCGATTTTAAGGACATTTAAGTATCCGGCTGTTCTATTTTTTATGAAAAAAGCTTGTGATATTAAACTATTGTATATATTTGCAGAGTGTAAACAATGTGAAGGTGCCCTATTTATATATAATATCAGGATGTAACGGTGCAGGAAAAACGACTGCTTCTTATACTATTTTGCCGGAAATGCTTAAGTGTAAGGAGTTTGTCAATTCTGACGAAATAGCGAAAGGACTCTCTCCTTTTAATTCTGAGAACATTGCAGTAGCGGTTGAGGCAGGACGAATAATGTATAAACGAATAAAAGAACTTATCGCCGCTCAGGAAACATTCGCATTAGAAACAACTTTGGCCACCCGTTCAGTCGTAAAACTGATGCAGGAGGCTCAAAAAGCTGGTTACTATGTTACTTTGCTCTATTTTTGGCTTAACACGCCGGATTTAGCAGTAGAACGGGTAAAAATGAGAGTAGCAGCCGGTGGGCATAACATCGAGGAAAGTACAATTCGCAGACGTTATGAAGCCGGAATACACAATTTATTTGAATTATATTTACCGGCCAGTGACTATTGGATGATTACAGACAACTCTATGACTCCAATGGAAATTATAGCCAAAGGTTTTAAAGAAGATAAAAAAGAAATTTTTAATCCCATTGTTTTTAAAAAACTTGAGAATCATGAATGAGAAAGAACAAAGAGAATTTGATGAGAATATCCTGAAAGGGGCAAACATCGCTTTCCAACGTTTGGTTACAGAAAAGAAGAGAGTGAATGGTGAATTGGTCTTTTCACGCAACGGTAAAATTTTCCGTGTTAAAGCATCAGACTTGGATAAATTCACATTTTAAGAAATTCTTATCAGAAAATACAAAAAAAGCGGGTGATTTTTAATCATCCGCTTTTTCCGTATATACACGTAACTGCAATTATTCTTTGATATTCATTTCATTCAGCAAATATCCGGCTCCGGCATATTTATCGATTATAAACAATACGTATCGGATGTCAACTATTATACTGCGCTGATAATCCGGCAGGTATTGAATATCACCGCCTACACCTTCCCAGTTTCGGTCAAAGTTTATCCCGATCAGTTCGCCATTGGCATTCAGAACCGGGCTTCCTGAGTTTCCTCCCGTTGTATGCGTGGTTGCACTGAAAGCCACGGGCATCTGACCGGTTGGCATGGCGTATCTGCCGAAATTCTTTTCAGCATAAAATTTCTTTAATTGATCGGGAACAACAAACTCCCAGTTGTCAGGGTCTTCCTTTTCCATTACACCGTCTAACGTTGTTTGGCAACGGTAATAAACTGCATCATGGGGTGTATAGCCTTTTACCTGACCGTATGTAAGTCGCAAAGTAAAGTTTGCATCGGGAAAATTCGCTTTATCGCCGTACATTTTCAGCAGACCTTCTACATAAGTTTTATGTGCAATGGCATAGCCGTCTTCAAAGTTGGCAAGATCCTGAGTCAACGCTGCCTTTTCTTTCTGCACTGCAACAGCAAAAAGGATCATCGGATCGTTCTCCAAGGCTTTGGCAGAAGGCGAAGACATGAACTTTTGCATATTTCGTTCATCTCCAAACACCGATTTCGCAAACAAATCATCCACAAAACGACCTACATCACCTTTAAAGCGTTTGTCAATTACCGAAAAATAAGCCGGTTGAGAAGCCGGAGGAAGCAATCGTCTGTATTCTTCCAACATAACCTTGGCTATTTTCTTATCGACTTCGGCCGAATAGTTTTTATCCTTAAATCTCTTATAAGCCATTTCTAACAACCGAAGTTGTTGTTGCTGCTCAGCCTTGTCTTTCGCACGAAGTGCATCGCAAAGCGTTTGTATATCTGTTGGCACACGCGTAAATTCTATCCCACGCGATATGGCTTCGTCCAGCATCCAACTGCGAAAACGCAGGTCCTTTCTTTCATGAATGAGTTGCTCCAAGCTTAAAAGCGCTTCTTCATAATCCGGTTGACAGTTTTTCCTTCCCCATTCGATCAGTTTGTCTTGCTCTACTTTTTTTACCTGCTCCAGGTTATGTTTGTTAATAGCCCAATTACTTCCTATCGAATTTTTATACGCATTGGTAGAGCCGGCGTATTTACTTGAATATTGGATACGCACAGCCGGGTCATTCAGCATTTCTTCCAGCATTACTTGCTGACGTAGTTCGCGGATATTTATACGTACGGTATTATCGATATCCCGTCTTTCGGCTACTTCCCATGACGTATAATACTTATTCGTACGACCGGGAAATCCCATCATCATCGCAAAATCGTTCTCCTGTACTCCTTTCAAGGAAATATTCAGCCAACGCTTGGGGCGAAGAGGTACATTTTGCTCGGAATATTCCGACGGATTCCCATTCGCATCTGCATAAACACGGAAAACAGAGAAGTCACCCGTATGCCGAGGCCACATCCAATTGTCCGTATCAGCACCGAATTTACCAATGGAAGAAGGTGGCGCACCAACCAAACGAACGTCTGAATAGGTTTTCTTCGTAAACATATAATATACATTACCTCCATAAAAAGGCTTAATCTCCACAGAAAGTCCCGGATTATTCTGCAAGTAAGCATCTCCGGCACGCGTTTTAGCCAATCCGTTCAGGTATTTGGGAGAAAGAAAGTTCATATTATTCGGATCATCCTCCTTCGCGAGTTCTTTCTTCACAAAATCGGTTACATCTTCTATCTTGTCAATAAACGTAACTGTTAATCCGGGATTAGGGAGTTCTTGTTCGCGAGACATTGCCCAGAATCCATTTGTAAGATAGTCATTCTCCAGCGTACTGTGCATTTGTATCTGTCCGTAACCACAATGATGGTTCGTCAGCAACAAACCTTCGGAGGAAACCATTTCGCCCGTACAACCACCACCGAAAATAACAACCGCATCTTTAAGTGCTGATGAATCCGGACTGTAGATATCGTAATCCTGCAACTTTAGCCCTAAAGCCTGCATTTCGGGAAATTTCTGTTGTTTCAACAACGGCAATAGCCACATTCCCTCATCTGCCTTCAAGGGAAAAGCCAAGACCGTCACGATAAGTACAAGTAATCCTTTTTTCATTTTTTTATTTTTATAGTATTTATTTTTCTACAGGAAGCCATGTAGCATAAGGATGTTGCGACAACATCGAATTATAATAGCGGTTTTCTCCTGTCACTTCTTCGCCCAGCCAATCCGGCCGTTCAAAAGATTCATCTTCGCTTGTCAGTTCTATCTCGGCAACGACCAATCCTTCGTTGCAGCCATGAAACACATCAACTTCCCACGTATGCCCCTCAAAAGGCACCAAATGCCGGACTTTGTCGATCACTCCGGATTCACAAAGCGTAAGTAATACTTCTGCATCAGCTACCGGAATTTCGTATTCAAACTCACTTCGCACAAGTCCTGCTTTATCGGAGGCTCCTTTAATAGTCAGGAAAGCTTTCTCTGCACGAATACGCACACGCACGGTTTTATCAGGGGCCGCACAAAGATAGCCTTGCACAATCCTTTCAGCACGTATTACCGCATCCCGGAAATTGCCTGAAACTAAAAACTTACGCTCTATTTCAATTGCCATTTTATTTTATGGTTACCATTGTTGCTCCAAATCCATATTCGCGAAATGAAGCATCCTGATAATAATACGATTTATATTTTGTTTTTAATTCTTTTTCGATCGCATTTCGCAGCACACCGTCGCCTTTACCGTGGATAAATACAATTTTTTGGCCCTTCTTTCCTGCGTATTGGCTCAATACTTCATGAAATTTATCTAATTGACAAGTCAGCATATCCGTATTACTTAATCCGCCTGTATTATCCAACAGTTCATGAATATGCAAATCAACCTCGATCACGGCTGTAGCTTCTTTATGCTTCTTTACAACAGGCTTGGGAGCGCGTCTATCCTCTTTCGCTTTCTGCATCATGGCTTCTTGCAAATCTACCGCCGAAACGAGCAATTCTTTTTCAGGCACATCCTCCCTCACAACCGGAAACACCAATGCGTCTTCTTCAAAGAAGTCATTCTCCATAAAACAATGGACTTTATAGAATTTCACGGTATCCGGACGGAGTTCTACCGAAACGGTATTTTTCAAGGCAAACGGCTTGTCTTTTTTGAATGCCACAAATTGCACACAAATGCGTTCTAATTTATTTAATTCGGTTTTATCGAACTCTTCCATGAATATTTTTGTATTCGGTTCGATAATTCCGTTATAGCGACTTATCCAGCTATTGTTCTCTCTATTCATATAGTTTACGAACAGGTAATAATTGCTGCTATTTACAAAATAGGCTTCATAGCCTGTTTGCTGAAAAGCTTTCGGATCAACGGGCAGGTAAGCAAGGAATATGTTCAATCGCTCTCCTTCGGCAGTTTCTTCGATTATTACTTCTTCCGGCACAGGAACCGGGCGTTTAACCTCCGGCTGAACAGAAACCCGGGGTTTATTTGAGCTATGCACCTGCGGTCCTGCATCCGAAATCACCACGCATTCACGAATAAGCGAAGGTACTTCAAAACCATCTTCATCTTCTACCAACACTTTGTCTTTTCCGGTAAAACCTGTCACAACACCACCTCCTACACTATTCAGAAAGCGAACTTTATCTCCTACTTTTATCCCCATATCGTCTCTACCTATGATTGTTATACGGACAAAGTTCACTAATTTTGCGCAGATAATAAAAAAATGACTGTAAAAACTAAGCAAATACATATAGCGGAATACAACTATTCGCTACCCGATGAGCGTATCGCGCGCTTTCCATTGGAAAAACGGGATGAATCCAAATTACTTCTGTACCGCGATGGGGAAATTAACGAAAGTGAGTTTAAGCATCTGCCCGATTTCTTACCGAATGGTGCTTTGATTGTATTCAACAACACGCGGGTAATACAAGCCCGGCTGTTGTTCAACAAATCGACCGGTGCGAAAATAGAAATCTTTTGCCTCGAGCCGGTTAGCCCGCACGATTACGCATTGATTTTTCAGCAAACCGAACGTTGCAGTTGGTTATGCCTTGTAGGAAACGCGAAAAAATGGAAAGAGGGCATACTCGAGAAAGAGATCCTGGTTGACAATAAGAACGTAACCCTTCGCGCGGAGAAAAAGGAAAGTTACGGCGAAAGCCATCTGATTGAATTTTCGTGGAATAACCCGGAGCTGACTTTTGCCGAACTTCTCGATGCTGCCGGAATATTGCCAATCCCTCCCTACCTCAACCGTGAAACGGAAGAAAAGGATTTACGTACCTATCAAACGGTTTACTCCAAGATTAAAGGCTCTGTGGCTGCCCCTACGGCCGGTCTTCATTTTACCGACGATGTGCTAAAGGAGTTAGACAATCAGGGGTTCGTACGGGAAGAGGTAACATTGCATGTTGGTGCAGGCACTTTCAAACCGGTTAAGACCGAAACCATTGAAAACCACGAGATGCATACCGAGTTTATCTCGGTTAACCGTAGTTCGATAGAGCACATCAAAGAGAATATCGGGAATATTATTGCAGTAGGTACTACCTCGGTTCGCACGTTGGAGAGTCTTTATTATATAGGAGTAACCCTGTCGCGCAATCCCGAAGCAAGCGGTGAGGAGCTAACCGTAAACCAATGGATGCCCTACGACGACGCGAACAATCAGTTGAGCATCGACGAATCTCTACAGCATATTGTGGATTATCTGGATAGACATCAATCCGACAAACTCCTGACCGCGACGCGTATAATCATTGCACCGGGGTATGAATTCAAGCTCGTGCGTGGAATCATAACCAATTTCCACCAACCACAAAGCACCTTGCTGCTGTTGATTTCCGCATTTGTAAAAGAAAACTGGAAGCCGATATATGACTATGCCCTTGATCACGACTTCCGTTTTCTTAGTTATGGAGATAGTTCCTTGCTTCTATAAGCAATAAGAACAGACTTACAACGTTATAGAATAAGAAATTTAGCGTATCAGATGACTTTGCGTACAATTATATCTTATATCTTTCTTCTCACCGTACTTACCGGAGGATTATCTTCATGTAAGACAGCCAAACTTGCAGATGCTGAAGAGAAGCAGCGTATTGGAGAGTATTTCGAGGCAGCCGCTATCTACCGGAAAATATATGCTAAAACGTCTGCCAAGAAACGTGATCTGCGAGGTTATATCGCATTCCGTATGGCCGAATGCAATCGGTTGATCAACAATACGCCTCGCGCAACAAGTGCTTATCTCAACGCCGTGAGGTATAATTATCCGGACAGCGTTGTTTATCTACGTGCCGCTCAGATGGCACATAAAAGCGGAAGATATGCGGACGCTATAAAAAGTTACGAAGAATACCTCACCTATAAGCCGGACGATCAACTGGCGCTAAATGGCATTGCCGGAGCAGAGCAAGCTCCCGATTGGCGCAAAAACCCCACAAAGTACCTGGTTAAACGCATGGATAAATTTAATTCACGCCGATCGGAATTCAGTCCTATGCTTTACGGCAGTATGTACGACCAACTTCTTTTCGCCTCTTCCAGGAGTAAAGATAAAGACGCCAAAATCAGTGCCATAACCGGACTGAACAACAATAACTTTTTCTTAGTAAAGCAAGATGAGAAAGGAGACTGGCTGGCTCCTGAAGAATTAACCGATCCCGTCAATACGGAATTCGACGAAGGCACTCCCTCTTTCTCTGCAGACGGCAGCACAATGTATTATACCTATTGCGCCCAAGACCCCGAAGGCAACCGCACCTCCGAAATCTACGTTTCGAACCGCAGCAGTGCTTCCTGGGGAAAGGGAACAAGAGCATCGATCGTAAAAGATTCGGTTACGGCATTGGGTCATCCGGCCATCTCACCGGACGGGAAATACCTCTATTATGTATCCGATGCAGTAGGAGGTCACGGGGGAAAAGATATTTTCAGGTCTCGCTTAATAGGTAGTGATTTCGGTCCCATGGAGAACCTCGGGCCGGAGATCAACACGCCGGGAGATGAGCTATTTCCCTACGTGAAAGACTCTGTTACACTTTATTTCGCATCAAACGGACATCCGGGGATGGGTGGTTTAGACCTCTTTAAAGCTACACAAGACAGCACAGGGAGGTGGACTGTAGAAAACATGAAAGCCCCCATTAATTCCATGGCAGATGATTTCGGAATCACCTTTGCAGGAAATAAAGAACAAGGCTTTTTTAGTTCCAACCGCAACGATGCCCGCGGAAACGACCATATCTACTCCTTTGAATACCCTACATTTAAAGTATTTATAGAAGGGATTGTTTTTGACGCCGATGAATATCCGATAGAAGACGCTACCATTCGCATTGTAGGCAGAGACGGACTGAACGAGAAGGCCATTGCAAAGAAAGACGGAACCTATAAAATAGAACTTGAAAGAGACATCAGCTACGTAATGATGGCAAGCGCCCGTGGTTACCTCAATCAAAACTTCGAGCTAAAGACCGATCCGGAAGAAAAAAACGAAACCTATATTGTCGACTTCTTCCTCTCTCCGATCAGCAAGCCCGTTGTAATAGAAAACATCTTCTACGACTTCGACAAAGCGACATTACGTCCGGAATCAAAAGAAGCCTTAGACGAGATGATCAAAATGCTGAACGACAACCCCAACGTAACCATCGAACTGGGTGCCCACACCGACCGCAAAGGAACAGACGAATACAACGAACGCCTGGCACAACGCCGTGCTCAGTCGGTAGTAGACTACCTCATAGCAAACGGCATCCAGACCGATCGATTAGAAGCAAAAGGCTATGGAGAGAGCATGCCCAAAGTAATCAACAAGAAAATGGCTAAAGAATTCGACTTCCTGAAAGAAGAAGATATTTTGACCGAAGAGTTTATACTCACGCTCACACCCGAACAACAGGAAACAGCCGACCAAATAAATCGCCGAACAGAATTCAAGGTTTTACGAACAAACTACAACCTGTTTTAACAATTCAAATTTTCCGCAAAACAAAAGCTGGTAAAACTACATCCTTTATTAAAAAAAAGATATCCTTTATTTTTTCGGAAATAAAGGATATTTTTTCAAAAATAAAGGATATGTTTTTACACCTTTTACATTCGTTGATTTTCAACGTTATTTAAAATTGAAGATTTTAACAAAAAGAAGCTCGTTTTTATGTTAAAATGGGGAGAAAAACAACTGTGTCTGAATCAATCTTACTTCTTAATATCAGACAGAAAAGTTTCCATCATGCGATGTGCGGCAACAAACGAACTAATTTCATTTTTCAACACCTGATCTTCTGCTTCTTTTATTGAAGCCTGAACTGCTGCGTTGTGATAAAAAGCATTACGAAGAGAATCGTTTATGCTTTCATACATCCAGTATTTTGACTGTTCTTTGCGCTTAAGCGTGAAGTAACCGTTGTCTCGGGTGAATTGTAAATATTCATCCACCATATCCCAGATTTTCTTTATTCCGATATTGTAATAGCCGGAATAGGTCAGCACCTTTGGCGTCCAACCGGATGCGGCGGGCGGGAATAAATGTAGCGCATTTTTAAATTGGCTGGCAGCCAGATTGGCTTTGTCAATATTATCGCCGTCGGCTTTATTAATAATAATACCGTCTGCCATCTCCATAATACCACGTTTAATGCCTTGCAGCTCATCCCCCGTTCCGGCTAATTGAATCAGGAGAAAGAAGTCCACCATTGAATGTACGGCAGTTTCACTTTGTCCGACACCTACAGTTTCCACAAATATGGTATCGAATCCGGCAGCCTCACAAAGAACAATGGTTTCCCGTGTTTTACGGGCAACTCCACCAAGCGAACCTGCTGAGGGAGAAGGACGAATAAACGCGTTCTTCTGACGTGAAAGCTCCTCCATTCGTGTCTTATCACCAAGAATACTGCCCTTAGATCGTTCACTGCTGGGGTCAATAGCTAATACCGCCAGTTTGCGTCCTTGCTCGAGCAGGTGCATACCGAAAGTATCTATTGACGTACTTTTGCCCGCTCCCGGTACGCCGGTTATACCGATACGCATCGATTTTCCGGCATGAGGAAGGCATTTCTCGATAATTTCCTGCGCTAACACCTGATGTTCCGGAAGAGAACTTTCCACTAAAGTTACGGCTTGACTCAGGATTGTGATATTCCCATCCAGGATTCCTTTCACAAACTCGTCAACGGTATAGGCTTTACGTTGTGTTCTTTTTTTCAGATAAGGATTGATAGTCGGCATCGCCGCTACTCCTTTATTTACTTTTAACCCTTTGTATTGGTTATCGTTTTCAGGATGTTGCATAGCGTTTGGCTTTTATTTTTCTGCTGTAACTTTTATTAATCTGACCGGACCATTCGGATCATTACAAACAACTGTAATTGTTGATTCTAATTTTACTTTAAAATCTTTAGGCCGAATAGCTATTTTAAAAGAAGCAGAGGCATCCGGTTTCAACTCTTTCTTTCCTCCACTTATATCAATCACAGGGTCGTCTGAAGAGACACTGTATATGATTAACGGCGATTTTCCTTTATTTGTAATTTCAAATGTCCTGGTTTCTTTTCCACCAAGTCCTAAGATAGTACTTTTTTTCTCCACTTTTCCGAAATCCACTAAAGTAGATGAAATTAGAGCAGCCGGTGCTTTTTCCTTATCAGAAGGTGATAATTTAGTGAAATCATCAATAATATTGGCGGATAATGTGATGTTCTGAACAATAGGTGCGGCACCTTCTGCTTGCACTTTTACGGGAAGAAGGAGATGATAACGACCTTTTCGGCCTACACCATTTGCATTCAGGAGAAAAACGATTTCGCCCACTTCGTTCGGACGAATAGACATCGGACGTGCTTCGGCTGTAATAAAGGAAGGTAATTCTTCAAATCGAACGGTAATTGTCTTTTCTCCGGAGTTCTTTACTTCTATTTTCTCGCTAAGTGTTTCATTCGGACGAATCGTATTAAACGATATTGCTTTAGACAATAGCTTCAGTTCACCGATAGAGTAGGGATAATTACGAGACAACACGACTGCCGGTTTACGCTGAACTTCACCTTTAATAGTCATCACAAAACGCCTGGTATCGGCGTTGCTGTAAACGGAAATTGTTTTATGAAAACTGCCTGGTCGTCCTTCAGGATCATACCATATTTTAATTTCTTTTGTTCCTCCGGGAGGCACCGGTTCTTTAGACCATTCGGGAAGAGTACAACCGCAGGAAGTAGTAATACGATCAATTACAAGTGGAGTCTTTCCCGCATTTTTCACCAAAAAGACATGCTCTACTTCTCCTTTTTCTTCTTTAATCAGACCAAAATCATGATTGGCTTTATCTACACTGATCTTCGTCTTATCCTGTGCAAGAAGTAGAGAACTTGAAAGTAAAAAAGTAAAGATTAGGAAAGTTAGCTGTCTCACCTGTATATGGGTATTATTAAGGGAAGGGAAGTTCAATTATTGAACTTCACCTCTTATTGTTAAAACGAAACTACCGGTTTTACCATTGCTGTAAACAGATATTGTTTTAGCAAACGGACCCGGACGTCCTTTAGGATCAAACGTAATTTTGACCTCACCTGTCTTTCCCGGAGCAATAGGCTCTTTTGTCCAAACCGGAGTGGTACAACCACAAGACGCGATAACACGTGTAAGTACCAAAGGAGCATCTCCCGTATTCGATATTTTAAAAGTATGCGTTACTGTTCCGTTATCTTCCTGAATTGTACCGAAATCGTGCGTTGCTGTTTCGGCAGCAATAACAGCTTGGCTTTGAGCAAAAGCTCCTCCTGTCATTAAAAGTAAAGACATGAAAATAAATACAATCTGTTTCATACGTTCTTTATTCATTTATAATTAATTACTCGCAAAGTTAATAAATTTCAAACATTAGGTTGTTCCTTTGATGTTTAATCTTTTATAATAAGACGTCCTCCTTCTGTGTGAGAAGTATATTCCGGTGCATATAAACACTGAATTGAAGCAGGTCCCGAAGCATATTCTCCGTTTCTTGAAACGTATACACCATATTCAATAACATAAGTTCCTTCAGGCAGACGATCAAAGAAAAATTGTTCGGACACATCCTTTGAGCTTCTGTAATAGAACGCACCATCGCGGTATTGTGTTCCCGACAATTGGTCTGTAGGCTCGAAACAACCCGCGCGCATATCTTTTAAATGTACGTAAGTCATCTCCTGTTTTGTTCGTATGGTTAGGCGCACAACAGCTTTATCCCCTATACGAAGCGTTTCCCCTTCTTGTAAAGCGACTAACTGAAGTCCTTTATCCGATGCTTTTTCTACAAATATCTTCTTCTCTACACTCAGATCACCTTTATGTTTGGTGACCTGATCCATTGGAACAAAATACTGATTATACAATGCTCCCCAAGCCGGATTATTCCCTTCTTTACGGATTGTCAGTTTTTCGTTTCCGGATATTTCTGCCGACTTACGTACGGTCTTGCTATATCCGATTCCCTTGGTGCCATTTTGGGTATCTATAACTTCATTGCCCCAGTTAACAATCACCCGGTTATCTTCTGCCAGCCAATCTCCTCCCGTCAGCAATAAGGCATATACAGCATTGAGTGTGGCAGGAGTTGTTTCCCAGTTTTGCGTACGTTTCTGATTCAGCAACCATTGCTTCATCTTATCTACATCCATGTCTTTAACCGGGATTTCAGCAAAAGCAGTCATCAGTAATGTATGTGTTTCGATAGGCGACACGGGAGAAAAACCATTCCTACGGTTATTCGCCCAATAAAGCCCTTGTTCTTCCGATTGAGTAGCCGTACGCTTAAACCAGTTCATGATAGTTTCCGCCTTTTCTTTCTTACCGTTTCTGTGTAAAAGCAATGCTGTTTGAACACGCATACGCATTGGCAGCTTCTCCCATTGGCTTTCTGCCTGATCGGTATAGAAACGAATGGCTTCGCGCGTTCCTCTTTCTTCCGGAATATCCCGGTATTGACTACGCATAAGTACATAATCCAGTTGCCATCCGGAAGGAGACATATTCTTCCAGTTCTGGTTATGTTTTTTCAGCAACTCAAAATCTTTTTCAATCTGATTGTCCAAATAACGAAGCGCATTCATTTGCATTTCTTTCTCCGACTGAGCATATTGTACCGCATTCAGATTAACAAGATCAGCCATTCCTTGCAGAATAGAGGTCGTTACATATCGATCTGCCCCGAAACCACTGAACCATCCCCAGGCACCGTCTTCACGTTGCAGACGAATTAATTCCTGAAGCGCCTCGGCATGCTGACTTTCCGCGCGATTAAGATCAAACAACGTATTCAAACGTTGAATTTGTTCGGTTTCATTTTCCGCTTCCAATACCCAAGGAGTTTCTTCAAGCAAGACATTCTTCAACTCTTCATTCTTTTCCAGGTTAGACAACAACGAGTTCGCATCTTTGCCTGCAGCCGTCCATTGGTCAATGATTTTACGCATACGAGAATTAGCCTGTACAATAGAAGTTGCCAGAATATTACTATAATAGGAAGTAAACCAAGCAGACGCACTATTATTGGATGGACGAGTAAGGTTGGGCAATGCTTGCACAGCATACCAGATCGGATTTGCACTTACCTCTAACGTTTGTAGATAAGGTTTATACGAAGCCGTGCTATTTCCGGGAATAGCAATCGTCTTTTCACCACCACTCTTCAGATAGATTGGAGTAGTTTCCGTCACTAAAATCTCGTTTGACAGAACGGGTAACAAATGCTGTTCTCCGTCGCTAACGGTTTCAGTATCCGCGATAATGCGTACGCCGAGCAATTCGTTTCCTGCGGGAACCGGGATAGTCCAGTTGGCCGTTGTTTGCTGTCCGGCAGCCAGATCGAATGGATATTGAGATTTCGTAAGGCAAACTATAGGTTCGTCAGTCGCAGGATCAAACAGTTCCAAGCGCACTTTTCCTGCCAATAAACCCTCCGATCGGTTAATCACTTGTGTACTAATATTTACTTCGTCTCCCTTACGAACAAAGCGCGGAAGATTAGGTAAAACCATCAACGGTTTATTCGAAACAACTTCTTTCGTTAATTGCCCATAACTCATATCTTTCGTATGTGCCAGCGTTTGAAACTTCCAGGTTGTATTGCTCTCAGGCAAAGTAAAGTTGACCGTAAGCGCACCGTCTTTATCCGTTCTTAAAACCGGGAAGAAGAACGCTGTTTCATTAAAGTTCTTTCTTAAAGACACCTTCTCGGTTGCTCCGGTTGCTGTACGATCATCTTGATCAAGTTTAGAAAATGCCGCTACATCCATTTCTTCTTCAGCCGCTTCTGCTGTAACCATATCTGCTACCGGTGCCGCGTTTTTCATCGTTAAAGATGCCCGGGACTGGCGAGTGGAATACGCATAGGTCCTCAACATTGCCATATCCCAATTAAACCGACTGTATTCAAAGTTGGAAATAGCTGCATATTTCACATCACCGGTCAGATACATTCCGGCAGCTAAGTAAGAACGATTTTCACGGAAAGCAGAAGCATTCAAATACGAACGATCCCAGATGGAAAGATACCACTTGAAAGATGTAATCGCGTCTAATGAGGCATCATACATAGAAGCCAGTACTTCTGCTGTGGCAGGTAAAGAGTCGGGAGTAAGTACTTTCAGTTTCCAGCTTTCTTTATTACCGGGCATTAACTTATCGCGGAATGTTTCCGTTTTGATTGTTAATGTTTTGCTCGGTACTTTTTTGGTTATATTTATTTGTCGGGTATATAATTTGCCTTCTTTAATGAAAGTAAATAAAGCCACTACCCCATCACCATAGGTTTCTAAGAAAGGCACCGTTATTTTGCGGTTTTCGTCAGACAGTTCAAAACGTTTACGGGATACCACTTTGTTGGCTGAAACCAATTCGTAAAGAACATAAGCCTTTTTGTGCGACGTACCAAAAACAAACTCTACCTCTTCTCCCGGTTGAGCGGAAAGATCATCCATAACCAACCATATATCCGAGAAAACGGGTGGGCGTTTATCTTTTTCAGTATAAAGAATCACATCCTGCGTCAATTCTACCGGACGGTTTTTTGCATCAGAAGTTTCAAACTTAATCCGGTAACTGCCGGAAGCTAATTCAGAAAAGACTGTCGATGAAATCGGCTCGTCTGTCGTAAACTGTCCTTGCGTAACGATATTGCCTTCCTTCTTTTCGATCGACGTTGCTCCTTTTTTCTTTTCATGTATCAGGCTATAAATCGTATATTTTCCCTGCGAACGAACAGGTTCTCCGTTTAATGTCTGAGCACTTACCTGTACGGACAGATCTTCGTTTTTCATCTGTTCGGTAAGGTTTGTAGATAATACAATACTACTGCTGCCAACAGAGAACCGGGAGTTTGTTTCCTGTGTTTCGCCTTTACTGTCGCTCACTGTTGCCGAGACTTCATACGATACATAATTCGCCCAAGCCTGTATTCCGTTCTGTTTTTCCGGCACAAAATCAAATGAGAAATTGCCGTTTTCGTCCAGCGTAGTTTCCCCTTGCAATACTTGTGTTTCAGCGAAAGAAGGCACACCATAATAGAAGAATCGGAACGGACGAAGCAACACACGGTAACTTACCTTTCCGGCTTGCAACGCAACGCCTGAATAGGTTTGCGCCTTACCTTCGATCTTCACACTATCGCCAAAAGTGATCTCTCCCTTGATCGGACTGATTTCTATGTTGAAAGAAGGACGTTTATACTCTTCAACCTGAAGAGAAACTGTTGTATTTTCAGTAGATAGGGTAAACCTTCCGTTTAATCCCTGACGAGGCAACGTAAACTCACCATTAAACGACCCAAATTCGTTTGTTGTAAAATCGCGGGTAACCACCTCTTTATGATTTGCATCTCTTAAAATAACCTTGACTGCCCGGTTCGGCAATACAACGCGATCTTCCTTGTTTCCACTATAAGCTATTCCTTTAAAACAAACAGATTGCCCCGGACGATATAACCCTCTGTCGGTAAATAAAACCACTTGCGTTTTCTCCTCACTATTCGTAACGCTTTCGCCAAAGCGATTATTCGCCAAATAGATTGAGGTGAGAGGCGTAAACTTATCATCCCGGTTTACGGCACGGAAATAACGGATTTTATCATTCGCTGCTATTTGAGCTATACCGTTAGTGTCTGTCTGCACAGAATCGATCTGCACAATTTCATTTTGGTGTGATTTATATAACAAGACTAAAGCCTTCTCGATCGGCTTTCCGGATTGCATATCCGTAACTAAAACTTCTGCACCTCCGCCTGTTGCAGAACGGGACACGGAAGCTATTTTACTAAAGAAAATATATTGTGATGATTTCAGGTTCGTATTCGGTACACTCACCTCGAACTCGTAGATACCATTTCTATCCAAACCACTCAGCCACACAGTCGTATCCACCAACTGGTAGGTATTGGGTATATCCAAAGAAGAGTTTACCTGACGAATAAGTTTACGATTCGCTTTTTTCTGCCCTTCCCTCTTTCCATACCAATAATCAGCAACATTGATGTCTTCCGGTTTTATATCCGTTTCATACATCTTTATGCTAACAGACTTCACATTTTTATATTTCAGACTCATCTTCACCTCCTGACCCGGATATAAAACAGTAGGTATACTCACATTCAGATCCGGATTTTGCATAGAGGTCAGCTTATTCTTAAAAAAGTTGATTCGCTCATACTGCGGATATGTTTTTATCGCCCGTTCGCAAAGAGCCATAATCTCTCCATTTAAAGAGCTTGCATTCGGATCGCCCGAGCGGTAAGTTTCATACTCCATCGCTCCAACACGGTTTATCCATATTTCAGCTGCAAAGTCGGCCGTAGAATAAGTGTTATACAAGCTATCCAATGAAGCAAGATACGCCGTCCGTTCATTCGCAAATTGGGTGTTCCGGTGTTTAAACTCCGTATAATCCAACTCTGCCAACATCAAAGCCTTCTGATCACCGGCTCCTTTTTTATAGGTGATTAATTTTTGATACAACTCATCTGTAGGATCAACCTCCAGCACACGATAAAGCAGATAATCATATAAAGTAGGTCGCAGTTTTTCATCCTTACCGGAGTTGAGCAGTTCGGCATACCGGTTAATCGGAATTTCTTGCAATAGTGCTTCCGGTTGAAGTGACAACTGATACTCTTTCTTTATCTTTTCTTCAAACAGATTTGTTGTCCATTCATTTATATCTTCCGGCACAAAACCAACGATAGGAGTACGCTGTCTGTACTTCCACGCGTTTTGTTGCTCAAAACTCGAATACATTTCAGCAATAAGGGAATGAAGGATCGCCGCCTCTTCCGGTTTATTACATGACGCTGCGTATACCTCTATCTCTTTAATAAGAGCCGGATAACGCGCTTCATCTATTTCTGTTTCATTTTTTATTTTTTCAACCAGTTTTTTGATCAGAGCAGATGTATCTTTTTCTTTAATTGCCAGCGTAATCATTTGCGTATTATTTACAACGGTTTCTGCTTTTGAGTAAAATATAGGTAAAGAAACGCCACAGAGTAGTACCAAAATAAGAGCTATTGCTATTTTTTTCATTTCCCTTTGAGTTTATAGGTAAAACAATCTACATAAAAGTATAGATACAAAGAATGTCTAAAAAAGAGTGAATAAACGGTTAATAAGGTGTAAATCTACTAAAAAAAATCCACAATCGACTTAACGTTTGCGGATGTATGTGATAAAAGTAAACGGATATGCGTGCTTTTCATCGGCTTGACAAGACACTCGTTCGATCTCTGTCCAATCCGATTTATCGATCTCCGGAAAAAAGGTATCGGCACCTTCGAAAGCATGATGAATACGGGTAATGTAGAGTTTATCCGCTTGTTTTAATGCCAATTCATAAACAGCAGCCCCTCCTATAATAAACACTTCAGACTCTCCTTCGCATGCCGCCAATGCTTTCTCCAAAGAGTTAACAACCAAACAATTCGGATAAGACAGTCCTTCAGACGAAGACAGAACAATATTTTTCCGATTAGGCAAAGCTCCATTAGGCAAAGACTCAAATGTTTTGCGCCCCATAATTATCGTATGGCCACTCGTGATTTCCTTAAAACGCTTCAAGTCTTTCGGCAAGTGACAAAGCAGCTGTTGTTGCTTACCAATCGCTTGATTATCTGCTATCGCCACTATTAAAGAAAGAGTACTCATATCTGTTCTGTTTTAAAGTTATACAGCCACCTCGCCCTTAATATGCGGGTGTGGATCATAACCGGTCAGTTCAAAATCCTCATATTTAAAATCGAAAATACTTTTCACTTCCGGATTAATCAGCATCTGAGGCAAGGCACGAAGTTCACGGGTCATTTGCAACTTTACCTGATCCAAGTGATTCAGATAAATATGCGCGTCTCCGAGTGTATGTACAAACTCTCCGGCTTGCAGTCCGGTTGCCTGTGCCATCATTTGCAGAAGAAGCGCGTAAGAAGCAATATTGAACGGTACGCCCAGAAAAATATCCGCACTACGCTGATACATTTGCAGACTTAACTTTCCGTTGGCCACATAGAATTGGAAAAACATGTGACAAGGCGGTAGATTCATATTTTTCAGATCTCCCACATTCCATGCGTTAACAATGATCCGCCTTGAATCCGGATTATGCTTGATCTGGTCAACAACCTCGCTGATTTGATCAATACTTCCTCCATCATAATCAGGCCACGAACGCCACTGATAACCATAAATATGTCCTAAATTACCATCCGCATCGGCCCATTCATTCCAGATACGCACACCGTTATCCTGTAGATATTTCGCATTCGTATCCCCTTTCAGGAACCAAAGCAACTCGTATATAATTGATTTCAGATGCAGCTTCTTCGTAGTAAGCATCGGAAAACCATCCTCCAGATTAAACCGCATCTGATGTCCGAACACACTAAGTGTACCCGTTCCCGTACGATCTTCCTTTTTCACCCCTTCCGTCAGCACACGGTCAAGTAAAGACAAATATTGTTTCATTGTTTCATGCTTTCATTCCCAAATCAATTGGATGCAAAATTACAAAACTAATTGTATATGGCAATTCTCCGGAGTGAGGAAACGAATCAGATTATTCGGTGGGTACTTTATACTTCGGCAATAACTCCCGATACCATTTCTCCATAATATGATTAGTTTTCAATAAAAATATTTCTCTTTTTTCTTGCAAAAGGGGTAGTACCGGTTTTATATTTGCAACCGTTCAACTAAAATTTTGACGACCGTGCTTTTGTTTTTTGAGGGTCGTGCTTTTGTCTTTTGACGGCCGTGCTTTTATCTTTTGAGGAGCCTCAAAAATAATTTCACGCCTATATTTTAAGGATAAAACCCTTTATATAACCAAATTAACAGTAACTAAAACAATAACTCATGAAAGAAGTATCTTACAGCATCTATGAAGTCTATAATTTACAGCAAGGAAAACAACAAAAAATGCTTCAGGCGCGAATCAATTCCGCCGGAACAATAGACACAAAATCACTCTGTCAGCTAATAACCGAACGAAGCTCCATTTCCTCCGCAGATGTAAAGGCAACATTAGATTCACTTAATTTTTTCTTTGAATACTATTTATCCCAAGGGTATAGTATTCAATTAGACGATTTGGGAATTTTCTCCTTAGGATTAAAAAGCACCAGAAAACCGGAGACAGACAAAGACAATGCCCTCACGGTAAAAATCAACAGCATACACTTTCGCCCCTCTGTCAACTTAAAAAATCAGATAGTAAAATTCAAATTAAAGCATAAACCCAAAAAGAAAAGTTCGGAGTATCCACAAGATGAACGCCTCAAACGAATACTCTACCACGTAGAAAAGCATCACTACATCGATCTGAAAACCTGTGCCCCCCTAAACAAAACATCCCCCCACAAAGCCAAAGACGATTTACACCTCTTAACACAAAACGGACAACTGGAAGCCATAGGCCGCACCAACAACCGAGTTTACATCCGAAATCAGCGTTTGTAAAGGTTAAGTACCGGTGATTTAGGTATATGAGATCAATATCCGGCAACAAGGAACAGTTGTTGAGAATTAGACCACAAAGGTCTTTTAGCGACATTTCAGTTGGAGTAATTTATTCCTGTCGCTTTATTTCATTCCACTTGTGAACAGAAAGTGTATTTTTTTTATAATAAAACGACCTTTATCCTTTTCATAATCTTCAAGTTTTTTCTCGAAAAAGAAATTAACATGAAGATTATGTAAAAAATAAAGGTCGCTACAGAATATGATGTCACAGATTATTTTACAAACGAAGCTTTCAATAAATAGTCAACACAACCTTTTACTCCTTCAAACTGGGTACCGGCTGTTATGCCCTCCAGTTCTACAAAGTAATCCTTGATACCATTGGCATAAGCTTGTTTAAAGATATTCTCAAAGTTCATCATTCCGGATTGTCCTAATACCGCTTTATCCTTAATGTGCAATACCTTGATTCTGTCCGAATATTTTTGCATATAAGCTACCGGGTCATTTTGTCCCATAACTGCCCAATACACATCCATTTCGAAAAACACCAATGAAGGATCTGTTCTCTGAATAAAAGCATCATAGATTACCTCAATGCCCTTTGGCTGTTCTCTACCAAATCCACGACGCCCGAAAACCATATCTTCGCCTCCTGGTATTACACGTGCAAATTCCATTTCATGATTATGGTAGCCAAATGATAATCCGGCAGCTTTCGCTATTTGTCCGGCTTCATTAAACACCTCACAAACACGAGCCACTTCTTCCACATTGCGAGTAGACGGTTGTCCCGGTTGAATCAAGTAAGTAACACCAATTTTCGCATGATCATCAGCCGCTCTCTTCCAAAAGTCAGCGATTTCTCCTTTATTGGCCGCAGTATATTCCCGAACAGGAGGATTTACGTGCGTACTGGTTATTTTCAAGCCGGCATCTTCTGCCATTTTCTTGAATTCTACCATATCAACACCATTAATCGTTCCTTCTTTGTAACCTGCAAGTTCAATTGTAGAATAACCCATCTGACCAATCTTTTTCAAACCTCCCGGCACGTCTTCATAAAGTTCCTTTCCCAAAGAATAAATTTGCAAGCCGATGTTCTTCTTAGCTGATGATGATGTTTTCATCGTTGTAGAAGCCACCGCCTGAGTAGTTTTCCCAGCCAGTAAACCTCCTAAAGTAAGGAGAGACGCTCCTTTGATAAAATCTCGTCTGTTTGACATAACAATATTGTTTTAGGTTTTATTTCTTTGTAAGCACGAATTTAGTAATTTCATCGAATATTCGTTTCATATTGGTGACCCTTCATTTTGTAAAGGGTATGTTTTAACAGAAATTTATCATTAACATAAATAGAACGATATGAGTAAAATAAGTTTTGTATTGGTGGCTTTTTGTCTTTTATTTATTACTTCATGTAATCAGCCAAAAAGCGGTGTATTATTTAGTGGTAGTGAAAATGCAGACTGGATCAGCTCCGGTGATGTAACTGTTGAAGAAGGTGTCTTGTCTTTATCTGGTCCTAATTCGAGTTCTGTCTTGAAGGGTGGGAATTACAAAAACTTTGAATTGGAACTTGAAGCACGTACAACAAAAGGAGGTAAAGGTTTTGTTGGTATTCACACAGATCAGTCCGGAAAAGGATATCGCGTTGCGCTTAATAATGACAGGGAAGATCCTGTTTGGTGGAGGATGACGGGTAGTCTTATGTCTGTTCGTAACTTAACAAAAAGTTTTGTTCGTGAGAACGACTGGTTCAATATGACTATTCGAGTAGAAGGGCGGTTTATTACGGTTAAGGTCAACGGCGAACTTGTTGTAGAGTATACAGAACCAGCGACACCATATAGAACAAGTGAAAATTCACAATCCGTTTTATCTGAAGGTACTTTTGCTCTGGTTAGCACAGGTAACGGTACAGTAGAATTTAAGAACATTTCTGTTAACATTCTTGATAGCAAAAACATAGAAATGGTTGCTCAATTAGAATCGGCTTTAGACGAACAAAATGATGATATAATTAAATTACATCAGAACGATTTCCCGGTTTTAGACTATCATGTACATCTAAAGGGGGGACTTACAAAGGAGGTAGCAGCTGCTCAATCGCGAAAAACAGGCATTAATTATACCATAGCTCCTAATTGTGGTATTGGTTTCCCAATTACAAATGATGAAGAGATTTATACTTATCTGAACACGATGAGGAGTCAGCCTTTCATTTTAGCAATGCAGGCAGAAGGGCGTGAATGGGTAACTACCTTTTCTCAGGAAGCCCGCGATGAGTTTGACTTCGTTTTTACTGACGCCATGACATTCAACGACCATAAGAACAGACGTGTTCATCTATGGATTAATAATGAAGTAATAATTGACAACAAACAGAAATACATGGATCTGATTGTAGAAAGAACATGTGCCGTTTTACAAAATGAACCGGCGGATGTTTATGTAAATCCTTTTTTCCTACCCGAAGCAATGCAAGACCAATACGATGAATTTTGGACAGAAGAGCGAATGAATAAGGTGGTAGGTGTTTTAGCCGCAAGCGGAAAAGCACTTGAAATAAACGCGCGCTATAAAATACCGAATAAGGCAGTGATCCGGAAAGCAAAGGAAGCCGGTGTAAAGCTTACCTTCGGGACTAATAATGTTGAACCTCAAGTTAGTATGTTAGAATATCCCATCCAGATGATAAAAGAATGTGGTTTGACTGCAAAAGATATGTACAGACCCAAAATTAAGTTATAAAGGTTTTTGTGTAAAACACGATAAAACAGAGGTTGTCCGCTTATTTAGGTGGACAGCCTCTGTTTTAATACTAATTTTATGCTATCTGTTATTTGATCGTAGGTGGTGCTTTCAAGGTTCCCCCTTCATTGTATTTTTGATTATTGGGAAGTCCTTTCTGTCCGACACCTTCATGCATCAACAATTTAAGGTCGTTCAGGTGATAACGATAAATACCTCTCGGGAGCGTATTGTATTTCTTACACAATGACGCTGCCATACCTACCACTTCGCCCATCATTCCAGTTGTACGCATCACACGTGTTGTACCTAATGCAACGTGCGTCACACTGATATTTCTTCCGGCCATGAACAAATTATCAATATTTCTGGAATACAAACAACGATAAGGAATAGGATAAGGATAGATCGGATTGTGTTTGGCTATTGACTTAAACTCAGCTCCGGGGAAGTTTTCTGTATTTTTTGGATCCGGATAATGAAGATCGACCGTCCAGGTAGTGGCCGCGGTACCATCTTCATGCACCACATATTTGGTCAAATCCTCTTCTTTTAATATATAATCGCCCAATAACCGGCGAGATTCTCTCTTCCCGGCTACATAAGCTACCCAACCCAATTTGCGATTTTTATACAGGTCGTTTTCTTTCAGGTCATTCTTCAGATAACTCCAATTAGAGTATACAACCATCAAACCATAATCACGAATACGTTCGAATTCATTGATCTGATCATAATTCATTCCGGTTTCCCATGTCCACTCTCCCATTGTCACTTTTTCAGCACTCGCATCCGTAAATTTCACGCCATAATTAAAATACGGGAATGCAGCCGGCTTCTTTTGATCTTCAGAATACCATTGTACAGAAGCGCCCATGGTCATTTTATCGGCAATATCAGGGGCAGTCGCTTCACCAAATTCATCTTTCCCTTCACGTCCCATCGCAAAATCAGCTCCGGCAAGGTAGCCAATTGTTCCGTCTCCGGTACAGTCGGAAAACACGGGAGCAGTAAAAGTTTTCTCTTCACCCGTTTCAATATGCTTAGCTGTTACAGCTTTTATTTTTGAATTATCCATATTCACTGCGATAGCACGGAAATTAGAAAATAGCGTAATGTTTTTTTCATTGGCAACAATCTGTTCTTTCTTTTCATCTTCATAAAAATCACCCGGTTGCGCATTACCTCCGCGAGTAGGACCAAATTCTTTCTGAAGGTTTCCCAGTTCCTTGTATGGTCCGGATTCAATACGGCCACCCAAATGAACACGTATTTCAGAACTGTTATTACCGCCCAGTACCGGACGATCATTAATAAGAGCAACTTTACACCCTAAACGTGCTGCCGATACCGCAGCACTTATCCCGGCAACACCGCCACCAACAACAACCAGATCATACGTGCCGGCATCGGGAGCTATGGCAGGTAATTGAAGTGCATTCCTACGAAATGCATCCAAAGCAGTCTTATCTGTCGGAGGAATATCATTCTCTACCGTTGTGAAATAAATCGCATCACAACGACCGTTAAACCCTGTCAAGTCATGCAATCCCAACGTTACCTGCTTATCTTTGACGGTAACCTTTCCGGCCGACTGCCACATCCAGGCATCTCCTTCAACACCCAAAACCGCAGGAAGTTTTTTCCTATTCACAGACAAACGGAACTTACCGGGACCCTCTCCTTTTTTCCAGGGCGAAGTCCAGTTAAACGTTCTTACATAAACAAAATAAGTTCCACTTTCAGGAAAAGTAACCTGAGTAACCGCATCATCCACCTGTTCACCCAAACCATGCGCCATAAGATACGGAGACCCCATTAAATCCATAAATTGCTGATCTACCACCCAACCTCCTTTATGCTTGAAACTTTCCGCCTCAACCAAAAGCTGAGCCGCATTTGCCAAACCCATGTTCAACAAAAGAACCAAAATCATCACCAATCGTGTTTTCATGTTTTATCGTATTATTTGTTATTTTTCCACAAAACAAAATCACCAAAAAGTCTGCGAGATTCTCACCTACCACTAATATATGCCGTCCAATTTAGTTTTTTATTCTTGAACATGGAATTCTCTCTTAATTTATTTATAAGATTACCTCAGTTGCTTTTTAAAAGGACTCTTCTTGGAGATTCATGCTATAATTTACGTTTTATTTAATAGAAATGATAAAAGGGGGGATATTTCATTGTTTGGGAGGGATATGGGGGTGGGTTTTAGAATATTTATTGTGAGCGCGTACACGTGGAATCTATGAAAAGTGTATATTTGTCTTCATCATGATGAACTACTCACAAAAACTAATTTTATAAGATGAAAAAATTATTTATGGCTGTAATGGCAATGGCTGTGCTGTTGTCGTGTACCGAAAAAAAGGAAGAGGCCACGCTTTCCGGTTTAATGAAAACTAATTTCGTTTCTGAAGTGGAAGGTAAGCCTACTGCGCTCTACGTGCTTAAGAACATGAATGGCGTTGAGGCTTGTATTACAAACTACGGTGGACGTTTGGTTTCTCTTATGGTTCCGGACAGGAATGGTAAGATGACTGATGTAGTATTGGGATATGATAATATCGCCCAATATGTGAACACGGACGGCAACTACGGTGCTTTGATCGGTCGTTACGGCAATCGTATCGCGCAAGGTAAATTTACTTTGGATGGAACAGAATACACGCTTCCTCAGAACAATAACGGACATTGTCTGCATGGTGGTCCTAAAGGTTATCATACCCGGGTGTGGGATGCTAAACAGCTAAATGACCAAGCGTTGGAGTTAACCTATCTTTCTCCTGATGGAGAGGCCGGTTTCCCGGGCAATGTAACTATTAAAGTGGTTTATACGCTAACAAATGATAACGCGATTGATATTGCTTACGAAGCTACAACGGATAAATCAACGGTAATTAACCTGACAAATCATAGCTATTTCAACTTGTCAGGCACTACAGCTTCTATTGTAGATCATGTTATTTCAATCAACGCCGATACCTATACTCCGGTTGACGATCTCTTGATTCCTACGGGAGAACTTCCTTCTGTAGAGGGTACACCGATGGATCTGCGTAACCCAATCGTTATAGGAGATCACATAAATGATGATTTCGATCAGTTGGTTAAAGGAAAAGGCTACGACCACAACTGGGTGTTAAATGCAAACGGCAACATAAACACTTTAGCTGCAAAGGCAGTATGTCCGAAGAGTGGTATATCGCTTGAAGTTTATACAAACGAACCGGGAGTTCAATTCTATTCCGGCAATTTTATGACAGAAGATAAAGGCAAATTAGGTGCAACTTACAACCATCGTGGCGCGCTTTGTCTGGAAACTCAACACTATCCTGACACGCCAAATCAACCTAATTTCCCGACAACGACTGTAAATCCGGGAGAAACCTATAAGAGTCGTTGTATTTATAAACTGACAGTAGAAAAATAAATCGTTTCTAATTATCTAACAAAATCTTTCCAGGCAGGAAGTTCCATCGTGGTTCTTCCTGCTTTTTTTATATACGCACAGCCAATCAGTACAGAAAGGCGTTCGGTGTTCGTAGGATAATCATCTTATTTCCTATTGTCATGCTGAGCCTGTCGAAGCATCTCATACCAACCCACTGTCATGCTGAGCTTGTCGAAGCATCTCATACTGTCGGACTATTGTTTAACGAAGCTGTATGCAGAGATTCCTCCACTTCGGTCGGAATGACAAAGGAAGAGTGGTCGGGATGACAGGGAGAGATGTCGAGATGACAAAAAGGATGACTCCTACCCGGAAAAGAGCGCGATGCCGCGATAAGCGGCGAGCCGTGAAAAAACCGGCCTCATTGGATGAGCGTTAAGAAAAACACGGAGCGAGAGCGTTAAAAACAAATCGTTGTTTGAGCGAAGCGAGTTTTCGATTTGTTTAGCGAAAGCGCAGTGTTTTTTAGCGAAGGAAGTGCAGCCTTGATCTTTTTTGCTTCGTTTTTTGGATCAAGCCAAAAAATGATGTGGGGTCGCAGGGGTGAAACCCCTTAAAACCCTGTCCCATCCACTGTCATGCTGAGCTTGTCGAAGCATCTCATACTGTCGGACTATTGTTTAATGAAGTTTTATGCAGAGATCTCTCCACTTCGGTCGAGATGACAAAGGAGGGGTGGTCGTGGTGATAAAGGAAGGATGGTTGGGGTGACAGGGAAGGAAGGAAGGGGTGGTTGTGATGACGGGTGTAAGTGGGGTAAATAGAAAAAAGCTACCATAAAACGAATTTTATGGTAGCTCTTTACATTTGTTTTGTGCTTCAATCTTCACAGACTAAAAACATTTCTTTTTCTACTTTTACCTCTTGTTCACTCTCTCGAGATACTTATCTGCCCCCTCCTGAGAGGGAGCAGATTCAAGGTATTATTTAATATTAATTTATCACTATCTACCCAATAGGGTAAACAATTTCGTTGTTTTTTATTTTACAATTGCTTTAATAGCGTCTTCACCTTGGATAGCTACTACTACGATTCCCTTAGGAGCAGAGATTGTAGCGTTATCTGAAGTGATAGTTGTTTTAGCAACAACCTGACCTAAGATATTATTGATTGATACAGTTTTTCCTGCAGCATTCAAAATAGTTACGTTGCCATTACCAGCGATAACCTTAACATCTGTAGCGTTGATGTCTTCGTTTGAAGTTGGGCGATCGTCTGTGTTTGCAATACGTAAGATCTGAGCTTGGTTAAGCAATTGATTAAGCGTTGATGTTCCGTCGATTTCAGTATGGTCACCATTAATGTTATATTTCTGAGCCAATACTGGAACTCCGTCAAGGATCTGTACCCAACTTGCTTCGCTGAATGTTCCATAAGAACCAGTTACATTAAGACCTTTAGATTCTAACAAGATAGTTTCTTGAGAATCGTCTGTCAAACGTAAAGAGAAGGCTACATTCTGGTGAGCATCGTTCAATACGATCTTATCTACTTTACCTGCATTAACAGCGTCATTCAAAGCAGCAGGATCAACAACGTTCCATTTGCTTGTTACATCTTTGATTGTAGTGCTTTTGAATACGAACAAGTATTCACCTTCACTCAAATCAAATGCTTTACCTACTTGAGCAGCTTCTTCAGCAGTAACATTCATGTGGATTGCTTCAACAAATCCAAGACGTGAATAGTTTCTGTAACCGTAGCTACGAGCTTCGTTCAACATGTTATGACCTGCATATTTATCGATAGAGTCATTCAAGTTAATCATTACGCGACCAGCCAGGTAACCATTGTAGAATACGTGGTGAGATTTATCGTTTTCGTCAGCAGTTGATTCGCTTGGGAAGTAACCGTGTTGGTTAGTTGAACACCAGCGACCATCTTTCACGCTATCAGGAGCAACGAAGAATAAATACTTCGGCATACGTGGGTTAGAAGAGATAACAGAATCAATATAGAATGCTGTTGTGCTTTCTTTACCTACAGGTTTTACGTTTTCAGCAGTAATTCCTAAATAATTAAATCCTTTGATGTATTCGCCGGCATTTAAACCTGCAGCGTTGTTACCATCTTCGAATAAATATTCAGTAGCTTCAGCGTTAGCACCTCTTTGACGGAATACTTTACTTACTGTATTGTTTCCTTCTAAAGAAAGTGTTTTGTACAATGGACGTGGGTTATCTGTAAATACGAATGCAGATACGCGATCCATAGGAGCAGTGTTCAATGATGCGAATGAAACCTTAGCGTTTTGATCTTTTACGTCAGCACGTTTGAATCCATTTTCAAAGAATTTACGTCCTGCATAAACACCTGATTCATCTGGATTTGCTTCAAGCATCATAGAGTCTTTTGCCATAACTGTAAGTCCGGCGTATGTTTTACCATTGATCCAGTATTCTTTCTTGAATGAAGCTGTTTGACTCCATCCTGTAGCATCAACTAACGCATAAGCATTAACCGGTGTATTGTCTGAAGTAACCTGATCTGCTTTGAAATAGAATGTACCTAATTTCACATTCTTTCCATCTACATCTTTCAGGTGAGCCATCTGATAATAAGAATTACCGTTAGCGTCTTCTTTAACAACAACATATCTCCATTGGTTGTCTACCAAGTTGGCGTCTTTAACTTTCAACGAATAACTGCTTCTTTCCAATTGAACCGCACCAGCCAATGCACTTGCATAACCGAAGTTATTAGCATACAATGTGTCGATTTCGAAATCAGACCAAAGTTCAGTCTTAATACCTAATAATTTAGAGTCACCATCAATGCTAAGGAATTTATCTGTGTTAGGGGCTCCTAATTCAGTAGCTTGCAGATATTGCATTGCATAAGTTTCGTATTTCAAACTTTCAGCGTTGAATTTTTTGTAACCCAAATAAGGATCAGCTTTGATCGCAGCAGGAACTGCTGTGAAAGAAATCGTGTCGCCACAAGAAAGATGTGCATCAGCAAACAGACCATTTGAATTTGATTTTACATCATAATCACGGTGGTTGATGATGTAATATTTATCTGTTGAACCTGCAACTTTATACAATTGTCCTTTGAACAATGGAGCAGGAGTTTGATCTCCGTATTCACGGTTTCTAATTGTTACATAAGGAGCATCGTTGTTAACAGCACATGTGTCACGTTCAACAACCCATTGAGTAGCCGGCATTTGCAGGTAATCTTGGTTGTCATCCGGTCTGTCATACATCAAACGACCTTCCATGTTGTAAACAAGGTACATACCATTTTTGCGGTAGTCTGTTTTCTTGTTATCACTTACGTTGATTTGGATCATGTATACATCACTTGCAACAGCAGCGCGTTCAAGATAAGTATATGTATGGTCGAATTGTACTTTCAATCCCATTTCAGCAGGAACATTAGTCAATACAGGTTTACCATATTTAGCTGTAGCGTGTGCGGGAGCCAACGGATTGGTTGAACTACCTACGCTTAATACCTGTTTTGAATCGATACCGGTACTTTTATTCATTAAAGTAAGTGCAACCGGTTCAAGTGCTAGTTTAGGTGCTACTGTATTTGTTGTTGCTGTAGCTGCAGCTCCGGCACCGTGAGGTACACCCGCATTAACAGTATTATAGAAAGACGTGATAGCAGCACCAGACAAATTAGAAGCTAACCAGTCTGTACCAGCTTTTTTATCCTCATCACTTACAATTGAAGCATTCAATGGTTCGAATGCCAAACTGTCCGGAGTTGGGAAATAAGTAACTTTCCAAATATAACGAGCAGAAAGAGCATTTATTGGGGTAGTTGCAGGGTCTTGAGGTGTTGTAGCCGCAGGCGGATACACATCGTTTTTAACCACAAAGCCACTATGTTGAGAAGGAAGCTGGTCGTTTTCGTACGTTTCGTCTGTCGCTACCATTAAATATTTATCACCATCTTTCAATACAACGCTATAACCGGCATAAACACCTCCGGTTGCATTATCCACCTGTGTGTCAGTCACGTCAACCGCAGTATAGTTTGATTTGAAGAAATCGTTAGCTACAGTACCGTCTGCTAATTTAAATTTCGCGTTAAGTGCTGTATTCGTTCTGTTTGCTAATGAATTATCAGAATCGATCATTGAGTTAATGTCTGCAGCACTCAATACGCGCGCACCTGCGTTACGTACCGTAAAGTTCAGGATATTGTAGCCAGCAACCATTGCATTACCAGCACCAGTAACCTGAGAAGAAGGTATATCAACCAATACTACCTCGTCATTTGTATTAATCGCCAAACCAAGCACTCTTTCGTCAGCACCTTCTCCGTGATTAAATGTATAAAGCTTAGCTTCATCAAAATCACCTGTTGCATTTACATCAGCGGTATACCAACGCCAGCTGCTGATTTCTGTTTTGTTAACCGTAGCAGCAGTACTCACACCGGCCTTTGTTATTACTGAACTAGCACTTAAGTCAGTCAAAGCGTCCAACTTCACAGCATCATTGCAGTTGTAGCTTAATTTAAAGCCGGTTTCCTTGTTGGTGAACTCATACAAATAAGCTCCCTGAGTCCTTGAAACCACGTTGATCTTCCACAAAGAAGCATTCAAAGAAGCATTCGAAGCAGGGGTTGTTAATGAAGACTGGTCAACAGCTTTCAAAGTAAGTTCGCCCGTGTCATAATCACGCATCTGAACCAATACTTTCGTACCTGTACCACCTGGAACAGTACTACTTGCATCAGTAACTTCCAATTGATACCACTTTGTAGATTCAATTTGTTTTACCGCTAAGTCGTTTTGAGTAGCATCAAAAGAAGCAGAGCCTACTGCTTGCGTACGATAAGGAATCTCCGCACTCGTACTCAAACCTGCATGCTGAGCGTAGGCAGAAGAACCTATACCCAAAGCCGCAGCAGCAGCAAATAAAGTAAAAATTTTTTTGTTCATAAAATAATAGAATTAATATTAGTAATAGAATTACTTAAAATTTCTTTTTAATGACTTGTATATAGTTAAGCACAGCAACTATGCACAAGCAAATTGCATTGGAAGTGCACAATTCAAACCGTCAATTAAAATGTACAATTGAATTTCGAAAACAACGGCTTGATTTGCCGTTTTTTGTGCATTATTGGTTATAATCCCCGATACATAGGTTAAATCTGTTTCAATAAAGGATATTTTCCTTTTTCCATATATATAGAAAAACTTTACCACAGATATAGAAAAGTTTTTCCACAGATATAGAAAAAGGAAAAGAAAGGATATAAAAGGAAAAGAAAAGGATATAAACAAAAAAGAAAAAGATAGCCTATTAATTAATGTATAGGAAAAAAAACGTCGTGTTGTATTGAAAATGCTTACATTCGTACTCGAAATAGTCGGTTATGGATAAGAATGAATAGGGTAAGGAAAAAAAAACACGGAAAGGAATTGCCTATCTCAATGTTATATATATCTTTGCTGTTGAATTTAATTGACGGTTATAAGTATTCTTTTTTCTCTGATTTAGTAGTGTTCTCAATTTCTAAAGACTTAAATATCAATTTTCCATAGATATAACAAGTAATTTTCACACATACTAAATTCGTTTTACGTAGGGAGAGTAATATCTTCAAACGTATTTTGCGTTTGTTTCTTTTTTAAGAGATGGAATAACAGAATTATATTCCGCTTTTAGGAAGTAAACCAGCCATTTATGGCGAAAATCCGACTTGCGCACAAGCTAAAAAACAGACAAAAAAAATCCCCTGTCCCCCCTTTTTCAGAGAGATACAAAGTAGCTTTAGTCATAATTATACGACTAAAAACAGATTAAAAAGCAGGAAAATCGCGCTTTAATTCATCTCGTAATCCATACTTAGTTGCCAAATAGACAGCATCAGCGAAATTCCCGGTTTTTTAGCACTTTGAAGGATTTCTTTCAGTTTATCCAACAAACGATCCATTTTCGGTAAATCAAGCGGATTTATCGAAGGAGCGCAAAGCTCCATTCCCTGGCTAAGACAAGACGAGCCCGCCTTGCATTGCAGAAAAATTCGTCCGTCTACACGAATCGCGTCTTTTTGGATTAACACTTTTTTCTCCAACAAAAAGTCCTTGATAAATGTGGTAAGCGTATACCGGTGAACTTTTAACCTCCGTGCTATCGCACAAATTGAATTACGTTTCGCAAGCAAATCGTTAATCAGATTCTCCTTTCCTGTTAATTTTCTTTTCTTCGAAAGGCTTCCCTTGGGCCGCCCCAAAATTTTTCCTTCAAAACGTTTACGCGCCAGCGCCTCCTTCGTACGCTGGGAAATTAGATTTCGCTCTATCTCCGCACTCAAGCCAAATGCGAAAGCAAGAACTTTGGAGCTGATGTCGTTGCCTAAACGATAATTGTCTTTGATGGTCCAGACCTTAACGCCGGTTTTCATGCATTGGTTTAAAAAACCCATAATCATCATCAGATTACGGCCTAAGCGCGACAGCTCGGTACAAATAAGGATGTCATCCTTTCTCATCTTGTCAAATAGTAAGCCTAATTTTCGCTCATTCACTTCTTTGGTTCCAGAAATTGTTTCCTCAATCCAAGAATCAACATTCAGACTCTCTCGTTCAGCAAACTCTTTGACTTCAAACCTTTGATTCTCGACAGTTTGCCTGTCGGTACTCACTCTAATATAACCATACACCATAAAGTAGAAAATTTTAAAAAAACATTAATAATACGAGTAGAAAAATCGGCCTGCTCTAAGAACAACTGAAATAAAATGCAGGCTAAATACCCTGCAAACTTAAGCAATCCAAAAACTATTACGAAGTATTCGCCGCGGTTAAAAGTGGTTTCTTGAAAAAGTAACCGCACAATAATGAATATTTTATACTTTTGCATTTTCCGGAAGAATCGCATTTTCCGGTGAAAAATGAATAACTATTTATTAATTCAGATATAGATGGAAATAGCAAGCAAGTACAACCCGCAGGAAGTGGAAGGGAAATGGTATGAGTATTGGATGGAACATGGTTACTTTAAGTCGAAACCCGATGGTCGCGAACCCTACACCATCGTTATTCCGCCGCCCAACGTCACCGGGGTGCTGCACATGGGACACATGCTGAACAATACGATACAAGACATCCTGGTGCGCCGTGCCCGTATGAAAGGTAAAAACGCTTGCTGGGTTCCGGGAACCGACCACGCTTCGATTGCCACCGAAGCAAAAGTAGTGGGCCGCCTAGCTGAACAGGGAATCAGTAAAAAAGAGTTAAGTCGCGAAGACTTTCTGAAACATGCCTGGGACTGGAAGGAAGAGCATGGAGGCATCATCCTGAAACAACTTCGCAAGCTGGGTGCTTCGTGCGACTGGGACAGAACGGCTTTCACCATGGACGAAACCCGTTCGGAAAGCGTTATCAAGGTATTTATCGATTTATACGAGAAAGGACTGATCTATCGCGGTGTGCGTATGGTGAACTGGGATCCCAAAGCACTGACGGCACTATCAGACGAAGAAGTTATATACAAGGAGGAACACAGCAAACTGTATTACCTCCGCTACAAAATAGAAGAAGAAAACGACAAGTACATTGTAGTTGCCACCACCCGCCCGGAAACAATTCTTGGAGACACCGCTGTGTGTGTGAATCCGAATGATCCGCGCTACGCCTTCCTGAAAGACAAAAAAGTGATTGTTCCGCTGGTAAACCGCGCGGTGCCCATCATTATGGACGAGTATGTGGATGTGGAGTTCGGTACGGGCTGTTTGAAGGTTACCCCTGCCCACGATGTAAACGACTATATGCTGGGCGAGAAATACAACCTCCCCGCCATCGACATATTTAATGACAACGGAACCATAAGCGAAGCCGGCACACTATACATCGGACAGGATCGCTTTGAGGTGCGCAAACAGATCACGCTTGATCTGGAAGCGGCCGGTTTGCTGGAAAAAGCAGAAAGCTACGAAAACAAAGTGGGTTACTCCGAGCGTACCAACGTAGTGATCGAACCAAAGCTATCCATGCAATGGTTCCTTAAAATGGAAGGATTGGCCAAACCGGCATTAGAGTCGGTTATGAATGACGACATTCGTTTTTATCCGGCCAAATTTAAAAACACCTACCGTCACTGGATGGAAAACGTGAAAGATTGGTGTATTTCGCGCCAGCTTTGGTGGGGACATCGCATCCCGGCTTATTTCCTGCCGGAAGGAGGTTTTGTTGTAGCGGAAACGGCCGAAAAAGCCTTGGCTTCGGCTATCGAAAAAACGGGCAACAAGGCACTTACAATCGCCGACTTGCGTCAGGACGAAGACTGCCTCGACACTTGGTTCTCTTCCTGGCTGTGGCCAATCTCTTTGTTTGACGGAATAAACAACCCGGACAACGCGGAAATAAACTATTACTACCCAACGAACGATTTGGTAACCGGACCGGATATTATTTTCTTCTGGGTGGCCCGTATGATCATGGCCGGTTATGAGTACAAACAAGAGATGCCCTTTAAAAATGTATATTTCACCGGAATTGTGCGCGATAAATTAGGACGGAAAATGTCTAAATCCTTAGGCAATTCGCCTGATCCTTTGGCGTTGATCGAGCAATACGGCGCCGATGGTGTGCGTATGGGATTAATGCTAACGGCTCCTGCCGGTAATGATATACCATTCGACGAGGCGCTTTGCGAACAAGGACGAAATTTCAACAACAAGATATGGAACGCTTTCCGCCTGATCAAAGGCTGGGAAGTAAGCGAAAGCGCCGAACAACCGGAATCGGCCCGGATAGCCATCAACTGGTTTGGCCACGTGTTGAACAAAACGATTGCGGAAGTAGATGATCTTTTCGACAAATACCGTCTTTCAGAGGCACTTATGGCAATCTACAAATTATTCTGGGATGAATTCTCGTCCTGGTATCTGGAATTAGTAAAACCGGGGTATCAGCAACCGATTGATAAGGATACGTATGCAGCCACGCTGAATTACTTCGACGCGTTGCTTCGTTTGTTGCACCCGTTCATGCCGTTCATAACAGAAGAATTGTGGCAGGCATTAACAGATCGCCAAAAAAACGAAAGCATTATGGTTTCGCCCATGCCGAAGGAATCAGCCACGGACAACAACCTGATCACTTCGTTCGAGAAAGTAAAAGAGATCATAGCAGGCGTACGCTCCATACGTTTGCAAAAAAACATCCCCAATAAGGAACTGCTATCACTTCAGATTGCCGGAACACACGACCATTCGTTTGACGAAGCCATCCGCAAAATGGCCAACCTGGAAACCATCAGCGTAGTAACAGAAAAAGACGCTACAGCCGCGGCTTTCCTGGTAGGAACAACCGAATATGCCGTTCCGCTTGGCAACAACATCGACGTAGCAGCCGAACTGAAAAAACTGAATGATGAACTTGTGTATCTACGCGGATTCCTTAAATCAGTAGCCGCAAAGCTAAGCAACGAGAAGTTTGTGGCTAACGCAAAACCGGAAATCGTAGAAAACGAACGCAAAAAGCAGGCCGACGCGGAAAGCAAAATAAAAACAATCGAAGAAAGCATCGCTTCGCTAAGCAAGTAGCCGGGGAAATTACCTGTAGTGGCCTATCGCAACTGTCCGGTTCAAGTAACCGAACAGTTGCGATAGGCCTTTATAAAACCTAAACAACCGTATTGATATTCTAAAATATTTCAGTATTTTTACGCTGTGTTCGCAAACATTCACAACACAGCATTATCAACTGATTAATTTACAATACCATGAAACACACAAGAAGGAATTTTTTCAAACAAGGTCTTGCAGGTGCTTTATTGATGGGTTCAGCCTCGATAGGGCACGCGGTAACCTTGCCCGATCCGGTCAAAGCGAAAGCTCCGAAAGCAGTAAATCCGTTCCAATTAGGCATGGCCGGATATACATTTGTTCACTTTGATTTAGAAACTACGCTAAAAACTTTGCAGCGTTTGGATATCCATTATCTTTGTATCAAAGATTTTCATTTGCCTTTTAACAGCACAGACGAGCAGATAAAAGCTTTTCATGAAAAGTGCGCTTCTTATGGTGTTACCGGATATGCCGTAGGGCCTATCTACATGAAAAGCCAGGAAGAAATAGACAAAGGCTTTGAATACGCGAAACGTGTAGGCGTGAAACTGATTGTCGGCGTTCCGAACTATGAGCTTCTGCCTTATGTAGATAAAAAGGTTAAAGAGTATGACTTCCAATACGCTATTCACTTGCACGGACCGGACATTAAAACCTATCCGGATGCAACCGACGTATGGGAGCATACAAAAGATCTGGATGCCCGTCTTGGCATGTGTCTTGACATCGGCCATGACTTGCGAAACGGATGTGACCCTGTGGCCGATCTGAAAAAGTATCACACACGTGTATTCGACATACACATTAAAGATGTGACAGACTCGTCCAAAGCAGGAAAAGGAATTGAAATAGGCCGTGGCAAAATAGACTTCCCCGCACTTATAAAAGCATTGCGCGAAGTTAATTACACCGGAAAGTGCAGTCTTGAATATGAGAAAGACATGAAAGATCCTTTCCTTGGAATTGCAGAATCCATTGGCTATTTCAAAGCAATGAATGATCTGGAATTCTAAAAAAAAGAGGTATGAAGAAAGCGTTGTTTTTATTCATTGTATTAGCGGTATTAACCGGGTGTAGCACCATAAGCTACATCAATATAGAAACTTTTAAGCCTGCGGAAATTACATTCCCCTCAGTGGTAAACAAGGTATTAATTGTAAACAACGCCGTGCCTCAACCCGAAAACTCCGGATACGAGTACAAACTTTTAGGAACGAAACAAGACACTGCCCGTGCTAAAACAGACAGTGCCTTGTTCGATTTAAGCAGAGCGTTGGGCGTTTCAATCTTAGAAACCAACTATTTCAGCGACGTACTTCTTTTTCACGAAACAACACGTGATGACGACAACTACCTATTAGACAAGAAGCTGTCTCAGGAAACGGTACAGACCCTCTGCGAAGAAAGCGATGCCGACGCCGTGATCTCCATCGATCGCTTGCTGTTTGACGTAACAAAAACAACAACCTCTTTCAATGCCTACCTATTCCTCGGCCTGATAGACGTAAAAATGTCGAGCGTTATGCGCGCTTACATTCCCGACAGAGAAACCCCATTGGCTACGGTATTATTGTCGGATAGCGTTTTCTGGAGCGAGCAGGGCGAATCGATCAAAGAAATAGAAAACTACCTGCCTTCTGTAGAGAATGCCCTACGCGAATCGGCAAAATACCTCGGCAGCATAGCCGCTCCGAACTTCGTGCCCCATTGGGATAATGAAGTGCGCTGGTTCTATACCGGTATATCCACCGAATGGAAGCAAGCCTCCGCGTATGCCTCAGTTCAAAAATGGGATGCCGCGGAACAAGTATGGCATACCGCTTACAACAAAACAAAAAGCGAGAACCAAAAAGCCAAGTTAGCTTCCAACATCGCGTTTGCCAAAGAAATGCAAGGCAACTATACCGAAGCCTTAGAATGGGCGGAAAAAGCGCGAATAACGTTTCAGAAAAAAGGCGAAAACACGCGAGACTATCAACTGTTAGATCAGTATGCAAAAGCCCTTCGGCTACGTATTGCCGAAAACAGAAAACTAAACATTCAAATTGGATAATCATAACCTATTATTCAGCAATATTATTACTACCTTTGTTTGAATATTTGAATTAGACGAAAATGGGTGCAAACAACGCAAAGACACAAACAGTAATAGAATCAACGTTTTCCACAGTTCTGGAGAAGTTGGCAAAAGAACATTCAACAGGTTTAGTGAATGATCTACACGTTCAACTTGACCGCGAAAGTGGCGAACTATCAATTTACGACGACACCGAATCATTGATAGAAAAAATAGTGATTTTCGATTGGGTTAACTTTCCACAACCGGAAGAAGCCTTTATAAAGCACGCGGTCTCCGCCATTAAAGCCGCATTGGCTTCATTAGCATCCAAAGAAGCTTTTGACCAGCCGTGCATAGCCAAACCATTCTCCATAAACCTGACAGACGAAGACTTTACCGTTACAGAAGAGCTCCTGTTCATCGACGATGAAGTATTACGGTTAGACGACCCTTTACTAAAAGATTTAGACGCCGACTTGGATGATTTTTTAGAAAAACTTCTTTCTGATATCGAATGATTTTTTACCTTTGTGCCCGAAATAAAAACAAATAAGCCGAAATAGCTCAGTTGGTAGAGCAATTCATTCGTAATGAATAGGTCGCCGGTTCAAGTCCGGCTTTCGGCTCAGTCATAATCAAGCAGTTACAAAAAAGTAGCTGCTTTTTTTTGGGTTGTAGGGCAAGTGTTTTATTTGATTGACTGAGAGCAGATTTATTGCGCTATAGTTTGTCAATCCGGATAAAAACGATTAACTTGCCATTTAAATACGATTGACTATGAAGAGAATATGCGTATTTCTACTGTTTTTCTTTTTAGGGGTGCAGGTTCTTCATGCACAGTCTGATTTCACCTTTATGCTCAACAAGGAAGGTAAGTTGATCGCTTTGCCTAAACGTATTAATTTTGACTTTAATATCCCCGAAGCTTCGTATAAGTCGTACACTCCCTCTATAGCTCGAATTAAGCATGATGTGCTTAAGCATTATGAACCGGGCGTAACTCCTAAATTAGATGAACGGCCAATGGATATGCAGGTATTGTCATTGGCTTATGAACCGTTTTATAATGTTTATTCGCCCATGCTGAAAAGGGTCTCTCCTACTGCTTTTGATTTTAATGAGGTGGAGTTCTTCCCTATCAATGAAAATCTTACTTTCGTTGTTGGGGGACAGCAACAAACATGGCCCGGACTGGGAGGACAAACCATTGCACACGCTTCTATTTACTGGCAAGATGGCCCTTGGACAATTGGAGGAGGTGGATTTGGCGGACGATATTTTACTCCGTTTAATCCAAGTGCCGAATTTGTTGGTGGGGTGAATGCACATGCCAGCTATCAAGCAACAGACTGGCTTAAGTTTAATGCCTGGGGGCAATATGCCGGTTACAACAGCAACGAACGAAATAACCCGCACATGTTAATGAGTCCCTATTTTTACCACAATAATTTCGGAACTTCGGTAGAAATTAAGGTAAACAAGAATTTTGGTGTAGGTGCCGGTGTTCAATATGACTATAACCCTATGGTCAGAAAATGGCAACGGCAGTTTTTAGTGTTCCCGGTTTTCCATTAAGCATTCAGGAAGTTCCATCCGGCATCTCTATTTCATATTTTGTTTCATTACAGGAGAAGACAAGCCCAAGCCCATTTATCACGTTAGAATAAGACATATAATTATCCCTTAACGGGGTTAATTGGATATTACCGACACTTAACGATAAACTACTGCTTCGCTTGTAATAATGGTAATAGCTTTCTGAAACAGACACCAATTTAACATTATATTTAATCTGCAAATCAAGAGAGTCTGATTTTATGGAATTTATCGGATTCGTAAAAGAAAGCTTCAACACATACTCATTCCCGTTGAATAGATTATCTGAAAAAATACCATATTCGTTGATTCGGGCAGCACCCATTGTTTGTATCGGAAGATCAGCGGTAAAGGCCGGATCTTCATAATTAATGAACCAGAAATCATCATCATACCCTCCATAACCATACGAATAAGGATAATAATAGTAGAAAGAATAAGACAATGGAAACTGTTCCCTCTCTTTCATTCCGTTCTTAGTAACTCCCTTACTCAGAAGTATACGATAATAGTTTCGTTGCTCTTTCGCATCTTCCATTTTGACATACAAACGCATTCTTTCCTCGGTCTTTGCATCAAGATAACGAACCGTATCGACCGTTAGCAAGACGGGTGAGTCCGGAATGCGGGTGGTAACAACAGCTATCGGATAGCCTTCAACTTCTGCTTCAATCCGTATTTCATCCCGTGCAAGAGGCTTTACACCGGCAAGACGATAATTTCCTTTTTCTTCTATATCGTTCTCCGCTTCGGGTTCTTTATCCTCCGGAATCATAACTCCGCTGAACTGATCATTGATGTATACACGTACAATAGCTAATTCCTTTAGCTCTGCGTCAGACAGTTTGCTGCCACTGCCAAAAGACTTGCTTAAATGTATTGCGATCTCTTGTTCAGGAGAAAGAATGCCGTTGATTACTAATTTAGGCTCTCCTATCTTAATCCGCACAATATCTTCATTCGCACAAGACAGGTGAAGAACCAACAACAACAAATAAAAGCCTATATCTTTTTTTTTCATAATTCAGAATTTATAGGTATATGAAACAGAGGGAAGAATAGGGAATAAGGTGTTTTTCTCTATCCACATCTCATATACCGGTTCTCCATCCCGATAATTATGTCCGATATAAGTGGTAGCGTTAAACACATTCATCCGGTTGTATACATTGTATATTCCTACATTCCAGATACCCATTCGTCCGTTTTTCTTGTAGCGGTAAAAACTCACACCGATATCTAATTTATGGAACGCGGGCAAACGATAATTGTTTTTCTCATGCGCCACACCGACCGCTAATTTGCCATTATAATATGGGGAATTTGTTGGTTCGGGGAGATCAATCAGGTGAAACTCATCCGGGAGTGTTATGTTATTACCCCCTGCGTAGGTCCAGTTTGCCGTAAACTCGATCTTATCGGAAAACTTATGACTAAACATCAGATTAATCTTATGCCTGTTATCGAATTGCGATGGATAGCGCTTTCCTCTATTTACGGAACCATCCGGAAAAAGCCGGTCAGACCAGAATAATGTATAAGAAGCGCTTCCGGTTGTTCGTCCTGTTGTTTTTTCGGCAAACAGTTCTATTCCATAATCATATCCCTTCCCTAAAGCAACCCGGTCTTCCCATTCTGTAAAGGCTGGGAAAGCCAGACTATTCTCTTTGTATTCGATCAGGTTGCGCCGGTACTTATAATAAGCTTCCAGCGAAACCGTATAGCCTTTAGCCGGTTGATAATAAATTCCGGCATCAAACTGATGCGAGAACATCGGGCGTATACGTTTTGTTACGGGAACCCAGATATCCGTTGGCTGAGAAACATCTCCGTTTGATAGCAGATGGATATACTGATTCATTTTTGTATAGGCGGCTTTTACCGAGAGATTCTTGTTCAATAAATAGCGGGCCGAAAAGCGTGGCTGAAAAGAATGATACGTCTGTCCTTCTACATTAAACAACGTGTATCGCAAACCTCCAGTCATTTTCAGTCGATCGGTCAGTTCTAATTCATCTTCGCCAAACAAGGAAACTTCATGCCCCAACAGTTCCGAACGTGCGAAAACAGTATACGTATGCTGCATCACAAGCGAATCCATGTACAGGGTTTTCAATTTATTATTTTCCGGTTGAAACACATGTAAGCGATAATCCGAACCAAACTTAAAACTATGTTTTGATTCGGGGCGATAATCAAACGAAGTGCGAAAACTCACATCTTCCATTTGAGAACTATAATTGCCTTCTATACGCTGAATCTGCCTTAGTGCATTGGGTATAAACAAATTCACGTTTACATCTTCCGTTTGTATACGAGACCGGTATCTGGAATACCCCGCATTAAAATTGCCAAACAAACCATTAGAGAAAAGATATGTCCATCCGGCAGAACCAATCAGATTTCCCCATCTCCAGCGTAGATCCGTCAGGTCCTCTCGTGATCTGCTTTGTTCTCCTTCGTGATAGCTATCCTGTCCCATATAAAAACTAAGGTACATACGGCTACGATCTGAAAAGGAATGATTTACTTTTGTATTTACATCAAAAAAATGATACCCACCAACCAGCTTTTCATCGTTGTCTTTATTTTGTGTGGAAAGGATTCCCCACGTAATCAGGTCTAACCAGGTACGGCGCACGGATACATGAAAAGAGCTTCGACCCTTAACTATCGGGCCTTCCAGATTTGCCCGGGCAGACAACAACCCGACAGACAAATTTCCATGATATTCCTGTCTGTCTCCGTCGTTCATTCGTACATCTACAATAGAAGAAAGCCTCCCTCCATATTCCGAAGGGAAGCTTCCTTTATAAAAGGACACCTTCTTTATCGCGTCCGGATTAAAGGCTGAAAAAAAACCGAGCATGTGGTTCATGTGATAAACCGGATTACCATCCAGCAGAAACAGGTTTTCATCTACATTCCCACCCCGTACGTACAATCCACTCATACCCTCCATACCGGCTGAAACACCGGGCAATTGCTGAATGGTTTTTATCAGGTCGGCCTCTCCCAGTAGTGCCGGAGTTTGGCGGATTTGTTTAACGGTAACATCCGCACATCCTGTTCTGGAACTCAACACGGTTGATGCAGGATTAAAACTCGTTACCACCACCTCGTTCAACACACCCTGCCGGTCTAACGGCAGATCAACCAATGTATCTCGCTCCAACTTAAACCTGAACTCTTTAACCTCATAACCTACATAGGAAACCCGGAGTGTAACTTCTCCCGGAGGTAGACTAAAACTATAAAATCCATAACTATTTGTAATCGCCCCTGTACCCGAATTCTTTTCAAGGATTGTAGCGCTGATCAGATTTTCATAAGAAGCCGAATCACGCACAAACCCACTAATCGTATACACTCTCGGTTTGTGTTTCAGTATAATATATTGCCCTGTAGCACGAAAAGTGATCGGAAGGTTTATAAATAGTTTTTTCAGGCAAAAGCTAAACGATTCGTTTTGCGCGCTGAACGAAACAAGAGGCAGATCATCCAACAGATTTGTTTCGTAAGAGAAAAAGAAGCCACTCTGCTTTTCCAGTTCCGTTAGGATATACCTCAAAGGCTTTTCCTTCACATCGAGCGTAATCGAAGGAACAGCACCTCTGGTTTGCGAAAAAACAGGAGTAATAAACCAGCAGTAAAGAAGGAATAAAAAAGCAAGAGTTCGCATAAAAATTAATCAGCCGGTTGAACAACCAAATGCACATCCAATGTCTGGTTTATAATTAACAGCGTTTCATCAAGTGACAGATCATTAAATGAAGCTGTCAGATGCTTATTGCCATTATCCAGACGGTTAACAATCTCAACCCCATAATATTCCGACAGATCACGAACGATTTGTTCCAATGATGCATTATTGAAATGCAACTCTTTCGTCTGCCAGGCAAGAACATTCGACTTATCAGTAGCATCTTCCATCACCACACCGTCACGGTCCGTGTAAATAGCAGACATCCCTTCAGTCAAAATCATTTCCTCATCCCCTTCTATCGATGCAAATGCCACTTTTCCGGTGCTTACATACAACGCTGTGCGGTCAGTCTTTTCGTTCAACTGAAAACTGGTTCCTAAAACTTTAACTACCGTCTTTGCCGTAGAAACGGAAAAAGGGGAATCTTCATCTCTCTTCACCTGAAAGAAAGCCTTTCCTTTCAATTCAACATCCCGATTCCCCTTCTTAAAACCAATCAGATTATATTTTATACTGGAATTTTCAGCCATCACAATCATAGAACTGTCGGGAAGAAACACCTTTTTTATTTGTCCCGAATCCGAAACAACAATTAACCATTCTTCTTTCACGTTCTCTAAATAATACCAGGTACTTAATGCAAAACAAACAAGGATAGCAGCGGCAATAGCCTGCCAATAGTGGGAAAGCGTAAATCGGCGTTGTTTAATTCCTTTCTTTTCAGAAAAAACCTGCCATGCTTTGTTCTCGTCTATTGCATCTTCACGATAATGTTTCGCTACAAAGCGAATTCGTTTTTCCGTTTTATCCTCTTGTTCGTTTTTCATTTTTTATAATTTGAACTTATACCCCAAGGTCATACTGATGGTATGAAATTTCGCACCTACAGAATCAAATTGAGATTCCTTCCCTAATGCCAGATCATACCCTACACTCATCACCCATTTTTTCGCTTCTATACCAGCAGAAAAAGTAGTACCCCAATCCCATTTGTACCCCTTATTCTGATTGCCCGACACAGAATAGCCGGTAATGTCGCCATAACCGTATCCGCCATAACCGTATTCACCGTATCCGCTATAACCATAGCCGTATCCATAAGACAAATAGTATCCCATCGAATTATACGAAGCTCCAACCCGGTAACCAACGTATGCCCCTGCACCGATAAACAATCGAACATCGTCCGAAATATCCCAACCTATTTTAAGTTTCACCGGCAATTGCAGATAACCGTGATTACTATAAAGAGAATACGTCCATTGTTCGCCGCTTCCGTCAATCTTTTGAACTGTGATCTGTGAATTGTAAGAATTATCTCTTTTCGTGTAATGCAAACCGGATTGCAAAGAAAAGAAATCATTAAAAGTGTACTCTACAGAAGCTCCAACTTTAAAACTCGGCGTCCAGTTGCTCATATCTACTCTGTTTACGGCAGTAATCCCGGCTTCCGGAGTAACTGACAATTGAGCATGTGTAGCTTCGTGCATACCTAAAAAAGCGATCAAAGCGATCAAAGTGACCTTAATACGTTTCATATCTGTTTCTTATTTTTAAATAAATACTTTCTTTTACTCCTATGACAGAATAAAAAGAAAAACCCCTACTCTATTAATATTTTATGCAGGGCAAAATAAGAATGTATAAATGCGAACAGCTGTTTCCCGCAGAGCCTTAAGCGCTTTGCCCATCTGATTCTCAACAGTCTTAACCGACAATTCAAGCTTTTCCGCTATTTCCCGGTATTTCATCCCGTCGCGTTTCGACATCAAAAAAATAGTTTTTCTTGCCGGAGGCAGGTTATCAATCGCACGCCATAAACGTGCGTTCCGTTCCGCTTCATAGATTTGTTCATCCTCAGACGTATCTTCCATATCAGGCAATTCTTCTGTAGTTTGATGCGAAGGAGACTGTGATACGAAAGAAAGCGAACGATTATAAACAGCCCTATACAAATACGCCTTTAAATTATCGATCACAACCCCACCCCGGCTTTTATCCCACGCGTCGGAAAAAGCCTGTTGCACAATATCTTCCGTATCATCCAATGATTCGGTAATACGCAATGAATAAAGACACAATGGTTTGTATAAGGATTTAAAGCTCCGTTCAAACTCCTGAAGAGATATACCTGTCATTAAAGTTTGTTGCTATATAATTTTCCTTCAAAGAAACACGTTTATTTTATATAAGAATTGAATTTCAGATTCTTTATTATCTCTTTGCATACCCTTAACAAAAAATCAGCGTAAGCTGAGGGCTTCGCTGATTTAAAACAAAACAATATCCTATGTGCTTAATCACCCCCTGAATCCGATGATCTCACGCACTTCCTTTAGTGTTTTCGACGCGTTTGCAGCCGCTTTTTCCGCTCCCTCACGGGCAATACGATCCAGATAAGCATCGTCTGTCAGCATATCGTTGATACGTTCGCGGATAGGTTTGCAAAACAGGTTGATATCTTCAGCAAGCTGCTTTTTCATATCGCCATAGCGAATCTCGCACGCATTGTATTTTTCATTGAAGAACTGGTAGGTATCCGGTGTGGAAACAATGTCCATCATCATAAAAAGATTGGCGATTGGTTCAGGCTTCTCGCTGTTCGGCACTGTTGGTCCCGAATCTGTTACGGCTTTCATCACCTTACTTTTGATTGTTTTTTCGTCGTCAATCAGATAGATCGCGTTACCTTCGCTTTTCCCCATTTTCCCGGATCCATCAAGTCCCGGCACTTTTACAGCCTTTTCGCTCAAGTGGAAAGAAGCCGGTTCCGGAAAATAGTCCACACCATATATATTATTGAAACGACGGGCAAACTTACGCGCCATTTCCATATTTTGTTCCTGGTCTTTACCTACGGGCACTTTCACAGCCTTGTGAATAATAATATCGGCAGCCATCAATGAAGGATAGGTAAGTAACCCCGCGTTTACATTGTTTGGTTGCGAACGAACCTTATCCTTAAAGGAAGTTACACGTTCCAACTCGCCCAGATAAGCGTTCATATTCAGGTAAAGGTAAAGTTCGGCCACTTCACGAACGTCGCTTTGAATATAAATCGTCGCCTTTTCCGGATCGATGCCGCAAGCTAAATATTCCGCAAGTATTGTTTTAACGCTTTTACGGATATTATCAGGATGGGGATGTGTAGTCAGGGAATGCCAATCGGCGATAAAGAAATAACAATTATATTCATGCTGCATTTGCAAAAAACTCTTTACCGCACCGAAGTAATTTCCCAGATGCAGATTGCCCGTTGGGCGAATACCACTAACTACTGTTTCCATAATTTTAACTACTTATTTTTATTTCGACGGGTGCAAAGATAGTAATACAGATTAGTAACACCCAATTATATAAGTAAGATATGTCGTCCTATTTGCGTATTTCTAACGTATAAGACTTTGTTCGTCCCTTTCCTGTAAGTTTAATTTGTTTTTTAGTAAGCTCCAGCACACCAAAGGCATTACTGCTTTCGGTTTCAATCATACCCTCGGTCGTTATAAACGGAATACCGTTGTATGTCCCGAAATCACCCGGATGATGGTGTCCGCTAATTCCGGCTTTCACACATGAAAATGCCGAAAGCACGTCCAATATTTCCATATCATTTAACGCGGTCAAACCGGGAGAAGCATAAAGGGGATGATGAGAGAACACAATTACAATATTGAATATCGGCAATAACCCCTAAGCGAATAGTTTGCGCTGTTTTAGAAGAACAGGCAAATAATAGCAAACAAAACAGCAAGACTGTAAATAAGGATACAAATTTCAGTTTTTTCATAAGGCGCTTAATATTAAACAATTCCAATAGATAAAAACGAAAGCACATCTTTTTTCTGTTCCATCACCCGATAAAATGCTTTTTTCGCTGTAACGAATGATACTCCTCCCCTTTCTTTGTCATTCCAACACCCTCTTCTTTGTCAACACAACCGCCCTCTTTGTCAACCAGACTACCCTCTTTGTCAACACGACCGCCCTCCCTGTCAACCAGACCACCCTCTTTGTCAACCAGACTACCCTCCCTGCAAACCAGACTACCCTCCCTGTCATCTCGACCACCTTCCCCTGTCATCTCGACCGAAGTGGAGAGATCTCAGCATAAAGCTTCGTTAAAGAATAGTCAGACAGTATGAGATGTTTCGACAAGCTCAACATGACATGATGAGGAGTAAGATAATTATTAGATAGTTTTGTTGGTAAACTTCTTTGTCATTCCGACCGAAGTGGAGGAATCTCTGCATATAGCTTCGTTATATAATAGTCAGACGGGATGAGATGTTTCGACAAGCTCAACATGACAAGGGGGGCGGGATGAGATGTTTCGACAAGCTCAACATGACAATGGGGTTGGGATGAGATGTTTCGACAGGCTCAGGATGACATGGGGATCAAATGATTATCAGATGGATACTATATATTCAGAAGCCATTTCCATATAGGGATTACTTCAATTGTTTTATTATCAAGCACTAACGTCTGTTCGTTATCTCTTGTAAGAATCATCAACCTTTTGCATTCTAACACACTCTGCAGCTTCAATAAAGCACCAACTTCCCGGTCAATTGTACCATCGCTGTTGTCAAGATTATAACAGACCTGAATTGCAATTGCTTCATCCGGAATATAGAAATCGACTTCAATGCTTTTGTTGTAGAAGAAAACCGCATCACTACGACCGTATTTACGCAATAGATTAATTGCCACTAAATTTTCTAATAAGGAAGTGTTACCATCAAGTAAGAAAAGATTTAGAATCCCGTTATCAGTAAAGTAATACTTTGGATTCAGTTCCTTATCAACCAGTTTTCCGGCTATGTTCTGCAACGAAGAGATTAGCCAAGCATCTTTTGCATATTCTATGTAGTTAATAACCGTCTGTGTTCCTACTTTTGCCCCTGTAGACGATACAATATTTGCTATTCTGGTAAACGATAAAGGCTGCTTTACGCTTTCAGCTATTTTTTTGAACATAATACGTAGCGCAAATGTGTTATCTACCGAATGTCGCATAGCAATATCTCCCAAATAGATCTTTTGATAAACGCTTGTCAAGTAATCTCGTTTGCCTGCAAACTCTGCGCTTTCGGGGAATCCTCCGAAATAGAAGTAATCATTGAACTTTCTAAGGACTTCTGCCTTTCCTTCCGTTGAGAGTAATGATGTTTCATCGAAATTGATCTCATTTGCGGTCAAAAACTCCTTGAAATTATAGGGATAAACATCAACAGGAATATACCGTCCGCCAAGAGTGGTTTGGATATCCTGACTTAACATCTTGGCATTGCTTCCCGTAATATAAACCCGGTGTTTGGTATCAGCCATTCGGCGAGCAAACTTCTCCCAGCCCACAATGTTTTGTATTTCATCAAGAAAGAGTATCGGTTTTTTTCCGTACATCTCTAAGTGGACTTCCAGTAACAGATTCAAATCGTCCAAAGACATACCAACCAGACGTTCATCCTCAAAGTTGATGTACAGCATTTCATCCCACTGCACTCCTTGCACAAGTAATTGCTGCATCCGTTGATAGAGTAAGAATGATTTTCCCGCTCTTCGAATACCGACAAAAACATAGTTGCCAAACTCCTCAAAAGTGAAATTTCTTGGAATTACCTTGTATTTAGGAACTTCTATTTGATTGTCGGCAATAACCGCTTTTAGCATATTTTTGTCCATAGCCCTTTACTTTTGTTTTGCGCACAGCATAAAGATAGTGTATTTTTGTTTTACGAACAAAACAATAATGAGTCTGTTGGTAAACCTCCCTGTCATTCCGATCATCCTCTCCCCGTCATTCCGACCATCCCCTCCCTGTCATCTCGACCGAAGTGGAGAGATCTCTGCATGGGGCTTCGTTATATAATAGTCAGACGGTATGAGATGTTTCGACAAGCTCAACATGACAAGGGGTTGGGATGAGATCCTTCGACAGGCTCAGGATGACAATGGGAATCAAATGATTATTAGATAGTTTTGTTGGTAAACCTCTTTGTCATTCCGACCGAAGTGGAGGAATCTCTGCATGGGGCTTCGTTATATAATAGTCAGACGGTATGAGATGTTTCGACAGGCTCAACATGACAAGGGGTTGGGATGAGATCCTTCGACAGGCTCAGGATGACAATGGGAATCAAATGATTATTAGATAGTTTTGTTGGTAAACCTCTTTGTCATTCCGACCGAAGTGGAGGAATCTCTGCATGGGGCTTCGTTATATAATAGTCAGACGGTATGAGATGTTTCGACAAGCTCAACATGACAATGGGGTTGGTATGAGATGTTTCGACAGGCTCAGGATGACATGGGGAATAAATTGTGTTTTTGATGGTTTCGGGGATAAGGGCGAATGTTTTTCGCCCCTACGAATTCATGTTGTTTTTACTGGAATTTATGAGGCAAAATGAGTGCGAAAATAGCTATTGATTTTCAATGGATAAAAACATAAAGGTTATTTTTGGAAACATAAAGGTTATTTTTTAATTTATAAAGGATATGTTTTTTTTCATATAGTATTATAAAAAAATTGTATACAAATCAGCGGAGTTTGATGTAGGCGCTTATAAAAACAAGCCTTTGTAGGGCTTTGGTGATTATGACTTATTGCTATTTTGCCTCTCTGAGAAATATTGTATTTTTGCACTCCGAATTCAGACATAGCAAAATGGGTATAGAACGTGCTTTATTTAACCGTACCGAGTTACTGGTGGGTCATGATATAATGGATAGGATAGGTAACCTGCGGGTTATTATATTCGGAGTGGGCGGCGTAGGTAGTTGGTGCGCGGAAAGCCTCATCCGGTCCGGTATTAAACTGCTGACAATAGTTGACTCCGACCGCGTTTGTGTAACGAACATCAATCGCCAGCTTATGGCTACCACCAAAACAGTGGGACAAGTGAAAGTGGATGTACTGAAAAGTCGTCTGCTCGAAATTAATCCTACTGCTGAAATAACGGCATTGCAACAGATTTATGAGGCCGGAACGGCAGATTCGTTCAACTTGGATTCATACGATTATATTATCGACGCGATAGACAGTCTGGAGAACAAGGCCGATTTGATTCGCAGGGCAACACGCACACAGGCCACCTTCTTTTCTTCTATGGGAGCCGCGTTAAAATTAGACCCGTTAAAGATCCAGGTAGCCGAATTCTGGAAAGTTAAGGGTTGTCCGCTGGCGGCAGCGTTGAGACGAAAAATGAAAAAAGGAGAAAAACCGGCGAAGAAATTCAAGTGTGTCTTCAGCGAAGAACTGCTGGAGAATAAAGGAGCCAATATGTCTTGCGGCACAGAGAAATGTTTATGTCCGAAAACAACTAACGGCCCCGGAGATCCGGATCTTGTGAATCATGAATGGTGCAGCCTGAAGGCTAAAATAAATGGCACAATGGCTCACACAACAGCTATGTTCGGCTTTACACTGGCCGGATTGATCATGCAAGATATATATAAGAAAGATTAAATCGGCACATTAATTGTATCTCGCCAATGTCCGTAATCTTCCACATCAAGAGCTAATGTTCCGGTGTACGTATTCGGTGTATATAGGCTACCGGAATAACGTGTCACGCGGTTCTTTACCACCGGTACAGCGCGCAGTTTTATTGTATGGAGGGTGTCTTCATTTATATCCAGCGTTGTCAACTTAATTCCGCTCAGATAGGCAGTATCTCCCGATATTGGTTCGGGCACAAATGTATAAAAGGAATAAGCAGGAGCGTCTGCCGGATTGATTCCTCCGGCAAGGGGATATTCCTTTTTCAAAGTTCCGGAAGTGGTTGTTTCGGCATTTCTCAACAGGATTGAGCGGTAGTGTTCTTCTACTTCCACGATAAATTTAGCTGCATTGGCCGGAACTGATTTTGTTCCTACAAGCTCCACTTTTGCAACTAAGCGTTTTAGGGTAATTTCTATCGGATCTCCTTCGTCTTCCGCCCCTACGACTACATCTTTTGTTGCACAAAACGCATCCGTCATTTCCTGAAACTGCGCCTCATTGCCCAACAAAGACAGGTTGGACGCTGAGTGTGCAAACAGAACGATCGTGTAAGTTCCCGCTTCTAATTGGTCGTATATATACATACCAAAATCATCGGAATTATTCTCCGTTAAGGACTGAGATTTAACAACCGAACCGCTCTCTTTATGATACACAAGGTATTCTATTTGCGAAAACAGCGAAGCATTTTCTTGCTCTTCTTTCGCATGAGGCTCTGCGGGTTTGTTAGTCGGGATACTCTTTGTTCGGGAGAAAGGGAGTACTTCAAAATCCTTTATTAATTGAAAACTTATGGAGTACAATCGTTGTTCGGTGGTTTTTTCTTCAGTTTGCGTACAGGAAAAAAATAAAAATAACACAAAAATACAGACTGGGAAAGTAAGGTTAACTTTGCTCATTTTTCGTTATAAGGTTTGATTATTATAGCTTTTCACGGATGCAAAGGAACTATTTATTTTTTGTATTTTAAAATATAAAGCGTGTAATTCTACCCCTACAAAGCATTAATTTAGTAGATTTGTAAAAATCTAATTTTATTAACTTGCTAAAACACAACAACAAAATGGCACGTCCTGTAACTTTGTATTCCCTTCAATGGGGTGACCTGGATTTAAACACGGTTTGCGAAAAGGCAAAAAGTTTTGGATATGACGGACTTGAGCTCGGTCTTCCTGATCATCTGGATATCCACAGTAAAGACCCGGCTTATCTTAGTAAGATTAAGGCTTTGCTGGAAAAACATGGCTTACAGCTTCATACGATCTCAACTCACCTGATTGGACAGGCTGTTTGCGATAATATTGACGAACGCCACAAAGCCATACTTCCTGATTACATTTATGGAGACGGTGATCCTGAAGGAGTGCGTGAGCGCGCGGCTGCCGAGTTAATCCGCACAGGAGAAGTAGCTGCCGAATTAGGCTTGAAAACGGTTGTGGGTTTTACCGGAAGTTCCATCTGGCAATATTTATATTCTTTCCCTCCCGTAACGGAGGAAATGGTTAATAAAGGTTACGAAGATTTTGCCAAACGATTTACTCCAATCTTAGATGCTTATCAGAAATTAGGCGTTCGGTTTGCGCTGGAAGTACACCCCACAGAGATCGCGTTTGACATAGTTACGGCTGAAAGAGCATTGCAGGCAGTAAATTATCACCCGGCATTCGGGTTCAATTACGACCCAAGTCACTTAGGTTATCAGGGCGTGGATTATGTTGATTTTATCTATCGTTTCGCCGAACGGATATTCCATGTACACATGAAGGATGTTTACTGGAGCGACGAACTTAAACAAGCGGGCGTTTTCGGTGGCTATGTAACGTTTGGAGACCCGCGGCGTTTCTGGAATTTCAGAAGTATGGGACGAGGTAAAATCAACTTTGAGGAAATTATCCGGGCATTAAACTCGATCAATTATACCGGTCCGTTATCCGTAGAATGGGAAGATAGCGCGATGGACCGTGAACATGGAGCAAAGGAATCATGCGAATTTGTAAAACGCTTAGATTTCCAACCTTCGGCACATGCGTTCGACGCATTTTTCGAGAAAAAATAAAAACTTAAACAAACACATAATGAGATTTACAAACAACTTCATTCTATCTTTTATTCTATTATTTAGTATGAGTTTTTTGACGGCAGCTCAGAAGCCGGAACTAAAATTCAACGCGAACAAGAAGTTTAAGGTAGTTCAATTTACGGACCTGCACGTTCAGCATCAGGAACCGAAATCAGCTATTGTATTTGAGCGTATCAACCAGGTGATCAGCGATGAAAAACCGGATATGATCATCCTGACCGGAGATATAATTTTTGGGAAACCTGCTAAAGACAACCTGAGAAAGGTGCTTCAGACTGTGGCAAGTCATAACATTCCTTTTTCTATTCTTTTCGGAAACCACGACGATGAGTTTGGCGTGACCAGGGAAGAGCTGATCAAGGTGTCTGAAGAGTTTCCGAACAGCCTAACTGCTGACGAACCGAATCTTTCGGGTGTAGGTAATTATATCCTTCAGGTAAAAGGCGCTACGGGAAAGGATACCGAGGCTTTATTGTATTGTTTCGACTCTAACGCTTATTCCACAATTCCGGATGTAAAGGGATATGGTTTTATCAATTTTGATCAGATCAACTGGTATTTGAATAAGAGCGCGGAGTTTACGAAAGGGAATAACGGAAAACCGTTGCCTGCGTTAGCTTATTTTCACATCGCTTTGCCCGAATACGCACAGGCAGCCGCTTCTGAAGATGCGCAATTGTACGGCATTCGTCGGGAAAAATCATGCCCTCCGGCTTTAAACACCGGTATGTTTACAGCCATGAAACAGGCAGGAGACGTGATGGGTGTATTCGTAGGACATGATCATAATAACGATTATGCGGTGAGCTGGCATAACATACTTTTAGCTTTCGGGCGTTACACCGGTGGAGACACGGTTTACAACGACCTGCCCAATGGTGCTCGTGTAGTTGAACTGACTGAAGGAGAAAGAAGTTTTCGCACCTGGATACGCACGGCTACAGGCATAAATCAGGAAACTGTATTCCCATTGGATTATATAAAAAAATGAAACAGATTTTTCAACCGTTGGGCTGACTTTAATTTATCATTAACTTTGTATTCTAATAATTATACGTTTAGCATTGTATGAAAAAAATAAAAGCAGCCATCGTTGGTTATGGCAATATTGGCCGATATGTACTTGAAGCTTTAGAGGCAAGTTGTGATTTTGAAGTGGCAGGCGTTGTAAGACGCAACCCGGATGACGTTCCTGCGGAACTAAAACCGTATAAGGTAACCGACAATATCACGAAACTCGAGAAAGTAGATGTCGCTATTCTGGCAACTCCGACAAGACAAGTAGAGGCCTTTGCCAAAGAAATGCTTGCCTTAGGAATTAACACGGTTGATAGTTTTGATATTCACGGCGGTATCGTTGATTTACGCGGTTCGTTAGATAAAGTAGCGAAAGCGCATAATTCGGTGTCGATCATCTCCGCCGGATGGGATCCCGGAAGCGACTCTGTTGTACGGGCTTTATTGGAAGCCATGGTTCCCAAAGGAATTACATACACCAATTTCGGTCCGGGTATGAGTATGGGACACACGGTAGCAGTGAAAGCTATCGACGGAGTTAAAGCCGCGCTAAGCATGACAATCCCTGTAGGTACGGGTATTCATCGCCGCATGGTTTACATTGAAGTGAAAGACGGTTATGATTTCAAACAAGTAGCAGCGGCAATCAAAGCAGATGATTACTTTGCGCACGACGAAACACACGTTATGCAGGTAGAGTCTGTTGAAAACCTGCTCGATATGGGACATGGCGTACAACTTACCCGTAAAGGAGTTTCCGGAAAAACGCAGAATCAATTGATCGACTTTAATATGAAGATCAACAATCCGGCGTTGACAGCACAGATATTGGTAGCTGTTGCTCGCGCAAGTATGAAACAAGCTCCCGGAGCTTATACTATGATAGAAATCCCCGTAATAGATATGCTTGCCGGAGATAAAGAAGATTTAATAAGAAGATTAGTTTAATTATGTTATCATTCATCACATGGACTGTTGACCCAGCCATTTTCTCTTTTGGTTCCCGTGAGATCCGTTGGTACGGACTTGCATTTGCTGTTGGTTTTGCCATCGGGTATTGGATTGTTGCTAAGATGTGGAAGAAAGAACAGCTGCCTGAAAAATGGTTGGACTCACTTTTTATCTATACCATATTGGGAACGGTTATCGGAGCTCGTTTGGGGCATTGCCTTTTTTATGCACCGGAGTACTACCTCGCGAATCCGCTTGAGATAATCAAAATATGGGAAGGAGGCTTGGCCAGCCATGGCGGAACACTGGGTATTATTATCGGTACGTATTTCTATTCGAAACGGGTGACGCACAAAAGTATGATGTGGACTTTCGACAAGTTAGTTGTACCAACCGGACTTGTTGCGGCAATGATACGTCTTGGTAATCTGATGAATCACGAAGTATATGGACACCCTACGGATCAGTCGTGGGGTTTCCGCTTTATAGAGAATTTACACGCCTGGAGGCAAGGAGCCGAACCTATATTCTCAGCTCCCAGTCATCCTACCCAATTATACGAAGCAGGTTGTTATTTGATAACATTTGTGATCTGTCTTTGGTTATATTTTATAAAGGATGCTTATAAAAAAGAAGGTTTGATCTTCGGTATTTTCATGATCGGAATATTCACAAGCCGTTTCTTTATCGAATTTCTTAAAAACGATCAGGAAACCTTCGAAGCCGATATGATGCTGAACATGGGACAACTCCTTAGCATACCATTTGTAATATTGGGCTGTTGGAGTATTTGGCGTGCACTTAAGACAAAATAATAATTAGTATAGTTTTATGTATAAATTAAAAGAGATAGCAGACAATATCTACTATGTTGGAGTTAACGACCGTCAGAAATCATTTTTCGAGAACTTATGGCCACTACCCTATGGAGTGGCTTATAATTCTTATCTGATCGTTGACGAAAAAAGCGTATTAGTAGATACTGTTGATGTATGCTATTCTGATGTTTTCTTAAAGAAAATCGCAGACGCGCTGAACGGGCGTCCATTGGATTATTTAATTATAAATCACATGGAGCCTGATCATGCAGGTAGTATCCGCTTATTACGTCAACAATATCCGGACGTACAGATTGTTGGAAATAAAACAACATTCAGTATGCTGGAAGGATATCACGGAATAAACACAGGACTCTATGAAGTGAAAGAAGGAACAACACTTAACATAGGAAAGCATGAGTTTTCATTCATTATGGCTCCGATGGTACACTGGCCGGAGGTAATGTTCGCTTACGAATCGACCGAGAAGATACTTTTCTCTGCTGATGCGTTCGGTACTTTTGGCACATTAGATGGAGGGGTTATTGACTCTGAAATCAATCTCACATACGAATGGAATGAAATGTATCGCTATTATGCCTGTATCGTAGGGAAATATGGTAATCCGGTACAACGCGCGTTGCAAAAGCTGAAGAGTATTGAAGTAAAAACGATCTGCTCCACACACGGCCCGATATGGCGTGAACATATTAATGAAGCTATCGGTATTTATGATCGGTTAAGTCGTTACGAAGGTGAACAGGGTGTTACGATTATCTACGGTAGTATGTATGGTAACACGGAGCAGATGGCTGAAGCAATTGCCTTTTCTTTATCCGAAAACGGGATAAAGAATATTGTTTTACATAACGTAAGTAAAAGTCATGCATCGGATATATTACGTGATGTATTCAAATACAAAGGGCTGATCATCGGTTCTCCTACGTATTCAAATCAGGTTTTTCCTGAGATTGAATCTGTTATGAGCAAATTAGAGCTTCGCGAAATTAAAAATAAAATCTATAGCTATTTCGGTTCATTTACCTGGGCAGGAGCAGCGGTTAAAAAACTCGCGGCTTTTGGTGAAAAAATGAACTGGGAAACAACCGGAGTACCTGTGGAACAAAAACACGCGCTTGCCGAAACAAATTATGAGGCTTGTCTCGCATTAGGAAAGGCTGTTGCCGAAAAAGTAAAAGAAATTAATTAAATCAATAAAATACACAAACCATGAGACTTATCATTGAACCAGACTATGCGCAAATATCTGCCTGGGCAGGAAATTATGTTGCTTCGAAAATCAATAGTGCGAACCCAACCGCAGAAAAACCGTTTGTTCTTGGATTACCTACAGGTTCTTCTCCATTGGGCATGTACAAACGATTGATCGAACTGCACAAGCAGGGAAAGGTATCTTTCAAGCATGTTGTTACATTCAATATGGATGAGTATGTAGGATTACCGAAAGATCACCCACAAAGTTATCACACGTTTATGTGGACGAACTTCTTCAATCAGGTAGATATTAATCCGGAGAATGTAAACATACTGAATGGAAATGCACCTGACCTTTCAGCTGAATGCGCGGCTTACGAAGCCAAAATGAAAGCTGTCGGAGGTGTTGATTTGTTCCTTGGAGGAATCGGTCCGGATGGTCACATAGCGTTTAATGAGCCAGGCTCATCTTTATCATCGCGAACAAGAGTAAAGACGCTGACCGCCGATACGATTATCGCAAACTCACGCTTCTTTGACAACGACGTAAACAAAGTGCCGAAGACTTCCGTAACCGTAGGTGTAGGAACAATCCTTGACGCTAAAGAAGTGCTGATCATGGTAAACGGTCACGGAAAAGCCCGCGCGCTACAGCAAGCAGTAGAAGGATCCATAAATCAAATGTGGACCATCACTGCCCTTCAACTACATGAGAAAGGCATTATTGTTTGCGACGAAGCAGCTTGCTCAGAATTAAAAGTCGGAACTTACAACTACTTCAAAGACATTGAAGGAGCAAATCTCTGTCCGGATACGTTACTAAAGTAAGTCCCTCCCACAACATAAAAAGCAAAAAAGGCAGCCTTCACAGGTTGCCTTTTTTTAATGTGTATTTATCAACAAATCTTAAAGTGTAATCGGGTTTCCGTTATAAAAGTCTAGGATTTTTGCCCGGAATATAAAGTTGTATTTTGCTTGTGCTTGTTCGGCAAGGCTTTGCGCATATTTGGTTTTTGCTTCGTTAAATTCGTAAACGGAGCTTTTGCCTGTTTTGTATTTTTCTTCCGCATAGGCGAAAGCTTCCTTACCGGCATCTACTGCTTTAGCAGATGCTATGTATTTTTCCTGCGAAGCTGTGGCATTATAGTATGCCTGCTGAATTTCTTTGTAAAGCACTTTCTTGCTGTTCTCCAGTGCCAACTCCCGATTCAGGATATTGATACGCGCGGAACGAACTCCATTGCGCACCTGAAAACGATTGAAGATAGGAATAGAAAGGCTGAAACCAATCGTCTTACGTTCGTTTTGCTTTAGCTGATCACTGAAACCAACATTGGTTGCTCCTTCACCGCTGTAGTGATAATATCCATTGCTGTAGCTGGCATTCAGGTTGAGTTTGGGTATATATCCTGCTTGAGCTATCCGGAGTGTTTTTTTACTACTCTCCAACTGGTACTCCTGTGCTTTGATCTGTGGTTTTACAGCAACAGCGTTTTCATATACGTTTGTTGGTGGTACGATGCTGCTGATGTATTTATCAATCGCATCTTCAATAGTTGGTGCTTCGATCTCAAACTGAGCCGACTGTCTTTCTAATTCCAAAGACTGAGCAAGATCAAGCAGCGCAAGGTCTACATTATTACTTGCTTCTACCAGGGATGATTCATCTTTGGCAAGTTGTGCCTTAATATCATACAAGTTAGATAATGGAACACGTCCGGCATTGACCAACTCTTCCGTTCGTGCTACCTGACGAGTTGTTAAGTCGAGCTGAAGTTCGGCAACGTTTTTTATTTCTTTGGTATAAAGCACCTGTAAAAAGTAAGACGCAACACCTATTGATAGATCTTCTTTCGCCTTGTTCAGCGTTTCAGTAGCAGCTTGAAGATCAAGTTTCTTAGCTGCAATATCATTTTTGATCTTAAAACCATCGAAGATCGGCATACTCAGACTCAAGTAAGCAGAGGAGTTTGACGAGTTACGGTCCACTATTGTTCCGTCTTTTGATGGCGAGCGTCCAAAGTCGAAGTTCTGTCCAACCGATGCGTTAAGATCAGGCAACCAACTGTTACGGCTTGTATTCAGATCTACCTCGGAAATGGCCCGTTGTTGATCTTGTTGCTTCAGATCAATATTATTGGTGATCGCATAATTGATACATTCCTCCAGCGTCCACTTCTTTGTCGTTTCCTGCGCACTCGTACTCCAGGAAATGAGAAGGGCAGGTAGGATATATAAGATTCTTTTCATGTTCGTGCGTTTAGAATGGTTTATTATTTTTTATTCGGATCGATTGCAGAGCCACGAATCTTGTCGGCTACTGTCAAACCTTCCGTAATCTCGATCTTAATTCCGTCAGACAATCCGGTCTTAACGTGTTTTTTCTCAAATTTTTGTTCCGGAATTTCCTGTTTCACAATCTGCACAAAGGCAGAATCTCCGGAGAATTCAACACAGCTTTCAGGAATAGCCAATACATTTTCCGCGCGTTTCAGCACAATTTCAGCATTCGCACTGTAACCGGCACGAATAAATGTCTGATCCGGAATCGTAACAGCAGCTTTAATTTCGAATTGGATAGCACCGTTTTTCTCTACTCCCTTTGGTGAAACATATTCAAGCATAGCTTCAAACGTTGCACTTTCCATCGCACCAACAGTCAGTTTGATCGGCATACCTTCATGGATACGTCCGATTTCAGTTTCATCCACATTACCACGGAAGATCATATCGTTCATATTCGCTACAGTAGCGATAGTCGTTCCATCGTTGAAGTTATTCGACTGGATCACCGAGTTACCTACTTTTACCGGAACATCAAGAATCATACCCGTAATCGTGCTTCGTATCTGTGTTGTACTGGCAACTTTAGAGTTTTTTGCTATACCATCGCGAATAATCTCCAATGCACTCTGCGCGTTGTCGCGTTCTTCCTTCGCTTTCAGGTAGTTTGACTTTGACGCCTCGAAATCTTCCTTAGCAATCACGCCACTTTGAAACAATTGTTCATCGCGTTGATATACTTCTTCCACCTGTTTTAGCGAGATATTTGCCACATTCACACGTGATTCGGCACTATTCAGCTGAACCATTTCAGGGATAACTTTAATTTTGGCAATGATTTCACCTTCTTTGATCATTTGTCCGGCTTCTTTCGTCAGCTCAGAGATAATTCCGGAGATTTGCGGCTTAATCAATACTTCATAACGTGGCTCCACATTACCGGTAGCTACGGTCTTGGTTTGTATTGTATCATTTGCAGGAGTCACAATTTCATATACGGTTATCACCGGTTGTGCCTTTTTCCACAAAAAGTAGAATGTTCCAATTACCGCTGCCCCAACCAAAGTAAGCAACACGATACGCAAGATTTTCTTTACAATGCGATTCTTCATGATGATGTATCTGTTTATTTATTGTTTCTTATATTTATTCTTCTCTGATTGCGTCGATGGCTTTAATCTGCATCGCTCTCCATGCCGGAATAAGACCTGCAAGTAATCCGCTGATTAATAACACTACAGTAGCAGCAATGGCTGTATCAATGCTTACTTCCGGATGAAGGAAGAAAGTGCCTCGTGAAGGTGGCTGCGCGGAGATGACCTTATCAACCAGATCAAGGATAAACACCCCAAGACTAAGCCCCAAAAGTCCGGCCATAGAGGTAAGCAATAAACTTTCACTCATTACCTGCGAAATTATATTGAACGGCTTAGCACCCAACGCGCGGCGAACACCGATTTCTTTTGTACGTTCCTTTACAGTTACCATCATAATATTACTTACTCCGATGATTCCGGCCAATAAAGTACCCATACCCACAAGCCATACCAGGATGTCTATCCCTGTAAAAAGGTTGTTAAATGTGGCGAACTCAGCTGCCAGGTTAACAAGACCAACAGCTTGAGGATCAGTAGGAGAAATTTCATTTTGCGCCTTGATCAGCCCGGTACATTCGTCAATCACCTGCTTCACATTATAGTCTCTTTTAATACTCAAGGTGAGGAAATGTAGAATATCTCCCTGATTCAGGGTTTGCTGCATAGTTGAGAAGGGAATGAAAACACATTGGGTTGAACGCCCTCCGATACTAATGTTCTGAGCTTTCGCTTCAACAACACCGATCACCTGATAATAAAGTCCGTTTGCGCGTATATATTTACCGCAGGGATCAGCACCGTTAAACAAAACCTCATTAACTTCCGATCCGATCACACAAACTTTCCTCTTCTCCAATTGGTCTATCTCGTTAAAAACACGACCATAATGCATTTTTTGACTTTCAATATTGAAATATTCAGGGAATAAACCCTTCACAGTATAAGTTCCGGCCAACTGACCATAAACCACGTTCTTGTCCGAACGGTCTCCCCAGATAATGGGTGAAATGTATTCTACGCCGGGAACATTCTTTTTTATGGCATCAACATCTCTGTTTCGTAGATTCCAAAGACGACCTTTGTTAAATCCTTTAAAAGGTTCACTGGTACGATCAGTCCACATAAACACCGAATTAGTGGCAAATCCATCTAAGCCGGCAAACATGCCGTTTTTCATTCCGTTTCCTGAACCCAATAGGATAACAAGCATCAGAATTCCCCAAAATACCCCGAAGCAGGTCAACACACTACGTGTTTTATTACGGGTAATCGTTACCCATATCTCTACCCATCTGTCTGCGTCAAACATGTATATTGTTCTTTAGTGTATTATAATAGTTACTCATGCCTCATGGCTTCTACCGCGGAGACTTTGACCGCTTTCCTTGCCGGAAAATACCCGGCCAACACCCCTGCAATGACAATTAATAGTGTAGCGGACAAGGAGATACCAAGACTAACTGTCGGATTACGAAATACACTCGTATTCTCTCCCGGGTTTACACCAGCTGCCGGAGCCGCGGCCTGTGCCATCTCCATCCCATAATTGATTGCTTCTGTCAGGGTAATGCCCCCAAGCATGCCTATATATCCAAACACGGCTGTTACCATAATTGATTCGAAAATGATCAGGCTCAGGATAGATGATGGTTTAGCGCCAATCGCTTTACGAATACCAAATTCACGTGTACGCTCTCTCACGGTGATCAGCATGATGTTACTAACCCCCACGATACCTGCCATCAGCGTACCGATTCCGACAATCCAGATAAAGAACGAAATTCCGTTCATCATCCCGTTCATCATTCGGAACTGATTAGCCGTATTCCACATACCAATCGCATTTCGGTCTGCCGCATCGAATTGATGCCTGCGTCCCATCGATGCCCTGAAGCGTTCTTCAAAAGCTTTATTCTCTTCCTCGGTCACCACCCCTTTTAAGGTAAAGGTCAAATTATTGATGCCATATCCTTTATTGTAAAGTAATTGTCCGGTAGAAAATGGAATGTATGCGGGCGCGTTGTTACTTTTATCCTCATCGTTATAGACTCCAACCACCTGATACATTGTTTGCCCAGCTTTCACATATTGCCCCAGCGGACTCACATCACGAAACAAGACCTCACTCATACGCGGACTGATAACAATTACCTTGCGTCGCCCTTTAATATCCAGATCATTTATAAAACGTCCGTTTCCGGCATTTACATTTACGTAATTTATCTTCGCATGATCCGGGAAAATAGCATCAAGATTTCCATTCACATATTCTTCACCAAACGAAATCGTATCAGATCTGGATACCGTTGCCGAGCGAAGTTCAATTTCCGGATGTTCACGCCCGATGGCATGATAGTCTTTCTCTGTAAACTGAATACGTCTGTTTGTCGGTAAGCCCTTATACGGCATGGTCGTATAGCGCGTCCAAACCTCCACTTTATTCATCGACATATTACGGAAATTATGCATAATCCCGTTGCGAAGGCCATTACTTGCTCCAAGCAACACGATAAGCATAAAAATACCCCATGCCACAGAGAAGCCTGTCAGGAAAGTACGGAGCTTATTCTTTTTAATTGTGCTCCATATCTCACGGGTATTTTCAAAATCAAACATAGTGCGCTCCTTCTTCGTTTTCGATCAATCCGTCTTTCACCCGGATTATCCGGTTTGTCGCGTCGGCCACCGATTGCTCATGCGTAACAATGATCATTGTCATGCCTTCAGCATTCACATTACGGAGCAGCTCCATTACCTCAACAGTAGTAACACTATCTAATGCTCCTGTAGGCTCATCAGCCAAAATGATACGCGGTTTAGCAATTAGTGCACGGGCAATAGCCACACGCTGTTTTTGTCCGCCGGACATTTCACTTGGCATGTGATGCGCCCATTCTTTCAAACCTACCATATCTAAGTATTCAAGAGCCATTTCATTTCTTTTCTTGCGTTTAATCCCTTGATAATATAAAGGCAACGCAACATTTTCCATCGCATTCTTAAATGAAATCAGATTAAAAGATTGGAATATAAAACCAATCATGGTATTCCTTAATTCGGCCGCGCGGCTTTCACTCAGATCCATTATCAACTGACCATCCAGTTTATAGATACCGGTATCATACGTATCAAGAATACCGAGGATATTCAAAAGGGTGGATTTCCCTGAACCGGAAGCACCCATTATCGAAACCATCTCTCCCGCTTCAATATCAAGATCGATACCTTTAAGTACATGTAAAGGTGCTCCATTGAAATACGTTTTGTTAACCCCTCTTAATTCAATCATTCTTCTATTTTATTTAAGCTTTTACATAATAAGACGCAAATGAAATACAAAATGTTACATCAAATCGTTATTATTTTATTAGAATACAGCAAAAATATGGCATAATAGAATACCTTGTATCACAAGGTAGTATATTTAATGTATTTTAACATGAAAATAGTGAAAACATTTCGAGAAAACCCTGTCCAATCCCCTGTCATGCTGAGCCTGTCGAAGCATCTCATACCGTCTGACTATTATTGAACGAAGCTTTATGCAGAGATCTCTCCACTTCGGTCGGAATGACAGGGAGTGTTACCAACGTAACCATCTGATAATCGCCTGACTCACATTGTCATGCTGAGCCTGTCGAAGCATCTCATACCGTCTGACTATTATTGAACGAAGCTTTATGCAGAGATTCCTCCACTTCGGTCGGAATGGCAAAGAGTTTTACCAACGAAACCATCCGATAAACGCTTGATTCCCATTGTCATGCTGAGCTTGTCGATGCATCTCATCCCATCCCCTGTCATGCTGAGCTTGTCGAAGCATCTCATACCAACCCATTTTCATGCTGAGCCTGTCGAAGCATCTCATACCATCAGACTATTATTTAACGAAGCTATATGCAGAGAT
>NZ_FXDJ01000005.1:0-70000 GCF_900178525.1 Massilibacteroides vaginae
AATTGATCGTAAATAGTATATAAACGGACTTGTTTCTGCAATAATTAAAGACATAAAAAGCGATTTCTTATTCTCTTACTTTATTTTGCGCTCCCTTTTACTATATTGTTTCTCTCGGAATGGACTTTTTACAGTTAGCTTTGGCATCAAGCCTATCTTCTTATCGGATTTTAATTAGACTATCCTAATCAGATTACCATTCAACAGCGATTAAACTTTATTTTCATCGGTACGTTTTCTTTTTCCATATTTGTGGTAAAGTTTTTCGACAGCTATAGAACGCTTTTTCTATAATATATAGAAGAAGAAAAACATCGGATTCTCAGGACAAAAAGACAAGGGTAATAATTAAAAACAGTCACGATGCATTTAATCACACAAAAACGATGAACAAATTGATTTTCAGAAACCATTAAAAATTAACACAAGCATATAAAAGCCTGGCCCTTTCCCGGAATCGGGCTGAAGGAGAAGAGTTTTATTAGTTAAAAAAGGGATATTTACAGTTAAGCAACCGTTTTTTACAACGGATTATGTCCCAATCGCCAGATGGAGAGAAGCTGACCGACAGTAGGACCTTGTTTACGTTCTTTGATATATTCTAATTTATGCCACAAACTACCTAACAACTTTCCGCCTATTTGACAAACAACCGGTATATCAAATGCAACGACGTCCTTACTTTTATCCCAAGCTTTCTGCTTACTTTTATATTGTAAGAACAGCTTGCCATCCACTAATACGCGACTATCAGAAACTTATATTTTCTTTTTCAACAGAAAATCACGAATAAAGGTCGTCACCGTCAACCGATGAACCTTCAGTTTGCGAGCAATCGCGGAGATCGACTCTTTCCGCTCAAGCATTCGATTGATCCGTTCCTCTTTTCCGGTCAGTTTCCTCACTTTCGAACGACTTCCTTTCGGTCGTCCTAACACTTTACCCTCCGCCCGGCAACGCGCCAGGGCTTCTTTTGTTCGCTGTGAAATCAGATTACGTTCAATCTCGGCACTCAGACCAAAGGCAAAGGCCAACACTTTTGAACTAATATCATTTCCTAAACGATAATTATCTTTGATTGTCCAGACTTCTATCTCTCGTTTCATGCAGTCGTTGAGGAGTCCCATAATCATCAACAGATTACGTCCTAACCTGGATAGTTCAGCACAAATAAGGATATCTCCCTTCTGCATTTGTTTCAACCTGGATCCCAATTTACGATCTTCTACATCTTTACTTCCTGAAATCGTTTCCTCAATCCAAGCATCGACCATCAGCTTCTCGTTCTTTACAAACTCATTAATTTCATACCGTTGATTTTCTACATTTTGCTTGTCCGTACTTACCCGGATATACCCATAAACCATAATAAAGTATTTTAAATAGTAATATTAATGTAACAATTCTCATACAAGGAACAAAACGTTCCGAGTTAGCGTTAAATAAAGTCTAAACAAAGAAAATCAAGAAAATCAAGAAATAAAGACTGGAATAAAAGAAATCAAAAAGACATAGAGAAAAGTCCCTCTACCTGAAAAGTTCCATAATCAATCGGCTGTGTCATACGAACGCCTACGGAAACAGGGAAATTCAAACGAAAGAAATTACAATCGGCAAGAATATCTGCTCCAACGGCGTTATAGGTATCCCAACGTCTCTGCTCCTTATATTCTTGATTTGCAGTAAAGTCGTAAAACAAATTACTTCTAAACCGTTTGACATATGCCAGATTACCGAGACTCATATCCGGACAAAAGATACTAAACCCGTAATCTGCTTTAGCCAAAAACAATTGTCTTGTCCGATAAACATAATCATAGCCACGGGTTTTTTCCAGCAATCGTTTTGGGAAGAATAATATTTTTCCATCTGTATTCTGGTATTGATAACCAAAGCGAAGCATTAATCCATCATTTTTTCTTAAGCCGGGAAGATAAGTTGTCAGGCGGGCAGCATACAGATTTCCATAATTTTCCGTATTAGACGGGCTGAACAAATGCTGCAAACGCAGTTGATATCCCAAACGCGGATATATGTCCCGGGCCACCATCTTCTGATAATTATAATATCTGAGTTCAGAAAGAACATATTGGAAGTCACCAAACTTCCCACTATTAAACTGCTGGTATTTATTATTGGTATAATAATAGGTAACAGATGGTTGAAAACCTCTAACCATATGATTTCGAGTAAAATTAAAAGGAAGATACATCCGCGCTTCCGCCTCTACCCTACGCCTGTTAGTTCTCAAAGTCCTATCATATTTTTTTCCATCTTCATTTACATCCCATACCAGATCAAATGCTCTCCCTCCATAATCAACAGAAAGATCTATGACCGGAAACAACCCCATATAAGTCAGTGCTACTTTTCCATGATGTTCACTGTTCTCATAATACCATCCCGCCTGCATAATCGTGGTGTTCAACGCATCTTGCGACAGAACCATTGCTCCGGGTTTTACCATTGTTGAAAAATCGTCTCCCTGCATACCGGCAACATCCATTGCATCATAGTAAAAAGGAGCCCAGCTATGGAATCGGAGTAAGTTAAGGGCTTTTCGATAGGGCTTAGATTCAAACGGTATATCCTGAAGTTCTGTCGTATCAAAATTAAAGTCTTCCTGTCCGGCAAGTGTCTCTGCCAATTCAAAACGATAAGAATTATTAAAATTAGCAGGTGCTTCCGTCAGTTTCTCTACCGGTACAGAAACGACACGATACCCCTTGGCATGATAATCCGCAAAGAATAATTGCGTTCCGTCTTCAGATAATGACGGGGTAAACGCTCCGAAACGGGAAGTCGTTATTTGTTCCGGCTTGCCGGAAACGAGGTCTAAGCGATAAATATTATTCGTCCCATCTGCTCCGGACTCAAAATAAATCGTGTTGTCTTTATAATACAAAGAAGAAAGATTCACCGATACAGGAGCCAATATTTCTTTCCATTCAGCTGTGGTACAATCTAACGAAAGGAGACTTATCCCTTTATTACCAATAACCAATGCGGCCAGACGATCATCTCCAATAAAAACAAGGTCTTTTACAAAAGCATTCTCCGGCACATTAATTAAAGCGATCTCCTTTTCTGTATTTATTCCCTTCAACAAGACACTATTTCCTCCGTCTTTACCGGAACGTGAAAACGCGACCTTCTGTCCGTCTTCACTAATTGCTGGTGTAAGCAGACGATCATTCTGAGTCAATGTACTTATCTTTTCAGTTTCCAGATCAAGACATTTTAAAACAGAATAGTTTTGATGCGTCCATCGCAAACCGGAAATATATTCCGTCCAATAGATATTCTTGTGAGAAAGAATCAGCCGGCTGTTAATTGCCCCTATATAAGCAATCCGTTTCTCCACACCATCTTCTATTTTCACCAAAGAATTTATCTCCTCTAAACCTGATTTTAACGCAACTACAGTCTTTTCATCTATCGCGACCGGATACCGATACGAAGTATAGAGCTTGTTTTCTTTCGACAAGACATTCTGTTTATCCGCAAAGCCGGACAATTGATAAAGACTGTCCTGACGGCTCCATTCTTCATTCAAATAAGAGTAAGTATCCTTGAACAAACGCTTTGTGTTTACTCCCGCATAATGTTTCAGAGCATTAGAAAAAGGAGGAATAGAAAAGAAGCGACGCGGAAAACGATAAGTCACCTTGTCCCAGATATCCGAACCGTAAGACTGCCTCGCATAAGCAGTCATATGATACCCTAGTGCATAATAGGTCGAAGTAAAGTCTTTATACGACCCCAAATACCATTTATCAAACGAAAAGAAATCGCCATCTATCATTTGAGCACGAAAGGGCATATGAAATTCCGAAAGCCTGCCACGTCCGCTATTCGACAATGCCGTTTCTGTTGCCACAGCATCTCCTTCAAAAAACCAACTCGGAACAGCAAAAGAAGAAACCCCGGATATCTGTTCTCCAAAGAGATAATAAAACGGTTTAAATATCCCCTGCATCAATTTGTCGGTTTGCAAGACATGACGTGACTCATGCAAGACTAATTGCCTGTCCCAACTTTGCGCATACAATGTCGGAGACGGAGTCGGTAAGATTTCCATTCTTCTCGGCGCATAGGCCACCATACCGTTCGAAAGCATGTTGCCTGGATGAAGAATCACAGGAAAACGACGTTTTATAGAATGATTCATTGTCTTCATTTCATGCGGATAAGCTATTTCCAAAAAACGGGCATAATTATACGCCATAGAGTCATTACCGGCAGGATATATAAGTTTAAAATGAGAAGTTTTAGATTGTCGCCATTTCATCGAAGCAGGGTCTGTACCATAATTCACAAACTGTGCAGTTGCAACAAATGAAAAAGCCAACATAAAAAACAACACATAGTATCTGAAGAAAATTGTACGTTTCATTCTTTACTTTGACAATTAATGTTGGTCTGATATTTCGCAAAGATACAGATCAAAAATAATATCCTGTCGGTAACGCCTGTTTTTCTTGTTTTAAAGCCCAAAAAGAGGTCGTTTTTCGCACTTTTCTACAACCTTGATATTCAATGCATTATATAGGGCCAAAAACATAAAGGTTATTTTTCGAAAAATAAAGGATATCTTTTCAAAAATAAAGGTTATCTTTTTTTTTATATAGTATTATAAAAAATCGCCTCATTTATACGCTCCATTTATGTGTGCTGATGCGAAGTCGGAATAGATCCAAAAAAAGACGAACAACCGGGTAAAAGAGTTGAACGAAAAATACGTTAACACATTCGTTTCCAATAAAAGAGACTTGACAAATCTCAAAAATAGAGGTAATTTGTTTTGTATTTTGAATAAAACCCGTACCTTTGCAAGCCGAATATTATCTAAGTTTAGTCTAAGAGTTTAGTTTTTAGCACATTGTACTTTTACGTGTCCTTAGATACAATGGGCTGAATTGTTTTTTAGTAATTAATTAAATTTATTTTTAGCAGTGGATACTTTAAGTTATAAGACCATTTCTGCAAACAAAGCAACTGTAAACAAAGAATGGGTGATTGTCGATGCGACAGGTCAGTCTTTGGGACGTATTGGCTCGAAAGTAGCAAAACTTTTGCGTGGTAAATACAAACCAAACTTCACTCCTCACGTTGATTGTGGTGATAATGTGATTATTATCAATGCAGACAAAGTCGTTCTAACAGGAAACAAGTGGAACGATCGTATTTATTTAAGATACAGCGGATACCCCGGAGGACAACGCGAATTCACACCGGCTTCATTAATAAAGAAAGGTGAAGATCGTTTGTTCCTCAAAGTAGTGAAAGGAATGTTGCCAAAGAACCGCCTGGGAGCAAAGTTGCTTACAAATCTTCACGTATATGCAGGAAGTGAACATCCTCATGAAGCACAGCAACCTAAGTTAATCGATATAAATTCACTTAAATAAGCACTATGGAAGTAGTAAATGCAATCGGAAGACGTAAAGCCGCAGTGGCTCGCGTATTCGTAAGCGAAGGTACGGGAAAGATAATCATCAACAAACGTGATCTTGCTAATTACTTTCCTTCTACCATTCTTCAGTTTATCGTAAAGCAACCTTTATCTAAACTGGATGCAACAGAGAAATATGACATCAAAATAAATCTCGACGGCGGTGGTTTTAAAGGACAGTCTGAAGCAGCTCGTTTAGCAATAGCTCGTGCTTTAGTAAAGATCAATCCTGAAGACAAATCAGCACTGAGAGCAGAAGGCTTCGTAACTCGTGACCCTCGCGTAGTAGAACGCAAGAAACCGGGACGTCCAAAAGCTCGTAAGAGATTCCAGTTCAGCAAACGTTAATGCAGGTTATTCACTTGCATGTTAGAGAAGCGTTTAGTATCTAAATTAATGGGATTTTTTTTGCATGTGTTCATGCCGGGAAACTACCCAGTAATTGAATGTTAAACACAGAAAGTAAACGATTTAAAAAAGAAAAAATGTCAAGAGTTAATTTTGATCAGTTATTAGAAGCAGGGGTACACTTCGGACACCTTAAAAGAAAGTGGAACCCGGCAATGGCTCCTTATATATTTATGGAGCGCAATGGTATTCATATCATTGACCTACACAAAACAGTTGCAAAAGTTGACGAATCAGCTGAAATCCTGAAACAATTTGCTAAATCAGGAAAGAAAGTTCTTTTCGTTGCTACTAAAAAACAAGCAAAACAAATTATTGCCGATAAAGCAGGTGCGATTGGTATGCCATACGTTATCGAACGTTGGCCGGGTGGAATGTTAACAAACTTCCCAACTATTCGTAAAGCCATCAAAAAGATGACTACTATCGACAAAATGACTAAAGACGGCACATTCGATAATCTTTCTAAAAGAGAAAAACTTCAAATTACCCGCCAACGCGCAAAATTGGAAAAAACATTAGGTTCTATTATTGACCTGACTCGTTTGCCTTCTGCGTTATTCGTTGTCGACGTAATGAAAGAACATATCGCTGTTCGCGAAGCAAACCGTTTGGGTATTCCTGTATTCGGAATGGTAGATACAAACTCTAACCCAAATAGCATTGATTATGTAATTCCGGCAAATGACGACGCTTCTAAATCAGTAGAAGTGATTCTGACAGCTATTACAGAAGCAATGAATGAAGGTTTGCAAGAACGTAAAGCGGAAAAAATCGATACGGAAGCTGCAGGCGAAGAAGCTCCAAGAAGAGAGCGTAAAGCAAAAGCTACTGTAAAGAAAGAACGCACTAAAAAAGAAGATGACGACGCGTTGAACGCACAAGTAATCGACAAAGTTGCTAAAGAGATCGAAGAATAATATATTCTTAAAATGAAGTGTGGTGTGTCAGCGTTGCAGTTAATGATCATTCGTTAAGCAGCAGGTTGGCACATCATTTTATTTAGAATGTTACTTACAAAAGTTAGAATAAATCATAAAATAAAGATAAAACATTATGGCAGTTACAATGGCTGATATTTCCCATCTTCGCAAAATGAGCGGAGCGGGTATGATGGATTGCAAAAAAGCGTTAGAAGATGCTAATGGCGATTTTGAAAAAGCGATGGAAATCATTCGTAAAAAAGGACAAGCGGTTGCAGCTAAGCGTTCTGACCGCGAAGCAGCGGAAGGTTGTGTTTTAGCGAAAGAAAATGGCGATTTCGCAGCTGTAGTAGCTTTGAAATGCGAAACTGACTTTGTTGCCAAAAACGACCAATTCGTTGGCTTGACACAAGATATTCTTGACGTTGCCATTGCAAAAAAACCGGCTTCTTTAGAAGAACTTCTTGCCGCTTCTTTAGCTGACGGACGCAGCATTCAGGAACACATTACCGACCGTATCGGTGTAACGGGCGAAAAAATGGAATTAGGATTCTATGAATTCACTACCGGTGTTGCTACTGTTTCTTATATCCATCCGGGAAATAAACTGGCTACTATCGTTTCTTTCAACCAGGAAATCGATCATCAGGCAGCTCGTGATGTAGCGATGCAAGTTGCCGCTATGAGCCCGGTATCTGTACGTCAGGACGAAGTTCCTGAAAAAATCATCAATCAGGAATTAGAAATTGCCCGCGACAAAGCTCGTGAAGCAGGTAAACCTGAGGAATTGTTAGACAGAATCGCTCAGGGAGCTCTTCAGAAATTCTTCAAAGAAAACACATTGTTGCAACAGGAATTTGTGAAAGATCCGAAACAAACAATCGAACAATATCTACAGAAACAAAATAAAGAACTGACTGTCGTAGCATTCAAACGCGTTTCGTTGAATGTTGACTAATCATTGCTTCTTTTAAGTATAAGATGAGCCTGGGTTAATATTAACTCAGGCTCTTTTATTTTTTATTGCCCCTTGTTGTAGCAGCATATATCGCGCAAATATCCAATTTGAATCTGATTTATACTGCAAATAATTGCGTTCAAATGCTGTAATACAAAAATAATTAGTTTAATTTGTGATAAATAAGTTTGGAGAAATATCTTCTCCTCATTAAACGTGAATGAATATGAAAGACACTCTTGAGACTAATCTACCAATTGATGAGAATAAATTGGAAGAAACTACAACACCAGAAGTTACACCGGAAGTTACTCCGGAAAATACTGTTGCAGAAACAACCGAAGTAAAAACAGACGACACGGTTCCTGAAGAACCTCCTCATGCTGCGGCAGGAAAGTTGTCAAAAGAAGATATTATCTCGAAACTAAGTGAGCTGGTTGAGCATATAGAAGATGCTGTACGTAATGAAGTAGATTCACTAAAGCAGGCATTCTACAAAATCCGCAGAGGAGAGATAGAGGGTCTTAAAAGCACGTTTATTGAAGAAGGTGGAGAGGAAAAGGATTTTGTGGCTCCGGAAGACGAAACAGAAGGCAAACTGAAAGAACTTTTAGCCAGATATAAAGAAAAAAGAGCTGAAATAGTTGCCGAAGAAGATCGTTTAAAGGCAGCTAACCACGCGTTGAAGCTACAGTTGATCGATCAGCTTAAAACACTTACGGAAAGTCAGGAAGATTTCAACAAACTCTACAATGAGTTCAAAGATATCCAGCAACGTTGGAAAGAAGTTAAGGCGGTACCTCAGGAAGTTTCCGGCGAACTATGGCGCAACTACCAAATATACAGCGAGAAGTTTTATGATATCATAAAAATCAACAATCAATTCCGCGATTATGATTTTAAGAAAAATCTGGAATTGAAAACCGCATTATGCGAAGCAGTAGAAAAATTGCAGGAAGAGCCGGATGTGGTTTCTGCTTTCCATCAACTTCAAAAGCTTCATCAGCAATGGCGTGAGATAGGCCCGGTTGCCAAAGAATTCAGAGACGAAATATGGGGACGATTTAAGGCCGCGTCTACTGTTATCAACAAACGACACCAGGAACACTTCGAACAGTTGAAAGGTAAAGAACAAGATAACCTGGAAGCAAAAACGGCAATTTGCGAAGAAATTGAGGCGATAGACTACACAAAACTTCTTACATTCAAAGATTGGGAAGAAAAAAACAAATTAGTACTGGGCTTGCAAGACAAATGGAAAACAATCGGTTTTGCGCCTAAAAAACATAACGTAAAAATATTTGAACGTTTCCGTGCCGCTTGTGATACTTACTTCAAAAACAAAAGTGAATTTTACAAGGGAATCAAGGAAGATATGGAGAAAAATCTTGACCTGAAAAAAGTTTTATGCGAAAAGGCAGAGGCTTTGAAGGACAGTCAGGATTGGAAAGAAACAACAGATTTATTGATCGGAATCCAGAAAGAATGGAAAACGATAGGCCCGGTTGCCCGTAAACATTCGGATGCTATATGGAAACGCTTTATCTCTGCTTGCGACTACTTTTTTGAACAAAAGAACAAGAATGTTTCTTCTCAGAAATCAGTTGAGCAGGCTAATTTAGTTGCCAAGAAAGCCGCAATCGAAAAGATCAACACATTGGATGTAACCTTATCTCACGATGAAGCACTGGCTCAACTCAAAGAATATATGGCCGAATGGAGCGCTGTCGGATTTGTTCCCTTCAGAGATAAGGATAAAATATACAAAGAGTTTCATGAAGCGGTAGACAAACAGTATGAGCGTTTAAATGTAGACCGGAACGATAGAAGAATGCAATCTTTCAAAGAAAACATCTCAGACATCGCAGGTAGTGGACGTGGTAAAGGACGCTTATATAACGAACGAGACAGATTGATGCGTACTTACGATAGAATGAAAAACGAGCTTCAAACCTACGAAAACAACATGGGATTCCTTAGTATCTCTTCAAAAGGGGGTGGCGGCTTACTGAAAGACATGGAGCGTAAGATCGAGAAGCTGAAGGAAGAAATGGAGCTCATTATTAAGAAAATTGATACGATTGACGATAATTTGGAATAATCTCTCATTTATAAATCTCATAAAGCCGTCTCTTACAGACGGCTTTATTTTTATCTGTACACAATGCCTGCTTTTCATATATTTAATCCGGGACATGAAACAGCCGTATTACTCGGCACGTTAAACTATACTCCTCCTACAAATGTCGGCTGTATGACAAAAGATTTAGCCGGTCTTCCCTTCTGGTACGCCAACGCTGATGATCTCGTATATGTAGCAAAAGAGAATGGGTGTTTTGTGAATGCTTGTCCTCAGGAATTGGGCAAATTTGCTTCTCCGTTCATTGAAAAACAGGAATATACCGGGCATTACACGGCTGCACCGTGGGGCATATCTCCGCATATTCTACACTATCTAAAAACAGTTACAAAAGACAAGGCAATCAATCTCGACATTCAGGAATGGAACGCCGAATATAAAACGCTGACAGGTCGGCAAACTACGATTAAATGTCATCAGCTTCTGTATGAGCAACTACCCCACCTGCATCTCCCCCCTCCTCCCGAAATGATGAAATCAGTTGAAGCCATTGAAATATGTATTGCCGAAAGAGAACTACCGGTTGTTTTAAAAACACCTTTCTCCTCTTCCGGTAGAGGGATATTATGGATACGCGAACCCCAATTAACGAATGCGGAACGAAACTGGATAAAAGGCGCGATACAAAAACAAGGATTCATCAGTGTGGAGAAAGGGTTGAATAAAACCTTAGACTTCGCGATGGAATTTTACGCTGACGGAAAAGGGAATATTCGTTACGAAGGTTTGTCCGTGTTTGGCACCGAACAGAAAGGGGCATACACCGGAAACATACTGGTTTCGCAAGCGGTATTACAGAAAAAGATTGAAGCTGTTATTGGCAAAGAACAATTTGAAAACGTTCGGAAAGCGGTTGCCGAAACACTAAAGACAGTTTATGCCCACTCCTACAATGGTTATTTAGGCGTAGATATGATCGCGTATGAACAGAATAATCAAACGCTGATTCATCCCTGTGTGGAAGTCAACATGCGCTATACAATGGGTTTAGTGGCTCTGCGGTTATTCGAACGTTATATCCATCCGGAAGCAGTGGGTAACTTTTATGTCACGTTCGATAAAGAACCCGGAAAAGCCTTGGTAAAACACATTGCCATGCAAAAAGAACACCCGTTAGTTATCCATGAGCAGCGAATCCGGCAAGGATACTTATCGCTTTGTCCGGTATCGGAACAAACAAACTATCGTGCCTATATAATTGTTTAACACAAAAAGAAGTACTTAAAACTTATGATCATACAGTATTTTACGGACAATGACTTATACAAGTTTACAGTCATGCACGCTATTCAGAAGCTCTATCCCTGGTCTTTCGTCAAATATGAATTTATGAACAGAGGAAAAACCGCCTTTCCGGTCGGTTTCGCTGAAGCATTGCGGAAAGAAGTGAACCATCTGTCCGAATTAAAAATGAGTAAAGAAGAGAAGAAGTACATAAGCAAAAGATGCTACTTTTTCGATCCGGTGTTTATCGATTTTTTGGAAGGCTATCAATATAACCCGGAAGAAGTACATATTGAACAAGTCGGGGGTGAATTGAAAGTCTCCATCGAAGGTTTTTGGTATCGCACGGTATTATGGGAAGTACCGCTGATGGCTATCATCTCCGAACTGTATTTCCGTATGACAGGCGCTATTCCGCATGGGGTTGAAGAAAGAGCAAAGAAAAAAGCGCTTAGTCTGAAGGAAATCGGAGCAGATCATTCTGAATTCGGTACACGCAGACGCTTTTCGTTTGATGTACATGACAAGGTAGTAGCCAGCCTCATCGAAAACTCCGGTTTATCTTTTAAAGGAACCAGCAATGTTTTTCTTGCGATGAAGTACAACACGACACCCATTGGAACGATTCCTCACGAATGGTTTATGTATCATGGTGCCTTATTTGGATACAGGGCGGCAACCGTAAAAGCGCTCGAAGCTTGGGTTGATGTTTTCCAGGGAAGCCTGGGAATCACGCTGACAGATACCTACACCACCGATCCATTCCTGAATTCCTTTACCCTGAAACATGCTAAACTGTTCGATGGCGTACGTTGGGACAGCGGAGACCCGTTCCTTTTCACCGATAAAATCATACGGTTCTATAAAGAAAACCGTATCGACCCTATATCTAAGACAATCGTATACAGCGATTCGCTCAATTTAGAACTGGTTGCCGAAATTAAACGCTATGTGAAGGGACGCATACATGACGCTTACGGAATAGGAACTTACTTCACCAATGATGTAGGGGCAAATCCGCTTAATATAGTTATCAAGCTAACCGAGGTAAAAGTAAATCCTAAATCTGAATACTTGCACGCGGTAAAACTCTCCGATTCCCCCGGAAAACACACCGGAAATGAGGAAGAAATTAACCTTAGCAAACTAACATTAAACCTGAAATAACAGGAAACAGTATGGTCGAACTATTCGGTTTGCAGATTATTTATTATTTCGAACGTATTATCCAACCCGTTCAAAATAGTATCTTTGTCAAAAGCACACAATAGCTGTTCATCAAAAAATAGTATTCCCATGAAAAAACGCCCACCCGTTATTAAAGATATCGCTGAGATTCTCAACATTTCTGTCTCTACCGTTTCCCGGGCACTTAGAGATACGTATGATGTTAATCCTGAAACACGGAATAAGGTTCTGGCTGTAGCCAACCAGCTAAAGTACAAACCGAATATTCACGCGTCGGCTTTAGCATCGGGTAACACCAAAAACATCGGTGTGGTTATTCCATTTATAACGAACTACTATTTTTCTACGGTTATTTCTGGCATTCAGGAAACAGCCTATCAGAATGGCTACAACCTGATTCTGTTAGTTACGAATGACAGTGCCGAACGCGAACAAAGCATGATCGAAAATTTATCGATTACCAGTCTGGATGGTTTGCTGGTTTCTATCTCTTCCAATTCCATTATGGTAGATCATTTCCAGTCGCTCATCGACAATGGTATATCGGTAGTTTTTTTCGACCGCGTTCCTAAAGACGTAGAGGCTACTAAAGTGATGCAGGATGATTTCCAGGGTGCTTTTGACGCGACCGAACACCTTATTCATAATGGGTATACGCGCATCGCTCATATCGCGGGCAATGAACATCTTACATTTACTCAAAACCGTTTGCACGGTTATCTCGAGGCTTTAAAGAAGCATCAAATTCCTTTTCGTGAAGAGTGGATCATCTACTCCGGATTTTCACAACAATGCGGAGAAGATGATATGAAGAAATTGCTCTCACTCAATGAGCAGCCGGATGCAGTTTTTGCAGTTAACGACCGGAAAGCGGTTGGAGCGATCTGCACACTTAAAAACAGCGGACTTCGTGTGGGTAAAGATATAGGTGTAATCGGTTTTACGAACGATCCCATATCCACAATCATTGATCCACCTTTAAGTACCATCGAGGAACCGGCATTCGATATCGGCAAACAAAGCTGCGAACTACTCATCAAGCATATCGGCAACAAAAAGATCCTCCCCAAAGAGATTATCTTACCAAGCAAACTGATTATTCGCGAATCCAGCAAAAGGGAAAGTTAAGCAGGGCTTTTTGAACATTTATCCGTATACAATACGCCCGTTTACGATCGTGTTTACTACAGAAATATGATCGTCGAAGATAACGATATCCGCATCCTTACCTTTCTGCAAAGAGCCTTTTTGTTGGCTGACACCCATAATACGAGCCGGATTTACAGTCAACATCCGTACTGCTTCTATCAACGGAACATCCGCCAAATTCACCATGGAGCGAATCAAGCGATCAGTCGTTGCCACACTGCCGGCAAAAGAAGCTCTGTCCGGAAGTTTTGCAACACCTCCTTCAATCACGACTTTCAGCCCGTTACGTAATCCCCCAAGAATACTGTCGCCTTCGGGCATTCCTGCCCCACGCATCGCGTCTGTAACCAAAGCAATATGTTCACTCCCCTTTATTTTATAAATCAATTTCAGAAAAGGAGCCGGCAGGTGAATACCATCTGCAATTACTTCTACATCCATCTCATCGATCAGGAAAGCACTTTCTATCACGCCTGCATACCGGTAAGCATTACGCCGCGTTACGCCGGACATACCCGAATAAAGGTGTGTCGCTAAGGTATAGCCATGTTCGAAAGCCTTAATTACATCTTCATACACAGCATCCGAATGAGCAATGGCAGGCAGCACACCGTGAGACTTCAGGCAAAGGGCAAAATCCATCGCTCCGGGAAGTTCGGGCGCCGCGCTCCACCTTGCGATCAGTCTGCCGTATGTTTCCAGAATTTCACGATACTCCTCAGGTTTCGGATCACGTATATAACGCGGATCTTGCGCACCTCGCTGGCTCATTGCAAAATATGGTCCTTCGAGATGCAGCCCCAGAAACTGCGCGCCATGTGTGTTTTTCGCATTCGCCTCTTCATAAATACGGAAGGTTTCCAATAAATCCTCGTTTTCGCTGGTCAGTGTGGTTGGAACAAGCGAAGTAGTGCCATACCGGGCATGCGTTTTCGCAACCTGCAAGAAAGCGTCGACGTTTCCATCCATAAAGTCCGCGCCACCGCCGCCGTGCACATGCAAATCGATAAATCCCGGGGAAACATAATTTCCCCGGGCATCAATAACTTCTTCCGCTTCAAAAGGCACATCGCCATCTTCTACGGCTTTAATCAGGCCGTTCTCGATCAGCACCGTTCCACGCTCTATCAGGCGGTAAGGTGTGATAAGTCGGCCATTATAAATTTTAATTCTTTTAGTCATAGCTATTTCAGAAATTCTTTAAGCGACCACGCCCTGATCTTATGCCCTTTAAACGCATAATAAACCAAGTACAAATAACAAGGGAATAATACCCAATAAGCCAGCTTTACATCATAAACATCAGCCAACGCTCCATAAACCAGTGGCAGGATAGCGTTTCCGCACAATCCCATGATAAGCAAGCCCGATCCGTCTTTGGTGTAACGTCCTAAGCCATCTAAAGCCAAAGGCCATATTCCGGCCCAGATCAAAGCGTTTGGAGCACCCAGACATACAACAAACCAAATAGAAACATCCGCACGGTGATTTAACCAATTAACCTCTCCCTGAAGCAATACGATGCACAAGGTTAAAATTAGTCCTAACATGGTACATAACTGCAACATATTTTTCTGTTTTATCACTTTCGGGATCATAACTATTCCGACTATATAACCAATAATAGCCGCGGTAAGTGTATAGGAAGGAAACACCTTCGCTTCGAGCAGGTTCATATCCATTGAAGTGGCATACCCGATAATTGTATCTATAGCAACCACCTGTGTGCCTACATGCAAGAAAATAGCAACAGCTCCCAAAACTAAATGCGGAAACTGAAATACGCTGTGTTTGGAAGAGTTAGCCTTACTCAATTCTTCGCTCTCGTGCTCAGTATCTATCTCGGGTAAAGGAGAGTAACGAATGAATATTCCAATAATGAACAAGAAAATTCCGACTACAGTATACGGAATTACAACCCGCATGATTAATTCATCCAATGCAATTGCCCTTGCCACATCATCCATTAACGGGATAGCTGCAAATAAAGCATCATCCGTAGGTCGTAGAATAGCGGCCGAGAAAGCAAGCGGTGCCAGAATACCGGCTCCTTTATTGCATATTCCCATAATACTGATTCGTTGCGCCGCACGTTCTTTCGGACCAAGGATGGTGATGTAAGGATTAGCCGCCGTTTGCAAAATGGCCAATCCCGTACCCAGCGTAAACAACCCGGTCAGGAAAATATAATACGTCCGGGTATACGCCGCAGGAATAAACAGCAAAGCACCAACTGCCATAATCCAGAAACCCAACATCATGCCCCGTTTAAACCCTACTTTCTTCAGAAGCAAAGAAGAAGGAACAGACATTACAAAATAAGAGATGTAAAATGAAAAAGCAACCAGATAAGACTGGAAGTTGGTTAATTCACACGAAATCTTAAAATAGGGAATCAATATCGCGTTGATCCAGGAAACAAAGCCGAAGATGAAAAACATCACTCCGATAATACCAATCGAAATAATTGTATTTCGATTGGTAAGTGACGTTACATCTATTTTTTTTATATCATTACTCATTTTTGCGAATTTACGATTTCTTTATAGAAAAGCAGCTGATGATTCATCTAAAAAGAAGGCGCAACTGGCGTGATTTTGTAATACGCTTGCCGGATGTAAATTGCTTACCGGCAAGGTAAGGCAATTTCTAACGGCTTCCGCCTTACGACTATCCGGTGAAGCACAAACAACATGTTTCGCTTTCATCATCTGACGGATAGACATACTGATCGCCTGTGTGGGCACTTCTTCAAGTGAAGCAAACCAACCCTCACCCATCTGTTGCGCACGGCATTTTTCATCCAGATCAACAATCAGGTAAGCATCTTCAATATCGAAATCCGCGGGAGGATCATTAAAAGCAAGGTGTCCGTTTTCACCAATACCGACAAAAGCAACATCTATCGGATATCGGGCGATGATTTCGCCTAATCGCTTACATTCGTCCTTCGGATCCGCAGCCTCACCATTGATCAGATTTACATCCAACATAGCCCCCACTTTCTCAACAAAACGTTCTTTCAAATACTTTCTGAAACTGGCCTTATGCGACTCCGGTAAGCCGATATACTCATCCAGATGAAACATCCGAACCTTCGTCCAATCTATATCCTTCTCACTTATTAACTGTTCCAATGTTTCAAACTGGCTCATCCCTGTGGCCAAAATAATATTTGCAGCACCTTTTTCCGCAATCGCTTTACGAATTAATGAAGCTGCGTATTTTCCCGCCTCAATACCAAGTTCATACTTGTCTTTCAACACATTAATTTCCACGTTCTTCTATTTTTGTTAATTTGTTATTTGATCTACTATTTCTTATTTGCTTAGCACTCCCGTTGTATTTCCGGTATGCAATTCAATATCATGCGGAATATTGGTTTTCCAAGAGCCACAAGTAAAATCCGGAATATCTATCGCGGCAGAACGGTTTGCGACAGACCATTCACTAAGCGGTCCTATCACACTCCACGAAGCCGCATCATACACATCCATGTCCATAGGCAATCCATTCCTCAAGCAATCAATCAATCTCCAATCCATCATAAAGTCCATACCACCGTGTCCACCGATCTGTTTCGCTAAATCACCGATTTTAGCCACAATAGCCGGTGTATATTGTTTTTCCAGCTTAGCATATTCTTCTTCACCCACAAACCCCTCATGACCAATCGCGATCTTTCCGGGTAACGGATATTTCTGCGCAAAAGCTTTAGTCCCACTCACCAAATGAATACGCGAATACGGACGAGGAGTCGACACATCATGCTGAAGCATAATTGTACTGCCTGAATTAGTCATAATCGATGAAGTATTCATATTGCCTCTGAACGGATTATCCAAAAACTGTGCGAATTCCGGATCAGATTTCGCGTTTTGTTCAGTTGCCTTCTTCAGCATAAAATCAGCAGAAGCCATAGAAGTCATATACATCATCTTATTTCCACGATTCACATTTAGCAGCTGACAAACAGGACCAAGACCGTGAGTAGGATACAGATTCCCGTTACGCTCCGCGTTTTCCTTCAAACGCCAATTATTATACCGGTTTTCTTTCTTAAAGAAACTTTCCAGTATATCATGAATATAGGCTCCCTCACAATGCACAATATCACCAAAGAACCCTTGACGAGCCATATTAAGTGTCAAAAGCTCAAAGAAATCATAGCAACAGTTTTCAAGAATCACACAGTGTTTCTTAGTGCGTTCTGAAGTCTCAACCAGTTTCCAGCAATCTTCTACCGTTGTAGCAACAGGAATCTCGACAGCCACATGTTTGCCATGCTCCATAGCATACAAAGCCATCGGAGCATGCATCGCCCAATGAGAGGCAATATAAATCAGGTCTATATCATCTCGCCGACACACTTCCATCCAAGCCTCATCGTTTTCGGAATACAAAACAGCCGGATGTCCGGGCGATTTTATACGAGCTTTGGCCAACTCTGCTTTTTCAGGTTGCACATCGCTAATAGCAACGATACTGATTCCGTCTATCCGGCTTATTCGTTCTACTGCTGCAGAACCGCGACTTCCAACTCCCAGAAAACCAATTCGTACGACATCCAATTTCGGGGCACAATAGCCGGACATATTGAATGTTTGCTTATACTGATTTTGTGCTTCTTTCCTGATATGATCCAGTTGAAAAGCCGATTTTCCTTCTTGAAGTTCGCCCGCCCGTGTTGTTGACGTACAACCGGTTACAAGACCAGCTCCGGCCAGACCGGCCGCCTTTAAAAATCCTCTACGGTTTGTTTTCATGTATTTATTTTTATAAGATTAATCAAGTTGATTTTATTAAAATAGTTTTAGAATTTCCTTTACTTTCTTTCCTACAGCCTCAGCTTGCGCTTGCATACCCAGATCGGTTGGATGAATATAATCTACCCAACCATCCGCCGGAATATTCAATTCTTCTTTAGTTAAATAAAAAAGATTAGTAACACCCGCTTCTAACAATACTTTATAAGCTCTTTTAGAGGCTCTGTTCACTCGCTCATCCTCAATTCTTTTTTCTTTATTTACCCGACTATAGCTTGCACCTAAATGTTCGATAAGCAAGATCGGTGTGTCTGCTTTTTGTCGCAACTGACGTACTGCATTCACAATCAAATCAAAAAGCACATTTTCTTCTTCTGACGCAAGGTTGGGAAGGCAATCAAGAATGTATAGTTGCGCATCAATTTCTCCGATAAAATCCAGCATTTCTTTTTCTAAACGGCCATTTCCGGAAAAGCCTAAATTAACCAACGGAATAGAAGACGAACGTTGCAAAATATTGCCCCATGCCATAGCCGGACGTGAAGCACAAGCACCCTGCGCAATGGATGTTCCGTATAAAACAATTGGTTTTACCGTTGAATGAGGAATAAAACTTAGCTCTGCCGATTCCGGGACTCCAATTTCCAACCATTTAACCCGATTATAAAGCGGAAGAAAAAGATGATATTCATATTTTTGATCTTTTTTGCTATCAATTTCCAAACCGGCATAGGTATATGTAATTGTATCGCCAAAGGCATACTTCCCATAACAGAACAACTGCTGATTATTGTTCTCAACACGATACATATCCAAGCCGGAAACACCTAACGTTGGCATATGTGGCATATTCAGCGCACCGCCTACACCATAACGCACAGTTATATCTGAAGCATTACTATAAAAATGTATAGCCAAACCGGCAGAATAACGAGATAAATCCCAGACAGGTTTTCGAACAAGTTGTTCGGCCCTTTCAGGCATACGGGTATAAGTAAACCCTATCTCATTTACCCAAGCCTGATTTTGTATCACCGGAAATGCAGACTTCTGCGGATTATGCCATTTCATCTGAGCATTACCGTTCCAGACTAAACAACTAAATAAAAGGAATAAAATAAATGTCTTATTTTTCATATACCAGCCATATTTAAGTAATTCAAAGAAAGGGCTTCTACACCAAAAAGAAAAAGAATTCATGAAATAAAAAAGCGATAACGTTTCCGAAAAAAGTTCAGGAATAAAACCCGGTTGATGTCTATAATTAACAATCCAAATTCCTCTTAAAACAGTGCCGTTTTTTTACATTACTATATGTTTAAAAAAATAACCTTTATGTTTTAAAAAATATCCTTTATTTTCCGAAAAATAACCTTTATGTTTTCGAGCAATACAAACTACTGATATACAGCAATATACAAACCCGACTTAAAACAGAAAACTGAGCCCGGTTTTTAACTTAAAATATGCAAAAAAACACAAGTTTGACTTGCATATAATATGCGATGCTACGTTTGGTTTATTCTTTTATTAATCACTCAAAATTTCATCAAATGCATATTGCGTTAACATTTCATGATTTCCTTCAAATACCGTCAGTTTTATTTGTTTCACTTCTTTTTGCAAGCATATTTTTCGTGTATCCAGATAACCTAATTCATCTATCGGACTTCTAAATTCCAACAAATGCAGTTTTTCTTTATCTGTCACATAGTCGGAACTGTTTTTCTCGCCTATATCGCTTAGAATTTTATTGTAAAAATTGATCGAATGAGTAATAGGTACACTACCTTGAATACCATCATATACACCGGCATAAATAAATAGTTTTGTTTGTCCTATTTTAGACAAAGGCGTTTGCGCGTATAAGGGAGAACGATATCTGGCATCAAGAATATTTAGCATGCTTTGTGAACAGGTACAATCCATTATATTTTCATCGTATTTATTTCCTCTTATCTTACTTTGGTTGTACCAGGCTTCTAAATCCGTAATTGAGGCCCAGGCTGAATAGCTGTAAATGTTCCGCTTCAATTTCATAAAGCAGCATAGCGTAACATACCCCCCTCCGCTTACTCCTACAATAGAGATTTTAGTAGTATCCACATTTGAATTTGCAATCGCATAATCTATAGCATCATTAATATCGGATATAACTAAATCACTGCCACAGGCTTCTATTGTTTTGTTTGGACCTCTAAAATCAGGATGAATATAATTTACATCGTTCAATCTACAAAGCTCTGCAATGGTATCCCGTTGTGTATAGTCACCACTCCAGGTATGTAAACTTACAATCAAAGGTCTCTTTTTTGATGAACCTGATTTATAAAAATAGGCTTTTTGAATACGTTGATCGGCATTAGATTCTATTTCAACTTCTTCAAAGTCTGCATCCCAATTAAATTTTCTCGTATCGTCAAATCTAATTATCGTTTTATTTTCCGCACTTTGCTGTTGAGCAGAAAGAGGCTGTACGGCAAAGACCGATATACAGCAAATCAAAATAGAAAATAACACCCTCATTTTAATAGTATTTTTTCTTAGCATTTTTAATCTGATCTATCGCTTCTGTGTGTCTGCCAAGGCAAATATCCATATTGGGAAGCCAAGGGGCGGTCATAAACCCTAATAATCGATCCGGATTGACAACTCGCTTACAATACTGAACAGTATCTTCCATATTCGTATCATTAGTCCAATTTCCTCCGGTAGGAACCTGATCATAGCCATATTTTTCAAGATCATCATAGAACTTCAAATACGTACTTGCCGGTTCATTCATTTTAGATAAATCAAACTCAGTATCATAATACCAATTACTTTGCAAAACAGATTTAGGCATCTTTTTAAAGAACAATTCAGGCTGTCGCCATCCATAATCTGACCATATCCAAGGTCTGACACCTCTCTTTTCCGTTTCATCTACTAAGAAATAAAAGTCTTTCCACCATTGATCATTCTGACGAATTACAACATAGTCATAACGTCTTTGATGTTTAGCTGTCTCCTCATCCATTCCCAAATGTAAAAAGCGAGGATTATCAAACAGCTCAATTGCTTCATTGATAAGATCCTTACATACAGAGTAGTATTTTTGAGTAGAAAGCATTCTGGAATACTCTCCCAACCAGATATCATGAGACGCAGCAAAATTCAATTTAGGGATAGGCTCTAAACCTAAATTGCGGATTTTTTGTAGTTCTGCTTTTAATTTATCAATTGACCAAGCATTCTTTATGGCTATTTCCGGATGACTATCGTATTTTATAGCATCACCTAAATCAATAATAACCATATTCATTCCGGCATCTGCCATATTTTTCAAAATAGCATCCCATGTATTATCGTCATTTATTAAATATGGTCTGTACGCACGCATAGCCCATGCGCAAGCTTCTTTATAGTTGGTGTATTTATAATCATCTCTATAGACATCCTGTGCATTTACGGCATCTTTCAATAAAGAGTGATCACTCACATACGGATTATCTTCCCACATATTTGTACTGAGGTGCAAAAGGTTAGCCCATATCAAGTTTGATGTGTTTTTCGTTTTCAACAAATTTGAAATCGGTTTAGAGAAACCCATTGACGGAATACTTGCCGCAGCACCGGCAGCTGTTAACGTTTTGAAAAAATCTCTTCGTGTTGTCATAGTAATAAATCGTTAAGGAAACCTTTGTAAGATAGTTACTCTCAAAGAAATACAATGCGTATTCTTTTGAAAGTAACTATCAAAACAGTAACACAATATCAATTATTTAAATTATTCAATAACCTCCAAGGGCTTAACATTCTTTTCTGCCCCATTATAGCCAATGTTCTGATTTATAACCCCAAGCGTATTGGCCGTAATAATTTCATCAGGGATAGGCCATAAAGCATGGAAAGGAGCAATAGTAGCCACATTATCTAAAAGTGTAACCTTTTGCCTGTAGGTTTCATTATACTTCATAACCCGATCGTGATAGAAGTTTTTGTTACTAAACTCATCTAAACTATACCCATCTTTATTCGCTTTAGCCAAGATATAAGAGATTCTTATTAACTCAGAATGCCTTGGTTCCTCTGCATATAGCTCTCGTGCGCGTTCATCAAGAATAAAATCCAAGGTTACTTCGTTTGGTTCTACAAGAACAGCATTTGCTCTTGCTCTTACTTTATTAAGATCACTGGCTGCTGCAGCAAGATTATTTTTCCAATAATGAGCTTCAGCACGTAATAAATAGGTTTCTGCCAGTCTGAAAATATACCAGTCTCCATTTCCTCCCATTGGCATTGCTTTTGGATCATCCATAGGCACATACATTTTATAGTGAGTCATAGCATAGTATGTTCTGAAGGTATCAACGGGATTCGCAAAATTAGATTTCTGGACAGGTTTTCCGAAATCAACAGAATTAGGGTTGTTATAAATAATTTCGCTTGTATCTACCCAGTTAAGATCAGCCCTTCTTAAGTCTGATGTATTCTGCCATGTTTGACCTTTAATATTCCAGACTCCATATTGGTAATGCGATGATGGACGTACATTCGAGTTACCTCTTCCTAACGAATCGTATTGAGCACCCGAAGCCACCATTCCGGTTTTACCCTGACTGTCTAAAACTTCTACCGCCCACCATGAAGGATTATACTGACGCATGGTATGTAAACCGGCAGATTTAGCATCCGAAGGAGCTTCGTATCTGTCCACAATAGCCAATATAGTTTCAGTGTTAGTTGTTATATTGAAGTTTTTCGGTCTATGAAGATCCCATATCAAATTACGTTTCTCCACTGCCGCATCAACGCCGAATCTTTCAGTCATTAAAGCGTAAGGACCATTAATTACTTTATCTGCTGTTTCTATTGCTTTGTCAAAATTCAGATTTGCAAGATATACCTTAGTCAGCAGGTGTTGAGCTGCTCCTTTCGAAATGACTCCGGGTGCTGTTTTTTCAGGCAACCATTGTGTAGCAAACTCCAAATCTTCCTGTATTTTGTTAAGAATAGTCCATCTGCTATGCGTATAGAAATCCAGTTTAGCACTGGTTATCTCTTCGCCGATAAAAGGAACATCTCCATACGAGTTAACCAGACGATAGTACCAATACGCTCTGAACCACAAAGCTTCTGCCAAAACGGCATTCCGTTTACCTTCGTCTTTCCATTTAATCACATCAATTCTGGAAATAAGAACATTTGTGTTCTTAATGAATTCGTATGCCTTAGTAAATATCGTTAAGTACGGATAGTACTTCGAGCTTGCCGGAGTAAGATTGTAAAAATCTAACTGAGACCATGGAGAAGCCAAATCGGACGCAGCAATATCTGCAGCGATGTAATGTATGTTTGACGTACACTCAGTACTGAGGTTCTTCCGCATTGTTATCAATAATGCCGACAAACCGCTTTCATCAATAAACACGTTTTCCGGTGTGTAAAAAGATTTTGGATCCGGATTTAACCAATCATCACCGCAAGAAACTGTTAGCGACGTGACAAATACTGTTAAAAGAAGAATTTTAATATATTTCATATAATTGTTTTTTTGACCTGTTATCAATATTAAAGAAGTTTTTTTCTTATTTCAATGATAATAAAATTACAAAAAGAGAGTAGCTACACCTTTTCGTTTATTACAATGACAGTCTAAGACCAAAAGTATGACTTCTGGGCATAGGTGTGTTCAATGATTCAGGGTCCCATCCCGGCCATTTGGTGAAACATAACAAGTTATGACCAGAATAATATAGTTCAAGATTATTTAAATTAAAACGTTGTGTAAACGCTCTTGGCACAGTGTAAGAGAAAGACACATCCTGCAGCCTTAAGAAAGAACGGGATTTGTAAATCTTAAGTCCTCCTCCATAAACACTTGTGTTGGGTGTAAGTCTTGAATAATCATTAATTGGATTCTCAGGAGTCCAATAAGGGAGATCAAATGAATTTCTCTTTTCTCCAGTATCTGCACCATTCGCTCTCAAAGCATTCGAGAATGCAGCTTTATGCCCTAAATCAGCCCTAAAGAAAATGGAAAGATTGAAATTCTCCATGAAAGTAAAGCTATTCCTAAGGCCCAATCTGTGTCTCGGTTCTTTGTATCCTGTAAATTGTTTATCGTGCAATGCTTCGAATTTGCCATTATCATCTACGTCTTCTGTTTTCCAGTCGCCCGGTAACAGTCTATAACGCGCAGCTTCTTCCGCTTCATCTTCCTGCCATACACCCAAAACCTTATAATCCCAGATTTGATCAATCGCGTGGCCCGGGAATAAGTTGTTCGTATAATCGGGTATTTCTCTTTGAACTAACTTACCGTCAATTTCAACTGTTTCATAATTACCGAATAACTTAACGATCTTATTTCTGTTGGCAGAATACACAAAATTAGAAGTCCATCTGAAATTTTTATTGTCTATGTTCACGGTATTCAGGGTAAGGTCAACCCCTTTGTTCTGCAACTCTCCTAAATTAGTCATGATGCTTTTAAAACCGGTAATTAGAGGAAGTTGTCTTGCCATTAACAAATCCAACGTATTCATGACATAAAAATCAGCTGTCAGATCAATACGGTTATCAAAAAGGCCTAAATCCATACCGACATTATAAGAGGAAGTTCTTTCCCATTTCAAACCGGAATTTGCTAAAGTAGTACTTGCAATTCCTACACTACTATTCGTTCCATTAAAATAAGGCACGGCCTTCAATTGAGCTAATGCCGCGTAAGCACCAATGTCTCTATTTCCGTTTTCACCCCAAGACAAACGAAGTTTCATTTGATAAACATGAGGGATCTTAAAAAAGCTTTCGTCAGAAATCTTCCAAGCTAAAGCAACTGCGGGGAATGTCGCTCTCGGGTTGTTTACACCAAAAGCAGAATAACCATCTCGTCTTACAGAAGCAGTGATCAAATATTTATCCAGTAAAGTATAGTTTAATCTGGCCATCAATGCATCAGCTGTTGTTTGCGTATCTTCAGCACTTACAGTCGGCACTGTTCCGAAGTGTATGCCGCTAAATGTAAGATTTTCGTTAGGAATAAATTTCTGATTATTTGCAGTTGTTAACCACCTTTGAGCTTTTTCAGCACTAAACAAAAGAGTCACATCAAAACCATGAACACCATATTGTTTTTTCCAACTCACTAAGTTGTCAAATATCCAACTCAGATTTTTAGATTCAGCCCTTGTGCCTACTCCCCCTTGTCCTCCGGCAGGAATAGTAGACGGGTAAAAATTATACTCACTTGCAAAAGTGTAGTTAGGCTGAAATGAAATTTTGTAGTTTATATTGTAGGGTAATTTTATGTTTGCATAAGCAGAAGCGAAAACAGAATTGATTTTTTTATGTCTGTCTTGCTCATAATAATTAAGAAACGGATTTGCCAATGCATAATCATTAGGATACCATTTTGGGGTACCGTCTTCGTTAAACATAGAACCGTATGGACTCATATAGTACATCGTTTCAAGATCAACAGGAACCGCACTTTCATCTCTGTCTGTAAAGTGCGTATTAACACCGGCTGTTAACCAATCTGTTATTGTAAAGTCAAAATTCAAACGAGTTCTTATTGCCGAATAACTATCTCCTGTAATAACACCTTCATTATTCTGGTAATCGACAGACCAGAAATAAGACATTTTTTCAGTACCTCCGCTTATATTTACATCATACTTTTGTCTCATACCTGATCCGAAAGCTTCGTTAAACCAGTCAACCGTATTTCCATTTAAATAATTATCGACTTCAGTCTGATAAAAATACAACCTGCTCAACCATTCTCTCGTATTATCTTCTTGTGAATTATCACTCGCTTTTCTCCAATCCTCAAGGGTTACACCTGAAGGAAGATTGTTTGGATCGTCATAATAGTAAGAAACCATTTGCGGATTCTTTGCTCTCTGCATATCTCTCTTGTAAGTCAAATAACCATTTTTGTCGTATGACTTATACATATTCGTAGGACTTGCCGTACCAACCTGAGCAGAAAAAGCAATCATAGGCTTACCTTTTTCTCCTTTTTTAGTTGTAATCATAATAACACCGTTGGAAGCACGGGCACCATAAATAGCTGCAGAACTGGCATCTTTCAATATTTCTATCGACTGTACATCCTGTGGGTTAATATCTAACATGCTACCATTAAATATTGAGCCGTCCAAAACAATCATTGGTTCTGTAGAAGCATTCAATGATGTACGCCCTCTGATCTCCATGGTTCCTCCTCCTTTGGCTGAAGCACCTTGAACGCCATTAAAACCAGCCACACTTCCGGCTAACATATCCGAGATTTGAGTTCCGGCTTGATTTTTCAGCACTTTAGAATCAATCCTCTGTACAGAACCAGTTAAATCCGATTTCTTAACTGCACCATAACCAATAACGACAAACTCATCAAGCAATTTAACATCTTCTTTCAGTACAATTTTAAATACTGTATTATTACTTACAGATATCTCCTGACCTAAGTAACCAATATAAGAAACAATCAATACAGCATTAGAAGGAACATCTATAATGAAGTTGCCATCAATATCCGATATGGTTCCTAAAGTAGTACCTTTTACAGAAATATTCGCTCCAATCACAGGTTCGCCTTTTTCATCTACAATCGTTCCTGTTATTTGTTTTGTTGTGTTTTGCAAAACATGCGGCACTGATGTATCAGTGCTTTTCACTGTAGTCACAATATCTAAAGGAGGGTTATTTGCATACGTCAGATTATAAGATGTGCAAATAAACAACAAAGAATAGCTTGTTATCTTTAACGTTTTTTTAAAGCTAAATCTTCTTTGTTTGTCCGAAACGAACAATAGGTTTTTCATCATAAATTCATGAGATTATTTAGGTTAATACTATTATTTTCAATACAAGTGCCAAAAATTAATAAATCACAAACATTCTTGTTTACATAATTTAGCAGTTAGTGTATTACAAAGATTCTCCTAACTGCCGGGTTATTTGTCCAATCAAAGAAAAAGTATATTACTTTAAAAGAGAAAGAAATACCCAAATAAAAAAGCGATAACGTTTCCGATAACGTTTCCGAAAGTCAATACCTATTAATATTGGTTCAATTAATGAAAATACACATTTGTAGGTATTGATGACAATAGATCAATCTATGAACTTTGTTTGATCTTTGTTTGTTGAATATGTAAATTCCAAATTGTAATTGTTTTATGAAAAAAATAGGTGTTTTTTATGGTTCTTCAACTGGTACAGTAGAAGATTTAGCACAGCGTATTGCTGCTAAATTAGGTGTTGATTCATCTGATGTTTTTAACGTAGGTGATATCGATGCTGATGTGGTTGATCCTTATGAAGTATTAGTTTTAGGTTCATCTACCTGGGGGGCGGGAGATTTGCAAGACGACTGGGAGGATTTCTTAAAAAAACTAAAGAAAGCTGATCTTGCAGGAAAAAGTATCGCTCTTTTTGGTGCGGGAGACTCTGCTTCTTTTAGTGATACTTACTGTGATGCAATCGGAACTATTTATGAAGATCTGCAAAGCACAGGTGCAACATTTGTAGGCACTGTATCTACAGATGGCTACACATTCGATGATTCTACGGCTTTAAAAGACGGTAAGTTTGTTGGACTTCCTTTAGATGAACTAAATGAAGACGGCGAAACTGATGGGCGTATTGATGCATGGGTGGAACAGTTGAAAAGTGAAGCTTTATAATTACTAAATCAGTGCTGTATAGGAAAGGGAATGCTAAAAGACCGGGCATTCCCTTTCTTATTTGCAATCAACAAAAGCCTTATAAATCACGAGCAGTGCTTCTCCTTCTACCGAAATTGTAAATTCGGTGCCGATTGCTTCGTTTAATGTACCTTGCCACCAACTTTCGAAACGTCTGTTCGTCACTTCCCAACGAAGTCCTGTGGTAGTTACTTCTACTTGCGGAGTTATACAGAATATAGATATTTGCTGTCCTTTTTGAGATTTAAACGTCCTACTGGTCTTCATTGGAATAAAAACACCAAAGTCCGACATCATCTCCACTTGTTCAAACAAGTCAATGTAGCTTGTCAGCAAACTGATATTGCCTAAAGTATGGTCTTCACGCAGACCTGTCGCTCCTAAAATCAATATTCTTTTATATCCTTTTTCATGAGCAAAATGAACAGCTTTTGTCAAGTCATTTGTCATTTGCTCCTCTGAATACCGCACTTCACAAACTGAACTATAGCGGATCTCTTCAGGCAAGCTGTCCAGATCACCCACAATAGCAGTAGGCTTGAAACCTCTCGACAACAAACTCTCGGCAGCTCCATCACAAGCTACCAACGCCGGAACTTCACTTAAATATATTAATATCTCTTCCCGCGAAGGAAACAACCCGTTTGCGACAATCACACAATCAAAATCTATATTCATCTTATTATTATTCCTAATCTTACAAAATATAACCGGACTACGCTATTTCTGAAACTATGCTGCATGACTTCCTTTTTTCTTCCAGTTATAATAACCAACTATAGCCAATACAGCAAAACAAAGATACAGAAACATCGTGGGATATAATTCACGTGAATAATACAGATAAGCAGAAACAGAATTAATTAACACCCAGCAAGGCCAATGTTCAATAAAGCGATGCGCCAACATCCAGGTGGCAACAATACTCAATGCCGTGGTAAAAGCATCGCCTAAGGCCACGGGTGAATCCGTCAAATCATTCAACACATAATAAACACCTCCAAACAAAACGACAGACACCAAGCCACAGCACAAAGCCAGCCCTAAAGTTATACGATGATACACGATACCCGTATCCTCAGCCACCTCACTCTCCTGCCCTCTACGACGAGACCAAAGCAAAAAACCATAAATGCTGATCAGCACATAATAAACATTCAAAGCCATCACCGCATAAAACTTAGAAAAGAAAAACACAAAAACATAAGTAAGTGATGAAATAAATCCCACCACCCACATTGCTTTATGTTGCTTGATCTCCAACCAGAGATAAAGCAATCCGGTTACCACACCAAAATATTCTAAACCTTGCTCCATAAATACACTTTTGTATGAAATTTGTAGTCTGAAATACAAAAAGTGCAAAAGCAAAAGAAAACACCTGAACGATCATAGTCGTTCTCCCTTCGACGGCATTATCCGCATCAGGTAATGTGGGTATTATCTCAGCCCGACAATCATCTTATCAAAAATGATTATTCAAGCACCCCTTAGTATTCAGGATACAAAGAAAGGAAAAATAGCTATAGTTTTTATCTTTAGAGTAGAAACATTACAGATAAAAAGGAATATCCGGTTGGAAACTAACTATTTTTCTTGTTTTAAAATCAAATTTGACGCTTTTCACACAAGATTGATAATCAACCGATTATACACATCAAAAAACACAAAGGTTATTTTCCGAAAAATAAAGGATATTTTTTGAAAAATAAAGGATATATTTTTTTTCATATAGTATTACAAAAAAACGCTCCATTTTAAAGTTGAATTTGTTTACACTGATCCGAAGTTGGAATAGATACCAAAACACTATCAAATGGGAAAAATAGTTGATTAAAAAACTTCATAAAAAAACTGCTTATATTAAATATGAGCAGTTTTTATGAAGTTATATTATTTATTTAAAGTGTTTATCCGTAAAATCCATAAAGCGTTCCCAATCATAGTCTACAACATCATGTTTACCTGTTCTAATATGATAACCAACATCCTCCATAATCGGCTGGTGTAATCCTGGCATAATAGTCGATTCTATCCCGGACAAACCGTACAAACGGTAGACAGGGCTCGCATAATAAGTAGAAAGGAACTCTCCTCTTGGGTCTGCCCACAAATCTTCCTGAGCACTTGCCACATAAACCTTTCTTGGTGCAATCAGCGAAAGAAGCTGATGTTGATCAAACGGAAGCTCTTTCTCATTATTCCGATATTGATTAAATGCCGGACAAAACCAAGACGGTTGAATTGAAGAGACGATAGCAACGGTTTCTCCAAATACACGTTTAGATAAAGCAGCACCTCCACAACCTGAGTCATTTGAAATAACAACCTTAAAACGTTTATCTTGAGCACCTGCCCAAAGCGCGGCTTTTCCTTGTCTGGAATGTCCCATTATAGCCACTTTCTTCATGTCTATCCTTGAGTCCGTTTCCAGATAATCCAGGATTCTACTGCTTCCCCACGCCCAGGCTCCTATAGCCTGCCATTCGTCTAATGCGGTTGACTCCGGGTTATAGTCCGAAAATAGAGAAACAATACTGTGATCTTTCAAGCCTTGCTTATCTGGATAAATATCGTGATAACACATAGTCGCTATCGCGTAACCTCTCTCTAAAATTTTCTCATAACACCATCTACTTGTTTGTACACCTCTTTCCCAATCCGGATGATCAGGTTCCTTTACCAAAGGAAATACCGGAGAATAATGTACAGTCGTGTCGAATGTTGTACTGTGATTCCCCTTAAAATTATATCCTACAAATACAGGAACTTTCCCTTTTACCTGATTTGGCACATACATTAATAGAATTGCTTCTATCTGTTTCGTCCCATTAGAAAAAACAAACTTCACTTGTTTACTTGTGGCAAGACCATTCATGTCTTGAGCATTCTCAGTAAGAATCTCATAGTCAACCTTAATTTTCTCATTAGGAGTCCGTCCATACATCTGTGAAGCAAACATACTCAGAATCTCCGGTCTTCTTTTTTGTTCCCACTGTTTGATTGATGTCACTTTTTCACCATCCTCACAAGACAACACATCTGGTAGAATATATGGGGGGATTTTTGACTCATCATAATTCACATCTTTCCTTTGGGCGTATGAGAATGTTGATAAGCTTAATAAAATCAATACAATTACTCTTGTCATAATTATTTATAGTATTAATTAACAACCTACTGTATCATCAAAGCTCCACCTTTAACGGAGGGAGGTTCTTCTCTGCTCCAGGATAACCTATATTTTGATTTATAACGCCTCCAGTATTTGCATTAATTGCAGATGCAGGAACCGGCCACAACATATGGTGAACACTAATTTTATATTCAGCCCAACGATGACTTACGCCTTTGTTGTAAAAATTATTCTTCTCCACAACCCAATCATACCAGAAATTGTAACCTGTTTGCTTTACATTTGCACCTGCACCTCCCAGACCTGAGATATTCTCTAAGCTATACGTATGCCCAAAATATTCACAAGTCTTTCCTGTTTTTGCAAAAGTAAATGCAATTCGGGTCAGCTCCAAATGTCTATTCTCCTCATAATAAAGTTCTCGGGCCCTCTCATCGACAATTGAAGCAATTGAAATATCCGCTGTAGTTAAAGGATCTGCCCCTGCTCTTGCTCGAACAATATTCAGCATTTCCGCAACCTGAGCTGGTTGATTCTTCCAATAATAAGCTTCGCCCATTAACAAATAAACTTCTGCAGTACGATAGATATACATTGGCGTTTCTCCTCCCCAATACCAACTTGAAGACACAGGATCTGGGACAAACAGTTTAAAATGTGGCCATTGATACCATGCACGAACAGAATCCTCAACAGACATTGCCGGATTTTTCACTAAATGTTGCCCATAATATATATTCCCTTTATTTTTTAATGCTGGATCATTATACCACATATCAGCCGGGCTTTTCCAGCTGTCTCTATTATACACACCTCTCAAATCATTTCGCTCTTTCTCTGTCCATAGTGTATATTGATAGTAATTTGTTATTCTAGCTCTTCCTATTCCACGACCATATATTGTATTTATCTCATACTTCGGTTCTACATTGTTGGTAAAAACAATTCCTGTCATACCATCGGGAGTTGAAACACCAACAATTCTAGGAAGCGTATTTCTCATTAATTGAGAACTCAAAGATCCTGTTACATTGGGATAAGAAACAATATACATCAAACCTTCCGTATTAGTCATATCTAGTTTGGCCTCTACACTATGTAGATCATGCATTAAATTGGTGTTTGGTTTTGATTTATTTATTGTAAAGCGCTCTGTCATCAACGGATGCTTTGCAACTATATCTTGTCCGATTTTTATTGCTTCATCATTGAACCCCAAACAAATATTAATTTTCATCAACAATGTACCACATGCGCTTTTACTCACCCGACCACGATCTACTAATTCCGGCACATGAATATAAGCAAAATCCAAATCTTTTTTCATTCTCTCAAGAATGCTCCATCTGTCATGCGAATAAAAATCCACTTTAGGCTCTGTTAGTTCACCTTCCAAAAAAGGAACATCACCAAATTGATGTACTAATTTATAGTACCAGTAAGCGCGATGAAAATAAGCCTGTCCCAAAATTGAATTTCTGATCGTCTCATTTGCAAAAGTCACTTCATCAATTCTTGCAATTATAATATTAGCGTATTTTATAGCTTTATAAGCATTGATCCAATACCAACCCACACGGGTATAATCCATATTATTCAAATTAGCATCCGGAAGTAGTGACTTATCCATATCCATCTGTGGTCCGGCTTTATCAGTTGTTCCTTCAACACAGATATCAGATTGTATCATTTCTGTCAGGATAGCACATCCGTCTCCATTATACTCCTCATGCATAACTCCTTCACAAGCAAAAAGAGCTGCCTCAAAGCCTTCAGCGTCTATATAGGTGTTCTCTGGCGTGTAAAAGGACAATGGTTTAGGCTCCAACCAACTGTCGCTACACCCCCCTAAAATGAATACAGACAATAATATCGAATATATTTTATAGTTTTTCATACTTTCTTGATTTATAATGTTACACTTATTCCAAAAGTAAATGTACGAGGAGTTACAGAACCTCCTTCTGGATCCCAAAAGTCCCAATCTGGAGCCCATACTAACGGATTTTGAACACTCATAGACAATCGTAGATTTTGCACAGATACACGTTGTGTGATTTCTTTGGGTACATTATAAGATAAACTTATATTTTCCAGACGAATAAATGATTTGTTCACCCAGTTAGTTCCTAAATTCTTTGAGCCAATACGCGCATAATCGTTGATCGGATTAGTAGATGTCCATCTGGGGAAATCGTAATCAGAGCTCCTATCAGGAAAAGAGTGGTTATTTGCAGCTCTTTGGTGCGATGCGTAATAGTTCCAAAAAGAATAGAATAAAGCAGAAAAAGAGAAGTCTTTATACTTTACTTCATTTCTCAATGTCCATCTAAATCTGGGAGTCTTGTATCCTTGAAAGACTTTATCTTTATTGTTCATTATACCATCATTATTCTGATCAATATATTTAAAATCACCAGGTTGACAACCATAAATTGCCGCAGTTTCTTTTTCATCCAACTGCCAAACGCCATTGCGTTCGTAAGACCAGATTCTATCCGGATCTTGCCCGATAAACCATTCATTTGTTTCATCATTAGCCTCTTCTTGACCTAAAACATTTCCTTTTTCATCCAGAACATCAACCATATCTCCGTATAATTTATTGATTTTACGTCTATTAAACGAGAAATTACCCGAAGCAGTCCAACTAAAGTCTTTGTTATTAATAATATTAGCATTGACCGTTACCTCCATACCGCGGTTTTGTAATTGACCAAGATTACTTGTCACACTGGAAAATCCAGTGATATTAGGAAGCGCCCGGTTTACCAATAAATCATTAGTTTTTGCTGTATATAGTTCCAAGGAACCACTCAACAAATCATTAAAGACTGAAAAATCCAAACCCAAATTATACGAAGCTGTTCTTTCCCATTTTAGATTGTAATTGGCCATTGTATTCACATATATTTGTGATGTAGTATAAACCGTACCCGTTTGGTCGATATAAGGTCTTAAACCTGATACCATCTGAGCAAGAGCTGCATATTGTCCGATTTCTCTATTACCATTTTCACCCCACGAAAAACGAAGCTTTGCATAGTTCAACCATTCTTCTGTTTTTTTCATAAACTTCTCTTGTGTAAAAACCCAACCAAGAGCGACAGCGGGGAATACGGCATGTGGATTTTTCTTACCAAAAGCCGAAAACCCATCACGTCTGACTGACGCCGTCAACATATATTTATTATCAAAAGAATAGAAAAAACGTCCCATTTGCGCATCACCCGTTTGATAAGTATCATTACTCGAAACTGTTGGTACACCTCCTGCTTGCAATCGATGATAACCTAATACATCATTAGGGGTGTAATTTTTACTATGGGCCTCAGTATACCAATACTGAGCCTTTTCTGCGTTTGCCAACAAGGTTACTTCTATTTTATGCTGATTTAAAAATTCCTTTTTCCAATTTATAATATTATCAACCTGCCAGTTAAATCGCTTGCTATGTTGTCTGGTTGATTCCCCTCCAATTGCTTTCCAATTCTCGCCTTTAGAAGAATAATGTTTAAAATATTCCGAAAAATGATAATATGGAATAAAATTCAAGGTATATTCAATCCCGAAAGGCAAAGATAATAATGCATAAAGCTTCGCATTTATATTATGTTTCACATCTTTCAAGTCTGTATATAAATTATCATAAAAGGGATTTATTGGATCAAGTCCAGTTGGTCTTCTTTGGTATAAACTTTCCGGATCATCAATATTATTCGAAGCATAAGGAGGAATCATCGTCATTTGTCCCCAAAGAGATTTTAAGAAACTCTCATTACGATAAGCATATTGTGCATTAACTCCTACAGTTAAGAACGGTGTCACTTTCGATTCCACATTTACACGAGCACGGAATGTTTGGTATTTATCTCCATCAATAATACCCTCACGATCAACCCAGTTTAATGATATATACTGAGAAGTATAATCAGTCGCATTAGACACACTTACCGTATAATCCTGTTGTAATGCGGTTTGAAATACTAAATCATCCCATTTTGTTACTTTGCCGGCAAGATAATTTTGTATTTCCGGGGTTGTAAAATTTAAGCGTGATAACCATTGTGTAAGAAGTTGTTCATCCGTGACAGATGAGACAGGTGTTTTTTGATCATAGTTATACCAATCTAACTGATTGACACCATTCAATTCAAAAGGATTCATGAAAATCTGTGGAAATTCTGCTAAATAAGCATCAGAATTCCGCCCTTCATTATAATCCTGCCTAAATTTCATGAATCCTGTTGCATCTAATATTTTAGGCTGGCTTGCAGATTGAGCTATTGCGATATTGGCATTCGCATTAATAATTGGTTTTCCGGTTTTACCTTTTTTGGTTGTAAAAACAATGACTCCATTTGCCGCCTTAGCACCATAGACCGCAGCAGAACTTGCGTCTTTCAAAATATCTACTGAAGAAATATCCTGTGGGTTTATGTCAGCTAACGCGCCTTCATAAATAACCCCATCCAAGACAATCAGTGGGTCACTGTTAGACGCCAATGTCCCTTTCCCACGAATAGCCATAGACGCTTCAGCCTTAGCATCTGTAGCCAAACCTATATTTAATCCTGCAGCATTAGCTCTTAAAATATCTTGTACATTTCGCGGACCTTGTTGCGCAATATTTTCAGTTTTAATACTGGATATTGCGCCAGTCAAATCACTCTTTTTAGCTGATCCATAACCGATAACGACCACTTCATCAAGAGCTTTAAGATCTTCCTTCATTCTTATACTTAAACCATCTTTTGCTTGAACTTCAATGGGATCATACCCAATATAAGAGATCAGAAGAATACTACTTGCGGAAGCCTCCAAACTAAATCGTCCATCAATATCAGTTATAGTACCATTAGTTGTTCCTTTTTCTACAATATTCGCACCAATAATTGGCTCTCCCCTCTCATCCAGAACTTCTCCTGTTATCCGTTTGTTTTTTTGTTGAGGGATTGCTGTACTATACACCTTTTTCATTAATATTATCTGCCGATCAACAACCTTATACTGGATATTAGTACTCTCAAACAAGTCTGTTAATATCTGCTCTACAGTACTTCGATCTGCCTGTATCGAGACTAATTTATCTGTTTCAAGACTTTTATCCAAAAGCAGAAACGAAAACTCGGTTTCCTGTTCTATTTTATCCAAAACCTCTTCTATAGAAATGTTTTTTACGGTGAAAGATAAAGACACAGATTGTGAGTAGGCATTTTTCGCACTGAGTTGAAAAATGGCAATAAGCATTAAAAAAAAGCTTAATCTCATTATACGACAAAGTTTTAAGAAATAATATGGAGTATTAACCCCGAATAATTTCTGGATTTTCATAATTTTGTATTGAATTTAATGTTTACAATATCTTTGGAGGTTTAGTCCAAAGAAGTTAAGTTCTCCCGACAAGAGTAAGTGACCGCTTACTCTTGTCTCTCTTAATTGACAATTCAGTTTTTCATCATACGCTGTTTCATTTATTATTAGATTAGATTTATTTCTTTTTCAACCACACGTCTATTCGTTGCTTCACTAAAGTTGAATCATTCTTCTGAATGGGCGAACTTAGTTTCCAGGCTATAGGGGCTGCTATCTCAAGATACGAGAAAATCTGCTGTATGGTTTCATCCGTAAAAGTGACGCGAGATAAATAGTTTCCTGATTGATTGTGTTCATCATGGAGAACGATCTCAATATTGTACCGACGGCTTAATCTATCGAACACTTCATCTAACGGAGCATTACGGAATATTATTTTCCCGTCTTTCCAGGCTAACTTCTCAGCCAGATTCGTTTCCTGAATTTTTATTATTCCTGTCTCGCTGTCAAAAAGGGATTGTTCACCGGGGAGCATTTCTTTCATTACATGATCCTTATAAAGAACGGAGACTTTTCCTTCAGCAAGCACAGTTTCTACCATTTGACTTTCCGTGTTTATATTGAATTGCGTACCGTGCGCCATCACTCTCATTCCAGAAGCGGTAGAGACATAAAATGGACTATCCTTATTTGATTCTACTTCAAAAAAACCTTCTCCCGTCAATTCTACTTCTCGTTTCTTTAAGTGATTAAGTTGAATTGGATAGCGAAGTGTTGCATTTGAATTCAACCATACTTTTGATTTATCTGGTAACTCAAATCGAGTAACCATACCAGGAGCAGAGGTAACCTCAGCAAATAAGAGTTCCTCTTGCGAATCCTCACCTATCACAAAATATAACAAGGTGAACGTTGAAATTAATAAAGGAAGGGTCAGAATCGCTGCAACACGTGTCAAAATAGAGATATATCTGCTTTTCCGATTTTTCATTCGGATTGATTTCTTTACTTCACCATATCCGGCAGAAATATCATACAACTCCATCTCTTTTATTTTCTGCCTGAGACTAAGGGCCTGCTGAACCGCGGCTAATTCGTCTCTGGCTTCAGGATGTTCAGAAATTAGTTTTTCCACCTCTTCTCGCTCTGCAGAAGTTGCCAGGTTATTACTATACCTAAAAAACAATACTTCTTTATCTATATTTAGTTCATTTTTCATTTGTCGGTATTATCCAGTTTACATCTATAAGACAATCAAGCAACAAAATAGTGCCACTATTTGACAAAAATCTTTCAATCTATACTATATTTGCCATCATGAGTAGCATTCCACATACTCAAGATACAGAATTCCTATTATGGAACACAGTTGTTAACGATGATGAAAAAGCCTTTGAGAATCTATTCTGCCTTTTTTATCCGGCTCTTTCTATCTATGCTCGAAGATATATAGAAGACCAAGCGATACGAGAGGACATTGTGCAGGATGTTTTTGTAATACTATGGGAAAGCAGGAAAAAATTAGCAATAAAAACATCAATACGAAATTATCTGATTCTTTCTGTTCGCAACCACTGTCTAAACTATCTAAAAAAAGAGGGATTAAGTCGTCAGTATCAGGAATTTATTTCAACAGAAGAGAATAGTGATGATAATGATGTATATCTCTTATCCGAATTATATAATCTTTTTGAAAAAGCACTGAATAAATTACCGGAAACTTATCGTATCGTTTTTGAAATGCATCGTTTAGAGGGGAAAAGCTATGAAGAGATAGCGAACGAGCTCAACATCTCTGTTCGGACGGCAAAACGTTATAAAAGTCAAGTGATAGAGGTGCTTAAAGTTGAATTAAAAGATTATCTGCCGTTAATTCTCTTATTCTATCCCAGTATTATCAATTGAAATACAGTTCTCTCATGAAAAAGGCCCTGATTTTCTAACAATCAGGACCTCTTTATTTTTACAGATATTTCTTACAATGTGTATTCTTTCCTCACATTAGGTTGTATCGTCGTTAGTTCACTAATATTTATTGGTTTGTTTAATTCAATACTCTTTCTTGCTGCAATACCAATCAGACAAGCTAAAGCCCCGTCACGTACGCCGGCACATTGTTTCAGTGGGTCAGGCGTGTTAGGTATAAAAACCTGATCACGAAGTAGATTATCTCCTCCTCCATGCCCTGAAGTTCCGTGAGGCACTTGAATATACTCTCGTCTGTTGAAATTTTTGAAAAGGACAATTTCATCATAGTTTGCATCATTCACAGGTTTAGATTCTTGTATCCAAGCATCTATACGCCCTTTCGTTCCATTAAAAGCAATGCGATACCCCTCATACGGCGAATACGTTGTAAGCGAGTAAGAGACTTGTACACCATTTTTATATTTAATGCTGGCAGCCATCTTATCATAAATATTCACATCGTTTTTAAATACACAACCGTCACGAAGGTAACCATCGTATTTTTCATTATCGACATAGATTTTCTTATAATAGTCATTTTTTGTAATGTCCCAATAGAAGTTACACGTTTTCGTATGTTTACATGTACGACAGTTTTCTCCTCTGAATTGTCCATTTTTACCATAGAACTCCAAGGAACCCAATCCAAAGACTGTTTCCGGATCACTATCTACCCACCAGTTTAGCAGGTCGAAGTGATGACTCGCTTTATGCACCCAAAGAGAGCCGCTTTTTTCTGTCAACCTATGCCAACGTCTGAAATAATCCGCACCATGAGAAGTATCCAGATACCAATGGAAATCAACAGAGGTAAGTTCTCCAATCTCACCGGCACGTAGAAGCTCCCATATTTTAGCTCTATGTGGAGAATACCGGTAGTTAAATGTTACCCGACATTTCTTTCCAGTTCTCTTTTCCGCATCAAGGATTGCCTGAATTTTATGTTCGTCAATTGTCATTGGTTTTTCAGTCAACACATCTGCACCCATCTCCATACCTTTAATTATAAAGTCATGGTGAGTAGCATCGACCGTCGTCACAATTAACAAATCAGGTTTTGTATCCTTCATCATTTTCTCAAAATTCGTAAAAGTCGGACAATTTACCCCGATATACTCTTTCCCAAACGCCAAGCGCCCTTCGTTTATATCACAAAGTCCAACAAATTCAAGATAAGCAGGATAACGTTTCACTAAATCGCGTCCCCACATACCACACCCACGTGATCCTGTTCCAACAAGTGCAACTTTAAGTTTTTCGGCATTAGATCCAACAGTTGCTGATGCCTTCAGACCATCAACAGGATTGAGCACAGTGCTTCCTGCTAATAATCCAGAAGTCACTAAAAAATCACGTCTTGAAATTTTATTATTCATTATAAATATCTTTATTAGTTATAACCTTCATTTTGTTTGAACACATCCAAATTAGTCACCTCATACAAAGCATCTTGAGGTATAGGACGATAGATATGGTAGTCTTTAATCAGAGATATATCCGGATTTTTTTCTTTAACCCATTTCACCAACATTCCAGATCTTTTAAGCATATACCAGCGATTTAGCTCACCACCTAATTCACGTGCTCCTTCTTCCAAAATGAATTCCATAGTCATATCAGAAGCAGTAATTTTTAATTCCTGCTCATGTCCTGTGATCAAAGCTCTTTCTCTTAATTTCGTGATTGTTTCCGCTGCCTTCTCTAATTGGCCCGTTCTTACATATGCTTCAGAAAGAGTAATATAAACCTCACCCAATCTCATAAGAATCAAATCCTTAAAGCCTTCTTCACGCTTTGCCTCATCTCTACTCGGATCAAGATATTTTGTTAATGTATGGTGACAAGAACGGCCATTAATAGTCGGTACGCCCGTTTTCAGATCAAATAGATCTGAAATTTCATCAACAATAACTCCTTTACGATTATAGTCCTGTACATAATCTGGAGAAACCACATCTAGAGGACGGATTAATAATGTATCTGTATAAATCGGCTCATTATTCCAGTTTTCCGGAATTCTGCACCAAGCAGTTTGGAATGTTTGCTCCCGACGTTTATCAAACTTATTAAAACAGGTAAGATAATAGTAAGTTGGCATAATGCAACGATACTCACGGCCATATACTCTGGAATGACTCCAAAGTCCATCAATATTCTGATTAGTATTCTTTGCAGATTTATTATACCATCCTACAAAATAGCGATGCAAATGGTTTGAGTCTTCGTTAGTTTCCATTCCATTATAGATGAGATCACTTGAATATTGTATTGACCAGATAATTTCACTGTTTATCTGATTGTTCACATCAAAAATTGATGAATAGTTATCAAGCAACTTATAGTTATAATCATTAACTATAGAGTTTGAAAGCACAATCGCTTCTTCATAACATTTCTGCTTCGTATAGCCCAATTGACTAAGAATCGTGTCATCATAAGCAGCAAAAGACATCATCACCCTCATTTTTAACATCTTAACAACACCAATATTCATACGCCCAAACTTAGTATCCTGAGGGAGTCCTATTGATTTCTCCGCAACCTCAATGTCTTTAAAAATTCTTTCATAAAAAGCCGCAATACCAGGTTGATATCCCTCAGTTATAACAGTTTGCGAAGGTGTTTCTGAATAATGGGAGGCAGGTCCCCAAGTCTCCACAATCATAAACAGATAAAAAGCTCGCATCGCATGTGCCTCAGATGCCAGTTTTATTCTTTTTTCTTCATTGCTCATTGTAGCTTCTTGCACAAAGTGAATACTTGCATTTGCCACATTTAGTGCTCTATACAAATATTTCCAGTATTGAGAATTGAATCTATTTGAAATCAGTAACGGGTCATTATAAAGCATCGCTTCTTCATAAGGCCAACCAACTCCATTTGTAGCAAATGTCGTCAAATCCGTACCACAATCAGCAAATTTCACCATTCTTTCCACAAGATATCGATTCCTTTGGTACATACTTAAAACCAAAGCTTCTGCACCCTCCTCAGTCTTTGCATATGAATCACTAATAAGGCCTTTGGGGTTTTCCTCTAAGAATCCATCACATGAAGTTAGTCCTATAGATATCGCAACTAATAATGCTATTATATTTTTCTTCATTTTACTTCATTTAAAAAGTTATGTTTACTCCAAAATTATAACTACTTGCCACCGTGAAGTTAAAGTTTGGTGCTTCAGGTATTATATCATATTTAGTAGCTCTATACAAGTATCCGATATTTCTCATCTGAAAATATAACCGAGTCTTCTGCACGGGAATATATTTTGATAATAATTTATCAAAACTATATCCAAAGGTTATATCTTGCAATTTGATATGATCACCCTTTTGATATCCGTTAGCACCCCTATAAGTATCGTATCCACTTGCCTGATCTGCTCGAGGAAAGTCATTTGTCGGATTATCCGGAGTCCAATAGTCTACAGATGGTAGCCAACGTTGACCATCCATCGTTATATCATTATATGGAATTGCTTTTACCATATAGCCCCATCTTGAGTTGATATTAAAAGAGAAGTCAAACGCTTTATATTGTATATTTCCACCAAGAGATGCAGTCCATTTTGGTCTTGTTTGCCCAAGAATAACTCTATCATTCGCAGCGCTAATTGATCCATCGCCATCCTGATCTTTCACCTTTATATCACCAGGTTTAGCATTGTATTTCGCGGCTTCAGTTTCTTCACCCAATTGCCAAACACCAATTTTTTCATAATCGTAGATTACTCCCATCGGCTTTCCTATAAACCATCTATTGTTCGGTAGATCTTCTCCACTAATTAATTCTAATATTTTCTCCCAGTTACGTGCCGAGTTGAATGATAAGTCAACATTCAAGTCTTTTGAACGAATAGGAGAGTAATTTAGTCCGATCTCTAATCCTTTATTCTCTGTTTTTCCTATATTCTGCCAAATCATATCAAATCCTGAAAAAGTAGGAATAGCTCTTTTCATCAGTAGGTCATCTGTACGAGTTTGATATACCTCAACATAACCGGTAAGTTTATTATTAAAAAAACCAAAATCTATTCCTGCATTCACAGTCTTAGAAATCTCCCATCCTAAATTTAGATTAACAATTGAAGATGGACTGTATGTATAAAACTTATCCGCGGCATCTTCTCCAAAAAGATAAGCCTTTTGAGATAAACGAGCTTGGGTTTCATAAGGATTGATTGCTGTATTCCCTACTGTACCATAAGACAAGCGAAGTTTCAAGTTATCAACCCAGTCAGTTTCCGCAAGAAAAGCCTCATCTTTAATACTCCAGCCCAATCCACCAGATGGAAAGTAAGCCCATTGATTACCCTTTGCCAATCTAGACGAACCGTCCGCCCGAATAGCAACATTCAAAAAATATTTACTCTTATAATTATAGCGAGCGCGAACTAACCCGGAAGCTAATGCCCAATCTTCATAAGTACTATTAATTTTTATGTTTTCTGTATTACTTGCCAAATTATGGTATGTGGTATATTCTACCGGTTGATTATTTCCTGATAGATTCGAAAGATCATACTTATAGCTCTGAATCTCACCAACAAGGTCAACAGCCAAATGATGATCCCCAAATGTATTATCATATGAAATAATATTATTTATCGTATATTGGTCAGAATTACTATAATCCTTGCCCGACACCGTTTTAACCCCTTTATTGAAATAGGCATTTTTACCGTAGAAATATCCTGTTTTATTATCCGAAAATGTAAAACCGGCATTTGTCTGCATGTTTAACCATTTGGTTATTGTGATATTCGAAGTGAAATTCAAATTCAGCGTATTCCTTTGCTTATCATCAGCATATTGACCAGGAACATAGTCGGAAAGAGGGTTATACCCAGATGTATTCAATGGATTTGGGAAATAATTAATTGTTCCATCATCATGATATGGTCTGGATAAGGGAGTCATATATAAAACTTCTGTATTTTCTTGTCTGTCTTTATGAGAAAGCCTGAAATCAGATACATTATTACGACGTAACCGAACCGTTGTTCCAAGCTTCCAAAAACTGGCAAGTTCATGATCTGTCGTTAGAGAAATGTTAATATTCTCCATATCATTAGTCTCATAATACCCTTCCTCCTTATCATATTTAAGAGATAAAAACAACTTTGTTTTTTCGCCGCTATTTCCGACACTCAAATGATAACTCTGTGTTAAAGCATCTCTATACATCAAATCCTGCCAGTTAGTATACTCGCCTTTATTTATAACGTCAAGTTCTGAAGCAGTAAACACATCTTCGTCAGTAAAAGGTTTATCCCAACCATGTGCATATCTGTATCCATCACGCCTAAACTGGACATATTCCTCGCCAGATTGAAGAGGCATCATGTGTGGAACATTTAGCCCCATATAAGCATTGAAACTCACTTCACGCTTCACACCGCTCTTTGCTCTTTTTGTTGTTACCAAAACAACTCCATTTGCTCCCATGGACCCATAGATTGCAGAACTCGCAGCATCTTTCAACACCTCTATTGATTCTATATCATAGGTATTTATATTACTTAGGCTACCAGGAATACCGTCAACAATAATAAGAGGATTATTTCCTGCATTCAATGATCTGGAGCCACGAATCAATATTCCTTGGTCATCTCCAGGGAAACGGGCAGATTGAACATCTACTCCAGCAACTTTTCCTTGTAATACATCTTTCACATTACTTGTCGAGGCACTGCTAAACGCGGTACCCTTCACATTGGCCATAGCACTTACAATATCTCTTTTACGAGAAGTTCCATAACCAACTACTACAATTTCATCTAAAGCTTTAGTATCTTCAGTCAGAGTAATATCAAATGTTTTCTTATTATTAAGCCTCTCTTCAAATGAGTTGTAACCTATATAAGAGACAAGAAGCACGCCAGACTCCGGCACATCCAGACTAAACTTTCCGTCCATATCCGTTATTGTACCAATAGTTGTTCCTTTTACGGAAACATTTGCTCCGATCACAGATTCTCCGGAATTATCTAAAATAGTTCCTGTGATTTTTTTCAGTTTTGTCTGAACGGGTTTAGGCATTAAGGCTATTTGCTTATTTGTGATTTCAAAAGTTAAATTCGTAGAACTAAGTAAGGCTGTCATTACCTCTTCTATACCTTTTTGATTTATATTCAGAGAAACCTTTTGTGTCAAGTCTGTTTTATTCACGTCATAAAAAAAGGTATAACTGCTTGTTGCTTGTATTCTTCCTATTGCGTCTGAAAGTTCTATCTCAGAGAATGACAAGGTTATCTTTTCTGGAGTTTTTTGTGCATTTATATTGCAAACAAGAGTAAACAAAAGCGCATAGGAAAGAAAAACTATTCTCTTATTCAGAAATATTTTTATCTTATTCATATATTTGTAAATTATAAGGTTAACATTTTGAGCTTGAATCAAACGGTCAATTTGGAATACAGCTCAGGATGTTTTCTTTTTCGGAATTATTCCGTAGGGCACAGATCACAACGATCTGTGTCTTTTTATACTGGTATTTAGTCTTATGTCATATTTCACCTCCTTTTTTGGTTATTTCTTTTATTGTCACTTTATTTCCATCATCGAAGGAATAACTTATTGGGTTTATCCTTGACATGATCTGTAATATTGTTTCTAAGGGTTCGTCCTTTATTGTAAATGTATAGATATAAGAGTTTGCAATATCCGGATCTAATGAAATCGTCACGTTATACCATTTTTCGAGATACTTGCAGATATAAGCTAAGTTTTTAGAATTAAAACTATACGATTGGTTTGCCCAGGAAGATTCAAAATCAACATCACTTTTTTCTATTAATAAAGTTCTATTTAGCTTATTGAAATAGGCTATCTCTCCGGTGTTCATTATAGATTCTTTATTATTGCTCAGCACCGACACTATTCCTTCTAACAAAGCAACCTGAATATTTTCTTTTCCGGAATAGGCCTGTACGTTAAACCGAGTACCGAGTACCTTTATAGCAATATCATTCACCTCTACAATGAATGGTGACTTAGGATCACTCTCCACGTCAAACAGCGCCTCTCCTTCCAGTTGCACTGTTCGTTTACTTAAATAAGAAGTCTGATAGATTAATGTCGAACCTATATTTAACCAGACAGATGTTCCATCCGGTAAGATCATCTGAGATTTTCCGTTTAAAGCTGTGTATGTCTGAGATTTTATTTCCGGCTTAGTAGTTTTTTTCCCAATATAGAATGACAAAGAAATCGAAAAAAGAAGGATAACAGAAGCCACCGCCGAAGCAATTCTTATTTTATATAATGATATTGAAGGCTTTTCTTTAACTTTATCTTGCTTTTCAGTTCTACGCTTCAGTTCTTTCCAATAGAATTCCAAGTCCGGATTATACGACTCTGAAGCTTTCTGGATGTTTTCCCATAAAGAAGACAACTCAAGTAAAAGCTGATTGTTTTCTCTTTCATTACACCACTCCCGCAAGATACTTTCCTCTTGTTCGGTGGTTTCTTTTTTCAAGTGAGAGATGATTAGATCCCAAGGTATATTATTCTTCACGCTCATTCCTTTTCATGTGTGACACATCAAAAGACAAGAACCCTAATGTAATAATAAATAATTACCACAAATAATAATATGCTTTTCCTAAATGCTTCTTGATCAGCTTAATTGCATTTGTTATATGAGCCTCTACATTCTTAACCGTTACGTCTAATTCTCCAGCAATTTCTTTATTGGTTAAGTAGTCCATCCTGCTTTTTCTAAATACTTCCTTAGTCTTTTCCGGCAAAGAATCGATCGCTTCTTTAATGAGACGGGTCAATTCATTCATTTCAACCGTATAATCAACCTCCGCCTTATCAAATAACGTCCAATCTGATGTGGTAACATAACGATCATTGTCTCTCAGATAATTAAGTGCTCTGTTTTTAGCAGCCTGAAATAAATAGGACTTCCATGAAACTTTTACATCCAGACTTTTTCGCTTTTCCCAAATGTTTACAAAGACATCAAGAACAATCTCTTCAGCAATTAAACTCTCTCTGACATACACTCTTACAAACCTACAAAGAGAAGTGAAATATCGGTCAAATAAATATCTGAACGCTTGCTCATCCTCTTTTCGTATTAATTTTAAGAGAAAAATATCATCCGAGAAATCTATATTAGAGAAGTCTGTCATAAAGAGCTGTGGATTTCCATTTAAGTGGAGCAAATATAAATAAATATTGCATTAAAAACACTTATTTGAATCAGACAGACTTCTAAACCGGCAGTTTCTGGTTACTGCCGGTATTTTCTCAAAATCGCACACTCAGCCGAACCATTGCGTTGGTTCCGGCTTGGGTGAAGTAGCCATCTTCTTTCCCTCTTTTTCCTTCGGAATAGTATGAGTATACCCAGCCGTTTGTTTCGTATTTTTCATTGAACAGGTTGTTTACTGTTACGTCAATGCTTAGTTCTTTTACAAAACGGGGGTTAAAGACGTAGCCTACACGCAAGCTGTTGATGAAATACGCGTCAATAGATCGATCTTTTGCGGATGAGTTATCCATGTATTGACGGCCTACGTATTGAGAGTTGAAGCTTGCGCTAAAGTCTTTATACTTAATATCAAACATACTGTTTGCAATCACATCGGGAGAGAAAGAGATATTAGTCGTACCTAAATATTCCGCGCGTTGTTCTCCGGTATCCCAGTCGTCTACGTATTCAGTGAAATGCTGAACTTTATTGCTGCTGAATGTCGCGTTTCCATTCCAGTTCAGCCACGAAGTTAGTTTAACGCCTGTTATCAGTTCAACTCCGAAACGGTAACTATCCTTAATGTTGGTTGTTAATGCTTCTCCTATTTCACTGATCTTTCCGGAAAGGATTAACTGATTATTGTAATCCATATAGTAAAGATTTACTCCCGCGTTGAACTTCGGCTGTTCATAGGTATATCCGGCTTCATAATCATACAGTGTTTCGTGCACAGGCTGTTCTCCTTTTCCGGCTTCGGTAAAGTTATCCCGGCCGGGCTCCCGGTTTGCTACGGAGAAAGAGGCAAAAGCCTTATGGGCTCCTTTTTGAAAGTTCAACCCTATCTTTGGATTAAAAAAGTTCCAATGTTTAGAGATATTTACATTGTCTCCTGCTTTATCGTCACTTCCTTTAATGGAATAATCGATCCCACGATATTGCAGATCGGCAAAACCTATTAATCCCGGAAGAAATTGATAATTTAATTTCACGAACGTGTTATAGTCGGTTTTCTTACCGGTATTGAAGTAATATTCGTAATTTGGTTTAGGCAGACTATTGGCTGCTTTCGCCCACATCACACGCCCGTAATGATCGCCATCATAATGATTGCCCGCAGCGCCAAATGTAAACATCATATTTTCTCCGCGATAATTCGCATTGTAAATTGCTCCGTAGAAATCATTTTCCAACCACTTACGACGCACAATGTCTGTTTTTTTCTGTTCGTTGCCCTGCGAATCAATGTATACAGGTAGCTTATAGGAGGCATACTTCGCTCCGGCTTTATAATCCTCATAATAACCTTCACCATCGGTATAATGCAACGTCATGTTCATACTCCAGGTATCACTGAGCCGTTTCGTTGCCATTAGGTGATAATGCCTCTGCCAATAGTTGTCTGTCTGATTATCATAATATCGCACAATTCCGTTTTCATCTTCATATTCACCACATGGATTATAGGTTCTATTTGTATTTAGCATAGAGGAAGGTACTCCTTCCCAAGCCTGATAAGTTTTTTCGGAACTACCAAAAGTCTGAAATTTAATTAGCGTATTATCTCCATAATAAGCACCGGAAACAAAATATGAACTCATATTAGCCTTTGCCCGGGAAATAAAACCATCACTTCGCACATTCGAGTATCGCGCATCGAAAACAAAATGATCTTTCAGCAGGCCTGTTCCGCCTCGTACGGTATTACGAACGGTACCGAAAGAGCCGGCAGACACCGAATAGTCCATATACGGATTCAGATCGGGGTTTTGCGTCTGCATAGCCACCGTAGCACCAAAAGCAGCACCACCGTTCATAGAAGTTCCAACCCCTCGTTGTATCTGCACATTTTCTACCGATGAAGCAATATCAGGCATATTTACCCAAAAAACGCTATGAGATTCCGAATCATTTACGGGAACACCATTTAGTGTAATATTAATGCGATTAGCATCCGTACCACGAATACGAAAACCGCTATAGCCCACTCCATTGCCGGCGTCAGAAGTCATTATAACAGAAGGAGACTGTGAGATAAGAAAAGGTATGCCCTGTCCGTCATTTCGTTTAACCAACTCTTGTTTTGACAAATCAGAATAAGCGATCGGCATCGCTTTTGTAACTCTTGTGGCAGATACGACCACTTCATCCAATGATAAACTTTGAGAAACCTGCAACGAATCCACCGGATCAACATCCGCTTTCGCCACATTTGCTACCATAAGTAAGGCAGCACCATAAAAAACACTTTTCATCCTTTCGACTTTTAATTTAAAATTTCACTTGTGAATAGGATAGGAGTGTGTGTAGAAGAACATACCAAAAGATAAACACGGCCGCATATTATCTATTCCCTTCGGCGGCATTATCCGCATCAGGTTGTATGGGTATCATCTCAGCCCGAAAACAGTCTCACAGGAAACAGGTTTTCAAGCACCCCTTAGTATTCAGATGGCAAAGTAAAACAAATTACAGGAATAAATCAAATCACACCGGTGTTTTTCCTATATCATCAACATATCAATAAAAACAATCATCCCCCCATTTCGTGGGATTTTCAATAATATATTTAGATATTCGTTGAAAGGATTGATCATTGCGAATAATATGATCATAAAAACGAGATTGCCAACCAAATTCAATGCCCATACGATGGGCATGTTTTGTTACGGCAGATTTATATCCACCAATTATAGATGAAATCGATCGTTTCCCCGGATTCCGAAAACGGTCCTGTGCATAGGATTCGGATGGTTGGGATGGTTGGGATGGGGGCAATTGCGATAATGATAATGATTGGGGTTGGGGTTGGGATTGCAACGGTGATCGTAACGGTGATCGTGATCGTAGAGACAAGGCATGCCTTGTCTCTACATTTGTATCGGCATTTGTATCGGCATTTGTATCGGTAATTGTATCGGCATTTCCATTGATATACAAACCATTATCCAAACCATTATCCACATCATCATTCCCACCATCATTTTTGTCATTGGGCAATAATATTAATACACCATGTATATGGTTGGGCATTACAACAAATTCGCCTAATTCGATATTTGTTGTATGTGTTTTTATTTCGTGCCATAAAATATTTGCAATGATACCGACGGATGACAATTTCATTTCTCCATTGGTTATTTTTCCGAAATAATGTTTTCTGTGTTGTGTGCATATTGTGATGAAATAGGCTCCCGTTTCTTTATAATCCCACCAAGATGCACGAATCGATTTTACACGATATTTATTCTGATATTTATCCATAGTCCGTTTTGATTATTTCGCGCAAAGGTATAAAATCAGATATTATTGTATAGTAATATATGATGTTTACAGATATTAGTTATATTTGAAAGGGATTATAAATAACCATTAAAAACTGAAAGAATATGGGGATTTGGGATAAACTAAAAGGGGAATTAATTGATATTGTCGAGTTTTTAGACAATACGCAGGATACGATTGTTTATCGTTTTGAGCGTCATAACAACGAGATCAAAAATAACGCGAAACTGGTTGTGCGTGAGGGACAGATTGCTGTTTTTGTTAATGAGGGACAAATCGCCGACACGTTCACGCCGGGTACCTATACGTTGAATACACAGAATCTTCCTATTCTTAGTACTCTAAAAGGTTGGAAGTATGGTTTTAACAGTCCTTTCAAGGCCGAAGTATATTTCGTAAGCACAAAGAATTTCATTGATCAGAAATGGGGCACTAAAAATGCCATCATCTTGAATGATAGCCGTTTCGGCATGGTCGAAATCCGTGCTTTTGGTATGTATACGTTCAAAGTGACAGAAGCTCCGGTTTTCATTCGTGAAATTGTTGGTACGAATCAAACATTTACGACGGCCCAGATACAGGAGCAGCTGAAAAGCATTATTGTTACCCGCTTTTCTGATACAGTAGGCGAAACTAATCTGCCTATTGAGAATTACGCATCAAACCTGAACGAGCTTTCAACAGCGATATTCAGCTACATGAAAGACGACTTCACGGCTTATGGAATGGACGTAACGAAATTCCTGATCGAAAATATTTCGATGCCGGAAGAAGTGAAGAAAGAGATATTTGAACTCAGCCGACTTGAGAAAATCGATCTGGATAAACTGACGAAGATGAAAGCTGCTAAAGCTATGGAAGCAGCGGCCGAAAATCCGTCGGGAACAGCAGGCATGGGTATCGGTTTAGGTGCAGGAATGGCAATGGCGAATCAGATGACTCAAACTATGGCCAACCAAATGCAAAGCAACCAACAAACACAGCCTACCCCTCCGCCTATTCCCGGAATCGGAAATTATTATGTCGCTATAGACGGGAAGCAACATGGTCCGCTTAACAGAGGGGCTTTAGCCGAACTTGTTGCCACGCATCAACTTACCCGCGAATCGTTGGTATGGAAACAGGGATTAGCCAACTGGGAAAAAGCCGGTGATCAAGCTGATCTGCAAGATCTGTTTGCCGCAACCCCTCCCCCTCTTCCTTAATTAGTTTATAAAATGTCGGAAACAACCGAAAACACAAGATTGGGCAGCGACACTTATCAGTGCATGAACTGTGGCGCTGCCCTTAAATACAAGCCGGATACGGATTTTCTTCATTGTGATTACTGCGGTACAAACACACCCATAGAGTCTAAGAAAGTAGAAGAAGTACACGAGCTTGATTTTGAGCAGTATGCACAAAATTTCGAAAAACTTAATACCCAAACAACCAAAATTATCGGTTGTAGAAAGTGCGGAGCGGAATCTACATTCAACGAAAGTATAAAGTCTGCTGCTTGCCCATATTGTACCACTCCATTGATTGAGTCGGACACACATGAAGAACGCTTGATACGGCCATCATACCTTCTTCCTTTTAAAATAGAAGGAAGAGATACGCATAAACACCTGGAAACTTGGCTTAAACGTTTGTGGTTCGCACCTAACAAACTAAAGAAACAAGCCCTTCAAACCAATCAACTGCAAGGGGTATATATTCCTTGCTGGACTTACGACGCGCAAACCGAAACCGATTACTCCGGACAAAAAGGGGTTAATTACACAACGACCGTTGGGACAGGAAAAAACAGACGTACTGTAACACGAACAAGGTGGTATTTTTGCGACGGACATGTTTCTTTATTTTTTGACGACGTAATGGTTCCGGCTTCCGGTATGATTTCTCGTGATATCATGAATAAAATAAACAACTGGGACAGTATGAATATGGTTGAAGCCGACAATCGTTTCCTCAGTGGATTTATAACCGAAAAGTATGTAATGAATATGAATAACGGTTACGATCTGGCAAGACAAATCATGAATTCGGAAATTGATTACGCCATACGAAGGGATATTGGTGGAGATCATCAGCGGATTACTGCTAAAAACACGCACTTCAGTGAAGTTAAGTTCAAACTGATTTTACTCCCGGTATACATGTCATCTTATATTTACAAGAACAAGTTATATCATTTTTTCCTGAATGGCAGAACCGGGCGGCTAACGGGCGACAGACCTTACAGTCCAATAAAAATTGCCATAGCCATCATCATAGGCATAGTGGCGCTGATTGCCTTTATACTGCTACTTAACAGCAATCAATAATGCGCCGGACAGGCAGAATATACGTCAAAAAACGGGCGAAAAATAAGCATTGAATTTCAACGAATAAATAGCCCAAAAAACATAAAGGTTATTTTTCGAAAAATAAAGGTTATTTTTTAAAATATAAAGGTTATGCAGAAAAACATAAAGGTTATTGATTTTTCAGGGCATACCATACGTCGAGAGGATAGTCTGATTCTATAATATCAGGTTTATTGTTTATTTCTTCCCGATAAGCGTTTATTCTGTCTTCCCGGTTATCCAATCTGTCGTGCGTCGGAGCTACCGAAATCATGCACTTTACATTCTTCTGATGCAGTTTTTCCACTATCGCTTTATTCTTCTCGTTGATCGAAGGTCCGACATAAGCGATTATATTCTCCCAGGGTACTCCGGAGATAGACATATCTTCAAATTCTTTATCATTTCGAACAAACGCGGACAGCATGATGCCGGGAAAACGGTCATAATAATATCTGGCCTGCGCGCCTGTATGCACAGTCAGCATAATATACATCTCCGCATCGTATTTCCGTATCAACTCCACGATCATTTCCATGGGCACATCCTTTTTATCCAGGTTGAGTATTGTTCGGTCTTTGCTCCAAAGAAGCGCGTCTTCCAGCTTGGGAATTTTATCCGGGGTAATCTCTCCCCCGATATCTTTCAAACTAAAAGCCTGCAATTCATTCCACGTGTAATCGGAAAGTTTTCCTGTTCCGGTTGTTGTTCTATCCAACGTTTCATCATGCAGAAGTACAATAACACTGTCTTTCGTTAATCTGGGGTCTATCTCGAAAAAAACAGGCATTTCTTTCGTTATCTCCCGAAAGGTGTTCAAGCTGTTTTCAGCTACACCTATCCCCCGAGCTCCTCTGTGTCCGCTTATCAAAACGGACTGGTCGTCACTAAAAAACGCTTTGAAAGCATGTTTCTCCACTGGTCTTACGTGGTTTGCTTCTTTTTTATTTTCACATCCGCCAACAATACTGATCAGTGTGAATAGTATAATACATAGGTGTGCGTAGGAAAAGTTGTAGTTTTTCATTTATAGATCGTTTTTCCTTATGGGAAGAAATAACCGAACGAGAAGGTTACATTATTTTGGTAAAGACGAGATTCGCCTTCACGTTTTACTTGTCTGCGATCGATCGCTCCGCAAAGGGCATTTATGGAAAAGAACACCTGGTCGTATTTTACGGCTAATCCCATATTGACCCCGACATCCCATTTTTTCAGTTCACCTACTTCGTTTTTATTGAACGTGAGGTCTTTCTTTTCTCCTTCAAAGTTGTGACTGCCAAACATAGAGTAGTCTACAGCCGGTCCCAGCAGCACACTCATCCGCACGCCGGAGATCGGAATATTATACGCTATGTTCAGTGGGATCTGTACGGAATAGTAATTGTATTTGTTTTTAACAGTCGTCATCTCGTTTTCGATACGGGAATAGAACGAACCACCTTGGTTTACAAACGAAACTTCCGGACGAAAAGAAAAACGACGGTAAAACGGAACATCCATTACTCCGCCCACGCTAAATCCGGCACGGGCGCCGACTTTATTTTCCGTCTCCAGATTTTGTATTAACGCGGAATAGGATATCCCTCCACGCACACCATAGGTGATCTGTGAAAACGAAGGAGTAACTGCCAAAAACAGTAAAAAAAGTATAGCGCTGATTTTTAGAGGTAAAGCCATAAACGGTAATCTTTATATAGGGACAAATATACATTATTCATCGGTACATTCACCCTTTTTTGTAACTTTAGAGAAAATTCATATATCACTTCTTATAGAATAATGGAACCATTCGTACACTTACATCTTCATACTCAATACTCTTTGTTGGATGGACAGACGGCTATCGATACGCTTCTGGACAAAGCCATAAAAGACAAAATGCCTGCAATCGCTGTTACTGATCACGGAAATATGTTCGGGATTAAGGAGTTCTACAACAAAACAAAAAAACGGAACAGTAAACCGCAGGGGGCAATTAAATCCTGCAAAAAGAAAATCGCCGAATTACGTAAACAGGAAAGTCCGACGGATGAAACATTGGCCGAAATCGCAAAATTAGAAAATGAGATTAAGGAGCATGAGGCTTTACTCTTCAAACCGATTATCGGTTGTGAGTGCTATTGTGCCCGAAACGGACGGCATAAAAAATCGACAAAAGAGGATCTGAGCGGTTGGCATTTGATTGTGCTGGCTAAAAACCTGACCGGGTATAAGAATCTGATCAAGATGGTGTCTATTTCATGGACCGAAGGGTTTTACGGACGCGCACGTATCGACAAGGAATTGCTTGAGAAATATCACGAAGGACTGATTATCAGCTCGGCATGTTTGGGTGGTGAAGTTCCGCAACACATTATGAAAGGCCGACTGGCAGAAGCGGAAAAGTCTATCCTATGGTTTAAGAACTTGTTCGGAGATGATTTTTACCTGGAAATGCAGCGACATGAAACGCATGCTTTTAATGCCGACCAAACAACATTCGTAAAACAACAAGAAGTCAACAAAGTGTTGATTGAACTTGCACGCAAATTAGACGTAAAGCTAATCGCGACCAATGACGTTCATTTTGCGAATGAAGAAGATGCTGAAGCACATGACCGGCTTATTTGTCTGAGTACCGGCAAAGACCTCGATGATCCTACGCGAATGAAGTATTCCAAACAGGAATGGATGAAAACGACTGCGGAGATGAACGCCATTTTCGCGGATATACCCGAAGCGCTGAGCAACACCTTGGAGATCGCAAATAAAGTTGAGTATTATTCGATCGACAATGACCCGTTAATGCCCGACTTTCCTCTTCCTGAAGGTTTTGATAACGAAGATGCGTATTTACGCCACCTCACTTATGAAGGTGCAAAAAGAAAATATGGAGAACCGCTTACTGAAGAAGTAACCGAACGTCTTGACTTTGAACTTGGCACGGTGAAAGGAATGGGATTTCCCGGCTATTTCCTGATTGTACAGGATTTTATCCGTGCGGCAAAAGAGATGGGTGTTTCTGTTGGTCCGGGGCGTGGTTCCGCAGCTGGTTCTGCCGTTGCTTATTGTCTGGACATTACAGATATAGACCCTATAAAATACGACTTACTGTTCGAGCGTTTCTTGAATCCGGATCGTGTTTCGCTTCCGGATATTGATACGGACTTTGACGATGACGGTCGTGGAGAAGTGCTCCGCTGGGTAACGGATAAATACGGTAAAGAAAAGGTTGCTCATATTATCACCTACGGCACGATGGCAACTAAATCCGCTATTAAGGATGTTGCGCGTGTACAGAAACTACCGTTATCCGAATCCAACCGTTTGGCTAAATTAGTGCCGGATAAGATTCCCGATTTAAGAAAGTTCAAACTTAAGGACGCTATACAATACGTTCCTGAACTAAAAGAGGCGGCCACGGGTTCGGATCCTTTAGCGCGTGACACACTGAAATATGCTCAAATGTTGGAAGGGAACGTACGTAATACGGGTGTTCATGCTTGTGGGGTAATTATCGGGAAATATGACATTTCAGACATTGTACCGGTAAGTACGGCGAAAGACAAAGATACCGGTGAAGAAATGCTGGTTACACAATACGAGGGATCGGTTATTGAAGAAACGGGATTGATCAAAATGGACTTTCTCGGACTTAAAACGTTATCGATCATTAAAGAGGCGGTAGAGAATATTCGGCTTACTCGTGGAGAAAAAATCGACATTGACCGCATAAGCCTGGAAGACTTGAAAACGTTCGAGCTTTATTGCCAGGGAAAAACAACGGGAACATTCCAATTCGAGTCGGCCGGTATGCAGAAGTACCTCCGGGAATTGCAGCCCTCGAAATTTGAAGACCTGATCGCGATGAACGCACTTTATCGCCCCGGTCCTATGGATTATATCCCGTCATTCGTTGCCCGAAAACACGGTCGTGAGGAAATAAAATACGACATTCCGATTATGGAACGATACCTGAAAGACACGTATGGTATTACTGTGTATCAGGAACAGGTCATGCTCCTTTCGCGCTTGTTAGCAAATTTCACCCGTGGTGAAAGTGACACCCTGCGTAAAGCGATGGGGAAAAAGCTGATCGATAAGATGAACGAGCTGAAAGCGAAGTTCCTTTCGGGAGGTAAAGAAAACGGTCATGATGAGAAAACATTAGAAAAGATATGGTCGGACTGGGAGAAATTTGCGTCATACGCTTTTAATAAGAGTCATGCCACGTGCTATTCCTGGGTTGCTTACCAGACGGCGTATCTGAAAGCGAACTTCCCTTCGGAATATATGGCCGCGGTGCTCAGCCGAAGTCTTTCAAATATTACCGACATCACGAAGTTTATGGACGAATGCCGGGCAATGAATATTCAGGTACTCGGTCCGGATGTAAACGAATCAATTCTCAAATTCAGTGTCAATAAAAACGGAGATGTACGCTTCGGATTAGGGGCAATAAAAGGTGTAGGAGAATCTGCTGTTCAAAATATCATTGAAGAACGAAAGAACGGACCTTATAAAAATATTTTCGATTTTGTGGAACGGGTAAATCTAACGGCTTGTAACAAGAAGAACATGGAGTGCCTGGCCTTAGGCGGCGCATTCGACAACTTCGGAGTTCGTCGTGAGCAGTTCTTTGCCAACAGTAAAGATGAACTTTTCTTAGACACGCTGGTACGCTATGGTAACAAGTTTCAGGTAGATAAGGTAACCGCAGCAAATTCGCTTTTCGGTGACGATAATCTGGTAGAGATCGCGAAACCTGAAATTCCGCAGGCTGAGCCATGGAGTGATCTGGAAAGATTGAATAAAGAGAAAGAGCTTGTAGGGATTTACCTGTCTGCCCACCCCTTGGATGATTATCGCATTGCACTCACCTATGTTTGCAATACAGGAGCAGCCGAATTGAATGACAAAGACAATCTCAAAGGGCGTGAAATCCTTTTAGGAGGAATTGTAACAGGTTTCCGCGAAGGGTTAACTAAAAACGGAAAGTCGTATGGCATTCTGAAAATAGAGGATTTTACAGGAAACGGAGAGATTGCGTTATTTGGAAATGACTATATCGAATACAGTAAATACGGACGTTTAGGCATGTACCTCTTAATTACAGGGCGTGTGGAAGCAAGACCATACAATGAAGCGATACTTGATTTTAGAATAGGAACCATTCGTCTCCTTCAGGATGAAAAGGATAAGCTGATTGAAAAGATCAACATTACATTACCCATTCACGATCTGGACGAACCCATGATCAATGAACTATCAGTCCTGATCAAGAATAATCCCGGACAGAGCTTATTGTACTTCAAGGTTGTTGACGGAGAACATAACGTTAATTTGAATTTATTCTCACAAAACGTTCGTTTAAATGTAACCCGTGAACTAGTTGATTTTTTAACGGAGAATGAAAATATTGATTTCAAAATTAACGGATAGCATTGTCCGACCTAAAAGTATTTTGTACTTTTGAAACTACAAAAACACATTTCAAAATATATAAATTAAAAAAGAAAAAGCATGGCATTAGAAATTACAGACGCGAATTTCGACCAATTGGTAAGTGAAGGTAAGCCATTAGTTATCGATTTCTGGGCCGAATGGTGTGGCCCTTGTCGTATGATTGGTCCACTTATTGAAGAACTCGCGACAGAGTACGAAGGCAAAGTGACGATTGGGAAACTGGACGTTGACAATAACGATGATGTTGTTTCAAAATTCGGCATTCGCAATATACCGACTGTTCTTTTTATTAAGGATGGAGAAGTTGTAGATAAACAAGTAGGAGCAACCAATAAAGCAGCATTGGCCGCTAAAATTGACGCAATGTTATAACCCTGATCACAATATTTTTCGGGCGCGCAGCATTTCGCGCTTTCCGGGAGGGCCGGGTATTCTTTCAACAGTATATCCGGCTTCTTTCATCATACGCCTAACCACTCCTTTCGCACAATAGGTAGTCAATATACCATTTGCATTCATCCCCCTAAATAACTTATTAAATATCTCCTGATTCCACATTTCCGGTTGCTTATCCGGAGCAAATGCGTCAAAATAAACCAAGTCTATCTCATCGGGGAGAATACACGTATTACTGTCTCCGGCAATTTTAAACAGCGAAAAACGATCTGTAATCGATTGTAATGAGTTCCACGGAACGTTATGCAGTTTTTCAAACAACGCTTGATGAGCAGTGCCGAAATTAAGTTGTTTGATCGTCTCCGTATCTAACGGGAACTGTTCTACGGTATAGTAATCGATTTTAACAGCACTATTCTTTAATGTATCCTGAAGCGTCAAAAAAGCATTCAGACCGGTGCCAAAACCAATTTCAAACACGCGAATATGCTTTTTATCCAACTGATGTAATCCTGCTTCAATAAAAACATGCATCGACTCCTGCACAGCACCATTCACCGAATGGTAGTGTTCATCCATTTCAGGAACAAAAAGTGTATGACTCCCATCTGCTGTGATCTGAAGTTCTCTCGTTATATGTGTCGTTTTATTATTCATGCGTAAAATTGTACAAAACAAGTCATTTCCGTCTAAATAATTGCTCTATTCAACGAGCTTTTATACTTTCGTGAACAAAACAGACCGTATTAGAAATTACAGGATGAAAAGAAATTTACTGGCACTTTATGTAATTAAATTCTCCAAATGGTTTTCTTTCGTAATGCCAATCATTGTCCTTTTTTATGAAAAGAACGGACTTACGCTTCAAGATATATTTCTCCTTAAAAGCATCTACTCCATCGTTGCAGTTACGTTAGAAATTCCTTCCGGCTACCTGGCTGATTCCTGGGGGAAACGGAATTGCCTGATTACGGGAGGTATACTTTTCTTTGCCGGTTATCTAACCTATTCTTTTACTGATACTTTTCTTGCGTTCGCAGTAGCGGAAATATTACTCGGCGCCGGACAAACCTTTGTTAACGGAACAGACTCTGTCCTTTTATATAACACAGTACAAGAGCATAAAAAAGAACACCTGTACATGCGTTATGAAGGCAAACTTACTATGATAGGTAATTTTTCCGAAGCTATTGCCGGTATTCTGGGTGGATTATTAGCTGTTTATTCATTACACTTACCTTTTTATGGGCAAGCAATAATTGCTTTTACCGGCATACCGGCAGCTTTATGTTTAAAGGAATATGGGGGAACCATTAAAAGACCGAATGCATTCGCTGAAATCTACAAGATAATCAACTATTCCCTGTTTAAAAATAAACAATTAGCCTACAGTATTCTTTTTTCCGGTATAATTGGAGCCGCCACACTTACCATGGCGTGGTTCGTACAACCTATTCTTATGCAACTGAACACACCGATATCATGGTATGGAATAATATGGACCGGACTTAATTTAACGGTAGGGATAGCTGCCTATTATTCCGACAAAATAGAATATCGCTTTGGAGCGAAAAAAATGAATTTGTTCATACTACTGTCAATAGCGGGAGGATACGTCGTTTTGGGATTTAATTTAAGTTCCTATTCCCTTTTGGCAATATTGCTATTTTTCTACGTAGTAAGAGGATTCGCCACGCCTATATTAAAAGGGTATATAAATCAGTTCACACAGTCTGATATGCGAGCAACCGTATTGTCAATCCGCAATTTCATTATTCGCCTGATGTTCGTTTTCATAGCTCCTTTAGCCGGATGGCTGAGCGATTCGTGGGGAATTCAGATAGCATTGTTTTGGATTGCTTCCATTATCTTCATACCCGGGATTATAATCTACGCTTTAACACGAAAGTAATAAAAAAGACCGGCGACAAGTTAACCTCGTCTCCGGCCTTTCTTTCTATTATAAATAATTCAATTATTTCAATAGTTGGATTCTCTGTTCATTAGTTTTTCTTTGTCGCAGAATAACTGATCTTTAATGCATAAGCTTCACGAAGTGCCTGTTTAACATCAGTTACAATACCCATCTTGGTTTGTCTGTCTGCTTTAATTGACACAGTCATAAACGGAGCATCTTCTTCTTTCATACTTGACTTTTCCTGAGCAATGTAATCCTCAATCTCGGAAACTTCAGCGAATTGATCATTCAACTGAATACGAGTTTCAGAACCCATCTTGTCTCTTAAGGCCAGTGTCGGTTGCCCAACATAGATGAATGTAACCAATGATTTTTTCTCCAGCTTCTGAAGCTCAGTTGCTTGGGGTGATTGAAAAACCACTTTCAATGTTACTTCACGCATTGTCGTAACCATCATAAAGAAGAACAATATGGCGAATACAATATCAGATACTGACGACATGGTTAACTGTGGAACCTCGCGTTGAAAGTTACCTCCAAATTTTCCCATACTTATTTTCCTCCATAATTTTTAGGTTCAGCTTCAGATATCTTTTGAGGATATATCATTTGAACCGCTTTTTGTTGCTCTTCATCTAATTCATCAAAGACTCTTCCAAATTTCTCCTTTGATACATCATTTCTCAATTCGTTGTATGCCGCAGCTAACTCGTTTTGTACATTTATATACGCTTGATATTCTGTACCACGGTCATTTTGCAAAGAAATAATATGGTTTTTAGTAACCATCATTTTACCATAGAATGGAACGTCAACTTCTGTTTTTTCAGGTTTGTGTTCATCATTAAATGGGTTTGCTATAAATTCCTTTACAAGTTCTTTTAGTTGGTTAACTTCAACGAATTGTCCATTACAGAGTATTTGATTGTTTGTGTTGATCAACACAACCATAAGATTTCTCTTTTTGATATCAATATCTGTATTTTTCTGGTCTTTAGGAACAGGAGGCGGCAAACGTCTTGCAAGCCCCATATCTGTATCCATAGATGTAGTCAAAAGGAAGAAGAGGAGAATCATAAAAGCAATATCTGCACTTGACGTAGTAGACAGTGCGGGCATTTTTTTCTGTTTTCTTTTACTTGCCATCTTCTTAGTCCTCTATTTATTTCGTTAATGCTTTTCTTACATTACCCCATACAATAACTACTACGATTAAAACAACCATAGCATAGATAGAGTATAAAAACATATCTGTTGTCTTCAACCAGAAAGGCACGTTTTCAGTTCCTTCATAACCAGGGATAGGTAGTGGTACATCGCTACCCATAGCGCGGGTGATCAACAATAAACCAGCCATCAATACAATCGCTCCTATTGACAACATACCAGACTTTGGGTCACTTTTCAAAAGCTTACCAATTTGTAGGACTGCAAAGAATACTGTCATTCCAATAACGATCCCTAATAGTATATATAACCAATACAAAAGAATATCTGTATTAACGGGTTCCGGAGTTTCAGCAGTCGGATCTACAATTCCACCACCATAATAGAAGCCAAAAACAACTACGCTTATTAATATGGATACAATGAAAACCAGACTGGAAACTTTTCTAATTTTTGTTACAGCCATAATTCGTATTATTTTTTGTATTTAAGGTTGTATTTTACAACTAAATCCATGAAAGTAATCGTAGAATCTTCCATTTTATTAACGATAGCTTCTAATTTACTTAATAAATAGTTATAGAATAATTGTAAAATAATTGCAGTAATAAGACCGGCAATAGTAGTAATCAAAGCAACCTTCATACCACCGGCAACAACCGTCGGGCTGATATCACCTACAATCTGAATTTTGTCGAACGCCATGATCATACCAACCACAGTACCGATAAACCCAATTGACGGAAGAATAGAGATAAACAATGTGATCCAAGACAAATTCTTTTCTAAAAGACCTGACTGTACTGCACCATAAGATGTAATTGATCTTTCTACAGTGTCAACAGATTGGTCAATTCTCATTAAACCTTGATAAACGATAGAAGCGATAGGACCTTTTGTATCACGAGCCACTGCTTTCGCTCCTTCAACATCTCCTTTATCAAGAGCTTCTTCGATACTTTTGAACAACTTGTTTGTGTTTACTTCAGCAAGATTCAAATAAATTACTCTCTCAAGACAAATAGCTAAACCAATAATGAAAGGTATACTGATCAAACTGTTGAACGTAGCACTACCTTCGATAAAGAGTCTCTTAAGTTCATGATGCAAGCCACCCTCAACAGCTCCTGCAGCTGCTGCATCTTGTGCGAATGCTACCGTAGAAGTTCCAAGGGCAATAACACCCAAGATTACTTTTGAAAATAAATTTCTCATCGTGTGTTTAATTTTAAGATTAATAATTTTTATTTTTTCAGTTTTTAATAATTTACCAATAAATCGCGGAGAAAGCGGGATTCGAACCCGCGATACGCTTTAGGCGTATACACGCTTTCCAGGCGTGCCTCTTCAACCACTCGAGCACCTCTCCAAAACGAGCGCAAAATACGAAAAAAAAACCACTTCCAAATTTTTCAGACCACAAATCTATGCTTTTTGCTTCATATATACACTATATCTGTTCAAATTTAATTAGCCACCAATTAGGTTTTCTTGTATAATCTTCAACTTAATTGATCGCTGAATAAATTTTCCTTGAATTAATTTCTATTTCCCGTGCTACGTCTTCTAATGACAAATTGTAAATTTCGCCAATTTTACACGCAATTTCACGTAAATAAACCGGTTGATTTCGTTTGCCGCGAAATGGAACCGGGGGTAAATACGGAGCATCTGTTTCTATCACGAGATCATGGATGGTTACGGTTTGTTTCAGCACCTCCGGGAGGTCTGAATTCTTGTACGTAACGATACCATTTATTCCGAATTTAAAATTTCTCAACGCCAAGATTTCCTTGGCATCTTCTGCTGTTCCGGAGAAACTATGAAAAACGCCTTTCAATTTTTCCGGGCCAACCTTATGTATTACGTCAAATACTTCGGGAAAGGCATTACGCGTATGTATGGATACGGGTAAGGAATGATCTATACTCCACTTTAGCTGTTCCTCAAAAACAGAAAGTTGCTCTTTCAGAAACGTTTTATCCCAATAGAGATCGATCCCTATTTCACCTATTCCCGAATATTTTCTTTTCGACAGTTGAGATTCTAAGTAACGAAGCTCCGCTATATAGTCCGACCCAACGCTTGTAGGGTGTAATCCCATCATCGGAAAACAATAATCCGGGTATTTATCGCAAAGTTCATGCAGGCTGTTTACTGATGCACGATCAATATTCGGCAGCAACAGGGCTATTATACCCAAGTTGCGGGAATTCGAGATCAGTTCATCCCGATCTAAATCAAACTCCTCTGCATAAAGGTGACAATGCGTATCGATCAGCCTCATGTTACACTTTTCGTTTCATGAGTTTATCACTTACTTCGGTCAACACGTCAAGTCTTTCCGCAGGGACATTCAAATCCGCAAGTCGAGCTTTCGCCTTTTCAAAATAATATTTTATTTTCTTCTCGGCCAACTCTTTCACGCCTAATTCTTCGTAAAGCGTGGTAAAGAACGCTATCTTATCGCTTGGGGTATATTCCTCACGCTGAAGCCAGCTCATTACCTCATTCCGCTTTTCTCCTTCAGCGAGTTTTAATGCGTTTATAAGCAGGAATGTTTTTTTATTACACAATATATCTCCACCTATATTTTTCCCGAAAGTTTCAGCGTCGCCATAAACATCCAACAGGTCATCTTGTATCTGGAAAGCAAGCCCTAAATCTATGCCGTATTTATAAAGCAGATCGGCTTCATGGGCAGGAGCTCCACCAATCAGTGCCCCCATCTTTAAAGCACAGGCTAATAAAACCGCCGTTTTAAGCTCTATCATGTGCAGATATTCCTCTTCAGCAACATCCATACGTTGCTCAAATTCCATATCGTATTGCTGACCACCACAAATAGCCAATGCTGTTTCGGTGAACAAGGCCAATACTTCTGACAGATAAGCCGGATCGGTTTCTCCAATTAATTTATAGGAGGCTATTAGCATAGCATCTCCGGACAGAATGGCTGTATTTGGGCTCCAACGTTTATGCACGGTTGGTTTATTCCTGCGCATATCGGCACCATCCATCAAATCATCATGAAGCAATGTGAAGTTATGAAACACTTCAAGCCCCAAGGCCGGTTTAACGGCAGACTCAATGTTGTCTGAATAAATATTACAACCGATCAGCGCTAATGCCGGTCTGATTCTTTTCCCGCCAAGAGACAGGATATATTCAATCGGTTCGAATAAACTTTTAGGATCTCCCACAAATGATGTGCATGAGAGCTCTGTCTCTGTTTTTTCTAATATAGAGTCCAAAGATTTCATTATTATAGCTTTAGAACAAGAGGAGACTATGAAAAAAGGCTGCATTTAGCAGCCCTTTTTTATACTTGATATTACTGTAATCTAAATGTGATAGGCACCGTATATTTTACACGTACCGGTTTACCTCTTTGCTTACCAGGTGTCCATTTGGGCATGGTGTTAATCACACGTAGTGCTTCCTTGTCCAAAGAAGGGTCAACACCTCTCACTACTTCAGCGTCAACAACTGTACCGTCACGATTTACAACGAACGAACAAATAACACGACCCTGAATACCGTTTTCCTGAGCAATTACAGGATATTTAATTCCTTTATTAATAAATTCAAGAAGTTTTGCTTCACCGCCCGGGAATTTAGGCATTTCTTCCACAACGGTAAAGATTTGTTGAGCAGATTCTTCTTCATCTTCTACCACAGCAACGGGTGCTACATAAGTCTGAACCTGAGCTTCACGTTGGGTATCTTCCGATGAAAGAATTTCCTGTTGGTTTAGATCAACGTCATCTTCAACCACATTAAGCACCTCTGTTACAACTTGTGCGGGAGGGGGAGGGGGAGGGGGAGCCTGAATTTCTTCTACTCTTGTAATTTCGATTTCTTCTTCAGCAATGATATCCGAAATACCTTCTACCTTAACAACGTTTATGTCTCTCGTGCCCCATTCAAATCCTACGAACAGCGCTGCAAGACCGACAACAAACCCCATAAGGATTGCGAGAAGTTTACCTCCTTCCAAACTTGCCTTCTTCGTTTTTTTAACTTCCATACAATTATAATGTTTTATGTGTTTTCCAATGAGACAAAAATACAAATTATTTCATACCAACCTTTATAAAAAGGAAAATACTTAATCAATTTTGTTTTTTTAAGCCATTTGCTTAAAAATTAAAACAGATTCACATACCTTTTTCTGCTTTTCTCCGTTTACACTAATCAAGGATGCTTGCTTTCCGTCTTAATTTCCGGATGTAAAGTAAAATCTTTTTTTTTAATAAATCATTAATCAACAGATTGTTTTTTCTAATTCAAAGGAGGAAGTTTTATACTGTTAGGAATGTTTTTTAATTTATAAAGGATATTTTCCTTTTTCCATATATATAGAAAAAGCTTTCTACAGATATAGAAAAACTTTACCACAGATATAGAAAAAGGAAAATATCCTTTATTAAAATAAATACATAGTAAGTAAATCAAAAAATGTTCCGATCTGCCTAAATACTTGTTACGTAAAAAAAGCAAAGAGGAACTTTTTGATTTGTATGATTTAAGTACCTTTGATTCGTTTTTAGACAAAATATGAGACAAATAATAGTATTGCTAATTATTTCCTGCCTGCCACTCCACCTGTTCGCTCAGGAGGGGGATGAGGTTTTTGGCTTTTTGCGCTATCCTACTTCGTCCAGAGCAAACGCACTTGGCGGGCATACAGTTTCACTGATTGAAAGGGATCCGTCATTAATTTTTCACAACCCCGGTCTTTTGGGAGGTGAAATGGACGGAATGGTCAATCTGAACTACATGAATTACATTTCCGATATTAATATAGGTAGTGCATCATTTACAAAAGCAAGGGGGGAACGCGGGGCCTGGGGTATCGGCGCAAGCTTTATCAGCTACGGCAGTTTCAAAAAAACCTCGGTCAACAACGATCAGGAGGGTACTTTTTCGGCAAAAGACATAAATCTCACCGCGCTTTACGCGCATGATCTTTCGGAACGATGGCGCGGAGGTATCGCCATTAAATTTCTTTACTCTTCGTTTGAGCGTTATTCTGCATTTGGTTTATGTGCCGACGTGGGTTTGAGTTATTACAACTCGGACAAAGGTTTCTCGTTTGGTTTTGCATTAAAGAATATGGGTGCTCAATTAAAAAGCTACAATGAAGAGCGTCAAAAATTACCTTGGGATATCCAAATGGGTGTTTCGAAAAAAATGGAGAACGCACCGATCCGCATATCCGTAACTGCTATGTATTTGAATAAATGGGAGATCGATTATATAGACAAGGTTAATTTAGAACGCAAAAATACATTCTTTAAAACGCTAACCAGACACTTGGTTTTTGGAGTTGACTATGTGCCCTCGGAAAACTTCTGGTTAGGCATTGGCTTTAATCCCAAAACAAATCAGGACATGTCTTTAGAGACCGGGAATAAACTGGGCGGTTTTTCTTTTGGCGGTGGGGTAAGGATACATAAATTTGACGTATCCGCTTCTGTTGCCAGATACCACCCTTCGGCTACTTCTTTAATGGTAAGCATTTCAACTACCTTGGATGATTTCAAATAAATAAAAATTCGAATGAAAAAAATAGTTATCGCGATCGACGGCTTTTCTTCCAGTGGAAAAAGCACAATGGCTAAAGATCTGGCTAAATCAATTGGATATATTTATATCGATACAGGTGCTATGTATCGCGCCGTCACTCTTTATTGTCTGATGAATGGTATCATTACCGACAAGGGCATCAATACTGATTTATTAGAATCAGAGATCGGAAAAATCCGGATTGATTTCAAAAACAACGAAACCACCGGAAGAAGAGAGACCATCCTCAATGGAGTAAACGTTGAAGAAGACATCCGCAAAATGGATGTAGCCAACTGGGTAAGCCCCATTGCGACAATCGGTTTTGTAAGACGGGCATTAGTGGCATTACAACAGAAAATGGGGGAACGTAAAGGTATCGTTATGGATGGAAGAGATATCGGCACTGTTGTTTTTCCGAATGCAGAGCTAAAACTCTTTATTACGGCCAGTCCGGAGGTACGTGCCCAACGCCGGGTAGATGAACTGAAGGCAAAAGGGGAGCAGGTTTCTTACGAAGAAGTGTTGGAAAATATTAAAACAAGAGATCATATTGATTCAACCCGCAAAGAAAGTCCGTTGAAACAAGCCGATGATGCTATCGTACTGGATAATTCGGCCATGACAATCGATGAACAAAAGGCCTGGCTCCTTGTTCAATATAAAAAAGCAATTGAAGAATAAGAATGCCTGTTCGGATCAATCTTTCTTCGAATTGCATAACATAGAAATAACGTCATGATAGAGGTAGAGATAGATAATGGTTCGGGATTTTGCTTTGGCGTGGTTAACGCAATAAAAAGCGCAGAAAAAGAACTTAAAGAAACGAAAGACGATTTGTATTGTCTTGGAGACATAGTGCACAACAATCAGGAAGTAGACAGATTAAAGGCCGACGGGCTTCATTCTATCGTTCATGCCGACCTAAGTCGTTTGCAGGGTAAAAAAGTACTGCTCCGCGCGCACGGCGAGCCTCCTTCCACTTACCAGATTGCCAAAGAGAATAACATTACAATTATTGATGCTACGTGTCCTGTAGTTATCAGATTACAACAACGAATCAATAAATGCTACGTAGAAACCCGAAGTCAGAATGCCCAGGTTGTAATTTACGGCAAAAAGGGGCATGCCGAAGTAAATGGGTTGGTAGGGCAAACGGAAGGCAATGCTATCGTGGTTGAAAAGATTGAAGATATATCGGTATTGGATTTCAATCGCGATATTTACCTTTTCTCGCAAACCACAAAACCATTGGATGGTTTTCATAATGTTATTGAAGAGATTCGTTCGGCCATGTCACCGCAAGCTAAATTCACTTTCTATGATACCATTTGTCGACAGGTAACCAACCGGATGCCGAACATAAAGACATTCGCATCGAATCACGATTGGATTTATTTTGTGGCGGGAAAGAAAAGTTCAAATGGTAAAGTATTATTCGAAGAATGTAAAAAAGCAAACCCTAACACTTTATTTGTTTCGGATGCAGACGAAATCACAGAACCGCTCCCTCCGGGAATACAACGTGTAGGAGTTTGCGGTGCCACATCAACGCCAAAGTGGCAAATGGAGGCAGTAGCTGCCCGTGTTCGTGAACTCAATGCCTGACAATACATTAAATAAAGATTAAGAATTTAAAAATAGCAAGTCATCTCGGCAAATAATGCTATTTTTGTCACGACTAATAACTAATCATAAAAACAAAAAAATGTCTACAGCTAAATGTGTTGGTATTTTGACATCTGGAGGTGATGCTCCCGGGATGAATGCCGCGATTCGTGCGGTTACCCGCTCAGCCATTTACAATGGTATGGCGGTAAAAGGTATTTACAGAGGCTATAAAGGGCTTATCACCGGCGAAATTCAGGAGTTTAAGACACAAAATGTAAGTAATATTATACAACGTGGTGGTACTCTTTTGAAAACTGCTCGTTGCATGGAGTTTAAAACTCCCGAAGGACGTAAGCAAGCTTATAATAAACTTGTTGAAGAGGGTATAGAAGCGCTTATCGTAATTGGCGGTGACGGCACATTGACCGGAGCCCGTATCTTCGCTCAAGAGTTTAACTATCCCATAGTAGGTTTGCCCGGAACAATCGACAACGACTTGTTTGGCACAGATGTTACCATAGGCTATGACACAGCTCTAAACACCATCATGGAATGCGTTGACAAAATCCGGGACACGGCCACTTCTCATGATCGATTGTTCTTTATTGAAGTTATGGGACGAGACGCAGGTTTTCTGGCATTAAACGGAGCCATAGCTTCCGGAGCTGAAGCAGCAATCATCCCTGAAACATCATTAGAAAATGATCAGTTAGAGGAAATGATTAAAAACGGATTTAGAAAATCAAAGAACAGTAGTATTGTTCTTGTAGCGGAAAGTGAACTAACGGGAGGAGCCATAGGAATTGCCGAACGAGTTAAAAATGAATTCCCCTTGTTTGATGTCAGAGTAACGATTCTGGGACACTTGCAGCGTGGAGGTTCGCCCAGTGCACAAGACCGCATATTAGCGACAAGAATGGGTATAGCCGCAATTGACGCATTACTTGACGACCAAAGAAACGTTATGATCGGCATTCAAAATGATCAGATCGTATATGTTCCTTTCTCCAAAGCAATCAAAAACGACAAACCCATAAACAGAGAGTTATTAAACACCCTGCGTGTTTCGTCGATCTAACTTATTTTGCAACCATAAAAAAGCCTGATTAATGATTAATCAGGCTTTTTTATGTTATATACAGAAGAATAAATACAATCTTTTATAGAGCCGTACTCTTTATACATGTCAATATCGCCATAACTCATCAGTTTCATATCATACCATGAATCCGTTTCCCGATACGGAGGTTGCTGATAATTTGCCCCATACAACTTAAAACCTAAAGCCTCATAAAAACGAACTCTTCTTTGTGTGAGCTCGTCGATCGGGTCTTCTACTTCCAGTACTACATTAGTACCCATCTGTCTAAGAGCTTCTTTCATAACAACCGATCCAATACCGCCATTTCTGAATTCAGCAGCTATCGCAAAATGCTCTACATAAACAAAATCCTTAAATTGCCAGTAAGTAATAAATCCGACATATACATTCTGTTTAAGTATGACAAAGAGATTAAACATAGGCTCAGCATCCAACAATTCGCAAAACAGAAAGAAGTCCCTTCTTTCTGTTTCAGGAAAAGCAGAAATATAAGTTGATTGTACGCTCGGTAAATAATTGCTACGCGTGTCTGACACACGAATTAGCTCCACATTATCAGTCAGTTCCATTTATACAATATTTTATAAAAAAAGCAAGTTATCCTAACGAAACAACACAAAACAGTCTTTCAA
>NZ_FXDJ01000005.1:72500-73767 GCF_900178525.1 Massilibacteroides vaginae
GCTGATTCCATAGCTTCGGTAAACAGTTTATGCCCGAGTATTATCCACGCCACATTCCTCGACTAGTGAGCTGTTACGCACTCTTTAAATGAATGGCTGCTTCCAAGCCAACATCCTAGCTGTCTATGCAATCTGACTTCGTTTATTCAACTTAACTGTTATTTCGGGACCTTAGCTGATGGTCTGGATTATTCTCCTCTCGGATGTGGACCTTAGCACCCACACCCTCACTCCTTATTTTAAACTAGTACGCATTCGGAGTTTATCTGGACTTGATAGGCGGCGAAGCCCTCGCATCCAATCAGTCGCTCTACCTCATACTAGTAATAATAAAGGCTGCACCTAAATGCATTTCGGGGAGTACGAGCTATCTCCAAGTTTGATTAGCCTTTCACCCCTACCCTCACTTCATTCGAAAGCTTTTCAACGCTTAACGATTCGGTCCTCCAATTAGTTTTACCTAACCTTCAACCTGAACAAGGGTAGATCACTTGGTTTCGCGTCTACTCCATCCGACTAAAACGCCCTGTTAAGACTCGCTTTCGCTTCGGCTCCGGCACTGAATGCCTTAACCTTGCCGGATAAAGTAACTCGTAGGTTCATTATGCAAAAGGCACGCCGTCACACTATGAAAGTGCTCCGACCGCTTGTAAGCAGACGGTTTCAGGAACTATTTCACTCCTCTATTCGAGGTGCTTTTCACCTTTCCCTCACGGTACTGGTTCACTATCGGTCTCTCGGGAGTATTTAGCCTTACGGGATGGGCCCCGCTAATTCACACAGGATTTCTCGTGTCCCGCGCTACTCAGGATACCACTAGGCCAATCAATCGATTCGTATACGGGGCTGTCACCCAATATCGCTGAACGTTCCAGTTCATTCTACTTCAATTAAATTGTACCACAACGTGGTCCTACAACCCCTATTATGCCTAAACAGAATAGGTTTGGGCTGTTCCGCGTTCGCTCGCCACTACTTGCGGAATCACTCTTGTTTTCTTCTCCTATGGGTACTTAGATGTTTCAGTTCCCCACGTTCGCCCCTCATTACGAGGTGTCAGGCCTTCAACCTGACGGGTTGCCCCATTCGGATATTCCGGTATCAAAGGTTATTTGCACCTAAACCGGACTTTTCGCAGCTTATCACGTCCTTCATCGCCTCCGAGAGCCTAGGCATCCACCGTCTGCCCTTACTTACTTTCTTATCAACTTAACACTAATTCTATCCGTTTTTACAAACCAATAAAACAGCTGCTGATGTATACTTT
>NZ_FXDJ01000004.1 GCF_900178525.1 Massilibacteroides vaginae
TTGTTTAGCGAAAGCGCAGTGTTTTTTAGCGAAGGAAGTGCAGCCTTGATCTTTTTTGCTTCGTTTTTTGGATCAAGCCAAAAAATGATGTGGGGTCACAGGGGTGAAACCCCTTAAAACCCTGCCCATCCACTGTCATGTTGAGCCTGTCGAAGCATCTCATACCAACCCCATTGTCATGCTGAGCTTGTCGAAGCATCTCATACCATCAGACTATTCTTTAACGAAGCTATATGCAGAGATCTCTCCACTTCGGTCGAGATGACAAAGGAAGGGAAGTCGAGATGACAAAGGAGGGGTGGTCGAGATGACAAAGGAAGGGAAGTCAAGATGACAAAGGAGGGGTGATCGAGATGATAGGGAGGACGGTTGGGTTGACAAAGAAGTGGATTGGAATTACAAAGAGGATATGCAGAAATCCCTCCGCTTCGGTGGAATAACCGAAAAGGAGGGATCTAATGATAGGAAAAAAGTAAAGACCAATTGATCTATTTATTCCAAACCCTTGGCGCAGGAGCTTTGTGAAGCGGCTTGCGGCTTTTCAACTCTTTCATAACCTCTTCTATAGCACGATTCAACTGCTCATCTTCGCCATTCCATTCTTTAACAGGATCGTTATCGAGCAAAATATCCGGATCAACACCGTGGTTTTCGATCATCCATTCGCCGGTTTTAACATCAAAACTGGTGAAGAACGGAACACGAATATCCGTTCCGTCCATATACGGAAGCGGACCGCTTATCCCAACAATACCTCCCCAGGTACGAGTACCGATTAGTTTACCCAGACCTAAAGCACGGAATCCCCAAGGGAAAAGATCACCATCAGATGCCGAATATTTATTGATGAGGCAAACCTTAGGACCTACCTGTACCGCGTCAGGAACGGTTCCGATGCGAGACGAACCACGACGCATAGTAAGACGATAAGGCTCACGAGACAAACGTTCCAATATCATCGGGGATACATTGCCTCCACCATTTGCCCGGTCATCAATAATCAAACCCTCTTTATCTAATTGCGGATAGAAGTAGCGCGAAAACTCATTCAAGCCTTCAACACCCATATCCGGTATGTAGATATAACCAATTTTTCCGTTAGACGCTTTATCCACCTTACGGATGTTATCCTGCACCCAATTATAATGGTATAAAGAATATTCTTCGGCAAGCGGACTGATCACCACTTTTCTCGCGCCTGCGGTTTGCGGTTTTGTGTTCAGAAGTAATTCTGTCGGCACGTTGGCTTTACCAACCAATAACGAATACATATTCTTAACAGAATTAGTAGGTATACCGTCAATTGCTACAATATATTCACCCGCCTTGGCATTCACACCCGCATCTGTTAATGGCGAACGAAGATCTTTACTCCAGGAAGCACCCGGTATTATTTTCTCCAGACGGAAAAATCCGCTCTTATCACGAGAGATCTCAGCACCCAACAAACCGGTACTGATTCTTTCCGGACGATCTGTTTCACCCGGGTTCACATAAGCATGACCACAGTTCAATTCTGCAATCAGTTCACCAATCAGGTAGTTCAAATCTAAACGAGTTTTTACGTAAGGCAACAATACACTGTATTTCGTTTTCATCGCCTTCCAATCCACACCGTGCATGTTGTCTACATAAAAACCATCACGAAAAGCACGCCAGGCTTCGTCAAATAGCTGAGCCCACTCTTGCGTAAAATCTACGGTTATCTTCATATTCGAGGTATTAACCGCATCTTTCAGGTCTACTTTTCCGAAAGGAATATCCATCACGTAGAGCGCGTTACCTTTACTAAACAAAGCTTTCTTACTTGCCGGCTCAACAGACATATAAGCCCCTTCTACAATAGTTTCCTCCTTTTGCTTTTTCAGGTCGAATACCTTGGTCGCTCCCCCACTCCAATAATAAATTTTTGAATCAGCAGCGTAAAAATTGCCATAACGGGAAGCGCTCAACGGCAAACCAACAATACGGTCGGTCAAACCTTCCACATCAATTTTCACCACTATATCGGATGTTGTGCCGGCATCTTTCTTTGCCTCATCCCCCTTTTTAGTGTCTTCTTTTTTCGCCTTTAAGATCGCGTCTTCTTCTAAAAACGGCGAAGGCGTTTCATTGGCAAGTAACGCCAGATAAACACCGCCCATACTTGTATAAACATGGTTCCATTCGAGCGATCCGTAAGTAGGTTTAAAATCACGGGCAGAAGTGAAAATCAAATATTTTCCGTCGGTACTGAATACTGGCGAATAAGAATCATACCACTTATCTGTTACGGGATACTCCTTTTTGGAAGCGATATTATAAACGTAAACAATGCTGATATTATTCTCAGCCGTGCGGGAATAAGTCAGCCACTTATTGTCCGGAGAGAACGTCACGTCTCTGATTTCACCGATCGGATCTTGAAATACGGTAGTTGATTGCTTACCAGAAACAGTCAGCAAATTCACACGGTTGGCGCGATCAGTATACACAATCATAGACGCATCCGGACTCCATTCAAATGAACGGATATAGGTTGTGTTATCCTTCGTTAGCTGCACCGCTTCACCGCCTTCTGCCGGTTGCAGGTATAATTCCGTTTCGCCGGTCGCGTCAGAAATATAAGCGATAAACTTACCATCCGGAGACCATTGTGCTTCACGATCATGCGCTCCGGGCGAACGGGTGATATTTTTGGTTACCCCTTTGTCGGCTGCCAGATTAAAAATTTCACCACGTGCCGTAACCACCAAACGTTCTCCGGCAGGAGAAAGACTGGCATTCGTGATGTAATCAGCCCCGTTCTTAATCGTATTGCGCGCATAGATATTATCAGAAGAGAGGGTAATATTCACCTTTTCCGGTTGCTTTGCAGTCGCGTCCATTTTATAAAGATAACCTCCGTTTTCAAACACAATTGTATTCCCGTTGGCACTGGGAAATTTCACGTCATATTCCTTAAAATCGGTTACTTTAGACGTCTGCTTTGTTTTAGTGTTATATACAAAAATATTCATCGTCCGGTCGCGGTCCGAAATAAAGAATATCTCATCCCCTATCCACATGGGAATTATATCCTGCGCGTTATTCTCCGTAATATTCACAACAGATTTAGCGTCAGCGTCATAAATCCATATATCATCCGCCATACCTCCCTGATAATACTTCCAGGTACGGAATTCACGCATCACCCGATTATACGCCAAACGCTTTCCATCAGGCGAATAACTACAAAATCCACCTTCAGGCAAAGGAATAACATCAGAAAGTCCGCCTTCTTTATCTACGGTATAAAGTTTGCCCGTAAACCCATCACCGATACGATTACGATAAACAATATGCTGTCCGTCCGGCGTCCAGCCCATAACAATATTATTAGGCCCCATCCGGTCGCCCAGATCATCGCGACGATTAGTAGCCGTATACGTTACACGCAAAGGTTCACCACCGGTTGAAGGAATTGTAAACACTTCCGTATTACCATCATACTGACCCGTAAAAGCAATCGTCTTACCATCCGGAGAGAAACGCGCGAACATTTCATACCCCACATGAGACGTCAACCTTTTAGCCTCACCCCCTACCGCAGGCACCTTATATAAATCACCGGCATAAGAGAATACAATCTCATTCCCATTCGTAGACGGGAATCTCAAAAGCCGTGCTTCCTCTGCCGCAAAAGCAAGAGAAGGAACAGCTATCAGAAGAACTAAATAAAAAAACAGTTTATTCGCCATAAATCAACATTTTTAATACTGCCACAAACTTAACTAAAAACAAAGACTTAGTTTATAAGAATCAGCGCCTTTGTTAGTAGAATAAATCACAACAAACAGACAACAAAAAAATCAACTCACTTTGACAATTAGACACATTTTAAGCCATTTTTATAACAGCCAATACCCCAACATTTGTTTCATTTAACCAAAACAGCCCAAACAAAACCGAAAAATAAGCTTTAGATACTATTTTTTCCCAAAAACCGCCTACTTAACACCGTAACAATTCAGAAAACACATACCTATATCATTCAAAACATATCCTTTATTTCAGAAAAAATATCCTTTATGTTTCCAAAGACATTACTATATGACTTTCCCGCAAAACCAAGAACCTCCCCAACCCACCTAAAACGACCGCTAAGACATTCCACCACAAAATGAATCCATAACACATTTTCCACAAAAAAACGGCTCAGAAACAAAACAAAAAACAACTATCAAATTGCACAAAAAAAACACCCATCCACTGACACCCTGAACTTGCTGAGGGGTATCATACCACCCCATTGTCATGTTGAGCCTGTCGAAACATCTCATACCAAGTGACTATTATTGAACGAAGCTATATGCAGAGATCTCTCCACTTCGGTCGAGATGACAGGGAGGAACGGTTGGGTTGACAGGGGAAAGATGTCGAGATGACAAAAAAGATGATTCCTACCCGGAAAAGAGCGCGATGCCGCGATAAGCGGCGAGCCGTGAAAAAACCGGCCTCATTGGATGAGCGTTAAGAAAAACACGGAGCGAGAGCGTTAAAAACAAATCGTTGTTTGAGCGAAGCG
>NZ_FXDJ01000002.1 GCF_900178525.1 Massilibacteroides vaginae
TTTTAGCGAAGGAAGTGCAGCCTTGATCTTTTTTGCTTCGTTTTTTGGATCAAGCCAAAAAATGATGTGGGGTCACAGGGGTGAAACCCCTTAAAACCCTGCCCCATCCACTGTCATGTTGAGCCTGCCGAAGCATCTCATACCGTCTGACTATTATTGAACAAAGCTTTATGCAGAGATCTCTCCACTCCGGTCGAGATGACAAGAGGAAGGTGGTCGAGATGACAGGGAGGAGTGGTTGGGTTGAAAAAGAGTTATCAACAAAAAAACCACGTCATTAGTAGCCGATCAAAAGATATTTAATCGCGATAATATACTGATAGTGTGTATTATTGCGATTTGAATGTTTTGTGGTTTCAACACTATAAAAAAGTTGAAATTAAAAACATAACAATCGCAATAATATACTATATATGTATATCTTTGCGTCTACAATGTAGACACAGTTGAATGGAGAGAGAACAAAAAATAAGGAAATGGATTCTGGATTTACCTAAAAAGGGGAAAATAACTTTTTCGCTTGATGAGGTTAATGCATGCTTTCCTCATATAACAGAAACGAACAAACGTGTATCCCTATGGAGATTGGTTGAGGCAGGTAAGATACAATCAGTATGGAGGGGCTTTTATATAATTATTCCTGTGGAATATGAGCTGAAAGGCTCTGTCCCACCAATGGTTTATATAGGGCAGTTGATGACTTATCTAAACCGGAAGTATTATATCGGGTTATTAAATGCTGCTACTTTTTATGGTGCTTCTCATCAACAACCGCAAGAATTAACCGTAATAACCGATAAAGGAAATTACCGGGATAAACATAAAAACGAGGTGAAGATAAATTTTCTGGGAAAAAAGGCAATTCCACAAGTCTATATAGAGCAAAAAGTAACGAAAACAGGCTATATTAATATATCCGGATCTGAACTAACTGCGATGGATTTAATTTTTTACCAACATGAGATTGGTGGGTTAAGCAGAGCAGCCACAGTTCTGAATGAATTGGCAGAAGAACTTGATTTTAAACGGGTAGACAATGATTTCTTTTCTTTCTTCCCCTCCACAACGGTGCAACGTTTAGGCTATATACTGGATGAAGTTCTTGGTTACAAAGAAATAGCAAAAGTGTTGTATGAGAAAGGACTGCAAGCGGGTTTATCGTTCCGAAAATCCTTGCTTAAGGCGGAAAACGATGCGGAGGAGGCTGAATACAATAACTTGTGGAAGTTAGTAATTAACGAAGATATAGAGATTGACGAATGATACCTGAATTAGCAATAACACAATGGAGAAGCGTTGTTCCTTTGTATATATTAATTAGGAATTAGTCCATCTTTCAATCGAAAAGTATACCACTTACAAACTATGAACGTATAGGATTCGTTCATATAAAATGTTAAGTATGTATACAAAACAAGAAATAGTCATTCAG
>NZ_FXDJ01000003.1 GCF_900178525.1 Massilibacteroides vaginae
AGGGCACCGGCCTTCGTAGTTGTTTCCGGGGTACCCCGGAAACAACTACGACAATACCTTTTGAATTTATAAAAAATGGTATACTTTTGGATTGAAATAGTGGTATACTTTTAGAGTGAAATAAACATGTTCCTTGGAGCGATGTCGAACAAGTAGAACAGGATTTGATTATATGCAGAGCTTTGGTTGCCATCTTTAGTGATGAGTTTTTATTTGAACGTCTTGCTTTTCGAGGTGGAACAGCTCTACATAAGCTATACCTTTCTCCCCAACCCAGATACAGCGAAGACATTGATCTTGTCCAGATTGATTCGGAACCAATAAAACCAACAATAGATAGACTCCGGGAAGTGCTGTCCTTTTTAGGAGAACCAAAAGTAAAACAGAAAAAAAATAATAACACACTAATTTTTCGACTGGAATCCTCCATTCCACCAATTCTTCCCATTAAACTTAAAATTGAAATAAACTGTCGTGAACATTTTAATATCTTAGGTTTTGAAGAAGTGAATTTTGATATGGATAATCTATGGTTTTCAGGCTATTGCAAAATAAAGACATATAAGCTGGATGAACTTATCGGAACAAAAGTAAGGGCACTATATGAAAGACGTAAGGGCAGAGATTTGTACGACTTATATAAAGCATTGCAAAACCCGGAACTTAACACGGATAATGTCATTTCGTGCTTTAAAGAATATATGGAATGGGAAAATAAAAATCCGACTTATAGATTATATGTTTCCAATTTGGAAGACAAGATGAAAAAAGATGAATTTCTTGGGGATACGAAAGCCCTTTTACGACCGGATGAGACCTATGATGCGCAGAAAGCATATCGAATTGTAAAAGAAAGGATTATTGACAAGTTAGCTACAGAAGAAGAACTACAACAAGAAATTGCAAACAAAAAAGAAGGATCGGAACGGAAAGAATAAAGTCAATATAATAAGGTAATTGTATTGCAAAGACTAATAACAGTCAGTCATTAGCGATTGTCACCCTGAACCTACCGAAACATCTCATACCACCCCATTGTCATGTTGAGCCTGTCGAAACATCTAATACCAAGTGACTATTATTGAACGAAGCCCTATGCAGAGATCTCTCCACTCCGGTCGAGATGACAGGGAAAGTAGGTTAGGTTAAAAAAGGAGGGCGGTCGAGATGACAAGGGAGGATAGTCCGGTATTCGTAGGGGCGAAAAATCTATCACTCAATACCAACCAAAGAAAAGGGTAGTTCCTACCCGGAAAAGAGCGCGATGCCGCGATAAGCGGCGAGCCGTAAAAAAACCGGCCTCATTGGATGAGCGTTAAGAAAAACACGGAGCGAGAGCGTTAAAAACAAATCGTTGTTTGAGCGAAGCGAGTTTTCGATTTGTTTAGCGAAAGCGCAGTGTTTTTTAGCGAAGGAAGTGCAGCCTTGATCTTTTTTGCTTCGTTTTTTGGATCAAGCCAAAAAATGATGTGGGGTCGCAGGGGTGAAACCCCTTAAAACCCTGCCCCATCCACTGTCATGTTGAGCCTGTCGAAACATCTAATACCAAGTGACAATTCTTTAACGAAGCCATACGCAGAGATCTCTCCACTTCGGTCGAGATGACAGGGAGGGAGGTTGGAATGACAAAAGACACTATACTTTTTTAATGAAGCAAAGTAATCTTAAACTCATGTGTACCCGGTTTATAATTATTTGGAAGATTATCAAACAGGTCACTTGCACTGAAATTAAAACGTATCCACCCCGCACCATACTCAAAACTAACCGTCTCGGTCACATAGTTATCGGCATCGTAATCATAAAGATTTCGAATGAAAGGCAATGGATGAAACGACTTATCAAAAACGATTGCTACTTGAACAGATCCTTCTTCAGCAATAAACTTTGTTAGGGCCGGCTCATCAAAAAAATAATAAAACACCTCTCTGTCTTCATCCCACGCCCAATGGTCACCTTTTACGGTCAAATTAAAAATATCCCATTCCCCTACTCCGGCCGGTCCCATCGGTCCTTCGCAGGAAGAAAAAACGCCTATGGAGAAAAACACTATAAATAAGGACAAAATCTTCGTTTTCATAAATTCTCTCTTTTAATAATTACTAATCAACACCCTTTTCTATTGGCGAAGATACATTTTTCAGTAAAAAAACAATACCTATACTGCATTTTTGTCATTCCTAACGGTTTTTAAAGAATAAATCACTGAGTTGCACGAGGGAAAGCAGTATATTTGTAGCTGGTATGCGGATACTATAAATAACATTCTATAAAATCAAGAACATGACTACGATGTCAAAAAGTGAAATTAAAAAGGTAATTGTATTAGGTTCAGGGGCACTAAAAATCGGACAAGCCGGTGAATTTGATTATTCCGGTTCGCAGGCACTGAAGGCCATGCGAGAGGAGGGGATCAAGACGGTGTTGATAAACCCCAATATCGCAACTATTCAAACTTCGGAAGGCGTAGCGGACATGGTTTATTTCCTGCCGATCACGCCTTTTTTTGTGGAAGAAGTCATTAAGAAAGAGCGTCCGGACGGTATTTTGCTGGCTTTCGGAGGTCAAACGGCATTAAATTGCGGAACGGAACTTTACACCAATGGCACACTTGCTAAATACGATGTAAAAGTGTTAGGCACTTCTGTTGAAGCAATCATGTATACTGAAGATCGTGATCTGTTCGTTAAAAAGCTAAATGAAATAGATGTAAAAACTCCGGTAAGCCAGGCTGTTGGAAGTATGGAGGATGCTGTAGCAGCCGCCTACAAAATCGGTTTCCCGGTGATGATCCGTTCGGCTTACGCTTTGGGAGGATTAGGCAGTGGTATTTGTAAGGACGAAACGGAACTCCGCACACTTGCTGAAAGTGCTTTTGCTTATTCGTCTCAGATTCTTGTTGAAGAATCGCTGAAAGGATGGAAAGAAATTGAATTTGAGGTGATACGGGACAAGAACGACCATTGCTTCACGGTGGTTAGCATGGAAAATGTCGACCCATTAGGAGTGCACACGGGAGAAAGTATTGTTGTAGCTCCTACTTGTACACTGGATGACATCGAACTTGATTTATTAAAAGAAATTTCTGTAAAAACAATACGCCATCTTGGTATTGTTGGCGAATGTAATATTCAATACGCCTTCAATTCGGAAACAGACGACTACCGGGTTATTGAGGTAAATGCCCGCCTGAGTCGTTCGTCGGCTCTCGCGTCGAAGGCGAGCGGTTACCCGTTGGCATTTGTTGCTGCTAAACTGGCTTTGGGTTATACCTTGGATCAGATTGGTGAAATGGGTACGCCTTACTCCGCTTATAAAGCGCCGGAGGTAGATTATATGATCGTTAAGATCCCTCGCTGGGACTTGACCAAGTTTGCCGGTGTAAGCCGTTTGATCGGTTCGAGCATGAAGTCTGTCGGAGAGATCATGTCTATCGGTAAGAGTTTTGAAGAAATCATGCAGAAAGGTCTTCGTATGATCGGACAAGGCATGCACGGTTTCGTAGGAAACAGGGATGTTGAGTTTGAGGATCTGGATGAAGAATTAGCGAATCCTACCGACTTACGTATTTTTGCTGTCGCGAAGGCGTTGGAGCAAGGTTATTCTGTTGAACGTATACATGAGCTAAGCAAAATCAGCCATTGGTTTCTGGAAGGTTTGAAAAACATTGTTGATTACAGCAAAAAAATCAGCGAATACAAGGTAATCGAAGATATTCCGGAAGAGGTAATGAGAGAAGCGAAACGACTCGGGTTCTCCGACTTCCAGATTGCCCGGTTTGTAGAAAATCCGGAAGGTAATATGGAGAAGGAGAGTGTGCGCGTTCGTAATCACCGAAAGAAAGCGGGTATTATTCCAACTGTTAAACGGATCAACACCATTGCTTCGGAACATCCTGACCTGACAAATTATCTTTACCTTACTTATGATGGTAAAGAACACGATATACCTTACTACAAAAACGAAAAGAGTGTAATTATTCTCGGATCGGGTGCTTATCGTATCGGTTCGTCGGTTGAGTTTGACTGGTGTTCGGTTAATGCTACACAAACGGCTCGCAAGCTGGGGTATAAATCCATCATGATCAACTATAACCCGGAAACTGTTTCTACCGATTATGATATGTGCGACCGTCTGTACTTTGACGAGTTGTCATTTGAGCGTGTACTCGACGTGATCGATCTGGAAACGCCTAAGGGTGTTATTGTATCGGTAGGCGGACAAATTCCGAACAACTTAGCCATGAAGCTGAGTCGTCAGCAAGTGCCTATCCTCGGAACTTCGCCACTTTCTATTGACCGGGCGGAAAACCGACATAAATTCTCGGCAATGCTCGACTCATTGGGTATCGATCAGCCACAATGGGCAGAGTTAACCAGCATGGAAGAAATAGACAGTTTTATCGAAAAGGTGGGCTTCCCTATCCTTATTCGCCCATCATACGTGTTAAGTGGCGCGGCAATGAATGTTTGCTACACCAAAGAACAAATGCTTGAATTCCTTGATCTGGCGGCTCGTGTATCTAAAGAATATCCGGTTGTGGTATCGGAGTTCCTTCAAGGTGCGAAAGAAATAGAGTTTGACGCTGTTGCCATGAACGGGGAGGTTGTAGAATATGCGATTTCCGAACATATCGAATTCGCCGGTGTTCACTCCGGTGACGCTACGCTTGTTTTCCCGGCTCAGAAGATCTACTTTGAAACGGCTCGCCGTGTTAAGAAAGTGAGCAAAATGATCGCTCAGGAATTAAACATCAGCGGACCTTTCAATATTCAATTTCTTGCTAAAAACAACGACGTGAAAGTAATTGAATGTAATTTGCGCGCGTCACGCAGTTTCCCATTTGTTTCTAAAGTACTGAAACGCAATTTCATTGAGACGGCTACCCGCATCATGCTTGATGCTCCGTATTCCCGTCCGGACAAGAGTGCGTTCGACATTGACTGGATCGGCATTAAGGCTTCTCAGTTCTCGTTCGCCCGCTTGCACAAGGCGGATCCGATTCTGGGTGTAGACATGAGTTCTACCGGAGAAGTTGGCTGTATAGGTGATGACTTTAACGAAGCGTTATTGTCTGCTATGGAAGCCGTAGGAAACCATGTTCCTGAAAAGAACGTACTGGTATCATCCGGTGAAGCAAAAAGCAAAGTGGAACTGTTAGACCCATGTCGTCAGCTGGCGTCTAAAGGATTTGAAATATTCGGAACACACGGAACAGCAAAATTCCTGAACGACAACGGCATCAAGGCAACAGCTGTATGCTGGCCGGATGAAGATGGCGATCTGAACATCATGGAAATGTTCTCCAAACACGCGTTCGACCTGGTTGTGAACATTCCGAAAGATCACACAAAACGTGAGTTAACAAACGGTTACCGCATTCGTCGCGCGGCTATTGACCACAATATCCCGCTGATCACTAACGCCCGTCTGGCAAGTGCTTTCATTGATGCTTTCTGTAGTATTGACAAGAGCCATATCCAGATTAAGAGCTGGCAGGAGTACAAATAATTCCGGCTAATGTGCAGGAACAGCTATATTACGGTATTACTTCTTTTCGCTTTGGCTTTACGGCTATCCGCGACGGAAGTAATACCGTCTGTTTTTGTAAAAAACTATACTGTTAGTGACTACAAAGCCAGTTGTCAGAATTGGGGACTTTCCGTAACAGACGATGGCATACTCTATGTTGCCAATAATTCCGGATTGCTTACCTTCGATGGTAATTCGTGGAAAATACACGAACTTCCGGAACAAGCCATTGTTTCCAAAATCTTCACACAGCATGGCCGGACTTTTACTTCCGGATCCGGCAATTATTGCGAATGGACACGGAATGAGTACGGACAACTCCAATACACGCAAACGAATGAGATTCCCGTAGCTCTGCAAGAACAACCTCTTCCCTTTGCCTTTACCGAAGGACAAATTACAGCTACGGCGAAAATTGACCACTATTATTTTATTGGTACGGCAAGGAAAGGCTTATTTGTAACGGATTCAACCGGAAATATGCTGCTTCGCCTTACTGCGGATAATCTGCTTCAGGACAATCAAATTCATGATTTGCTGGTACAACAAGATAAACGTCTCTGGATTGCGATGGACAATGGGTTAGCGTTGCTGACACTTCGCCCGCCTATCTTGTTGCTGGGTGAACGCAGCTTTACCGGAAAACCGGAACGTGCCTTTCTGCAAAACGACCACCTCTATTTGAAAAGCAACTTAGGTTATTTTAAAAGTGAATTATCGCCTAACAGCTCATTTTCGCAAATTCCTGACAAGGAGGCAAGGGAACTCTTCCCTCCTTCTGAAGAAAAAGAAAAAATACAACTTGCCGATTTGTTCGACGATACGGAAGATTTAGGTTCTTTCAGTGGAACGAATCGCATTTATCCTATTTCGGAACAGAGTTGTTGGCTTGTACAGAAGAATGAAGCCGGACTATTTCATATTGAAGACAGAAAACCGCACCTCAAATGTCGTATTCTCTTTGATAATTTCAATCTGAATTTAGTAAACCGTGGACAATCATTCATTCCGCTGAATGACACCTTGCATCTTGTGTCCACTATGCAAGGAGTTGTGATATTGAATAGCCGGCAAATTCTTGAAGAAGGGCTTCATACATTCACTTTACCACACCTGACCCGTATCGAATTTACGGACAATAAAAGGAAACAACATGCTGTGCAACCCGAGAATAAAACGATTGAACTGCCTCATGACTTTATGGAGCTATCACTTTATGCGGGTACGTCTGTGTTTACATTTAATCAACAGATCAGCTATCTGGTTGAAGGGGTTTCTCCTGATTGGTCACCCTGGCAGAAAGATGGCTACGTGAATTTATTGCAATTAGCTCCGGGAAAATACAACATACGCATACGTTCCTATGCTATTCGGGGCCCGTTTCCGGAAACCGACATTCAGCTTATTGTACGTTCGCCATGGTATGAAACCTGGTGGGCGGCTTTACTATATTTGACCATAATCGCCTTGTTGGGTTGGGGAAGCACATATAGATACCTAAAATTTCAGAAAAAGAAAACGTTAGATCGCTTGAAAGCAGAACGCCAGGAAGAACAACAACGTTTGCAAAAACTAAAAAACGAATTATTGGAGACGGAATTGCAGAATAAAAACGATGAATTAACCCGTCAAACATCTGCACACGTTCGCAAAAATAACCTGCTACAATCCCTGATTGATGAGTTGGATCAGCAAAAGAAAAGTATGGGAGAGGGCTATCCGGACAGGTTGTATAAAAAACTACGCGCATCCATAGAAAAGAGTCTGGACGATCAGGAAGATTGGAATGCTTTCGAGACTTATTTCAACAGTGCCCATCGCGATTTCACCGATCGCCTGCGGCAAGCCTTTCCGGATATTACACCGGGTGACATCCGGGTTTGTTGTCTGCTACGTATGAACCTATCCACAAAAGAGATTGCCTTATTGTTAACTATTTCGGTACGCGCGGTTGAACTACGCCGCTATCGACTACGCAAACGACTCGGTCTTGAAGGAGATATAAATCTGACGGATTTTTTGATGAAATTTTAATTAATGTACTAAAAAGTGCATTTAAAGCCTCTAATCGATTGCTTTGAGCAAGTAATGTAGTAGCATTTTTTTAGGAGAAACAGTATTTTCAACCTTACTTTGCATCCAAACAAACCGAATTCAGAAAAATATGATAAACCTAATTGATGACCAGAAGAACGGAATTGATCGCCGTCATTTTCTTAAAACAATGGCTGCTGCCGGAGTATTAACATTGCTACCTTCTAATAATGCCCAGGCCTTTTCGAGTAAAGCAAAAGGAAAAATTATAGTAGTAGGCGGAGGCGCCGCCGGAATAAGTATGGCTGCTCGTTTGCAACGTTGGCTGGACGAACCGGATATTACGCTGATCGATCCAAGCGACCGCCAATTTTATCAGCCGGGATTCACGCTAATCGCTTCCGGTGTTTATTCTCCGAAGGATGTGTGGAAAGAGCAGAAAAATTGTATGCCCAAAGGGGTGAACTGGATAAAAGATTATGTCGAATCAATAGACCCGGTAATGAACCAGGTCTCTACAAATAAAAACGGCACACTGTCGTATGATTTTTTAGTGCTCACCCCCGGATTGCAGATCAATCCTGTAGAAGGTATTACCCGGGAAACGCTGGGCGAAGGAAACGCACATACCATTTATGATTTTGAAGGTGCGCAAAAAACCTGGAAAGGAATGCAGGCAGTTGTAAAAGAAGGGGGACGCGCGATTTTCACAGATACCTACACCAAGCATAAATGTGGAGGTGCTCCTAAGAAAATATGTTTACTAACTGAACATCACGCCCGAAAAGAAAAGAAACGTGATAATCTGCAAATAGACTACTATACGGCGGCTAAAGAACTGTACGATGTACCTTTATATACCCCCCGTTTACTGGAAATATATAATGAACGGAACATCCCGATCAATCTGTTCACACGGGTAAAAGGAATAGATACACAAACTAAAGCAGTGCATTTTGAACGAATTGAAACGGTAGGCGAGGAGAAAATTTCCACACCATTTACGGAAAGCTACGACTTCCTCCACTTCACACCTCCCATGACCGCGCCGGACTTTACCCGCGAAGCAGGACTATGTAACACAGAGGATATGTCTGCACCGGAAGCATGGATCACAGTAGATAAATACACGATGGTGCATACAAAATATCCGAATATTGTATCGTTGGGCGACTGCTCAAATCTGCCTACAAGCAAAACTTCAGCTGCGATCCGCAAACAAGTTCCTTTGGCTGCCAAGAACTTGATTTCATTGATGGAAGGTAAAGAACCGGTAGAAAAATACAACGGCTATGCCGCCTGTCCGATCGTGACTGACTACGGCCATGTATTATTATGTGAGTTTGATTACGACAAGAAGCAGGATTCGTCCTTCCCTTTCTCCATGCTTGACGTTTCGCAAGAACAATGGGCCGCATGGATGCTGAAGGTATATGTACTGAAGCCGCTTTATTTCTACGGCATGTTAAACGGGAGAGCTTAATTACTCTCCCAGTGGATGAAAGTAACGCAGATCATAATCCGGCAATAATTCGGGATGGAAAATTTTCACCAGATCTTCCAACAGATAGTCCGGATGGATCGGCGTTTCTTCGTAATAAGAAACTTTCGCGGAGTTCGAGCCGAAAATAGTTCTGTTTTTAAACGCGTCAAAATGCTCATAAGGCGTATATTCACGACGCAAATCACGATAAGTAAGGTCTGTTGCATTGTGGTATTTTATAAGCCAAAGGTCCACATGTATCGCCTGATCAAGCACAGACTCGAAAGATAAAGGCAGACTTCCTCCTCCGGGTGTGTCTTTAAAGATATAATCAGCACCCGCATCGGCGTAAAGTTGAGCCATATAACTTTCTCCTGCAGGCACAAACCAGGTTGCACCGTAACGTTTTTCGGAAAGCACTGTCGGTTTATTCACAATAGCACCTGTTAATGCTTTCAGTTCGTTATACCGTTGTTCTGTTTCCCTGAACAATGAATCGGCAAGTTCCACCTGATCAAACAACAAACCATAGAAACGAATCCACTCTGCGCGTCCAAGAGGTGAGTTTTCCATGTAATCGGCACCTTCAACAATCGGGATACCCAGTTTCTCCACTCCTCCATAGCCGGAGTTCTGGAAAGGTGAGGCTATAATCATCTCCGTATTGCTATCGATGATCTTTTCTACATTAGGGCTTACAGCTTGCCCAAGGTCTGTAATTGAACCGTTTCGAATTCCTTCCCGAATAACAGGTGAGTTTATATATTCCGGTTCACATACCCCAATTACCTTGTCTAACTCTCCCAGAAGATCAACCATAGCAATATGAACAGCACCATACACTGCAATATTTTTCACCGGAATACGAATAACAGTTCCTTGCGGAAGAGAAGCCGGCATTGGTTGCTCCCGGTTTATAAGAATATAACGTTGCAAAATCTTAGAACTATCCCAAGGATTAACTACTTCAGCAATGGTATATCCATCCTGCCCGGTTACGGTAAAGCCCGTAGCATAGCGAACAGAGTCCAAAGAAGCAACATCCCCTATCACCCTTTCTTGCTTCCCCCCACAAGAGAGGAGAAGCAAGGAGAGTAATACTGTTAATTTTAAGCAGGGAAATTTCATTGCTTATCGGATAAAAAACGTACGCAAATGGGATTATTTCCGGAAAGCTTAACCTTTTTATCCAAAGAACCATCTGTTGAAATAATATAAAAATCGCCTGTCACATTATATAAACCAGCTGTTATATATAATTCATTTGACTCCGGATTTACAAAAGTATAGGTTGCATTCTCAATAGATACGTTTGAGTTTACAAAATCTTTCTCTTCAAATTTAGCTGTTTTCAGGTTGTATTTTTTATAATCCGTATTCAATTTCACAAAAGAAGCATCCGTTGTAGCACTAATAATATAAAGGTAATCACCGTGCTTTTTCATACTTAAGCTGTTGTTTGTAATCAGCTCTTTTCTTTCTTTCGTTTTTGGATTTACACGCTGAATCGATTGTTTGATGTCAATGTAATCACCGGAGGATAAAACATACAGCATTTTATCTTCTCCTGCCAGAATCATCGTTGGATTAATAACTACTTCGATTGTATCAGCCACCTCAAACGTGAGGATATCTACCGCTATTACTTTATTATCATAATCAGGATAACTACCAAAAACCGTAGCATATAGACTGTCACCCAGAATACAGTGTTGTTCTATCCCTAATCCTACTTTCACACGTTTCTCTACCGTATAATCAGTTGTGTCGATTTGGGAAAGAAAACCATCTTGCGTAGACACATAGATTTTTCCTCTATCAGCAGTTAGATAACGTGGCTTCTGCGGTATTTTGGCATCATCAATTAGTTTAATCTGTTGAAGTGATTTTCCGGTAAGATCTACTATTTCAAGTGTAGAGGCATCTGTTACAGCAATATACATTTTAGATCCATATATAATCATATCATTTGCGGTATCTCCCAATTCACGTCCATTTATGGATTTAAACACGTTTTGATTTAACTCTCCCGTCTCAAAATCATAAAAATCCAAAGTTCCCGAGCTTGTACCCATAGTTCCGCTATTCAATATATACGCACCATGTATACCGGTTTCAGGAGTTGGTTTCGGATCATCGTCGTCATCACTACATGAAATTATAATAAACGGAAGGAACAAGTACGTCACTACTAATAACAGGTAATTTTTATTTTTCATATTCATATATAATTAAATGTTTAACATTACATTAATTCGCCAGGAACGACCGGGCATAGGATAGAACTTTATAATATCATACGTTTTGTCGCCAATATTAAGCACTTCACCTTGTAAACGAAGTCTAGTTTTTCCAATATTAAAAGCTTTATTCAGGGAGATACTCTGTTCTACATAGCCTTCAATTCGATTTGCCTCAATATTCTGAGGCAATATATAACGTTCTCCTACTGCCGTTAAGCTATATGTGAAGTTTACTAATGGATTTTCAAAAGCTATCGAGGCAACACCCGAGTGTTTTGGTGTATATTGTATCTGATGGCGATAACTTTTTCCCTGCGGATCAGTTATATCAATGGCGTGTAGAAAACTGTAACTCGACGTCCAAACAAGCTGCATAGCAGTTGTAAGAGGTACTTCTCCCTGCAAATTAACATCCAGCCCTTTGCTCTCAACTTCGCCCAGGTTGATCATGCTCGATACATAAGTGCTTGGTGAAGCTACAATCTTATCTTCCGCTTTATTATAATATACATCAGCCGAAGCGGTCAGGTGCCGAAAGAAAATAAATTCTCCACTCCAAGTCAATCCTAAGTTATACTGTAAGGCACGTTCGGGTCTGAGATTTCGATTACCGTAGCGGAGGTAATACAAATCAACAAACGTTGGTATTCGGAAAATATCTTTAAACGAAGCGCGTAAACGAAACGTGTTTTCCTCAAAAGGTCTCCACGACAAACTTGCTGCAGGTGATAAACGTTTCTTGTCTGCCGGTTTATTACCGGATTTTACTTTATCAGCAATATAGGTACCAAGCAAACTCCCGGTAAATGTAAAGCGTGTATTCTGGTATTTTGCGGCAAAGGCAGTTAACGATGTTATACGATGTGGCTCTGCCATGTTTGTAAAATTATTATCCAGTAAACTACGAGCAATATCAGAAGTCAGCGACAATGAGGATACTGTAAACGGACGATACAAAAATCCGGCAGAAAAATAATATTCCTGCTGCGTATTCCGATCTACCTGCAAACCGTTCGGGTATTTATTATCAATATCCCTATATTTACTATACGTATAACTGTAACGGGCAGAGGATTGAAGCGCCATGCGATCGTTCATTTCTTTGCGATACTGCACTTGACCGAAGAAGTTATTGTCCCACAAACGTTCTTTTGCGTAATCGTTATAGAAAACAACAGAGCCGGGTAAACCTCTTTCGGAATCGTAATAATAAAGTTTACCTAGCAGTTCGCCACCGGCAACCTCTCCATAAAGGTTACCTTCCAAACGTAAAGATTGCACATCGCTATTCATTCGCTTTTCTTCGGTCACTAATTTTCCGTTTGTTAATGTAAAAGGGTATTCACCCTTCGCACTTACCCAGTCTGCACGGGTTGAAATGGACAATTTGTGCGTTAACCGGTGTTCATATTGAACAGACGGCGTAAAAAGGCCAAAGGAGCCAGCACCTAAACGTGTAGAGAGGTTATAATTTTTACCGTTGAATACCGGTCGGGCAGTTTTAATTGATAAAGCTCCGGCGGAAGCATACATACGAGCCGTCTGAAAAATATCATCGCTTTGCCCAATAGTTAAAGACACCTGCTCAACATTATCTAATGAGAAACGGCTGATATCCACTTGTCCGCTTTGTGCATCGGAAATAGTGATGCCATCATAACTAACTGCCGTATGCTGTGCACCGAAACTTCGTATAGAAACAGTTTTCAACCCTCCTATTCCACCATAATCCTTTATCGCAACTCCGGAAAAACGCTTAACAGCTTCAGACAAATCCTGTATCCCCAAGCGTTTAATTGATTCTGTTGTCATATACTGAACCGGTGTACTTGCACGATTCGCAGCTGGTCGCACTTTCTCAACCACTTCAACTTCAGAAAGCTGATGCAGTTTCATTGTATCAATTTGTTGACTATAAGCAATAGAAACAAATGTCCATGCACATAATAAACAAAGTAGTCTTTGTACGTAAAAAACACGCATAATATTCTTTGATTTACCGCTTCCTTTACCCGAGGTGACGTATAAAACAAATTCAGGCAGGTTTTCTGGCTTGTTCTATCAGTCAGCGCCTTCCCATCCGAAGACAGTGGCTTTGAAGATTACTGACCTTTATTCAGAACATACAGCTACGGGCACAGCTCCGGACTTGCACCGGATTCCCTTTTACTATGATTTCAAGAATTTGAAATCAATACACCTAAATTTTCCAGAACAAAGATAAGCAAAAAAGATTATAAAAGAATAGAGACTACTCTATAAAGAGCAGCCTCTACCTTTTTTTCTGTCTTCCTTCTTCACAGATTACCGACAGTTAGAACTTTATTTTAACACTTAATATTAATGTATCATCTTTCTCCTTCTCAGGTTACTTCTTAATGCTCCTCTAAAAGAGAAACATTGATGACAATTTAGAATTATTTGATTATAAACTCTGTTTTATTTTAAGTTGATTGCTGAGCAGTGAAGGAATTGTAATAGCTTATTATTACAATGAATCTTTGGATGTAAAAAATATTTACGTTCAAAAACTTGTAGGGCATAACATAAAAACCTGCCGAAAAACAACACTGTTAAGCAATTCAATTACAAATGTAATTAAAGAGATGCATTCTTCCTAATCTTAATAACAAAAAAACAACATTAGCCTATAAAAAAACGATTATTTAGCATTTAAGAGCAAAATAATACATTTATAAAGAACAATGGCCCTCCCAAACGGGAGAGCCATTGCTATAGATTATAAACTAAGTTTATTTATTATTTCACGATTGCTTTAACAGCATCTTCACCCTGAACGGCTACAACTACGATTCCCTTAGGAGCAGCGATAGTTACGTCATCAGAAGTGATGATCTGGCTGGCAATTGTTTGTCCTAAGATATTGCTGATTGTTACAGACTTGTCTGCACCATTCTGAATTCTTACAACACCTGCTTCAGCAGTTACCTTAACACCGTTTGCAGCGTTAACATCTTCGTTAGCAACCGGAGTATCACCAGAGTTGTCAACTTCAACATTAAATCTTTCAGCGTCAGAAATTTTCTTTTCGTCAAATGCACCACGGCTGATTACAGGAACACCATTATGGATTTTCACCCATCCACCGACCATAGGAGCAATAGTTACACCATTACTATTTCTGTCGTTGATTTGTTTTCCGTTTTCACGTGCGCCTGATTCAGATTCGATAAAGAAGTTCTGAATTTGTTCTGCATAATCAATAGCATCTTCGTTTTCATACAAACGGAATGAGAATGCTACATCTTTGTGTGAGTTATTTCCTAAGTCAATCTTGCGAACAACTGCTTTAGAAGCTTCAAGTGCTTTGTAGCTGAAAGGAGATACTTTTACAAATTCAGTAGGATTGATGATATAAAGGATATCTGGATTTTCAGCGTTACGTACAGCCCAAGTAAAGATCAAACGTTCCCACTGGTTGTCCCACATGTAGTTCTTACCAACTTTATCTAATTTCGTAGAATCAGTAGCATTGATTAACAAACGACCAATTGAATATGGATCAGTTACTACAGGAGGTTCGCAATGACATTCGTCCTCGTCATCCCAAGATTCAGTTCCATCAACATATCTCAATGTAGACCACAACAAATATTGAGGTTTAGGAGTTTCTTTCAGTGCACCTGCAATAGCTGGTCTTGCAACGTAAGCCGTATCAACGATCATTTGGATCGTACGTTGTGTTGCGTCGAAGTCAGATTTGTGTTTCTGGCCTAAGAAATTAATACCAAGTCCTTTTGAATATTTACTGTTAGCATCTTCATACAAGAAGTTGTTAGATTCGTTTACACGGAAGAACTTCAATGTATCACGTAAATCAGCAGCTTTGTCTTTAGAATAGAAGTTATCGCTCTTAACCGCACCTTCTCTGTTGAATCTTCTGTAAAGAGGAGATTCGCTTTCGATTACAGAGAATGCAGAAGTTCTGATTTCATAATGATTCTGAGCTTTCACCCACATGTTATGGTCAGCAACACCAGCCTTAACAGTAATTCTGTCTAAACCACCTGTCTGAACAAAATCAAAATCAGTAAATGAAGCTGTATCAACTAAAGCGTAGAAGTTTTCACCTTCTTTTGTATTATTTGTTTTCAAATAGAACACAGCGCTATCACCCTGACTGATATTACCTTCAAGATCACCAGAAGTTACAGCATAACGTTCTTCTTTATCAACAACAACAACTTTATTCGTATTATAGATCTTGTTTCCTTCTTTAATTTTCAGAACATAAGCAGATCTAACCAATTGTGCTGAATATTTTTTAGTTGTCCAAGCAGTTGGTTGATAACCATAATCAACTGGTTTTACGCTCCAACCATTGTCAGCAGTATAGCTGTGGTGGTAAGGAACTAATTCAAACGCGTCTTTTGCATCAGTTACATGCAATAAAGAGTCATTCTGATCATTCTTAACCGACAAATATTTAGTCGCGTCAAGTTCGTGCAGATAGTTGAAAGTATACGTAGTTACCTGAGCAACATCAGCCGGAACATATTTGTAACCAAGATATTTATCTAATCTCTGTGCTTCAGGAACTTCAACAAATGAAGCCTTGTCGTCCAAAGAAACACCCTTAGTTGCAGTAACATTACCACCTAAAATATTAGTCTTGTCATCAGACCACAATTGAATTCCACCATACTTTATTCCTTCATATTCACGGTTAGTAAGTGTAATCATAGAAATATTTTCCGGATCGATCAAACGAGATTTTTCTACAGCCCATTGGAAAGAAGGCATCTGGAATGGATCAACATTCTTTTCAAGTGTTACCCACTTAGCTACATTAGTTGTAGTAGTATCCGTATAAATGGGAACCTGAAGATATTTACCTTCTGTATTTCTAATAACGAACAAACCTTCTAATGAAGTTCTGTTATCAGATACATTACAACCTGTAAATCCAAAACCAATATGTGTTTGAACCGGTGTTTCACCAATTGTTAAACAATAAGTAGTATTCGTTAAGTTCTGAACAACTACATAAGTTTTGTCATCAGCTCCTGCAGCAGGCACCTGATTGTGACCAGCAGCGATATCGGCTAACACATCATCAGATCCTTCATAAGTCCAAGTTTCCCAAGCACCATTACCTGTAAGAACATCACCTTTTATAGGTTTATAAACGTTTTCAACATTAATAATCATGCTGTCCGCGCTTGGCAAATACACCAAACGGAAGTGGTGTTGCTCTACCAATTCTAAAAGAGGAGAAGCTTCTGTTTTTAAAGCTTCGTATTCAGCTTTTTTAGAATAAGCAAACTTCAAGTAAGGATTACCTGCAACGTTGTAAACAGTAGTGTCAACACGTAAATACTTAGTAGGATCAGCTTTGTCTGCCAAACGAAGATATTTTGAGCCACCTGCCAGATCAACATCTTCAGCAACAAATTTATCTTTCAACTGACTTGCTTCCAATTGATCGCTTGTAGGATCAATAAAATTGAATCCCTTAGCAACAGTTGAAGTTGTTGAGCCAAACATAGTATTGAAATCTTCCGCAGTAAGTACAAGAGGAGCAGCGTCAAACAAGAAACCTTCAAACAATGTATTTGTAAGTGGGGTTGGAAGTTGACCTACAGCCGGAGCTTTTACAATTTCCACAAACATCTGACCGGCACCGTCATACGTCAACACTGCCACAGAGTCTTTCGTAGTAGGTAGATAAGACATCAAATAGTTTACTGTAGCATCCATTCCTTCCTGATATGTAGAAGAGAATCTCCAAGAAGACACATCAGAGTAAGTAAGTTCGGCTTCATAAACTGTATCGCCAGTAGCAATATAAGGTGCTAAATCAACACCTAAAGCGATTCCTTTCGCCTTGTTTTCAAATGAGAACTCAGGATAAGTTGAAGTTACTGGTTTAGCAGCGTTAACACACCATACACCGGCAGCTAAAGTTTCTGCGGTTCCAAGCTTAAGTAAATTGTCCGCATCCGGATAAATGTAGTTAGCAGCATCCTTGGCGATGTGATACAACTTACCTTGCTGCAACGCGTCTGTATGCTTTTCACCTGCAGAGATACCTGAAGCACTCTGAGCAGAAGCAGGCACAGCAGCACCTACAAGGAATGCAGCAGCAGCCAATAAAGTAAAAAACTTTTTCTTCATAATTGATAAATTAATATTAATAATAGAAATATAAACTATTCAAATTCAAAAAAACAACAGTAATAAGCAAATCGTTCTTATGAAGAACGTCCAAAACAAATGATTTTTCAAGTAGCAAAATTAATGATTACTTTTATATAACCAACCCTTTAAAGATAATTTTCCATATACTTTAGGTCTTTATTATCTGTTTTTGCGGGATTATAGTACAAAAAGTAGGTTTTTAAGGACGAAACGTATTTGCCTTAGCGTCAAGACCATTATTGACGCTAAGGCAAAATGTATCCATTGATGTTATTCAACCGTTTCCAGGTGATTTTTCAATGGATTGGAATACATTTCCAGTATTTTATTCCGGAGATAGGATTCGTCTTTGTCCGGGATGATGATTTTATCTAATTGCTTTTGAAGATAGGCTTCAAATTCTTCTTTGTCTTTCTGACTGTAATTTACTTCAAAACGACGGGTTTTATTCAGCAGATCATAGGCTACATAGTTGGATGGATAAAACCGATAGTGCCGGTATATTTCCTTATCTATTATGGTAGCGATAGCGGAATAAAGTTCCCCTTTTTCCAAGGTCGGATCCAGCTCTTTCAGCTGACTGTTGATCGGGCTCCCCATTGTAAAGTGCACACGACCTTTATCATATAATATACCGGTTTCCATACTTAACAGGTCGTCTCGCTGAGATTTCACGAAATCAGGATTGTCACGCTTCTGTTGGAATTCTTGCGCTTTCAGAAAATCACAAGGATCATACTCGTATGAAATAGAAACGGGAACAATATTCAAAGACATCAGATTCGTCAGGATATCGGCGTCTCCACCTATATTCAACATTTTCAAAATACTTCCCTGCGTTTTATCGTCGGAGTCTTTAGCACGCCCTTCACGCTGCGCGATCCAAACAGACTCTTTCGTTTCCTTGATCGTATGATGTATGTAGGCAGACAAGGTGCCGCTTACTTCCAACATCTGGCGTACAGAAACACCACGCTTCACAATAAAGCTGTTATTCAAACGCACTAATGTTTTAATCCAAGAACGGATCAACAGGTTATCACCAATAGCAACCTGCGTCATTCCGTAGCCAACATCATACAGCATCACGTTAAGGAAAGCCGCATCAAGCACAATATCCCGGTGGTTTGAAATAAACATACAGGGAGAATTGTCTTCCGGAAGACGGGTTTTACCAGAAACAGTCAACGAAAACGTCGTCTTCCTGGCAACAGTCGAAACGGCGTCATAAGAGAGCAGGGACTTAAACTCCTCTTTTGTTTTACATGCTCTCATCACCTTCGAAAAAGCCTCCCAGTCCAAATCCGGCTTCAAGTAACGAAACGCTCTTTGAAAGTCTTCGTTTGTGATCAACTCTTCTATAGCGCCTTTTACCTCGTCGTTATTCACGGGACGAATGTCGTCGAAATTAAAGGATACCGATTCTTTATTCATATATATATTATTTTTTACTTTCTTCTAAGCAATGCGTCTTCAATAATTTCCGTCATCACCGACTTTATATCCAAACCTGCCGCATGAATTTGTTGCGGTATGAAACTGGTGGTCGTCATTCCGGGGGTTGTGTTCACCTCCAGCATTACAGGCTCACCGGTTGCCTGAATTATATAATCTATCCGTATTATACCTGTCGCTCCCAACAAATCATAAATTCTCGACGTTTCTTCCTGAATCTTTGCTGTCATTTCGGAAGAAATCCGCGCAGGGGTTATTTCATCCACCTGACCATTATATTTCGCGTCAAAGTCAAAAAACTCATTATCGGTCACCACCTCTGTTAAAGGTAACAACACAGCCTTTTCCTTTGTTTTATAACAGCCGCTTGTTACTTCCGTGCCGGCTATGAATTGCTCCAAAATAACTTCTTCGCCTTCGGCAAAAGCATGTGCGATCGCCTCCTGCAATTGCCCGGCAGATTTCACTTTTGTTGTTCCGAAGCTACTTCCTCCTACATTCGGCTTTACGAATAAAGGTAAACCCAAACGGCTCACCACCTCGTCGGTATCAGCGCTTTCGCCACCAAACAAACGAATGGAATCCGCAACCTTCACACCAAAACCTTTCAGGTAGTTATTGCAAACAAATTTATTGAATGTAATAGCACTCACTAAAGCATTGCACGATGAATACGGCATACCGATCATATCAAAATAGCCTTGCAAACGGCCATCCTCGCCAGGAGTTCCATGAATGGTAATATACGCAAAATCAAACTTTTTACCTACACCTTTTTCCTGAAAACTGAAATTATTTTTGTCGATTACCGTGTTTGTTCCATCGGGTAGCTCAACAATCCATTCATTTTTCTTCAGGATTGCAATATACAAGTTATATCTTTCTTTATCAATAAAAGTCGAAAGTCCTGCCGCGCTCTTTAATGAGATAACAATCTCAGAGGAGTCTCCTCCGGCAATAATAGCAACATTCTTCTTCATTTTATAATTCTTTAGTATTTGCATAGGTTCTCCAACGCTGAATCAGTCCTTCCATATCTTCAGGAATTACAGAATCGAAACTCATTGTTTCTCCCGTAGCAGGATGCCTGAAACCTAATGTTTTGGCGTGTAACGCCTGCCTCGGACATTGCTCAAAGCAATTCTGAACAAACTGTTTATACTTTGTAAATGTAGTTCCTTTCAAAATATCACTTCCTCCGTAACGTTCATCATTAAACAGAGTATGTCCTATATATTTCATGTGTACGCGTATCTGATGCGTGCGCCCGGTTTCCAGGCGGCATTCTACCAGTGTAACGTAACCTAAACGCTCGAGCACCCGGTAATGGGTAACCGCACTTTTCCCCTGGTCTCCTTCAGGAAAAACCATCATCTGCATCCTGTCTCTCGGGTTACGGGCAATATTCCCTTCTATCGTACCTTCATCATCACGAATAATACCCCAAACCAAAGCATTGTAAGTACGGGTTGTTGTTTTATGAAAAAATTGCAGGCTCAGATCGGCTTTTGCTTCCGGTTTTTTTGCCACAACCAACAATCCCGAGGTATCTTTATCAATACGATGCACCAATCCAAGTCGGGGGTCGGACGGATCATAGGTAGGGTCATCACGCAAATACCAGGCAAGGGCATTCACCAAAGTGCCTGTATAGTTTCCGTGTCCGGGATGAACAACAAGACCGGCCGGCTTATTTACCACAAGCAGGTCTGCGTCTTCATATACAATATTTAAAGGAATATCTTCAGGAATAATTTCAAGCTCACGGCGAGGGCGCGCCATCACCAAGGATACAACATCCAGTGGTTTCACACGGTAGTTGCTTTTTACCGGCAGGCCGTTTACTAAAATACAACCGGCCTCAGCGGCCAACTGAATGCGGTTACGGGTGGCTCCCATCATTCGATCCACCAAAAACTTATCTACACGCAACAGCGATTGTCCCTTATCAGCGACAAAGCGAAAATGCTCGTACATGGAAGTTTCCGAATGGGTATCAGATTCAAACGTTGAGTCGTCGTCCAACTCATCTATATCATCAATGAGGTCGTCCATATCAAAACCAGTTTTCGTCTTCACTATCTAAAGTGCGCACAGGCTGTTCCAATCCTAACGAATCTTCGGGCAACACCTCATCCTCTCCATTGCTCACTTTCAGAATCAAAGGGGATATCAACGGCACTTTCTCTCCGCTTCTCAACACGCGACCGCGCAGTTCAACAGCAATCACAAGATCTTTGAAATCACCCGGCACATATTCAATTTCAACGGACTCAAAACCACGTGCTCTCAACAAAGCGTAAGCCTGCCGAAAGGACATATCTTCCACATCCGGAATCGTTTCCATTTGTGAACTCAGCGCGTTGAGCGTAATAAATACAATACGCCCTTCTTTAACTTTCGCTCCGGCAATTGGTTTTAATTCCACAATTGTTCCGGGAGCAACGTCTTTAGAAAAAACCGAATCTATAATATTGTAGCGTAAACCATTATTTTCAAAGAAAGACGCAGCATCTTCCATGGTCAACCCCTTTACATCCGGCACCACCACCACCTCATTGTGGCGGGTATATTTATCCAACCAGTTTAATGTGCCGAAAATTACCAGAACCAAAACTGCAAACATCAAAAGAATATTAATAAAAAAAGGATTCTTTATCAGTTTTACAAGAAAGTTTTTCATTCCTTACTTCTTTATAATAAGCATCACAAAAGTAGAAAAAAAACATTACATAGCGGCAAATACTTCGGTTAAAGACGTTTTATAAGTTCTATTAAGATATAAAAGGGAAAAAGCCAACGATTATTAAACGGATAGTCTGTTCTTTTTTGTTGTTGCTTCGGCTGGTATTCCCTGTCATCTCGACCGAAGTGGAGAGATCTCTGCATAAGGCTTCGTTAAATAATAGTCTGATGGTATGAGATGCTTCGACAGGCTCAGCATGACAGCGGGGAAGGAACCGTTCCTCCCTTTCAACCCGACCGTTCCTCTTTGTCATTCCGACCGAAGTGGAGGAATCTCTGCATATAGCTTCGTTCAATAATTGTCAGACAGTATGAGATGTTTCGACAGGCTCAACATGACAGTGGGTTGGTATGAGATGTTTCGACAGGCTCAACATGACAGTGGGTTGGTATGAGATGTTTCGACAGGCTCAACATGACAGCGGGGGTGGCATGAGACCCTTCGACAAGCTCAGGGTGACAAGGGAGAGACAGGATTTTTAAGGGGTTTCAACCCTGCGTTTCCACGTCATTTTTTCGCTTTCTTACAACACTGATTATCAATAGATTATACCTACCCAAAAACATAAAGGTTATTTTTGGAAAAATAAAGGATATATTTTAAAAAATAACCTTTATATTTTTTTTCATATAGTATTGCAAAAAATCACTGCTTTTTAATGCGACATTTTTGTGTATGTTGATCCGAAGTTGAAATAGATACAAAAACACGATCAACCGAAAAAAGCGGAGGTCACAAGTTTATGGGCAATAAAAAAGGTATCCTTTTGGGGGATACCTTTTTTATTCATTAATCAAATGATATTCGGATTAACCGTTGTATTCGTCAGATACACTAAGTTTAGCTCTTCCTTTCGCACGACGAGATGCTAATACTCTGCGTCCGTTTGCTGTAGCCATTCTTGAACGAAAGCCATGCTTGTTCTTTCTTTTCCTGTTAGAAGGTTGGAATGTTCTTTTCATCTTATTCTATATTTATTATTATCCTCTTTTTACAGTGTTTCGGGCGGCAAAGTTATATTCTTTTTTTCGGATAAACAAATGGTTACATCTTTTTTAAACCTTTTATCTTCACAAAATTCACCCTGTTCTCTTTCGTATTTAAAATATGCCTCCTTTATACATATTACTAAAATCCGCTTGTCCGGTCTGTTCCATATCTTCTTCCTGAAGTTCCTTCGCTTTCTTCAAATCTTCTTCAGAACCGGTTTCATTGCCCATTTCTTTTTTCAATTTACTCCGCTCTGAATAGGCTTTTGACAAAGAGGGAGACAGTTCAATTAATTCGTCCAACACGATCAGGGCTTCGTCTAACCGTTTAGAGACGATCAGTAAATCAGCCAATCTTAGGGAAGCTTCTTCATTAAAGGGGTTTAATTCGAGCACCTTATTAAAGTCTTCTTCGGCTGTTGTTTCATTTTTCAGGAAAGCGTGTATGGCTCCTTTCAGCAAGTACGCGTTTTCTTCCTCTCCTTCCCGTGCAATCACTTCTTCCACATCTTTCAGGGCAGACACGCCGTCTTCTTTCTTCAGATAAACCTCTGCACGCAGCAGGCAAGCATCCGAAAAGTCCGGTTTCAACGCGATACTTTTCGAAAGATTATCTAAGGCAGCATCCAGCTCTCCTCTGTTTTTGCAGGCTCTTCCTTTTAAATAATAAGCAAGTGGGTTGGATGGTTCATAGCTGATAATCCGATCGCATTCTTCCATAACTGCTTCTTCTCTGTTTAACAGAAACAGCACACTGACGCGTGTAAAGAGGGTGTTTATTTGTTCCGGTTCTATTTCTACCATACTGTCCAGCACTTCGAGGGCTTTCTCGTGTTCATGCGTCATGGTGTAGGCACCAACCAGGTAGCTCATTGTCTCCAGGTCGTTATCGATAGCTAACGCTTCGGTAAAGCATTTTATAGCGTAGGCTAACTTGCCGATCTTCTGTGCCCTTACTCCATCATACTTCAGAATATCAAATTTTTTACGGTCGCTTTTACTAATGCCATCCGTAGCTTCTTCTACAGACGAGGAAAATAAGGAGGTAAAGAAATTTGCCATTATTTATCAAGTTTATTCATTCAATATTAATCAATTCCACGCAAATGTATGGATTTTTTCAGAACGGATAACCGATCGCCAAGTGAAAACCAAGTCCGTCTTTAAACTTAGGGATATTATAATACCCTTTCTTACCTGTATCATACGGTAAGTGAATACCCAGACCAACGTCAAAACGAACCACCAGGAAATCCATATCATAACGAACGCCGACTCCTGTACCCAAGGCCAGGTCTTTCAGAAAACTCGCATCCGATATATAGCCTCCCGGACGATTGGGGTCATTCCTCAGCAGCCATATATTTCCCGCATCAACAAACATGGCACCATGCAGATCATCCATGATACGAAAACGGTATTCCAGATTCGCTTCAAATTTTAAGTCGCCCGTTTGGTCAATATAGGCATAGCGGTTTTCTTTGTCCGGCGCAAACCGCCCCGGACCGATACTACGGATTGTGAAGGCCCGCAAACTGTTTGAGCCGCCCACATAGAATTGTTCGCTATAGGGGGATACACGGGCATTGCCATAGCTATATATAATTCCGGCCATTACACGTCCAACCAAAGATTGGTTACGGTCTATACGCCAGCTATACCTCAGTTCATTGGTGAATTTTATAAATTGGGCGTAAGGACTACCCAGCATTTTCTTTTCCCGCTCATTGAAGTTTCGCCCATTCAACGCGTAAATTCCGGAGATAAGATTTCCGGCTTCTGTTATCGATGTTTCCCACCAGATACGATCTCCGCTTCTCTTTTTCATAGGACTATCATACACATACGAATAATAGATCGCCGGGATAAACTGATCCTGAAGACTTTGTCGAAGCGCGGGGTTCTTTTGGGTTAGTTCGTTAAACGCATCGGTCGGGTCTCTCAATTTATTATACGACAAACGAAACGGACTCAGCACGTGTTGGCTATTCCGGCTTGGTCGATATTCATACACCAGACTTCCTCCCAGAGATAACATTTTGAAAAAACCGGCCCGGTTCAATTGATTACCACTCAAGCGGAATGTTGTCGTTGAATAGTTATCCAATCCTTTATGCAATAATCCCGGAAAAACAACACGCGGAAATGTCAATGACAAACTGGCTCCATATTCATAACTGTTTATGGATCCTCCTCCATTATCAATACGTCGGCCCGTTTGCCATTCGTAAGAGCCGTTTACACTTCCGGTCAGCGACTCACCTCCACCAAACAGGTTGCGTTTAGTCAGACTAAAAACCGTACCCGGCCCCATCTGATTGTTGCTTTTATTTTTAAAATTGAATTCCAATTCGCCGTCTAAAGGATAGTCATACACGGTATTGATCCGAAGATCTAACGTATCACAACGGCGGGAAGTGTCACGAGGAGTATATTGCATTTCCGTGTAGCGGAATATTCCTAACTTGGCAAATGCCTCTTGGGTGCGTTCTTGCCTACGTTCGGAATAATAGCTGCCCGGATTAAACTTCAGCATGCGATAAAGAACAGTAGGACGCACCCGGAGCTTACCTTCATAATAGATCTTCAGATCTTTGTAAAGTAATGAATCTGTAGGTTTCTCATTGTCGTATCCCATAAGAGCAACCGAAACCTGCCCGATCTTCCAGGGTTTAAGCGCATTACGAGGCATTGATTGATTACGCATTACACGTAACGCCACCTTTCCGGATGTGATTGTTGTATCTGCCTGATAAACGATATGTTCCGGGCGGAAGTAATAGTAACCCTCATTACGGAGCAGCGTGGAAACCCGTTGCCTTTCGGCCTCCATGCTCATCACATTAAAATTATCGCCCGGTTGAATAATTTGCCTGTGCTGATACATTTGCATGATCGTATCCGCGCGATGCCTGAAACGAATATGGCGAATACTATCATAGGTATAGGCTTGATTCAACACGATATGATAGTTTATTCCCGCTTTTAAAGAATCCTTCTTGTCCGGTACTATCTCATACGAAGCTGTACCGTTAAAGAATCCGTGTTCATTCAACAGGTTCTTCGCAACACGTGTTCGCACCTCCGGATTAACCGTCCCGATAAGAACAGGTTTAGCTCCCAGCGTTTCTAAAATCCATTTATTAACAGCTCCCTTTTTATTTACAAAGGCATTGTACACCCAAAGTCCGAAGGGGAATGGAGTACGCATGCTCGAACTACCTAAAAAAGCATTATTCGGCGCATAAGCCAAAGCAGCCTCAATTTCTTCTTTTGCGGCATCGCTCGCTTTGGTATTTTCTGTATCTTCTACAGTAAGACTCTTTATTCCGGTATATAAAACTTCCCCTTCCTGTAAACTTCGGGTCGTATAGCAGGAAACGAAAGAGATGGCTATAAAGTACAGAATTATTAATCTAATCATTGATTTCATCATTGTTCTTCCTCCTCTACTACCGGTTCAACTTTCTTCTTTCTGAAATCAAACAATTCCGACAAACGCGTCATCCGGCGTTTCAACACAATACCGGCACCGGTTTCAATGATTTCTCCTTCCAGCAAGCTTTCGTAATTTTTATTATGAAAGAGCTTAACGTAACGGCTTCCTCCTTCATCCAATCGATACTCTATAGAAACATTATCAATAAAATTGTCTGATTGCGAATCTTCTACATTTGCTCCGGAAGAAAGGCGACCACCGATCACAATACGTATGCGGTCATTGTAGAATCGTTTGGCAAAACGGAATGAATAGTCCGTCCGGTTTCCTTCTGCCGAGTCGTAATTATCCATACCAAAAGAGATATCTACCGTTTTAAGCGCGCTTCCTGCAATGCTATTAATTTCATTCTGTAAAAAGCTATTCAAGGCTGATCCCATATTCATCCCCGACCCTACACTATTTCCATCCACATACATTCCGGTTACTAATAATCCTACGGCTAATTTCCGGCGTTCTTCCGCACCTTTCGCTGTCAATTCGCTTTGCATACCCATATCTTCGGGCGCATCCAGTGTAAAGTCGAGCGCCATGTTCTCCAATGTTTGTTGTATTTTTATACCTACATCAAAGTTGATCATACGTGAAGACTGTCCTTCGGGCGCAACAGAGGTGCGTACACGTTCGGTCGCTGTCATGTTCAGTCGTGGATTCATCATATCTCCACTCCATTCCACATAACTACCTTCTTTAATTGTAAAGTTCTTGGCCGACACAATCGGTAATTCATAACGTACCGTACCTCCGGTCAGGGTATATCGCCCGTTAAACAACATATCACCTAATGGTGTGTATTGGAACACCAAGTCTCCTCCACCTTCCAGTTCCACATAGCTGGAACGATCGGGCGTAAGGTCCACTTTCATTTGTACGGCAGGATCCACTTTAATGCCCAGCTGCATATCCAATCCTCCGGACGCTAAACCGGCCATCGGTCTTCTTTTACTGAAAAGTGTATCTCCAAAAGACACAAAAGTAACCAAGCCATCCAGTCTATCCTGTACCGTGAGCGGCGATTCAACCATAACATAGCTTACATTCGTATTGCCCAGAACACGTAAGTTTCCGCGCATCTTCAAGGAGTTAATAGGTCCCTTTAAGGTTGAATTCATGTTCACGAATAGTTTTCCATAAACAAGACTTTCTTTATTGCGCTTCACATCCAACAGTTGAAGATTGTTCGCATTCATGGTCAGATCGGTCATCATTTCCGCCGGATTGTTCAGATCAATCGTTCCGTCTAAAACAAACGGATTTTCACCCGTAGCATATACTTTATATTTATTGAACGAAAGCAGATTGTTAATTATCTCCACCGGTTTGTTTTCAAAACGGTAAGTCGACGCTGCCGAAGACACATAAACAGAAGCACTATCCGTTTGAACGGCCCCATTCAGCGAAGGCGATTCGGTTGTTCCGCTTACCGAAACATTTCCGTTCAACACACCGGCCAATGTTGCCATCTTATTCGGAATAAACGGTGAGAACATCGCTAACGGAAGGTCAATAATATTCACCTGTCCTTCAATATAATCTTTTTTATCGTTGGTATACAGGGCGGTTATATTTACAATCTCTTCCCGGTCACGGTAAAAGTGCATGTCCATCTGCGAGTTATTCTGATCGATAGGAAGATATACTCCATTAAGCATTAATTCACCTACGCGCCCACCCTCATAAAGCAGATTATCAATATTCATATCTGCCACCAACATGTAGGAACTGTCTATCGGCGCATATTGGAAATCGGCATTCAGCAGTCCTTTTAAATTTGGCATGAATGAGAAGCCTTTAGAGATCAGTTCCAGATTAATCTGACTGAGCTCGGCATGCAACTCTTCCATCCCGCCGTCTTCTGGCAGGGAATGTACCCAGAATGAGGCATTATTATTTCCTGTAAGTTTTAAATTGGCATCTATATCTTTTGTGTTTTTAATATGAATATAGTTGTCTTCATTCAAAACAAAAGGATGGAAAAACAAGGTCGGTTTTTCGGGATAAAGACTAATGCGCATGCCTTCCTCCACTTTGTCCGCGCGAATACCTAATTCCAATCCGGTTTTGCCACGCTGGTCTTTGTAATAAAATTCAGCATCCGCATAACGAGAACGGATCTTACCATTTACACCTCCTACAAACGCTTCCTGGGTCAGGTACTTCTTTTTAATTACGTCTGCATTATAAAGTAACCCCAACGTATCTTGCCGCACAACCATTCTTACCGTATCGATCAGCATACTGTCACGGATAATGGTGTACACCCCTGCATCTAAACGAAATCCATCTTCAGGAGAGGTAGATGCTACCATATCCATTCCGGTGAAAGACATATTCAGAAAATATTGCAACATATTATATACCGGATTATCCCTCCGGGCGTGAACAGTCAGCAACATCTCCGGCAAATCCGGACGTAAAACCTCCACGTTAATTGTAGAATCCTGCTCTAATTGTTTCTGTATATTATTTTGTGCGGTTAGTAATTTGTTCTGCATGGTTATCAGGTCTGACGTACCGGTAAGCATAATTCCCAGATCGCCGGCATGGAAAGATACGCGTGTTGTATCCGGATTACTTCGGGCATGCAGGGTAAGTGTTTTGGGTTTAGCCTGCTGAGTTGCGGTTTTCATCTCCCAGTTTCCAAGGGTTACATCCAACAAATGATCCATTTTAAAATCCGACCGCACCTCTGTAAAAAGCTGGAAAGAGGTTGAAAAGGGGTTTTCTGTCAGATGAAAACCATACATATCTAAGTTCTCAACATCTGCGATCAGCATTCCTTCCAAATTATTTTTCTCAAAAATTCCGGATAAAGAAAGAGTCATTTCGGCCAACGGATAACGACTTTCCAGCACAGCATCAAACAAATGTTCTTTAAATGAGCCTCTCAACGTTACGTCTGATACCGACGTCATGCCGTAACGAATATCCGTAATTTCGCCTTCCAATTCAGCATGCGTTCGCTTCGAATAAATGTCCGTACCCTTCCCTTTGGCTTCCACAAAGGCAGTCAGCCAATACAAAGAATCCTGCGGCATAAAGTGAACCGGCTCAAGACTATCCACCTTCAAAATGGCTTCATAAGAATTGTTTTTCAGATCGTAGCCACCGGTAAATGCTACTTTCCCGGCTCCTTCAGTAAACACAAAATCGGTTTTATATGCCCGGTTTTTCAAACTAGCGTCTCCTGTCAGCGTCATTCCCGTGGGTAGATTCAACAATTGCTTTGTTTCATTATTCAGAAGTTCCAGCAGAAAATCTATCTCACCGGTAGCTGCCTGAAGTTTCAATTCTCCCGAACGATGTAGGCTATCCGTTACGTTTTTCATTTTTCCCGAAGCGGTCAAAACAAACGCACTATCCAGCGCCATCTTCGCCTGCTGAATCTTTAAGGAAGAAAGGTTGCCCTCTACACCAACTGTAAGCGTTAAATCGCGATTGGGGTAGGCCGCAACAAAAGGAGAAGTTGCCGGAATACCGGAAAAGATCAACACATCCTGTTTGCCGATAAATGCAGAAAATAATCCCCGCAACGTACCACTTGCCTGTTCATCCAATGTACTCCAAGGTACAGTGGCAAGCAAACGTGCTTCCGAATAGGGCGTTTTCAATACTATTTCAGGAATTACAATGGAACTCGAATCGGCCTGAACGGCTCCTGTTAACGATATAACCTCCAAACCGGAACGTTCTTTCAGTTGGAAACTACTTATTTTCGTATTGATTTCTTTATCCTTATACCGAATTGAATCAAAAGCAAAATTCACGTCGGTCAATACGATATGCGACGCGTCGAATCCTTCCTGCGGTAATCCCCCGTTCGTATCGTAGCTTAGCAATGAATTGTTCAGGCTAAAACGCTCTACAGCATACAATTCCTCTTTCAGATCAAACACGCCTCCCGTCAGGATCGCCTTCGAAAGGAAAGAGGAAACGCGGGAAGAATCAGCCGTAGTCGCGAAAGAAAAGGCAACATCATCGACCAACAGTTTCGTTAATCCGATCTGCCAGTTTACGGGCGTGCTTGTTGTATCTTCTTCCTGCTTTTCGGTCAATTCCAGCTGCAGGTCAGATTCAGCAAACTCAACCAAATCCAACACAGCGGTTTCCGTATTCAAATTGATATGCTCGGCTTTGACAAACAGACTACCAATTTCACCCTTCACGATCATTCCGTCAATCAGGTTATTGGTATTTAAGGAGGCATTCTTAAGGTGAATACCATTGATGGACACTTCCTTTTTCAATAACGGAAGTAGTTTTATGGAGACAGATAATTCCTGAATAGACAGCAGCTTATCTGATGAAACAGTGCGGATTCCCGCACCACGAACAGAAAGATCAAGCGGAAATGACAAGCGGATACGATCAATCGAAATCGACATACCCGTTGCTTCAGAAGCATATCCGGTTGCCTTTTTTACCGCAAAGTTTTGAATCGCCGGTACATAAAGGAGCAATGACACTAACAACACCAACACAATTGGTATCAAACAGATCATTCCAATTCTTTTCAACCAATTATTCATTCTCATCCACGATTCTATTCTTTATCTTAATTGATAATGGTAAAACTTCAAGTCCAGTTAGTGGCAAAAATAGAAAGAATTACCTTAATACACCCTGCTTTTACATGCTTTATAAATTTATGCGCCCAATAGGTGCTTTCTATTTATGCATGAATACGCTCAGAACAACAACAAAAGTTTAGGAAAAAAATCCGATTAATGTAAATAATTAACAATTCAAATTCGTCTTAAAACAGAGGGCGATTTTTACATTACTATATAAAGAAAAATATAACCTTTATTTTTTCGGAAATAACCTTTATTTTTCAAAAAATAACCTTTATGTTTTTCAGTATATACAACGCACTGATTATCAGCAACATAAAAAATCGGCTAAAAACAGAAAACCGGGCCCTGTTTTTAACTTTTTTAAACACGCGTTGTCGATCGGATATTCCATTTGATCTACAACAAGCACGCCCGCGAATTGGTTTTTATTTTTACCTGAAAATAAGAATCAGTCCCCAGATACAGGCAATAACGAGAATTATTCTCAGCACATAGAAAACAGTCATGATCAGTTTTGCCGTCTTCGGACTTACCGAATAGTTGGGTTCTTTATATTGTCTTTCCTTTTTCATTCCTTTTTTTGTTTTGATTGATATTTCCGTAGTTTCATACCTGTTCGTATTTCAACTGTTGTGAAAATTATAAAGGGTAAACAAATATATAGTTTTTTTGTGAAGAGAGGCACTCTTTCCTATTTCATAAATTCTTATCTTTCGGTCCTTTTATGCCAAATCATCGACTAAAAGAAGCAGATGAAACAGAATATCCTGATAGTAGAAGACGACACTTCGTTTGGTACATTGCTACAAAACTGGTTCAAAAAAAACGGCTTTGAGACCTCCTGGTGCTCCCGAATAGAACAAGCCAAAAGAGCGATAGAAAAACAATCTTTCGGACTAATCATTTCTGATCTCCGTTTACCCGACGGGGATGGAATTATGCTACTTACATGGATCAAAGAAATCAGACCAACTTCTCAAGTAATTATCATGACGAGCTACGGAGAAATACAAAGTGCCGTTTCGTCGATGAAATTAGGCGCGTTTGATTATCTCACCAAACCGATAAACCCACAGTTACTGAAACAAAAAGTGGAACAGGCTTTGGCTACTCCGGTAACCGCTGAAGTCAGGCATAAGAAAGAAACCAAGCTATCATCGGAAGGTGTGGTGTATGGAAAAAGCAAAGCCGCACAACTGATGTATGGGCACATTCTGAAAGTAGCGCCTACGCGTATATCCGTTTTAATTACCGGAGAGAGCGGCAGCGGAAAGGAATACGTAGCACGCATGATTCACGATAACAGCAAACGGAAAGACAATTTGTTTATCGCTGTTGATTGCGGCAGTTTGTCGCGGGAATTAGCGCCAAGCGAACTGTTCGGACACCTAAAAGGATCATTCACTTCAGCCGTTGCGGATAAAAAAGGGGTGTTTGAACAAGCGCAGGGAGGTACTGTTTTTCTCGATGAAATCGGAAATCTGCCTTATGATGTTCAGGTACAACTGTTGAGGGCCTTGCAAGAACTTAAAGTGCGTCCGGTTGGTTCTGCGATAGATATTGAAGTTGACGTACGAATCATCGCGGCAACAAATGAAGACCTGGAGCATGCTATCAGCGAAGGTAAATTCAGAGAAGACCTGTATCATAGGTTAAACGAATTATCCATCCAGATACCGCCGTTGAGAGACAGAGAAAGCGACATACTGCATTTCGCCACCCATTTTCTGAATAACGCGAATAAGGAGCTCGACAAAACGGTGAGTGGTTTTACGGAAGAGACAATTGCCGTTCTGAAAAAATATCATTGGCCGGGCAACCTCCGGGAATTACGGAACACAATCAGAAGAGCTGTTCTTTTTACCGAAGGTGATGAAATAACACTCAGTGATTTGCCTCCAACTCTTTCCACTACTTTTTCAGAAGAAGACCTGCCGCTACGACCGGAAAACGAACAGCAACAGATCGAGAAAGCGCTAATACGCGCGCAAGGCAACAAGACATTAGCCGCCAAGCTCTTAAAAATAGATAGAAAAACCTTGTATAACAAGATGCACTCCTATGGTATGGATATTTAATTGGGCTGGGTTAAATGTTCTTTTTTAATCACAGCAATTAACTTGCTTGCGTTTTCAATCAAGGATTCAACAACATATTCCCAATCCGGTAATTCCGCGAATGACTTTCCACGGTATTTCTCCATCTTCTCAAGCGCGGAAGAGGTAGGCAGATCGCCTATTTGTAAAAACATGGGCAACATTTTATGCGCAAGTGAAGCGATACGTTCAGTATCTTTAGCACCCAACGCTTCCCCGAGATGCCGGATATTCTCTTCGGTAGAGGTAACGAACGCAAGCAATACGGCATGTATCATTTCTTTATCGTACTCCAGCATTTCATTCAACGAATTCAGATCGACGGTTTGTTTTCCGCCAACTACGTGTTGTAAGGACGAAATACTCACCGGTTTTCTCAAATAAGCGGAAAAGCCCTGTTCCTTAGCCTTATTTTCAGCATAACCAGACGAAGCCGTCATAACTACTACCGGTATTATTGCAGAGCGCTTCCTTACTTTTTCCCGTATATCTTCTCCGGAGAATGTTCCCATTTGCATATCGGTCAATACCACATCGTACTGTTCAAGGGATAAAAGCTCATTCTCAAAAGCGGCTAAAGAATGGCAAGCCTTTGCCGTGTGTCCTAAACAGTGCAGCATGGTTTCCAACATAGACAGATAAGCACTATCGTCATCAATCAATAAGATCCTTTTTGTTGATTCGTCCGTTTTTTCAACAGGAATTGCTCTGACAGGGATAATGATTGTTACTTCAGTACCTTGCGACACTTCGGAAGTCAGCCGGATACTTCCGCCCAGCAAATCGACCAAACCTTTTACCACATACAGACCAAATCCACTTCCTGAAGCCATCGTTGTATGCTCTTTTATCCGCGAAAAAGGTTCAAACACCGTATTGATCTGTTCTTTGGGAATACCTACACCGGTATCCGAAATCTGACACCATAGTCGGCTTTTGTTGCAATCTATCACCAATTTCAGGCTTCCCGACTGCGTATATTTTACCGCGTTTGATAATACATTAATAATAATCTGTTTTAATCTTAGTTCGTCCGCTTGCAGGTACAAGTCTTTTGGAAATTCAAACTCCGTTAGAAACGTCAACCCCTTCTGCGTAACCAAAGGATAAAACAAATCACAAACCTCCCGGCAGAAATCTGTCAGGAAGAACTTTTGCTCTTCCTTTTTGAGATGCCCCTGTTCCAAGGCTGAAAAGTTCAGTAGGTTTTCAAGCAAAGTAAGAATATGCTTTCCCGCGTTTTCCATCGACCGGATCTCTGCCGGATCAAACTTCCCCCCTGCTTCCTTAAGTTCCAGATTACCCATAATAGAATTCAGGGGAGTTTTTACATCGTGCGACACAGACAACAATAATTGATGCCGGCTTTGCATGGTTTCTTCAGTACGTTTGTTAGCCTCTTCCAACAACTTGCGCATCGTATAAGCACGGTTCACATCCTTGAAAATAAGGATCAGGAACAACAGAATCAACGCCAGGGCAATTCCTCCGCTTATCATTGAATAACGACTATTTTCGCTAATAAGCGAATCGCTTCGCTGCACTTCCGACCACCTGTTATAAAGTATATTATCATAGAAATCAATCAACGAAGAGTAAATTTTCGTCGAAATTTCATGATCCGAATTGATCAGACGATTCACTTGTTGTTCAATATTCAACAAACGTGTTTTATATTCTGCTTCTACTTTTTCCACAATTCCGCTCACCTCACTTGCCAGATACAGGCTATCAGCTTGCAATCTTTTTAGCGTATCGGTTTTAATCACACGCTGCGTAACCAGTGTATCCTCGTCGGACGTAAACAAGCCGGAAAGCTTTCGCCAGAAACCTTTCTTCGGCACAGTCTGCACTAAGGTATCCTTCACCGTTGTCGACACAAGCACCTCCTGAACCGCGGGTGTGTATTGTTCAATAAGTTCATCCACCTTGTCGGAAGAAGCGGCGCTCGAAAACTGGTTATTTAACCGTAGAATGATCTGTCCTTTTTCTTTTAGCAGTCCCTTTATTTCAAGTAATATTTCATATTGTATGGAATCTCCGGCAGACATCCCCAGCGTATCGATCAAGCCCTCTACTTCCGATAAATTCTTCTGGAAAGCCTTGTAATGCTTTGTTTGACGAGTTGCCACATACCGATTAACTTCTATCTGCGCCTGATTCACCTTATCAATCATACGATTGGCCAATATCGACTCTTTGTGATAGTGGGAAACACGCTCTTTCTGCTCTTTGATATCCGCTTTTAAATAATATGTATAAGCAAGCATACCAACACAGATCAGACTTACCACTAAATAGATAAGTGTAGCATTAATGCGAATTTTATGTTCTAATATACCCGGCATAAGTAAAACAAAAATACAAGACTTATCGTAAGTCACTGTCTTTTTCTACGTTTTTCTCGTTTCCACAACCAAATCCATGGAAGATTTCCACACTTCCACACACTTTCCTCAGAAAGAAATATCGTGCCACAAAAATTATAATTATTGATTTACAAAACAATAAAGCCACACTTGCGTATCACTTGATTTTTTGGAACAAGTATTGGATATAATTAATCGAAAGTGAAACTTAATAATTATTTATTTATCAATTTAAATTTTTGAATCATGAAAACAATGGTATTAGCATTTGCTCTAACGTTATGTGCAGGAATAAGCACTTACGCTCAACAAGATGTAGCTGAAAAGTCAACAATCGAATACGTTGCTCAGCAAGAAGACGTTTATGTAAAAATTTCATTTGACGATTTGAACAGTAATGTTCAAAACGCAATCACAAAGCTTTCTGAAGAATTCACTGTAAAAGAACTGGCTTACAACGTTGAAAAGAAACTCACTAAAATAACATTAGTTTCTAAAGCCGATGAAAGTGAAAAAATAGTAATCTTAGATGATGAAGGGAAAGCAATTCAGTAAATAAACAATCAGCCGGAACAGTCTATTTACTTTATACACACACAAAACGAAAGCTTAGCTTTTCAACATATAGTTTGTTAGTCTATTTGTAGCAGAAAGTAAGCAAGGAGGGAAACAGCACAGTTTCCCTCCTGTTTTTTTGTTCACAAACTCAAATACTCCTCCCGTTTCTTTTTTGGGAGTTTCTGAACAACTTCATCTACGGAATGTTGAATTAAGTACTTTATTAATTTATTGGGGACATCGCTATCCAGTGTAACCAGATTCCAAAGTGGAGATTTAAAATCCGTAGCTGTTATCCCCGCATAGTTTTCACGCAATTCGATTGATTTCTCCGGATTACATTTCAAATTCACCCTGAAAATTCCGTCTTTAGGCTCCAATGCAATATAAGCGAACATTTTATCCATTATTTTAAACACCAACACATTTTGCCTCAAAAACGGCAAAGATTCCGTACAGCCTTTTATGGACAAACAATATTCACGTAGTTCTTCAATATTCATTTCTTCCCTTTTATATGCAATTGGATACAAGATAGAGATTTTTTATTCAAAAAATATTCTTAGCTATACGATATCCCATGCTTTAGCGCTATGTGTTTTTTATCTATATTTGAACAGCGATTTTTTTTGTTGTTTAATTTAACATCAACATGTCATGAAAAAATTAATGGTAATTATCTGTAGTTTATTTCTTTGTGTGGCGTTACAGGCACAAAACAAGGACATTGTGAATTTGTGGGAATTTTCTGCACCTGATGCTCCTTATGGTTATCAGGACGGTACGTTTCTAATCAAGGAACAGGATGGAAAGCTTAGTGGTGAGGTGAAAATCCAATATTCGACCGTAGCCATAAAAGAGATTAAAAAAGAAAAAGACCACTACGCTTGTAGTTTTTATATCGATGGGCAGGCGGTAGACGTTAAATTAAAAACGAAAGGTAAAAATCAACTGGAAGGGCAGGCACTTAGCGATGGCATGGACATTCCTTTCACCTGTAAACCTGCAAAAAAATAAATAAACGGGCATGTTTGTAATTATCGGAATTATGTTCGGCGGCATTGGAATTGGCTATCTACTTAGGAAGATAGCCTTTCTTCAACAACTGAACACAAGTATTTCTTTCACAATCTATCTCTTACTTTTCCTGCTGGGTATTTCTGTGGGCAACAATGAACTGATCATGAATAACCTAGGCACACTCGGCCTCGAAGCATTCCTGATTGCTTTTGCCGGAACATTGGGCAGCGTTATTGCAGCCTGGGTTGTTTACCGGTTCTTTTTCAAAAAAAAGGAGGCCGAATCATGAAGGGAAGCCTCATTATTGTCGGATTTTTTGTATTAGGAGTTTGTTTAGGTTGGGCTGATGTACTCCCTACCTCTCTTACAGAACAAAACTTTACAGTCTATGTGCTTTATCTCCTGATGCTGCAAGTAGGGATCAGCATTGGAAGCGACAAAAAACTAAAAGAAATACTCTTCAGCATTCGTCCTCACTTACTATTGGTTCCATTTGCCACAATAACCGGAACGCTGATCGCGTCTGCCCTGATCAGCTTATTGATTAGTCGGTGGAGTGTATTTGACTGTCTGGCTGTGGGTAGTGGTTTCGCCTACTATTCACTTTCGTCTATACTCATCACAGAATTAAAAGAAGCCACCCTTGGTGTACAAGTAGCTGCCGAATTGGGAACGATTGCCCTTATGGCCAATATCTTTCGTGAAATCATGGCATTGCTCGGAGCGCCACTGTTTGTAAAATACTTCGGTCGCTTAGCCCCCATCTGCGCCGGAGGAGCCACTACAATGGACACCACCTTACCCGTCATCACCCGATACTGTGGGAAAGACCTGGTTTTCGTATCTATTTTTCACGGCATTTTAGTAGACCTTACCGTTCCGTTTTTCGTCCCTTTTTTCTGTTCATTGTAAGATAATTTCGCACCTGCAAACAGGTAAAAAAAGGTAAAAAAACAGACCTTTGTATATCATTGAATATCAGCAACTAAGAAGACCCAAAAACATAAAGGTTATTTTTCGAAAAATAACCTTTATATTTGAAAAAATAACCTTTATCTTTTTTTTAATAAAGGATGCGTCAAAACACTAAGCCAATGTCCGGAGATTTGAACCGGTATAAAATGGAAGGATTATACGTTCTTCCCTCCACTGTTTCGTCCAGTTGTTCGATGCAATCATTGGCGAGAATTTTGCGCTGAAAGTTTCTTCTATCCAATTTTTTCTTCAAAAAGATCTCATATATTTTTCTCAGGTCAGTCATTGTGAATTTTTCAGGTAGCAGCTCATACCCCACAGGTACGACAGGAAACACCATCCGGATGCTGTCCATCGCTTTTTCTATGATGTTCGCGTGATCGGATTGCAGAGGAGGTAATTTATTGATGTCGTACCATTTTAAGGTCTCACCGGCATCTTTTGATAGTACCACCTTATCATATTGTACAATCGCTACATAGCCCATACTGATAAAACGCCTTAAAAGCCATTTACCTTCATTTTCCGATTCTGCGTTTATTTCTAAATAATCTTTATTCTGAGAAGTAATCGTTCTGTTAGGGTCACTAAACAGATAGAATTGTTTTAGAAAAACATCTTTTATGCCGGATCTTTCTTCTAATATTCGGTGTGCTGCCTGATTGGCGTCTTCATGATTGAACATAAAACCGCCTAAAAGTGAGTAATAATCATCTAAAGCAAATTTCCTTAGTAGTACTTTTATTTTCCCCTTGTGAAAACTCAACAATACACAATCTACAGAAAAGCCGGGGTGAATATTATCTTCTGTATAATATTTTAAATCATCAGATTTCATTTTACCAGAGTCCTATGAATTAGTATAATTTCCATGGCAAATATAGTAAAGTTAAATTGGATGTTCCAAGAAGTGCCTATAAATGATACAATTGTGTTTTAAAACATAACTGCGTACAATTGACGCATTTAAATTTGGCGGCGAAAATAACTTAGATACCTTTGTGTCGTAATGACGCATTAAATAAAAAGCTATGAAGGTATATTTATCTATTCTTTTAATTGGATTCCTGGGGATACAATGTAGTGCTCCTCAACGGGAAACTGCAGATTTTGTATTGGTAGAAAGTGGGCAAGGCAGAATGCTAGGCTACTCTCCATCCTCGGGAGTGACTATTATTGAGCAAGATGGCCTCAGGTTTAAAGACTTGAATAAAAACGGTAAGTTAGACAAGTATGAAGACTGGCGGCTAAACTCAGACGAAAGGGCTAAAGATTTGGCTTCACAGATGAGTGTAGAACAAATTGCCGGATTAATGCTTTATAGTGCGCACCAAATGTTGCCGGCTCCGTCTTTTGGTTTTGGAGCTGGTACATATAATGGTAAAGCCTATTCGGAAAGTGGTGCTAACGCCTGGGATTTGAGTGATCAACAAAAGAAGTTTTTAAAGGAAGACAATCTGAGACATATTTTATTGATGGGCTTGGAAAACACGGAAACGGCGGCACGCTGGAATAACCAAATGCAAGCGTATGTAGAAAGTTTGGGATTGGGTATTCCCGGCAATTCAAGCTCAGACCCCCGTCATTCCGTAACTACAAAAGCGGAGTTCAATGCCGATGGCGGAACTATTTCCGAATGGCCACGCGAAATTGGACTGGCAGCCACTTTTGACCCTCAGATAGTACAACAATTCGGAGAGGTGGCAGCAACCGAATACAGAGCGTTGGGCATTACAACAGCACTATCGCCGCAAGTAGATCTGGCTACCGAGCCACGTTGGTTTCGCTTAGGAATGACCTTTGGAGAAGACACAAAATTGGTGACTGATATGGGCAGGGCCTATGTTGATGGCTTTCAAACGTCAGAAGGAGACAGTGAAATTGAAAAGGGATGGGGCTATCAAAGTGTAAACGCGATGGTAAAACATTGGCCAAGCGGAGGCCCTGAAGAAGGAGGGCGTGACGGACATTGGGCAAACGGAAAATTTGCCGTATATCCGGGAAAGAATTTTGAAGAACACTTGAAACCATTCACGGAAGGCGCCTTTAAATTGGCCGGTAAAACCGGAGAAGCTTCTGCCGTAATGCCTTATTATACTATTTCTTACAATCAGGCGATGGATGGAACCAATTATGGAAATGGTTTCAGCAAATATATTATTACTGATTTGCTGAGAAACAAATATGGATATGATGGTGTGGTTTGTACCGATTGGCTGATAACAGCAGATGAAGGTAAAACTCCGGCGGATTTTGCAGGGAAACCATGGGGTGTGGAAGAATTGACCGTTGCCGAACGACATTATATATGTATCAAAGCAGGGATGGATCAATTTGGTGGAAACAACGATAAAGAGCCGGTTTTAGAAGCCTACAAAATGGGGGTAACGGAATTTGGTGAGGAGTATATGCGCAATCGTTTCGAGCAATCGGCTGTGCGCTTATTGAAAAACATTTTCCGTTTAGGTTTATTTGAAAATCCATACCTTGATGTAGAAGCGAGTGTTGCTACTGTGGGGAATGACGAGTTTATGAAAGCAGGATACGAAGCGCAACTTAAATCTACTATTCTCTTAAAAAACAAGAATAATATATTGCCTATTGCACAGAAGAAAAAAGTATATATTCCTAAAAGATATACAGCTTCTACAATAAATTGGTGGGGACAATGGACTGAACCTACGTTGGATTATCCGGTAAATTTGGATGTTGTGAATCAATATTATGAAGTAACACAAAACCCGACTGAAGCAGACTTTGCTCTTGTGTTTGTGCAAAATCCGAAAAGTGAATTTAATGGCTATTCCACAACAGATCGTTTAGCCGGAGAGAATGGTTATATTCCCATCTCGCTCCAATATTCACCTTATACGGCTACGAATGCACGTAAACAAAGCATGGCTGCAGGTGATCCGGTGATAGACCCAACGATTAACAACCGATCATATAATGGTAAAACGTCTCGCACTGCAAATGCCAACGATTTGGAAGTAATGCTGCGCACGCGTGAAATGATGCAGGAGAAACCTGTCATAACCATTATTGACCTTTCAAACCCTATGGTATTCAGCGAATTTGAGAATCAGATGGATGGAATCATCCTTCAATTTGGAAGTTCCGATAAATCCTTAATGGAGATAATATCGGGCAACTATGAACCAAATGGATTGCTACCAATTCAAATGCCGGCTGATATGTTAACTGTGGAAGCACAATATGAAGACGTAGGTCGTGATATGCAATGCCACAAAGACACTGAGGGAAATACTTACGACTTTGGTTTTGGTCTCAATTGGAAAGGCATTATTAAAGATGCCAGAACAGAAAAATATAATCTTAAATAATACAATTAACGATTTTAAATTTTAGGTAAAGTATGAAAAAAGCAACAATATCTTTAGTTGCAACAAGCCTGCTCGCTTTCTTCGGCACATCAAACCTGATGGCGCAAAAGAACACAGAGACAGCAAAGAGTGACACCGCAAAAGTTGCTCAAAAGGCAGGAGGAACTGCCAATGTGATGCTAAACGCATCGGCTGATAATGGTCCCCGGGCTGTAAATATTGGTTTACCTGCCAGTGTGGGCGGAACGGTTGTGTTGGAAAATGGACTGCCGGTGGTTTATGACTTTATGGGGCAGATGCCTACTGCTGTGTGGAGACAAGATAACGGCGTGTCTAAATTTCAGGTGCTGAATGTATCCGAAACGGCTTTGCTTGCCAGCGACATTGGCGTGTCGGTAAGCACATGGACCAATAGAGGTACAGAAACTGTGAAAGGCGCGGCCGGTTTCACCACCAACTCTTTTGGGTTATTAAGAGGTGATGTTAATATAAGCGGTCCGTTGAAGAACGGATGGTACTATTCGGCTACTGCCTTTTTAAATATGGACCCGGGAACTTTCCGTTCGAATATTTCTACGTTTTTAGATAAAACGCAAATCTACAAGGGCTTTCTGAATAAGAAGTATGAAACCGGACAAATCGGTATTCAGTACAAATTTGCAAACAGTGAATCCATCAACGCCAAACAAAGTCCGTATATCTATCATAAAGACGGTAGCGTGTCAAGACTTCCGGGCTTCCGTATCGGACGTGATTCGTACCTTGAACAATCAGGGATGATTAACGCAATCGATCCTTTGACAGGTGAAGCCGTGGCTTGGGATGCCATGAAAGATGGAGGAAGCACATCACACGTAGTCGATATTTTGGGTGATCAGCAAATAGGTAATGGCATGATATTGGATTATACATTCCGCTATCAGTATTCTAATTCAGGACTATACAATCCATACTTAACGGCAATCACTTCCAGCGTAGATCCGAATGCGGCGGAGGCAGACTTGAAGGCAGGAAATAAAAGATACTATTATGCCGACAGCCCCAACGCTCCATACGAAGGATATGTACAAAACGGCATGATGATCTTCTCGCCGAAATCAAAGAAAAACACCGTGATGGCACGTGTGGAATTAAGTAAGAAAACAGAGAATCATCATTGGATGGTAGGCTTGCACAATTGGTATTACAATGTAGATAAAGCAACTTCGGCTACCTATTCTTATCAGTTTGATGTAGCGCCCAATCCGCGTTCTTTGGTGTACGATGAATGGACCATGGATGCCGATGGTAACGGACAGTGGGTACGTAAAACCGACAAAAGTGGTAATAGCAAACACAATGGTGCTATGCAGTATTATAACGGATTTGAAAACAAAATGGCAGCAGTAGCTACCGAAAAGTGGAAAATCAACGACAGGTTTACGGTAGACGCCGGTACTCGTTTGGAGTGGCAACGCATTGATGGCGACTGGTATTCGGCAGAGGACAGAAAAGCCGGTGGAACAAACTGGGTTTCGGGCAAAACATCCGATGTAAAGAAGGATTGGTTCAACTTTAGCGTAACAGCAAATGCAACATGGAAAGCATTCCAGAATTTCGGATTCCTTGCCGACGCTTATTATTTGCAACAAGCCGGAAAATTAAGCATGTACGCAGGTGCTGACGACCCTCAAATAGACAAATGTGAGATACCTGGATTTGCAGCCGGAGTTTATTTCAATCACCCGATGCTTAGTCTTGTTTCTAAAGTAACCTCTATCAAACGCACAAACTTCAAGAACAACTCAACGTTCAACGATCCGGTAACCGGAGCGGTAGATAAGAAAACAATCAGCTACGATGTAAGTACAATCGGTTGGACTTCCGACGTGTTGTTCCGCCCATTCAAAGGCTTCGACTTACACATGTTGCTTACCCTCCAAAACCCTAAATACAAGAACTATGAGTTTACAACCAGCTGGGGACAAGAGGTTAACAACAACGACAATGTGGCACGTAGCGTATCAAAAACATTGATTGAAATCGACCCAAGCTATACGTTCGGAAAATTCAGAATCTGGGGAAGCGCGCGCTACTTTAGCAAAGAATACGCGAACTATCCCAACACACTGATCTTTAAAGAAAGATGGGAAACCTTTGCCGGCTTGAACTACAAGTACGACAAAAATGTAGACTTCGGAATCAGCGTTGTCAATCTGTTGAACCAAAGCGGTGCTCAGGGTTCTATTTCGGGAACAAACACCACGAATGCCGAACAAGCAACAGCACTATACGACAAACCTTTAGTAGGAACCTATATCCGTCCGTTTACAATCGAATTTAAAACTAAAATCAGATTCTAAGTAATCTAAACTAAGCATTATGAAAAACAAATTGACAATAATATTGCTATTTGTTGCCTTGATGTGTTCAGCAAGTGTTTTTTCACAAGAAAAGACGTTGAAAGTATTGAGTTACAATGTGTATTGGGGAATGAAACAAGACACTACGGCCAATAAGTCTAAATTTGCAGAGTGGATTAAGGCACAAGATGCTGACATCGTAGCGTTGCAAGAGATGAACGGATTCACGACTGTAGATCCGGACTTTATACCTGCTGAAACTGCAAACAAAAACAATTTGGCTAAGCTGGCTCGCAGCTATGGACATCCGTATTGTTATATCGTAAGAGAGCCCGCGCCTGATGGTGCAATTAGTTTCCCTGTAGCTCTTACTTCCAAATATCCTATTGTTAACGTTCGTAGGGTGTTAGAGAATACCGTTCATGGATTTTTGGAAGCTGAAATTGAAGGTTTGCATTTTATTATTACACATTTCCATCCATTCTCGTCTGAAAGAAGGGGAACTGAAGTAGATCAAATTTTAGCAACTATCGCATCTCGCTCTTCAGATCAAAAATGGTTATTTATGGGCGACCTGAATTCGGTTTCTCCTTTGGATAAAGAGGAATATGACAACAACCTTTTGCGCGATTTCATTAGGGAGGATAGAAAAAAGAGACCTCAAAATATGAACCTGAGCAAAGATGATGAGTTAGACTATTCGGTTCAACAAAAAATCCTGAATTTTGGATTTATTGATGCTCTCAAAACGTTTCATCCACACTTTATAGCCACTGCTCCTACTAAAATGTTTTACGATCAATCAAATCATCCACTGAGGTATGACTATTTGTATGTAAGCAAAAACATGGAGGAGCAATTAGTGAAGTGTGAAGTGATCAAAGATGATTTTACAGCTGTTTATTCAGACCATTATCCTGTTATAATAACAATCAAAAAATAATAATCATGAAAACTTACATTTTATTAATCGGCTTTATGCTGTCAGCTTTTGTTCCTACTTCTTTTGCGCAAAAACAAGACGCGAAAGACAATACGGTAACACTTTATATTACGCGCCATGGTAAGACAATTTTGAATACGATGGACCGTGTTCAAGGTTGGGCAGATACGCCTCTGACACCTGCTGGAATTGAGGTTGCGGAATATTTGGGCAAGGGATTGAAAGGCGATGGTATTATATTTAAAGCAGCCTATTCCAGCGACCTTGGTCGTGCTCGCCAAACAGCACGTATCGTATTAGACAGTAAAGGACAAAATGATATGGCGATAACCGAAGTACCTCAAATGCGCGAAACTTGTTTCGGTAGTTATGAAGGGGAGTTTAATCCTAGAATGTGGAATGATGCTGCACTTCGCCTTGGTTATAAATCGTATACGGAATTGATGGCAGACCTGGAGAAAGATCCTACATTAATGAAGAAAATGGTGGATGCTTTTGCCGCATTAGAAACTCTTGGCATTGGCGAACCTTATGATGTAGTGAAAGCCAGAGGACAAAAAGCCATTCGTGATATTGCGGAGAAACAAGCCCAAAATGGTGGAGGAAATGTATTGATGGTAGGTCATGGTATGTCTATCGGTATCTTCCTTTCAGACTTAGATAGTTCTGGTAAAAAACCAACAGCAGGACACATGGGAAATGCTGCCGTATGTAAAGTAACCTACAAAGACGGAAAGTTCACATTAGAATCCTTCGGCGATATGAGTTATGTAGAAAAAGGCAAAGCGAAATAATCTTCTATTTGATTAACAATGTGAATCAGCAGTTGATTTCTCTCTCAGATTAATTTAGTCACAACACTTACGATCAACAAATCAAGCACAAAAGTTGATCAACCCCCTTTGTAGAACACAGACAAGCCATAGCTTTCAATTACATTTGGTGATTGAAATTTAGCAACAAGTTTAGTGTGTTTTATAAAGGGGGTTTTTGTATACGTATATAATCTATCTTTGAGAAAATGTCTAAAAAAAAGCAAGCTCTTTTCTTGCCGGAAATAAAACGTGTGGAGAGTTTCTATGGAGAGAAATCTGAAATAACCTTAAAGGAAGATACTATAAAACACAAAAAAATAATTGAAGTGTAAATAATAAGTATATTCACCTATTCTATCCGAATGGTTTTGCAGACTTATCACTCAAATAAAATATGCATTATGGAAAACACAAACAGTAAAATTTCTCGAAGAAAGTTTTTTGGAACCTCAGCAACTGCTCTGGTTACAACAACACTTGTTACACCCGGTTTTTCTTCCTGTACCGGTAGCAACACAACAAATAGTCTTCCCGTTGAGGAGGGGTCTAAATTCAGTGGTGTGCAGATTGGAACTATCACCTACAGTTGGCGCACAATGCCGGGAGGTCTCGACAACATTATCAAGTATTGCAAAACAGCAGGTATCAGTTCTATTGAGCTGATGAGCGGAGATTTGGAACAATACATGGGACTTCCGGAAAATCCGTTGGCGGAAGTCTTCCGCGATGAGAGCCGTGATCCGGCCGCACAGCCTAAACCCAATCAGGAATATCGCTACGTTGCAGTCGGAAGCGGTTATATAAGAGTTCCCTACCCGTTTACAGCGGAACAACAAGCTGCTGTAGATAAGTACAATGCAGACATCAAAGAATGGCGCATCAACCTGCCCATGTCGAAAGCGGAAGAAGCACGCACATTACTGAAAGATAACGGAATTCAGGCACATATTGTAAAATTCAGCCCAGCCCGTTGGTCGGACGAAGAAATAGACTACGCGTTCAAAGTAGCCAAAGCAATGGGAGCTAAAGCCGTAACAGAAGAGATTTCGCTTGATTCTGCCAAGAAGTTAGCTCCGTTTGCCGAAAAGCACAACATGTATGTAGGCATGCATAACCATATGCAGTATGCCGAGCCTGACTTTGATGTTGACGCAATCCTGGCAGTAAATCCAACTATCATGCTGAACTTTGATGCCGGGCACTATTATGGCTCAACCGGAAAAAACCCGTGTGACTTTGTCCGGAAATACCACGACAGGATCTACAGTATTCACATCAAAGATAAGACAGGACCTACCACAGATCCTGCAAACGCCAATCAGGTATTCGGTCAGGGCGAAACACCTATTGCCGAGCTACTCAAGCTACTCCAACAGGAAAAATGGCCAATCTATGTTGACATCGAACTGGAATATCCGATCGCTCCCTGGTCAACTGCAGAAAAAGAAGTTGCCACTTGTGTAGATTACCTGAGACAGATCTTGGTATAAGCCGGGAGTTTACCCAAATTAGAGATGTGTCAAAATGGACATTAACTAAAAAATACCGCGTCTACCTCCACAGGCAGACGCGGCCATAAATCTTTTTGGTAATTTATATCACCACTTTTTACTCATCTCGAGTTATTTCATTCTGTGGTCAATGATTTTAACACATTTATTTTGTCCATCATATTTTCATATATGAGGTTGATTAAATAACAAAGACAAAAGTCGTCCCGGTTTCCCGGGCCAACTTTTGTACTTTGATTATGTCTATTCTGCCTTCACAGGCTGAAGCAGACTCTTACTTTATTTTAACGCTCACACTTTTTCACTTCTCACAAGTTACTTACCGCCTCCTTCCGAAGAAGAGAGGCGGTGCATGTGATTTATTAATATTATATTGATTATTTTATTATTGCTTTTACAGCATCTTCACCTTGGATAGCAACAACTACGATACCCTTAGGAGCAGCGATAGTTACGTTATCAGAAGTGATTGTTGTGTTAGCAACTGTTTGTCCTAAGATATTGCTGATAGCAACAGTCTTACCTGCAGCGTTAAGGATAGTTACGCTACCGTTTCCGGCTACAACCTTAACATCTGTTACATTGATATCTTCGTTAGAAGTTGGCAGTTCATCAGTTTCACCAATACGGAAGATCTGAGCTTGATTTACCAATTGGTTAAGAGTTGATGTTCCGTCAATCTCTGTATGGTCACCATTGATATTGAACTTCTGTGCTAACACAGGAACTCCGTCAAGGATCTGTACCCAACTTGCTTCGCTGAATGTTCCATAAGAGCCTGCTACTTTAAGACCTTTGGATTCCAACAAAACTTTTTGTTGTTCATCATCTGTCAGACGCAATGAGAAGGCAACATTCTGATGGTTAGCAGTCAGAGTGATCTGATCTACTGCACCGGCCTTAACAGCTTTGTTCAGACTATCCGGATGAATTACATTCCATTTGCTTGTAACGTCTTTAATCGTAGTCGTTTTGAATACAAACAGATATTCACCAGCCTTGAGTCCAAATGCATTGTCTTTTTCTGCAGCTTCTTCCGCTGTTACATTCATATGGATTGCTTCAACAAATCCAAGACGGCTATAGTTTCTGAAACCGTATTTACGAGCTTGATTCAACATGTCATGACCAGCATATTCTTCAATTGAGTCATTCAGGTTAATCATTACGCGACCAGCCAGGTAACCGTTATAGAATACGTGGTGAGAAGCATCTTCTTCTTCAGCAGCCTCTTTACTTGGGAAGTAACCATGAACTCCGGTTTGACACCATTGACCATCAGCAATACTATCCGGAGCAACAAAGAATAAATATTTCGGCATGCGAGGATTAGAAGAGATTACAGAATCAATATACATTGCTGTTGTCGTTCCATTACCTACCGGTTTCACGTTTTCAGCAGTAACTCCCAGATAGTTGAAGCCTTTAATATATTCACCGGCTTCTAAACCAGCTGCATTATTACCATCTTCAAACAGATATTCTGTAGCCTCTGCATTTGCACCTCTCTGGCGATAAACTTTGCTAATTGTATTGTTTCCTTCCAGGTCAAGAGTTCTATACAATGGACGAGGAGAATCTGTGAATACGAAAGCAGATACGCGATCCATCGGAGCAGTATTCAATGACATGAATGATACTTTAGCTGTCTGGTCTTTCACATCAGCACGTTTGTATCCGTTTTCAAAATACTTACGACCATCATAAGGGTCTGTATCATCAGGATTAACCTGAAGCAACATTGAGTCTCTTGAACCTACTTTGTAAACCCAGTTTTCTTTCTTGTTTTTATCAGCATCGGCACTCCAACCCGTAGCATCAACTAATGCATAAGCGTTTACAGGAGTTTTGTCTGCAGAGATTTGATCCGCTTTGAAATAGAATGTTCCTAATTTCACGTTCTTTCCATCTACATCTTTCAAGTGAGCCATCTGATAATAAGGATTCTTATTCGCATCCTCTTTAACAACCACGTATCTCCATTGGTTATCAATCAGATTATTATCACGAACTTTCAAGGCATAGTTTGTTCTCTTCAATTGAACAGCGCCAGCCTTAGTACTCTTAACACCATATTCCTGATCTACAAGTAATGTGTCGATTTCGAAATCATTCCAAAGATTTTTGTTTATGCTTAAGAAACTTGTTGCTTCATCTACACTCAGGAAGTTATCTGTATTAGGAGTTCCTAAAGTTACAGCGTTCAGATATTTCATCGCGTAAGTTTCATATTTCAAACTTTCATGATTAAATTTCTTATAACCTAAAGTAGCATCTTCCTTGAAACTCTTAGTTAACGGAGTGAAATAGATCGTATCACCACATGACAACAACGGATATTCATCAGGGAATTTACCGTTTGAATTTGATTTTACATCATAACTCTCATGGTTGATGATATAATACTTATTCGTTCCCGGAACGCTATACAACTGACCATAGAACAAAGCAGGAGCTTTATCTCCATATTCACGGTTTTTAATCGTAACATAGTTAGCGCCAGTTTTGGAATGATCACAAGAATCGCGCTCAATTACCCATTGAGTTGCAGGCATTTGTTTGTAATCCTGATAATCATCCGGTCTGTCATAAATCAAACGACCTTCCATGTTATAAACAAGGTACATGCCTTCTTTACGATAGTCCGTTTTATTCTTATCATCTACGCTGATCTGAATGAAATATACATCATTAGCTACAGAAGAACGTTGAAGATAAGTATATTTATGATCGAAACTAATCTTCAAGCCCATTTGAGAAGGAACAGTAGTTAATACAGGGACACCGTATTTACCTGGAGTAGCAGGTGTTCCTTCTGTTGCAAGGACAAATGCAGAGCCATTCCAATAATGAGTTGGCACATCTCCTTGGTGTGGAAAATAGAAACCTGCAGGGCGACCAGGGTGACCAAAGTGACCATGTTCACGAGGATACCATTTATGAGTAGCTGCTTGTGCAGGTGTCCCCGGTATTGTAACATACAATTTTGCTTCAACAGCATTCGCAGGTTGTCCTACTGTTAACACAGCGTTATTATCAATGCCTGCTGTACTATTCATCAAAGTCAATGCAACCGGAATCAATGCAGCTTTATTAAATGGAACACTTGTTGTTAGTGTCGCACCAGCATCAGGATGTGCTATAGCCGCATTTACAGTATTATAATAAGCTGCAGGAACAGCATCTTTTAATGGAGTATCCTTCCATTTTTTTCCTGCTTGTTTATCCGCATTAGCAATATAAGAAGCGTTCAGTGGTTCAAAGGCCAAACTGTCAGGAGTTGGGAAATAAGTTACTTTCCAGTGATAGCGAGCCTTTAACGCAGTCATCGGGGCTGTTGTCAGATCACCTTCAAACTTATCATTTAACACAACCAAACCACCATGTAAACCCGGCAATTTATCTTCCTCATATGTAGCATCTGTTGCTACCATAAAATACTTATCAGCATCAGCTTTGAGAACAATGCTATAACCACCGTAAGGTGAAGTAAGATCTGTATTCAGGTAGTTTGAAATTTTAGTATCTTCTGCTACATATTTCATCTTAAAGAAATCATTTCCGGCAAAACCCTTCAACACTTCTTTAAATTTTGCAATACCATCAGATTCAGATCTGTTTGCCCATGATCCATCAGCATCAAGCATTGAGTTCAAATCGGCAGCATTCAATACATGAGCACCGGCATTACGAACTGTAAATGCTAATACATTGTAATTACCTACCATTTCTTCGCCAACTGTACCTACCACCTCTGTTGCAGGAATGTCAACTAAAACAACTTCATCATCATCATTAAGAACAAGACCTAATACTTTTTCATTCGTATGATTGTAAGTATATAGCTTAGACTTTGAGAAATCGCCTGCAGTATTCACATCATTAGTGTACCAACGCCAAGCATTTACGTCATTCTTAATAATTGTAGCAGATTCATCTATAAAAGAAGTTGGCAGGTCATTTGCTTTTTCCAAATTAACCGCATCAGCACAATTATAACTCAATTCATAACCAGTTTCTTTATTTATAAACTTATACATAAAAGAACCTGGAGTCTTGCTAACTACTTCAATCTTCCATAAAGACGAGTTCAAAGAAGGTTCTGTTATCGCCTCCCAACCTTCACCCTGAAGCGCAGATGTACCTATAGTCAAAGCATCTTGATCAACAACTTTTAATGTTAATTCACCCGTGTTGTAATCACGAACCTGAACTAACACCCTTGTTTCAGCGGTGAACGGAACAGCCTTTAAAACATTGCCACCACTAGTAGAAACCTCCAATTGATACCATTTATTAGGCTCAATTTTGTTTACACCGTAGTCATTATAAGTGACATCAAAAACATCCGGTTTAGTCAATTGCGTACGATAAGGGATCTCAGATTTCAAATCAAGCCCATCCGCATCGTGCTTGATCCCCTGAGCCATCGTAACTACCGGAAAGACACCGGTAAAAAGAATACCGGCAATCAAAGTAGAAAACTTTTTGTTCATAATCAGATAATTAATATTAGTAATAGTGTTAATAAATAAACCTTCTAAGCACCGTATACTATTAATGTACACGAATGCACATATTATACGATCAATTTATATCATCAGCAAAGATAGGGATAAGATCGATACGAACAATAGCTATTCTGTTTTTTTTAATTTACTCATTTCTTTCTTATCCATTGATATTCTTTCACTGTACGAAACGACCTGTTTCGATGACAAACCATTTTCATATTGTATAGATTAATTGATCGTAAATAGTATATAAACGGACTTGTTTCTGCAATAATTAAAGACATAAAAAGCGATTTCTTATTCTCTTACTTTATTTTGCGCTCCCTTTTACTATATTGTTTCTCTCGGAATGGACTT
>NZ_FXDJ01000001.1 GCF_900178525.1 Massilibacteroides vaginae
TTTTAGCGAAGGAAGTGCAGCCTTGATCTTTTTTGCTTCGTTTTTTGGATCAAGCCAAAAAATGATGTGGGGTCACAGGGGTGAAACCCCTTAAAACCCTGCCCCATCCACTGTCATGTTGAGCCTGTCGAAACATCTCATACCAAGTGACTATTATTAAACAAAGCTTTATGCAGAGATCTCTCCACTCCGGTCGAGATGACAAGGGAAGGTGGTCGAGATGACAGGGAGGAGTGGTTGGATTGAAAAAGAAAGGTGAATTGAATGACAAGAAATAATAATATTCTATCGGGTAAAGAGTAGATAAATATGGGAACATGTAAAAGACATACCTCAAAGAAGTCTTTTGATTTTTCTTTTAACGGATTTAGATTTTTTAAAACAATCAATTATTTGATTGAAAATCTCATCCTTCACTTTTCCCCATACCTTATAATGAATACCTTCTATAGGATAGAAAACAGTAATGTTGCTATATATATCCAACTCGTATCCATATAGAAATGTGTTAAAATCGAACTTCTTTCCGCAATCTGTTATTTCTTTTCGGTTTGAAAAGAAATAACAATTTTGATTTGCTTCAGGAATTTCAATACATTCTGAATCTTTAGTTAATTCGAAAAAAGAAGGCACGTGATCTTTCCGCGTAGGCAATGACAAAATAAGACTATTCCCATCTATCAGCTTTATGATTAACCCATATTTCGATTTCGCCGGGTTTCCATTTTTAAAATAAAAAGGATCAAAATAATATATGTATCCTTCAAGAAGCATTTAATGAAATTCTTTATACGACTTATAAATACTCTGTTTGATTGGGTCGTGTTTAAGCAGATCCATAAGATCTATTTCAAACTCAGTATTGCTAATTAATCCGTTTTGTAGTTCTTTCAAGATATTTTTTTCCTTAGCAATATTATACCATAGTGAATTCTCCCTGTGAGTATATGCGACAAGCTCATCCGATTTTTTGCTACCAAATAGCTCAATTACCTTATCCATCAACTCAATATCATTGTCCGTAAATTCATCATCGTTAAATTTAGCTTTAGCTTTGATATAGCTATTCTCAATTTTAATATATGGTTTTAGCTGAGTAGGACTTGAAGAAGATAAGTCTACGAACATTTCTTCTGACAAAGGACCATATTTCCATACTTTATAGGTTAAATCCAGAAAAGGAATACCACCTCTTTGAATCGAATACTCATCAAGTATATAAAACAACTTTAAAAGTTTAGTTTTTGACAAATACCCGATTCTTTCAGCTAAATAAATGGCTGTATTACCAATTTTATTCAACTGTTCTTCATTATATATAATGTAGGGTTTTAATGCCATGATTTTTAATTTCGTATTGTTTCCTTATGCGGTGTACCTTTAGTCCTTAAGGATACTTTTTGACAAAGATACATATAGTTTACTATAAGGATTGTATTTGATCTATTTTTTTACCGTCTCAGCTATTTATACTCAACCTATTCTTTTACTGTTTAATGAAGCCATACGCAGAGATCTCTCCACTTCGGTCGAGATGACGGGGGAGGTTTACAAACATAATCATCTGATATTCTCTTGATTCCCCACTGTCATGTTGAGCCTGTCGAAACATCTCATACCAAGTGACTATTATTGAACGAAGCCCTATGCAGAGATCTCTCCACTCCGGTCGAGATGACAGGGAAAGTAGGTTAGGTTAAAAAAGGAGGGCGGTCGAGATGACAAGGGAGGATAGTCCGGTA